>CAJXLF010000003.1 GCA_913055805.1 uncultured Salinisphaerales bacterium
TCGTTGTTTGGATGAATTCGACATCTCCATTCTGGCTCATAGAAGCCGTAAGAGGGGGGAGGTCCATGTCATTCGTTATGTCTCATCTAATGCCGACCGCAATCCTAATTTTTGGACAAACGGCACAAAGTCTCTATCAGTAAATAACAACGGCAGATTATTCTCTATACAAAAGGAGGCAATAATCACATCTGCCGTTTTCCGTATCGTTATTCCTTTCTTTCTTAACTGGCGGTAGTTATTGGCACATTTATCGACCATATCCGTCCCAAATAACTCGAACTGCCGTAGGCTTTCTAAGTATTTCTTTGCCCTGTTGTAGTCCCGGTCGTTTCGGAAGCCTTGCAGTATTTCGAGCAGTATCAAGTCCCCCATAACTACAACATCGTTTTCTAATGCCCAATCTAATCGGTCGGTTTCTGGGCAGTTTTCTCCTTTGAAGTAATTTATCCATACACTGGTATCTACCAGGATCACTTGGCTCCCCTCATTTCATCGAGGTCGCCTTCCCAATGAAGTTTTCCTTTTAAGCCTCTTATCTTTTGCTGCTTGTTCTGCCGCACCAAAAGTTTCAAGCCAAGCTCAACTGCTTCCTTCTTCGTATTCAATCCAGTAGCCTTTAAGGCATCGTCCATTAACTTGTCATCAATAACTATGTTAGTACGCATAACAAACCTCTATGTGTATAAATATAAGTACTCATACACATTATCATTGGTCATGAAACATAACAAGTCACTCAACCAGGACACCCACTAGGTGGGCGCCTGTTAGTTCAAGCGTTATGCCCCATATTTCCGCGATACCAAACATAACAATTATGTTACTATTCAGAAATGACATGGCGCATTGAGTATCCATACGAAGACGTAGAGCACTTCGTTTTGAGGTTGCAGCCCAAATTAGCAGCACGGTATTTCCGGCTCACTGATCTCATGCTTGAGTTCGGTTCTGATTTGGGCATGCCGCATTCCCGCCCCATGTCTGACGGGTTGATTGAGCTTCGGATCAAAGGCCAGGAAGGCATTGCCCGTGTGTTCTATTGCACGTTGGTAGGAAAGCGCATTGTCATGCTGCATGGCTTTGTGAAGAAGTCCCAGAAAACCCCAGCCAAGGAATTACGCATCGCCAGAAATCGAATGGCGGAGGTTAAAGGAAAATGAAGCACGCTGAATTAAAGAAAAAAGCACTTTCAGATCCGGAAGTTCTTTCTGCCTATGAGGGCATGGAGACGGAGTTCACGCTCTTGCGTCAAATGCTCAAGGCTCGAAATAAGGCTGGCCTCACCCAGGCTGAGGTAGCTGCACGCATGGGCACCAAGGCACCAGCCATTACTCGTCTAGAGTCTTCGCTTAGCTCTGGCAAGCATTCGCCCTCAATAGCGACCCTGCAGCGTTACGCTGAGGCTGTTGGTTGTGAGCTTCAAGTAAAGCTGGTCAAGTCTCACGGTCATGAGGCATAACAATTCGCTCAAGCCGGGACGCCCAGCTTCGCTGGCCGCCCCTTAATTCCGGCGTTGGGTGTCAACCCACCCACTACAGGGAATCGAATTATGAGTAAGAAAATAATTGGCAAGATTACGTTACTGATTACCGTGGCCCTGTATTCATTGCCATCTCTAGCCGCAGACAAGCAAATCGGAATCCTGGTTTACGACAAAGTTTTGAGCAGCGACGTAACTGCGCCAGCCGAGGTGTTTGGCGTTGCTACACGAAAATCGTGGTTCTCCAATTATCAGGTTTTATTGATTGGTGTAGAGGAAGATGCTGCCGTAGTCACCACAGAGGAAGGCATTCGCCTGACAGTTGATAAAACGATCTATGACAATCCCAAATTAGATGCGCTGATAGTAACCAGTTCTTATGTCATGGACACCCTCTTTGAGAACGAGGATTTAACCAAATTCCTCAAAAATCAGGCCGAAACCGTTTCTTGGTTGGCAAGCAACTGCTCTGGTGCTTTTTTGTATGCTCACGCAGGCCTGCTTGATGGCTACACAGCAACTACGTGGGCGGGTGGTGAAAAGCAATTGCAGCGAGAATTCCCCGAGATCAACGTAATCGAAGATCGCAATGTTGTTGTTGATCGCAACAGAATTTCCAGCAATGGCGGAATTCCTTCTTATCAGGGGGCTCTTGTTTTACTGGCTCAGATGAGCAGCGAGGGCAAGGCTAAAGAGGTCTTTGAAACGATTCAACTAAATCGCCTTATTCCCTGGTCTGAGGTAACCAGATATTTTCCTGAAAAATGACTGCGCGTTATCAGCTTGGGTGCTTATTGATGCCCAACAAATCGTTGCGCAGGACGTTTGAATGCTTGTCTGAACCGATCTCGCTCTGCCAATCATCCGCCTAACTGCAGAACTGGCTTTTATAAAGTTGATTTCCATTTCTGTGTACTTTAAGGGAAATACCCCGAATACCTCATCGCTAAAAGCTTGGCCGATTTCACTTACACCCTCAAAATCAACGATTACGATTGTGAGTCGATCAACCGCTGTCAGTAAATGTTTAGCCTGAGAACGCGATACCAGCCTCTCATTCCCGTATTGTGCAAGTCTCACCCGAACTACAGTTTTTTAATACCGTATACATCTTCCGCTTTTTCGAATTCAGTTAGCAGCAGAAGGAAAATTCCCGTGCAATTAATTAACCGTAATATCAAATGGCTCATGCTCGTTGCCGGCATGCTTACATGCAGCATGGTTCTGGCCGTTTTCTCTCCAGAGTTGGCCCTGAAAAATACTTTTGGCGCTTCCATACAAGACCCTCTGGCCGAGGTGGTGGTGCGTAGTTGGGGCTCCTTGATTACCCTGGTGGGCGCCATGTTGATTTACGGCGCGTTTCGCCCTGTTCATCGAAATCTGATTCTGCTCATCGCCACTTTGGGAAAAGCGATTTTTGTCGGCCTGGTGGTTACTGTCGGCAGTCAGTTCCTCGGCAAGGCGGCCTTGACCATAGCCTTTGATGCTACGGTAGTCGTCCTTTTCACACTCTATCTCTTGAGTCCGCAAAACAGAGCCGCTGAGGGATAACACCCAATCCGACTGCCGCTTACAGTCGCCGGCCCTAACCCGGATATTAGGCGACTCGAATCCGGAGCAAAGCCATGACAATGAATCGCAGAAACTTTCTACGGCTGGCGACCGCTGGCGCATTACTGAATACCCGATCGGTGGATGCCATTGCGGGGCAAGCCAAAGCTGCAGGTATCAAGGCCATCGCATTCGATGGATTTCCGATTCTTGATCCCCGCCCGATAGCTTCCAAGGCAGAAGCGCTTTTCCCTGAGCACGGGGCGACCCTCATGCAGGCATGGCGTATCCGTTTATTCCAATACCAATGGTTACGCGCGCTGTCAGACCAGTATCTGGACTTTCTTAAACTGGCGGATCACAGCCTGACGTTCGTTGCAAAACAGCTTGAGATTGAGCTCAGCCGGGAAAAGCGACAGAGCCTGTTGTCAGCCTGGGAAAATCTGCAGGTATGGCCGGATGTTCCTGATGCCGTGGAGCACCTGCGTGAGGCAGGATTGCGACTGGCCTTTCTGTCAAACATGACGGCCGGAATGCTTACTCGCGGACTGGATAACGCCGGCTTGAGGGATGCATTCGAAGCGGTAATCAGCACAGACCGTATCCGGACGTACAAACCCGATCCGCGCGCTTATGCGCTGGGCATGCAAGTGCTGCAGTTACAAAAGCAGGAAATCCTGTTCGCCGCCTTCGCCGGTTGGGATGTGGCCGGAGCCAAATGGTTTGGTTATCCAACATTCTGGGTAAACCGGACGAATAGCCCGGCTGAAGAGCTGGGCGTTGAGCCCGATGCTATCGGCACTGACCTGGCAGCACTCGTGCACTTTTCGACTGCGAAAACCGTCTAGAATGTGACCGGTTAAGCTGACCGACCGGAGCAAGGAATGAGCAGGTACAGAGGTATTACGTTGAACGAACGCCTGTTGGTGTCCGGTCTTCTCGCGAAATTCGATGAGGCGATAAAAACCGGCAGCCAGGACGAGGCAGTGAACATTCTGCTTAAAACCGGTTTGAGAAAAGTCGAAGCCGAGGAAACAGCGAAAGCCATCCTCAACAACCCCAAGGAATACGGTTATTAACTTGTTGGAGCAATCATGTACACCGGTAGTTGTCTCTGCGGCTCGATCCAGTACCAGATAGAAGGAGAACTGGAACCTGTTCAGCTCTGCCATTGCCGGCAATGCCGCAAGGCGCAAGGCACGCCTTTCGTGTCCAACATTCCGGTAGCAGCCTCGGCTTTCAGAATCACCTCCGGTGAGGACGCCATGAAGGAATATGAATCCACGCCAGGCAAAATCAGGGCTTTCTGCGGTCGCTGCGGCTCGCCGATTCTCAGCCGCCGTACGACGATGCCGGAAGTGGTGAGAATACGCGCCGGCACGATCAATGAAGATTTACCGGTAAGGCCGGCCTTTCACATCTTTGCCGCACACAAGGCCAACTGGTGGGAAATACAGGATAGCCTGCCGCAATACAGTGATTTTCCCGCTCAGTGAAAAAGCACCCGAACTGAAAAAATGGTAACGAAAGAACAATTGATCGCTTTCTTTGCGGATGATTTCCCGCAAGTCGACCTGGTCATTGAAAGCCTGGGAAACAAGTCGGCCACCCTGCGCAAGAAGATTGATCACAACCACCTGCGCCCCGGCGGCACGGTTGCCGGACCGGTTTTAATGGAAATTGCCGATGCGGCCCTGTATGCGGCCATCCTGGGTGAAATAGGGCTGGTGCCCCTGGCAGTGACCACCAATCTGAATATCAATTTCCTGCGCAAACCTGCCCCCGACAAAGACGTGCTGGCTGTATGCTCGCTGATCAAGGTGGGCAGAACGCTGGCCATTGGCGAAGTTTCGATCTACTCGGAGGGCATGTCCGAACCCGTCGCTCATGCAGTGGGCACTTATTCCATACCTCCTGACAGAACCGGCTGAGAGCTGCCATTAACAAGTTACTGATAGCAACATGCGCACTACTGTTGGCAGGAGCAGGTTCCCTGTTGCTGGAAAACACTTTTTATCAGTATGTCGACGAACAGGGTTTTCTGCATGAAAGCCTTTTCCTGCCCCTGGGTCTGCTCTGCATCTCGCTCGGCATTTCTGGATTATTCTTTCTACTGACTCGAAGACTGTGGGCGCTTCGCCGATAATGCGGGAAAGTACGGTTTTCAGGATTTACCCATAAAGTTTCACAAGCAGCGTCTTTGAGGCATTGACGCACGCCTATGCGCAGGACGCTGTATTGGCCGGGAGCATTAAGTGAGCAGAATCGCCTATTTCTATAGAAAGATACTTCGCGCCTGGGCAAGTGGCACCTTGTTGGAAAAATCCACCCGCTTTCTTTCGACCCGCATCAGCCGGCCATTCGAAGTACTTGCCGGTTTTCTGCTGCTATCAACCGCTGACAAGAAGTTGAACGTACGCGATGGCTTTTCAGATCATCGTCAGCGCCCCGATCATCGCCGCAGCAACCCCGAGCATATTCAAAGAATCATGGCGGCGTACAAGAAAGCGAAACAGGCTCAGGAGCACGCTCCGCAAGCCTTGCAGGTAAGGGGGCTGTGGTCCGAATGGATATCGGTCAATTACGGCAAGCTGATTGCCGTGCTGGAAGCCGGGGATGCAGAGCAACTCTCGGCCATGCTGGAAAACCTGTTCAGGGAGCCCTGCACAATCGGTGCCGGTGGATACGACAGTTATTTGCGCTATAAATCATTGCTCGGCAGCCTGTACATCAAGTACGTATGGAGCAAATACAGGAATTGCCTGCTCAGCATGGACCTGGATCCACGGGACGTGGATTTTCCGAATGTGGGTAATCAAACAGGCGTTTATCTTGATAGAAAAATCATATCCATAGAGACTCTTCGCCATGCCTATCACGCAGTCGAAATGCGTAACCTGCTGACTGACGTACCCGGCGCAGTGTGTGTAGAGATCGGAGCCGGCCTCGGCGGCCAGGCTTTCCAAAGCTTGCAGATCGGCAAGAACCAGATATCGAAATACATACTTTTTGACATACCCGAAGTGGCTGTTCTGAGCTCCTACTTTCTGCTATCGGCTTTTCCTGAAAAGAATATCCGGCTTTTTGGCGAGGGAGAGATATCCACTTCACCGGATGAGGCATTCGATGTAGCCGTCTTCCCTCACTTCTGCATCCAACAGTTAGAAGACAAGTCTGTTGATCTGTTTTACAACTCCTGCAGTTTTTCTGAAATGGATGGCGCCTCTTCCAGGGAATATCTAAAAGTGATTGAGAAATCCTGCCGCAGATATTTCCTGCATGACAATCACGATGTCAGATTGGAGTTCAAGGAAACTGACGGTTCGATTTCCACCAACGTTATCGGCTCGGAACTACTGCCCGACCCGGCGTTGTTCAAACGCATTTACAAAAAGCCCCGCGTGCATGGCCTTCCCGAGGATCGGCCGTTTATTCAATATGAATATTTGTATGAGCGAATCGCCCGGCCCGACGTTTCTTCGTGAGGCGCTCCATAGTTACCCCCATGAGCTGTCCTGATGTTTAGTGAAGCGGACTGGGTCGCGCTGGCTGTAACGTTCAAGCTGGCGCTGATCACCACATTTATCCTTCTTCTGCTGGGCACACCGCTCGCCTGGTGGCTGGCCCGCAGCGCATGGCGCTGGAAATTTGTTCTGGAGGCTCTTGTGGCACTGCCGCTGGTCCTGCCTCCTACGGTACTGGGATTCTATCTACTGATTACGCTAGGCCCGCATGGTCCGGTGGGCAGCCTGATGCAGGCCATGGGCGGGCACTCGCTGGCCTTTACTTTCACCGGACTGGTCATTGGTTCGGTTATCTATTCCCTGCCCTTCGTGGTGCAACCCATGCAGGCGGCCTTCGCCGGCATCGGGAAGCGCCCGATGGAAGCCGCCGCCACACTGAGGGCTCCGGCCCTGGACCGCTTTCTTACGGTCGCCCTGCCCATGGCCCGACCCGGCATTCTCAGCGCCGCGGTTCTGGGTTTTGCCCATACGATCGGCGAGTTTGGCGTGGTGCTGATGATCGGCGGCAATATCCCGGGTGAAACCACCGTCGCTTCGATTGCGATTTACGATCATGTGGAAAGCATGGATTACGTACACGCACATGCCTTGAGCGGCGCCCTGTTACTGGCGTCTTTCCTGATGTTATTGCTGGCCTATGCCGGCAATCGCCGCTTCAGAGTGCTGCAGGGGTAGGCGGCGCATCATGTCTGTCAAGGCCGCCTTTCACTTTCAATGGCCAGGCTTCACGCTGGATGTTGATCTGAGCCTGCCCCCTCGTGGAGTCACGGGAATCTTCGGCCCCTCGGGCAGTGGCAAAACCAGCCTGCTGCGCGCCATTGCCGGCCTGGACCGGCACGCTGGCGGTCAGCTAAGTGTTGATGGCAGCGTTTGGCAATCGAACCAGGTTTTTATTCCCCCGCACCGGCGGGCGCTGGGCTTTGTATTCCAGCAGCCGGCCCTGTTTGAACACCTGGATGTGCTTGGCAACCTGGAATACGGCTATAAACGCGTACCGACTGGTAAACGGCGGATAGAACTGCATTCGGCTATCGAGATGCTGGGCCTGTCTCCCCTGCTGAAACGCCGCACCAGCACACTCTCCGGGGGAGAAACTCAACGGGTGGCCATAGCGCGCGCGCTGGCCACCAGTCCGCAGCTGTTACTCATGGACGAACCCCTGGCGGCGCTGGATCGCCGGCGCAGGGAGGAAATACTGCCGTACCTGGAGAGTCTGCACGATGAACTGGAAATACCCTTGTTGTACGTCAGTCACTCGCCTGAAGAAATTGCCCGGCTGGCCGATCATCTCGTAATGCTGGAGGGTGGCCGGGTAACCGCTGCAGGCGAGCCTCAGGCGCTGTTCAGCCGGCTGGATCTCTCGCTCGCACACGAAAGCGATGCCGCCACAGTGATTGAGGCAGTAGTCGAATCACATGACGAAACCTTCCAGCTCACGGAGCTGTCTTTTGCGGGCGGAAGCTTCCGTGTGGCGCAGCGGCCACTCGAGCCGGGAAGCCGCGCCAGACTGCGGCTGGCTGCCCGGGACGTCAGCCTCACGCTGAACCGCCAGACAGATACAAGCATCCTGAATATTTTTGCCGCCACTGTTGAAGCCATCAGCGACGAAGGCAACGGACAGGTGACGGTGCGCCTGCTGGCGTCGGGTGTGCCCATTCTCAGCCGCATCACGAAAAAATCAGCCCATGAACTGAACCTGAAGCCTGGTCAGCAGGTTTTCGCCCAGGTCAAAGGCGTTGCTTTTTTGACTTGATTACCTGTTCACCCTGGCTCTGACAAGAAAGATGTTTGAACAGATTCCAGGAGACGAGTACGCGAGAAGGCGACTTCCTTTTGCGGCCCGGCTCACCGGTTCAGGCTGTGCCGCAAACCATCACCGACGCCAATATGATCAACATGCGGGAAACCGTGCACTACTATCGGCATGATCCGCATGGCCGCCATTACCTGGTGAATATCCAGCGCCGCTACCGTAATGACCCCGCGGCTACTTGCGGCAAGAACATGCCGGTCGAGAACTTGCCGGCGCAGCTGTATTAGGCAAACCGGCGCCAGTCGCGGATATTCAGTGTCAACGAAATGGCCAGGCTGGTGAAGTAGGACACAACCACACAGACATCGACCCAGAAGGCATCAGCCGTAATGCCGCAGCAACGTCCGAGCATGTAGTTCACATAGGAATAAGGCAGCCCGGTTTCGCCCAGCGCCTGAAGCACGTCATAGTGCCAATCGGTCAACGGACAGTAACCCCAGCCATAGAAGATGCCCAGGCCGAACCAGCTGAGGCCGGTCAACACCAATAAAACCAGATTCGCCCGCCGCGTACCGCGCCAGCACCAGCCGAACAGGTTGAAGCCGATGACCAGGCAATGCAGAGCGATGAAGGCATAGTCCAGGCCATGTAACAGCCAGGCAGGCACTGGCAGCCCCTGCTCAGGGTTTCTGTTTTTTCACCACGAGCCCGGCGCCTATGCCCCTGGGATCGGAGGCTGCCTCGAGCCGGTTCTGTTTCCTGTGCCAGATAACCACCTGCATATTGCCGTAGTCCCGGCCGACCGCTTCGAGTCTGTGACCCATGGACTGCAGTTCGTCACGGGTCTGGTCACTGAAAGCGGATTTCTCGTGCTGCACCACATCCGGCAGATACTGATGATGATAGCGCCCCTGGCTCACAATGCCTTCGGCGCCGAGCCCGTCATCCACCAGGCTCAACACACCCAGCAGAACCATGCTGATAATGCGGCTGCCACCGGGTGTGCCGATGATGGCGAGCCTGTCCTTGCCCTCCACGATGGTCGGCGACATGCTCGACAGCATACGCTTGCCCGGCTCTATGGCATTGGCCTCGCTGCCAACCAGACCATAGCTGTTCGGCGCATTGGGTTTGGCGACGAAATCGTCCATTTCGTTATTGAGCAGCACACCCGTGCCCGGCGGCATGAAACCCGAACCGAAAGGCAGATTAATGGACAGGGTGGCCGCCACACGATTGCCTTCGCTGTCGATCACCGAGAAGTGACTGGTGTCGGCCCCCTTGGGTGTGTCACCCGCGGGCTGGCCCAGACTGGCGCTGGGTGTGGCTCTGGTGAGATCAATTCCCCGTCGCAGCATATCGGCATAGGGCTGGCTGGCCAGGCGGGTGAACGGGATTTCCACGTAGTCGGGATCACCCAGATAAACAGCGCGGTCGCGATACGCACGCCGCATGGCCTCGATAACCAGATGACGGCGCTCGGTTTGCGGCAGGGCCGCAAAGTCATAGCCGGACAGGATATTGAACATGGTAGTGAGCGCCACGCCACCCGAAGATGGCGGTGATGCCGACACCACGCGATAACCCCGGTAATAGCCCACGCTTGGCTTGCGCTCGACCACTTCATAGTCGGCCAGGTCGTCCATGGTCCAGATACCACCGGCGGCCCGTACACCTTCGACCAGTTTGCGCGCAACACTGCCCATATAGAAACCATCGTGCCCGCGCTCTGCCAGACGCTTCAGCGTCCGGGCCAGATCCGGCTGCCTGATAACCACGCCCGGCGGCGTTGGCAGGCCCAGTGTGAGGAAGACATCGGCAGCAGCGGGCGAATCAGCCAGCACCTGACGGCGCCATGCCATCAGCTTGAACATGTGTGTGTCGACCTTGAAGCCCTCTTCGGCCAGCCGGATGGCAGGCGCCAGCGACTCTTCCAGCGGCAGCTTGCCGTATTTTTCAGCGATATGCGCCCAGGCCGCCGGCGCACCCGGAATACCTGCCGCCAGCGGACCATTAATGGCCAGTTTGCTGTCGAAGTTGCCGTTTTCGTCCAGGTACATATCGGCCGTGGATTCGATAGGTGCGATTTCACGCCCATCCACCATCACTTCGATACGGTTCTTGCCGGTGTAAGGCCCCTGCAGCAGCCAGAAGCCGCCACCGCCAATCCCGGAACCGGCTGGCTCCACCACGGCCAGGGCCGCGCTCACCGCCACCGCGGCATCATAGGCATTACCGCCGGCATCCAGGATTTCAAAACCGGCTGCGGTAGCCAGCGGGTGAGCACTGGCGATGGCCGCGCCAGGGGGTTTTTCGCCTGCCTGCGCTGTCATACCCACAGCGCAGAACAGCAATGCGGTCATCATCAGCAAGCGTTTCATCATTTTTCATCTCCGGAAGTCAGGCGCCGATATTTTTGCATCAACTGCGCCTCGCTTTCGACGTAATCGGGATCATTCGGAATGCAGTCAACCGGGCAGATATCCCGGCATTGCGGCGTGTCAAAGTGACCGACACACTCGGTGCAGCGATTCGGGTCTATCTCGTAGATGACGGGGCCTACGTAAATAGCCTCGTTCGGACACACGGGCTCACACACATCGCAGTTAATGCAGGCGTCTGTGATCTTGAGTGCCATATGCCTCGTGGGTGCCCTCTATTTACCCTGTTTCTGACGTATTTTCTCGACCACCGGCCCTGGAACCAGACCATCCAGATCGCCCCCGTGCCCGGCTATTTCACGCACCAGACTGGAAGAAATCTGGGTGAACTGGGGAGCCGGCGCCAGCAGGATGGTATCAATACCCGGTTGCAGGTGCCGGTTCATCAGCGCCATCTGTTTTTCGTATTCGAAATCGCCCACCCCTCGTGCGCCGCGCACCAGCACGGTCACGCCACGGGCCTCGAACAGATTAACGATCAACTCGTCCCAGCCCAGCACTTCAAGATTCGGCACATGCGCCAGTGATTGCCGGCAGAGCTCAACGCGCTCCTCCATGTTGAACATGGGGTTCTTTCCGGAATTCTGCGCCACCACCACGATCATGTGTTCAAACATGCGGGCAGCCCGGGTAATCACATCGACATGACCATTGGTAATCGGGTCGAAGGTGCCGGAATAGGCGGCAATCACGGATTTGTGTTCGCTCATATCGTTCATTCTTTGTGGTTGTCAGATGGGGGCTGACTGGAATACGCCACCCAATGGTAACTCACTTGGCCGGCAGACTTGTGTTTCAGCAACTCGAAGCCTTCGGGTAACTGCAGGGCGCTGCCTGTTTCCATTTCTACATAAAGCTGCGCCCCGTCAGCCATGCAGGCAGGCAGATATTCCAGGATACGCGGCACCCAATCCTGCCTGTAGGGTGGGTCGATAAACACCAGGTCAAACGTCTGCGGAACCCCGCGCAAATAGGCGAGCGCGTCACCGCAGACCACCTCGGCGGATGCCCCCAGTGTTTGCAGATGCCGCTTGATATTGGCTGTGACGCTGCGCTGGCTGTCTACGAAAACCACCTGATCCGCGCCCCGGGACAGGGCTTCCAGGCCCAGCGCGCCGCTGCCGGCGAACAGATCCAGGCAACGGGCCCCGCGCACCACGGGCATGGCCCAGTTGAACAATGTTTCCCGCACGCGATCCGGGGACGGGCGCACAGAACCGTCATCGACAAAGTCCAGACGGCGCCCGCGCCAGCGTCCACCGATAATGCGGAAACTGCCACGCTGGTCGGGTCTGGAAGCCTTAGCTTTGTGTGCCACCAACAGTGAGTCCGTCGATACGCAGAGTCGGCTGGCCTACACCCACCGGCACACTCTGACCATCCTTGCCGCAGACACCGACACCGGAGTCCAGCGCCAGGTCGTTGCCAACCATGGAAACGCGCCCCAGCACTTCAGGCCCGTTACCGATCAGGGTGGCGCCCTTCACCGGCCGGGTGACCTTGCCGTTTTCAATCAGGTAAGCCTCGGAAGCGGAAAACACGAAATTGCCGGAGGTGATATCTACCTGGCCGCCGTCGAAATTCACCGCATACAGCCCCTTGTCCACCGAGGCGAGAATTTCCCCAGGGTCATCCTCGCCCGGCAACATATAGGTATTGGTCATGCGCGGCATGGGCAGATGGGCGAAGGATTCCCGCCGGCCGTTGCCGGTAGGCTCCACACCCATCAGGCGCGCATTGAGCTTGTCCTGCATGTAGCCCTTGAGAATGCCCTTTTCTATCAGAACGTTATAGCTGGACGGCGTGCCCTCGTCGTCAATATTGAGTGACCCGCGCCGACCCGGCAGCGTGCCGTCATCCACGATGGTGCACAACTCGGAGGCCACCTTTTCACCCATGCGCCCCGAGTAGGTAGAGCTGCCCTTGCGGTTGAAATCCCCCTCCAGGCCATGACCCACGGCTTCATGCAGCAGCACACCTGGCCAGCCGGGCCCCAGCACGACCGGCATGGTGCCGGCCGGCGCCGCTTCGGCCTCAAGCCGCACCAGCGCCTTGCGCACCGCTTCCTGCGCATAACTCTCCACCAGCTCGCGGCTGAAATAACCATAGCCGCTGCGCCCGCCGCCACCGTTGGAGGCCTGTTCCGTGCGGCCAGCCTTTTCCACGATGACAGTGACATTCATGCGCACCAGTGGACGCACATCACCGGCCATGGTGCCGTCGCTGGCCACCGTCATGACTATGTCGTGCACGCCGACCAGTTGCACCATCACCTGGGTGACATGACTGTCTGCGGCGCGGGCAGCCGCATCTGCCCACTGCAGCAACTGCAGCTTGTCGTTGGTTTCCAGGCTATGAGTCGGGTCAAGCACGGGATACAGACCGGTGCCGTCCTTGCGCCGCCAGGCGCAGAGTTCGCCACTTTGCCCCTGCCGGGCAATGGCGGCGGCGGCCTGCGAGGCGCGTTGCAACGCCGGCAGTTTCAGTTCCTCGGCATAGGCGAAACCGGTTTTCTCGCCGCTGATGGCTCGCAGGCCCGCCCCCTGGTTCAGGGAGAAGCTGCTGTCCTTGACGATGCCATCTTCCAGATACCAGCTCTCACGCCGGGAATATTCAAAATAGATGTCGGCATAATCAATCGAAGGCGCCAGCAGGGACCCGAGCAGCCGCTCCAGGTCGGCATGCGCCAGACCACCGGGCTGCAGCAGGGTATTTTCGGCAATGTTCAGTGTCGATTCATTCATCAGTGCCTGTATCCTCAGGATTCGGTATCCAGCGGCAGCCGGCGGTGTTTGAGGCAGGGAAATCCGCGGCGCACCTCTTGCAAATGTTCCATATCCAGCTCCGCAACCACGCAGCCAATACCCTCGGCCATGCGTCCGAGGCTTTCACCCCAGGGCCCCAGTATCTGGCTGGCGCCGTAGGTGCGCCTGCCACCTGGATGACGCCCCCATTGATTGGGTGCGAGCACGAAGCACTGGTTTTCAACTGCACGCGCCTTGAGCAGGACATCCCAATGCACCTGCCCCGTGGCTTCGGTAAAGGCTGAAGGCACGGCCAGCAGTTCAGCCCCTTGCGCCGTCAGTTCGCGATAGAGTTCCGGAAAGCGCAAATCGTAACAAATCGACAGCCCCAGCCGTCCAGCCGGCGTTTTCACTACAACGAGCTTGTCGCCGGCATGCAGGCTGGCAGACTCCCGATATCGCTCACCCGGGCGCCCCGGCACTTCCACATCAAAAAGGTGGATTTTGTCGTAGCGCGCCACGCACTGGCCGTCACTGTTGTAGACCAGGCTTGCCGCATAGACTTTCTCCGGAGGTTGCGAGGTATCGCCCATCGCCTTCACAGGCAGCGAACCGGCTACCAGCCAGATGTCGTGACGCACCGCCTGTTCGGCCAGGAAATCCTGAATCGGCCCTGCACCAAAGGACTCGGCCAGCTGACATTTGTCGCGCTCATGCCGCCCCAGAAAAGCGAAGTTCTCAGGCAACACGGCCAGCCTGGCGCCCTGCTCGGCCGCAGATCGAATGAATCCGGCCGCGGCAGTCAGGTTATCCTGCATTTGATCCGTGGACTGCATCTGGATAACGGCGACCTTGCTCATAGCCTGCTATCTCCGGTCACTCAGCGACGGCCACTGGTTTGCACGTCAAGCCGCAAGGCAGCGGGCGCAACTTCTGCCGTTCCCAGCATCATATTGCCCGGCGGCACACCCAGCGAAACCAGCCAGTCACGCAACTCCGCGCCCCACAGGGCGCCTTCCTCGTCAGCCTCGTGCAATATGCTCAGCCGCGCGCCTGGCTGACCCAGCAACTCCTGCACGGCAGCCTTCACGGCAGGCAATGACTTCACCATCACCGCACTGCGCGGCTGCTGCCAGGCCGCCTGATCGATACTGTAACTCTCCGCGGCGGCCGGAAAAACACAGCAGGCCAGCAACACTGTTATCCACAGGCGAGGAATTAAAAAACCGGAATTAAGGTGCGGGTATTTCACTACCTGACTCCTCTGCCGGCGGGGCCGGATTATCTGCCGCAGGCGCCGGATTTGCGGGTGACTTGCGAACTTCGGCGCCCAGCGGCTCAACCACCGGCTCATCCCAGCTGCCGGTCAGCCGATAACTCAGTTTGGCCACCTGATCCAGCGGTTTTTCAAGCAGTTCCTGGGCAAGCCACAGACCAATTCCCAATACCGGTCCGCCCAGTACCGCGCCAGCCAGTGCCACGCCCGAAGCCACACCCGGATAAATGGTCACCACCTGGTCGTAATCCTGGGCGGCCAGCCCCACCCGGCCGCGTACTTCAATACGCGCCGACGGCGTGGTGACGACCAGATCATCTGTCGTGGCATTGCCTTTCTCTATGGCAAATACGCCGGTTAATTTATCAAACGCGGTGCCCTTGCCGAGCACATCACTGAAATCCAGCGTCAACCTTCTGGGCAGGGAATAGAAGCTGAGCAGACTGAGTACCCGGCCGGCACCCGGCTTTACTTCCAGCAAACTGCCGTCCACGAGATCAAAACTCATCTTGCCGTTGAGTTGTTCCATCTCCAGTCCGCTGGCCGCCGGCGCCCAGTCGACTTCCATGAAGACGTCGGCCTGTTCGGCAGTAATGCTGGGTGCGTAACCGGTGGCATTGAGCAGTCCGACAATATCATTGCCATTAATGTTCAGCAGCAGCCTGGCGCTGCTTTGGCCATTCTCGCGCTGCCATTGACCGCCACCGCGCACTTCGATACGCCGTCCACCGATTTCCAGTGTCGACAGGCGCACCCCGACCGGCATCGCCTGTGTGACCAGCCGCAAGTGTCCCAAGCCTTCATCGCCGAGACGAAAATTCTTCACACTCAGGTTGAGTACAGGCAACTGGGCCGGATCAACAGGCTCGGCCTGCACCTTATCCCCCGCCTGACTTTCCTCTTCCTCGAAAAGGCTGCCGGGAACCTTGAGATTGAGGTGATTAAATTCGCCGTTAATAGCCAGGCGGCCGCCTTCCTGTTGTTTCCAGCTCAGCATACCTTCGGCATCTGCGCCACTCACAGCTATTTGACCCTGCCTTGCCGACAACGGTTTGCCGGCGCCGCCTGACGACAGGCCGAGCTTTCTGAATGTCTGACCGGCCACACGCAGCTCTCCCAGCTCTGCGTTGACATAAAGTGGTGGCAACTGACTATCCGATTCGCTGCGAGCCGGCGCCAGATTGTTCAAGTCCAGTAACGGCAGTTCACCCTCCACATACATCCCCGGCTGTAGTGGCCAGGCCAGTGCGGGCGCGTCACCCAGAAAAATCTTGCCTACGTGGAGCCTTGTCACCTCCCCGCTGGTCACAAATCTCAACAAGCCATGCAACTGGTCGCTGTAATGCCAGCGCATATCGGTCTGCCTCGACGCAGGCTGGATTACGGCCTTGAACTCACGACTCTCGCCGGCTTCCTTGGCAAAGGGCTCACCCAATGTGCTGCGCATACCCTGGAAGTTGCTGTATACACTGAGTTCAGATGCCGAAGCACTGGCGTCGAAAGTGGATTCGAGAACGACCTCGCTCTCTCCACTCAGTGCAGACAGGGTCTTTGCCGACACATAGGCACTGAGCGGCTGTTTGTGTTCCGGCAAGCGCACATGCGCTGTTGCCTGCAGATGCGTGAGCTGCCGCCCATCCTTCTCTACCGGTGTCAGTCTTGCCGTTAACGGCAGGCCGAGAAACTGACCCGATAGATGCTCCGCCGAGAGTCCCTTTTCGCTGAAATGTAACTGTCCACGGATGGCATCCACTGTCTTGTCCAGTGAACTGTATTTGAGTTGCGCCCCCTGCATGTCGATGTCACCGGATATCCGGACTGCTTCCACATCGCTGAGCGGCATGCGCAAATCCAGATCCAGACGACCGGGACCACTCAGGCTGATGGCGTCCAGCAGGCCCTGATATTCCGACCTGAGCGGTGAAGCCCCCAGAAAGCCCAGCTGCCGGCCAACGTCCGCCTGTACCGTGCCTCTGATAATCAGCACCGGGTCGAGAAAATCCGGAATCTCCGCCACGGTTTTACCTATCGGCACGCCGATGATCCGCCCGCTGCCGGCTTCGATGTACATGCTGCGACCATGGAAAACCGCATGCCCGTTAATGCGGTCTACCACCGGCCAGTCAGGTGCATAGGACAAACTGGCATCCCGCGCCTGGAATTCAATACGGAAAACTCCCGGCTCGCCGGGGTTTTCGTAAGGGAAGTCGGCCAGCCTGCCCTTTAATTGCATCGTGCCTTCCGGCACGGTGCCGCCTGCCAGAGATGCCTGTAACCATTCCCCCACCGGCCCCGGCAGTGCCGGCGGCTTGGGAATATAGGGCTTGAGCGGAAGAATATCCGTTGCCTCAAAGGCCAGTTTCAGATCGATAGCCGGCGAGGGGGCATCATCCAATAGTAGATTCAGGCTGCCAGTGGCCCGGGCGGTGAGAACCTGTGTCTCCAGCTTGTCGGTGAATATTCGCCACGCCTCACCCTGCTTTTCCCATGCCAAGCCCAGGTCGAACCGGCTCAGCGGCAGAACCTGCTCGAACACCTGAGGCAGATCCAGCCGGGCATTGGATACCTTGGCATCAAAGCGGCCTGCCTGATCAGTGGCGTAAAGCTTCCCGGACAAGCCGGTAACACCCGGCAAACCGTCGACCGCCGGCAACGCCAGCCCCTGTACCTGGGCCTGAACTTCATACTGAGGCTGCGCTCCCACGGCCTGCCGATACTCAAAACGCAGGGACTGCAGATTGCCTCTGACCTGCTCACCACGGGGCAATGGCATATCGCCCGCCACATTAAGCACTGACAGCCAGGACAGCAGGTCGGCAACGCGCAAGCTGTCCAGGTCCGCATCCAGCCGTGTACCGAATCCGTCCGGTGTAGGCTGGTAGCGGAAATGGCCCTGGGTGACCGGACTCCTGTCTTCGCCCCGCCAATATTGCAGAGACAGGACCTTCATGTCCCAGCCATCCCCAAGCGGACTGAAGCGGAGTTCCGCATCCAGGCCTGGCAGTGGATGCTCCTCGCCGGTACCTACATCACTGAGCGGACTCACGGCGAGACGCAATGCCGCGTTCTGGAACGAAAGACCCTGCCACTGACTGGCAAATTCCACGGTCATCGGCCCGCCACGCAGGGCTGCCGTGTCGCGCAATACAGGCGCCAGCCAGCCATCGGCATACAGGCTTTCAGTGCGGAAACGGGTATGAATCTGCAGCTCATCCGGCCTGGACAGCGCGCCCTTGAGATCAGCGTCGAAATGAAAGTCTTCGCCAAGATGTTTAGGTAACCGGCCTTCCAGCGCCAGATGCACACCCTTGCCGGCCTTCTCGAGCACCACGTTCACCTGCTCGACCCGCGTCAGGCCGATAGGCGCGCCAAAATCGCTCCAGTTAACCACGCCCTCTTCGACTTCTATGCGATTGATCTTCTCCAGATAGGAAAATATCTCAGCCACATCCAGTTCACCGCCTTCCGCCGCCTCGCCTACGCCGCGAATCCCGACACTGCCATCCGCGCGCCATTCCAGCGCGACGGCCAAGCCACGAAGCTCAATCATGTAGGGAAACAGTTCACCGCGCAGCAGGCTGCTCCACATGAAGGGCAACCCGATGTGCGCCACCTGAAAGGCCGGACGCCGCTGATCATCCAGCACGATGACCTCGTCCAGCTCGAACGTCGGGCGGAAAAGCTGCCAGCTCATGCCGATGCCGCCAATCGTAACCGGCAGATCCAGCGATTCGGACATTTCGGCTGCGAGCCGTTCCCGGTACTTGGGTGCTGCCAGATCAATCAGCCGCACCGCACCTACCACCACGGCCGCCAGTATCAATACGACGGATGCAGTGAGCAGAGCTCCGGTCCAGACATGTTTCTTCCAGCGTTGCATTACTTGGTACCGGTCGTCCGCTCACACGATAACGACGTCGAAAGCCTCCTGCTGATATAGGGCCTCTTCCTGAAGCCGTATTGGCCGGCCAATGAAATTCTCCAGATCACCCATGGCGGATGACAGCTCATCCAGCAGCATGGCGATGACATCGGGGTTGGCCAGAACCAGCAATTCGCTGGCCTGAAATTGCCGGGCCGAACGCATGACTTCGCGCATGATTTCATGGCATACGGTTTCCACGGATTTCACGTGTCCGCGTCCACCACAATGCTGACAAGATTCACACAGGATTTGTTCCATGCTCTCGCGCGTGCGCTTGCGGGTCATCTCCACCAGGCCCAGCGGAGAGATGCCGGTAATCACGGTCTTGGCAGGGTCCCGATGAGTATGACGCTCCAGCGCCGCCAGCACCTGACGGCGATGGTCCTCACCCTGCATGTCAATGAAATCGATGATGATAATGCCGCCCAGGTTACGCAGCCGCAGTTGCCGGGCAATGGCCTGCGCCGCCTCCAGGTTGGTCTTGAATATGGTTTCCTCGGGATTACGGGTACCTACAAAACCACCGGTATTGACGTCGATGGTCACCATCGCCTCGGTCTGTTCGACGATCAGGTAGCCCCCTGACTTCAGCGGCACCCGCGAACTGAGCGCCTTGTTGAGTTCGTCTTCCGCACCATAGAGATCGAAAATCGGCGACTCACCCTTGTAGAGTTCGATGCGATCGACCACCTCAGGCATGAAGCGCTGGGCAAATTTAACCACCTGCTCCCAGTTTTCGCGTGAATCGATGCGCAGTCGATCCACGTCTGCTCCCAGCAAATCGCGCAGCATGCGCATCACCAGCGGCAGGTCACCATAAACCATGCTGCCGGCTTCGGCCTGTTCAGCCTGAACACGTACAAAGCCCCAGAGTTTGTCCAGAAACTGCATATCCGCCAGCAGATCTTCCTCGCTGGCGCCCTCACCCACGGTGCGGACAATGAATCCGCCTTCTATACCCAGCTTCAGACGTATGGATTCAATAAGATTCTTCAGGCGATCACGTTCGGCAGCATCTTCGATACGCGCTGATATGCCGATGTTGTTGCAATGAGGCAGCAGCACCAGATAGCGGGACGGAATGCTGATGTTGGTGGAAAGCCTGGCACCCTTGGTGCTGATCGGATCCTTGATGACCTGCACCAGCACGGTATCGCCTTCGCGCAGCAGGCGCTGTATCTCGGGCAGGGACTGCGGCGGCGGCATCTCGACTGCCTCGCCTTCGGCCTGCGCAGGCGGCTGGGCGATATCCGCCACATGCAAAAAGGCCGTGCGCTCCAGCCCGATATCCACAAAGGCTGCCTGCATACCCGGCAACACCCGCTGCACCTGGCCCAGGTAGACATTACCGACCACCCCCCTGTGGGTGGACCGCTGCAGATAAACCTCCTGGAGTACACCATTTTCGATCAACGCAACCCTTGTCTCCTGGGGGGTGACGTTGGCGAGGATTTCTTCGCTCATCAGCGACTCACGCAATAGTTACTGTCTGTCTGCATTATGGCTTGTCAATCAGGTCTTTGGCAGTGCCCGCAGAAAAAACAGGACTTGCTGTCTGCTACGGCGATCAATCTCGATGATAGGGATGGTTGTTCAGGATGCTCCATGCGCGGTAAAGCTGTTCGGCCACCAGCACACGCACCATGCCGTGCGGGAGTGTCAGTGGCGAAAGGGACCAGCGCTGTGATGCCGCCTGCAGGCAGCGGGCATCCAGACCGTCGGCGCCACCAACCATCAGCGCAATATCGCGACCATCCTGCAGCCATTGCCCCAGCCAGCCGGCCAGATCATGACTGCCGGGAGATTTACCGCGCTCATCGAGTGCAATGATATTGGCGCCCTTGGGCACGGCCGCCAGCAAGCGATCAGCCTCTTCCGACTTGCAACGATCCGGGGATGTATTTTTGCTGCGGCGCGCCGGTTCAACTTCCTGAATCTGCAGGCTGCATTCCGGCGGGAAGCGCTTGAGATATTCGGCAACACCTGCCTCGACCCAGCCTGGCATACGCCGGCCAACCGCCAGCAGGTGGATACGCATCAGGTATGCGCGGCGGATTCTTTCACAGAGGCGGCCCAGAGTTTCTCAAGTTGATAGAACGCACGGGACTGAGCCTGCATGATATGCACGACAATCTCACCCAGGTCGACCAACACCCATTCGGCCTGCTCAATACCCTCGACGCCATAGGGCCGCACGCCGGCCTGCTTGGCGTCGTGAATGACGTTATCCGCAAGAGATTTGACATGGCGCTGCGAAGTGCCGGTACAGATCACCATCCTGGAAGTGATGGTGGTCAGTTCTTCGACATCCAGTACCTGAATGTTGAGCCCCTTGAGGTCGTCCAGCGCCTTTTCCACCAGGGCCAGTAGTTCGTCAGCTTGCATCAGATATCTTCAGCCTGCGCCGGTTCGGTGTATGCACCAATTTCTTCAATATCCCGCCAAACCTGATCCGGCAGCAGATAGCGTGGACTATGTCCGTGACCGATCAGGCGGCGGATTTCGTTGCCGGAAATTTCCAGCAGCGGGAACAGAGCGTGATAGACAAAGCCGGCCAGGCGATCACCCAGGGCGCGTGCGTCCTCGATTTCGCGGTCGCCGATCCAGGCTTTGACTTCCTCGTTGATCTGCGCGCGCACACCTGGACGGGGCACGTAGATAATGTGGCAATAGTCCAGCAGTTCCTGCCAGCGGTGCCAGGTATGAATCTGCGCGAACACGTCCATTCCCATGACTAGGCACAGCGGCGTATCCGGCAGGTCCTCGCGCAGCGACGTCAGCGTATCAATGGTGTAGGACAGACCCGGGCGGATCAGCTCACGATCGTCCAGATCCAGGCGCGGTTCACTGGACACCGCCACGCGAATCCACTTGGCGCGCTGACCCGGCGTTGCTCCCGGCACGTCACGATGCGGCGGCCGGGCGCTGGGAATGAGGCGTACCGAGGCCAGCCCCAGTTGATCACGCAGTTGCACCGCCAGACGCAAATGACCGTTATGGATGGGATCAAAAGTGCCGCCGAGCAGGCCGATCGGCTTGTTAAGGCCCGCCACGACTAACGTACGTGTCCGTCGCCAAACACGACGTACTTCAGTGACGTGAGCCCTTCCAGACCCACGGGACCGCGGGCATGGAACTTGTCGGTGCTGATACCAATCTCCGCACCCAGACCATACTCAAAACCATCGGCAAAACGCGTCGAAGCATTGACCATGACCGAACTGGAATCGACTTCCCTCAGGAAGCGGCGCGCGCGGGTCACGCTTTCGGTCACGATACAGTCGGTATGACCTGAACCGTATTCGTTGATATGTGCGATAGCGGCATCCAGATCATCCACTACACGAATCGAGAGAATGGCGTCGAGATATTCAGTACGCCAGTCCTCTTCCGTCGCGGCCTTGATATCGGCCAGTACTGCATGTGTACGATCGCAGCCGCGCAACTCAATGTCTTTGGCCTGGTATTCCTTCGCCAGCCAGGGCAGTACCTGAGCGGCCACAGCCTGTGACACCAGCAGGGTTTCCATGGTGTTACAGGTGCCCAGACGCTGGGTCTTGGCATTCACCGCAACTGCTACGGCCTTGTCCAGATCAGCATCCTGGTCAATGAATACATGACAAACACCATCCAGATGCTTGATGACCGGCACCCGTGCATGTTCGGCCACGTATTCAATGAGGCCCTTGCCGCCGCGTGGCACAATCACGTCCACATACTTGTCCATGCGCAACAGTTCGCCGACCGCACGCCGGTCGGTGGTATCCACCACCTGTACCGCTGTTGCCGGCAAACCGGCAGCCTGCAGTGCACCGGATATGCAGCGGCCAATGGCCAGGTTGGATTCGCGCGCTTCCGACCCCCCGCGCAGAATCGCCGCGTTACCCGATTTAAGGCACAGCGCCGCGGCATCCGCCGTGACGTTGGGGCGTGACTCATAAATGATGCCGACCACACCCAGTGGCACGCGCATGCGCCCCACCTGGATGCCTGAAGGCCGGTAGTTGAGATCGGTAATGGCGCCAATGGGGTCCGGCAGGGCGGCGATTTCACGCACGCCGTCAGCCATGCCCTGAATGCGCTCGGCCGTCAGTTCCAGCCGGTCCAGCAGCGCAGCATCCAGCCCGCTGTCCTCGGCCGCCTTGAGATCACGCTTGTTCGCCGCCATCAGCGCTTCGCGCTCGGCCTCAATGGCCTCGGCAAGAATCAGCAGGGCGGCGTTCTTGGCATTGGTGTCGGCTGCCGCCATGGCGCGGGAAGCCTGGCGCGCAGCCGCACCCACGCCAAGCATCTTGTCTGCCAGCGCCTCTTGGCTCAGTTTGTCCTGGTCAGCCCCGATCTGCTGGGCTGTCTGTGCATTCATGTAACGCTACTCACTTTCAGGTTCAGTGCCGGGGCCACCTGCGGCGATATCGGCAACTGCGTAAGACATGCGCATAATTTTACCAGTTCCTCCCAGGGTGAGTCGGAACTCATGCCTTTGCTGGCCCGATCCACCGAGGAGGCAATACCGAGCGCCTGATGAATCCGCGCACTTCCCAGGCGACGGGCGGCGCTCTCAAAGGCCTTGCGCTTCGGCCCCCAGACGCGCGCGTCGCGAAAGGCGGCTTCCAGATTGCCCCGCGTTTCCAGCGCCACGGCAATACGTTCAACGCCCCGCAGGGACCAGACCAGCGAGGCCAGAACACCCAAGGGTTCCTCGCCTTCTTCCCGCAGCCGCCACAGGCTTCTCAGCGCGGCAGCCGGCTGTGCGAGCAGCAGCTTGTCGACCAGATCAAAGGCATCGAAGCGCGCATGGTCGGATACCGCCTGCTCGGCCGCGTCAAGGCTGAGCTCGCCATCCGGACACAGCAGCGCCAGCTTGGCAACTTCCTGCTTGCAGGCCAGCAGATTGCCTTCGGTCAGGGCCGCCAGCCACTGCACCACCTCACGCCCTGCGCGTAGACCGGCCGCCTGCAGCCTGCCCGCCACCCAGCGTTCGTAGTCAACACCCTTGACCGGCCAGGCATACATCGTATTGCCGGCGCTCTCGATCGTCTTGAACCACTTGCTGTTGCGTGCACTCTTGTCCAGGGTATTGGCGGTCACCAACAGCACCACATCGTCCTGCGGATTATTGGCAAAGGCCACCAGGGCCTCACTGCCTTCCCGGCCCGGTCCCTTGTCGCCCATATGCAGTTCAATACGGCGCCGGCTGGCGAACAGGGAAAGACTGGCGCTGGCCGCCGATAGCTGGCCCCAGTCGAAACCGGATTCGACATAGAGTACTTCGCGCTCCTCAAAGCCCTGCGCTCTTGCAGCAGTTCTGAAAGCATCCGCGGCTTCCTGCACCAGCAGGGGTTCATCGCCGGCGACCAGGGCAATATGCGGCAGCTTGCGTTTGATTTGTGCAGCGAATTGTTCGGGATTAAGCGGCATTACGGGGAGTCCGTTACAACTGAATCTATTTATCTCACGCCAGGGCGCAAAGGCGCAAAGGCTTTAGGAAAATATGTTTGATCATGTTTCTCTTGCGTTCTCCGAGCTTTGCGTGAGCCATTTATCCGCAGGTTATAATGCCGATATGACACGCCGCTATTCACTCGCCGACCGCTTTCTCATGGACCTGAGCCAGGGCCTGAAGACACTGCATGGCGGTGAGCAACTCAAGCACCGCGAAAGCCCGGGCCAGGATGCCGGGAACGATACGCTCAGCCCCCGTGAGCGCCGTCATGCCGCCGGCCTGATGCGCGTGAATCATGCCGGAGAAGTCGCCGCACAAGCGCTTTATCAGGGCCAGGCCGCAACCGCCCGCCTGCCCGAAGTACGCGAAGCCATGGAAGAGGCAGCCCGCGAAGAAGAGGATCATCTGGCCTGGTGCGAAGAACGCCTGGCCGAGCTGGGTGAGAAACCCAGCCGTCTGGGTCCGTTCTGGTATGTCGGTTCCTTCGCCATCGGCGCCGCGGCCGGTCTGGCCGGTGACAAATGGAGCCTGGGCTTTGTCGCCGAAACGGAAAAACAGGTCTGTGACCATCTGGAAGGACACCTGAAGAAACTGCCGGAACAGGACCAGCGCAGCCGGGCTATCGTGGAACAGATGAAGGCGGACGAAGCCCATCACGGCGAAACCGCCAGGCAGGCCGGTGGCGCCAATCTGCCGCGACCGATCCGGGATGTAATGAAACTTGCGTCCAGAGTCATGACGCGGACCGCTTACTGGTTCTAGCCCCCAGCCAGGCGTGCGCTGACTTTCACCAGCCGCTGCACCACTTTTTCCACGGCCTGCTGATCGCGCTCGTTCTTGAGCCCGCCGTCGAATGCAAACGCATCGGCCGCCTGACTGACGGCATGTTGCTCGGGGATCACCAGTACACCCATGTTCTCGAGAATGTCGCGCAGGTGCATCAGGCCGCGCAGGCCGCCCAGACGTCCGGGTGATGCCGACAGGATGGCTGCCACCTTGCCCTTGTAAGCCGCCAGACCGGGCACATCGCCATCCGGCCTGGAAACCCAGTCCAGATAATTTTTCAATGTGCCGGGTATGGAACTGTTGTATTCCGGCGATGCAATGATGAAGGCATCGTGGTCCTCCATGAGATTGCGCAGGATCTGCGCCCGCTCCGGAATGCCACCGCCCGTTTCCATGTCGCCGTCGTAAGGCGGTATGCGGTAATCACGCAGATCGATATGGGTGACATCAGCGCCCGCTGCTTCCGCCACCGCGGCTGCCACAGCAGCCAGCTGCTTGTTCAGGGATGCCTGACGCAGACTGCCGGCAAAGACCAATACCTTGGGTGCTGACACGAAATCACCTTTACTTAAAATCCGTTCGGGTCAACAAATAGTAACAGGCAAGTCGCGGCTGGCTACTTGGGCAGATTACGTCCGTAAAAGATTTCCTCGATTTCATGCTGCACCCGCTTGCGGATATTGCGCCCTTCCTTTTTCGTGAGATCTTCCGCCTCACCAAACAGGTAAGTATCGAGGTCGAGATTCTTGAGACGCATCTTGGTGTGGTACATGTATTCCTGATGCACGTTCACATCGACCATGTCGTAACGGTCGACAATATCGCGGGCCAGGAAGTCCTGAATGGAATTGATCTTGTGATCGATGAAATGCTTGCGCCCGCGGATGTTGCGGGTGAAGCCGCGCACGCGGTAATCCATGATCACGATGTCCGACTCGAAACTGCTGATCAGGTAGTTCAGGGCCTTGAGCGGGGAAATCACACCGCAGGTAGAGACATCAATATCGGCACGGAAGGTGCTGATGCCCTGGTCCGGATGGCTCTCCGGATAGGTGTGAACGGTGATATGACTCTTGTCCAGATGACCGACCACCGAATCCTTGAGCACTTCGCGTGGCAGGTCTTCCTCACTGATCGGCTCTTCACAGATCAGCATGGTGACGCTGGCGCCCTGCGGCTCGTAATCCTGACGCGCCACATTGAGAAGATTGGCGCCGATGATATTCGACACCTCGGTGAGGATGTTGGTCAGGCGCTCGGCGTTATAGGCCTCGTCGATGTACTCGATGTACTCCTGACGATGGGCATCGGTACGCGCATAGCAGATGTCGTAGATGTTGAAGCTGAGTGTCTTGGTCAGGTTGTTAAACCCGTGCAATTTCAGCTTCTTATCAGACTTTTTCAATTCGGGGCGCTCCCTGAGAAAGTCGTGAATGGGCGCGTATTATGCGCAAACTAGTTCTCGCTATCTACCGCGATGATTTCGTGGCTGTGCGTGATGTTCACAGACGCCTGAAGCATGATCGACGCCGAACAGTATTTTTCCGCTGACAGCTGCACCGCACGGGCCACCTGACGCTCATTAAGACCTTCGCCCATGACCTTAAAATGCAGATGAATATCTGTAAACACCTTGGGATCGCTGTCGACGCGCTCACCCTTGAGCTCGATCACCACGTCCTCCACCGGCTGGCGGCCCTTCTTCAGGATATGGATCACGTCCATGGCCGAGCAGGAGCCCACACCCAGCAGGATCAACTCCATCGGACGCACACCCAGGTTACGTCCGCCGATTTCGGCCGGACCGTCGATCACCAGGCCGTGACCGCTGCCGGTTTCGCCAACCCAGGCTGCGTTTTCAATCCACTTGATACGGGCTTTCATCGCCATTAGTTGGTCTCCAGAAGGTGTTCCAGCGCCACGCCGGGATCGTCCGCGCGCATGAGGGATTCGCCGACCAGGAAGGCATGGACGCCATGTTCGCGCATGAACGCGACATCTTCATGACCGCCGATACCGCTTTCGGTCACCACCAGGCGTCCCTCGGGAATACGCGGCAACAGATCAATGGTGGTCTGCAGGGTGGTTTCGAAAGTACGCAGGTTGCGGTTGTTGATGCCCAGCAACACCCGGCCGGCGGCATCGTTCAACGCCAGGGCGCGATCCAGTTCGGCGGCATCATGCACTTCCACCAGCACGTCCATGCCCTGCTCCAGCGCAGCGGCATTGAGTTCATTCATCTGCCCGTCTTCCAGCGCCGCCACGATCAGCAGGATGCAGTCGGCACCCATGGCGCGGGCCTCGGTCACCTGGTAGGTATCGATCATGAAATCCTTGCGCAGCACCGGCAGGCCCGAGGCCTCGCGCGCCTGCTGCAGATATTCAGCCGCGCCCTGAAAATACTTGCGATCGGTCAGCACCGACAGGCAGGCCGCGCCGCCGGCTGCGTAGCGGGCGGCGATCCAGGCCGGGTCGAAGTCCTCGCGGATGAGACCCTTGCTGGGCGAGGCTTTCTTGACCTCGGCGATCACGCCGGCGCCGCCGTTTTCGATGCGATCACGCAAGGCAGCGGCAAAACCCCGTGGCTCGGAAATGCCCGCGGCTATTGCCTCGATTTCTTCGAGCGGATGTGCCGTTCTGGCCGCGGCGACTTCGCCGCGCTTGTGCGCCAGGATTTCGGTCAGGATGTCGCTCACAGCGCCTCCACGAAAGACTGGCTGAGTTCGACCAGGGCCTGCAGCCTGGCGCTGGCTGCACCGCTATCGATCACTTCCAGTGCCAGCGCAACGCCACTGCGGATATCCTGCGCCTTGCCGGCCACGTACAGCGCCGCACCGGCGTTGAGAGCGATCATGTCGCGGGCGATGTTCTTTTCGCCGGCGAATACACCACGGATCAGATCCAGGCTGCCGGCGGCATCCTCCACCCGCAGCGCATCCAGTGAACCACGCTGCAGCCCGACATCTTCCGGCGCCAGGGTATAGCTGGTGACCTGGCCATTCATGAGTTCGGCCACGCGGGTGGGCGCATTGATACTGAATTCGTCCAGGCCGTCCTCGCCGTGCACCACCAGCACATGGCGGCTGCCCAGCGTATTCAGCACCTGCGCCAGTGGCTCGGTCAGGTGGCCGTTGAACACGCCCAGCACCTGGTTGGGCGCGCCGGCCGGATTGGTCAGCGGTCCCAGAATATTGAAAATGGTGCGCACGCCCAGTTCCCGACGCGGGCCGATGGCATGCTTCATGGCGCCGTGAAAACCGGGTGCGAACATGAAGCCCACGCCCACTTCGGCCACGCACTGCGCCACCTGTTCGGGACTCAGCGCCAGCTGTACGCCGGCCGCTTCCAGCACGTCGGCACTGCCGGACTTGCTGGAGACCGAACGGTTGCCGTGCTTGGCCACGCGGCCGCCGGCCGCGGCCACCACGAAGGCGCAGGCGGTGGACACATTGAACAGGCCGGAAGCATCGCCGCCGGTACCGCAGGTATCCACCAGTTCATCACGATAAGCGGGATCGACCGGCACCGGGGTGGCCAGTTCACGCATCACCTGCGCGGCCGCAGCGATCTCGGCCACGGTCTCGCCTTTCATGCGCAGCGCCACCAGGAAACCGCCGATCTGGGCGTCCGTGGCTTCGCCGCTCATGATGGTGTTCATCGCCTCGCGCATCTGTTCGGCGCTCAGGTCGCGGCCTTCGATGACTTGTTGCAAATGGGGTTGCAACTGGCGTTGCAGCAGGGTTTTATCCGGCATGGCGCTCACCTTCTTTATGCACAGCGCTCGAGAAAATTCTTGAGCAGGGCGTGGCCGTGCTCGCTGAGGATGGACTCGGGATGAAACTGCACCCCTTCCACGTCCAGCGTCTTGTGACGCAGGCCCATGATTTCATCCACCTGTCCGTCTTCGCCCTGTGTCCAGGCGGTGACTTCCAGACAATCCGGCAGACTGTCCTTGGCCACCACCAGCGAATGATAGCGGGTGGCATCGAAGGGACTGGGCAGGCCGGTAAACACGCCCTGGCCGTTGTGATAGATCTTCGAGATCTTGCCGTGCATGACCTCGCGGGCACGTACCACCTCGCCGCCAAAAGCCTGACCGATGGCCTGATGACCCAGGCAGACACCCAGGATCGGCAGACGGCCAGCCATTTTCCCGATGACTTCCAGCGACACGCCGGCCTCGTTGGGTGTGCAGGGTCCTGGCGAAATGACAATGCCCTCGGGCTCCAGCGCCTCGATCTCGGCTACCGTGATGCGGTCGTTGCGGCGCACAGCCACGTCGGCATTCAATTCACCCAGGTATTGCACCAGGTTGTAGGTGAAGGAGTCATAGTTGTCGATCATCAGAATCATGAGCCTTCCCCACAACTACTACGCTCGTCATCTCGCATGCCAGCGATGCTCGGAATCCTCACGTATTGAGATATACGCTGCGGCTCCTGCGCTCCGGTGGCTAGCGACCTGACTTCGCTCGCTACGTTCTGTGAAAGACTCATTGCGACGCCCCCTCGGCCATGCCCGCCGCCCGGATCACCGCCTGCGCCTTGTTCATGGTTTCTTCCCACTCCTTGCTCGGCACCGAGTCGGCGACGATGCCGGCGCCGGCCTGTACATGCAGCTGGCCGTCCTTGATCACGGCGGTGCGGATGGCGATGGCGGTGTCCATGTTGCCGTTCCAGCCCAGGTAACCGACCGCGCCGGAGTAGACGCCACGCTTGACCGGCTCCAGTTCATCAATGATTTCCAGAGCGCGGATCTTCGGCGCACCGGACAGCGTGCCGGCCGGGAACGTGGCGCGCAGGGCATCCATGGCGCTGATCCCGGGTTTCAGCTTGCCGGTGACATTCGAGACGATATGCATGACATGTGAATAACGCTCGACGATCATCTGGTCGGTCACTTCCACCGACCCCACCTCGGCCACGCGCCCGGCGTCGTTGCGGCCCAGATCGATCAGCATCAGGTGCTCGGCGATTTCCTTGGGATCAGCCAGCAGGTCCTCTTCATAGGCGCGATCCTCGGCCTCGGTATGACCGCGCGGACGCGTGCCGGCGAGGGGCCGCACGGTGATTTCACCGTCTTCGACCCGCAGCAGGATTTCCGGGGACGCACCCACCACATGATGATCGCCCAGGTTGAGGCAGAACATGTAGGGCGAGGGATTCAAGCTGCGCAGCGCGCGATACAGACCCAGCGGCGAACCACTGAACTTGGCTGTGAGCCGTTGCGAGGGCACCACCTGCATGACATCGCCGGCACGGATGTATTCACGGATACGTTCCACCGCCGCCTCGTAGCCTTCCTGCGTAAAGCCGGAGACGAATTCCACCGCCGGCCGGTCACCGGCCTGCAGCGCAGGCGCCGGCGGCGGCGTCAGTGGCTGGCGCATACCTTCAACAATTTCATCCAGACGTGCTTCGGCGCGCGTCATGTCTTCCGGCGAAGACGGATCGGCATGCACGATGGCAAACAGTCGCCCGGCCAGGTTGTCGAACACCACCAGCTCATCGGACAACATGAGCAGAATATCCGGCGTACCCAGCGGGTCGGGTTTGCCGTCCGCCTGGCCGCGCAGGCGCGGTTCGATATAGCGCACGGTGTCATAACCGAAATAGCCCACCAGCCCGCCGGTCAAGCGCGGCAGGTCGGGCGGCTCGGGCACATCAAATTGGTCGGCATAGGCTTCGATCCAGGCCAGCGGGTCGTCGACGGTTTCCTGACTAACCAGCTCGCCGTCTCGCTCCACGCTGACCTCGAATCCGCGCACCTTGATGATCTCGCGGCACGGCAGGCCGATAATCGAGTAACGGCCCCAGCGCTCGCCGCCCTGCACTGATTCGAACAGATAGCTGTAGGGCGCATCCGCCAGTTTCAGATACACCGACAGCGGCGTATCCAGGTCCGCCGGCGCTTCACGCACCAACGGCACGCGGCGCTGCGGCGTCATGGCGTAGGAACCTTGAATGGGCATGGTTTACAGACTGGGCGCTAGGTGGATTGAATGGCGCCACGCATGGCGTCGATGGTTGCCTTGTAGTCGTCGCTGTTGAAGATGGCGGAACCGGCCACGAAGGTATCGGCGCCGGCGGCGGCGATTTCGCCGATGTTGTCCACTTTCACACCGCCGTCGATTTCCAGGCGAATGTCACGGCCGCTGGCGTCGATGCGTGCGCGGGCCGCGCGCAGCTTGTCCAGCGCCGAGGGAATGAAACTCTGGCCGCCGAAACCGGGATTGACCGACATCAACAGAATCATGTCGACCTTGTCCATCACATAGTCCAGGTAATCCAGCGGCGTGGCGGGATTGAACACCAGTCCGGACTTGCAGCCGCTGTCACGCACCAGCTGCAGACTGCGGTCGATATGCCCGGATGCCTCGGGGTGAAAGGTGATATAGCTGGCGCCGGCCTCGGCGAAATCGCCAATCAGGCGGTCCACCGGCGACACCATCAGGTGTACGTCGATGGGCGCGCTGATGCCATAGTCACGCAGGGCCTTGCAGATGGGTGGGCCGAAGGTGAGATTCGGCACGTAGTGGTTGTCCATGACATCGAAATGCACGATGTCGGCGCCGGCTTCGAGCACGCGCTCGACGTCCTCGCCGAGCCGCGCCAGATCGGCGGACAGGATGGAGGGGGCGATCAATGCTTCTTGTCGGGCCATGACGCTTGCCAATACAGTGCTTTCGGGGCGGCTACTTTACCCGATGGACCCTGCTGTTGCAGCTTTTTTGGCAGGGGCAGTTGCAGCGTTAAAGCTTTGCGAGAACGCTGTGAATACATCCCTGTACGCTCCGACGGCCGCGTCCATGCGGCCGACGCTCTCGCAAAGCTTTAACACCGCAACCCTGTTCCCTCCAGCAACACAGGACAGGTACAATGCGCCGCTCCCTTTCCAACCAGATGAAGCCTTCGCCATGCAAAACGCATTGTTCGAATCCAGCATCAAGAGCCTGCCGCTGCTCAACCGCGGCAAGGTGCGTGATATCTACAGCGTGGGTGACGATCACCTGCTGATTGTGACCACCGATCGCCTCTCGGCCTTCGACGTGATCCTGCCCGACCCCATTCCCGGCAAGGGTGCCGTGCTGACCGCCGTCTCCAACTTCTGGTTCGAGCGCACCAAAGACATTATCGGCAACCACCTGTCCGACATGACCCTGGAACAAGCCCTGCCCGACGCCGAGGAACGCGCCCAAGTGGAAGGTCGCGCCATCGTGGTCAAGAAACTGCGGCCGCTGCCGGTGGAAGCCATCGTGCGCGGCTACATCATCGGCTCCGGCTGGAAGGACTACCAGAAGACCGGTTCGGTATGCGGCATCCAGCTACCTGAAGGACTGCAGCAGGCCGACAAACTGCCCGAAGCGCTGTATACGCCTTCGACCAAAGCCGAGGTCGGGGAACACGACGAGAACATTGATTTCGACGCCACGGTCAAACTGCTGGGCCGCGAACTGGCCGAGAAAGTGCGTGACGTCAGTCTGCGCATCTACAAGGAAGCGGCCGATTTTGCCCGTGAGAAAGGCATCATCATCGCCGACACCAAATTCGAGTTCGGCCTGGACGAGAACGACAACCTGCTGCTGATCGACGAGGCCCTGACGCCCGACTCCTCTCGCTTCTGGCCGGCCGACAGCTATCGCCCGGGCATCAGCCCGCCCAGCTTCGACAAGCAGTTCGTACGCGACTACCTGGAAACCCTGGACTGGGACAAGACCCCGCCGGCGCCGCATCTGCCCGAAGACATCCTGCAGAAAACCGCCGACAAGTATCGCGAAGCACAGACGCGGGTGACGGGCAGCTGATTCGCGCCAGACTTCACGGCAACACCGGAAAAAGCGGCCTGAGGGCCGCTTTTTTCTTGTTTTTTCAGCGACTTTTCGCAAAACACATGACAAGCGCCCGCCAAGCTGGCTATATTTCCAGTGAAGAACATCGCATAACCCGGCGATGATCCGGTCTCCGGGTTGTGCTGAGGAGATAACGATGCGCGCAATTCAGTTCAGCCGATTCGGCAACCCAGCGGAAGTTCTCGAACTGGTCGATCACGACCCCGGCTACCCCGCCGACGGCGAGGCGTTGGTCACTGTCGAGGCCACACCCATCCATCCCTCGGACCTGCTCACGGTCAGCGGTGAATACGGCCTGCTCCCGCCCTTGCCGGCGACACCCGGCAACGAAGGCGTCGGCCGGGTGCTGGAAGCCGGCCGCGGAGTCAGCCACATCAAGACAGGCGATCTGGTTCTTCTGCCACTGGGCAGCGGCACCTGGTGTCAGCAGATGCGCAGTAGCGCCGAAGAACTCGTCAAGCTCCCGGACAACACCGACCCGGTGCAGTCGAGCATGATGACGATCAACCCGCTCACCGCAGACCTGCTGCTCGGCGACATTGTCGATCTGCAGCCGGGTGACTGGATCATCCAGAATGCCGCCAACTCCTCGGTGGGCCACTACCTGGCTGCCCTCGCCAAACAGCGCGGCATCAAGACTATCAACCTGGTACGCCGTGGCGGCGGTGTGGAACTGCAGCTGAATGAGCTGGGCGCTACCGAAGTCATCGTGGACAAGGGCCAGGATATTCCCGACCAGGTCAAAGCCATTGTCGGCGGCGACCCTGTACGACTGGCGATCGATGCCGTGGGTGGCGCAGGCAGCAATGTGCTGGCGCGCTGCCTGAGCGAAGGCGGCACCCTGGTCAGCTATGGCCGCATGTCCGGACAGGCTTGTGAAATTGATCCCAGCCTGCTGATTTTCCGTGACATCCGCGTTACCGGCTTCTGGCTGCTCAACTGGTTGCGCGAGCATGGCCGCCAGGCGATGGTGCAGCGCCTACACAGTCTGAGCCAGCATGTTGCAGCGGGTCGCTTGCGCGCGGAAATAGCCGGCACGTATCCTCTGGAACGCATCCGCGATGCTGTGCGGCAGGCCCAGCAATCCAGCCGCGACGGCAAGGTCGTACTTACACCAGAAGCGCATTGGTGACAGCCTGATGATTATCAAGATTGAAATCGACGTAAAACCGGAGGAGCTGCGGCGCTTCCTGGGACTGCCGGATGTCGGCGCTCTGCAGGAAGACATGGTCGACTACCTGCGCCTTAAAATCGGCAGTGGCATCGAACACTTTGACCCCGCCCAGTTCCTCAAGGAGAACATCGAGACCGGCAGCAAGGCCTGGAAGCGCCTAATGTCGATGGCCAACTCCTTTACCACGGAAGAACCTGAACAACCGGCTCCGAAGAAACGCAGCACCACACGCAAATCCACTGGCAGAAGCGGCACCCGCACGCGCAAGACCAGCAAGTCCTGAAGCTGCGGGTCACCGGCCCAGTCCATGTCTTCCGCCCCCACTCCGGAAACCGACGCACCACCGCTAACAGTGGGGGCGCGTACGCCTGAAAGCGATTATCTCGATCTCATGGCGGACCTGACGCGCGACTATGCCACCACTGACGACCTGGCCAGCGTGCATCTCAAGGCGCTGGGGCGCATACGCGATGCCATGCGAGTTGCGGGCAGCTCGCTGTTCCTGCTGGAAAACAACGACAGTGAACTGGTTTGCCACGCCTGCATAGGCCCGGTGGACATCACCGGCCTGCGCCTGCCGGCCGGCTCCGGCATTGTTGGCCGCTCGGTAGAGAAAAACGAAGTGCAATGGGTTGCCGACGTCGACAAGGACCCCGACTTCTTCTCGGATGCGGACGCCAGCTCCGGCTTTATCACGCGCGCGGTTCTGGCGGCCCCGATGAGTATTCACGGCCGCACCCTGGGAGCTGTAAGCGTGGTAAACCCGCTTGCACCGGACGGTGAGCAGGTACGCCAGTTCAGCCAGCGGGATATTGAACTGATGCGCAGCCTGGCCAGCGCCGCGGCCATGGCCATGAACAACGCCGACATGACCCGCGAGCTGCTGAGCAGGGAAAGAGTACGTCAGGAACTGGTTCTGGCGGCAAAGGTGCAGCGCAGCCTGCTGCCCGATTGCAGCCGCCTGCCGGCCAACGTTTGTGGCATCAGCCATCCAGCGCGGGAAATGTCGGGTGACTTTTATGACGTCGTACCCCTGCCGGACGGCCGTCTGTATTTTGCGGTGGCGGACGTATCCGGCAAGGGACTTAACGCCGCCCTGCTCATGGTCAAGACCACCAGCCTGTTTCGCATGCTGGCCAAATCCGTGCCGGAGCCCGGCCGGCTGCTTGCCATGCTCAATCACGAACTCTGCGAAACCATCACCGCCGGCATGTTCGTGACCATGACGGTGGGCGTTTACGAACCCGACACAGGGCGGGTTTGCCTCAGCAGCGCTGGCCACATGCCTACCCTGCTACGTCATGCACACGGCCGTTTCCGGCAACTTTCCAGCGCCATGCCGCCGCTGGGTATCCTCTGCGAAACCGAGGACAACCGTTATCCGGAAGACGAGCTGCTGCTTTGCAGCGGACAACTCTATCTCTATACGGATGGTGTCACCGAAGGCCGCCTGGCCGACGGCAGCGAGCTCGAGCTGGAGGGCTTCTGCCGACTACTGGATGAACTGGCGGATGAAAACCTGCACGATCGTCTCGAATCCATTGTTAACCGCCTGGCCGACGATTCCCGTCCATTGCGCGACGACGTCACACTGCTTGGACTGGAGACTCCGGAGAGCCGGCAACCCGGCCTGCCGCTGAGTTTCCGAGTCACCGCCATACCCGACCGGCTGGCGCTGGTACGTGACCTGATACACCACGCCTTTGCCGCTCTGGACTATCCGGCGGAACTCAAGGACAACATCGTGCTGGCGGTGGATGAAGCCTGCCAGAACATTATCCGGCATGCCTACGAAGGCCAGCCCGAAGGCGAGATCGAAGGATCTCTGGACCTGAGCGGCAGAACCCTGACCATCCGCCTGCGTGATCAGGCGCCCACGGTCCCGCCCACTGCCTGCAATCCCAGACAGTCGTCTGAACTGAAGCCCGGCGGGTTGGGCAACCAGTTCATCAACAGCATCATGGACAAGGTCTACTTCGAAACGATCAACGATTCACAACAACGTCACAGCGGTAACTGTCTGGTTATGTTAAAAGAGCTGTAACAGGGGGAGCGTCTGAGTATGGAATACCGCGTGGATATCAACGATGGCCAGGCCATCGTTTACCTGACCGGCGAAATCGATCTGGACAAATCGCCGGCAGCGCGTGCCGCATTGTTGCACTGCGTGACTCAGCACAGCGCAGTACACGTGGACATGTCGGCCGTCGATTACATCGACTCTTCCGGGGTCGCGAGTCTGGTTGAGGCCCTGCAGAAAGCCCGCAGCCGCAAGGTCGAATTTCATCTGCGTCAGGTCAGCCCGGCCACGTTGAAGGTGCTGGCCCTGGCCCGGCTGGACCGGGTCTTCAGCATTCTCGACTAAGCACCCCACAGCCATGCGCGCGTTCATCGAGGGGATAGGCCGGCGCAGCATCAGCGGCATCACCGAATTCGGTCAGGCTGCAGCGATCCTGCTCGAATCCATCTATTGGCTGTTTATGGGGCCCGGACAACGCCAACCCGTACGCTTGCGCGCAGTCTTTGCCCAGGCCATGGAAATCGGCATCGGCGCCCTGCCCATTGTTACCGTACTAAGCCTGGCCATCGGCATCATGCTGGCCATCCAGGGTATCTATTCGCTGCGTGTGTTTGGCGCCGAACACAATGTCACCCTCGGCATTGCCCTTTCGGTGACCCGCGAATTCGGCCCCATGATTACCGGCATCCTGGTTGCCGGCCGCACCGGTTCAGCGCTGGCGGCACGCATCGGCACCATGAAAATCAACCAGGAGCTGGATGCCCTGACAGTGATGGGCATTCAACCCGTACGTTACCTGGTGGCCCCTGCTTTACTGGCCATTCTGATCATGCTGCCTGCGCTCAGCTGGTTTTCTGACTGCGTCGCCCTGTTCGGCGCAGGGCTGTACGTCTCCATGGAACTGGGCATGTCGCTGGGCGCTTATTTCGAGCAGCTGGTGGAAATCCTGACCGTGGATGATCTCATGCACGGGCTGGGCAAGAGTCTGCTGTTCGGCATTCTGATCGCCCTGATCGGCGTCATCAATGGCGCCAATGTCAGTGGTGGCGCGGAAGGTATTGGCCATGCCACCACACGCTCGGTGGTGCATGCCATTTCCGCCATTGTCATTACCGACATGCTGTTCACCTTCCTGCTGGCCCGCTGACATGAACAGCCAGGCGGACACGGCTATCTCGGTAAAGGATCTGGTTGTCTACTACGGCGACCGCAAAATCCTGAAAGAAGTGAGCATGGATGTCCGCGAGGGCGAGATCATGGTCATTATGGGCGGCTCGGGCTCCGGCAAGAGCACCCTGCTGCGTCATCTGCTGGCGCTGGAACACCCCCGCTCCGGCGCCATTCACATGCTGGGCCATGACATCACCACAGCCAGCCAGACCGACATGCTGGAAATCCGCAAGAAAATCGGCGTGGCTTTCCAGTTTGGCGCCCTGCTCAGTTCACTCAGTGTCGGTGAGAATGTCATGCTGCCCCTGCTGGAACATACACGCCTGGACCGCAGCACCATGGAAGTGATGCTGCGCCTGAAACTGGAGGTTGTGGGCCTTGCCGGATTCGAAGCGCTGATGCCGGCCGAACTGTCGGGCGGCATGACCAAACGCGCCGCCCTGGCGCGGGCCATCATCATGGACCCGCAGTTGCTATTTCTGGATGAGCCCAGCGCCGGCCTGGACCCGGTGGTCGCCGCCGCACTGGACGACCTGATCCTGCAGCTGCGCGACGCCACCGGCATGACCATGGTGGTAGTCACACATGAACTGGACAGCGCCTTCAAGATCGCGGACCGTATTACGGTGCTGGACAAGGGAGAGATCGTGGAAGCCGGCAACGTTGAACAGGTCCGCGGCAGTACGAATCCACGCGTGCAGAATCTGCTGAACCGGCGGACCGAGGAGATCGTTACCGATGTGGACGAATACCTTGAACGCCTGACCGGCCTGCGCATCGACTAGGGGCAACAACAAGTGACGCAATACCGTATCAATCAGTTTGCCGTGGGCCTGTTCGTACTGGCCGGGCTGGTGACCTTGTTCCTGATGCTGGCCATGCTGACCGGCCGCACCGGTCCTACGCACAGCTATTTCACCGTGCTCAATAATGTAGCCGGCGTGCAGTATGGCACCCAGGTGGTCTATGAGGGCTACCCCATCGGCCAGGTACAGAATATCGAACCCGAACCCGGTGACGAAGGCCTGCAATTCCGCCTGGAACTGGCCGTGGACAGGAACTGGCAGATTCCGGACGACAGCGTCACGGTTGTATCGTCGCCCAGTGTGCTGTCAGCCAAGACCATTCTGATTCGCGGCGGCAAGAGCCAGAATTATTTCGAACCCGGCGACACCCTGCCTGCGATTGGCAGCGCCAGCATGTTCGGCGCCCTGCAGGACATGGCCCGCACCTTTGCCGACCTCAGCAGTAACGGCCTGTTCCCGCTGATTACCAATCTCAACAACCAGATCACCAAGGCCGGCGATCTGCTCAGTGGCGACCTGCAAGCGCTGGTAGCGAACCTGCGGGAAACCTCGGGTGAGCTGCAGACGCAGACTCCGGACATACTTAATAATGTCCAGGCTTTCTCGCGCGACCTGGCCGCCGCCGGCAAGAACATTGACCGCGCCCTGAACGAAGACAACCTGGCGGCCATTGATCGCATCCTGGCCAATGCCGACCAGACCTCGGCCCGGCTGGCCGGCATCAGTCAGGACATCAGAACCGTGGTCACCGACCTGGGCCCCAACATTGATGCCAGCGGCAAGGATCTGCGTTTCAGTCTGGAAACGGTGGCGCGGCATATCGACTCACTTACGCACAACCTGGACGCCGCCAGCCTGCAGTTGCTGGAATTCAGCCGCCAGATTCGCAATAACCCCAGTGTCATTATCCGCGGTACCGAACCCGGCAGTGGCGAGGAAATCCGGGGGCCTAACGAATGACAAGACGGAACTCATGTTTGTTGCTGGCGGCAAGTCTGCTGCTTGGCGCCTGCGTGGCCAGCCCCCCGCCGCCCAAGGAAGTTTTCTATCGCTTCCTGCCCATCGAAACACAGCCTTTACCCGCGCCCGCACTGGGCGGAAGTGTCCGGGTGGAACGACTGAAGGCTGAAGGCATACTGAGCGAACGGGCGTTGCTGTTCAGCCAGGCGCACAGCACGGGCAAGCTGGAGCAGTACCGTTACCATCACTGGTCGGAGCCACCGGCTCATTTACTCACCCAGGGCCTGATTCATTATCTGCAGGATATGCAGGCCGCGGACAAAGTTATCGCGGCGGATATCCGCACTGAAGTCGCCTACAGCATTGACGGCGATGTACTGCGCCTGGAACGCATCCTTGATGATGGTACGGACCGGGTCGTGCTGGAACTGGCGTTGAGACTGCAACAGTTCAGCAACCGCGAGCTTGTGCTGCAGAAGCGTTATCTGGAAACAGTGGACGTTGAGAGCGACAACATGACCGATGTCATCAATGCCTTCAGTCAGGCGCGTCAGCGTATCTATATAAGTTTCGCGGAAGACCTGAAGGCCCTGCCTTCCCCTTAAAGGCACCGGGGACCGAAGGTATTGTGGAAACCTCCCACTTGAGTCAAGTGAGACTGAGCGGGTTTTGGAAAACTTCCCCTTGAGTCAAGGGGGATCGAGGGGGTTGTGGCAAAAAGAAAGGGCCAGCCGGCTACCCGACTGGCCCTTTTATATCGAAGTACTACGACTTAAGCAGCAGCTTTAGCCGTGGTCTTCTTGGCAGGCGCCTTCTTGGCAGCCGGCTTCTTGGCCGGAGCCTTGCGGGCTGCAGGCTTCTTGGCGGCGGCTTTCTTGGCCGGAGCCTTCTTGCCGGTCAGTTCGGCGCGAACTGCTTCAACGCCCTTCTTGACGGCAGCCTGAACGTCCTCACCCGCCTTGGTCAGCAGGGCAACGGTGTCGTTGTAGGCAGCAACCGCACGGTCCTTGCCGGAAGTCGGCAGGTAGGCAGCCGGGTCGTTGGCCACAGCCTGAACGCCGGCGTCACGCGCCTTGTTCACGCTACCAACCACAACGTCCAGCAGGTCCTTGGCGGCCTGGCTTTCGGTTTCAACCAGCTTCTGGGCATTGCCCTTCACCAGTTCAAGCACCGGCTTGGCGGCTTCAACAGCAGCCTTGCCAGCAGCCTGGGCACGCTGGCCCGCGGTTTCAACGCGGCTGCGCGCGTCGTTTACATATTCCTGAATTGCCATGTCTAAATTCTCCCGAATTGATCTGAACCTGGCATTATGCTGCAACGCAACATAATGTTGCGGTGCATCATAGTGGATAGGATTTTCACTGTCAACGTCCCCGACGGGATCTACACGCAGATTCTATGCACCGTCCGGGACAGTTGTATGACAAGTTTTGTCGTCCAACATTCCCCACAAAAAAAACCTGCATGCATTGCGTCGAACGCTCCGCATACAGGACAAACATAGATGCAATCTTCCTGCCAGGTGCGCTAGTCTTGGTCAGGATACAAGCACTGGTTGGAGCACTGATGCTACAGAGCTGGCAGCAACGCCTTGAAGCGCGACTCTGGCAGGACGACCTGGAACAACTGAGCGGTCTGCAGAAACTGATCATCAGCACCCTGCGGATCGGCTATATCGTGTCCAGGGATCTGAGCGATCCGCAGATTACATTGCGTGCGATGGGCCTGGTCTACACCAGCCTGCTGTCACTGGTGCCGCTACTGGCCCTGAGCTTTTCGCTGCTCAAGGCCTTCGGTGTTCACAACCGCATTGAACCTGTGCTGCTCAATTTTCTTATGCCGCTCGGCCCGCAAGCCACCGAGCTAAGCCAGACCATTATCGGCTTTGTCGAAAACATCAAGGTCGGGGTGCTCGGCACTATCGGCCTGGCCCTGTTGCTGTATGCAGCCGTTTCCCTGATCCAGAAGCTTGAAAACGGCCTGAATTTCGTCTGGCAGATACGCCGCTCGCGAAGCCTGGCGCGGCGTTTCAGCGAATACCTCAGCGTACTGATCGTGGGACCGGTACTGCTGGTCTCCGCCCTGGGTCTGACTGCGAGCGTGCTCAACAACAGCGTCGTACAGCACATATTGGCTATTGAACCGTTCGGCACGCTGTTTCTGCTCGCCGGCAAACTGCTGCCCTATCTGCTGATCAGCCTGGGCTTTGCCTTTCTCTACTTCTTTATACCGAATACGCGGGTGCGGCCGCTGGCGGCGATTGCGGGTGGCCTGTTTGCCGGCATCCTGTGGCAAACCGCCAGCTGGATATTTGCCAAATTCGCAGCCGGGGCGAGCAACTACAACGCCATTTATTCCGGCTTTGCCATCCTGATTTTCCTGCTCATCTGGCTCTATGTAAGCTGGCTGGTCACCCTGCTGGGTGCTCATGTGGCTTTTCTGCTGCAGAGAACCGAGCATCTGGCCCGCGCCAAGCTGGATGTCCGTATTGGCATTGACCTCAAGGAGCAGGCCGCCCTGGTCATCATGGGTCTGGTCACCCACAGTTTCATCGAGGGGCAGTCCGCCTGGCGACCGTCGGCTCTGGTCAAGCACCTGCATCTGCCGCCGCATGAGGTCTATGCCATCATCGACCGCCTTCTGAGCCTGGGTTACCTGGCGGAAGTCGGGGAGGATCAGTCCGCACTCATGCCGGGGCGCGACCCGGACACCACGCCGGTCGTTAATATTCTCAACGCCATTCGCGCAGGCGAAACCGACATCAGTATGCGTTTCTACAATCTGCCCCCACATGTGCAGACCCGGGACATCATCGAGCAGATGCAAAACGTACGCGACGAAGCTTTCGGGCATATGACGCTGCGCGATCTGGCCGGCACCGGCACCCCTGTGAGCCACGCCGCACAATAATTCGAGACGCGAATAAGTTTACTTTATTCAAAGAGCTGTCTATGCTCTGCGGGCAACAAAAATAAGCACTGTCAGGACCTTACAGACCATATACAGGCGATTGAGGGAGAGAGACATTGAAGTCCGACAGCAGCCACGCGGCCATGACCTGGCCGGATTCCCTGGAGGAGATCCGGGAACAACCCAGCACGCCCACACCCCCGAGACCGAAACGGAAAATTGCTTATGCCGTTGTGTTGGGGATACTGTTTTCGCTCGGGGTTCTACTGGTCACTCTGAACATGCTTTAGGCGCCGGACGGGATTCACTTCTCCGCTCCGCATACAGCCGGAACGCTGTCAATTCACAGGAAATGCCGTCCAGTCCGCCAACCAGCTCCGGTTAAGCCCGGGACGCACAGCCCCCAGGTAGAGAGCCGATTCGTCCCAGAACTCTCCCTGCGGAATCGGCTGTGCTGCTGGCAAATTCTGCTGCTTGGGATCAGGCACCAACACCGGTGCTGTAGTATCCAGCGCCCCGATGCCCAGGCCAGTTCGGGCAGCTAGCATATTTCCGCGTTGAGGTGCTGTGAAATAGAGGATTTCGGAGAAACCTTCATCATCGTCGTTCTCGCCTTTCTCCGCCGAGAAGAAAAGCTTGCCCCCCGGACCAATCATGGACATCGCCACTCCGCGCAGACTCAGCACATCATTCAAGGCCTGTGTGGCGGATTCACGCCCAATGATATCTATCGACTCGGTATTGAAACCACTCACAAGAAAATTACCGAAGGTGCCTGCGCTGCCCCGCCGAATGGTCATGGCACGCTGGCTCTTTTCGGCTTTGGGAGAAGCCAGCAGGGTAACGTTGAAGAATTGCGGCGCCGACCGCGGCAGCCTGTCCGGGTCTTGCTTCAGATTATCACCTTCAAACGCGTTATCACCGGTATCAGGGTGCATCTGCACAACCAGAAACTGCACGCGCCCCTGCCACCCCATATCCCAGTCGAAGGCGTCATCACCCGGCCCGGTAACGACAACATTGCGTAAATCCACCGTACCGCCAAAAACTTCCACACCGTCATCCAGTGCACGATGAACCTGAACGTTGCGCACCACGGTACCGCTACCGCAGCCGCCCAGGGTCAGGCCGTTGAGTTCGTTATTGGCGTATACCTCGAAGCCGGCATATTCGATACGAGCGTACTCGAGCACGCCACAACTGGACTCTGCCATCGTGCCTCCGAAATCACCTCGCGAGTCTTTGGCATCGATCCCTTCGATATGGGCATCCGGCACATTCACAGGGGCATTGCCAAGCATGACCACGCCGCCCCAGTCTCCCGCCTTGCGGCTACCCGGTAATTGAGCACTGGTAAATACAATGGGCGCATCTGGTCGGCCCCGTGCATGCAGACTGGCGTCCCGCGTCACCACCAGGGCCGACCCCGGCCGGCCCATAACCTGTACGCCGGGCTCCACCACCAGCTGCGCCCCGGCCTCGATGTAAACAATCTTGTCCAATATGTAGGTGTAGCCCGTCTGCCACACCGTGTCCTGCAAAATCGGCGCAGACACTACAATGTCGCGTGAACCCAGCCAGCCCATTTTCCAGATACCGCCAGCCGCCGCGGCAGCCAGCAATATAAACAGAGCAGCGAAAGTCACTCCGCGTGGAGGGCCGGAACGCCGCGCGGCCGGGGGTGTCGCAGGCGGCAAACGAATAGCCGCCGCACCGTTACCCGATACGACAGAGGACTGGCCGTTATACGAACCGTTGGCGCCGTTTGGCCTGTGAATCAGATTACCCTGAGGTCCCACTTCAAGCAGTGTTCTCGCCAGTGAACGCACTTCGGCATCGTCGGCCAGCGAGGTCTTGTTGAGAATCTCGTCGCGATAGTCCTGATTATTCAGCATGCTGTTGAAATGCACGAATGGCAGGGCATCAGTCTTGTCCCGCTCGCATGCCTGCTTGAAGCGCCACAGCAGATGAACCACCTCGGCGCGCGACATTTCAGTGCCATGCTGCATTTCAAACTCCCCAATCCATTCGAACCGGGAAGGCTATCGGGCAGAGATGACACTATGTTGACGGGCCAATGCCGTCAGTACGTAGCGGGAATGCTCCGGCTTTCTAGAAGCGGTAAGCAATCCCCAGGCTGATCACCGGATAGATCACGAAATCTTCCAGTTCATCCTCGAGTTCGTTTTCTTCTTCTTCCAGCGCTGACCGGCAGGCCGCACCCAGCAGCGCCGAATTCACGCAGCTGCCGTTGGAGGTCATTTCGATGTCGGGTGAACCCTGGTAATAGGCGCCGATGTCAAAGGTCAGGATCCAGCTCCTGGTCACGTCCAGCGGCTTGTCCCAGCCAATGCCCAGATAGGGGCCGAAATCCTCGACGTCAATATCGGTGCTGATGGTGCCCAATTCAGTGCGGGAAAAATTGTTACCCCCGACTTCACAGCCGCTGGGGTTATCGCAGGATGCCTCGACGCTGAAATCATTGTCGTTCAGCACAGCGCCACCGCTGACGCGGAAAACCCCGCCCCAGGGGTACCAGTCGGCCAGCAGTCCGAAGTTACTCAGCTGCAATTCGCTGGAGTAACGCAGCTCGTCGTTGGGCACCCCATTGTTGTCCTCGGCATCCGTATCGATGTCGAGATCATAGAAATGGTAATTGCCGCGTACCCGCAGATAATCACTGAAGCGGTAGGACAGCTCCAGCCCGAGGCCATTGGTGCCCGCGTTGATACCGGCTTCCAGAGGTTTGTCGGCCGCTTGTACAGCCGCGCCGAACAGACAGATCAAAACAGCCAGACTGAGTCGCTTCACGTCTCTCTCCTGGTGACCGCGGCCACTTTATTTATGTTCAGGCAGAGTGATATTGAGTTCCAGCACTTCCAGTTCGCCATCGCGCTCAATACCGATATTGACCGCGTCCTCATTCACCTGCACGTATTTGCGAATCACCCGCAGCAGGTCCTTCTGCAGTTTGGGGAAATAGTCGGGATGGTCCCGACCACTATGGCGCTGATGCGCCACAATCACCTGCAGCCGCTCCTTGGCCAGGCTGGCCGAGCCCTTGCGCTCCTCGCCGCGGAATAGTTTCAGCCAGTCCATGATTATTTACCCAGCAAGCGGTTGAGAAAGCCCTTCTTCTCGGCTTCCAGAAAACGATGCGGCCTGTCTTCACCCAGGAAGCGGTCAACCATATCGCCATAGGCCAGGCCCGGCTTGCTCTCTTCGTTCAACACCACCGGCACACCGGAATTCGAAGCATTGAGCACGTCCTCCGACTCGGGGATCACACCCAGCAGGTCAATGGCCAGAATTTCGCAGACATCCTCGACGCTGAGCATTTCGCCTTCGGCTACGCGGCTCGGCACATAACGCGTCAGCACCAGGTGCTCCTTGACCCGCTCACCCTTCTCGGCACGCTGGGTCTTGCTGGCCAGTATGCCCAGCACTCGGTCGGAGTCACGCACGGAAGAGACTTCCGGATTGGTCACCACGACCGCCTCATCAGCGTAGTACATGGCCATCAGGGCGCCCTTTTCGATACCGGCGGGCGAGTCACAGATGATGTACTCGAAATCCTCGGACAGCTCTTCCAGCACGCGGCCCACACCGGCCTGGCTCAGGGCGTCCTTGTCACGGGTCTGTGAAGCGGCCAGCACATAGAGATTATCAATGCGCTTGTCCTTGATCAGGGCCTGCTTGAGATTGGCTTCCTTGGTGATGACGTTGACGAAGTCAAACACCACGCGCCGTTCGCAACCCATGATCAAATCCAGATTACGCAGACCCACATCGAAATCGATGACCACGGTCTTGTGCCCGCGCAATGCCAGCCCGGTGGCAAAGGAGGCGCTGGTGGTGGTCTTGCCGACGCCACCCTTACCGGAGGTCACTACAATGATCTTAGCCACTACAACTCCTTGAATAATCAGAGCGGAGCGATTTCGAGCCGCTCGCCCTCCAGAAAAATTTGTGCCGCCCGGCCGGCCAGCTTGGCATTGATATCCTCGCTGATCTTGTAGCAACCGGCTACCGATACCAGCTCGGCACTCAACTCGCGGCAGAAAATACGGGCGCTTTCGTCACCCTGCACGCCGGCCAGCGCACGGCCGCGCAGGGCGCCGTAGACATGTATATTGCCGTCGGCCAGCACCTCGGCGCCCGGGCTCACCGCGCCCAGCACCACCAGGTCCCCGCCGCGGGCATACACCTGCTGCCCCGAACGCACGGGATCGGATACCACCTTGGTGGCATTGCGCGCCGCTTTTGCCGGCGGCGCCGCTGCCGTGATCGGCTGGGCGGATGCGGATTCCGCAGACGACTCCGCTACCGTGGCTTCCGCCTTGCGTGCAGCCTTGGGGTCATTGATCACTCCCAGACCCGCCTGGGCCGCCTGCGTCGCCACGGCGGCGCTGGGCTGAAACACCGCAACCGGCACCAAACCGTATCGCCGCAGCATCTCCACCAGCGGCGGCAAATCGATGCCGTCCACCGCCACATCCAGCAAAACCGGCATATTGCGGAAGAAATCCGCAGCACGCTGCACCTTGGCAGCCAGCGCGGGTTCGGTCTGATTGAGGTCGGCGGAATTCAGTTTGAGCACTGACAGAGTCAGCATGCGGCCTTTGAATTCAACGGCGTCGGTAGCGGCGGTTTGTGCTGAAAAATCAGGCATGGGGACTCGGCATGAATAGTCCGCGGCATTATAGGGGCTGCGGCTTTCAAGTGCACTGCAGCATCAGGCTTTGCGGTGAAGGCGTTTTTGGCCTAGTTTGTGCTTAAGCCTTTATTAATGAACAAGGTTATGCCCTTTAACTGGCAGCAATATCGTCCTGGTGAATTCTACGACGAGCTGTTCGCCGCCCCCGGCGAGCCGCGACCCGCTGCGCAGGACCTTATTAACTATCTTTCCCAGCTCTCGCCCGAAGAACTCAAGCACCGCCGCACCACAGCCGACCTGACCATCAAACTGATGGGCATTACCTTCACGGTATACAGCGAAGGCCAGATGATTGACCGCGCATGGCCCTTCGACATTATTCCGCGCATCATCCCCCTGAGCGAGTGGCGCCAGGTGGAAGCCGGGCTGAAACAGCGGGTCGAAGCCCTGAACCTTTTTATTCAGGACATATACAACGGCCAGAAAATCATCAAGGACAAGGTATTCCCCAGGCACTTGCTGGAACGCTCCACCAATTTCCGCAAGCAATGCCTGGGCATTACCCCACCGCTGAATGTCTGGGCGCATATCTGCGGCACCGATCTGGTGCGCGATGCAGACGGTGTTTTCTATGTACTGGAAGACAACCTGCGCGTACCTTCCGGCGTGTCCTACATGCTGGAGAACCGTCTGGTCACCAAGCGCGTGTTTCCCGAGGTGTTCTCCACCACCAACATCATGCCGGTGGACGATTACACCACCCAGTTGTATGAAACACTGGCGGAACTGTCACCGCGCAAGAATGAACAGCCCACCATCGCCCTGCTAACGCCCGGCATCTATAACTCGGCGTATTTCGAGCACGCCTACCTCGCGCAGCAGATGGGTATTGAACTGGTCATCGGATCGGACCTGTATACCGGCGACGACGACTGCGTCTACATGCGCACCATTGAAGGTCCGGAACGGGTAGATGTGATCTACCGGCGCATCGACGACCTGTTCCTGGACCCGGAAGCCTTCCGCAAGGATTCCGTACTCGGCTCACCAGGGCTGATGCGCGCCTGGCTCAAGGGCAAGGTGGCTCTGGCCAATGCCCCCGGCGCAGGCGTGGCCGACGACAAGGTGGTCTACACCTATGTGCCGGACATCATCAAATACTATCTGGATGAGGATCCGATTCTGCCGAACGTGCCGTCCTACCGTTGCTACCTGAAAAAAGAACGCGATCATGTACTCGCCAACCTCGACAAGCTGGTGGTCAAACCCGCCAACGAATCCGGTGGCTACGGCATGCTGGTGGGTCCAAAGTCGACCAGGCCGGAAAGAAAGAAATTCGCTGAGCTGATCAAGGACAAACCCCGTAATTACATCGCCCAGCCCACTCTGGCCCTGTCCACGGCGCCCACCATAGCCGGCCGCGGCATAGCACCCCGGCACCTGGATCTGCGGCCCTTCATCCTGTCTGGCAAAAGCCGGCATGTCACCACTGGCGGCCTGACCCGCGTGGCCATGCGCAAGGGCTCACTGGTGGTCAACAGCTCACAGGGCGGCGGCAGCAAGGACACCTGGATTGTGGATACCGGCAAGCCGGCAGGCAAAACCGGCAAAAAGGGTAAAGGCTGATGCTTTCGCGCGTTGCCGAAAATCTCTACTGGTTCGGCCGCTACCTGGAACGGGCCGAAAACACCGCCCGCCTGATCAACGTCAACACTTATTTGCTGCTCGACCTGCCACGTCTTATCACGCCCGGCTGGCTGCCGCTGGTTGAAATGACGGGCGGCGAACGGGCCTTTGCCAAGGCCTACAAGGAAGCGACTGAAGCCAATGTACTGCGCTTCATGATCATTGATCCGGAAAACCCCGACTCCATTCTCAGCAATCTGAAAAAAGCGCGCGAGAACCTGCGCACCACGCGTGACGTAACACCGCGCGAAGTCTGGGAACTGGTGAATGATCTTTACTACGACGTGCGGGACCAGGGTTACCGCGCCATTCCGCGCCAGCACCGTCATGATCACCTGACGGAAATCATCCGCGATGTGCAGCTCATCACCGGCACGCTGTTTACCAGCACCAGTTACGACACTGCCTTCCGTTTTATCCGCATGGGTTTCAATATCGAGCAGGCGGACATGACCACCCGCATTCTGGATGTCACCTCGGCCGACCTGTTGCCACATCAGCATGATGAACTGGCGTCACTGCAGAACATCCAGTGGATGAGCGTGCTCAAGTCGCTCACGGCCTACCAGATGTACCGCCGGCATGTCCGCCTGCGCGTCAGCGGGCCGTCAGTTATCCGGTTCCTGCTACAGAATTCCGACTTCCCTCGGGCGGTGCATTTCAGCCTGCTGCGCATCACTTCGCAGTTGCATACCCTGCCCAATCACAAGAAGCCCCTGCATCATGTCGACCGGCTCAAGCATCTGATTCAGGATGCAGATGTACGCGCCCTGAGCGAACACGGACTGCATGAATTCGTGGATGAAATACAGCGCGAATTGTTCGAGCTGAACGACAGTATCGGCCAGACCTACTTCTATTCCTGATCTCTACTGCTGCTGAACCTGCTGCTGCGGCAGCATGATTTCTTCCTGCTGCTCCCTGGACTCCTCCTTTTCCCAGTAGAAGCGCGGCAAGGCCTGGAAAGCCATTTCCAGCTGCCGCGTCCATTCCGCCTGCAGCTGGTTGTAGAAAGGATCGCTGTAGTCGAACTGCATGCGATGATCGATTTCCAGGCTATCGCGCCGGTAGACAATAACGTCCAGCGGCGGACCAACAGAAATATTGCTGCGCATGGTGGACTCCAGCGACACCAGGGCGCATCGGGTAGCATCGCCCAGGCTGACATGCGGCCGGATGATACGATCCAGAATCGGCTTGCCGTACTTGCTTTCGCCAATCTGCAGGAACGGCATTTCCGGCGCCGGTGAAATACAGTTACCGGCCGGGTAGATCATGTAAAGCGTAGGCTCCTCACCGGCAATCTGCCCGGCCAGGATGAAGGTGCTTTCCAGATGCAGGCTCTCGCCTTCCTTGTCCTTGCCCGGCACATTCTCGCGCGCCTCCACGCCCAGCCGGCCAATGTATTCCGCAGCATCAAACATATGCCGCACGGTCAGGAGATTCTCTGCAGCCTCCGGGTTCTCCAGGTCGTCCTGAATCTGGGTCAGTACCGCCTGGGTGGTCGCCAGATTGCCCGAAGCCAGCAGAATGAAGACCCGGTTACCCGGAAACTCGAAACTGTGCAGCTTGTTATAGGTACGCACGTCGTCCACGCTGGCGCTGGTGCGCCGGTCGCCCGCCAGCACCAGTCCGTCATTGACCTTGATACCCAGACAATAAGTCATGTTGTGCCCTTAGCAGTGAATACCGTCATTCTAGGCCGACTTGGATGGGCCTGCCATTCCACCCATATGCAAGAAACGGGCGCAAAAAGGGACGGAATAATACGGAATACCCGAGAGTCTACATGAAGCTATACCTTGCCCCGCCAGCGTGGCACACTCCATACCAACTGGTATCTAAAACAAGGAGACAGCCATGTCCAACAAGACCATCGAATTTTTCTGGGACGCTGCGAGCCCTTATACCTATTTCGCTTCCACGCAGATTGAAGGTATTGCCGAGCGCAGTGGCGCCACGGTGGAATGGAAGCCCTTCCTGATTGGCGCGGCCTTCAAGGCCACCGGTAATTCACCGCCGGCCATGGCCGTGCCTGCCAAGGGCAAATACATGATGACCGACCTGAAGCTCAGCGCCGGTTACCTCGGAATTCCAATCACCATGCCGGCTTCTTTCCCCATCAACAGCCTGCTGCCGATGCGGTTTTCGCTGGCCGCCATGCATGGCGACAAGGGAGCGGAACTGGCCAAGGCCGTAATGCACGCGCACTGGGGCGAGGGCAAGGATGTAAGCCAGCCCGAAGTCCTGTCAGAGATCGCCGGCAGCCTTGGCCTGGATGGTGAAGCCCTGTTGGCCGCTACACAGGACCAGTCCATCAAGGATGAACTCAAGGCCAACTGTGAAAGCGCCATCAGTCGTGGCGCCTTCGGTGCACCCACCTTCTTCGTGGGCGACACCATGTTCTGGGGACACGACCGCCTGCCGATCCTGGAAGCCTTCCTGCAGGGCAAGCTGGCCGCCTGATCGCGGATCAACGAGGCCGCATGCCATTTGCGGCATGCGGCCCTGGTTAGCAAGAGAACGATATGAAACCTTCCCGCTCAGAGTTCCTGGACATCCGCGGCCTGCGCTATCACCTGCGCTGCTGGGGTCCGGACACAGCCCCGCCTCTGGTCATCCTGCATGGCTGGATGGATGTCTCCAACAGCTTCCAGTTCGTGGTGGATGCGCTGCAGTCGGAATGGCGGGTAATCGCACCGGATCTGCGCGGCTTCGGACTCACCGAATGGGCGCCCGACACCTACTGGTTTCCCGAGTACTATGCCGATCTGGAAGCCATTCTGGATACGCTGACACCTGACGCCGCCGTCAATCTGGCAGGCCATAGCATGGGCTCCCAGGTCGCCAGCATGTACGCCGGCATTCGTCCGGAGCGCATCAGCAAACTCATCGTTCTGGACGGCCTCAATGTGCCGGACATGCCTCCTGAACTGGCGCCCAAGCGTCTGCGCAAATGGCTGGATCAGATCAAGGAACCCCAAAGTCACAAGGACTATGACGATTTCGAAGCCCTGGCCGAACGTATACGCAAACACCACGCCGGGCTTTCGCCGGAACGCGCCCTGCAAGTCGCCCGGGGTTGGGGGCAGCGCAACCAGGCAGGCAGGGTAGAACTGGTGGGTGACCCCAAACACCGTATTCACGGCCCTTCGCTTTATCGCCTGGCCGAAGCCGAAGCCGTGTGGAAAGAAGTCACGGCCCCTGCCCTGTGCATCGACGGCGCCACTTCACCCATGTTCAAGATGCTGGGTGAAGAGGAAGTCAGCCGGCGCCGCGCAACCTTCAGGGATTCACGTACCGTCGTGATTCCCGACTGCGGCCACATGGTGCATTTCGATGCACCGGAGACGGTAGCGGCCACCATGGAGCAATTTCTGCTTGACACTTAAATGATAATGATTATCATTTGTGTTCATGAAGGATTGCCCGTCACCGCACGTACGCTGTAAAACTCCGGCGTCCACTGCCAGACCCACCACGCCTGTACTGGAAAGTCAGCAGCTGTTCGGCGATGCCCACGAGGTCATCATTGAACATCTGGGTGTTGAGTACCGTCTGCGGCAAACGCGTAACGGCAAACTTCTGCTCTACAAATAGTCCGACCAGCCAGCCAGCGCCCTATCTGAACCGGGTGTACAGCCAGCACGTCAATGATTCCTGACAAGGAGGAGATGATGATGCTTGCTGCCGCCCTGATATTTGACCTGCTGGTCTGCCTTGGTTTCGTTCTGCTGCTCGGCCCCGCCAACAAGCGCGTGGGAGGTGAGCAATGAGTGTCTCCGCCACCCGCCTGGCCGGCTCCTGCAAAGACCTGCGTATTGCCTGGCAGGCGCTGGCCGACAATCGCCCCGGCATCCGCTACCGCGAAGCCGCCGATGAACTCGGCGTTTCCGAAGTCGAACTGGTGGCCTGCGGCTGCGGCGAGGACACCATCCGCCTGCGCGACGACTGGGCCGGCATTCTGGAACGCATGCCGAAGATCGGCCGCGTCATGTGCCTCACGCGCAACGACTCGGTCGTGCATGAGCGCTACGGCTGCTTTGAAGACGTCAGCATCAACGGCGGCATGGGCCTGGTGTTGGGTCCGGATATCGACCTGCGCCTGTTCCTGCGCCAGTGGCGCTACGGTTTCGCCACCACCCAGTCGCTGCCCTCCGGCCAGCGCAACAGCCTGCAGTTCTTCGACGCCAGCGGCCGGGCGGTGTTCAAGATTTACGCGGTCAAGGAAAGCCACATGGAGGCCTGGCAAAACCTGGTCTTCGATTTCGCCTCCGGCGACCCCCAAAGCCCGCTGCAACTCGAAACAGTGCATAACAAAGCCGTCACCGCCGGTGATGCCGAGATTGATCAGGTAGCTTTCCGCAGCGAATGGGCGGCCATGACCGATACGCACCAGTTCACTGGCCTGCTGAGCCGCCACAAGCTGGGACGGCTGCAGGCACTGCGGCTGATCGGGGAAGATTACGCCAGACCTCTGCCGGCGCAGAGTGTCAGCCGTCTGCTGGAAGGCGCGGCCTCCAGCGGCCAGCCGATCATGGTCTTCGTGGGCAACCGGGGCACCATTCAGATTCACAGCGGTATGGTGGAAAACCTGCGGCGCATGGGCCCCTGGTTCAACGTGCTTGATCCCGACTTCAATCTGCACCTGCGCGAAGACCACGTCGGCCAGGTGTGGTGGGTACGCAAACCTACCGAGGACGGCGACGTGAACTCGGTGGAAGTCTATGACCGTAACGGCGAGTTGATGGTGCAGTTCTTCGGCACCCGCAAACCCGGCGTGCCGGAGCGCGACGACTGGCGCAACCTGACCCGCGAACTGCTGGCGGAGGCGGCCTGATGCCGCGCATTCTCGCATGCCTGCTGGTCTTGCTGCCGCTGACCACACAGGCCGCAACAGCACAGCGCATCATCACGCTGGGCACCTCCATCACCGAAACGGTATTTGCCCTGGGTGAGGCACAGCGCCTGGTCGGCCGCGACAGCACCAGCCTCTATCCTGCCGCCGTCTTCGAATTGCCGGATGTCGGGTATCTGCGCACGCTGGCGGCTGAAGGCCTGCTTTCGCTGCAACCGGACCTGGTCATCGCCAGCCACGAAGCCGGCCCGCCGCAGGTGCTGGAACAGCTGCGCGGCGCCGGTGTTCAGGTGGAAATGATCGACACCGGACCCACCGCCGAACATGCCCTGGCCGCCATGCAGAAAGTCGGCGAACTGCTGGGCCGGGCCGACGCCGGGCGCGAGCTGGCGCAGCGCAACCGCGAACAACTGGCCGCCCTGCAGGAACAATACGCCGGCCAGGAAAAACGTCCGCGCGTGCTGTTCGTTCTCGGCGGTCATGGTTCGCAACCCACCATCGGCGGCCGCGACACCAAGGCCGCCACCATGATCGAACTGGCCGGCGGCGAAAACGCGGCCACCAGTTTCACCAGCTATCGCCCGGGCAGCGCCGAAGCCCTGCTGGGCATGCAGCCTGATGTGATCCTCGCCGCCAGTCATGGCATGGAACAGGTCGGCGGTGTGGACCAGCTGATGAAGGATTCCGCCCTGGCGCTGACACCGGCCGGCCGCAGCGGCCGCGTCATTGTCATGAACAGCGGCCTGCTGCTGGGCATGGGGCCGCGCATGGGCGCTGCCGCGACAGAGCTGGCCGCGCAGCTGCATGGCAAACAAACCGCAGAGAACGTGCAGTGAGTGAGTTGGCCCTGCGCATGCGGCAATGGCGCGGCCTGCGCCTGCCGCGCGGATGGCTGATGCCTGCATTGGCCGTCGCGCTGCTGCTGTCCTGCCTCGTCGCCATCGGCATCGGGCCGGTACGCCTGAGCCCGGCGGAGGTGTGGAGCGTCTTGCTCTCTCCGTTAAGTGGCGGCAGCGTCCAGGACCAGGCGGTGGTCTGGCAACTGCGCCTGCCGCGCCTGATCCTGGCGGTGCTGACCGGCAGCACGCTGGCGCTGGCCGGCGCCTCGCTGCAGGGCCTGTTCCGCAATCCGCTGGCTGATCCGGGGCTGATAGGCGTGTCCAGTGGCGCCGCGCTGGCTGCCGGCAGCGTCATCGTCCTTGTCGGCGTGACTGCACCGGTCTGGCTGCTGCCGGTGGCCGCCTTCGGTGGTGGCCTGAGTGCCGCAATCATCGTGGCCCGTATTGCCAAAGTCGGCAGTGCCACTTCGGTTGCCACATTGCTGCTGGCCGGCGTCGCCATGACCGCGATTGCCACCGCCGGGCTCGGTCTGTTGAGTTTTCTGGCCGATGACTTCGCCCTGCGCAGCCTGACCTTCTGGACCCTGGGCAGTCTCGGACGCGCCGGCTGGCGCGAACTGGTTCCCGCCCTGCCCATGCTGATCCTTGCCGTGCTGGTTATGCTGCGCATGGCGCGACCGCTCAATGCCCTGCTGCTGGGTGAAGCCGAGGCCCGCCATCTCGGCGTGAACGTTGAACGCCTGAAAAAAATGCTGCTGATCTGGTCCACTCTGGGTGTCGGCGCCGCGGTGTCCCTGACCGGCATCATCGGTTTTGTCGGCCTGCTGGTACCGCATCTCATCCGCCTGATCACAGGGCCGGACCACCGCATCGTGATGCAGGCCTCCGCCTGCGGCGGTGCCCTGCTCATGGTCTGGACCGATGCCATGTCGCGCACCCTGGTGGCGCCGGCCGAACTGCCCATCGGCATCATCACCTCGCTGATCGGTGGCCCGTTTTTCATCTGGCTGCTGATCCGGCAACGGCAAAGGATCGTCGGCTGATGTTTGTGGTTGAACAGGCCTTCATCGACCGGCACGGCAAGCGTGTGCTGCACGTGCCCGACTTTGTATTCAACACGGGCGAACTGGTTGCGGTGATCGGCCCCAACGGTGCCGGCAAGTCGACCCTGCTGCAAACCCTGTCCGGCGACCTTGTCCCTGTACAGGGTCGCACCGCACTGAACGGCCGTCCCCTTGCAGAATGGAATATCAACGAACTGGCGCAGCGCCGTGCGGTGTATACCCAAAGCGATTACCTGACCTTCCCCTTTACCGTGGGCGAGGTAGTCATGCTCGGGCGTATGCCGCACCAGCATGAGACCACGCAACATGATGTGGAAGTGGTACGCGCCGCACTGCGTGTTACGGACACCACCGCCTTCACCGAACGTTGCTATACCGAACTGTCCGGCGGCGAGCGTGCCCGTGTGCGGCTGGCGCGTGCGCTGGCCCAGGTCTGGCCCAACCGGCGCAAGCAGCCGCATTTACAGCAATACCTGTTACTCGACGAACCGCTGGCGGCGCTGGACCTGCATTACCAGGTGCATATGCTGGAAATGCTCAAGGCGCGCGTTGGCCCGCAACTGGGCGTGCTGATCGTGATGCACGATCTGGGCATGGCGGCGCGGTATGCCGACCGTGTCGCACTGGTCAACGAAGGTCGGCTGGTGGCCGACGGCCCGCCCGACATAGTGCTGACTTCCGAGCGCCTCAGCCAGCATTACCGCCTGCCGATGCAGGTACTGCGACACCCTGAACTCGACTATCCCCTGATCGCCGCCGGCTCTGCCTCGCAGAACCCTCCTGCCGCTTGAACCCCTTTCCCGTACCGCCCTATGAGACCATCTCGACCAAATATCAAGAATGATTCTCATTCGCTTTTGATGCTTGTCACGCTGCTGTCCTGCCTGTGCTTGCCGGCTTACGCAGCCAGTAATGCCAGCAGCAATAAACTCGACACGGTCGTCGTTACCGGCACACGCAGCGAACGCCCCGCCGAAGATGCGCCGGTGCGCACCGAGGTCGTCAGCCGCGAGGAAATAGAGCGCACCCACGCCCGCACACTCAAGGAAGCCCTGGAAGACATTCCCGGTCTGCAGCTCAGCCCCATCCACGGCAAAGCCGGCTACGAAGCCTCGCTGCAGGGACTCAGCGGCGAACAGGTGCTGGTCCTGATGGATGGCCTGCCCCTCACCGCCACCACCGGATCGACGGTGGATCTCAGCCAGCTGGCGCTGGTCGACGTGGAACGCATTGAAGTGGTGAAGGGCGCCATGTCGGCCCAGTACGGCAGTGCTGCCATGGGCGGCGTTATCAATGTCATTACACGCCGTGTACAACCGGGCCTGTCCGGCGGCATCACACTGGATGCCGGCAGTTACGGCGACCAGAACCCCTCAGGCGACAGCAATGAGTTGAGCAACCAGCACGGCCAGTTCCATATCCAGGGCGGAACGCAACAATGGCGCCTGCGCCTGGCCGGTGATATTCGCAACAGCGACGGCGTGGACCCTGATCCCGATTCCTGGCCGGTCCCCGGCGATGCAGTAGACCGCGAGCAACTCAGCCTGCGTGGCGAATGGGTACCCGGTTCAAAACGCTCTGCCTACGCCAGTGTCAGCACTTTCCAGGAACAGGCCAGCAGCCGATATCTGCGAGTACGCCCCGGCAGAGATGTGCCCCAGGAAAAACTCGAAGACGCCGAGCGCCTGCGACTGAGTGCCGGCGGCTCATGGACTTTGAATAATGATCTGCGGCTGGAACTGAACGCTGTCGATGAGCAATTCGACGACCGGACCCTTAAATATGCCGGCAGTAGCAGCTTTGATGATCGCCAGGCGGAACTGGGTCTGACGCATATCACGGGACTGGCGGTGCTGCCCGCCCTGGGCAAACACCTGCTGCAGATTGGCAGTGACTATCACACCGAAAGCCTGGGCCAGACCATTGATGGCAACAGCGAACTGCAGCAGTCAGGCAAAATTTCCCGCAGCAGCAAAGAGCTGTTCGTACATGACGACGTCCTTTTATCCGACAGCTGGGAACTGCTGCTCGGCGCCCGCTACCAGGACGATTCCGACTTTGGCGGCCACAGCGCTCCCAAGGCCAACCTGCGCGGACATCTGCTGCAGAACGGCGACTGGAGCGGCACCCTGCGTTTCGGCTGGGGTGAAGGCTACCGCGTGCCCAATCTCAAGGAGCGGCATTACCTGTTTAATCACAGCAATCTGGGCTATGTCGTCATCGGCAATCCCGACCTTCAGCCGGAAAGCTCGGAAAGCTGGCAACTGGGCTGGCGCATGGCCTGGAGAGGCAGCACCTGGCTGGACATCAACCTGTTCAACAACCGCCTGCGCGACCTGATTCAGGTCGACGAAGACAACGCGCCCGTCGTTAATGGCATCCAGCAATTCACTTACAAGAACATCAACCGTGCCAGCACCCGTGGCGCGGAGCTGGGCGCCTACTGGCAGGCCACCGGCGCGCTGGGACTGTCGGCCGGCTACACCTATACCCGCACGCGGGACGAGGACAGCGGCGGCGAACTGACCCGTCGCCCGAAACAACAGGCACGCCTGGGCATGGACTGGCGCTTCCTGCCGCGCTGGAGTTTCACCTCGCGCACACGCTATCAGAGTGACGAACTGGTCAGCACCGCCACGGGCCGACGCTCACCTTCCTGGGCGGTGCTCGACGTGTCCCTGAATTTTGACTGGTCGGATCAACTGCGCCTGTTTGCCGGCATCGACAACCTCGGTCACGAGCAACGGGACTTCACCGACAGCGCCAACGATTTCCGGCCCGTTGAGGGCCGCTTTGTCTATGCCGGTCTGCGCTACGACTGGCAGCAACCCTGATGCCTTTTCCAACCCACCGGGAGGACCCATGAACTGGCTACGTTTACTTTTACTGACTCTCTTTCTGACCCTGACAGTCACCGGCTGCGGCTCGGGCTCGGATGACGACGGCAGCAACAATAATGCTTCATCCGGAGATGGCGACGGTGACGGCGATGGGGACGGGGACGGCGACAGTGCTGAAAGCACCTGCGGTGCGCCGGATACCGATGGCGTCGTCACCTGCACTATCGACGCTACCTCTTACACGGATTATGTGTATTTCGATCTCGATGGCCAGGAAATCGTCGATCTGAGCGACAGCGAAGCACTCAGCTCTGATGCCTGGAACATCGCCCTGCGCCGCTATGCCCTCAAAACCAATGGCGGTGCCTCATCGAACGGCCATGCCGCTGCTGCCCTGGTGGATGCACAGGAAGACTTTTATGACGACGAAGGCAATCCCGACACCACCACCTTCATCAACGCCACGGCGGCTGGCGAACGCGATCATCTGGTTAACGCCAGCACCCTGCCCGACAGTTGGGTAGCCGATGCGGAAGTCAGCGCCCTGGCGCCCGAAGCCATCAATGACGACTCCAGCTGCACACCCATCTCACCGCCCCAGTACCGCATCGACTATGGCTGGTATATCTATCACGGCGGCTGCCTGCCTACGCCACACACCATTGAGGAAAACGACCAAAACGGCTGGCTGCTGCGCTCGGCAGAGGGTGACAGTTACGCACGCTTCCGCGCGACCGATGTCAGCTACAGTACTTCGGACGGCGTCAGTGCAACTTTCGCCTTCCTGGTACAACTGGCCAACACCAGCAGCTTCAGTGAAACGCGTACCTGGCAGGTAAGCGATCTCGCACTGGGCGAACTCTGCTATGACTTCGACGCAGATATCGAGGTCGGTGACTGCTCGGGCACGGCCTGGGATGTGAAGCTGATGGCCGACGGCCAGGATTTCTCGCTACGCACCAACAGTGGACCTTCGGGCAGCGGTGGTGCAGGCGCCTTCGGCCCTCTGCCGTGGACCGAAATCACCACCTATGACAACGGCACCACAGGTCCGGACAGCCAGCCGATTGCCAGTCACTACAGCGAAGACACCACCAGTAGCGTAATCGACCTGGAATCCTGGTATGCCTACAACCTGCAGAATCAACACGCATTGTGGCCAAACTACCGCGTGTACATGATCGATGTGGATACCGAAGATGACAGCTCTGCCGTCTATGCCCTGCAGATCATTGATTATTACGACCCGGACACGGGCAATGAAAGTGGTCATATCACTTTCCGTTTCCTGCCGGTCTCCACGAACTAATACCACGGAGTAAGAGGCCGGGCCGGCATGGATTGCCGGCCCGGTTTTTTATACCCTGGACACTGTCATCAAAGCGGCAAAAAAGCTTCAACAAAGCGTAACCCATTCGTCACTCAGTCCCGCTAGTTTTCCGGATTCACGACAGTTATTCGGAGAACCCGCATGGCAGGCCAGAAGACCCCCGGCAAGAAAGCATCCCCTGTTCAGCGCCAGGCGCTGAAAGTCGAAAAAACGACATCGCAGAGCGCCAGCCCCAGCCTGGAGGCCCTGATGCAGGCACGCATTTCGCGTCGCTCCGCGTTGCGCGGCGGCCTGGGCCTGGCCACCACCACGATCTTTGCCGGCGCCGGCGTCGCCGCACTAACCGGCTGCTCCGACAGTGACGACGATAGCGATGACAGCAGTACATCCACCATGCAGCTGGGCTTCAGTTCGGTGGATGGTTCTGATGTCGATGCCCTGACGGTGCCCGAAGGTTACATTGCAGAAATCCTGGCGCCCTGGGGTACACCGATCCTGGGCAGCCTGCCGGCCTTCGCTACCGATGGCTCCGGTTCGACCAACAGCGCCGCCGAACAGGCCATGCAGATGGGCCAGAACCACGACGGCATGCATTACTTTCCGCTGTCGCAGTCTGATCCGTCTTCCCGCGGCCTGCTGGTCATGAATCACGAATACAGCAACAGCACGCTGTTCCCCGGCGGCGCGCGTAGCGAAGATGTCGATGGCAAGCCCACCGACCCGGAGCAGGTACGCAAGGACATCAATGCCCATGGCGTGGCAATCATCGAAATCGAGCGTAACGGCGAAGGCCAGGTCAGCCTGGTATCCGGCAGCGGCTTCAACCGCCGTATTACCGCCGCCACACCCATGTTGTTGTCCGGCCCGGCGGCAGGCAGCAGTTTCATGGTCACCGCCTATGACAACAGCGGCATGACCACGCGCGGCACGGTCAATAACTGCGCCCACGGCTATACGCCCTGGGGCACTTACCTGGCCTGCGAGGAAAATATCCAGGGCTACTTCATCACCAACGAAGCCACCCCACCGCGGGAAAAAGACCGCATGGGTATCAACGATGCCGGCTTTGGTTATTTCTGGAACAACGTTGCCGGTGATGCTTCCGAAGTAAACGGTGAATTCGCCCGCTTCGACACCACGCCCGGCGGTGGCGACGCCACCGGGGACTACCGCAACGAGGCCAACACTTTCGGCTGGATCGTGGAAATCGATCCCCGCAACCCCAGCGCCATGCCAATCAAGCGCACGGCCATGGGCCGTTTCCGCCACGAAGGCTGCACACCGGGCCGCGTGGTTGAGGGGCAAAAAATCGCCTTCTACATGGGCGATGACTCACGTTTCGAATACTTCTACAAGTTCGTGACAGACGACAACTACGACCCGGACCGCCCCAGCCCCAACATGCTGGACAACGGCACACTGTTCGTCGCCAAATTCAATGAAGACGGTACAGGCGCATGGCTGCCGGTGGACTACTCCAACGCTGCGCTGGCTACGGACTTTGTCAGCCAGGCGGATGTCATGGTCAACACCCGCAGCGCCGCCGATGTGCTGGGCGCCACACCCATGGACCGTCCCGAGTGGACAGCGACCGACCCCAACACCGGCGAAATCTACCTGACCCTGACCAATAACACCCAGCGCGTATCCGGCGACGAGAACGCGCCCAATCCGCGCGCCGACAACAGCCATGGCCACGTGGTACGCCTGGCGGAAGACGGCGACGACCCGGCCGCCACCGGTTTCACCTGGGATATCTTCGTATTCGGCTCCAATGCCAATGCGGATTCGGCCTTCAACATCTCCGGCCTCGATGCCTCCAACGAATTCGGTAGCCCGGATGGCATCTGGTTCGACTCACGCGGCATTCTGTGGATCCAGACCGATAACGGCGCACCACTGGATTTCGGCCAGAACGACCAGATGCTGGCCGTGATCCCGGCCAACCTGGACGGCGATCGCGTGATCACGCCCGACAACAATGCCAGCCTGCGGCGCTTCTTTGTCGGCCCGGTGGGTTGCGAAGTGACCGGCGTGGATATGACGCCGGACAACAGGACCATGTTCGTCAACATCCAGCATCCGGGCGGCCACTGGCCGCAAGGCGGCAGCGCCGTGCCACGTTCCTCCACGGTAGTCATCCGTCGTGAGGATGGCGGCGAAATCGGCACCTGATCCCGAACGGGGCAAAAAACGCCGGCGACTGCCGGCGTTTTTGTTTCTGTCGAAATTCAGTAATCCCAATCGACTATAGTGTGCAAAATCGTATTTTCAGGAAGGAGCCGACATGAAATACCTGTGCCTGGTTTATGGCGAAGAAGCCAAAATTGCGTCCGTGAACGACGAACATTGTGTGGAGTTTGACGAAGGCATCCGCAAAAGCGGCCAATGCATCGCCTCCGAAGCCCTGCAACCGGTGCATACCGCCACCACGGTGCGGGTGCGCGACGGCAAGGTCAGCGTCACCGACGGCCCGTTTGCCGAAACCAAGGAACAGCTGGCCGGTTTTTACATGATCGAGGCCAGCGACCTGGACGAAGCAATTGAAATTGCTTCGCGTATTCCGCCCGCCGATGTCGGCTCCATCGAGGTGCGGCCGGTCCGCCAGCTGCCGGGAAGGGTGTTGGGCGCCACCTGATTGTCCGGGCTTGTCGATTTCAGGTTGGCAAATACGACTACCGGATAATCACTTTTCAAGGAGTCGTAATGAAATACCTGTGCCTGGCCTATGAAGAAGAAAGCAAGCTGAGCGCGCTCAGCCGGGAACAATGGCTGGATCTGCGTGCGGAAACGCTGGCCTATGTCGAGACCCTGCAGCAAAGCGATCAGCTGATCATGACCAAACCCCTGCAGAGCGCACGCACTGCCACCACGGTACGGGTACGCAACGGCAAAATGTCGGCCACGGATGGCCCCTTTGCGGAAACCAAGGAACAGATCGGCGGCTTTTTCCTGATTGAAGCCCGCGACTTCAACGAAGCCCTGAACATTGCTTCGCGTTGGCCGTCGGCCCGTATCGGCAGTATCGAGGTACGACCTATTCAGGAAGGGCTGCCGACGAGCAACCGCTACTGAAGATTGAGCTGCCAGGACACCTTGAAACGGTCGCAGACCCAGCCATAACGCCGGCTGAAACCGTAGTCGTCCAGCGGCATCATCACCTGCCCGCCGCTGGACAACTCGGCAAATAGTCTTTCGAGTTCAGCCTCGTCCTCGCATTCTACGAAGACAGACATGGCCGGTGTAAACGTAAAACCATGTTCGATCGGGCTGTCGATGCAGATGAAGTCCCGGTCGCGCAGCCTGAAATACGCCATCATGACGGAACCTTCCTGGCCGGCTTCACCGGGCCCGTAACGCCGGACCTCGGTAACAGCCGCGTCCTCGAACAATGAAACGTAGAAGTTCATGGCCTCCTCGGCCGCGCCCTCGAACATCAGGTGGGTAAGTATCTGACGTGCCATTGCGCACTCCTTGTCGTCTGAATTCAACGAGCGGAAATCCGCTCGTTATAGAGCTTTTCCACCTCAGTGAATGACGACCAGAAGCCGCGCGGCGCCCGGTGGTTGAGATGATCCAGCAACAGACCCAGATGCGTATGCCAGCCGCTGGCCACATTGGCCATGGTCGCCCTGTCGAACAGGCGCTCATGCGTCACCACCAGCAGTACGCCATCATCCTGTGGCGTTAATTCGAATGTGACCTCCGAGTCCTCGGCAGGCGCGCCCTCGCCGTGGCCTTGCGGCCAGGTAAAGCTCAGCACCCGCGGCGGCTCGCAGCGGGTGATGTGGCAGTGATGCACATGCCCGTCGGCGTCAGCCCAACGCTCGGGAGTGGGCTCATGTGACAGCTGGCTGTGCCTGAACACCAGCTCGAATCCCGCACCTGGCGCCAGGTCCATGCTCCCGGCAGCCAACCATTTGGCGCGCTTGTCGGATTCCACCAGATAGGCCCATACCCGTTCAATCGGCCCGGGCAGCAGGCGCTCGATACGCACCGTGGCGGAATCGACGATCTCGCCTGCAGGCTCCTGGATATTCAGTTCCGGCATGTCAGCTCCTTGCTTTCCATGATTCGCTCAAGGCTTCAATCTGCGCCAGCATGCGACCCCAGCCGCCTTCTGTCTGTTCCACATAGTCGGACCATTCGGCACTCATTTCATGAACGATGGTTGCCACGCAGCCTTCCCCGTCAGCTTCCAGGGTCAGGGTTACAGTTGAAAGATTCTGCGTTTCCTCTTCCTCCGAGGTGAACCAGGTGAATACCAGCCTGTGCGGGCGCTCCATTTCCAGGTAGCTGCCCCAATGAATCGCCTCGCCTTCGTCGCGCATGTCGGAAAAGACAAACCGGCCGCCAGGTCGGGCATCCACTTCCACACGCCGCACATCGCCCGCCAGCCCTGCCGACTTCAGCGCCGCGGCCATCCAGCTGCGGATTCTTTCCGGCTCGAGCCAGGCGTCAAACACCCGCTCGGGCGAAACCGCCATCCGACGACTGGCACGCGCTGCAACTGTGCCTTCTGCAATACTCATGATTCCTCCTTGTTTTGCGTGGCTTTTGCCGCTTCGTCCTCGGCTTTGAGCGCAGCCTCCAACGCATCCAGGCTGCGGCTCCAGAATCGCTTGTAGTAAGCCAGCCATTCATGTACTTCGGCCAGCCGGGCAGCTTCAAGTTCACACCAGTGGGTTCTGCCTTGCACCCGTCGGCGCACCAGTCCGGCTTTTTCCAGCACCTTGAGATGCTTGGAAGCGCCGGCCAGCGACATGGCGAAGGGCTCGGCCAGGTCGCTTACGCGCTGTCCACCCCTGCTCAGGCGGCGCAGCATTTCGCGGCGCGTGGGGTCGGCCAGGGCGCGGAAGATGTTGTCGAGATGTTCGGGATTTTGTTCAACCATATGGTTGATTATAGTCGTGGTCCTGATATAGTCAACCCATTGGTTAAATATTATCCCCTGTCGATTTCATGCAACGCGGTTCGACTAGTCTGTGACTAACCACTCAACCAAGGAGATTAAAGTCATGACTCAACCGATCCCGGAAGGCCACGAAGGCCTGATCCCCCACCTCGTCTGCGACCCCTGCCCCGAGGCTATCGAGTTCTACAAGAAGGCCTTCGGCGCCGAGGAACTGGGCCGTGTCGAGCAGCCGGGCACTGGCAAGATCATGCACGCTGCCATGCGCATCGACGGCCGCGTGCTGTTCCTGGTCGACGACTTCCCCGAGTTCTGCATGGATGGCGAAGGCAAACCGAACTCGCCCAAGGCCCTTGGCGGTTCGCCTGTCACCATTCATCGTTATGTGCAGGACTGTGATGCCGCCGTGAAACAGGCCGAACGGGCCGGCGCCAAGGTACAGATGCCGCCCGAAGACATGTTCTGGGGCGACCGCTATGCCGTGATCGTCGACCCCTTCGGACATTGCTGGTCGCTGGGCACGCATATCCGCGAAGTCAGCGAGGAAGAAATGGACGCCACCCTGGCGCAAATGGCGCCACAGGAAGCCTGAACCAAGGGCAAAGGAGTAGAACCATGTGTCCCGCATGTCTGACTACACTGGCCCTGGCCTCCGCCGGCAGCACTGCGGTCGGCGGGGTCTCGGCCCTGGCGATACGCCGCTATATCAACCGGCGCGCCGCCCGACCTGCCACTCCGCCCCCACCACGGAAGGAGCATTGAAAATGGAAACGCCGAAAATTGTATCCCCCGAGGAATGGCGTGCCGCACACGCCGCACACCTGGCACAGGAAAAGGCCCTGACCCGCCAGCGCGATCAATTGCGCGCCGAGCGCCGCAATCTGCCATGGGTGAAAATCGAAAAGAACTATGTCTTCGACACCACCGACGGCAGGAAAACCCTGGCCGACCTGTTCGAGGGCCGCAGCCAGCTCATCATCAAGCACTTCATGTTCGGCCCTGGCTGGAGCGAGGGCTGCGTGGGTTGCTCCTTCGAAATGGACCACATTGAGGGCGCCCTGCAGCACCTGGAACAGCATGACGTGAAGTTCGCCGCCGTATCCCGCGCCCCGCTGGCTGAAATCCTGCCTTTCAAGCGGCGCATGGGTTGGCAGTTCAACTGGGTCTCCTCCCACGGCAGCGACTTCAATTACGACTTCCACGTATCGTTCACCGCAGAAGAAATGAAGGCCGGAAAGGCGTATTACAACTTCCAGGAAACCGAAGTGCCGATTGAGGAATTTTCCGGCCTGAGTGCGTTCTACATGAATGAAGCCGGCGAGATTTTTCATACCTTCTCCGCCTACGGTCGCGGCGCCGAAGAAGTGCTGGGCACTTATATGTTGCTCGACATCACTGCCAAAGGTCGCAACGAAACCGGACCCAACTTCAACCTGACCGACTGGGTACGCCATCACGACCGCTACGGCTCTGGTGGCCACGTCGATTCACGTGGGCGCTACCAGGCGGACAGCGCTTCCTGCCACAAAGGAGATTGATATGAGTGAAGACGAAAAACAGATCAGGGCCCTGATCGACCGCTGGGTGGAGAAAGCCTGCGACCGCGATATCGATGCGGTCATGGCCTGCTATGCACCAGGCGTGGTGGCCTTCGACGCCATTGTCGCCCTGCAGTTCAAGGGTGCCGACGCCTACCGCAAGCACTGGGAATACTGCATGAGCTTCTCGGAGTCGATGGGTGACATGATCGTGAAGGTACCCGAAATGAGCATCACCATCGGCGGCGATGTGGCCTTTTGCCACTATCTCTCCAACTGCGGCTGCATCGATAAAGACGGCAAGGAACAGACCGGCTGGATGCGCGGCACGGTGTGCCTGCGCAAGATCGATGGCCAGTGGTTGATTGTCCACGAGCATTATTCCGCGCCTTTCGACCCGGAGAGCATGAACGCACTGACCGAACTGCAACCCTGATACCTTCCTGAGGAGGCCCCATGAGCGAAACTATGACTGCCCTGCCCGAAGTCGTTTCGAAAGAGGAATGGCTGAAGGCGCACGAGGAAATGCTGGCCAAAGAGAAGGCGCACAGCCGTGCACGCGACGCACTCAACGCCGAACGGCGCTGCCATCCAATGTACCGCATCGACAAGGATTATGCGTTTGACGGCCCGGACGGCAAGGTCAGTCTGCTCGATCTGTTCGACGGCCGCCGCCAGCTCATTCTCTACCACTTCATGTTCGGTCCCAATGCCGAGCAGGGCTGCGACGGCTGCTCCATGGTGGTCGACAACATGTGCCACCCGGCACACCTGCATGCCCGCGATATCAACCTGGTGCTGGTGTCACGCGCCCCGCTGGAGAAAATCGAGCCGTTCAAAAAACGCATGGGTTGGGACCTGCCCTGGTACTCGTCATTCGGCAACGACTTCAGCTTCGATTTCGGTCTGGGACACAAGACCCTAAAGGCCGGCGAATACCAGGACGGCGAGATGTTCGGTATGAGCGTCTTTATCCGCGACGACGAGGGCAACATCTACCGGACCTGGTTCACCCAGCACCGCGGCGTTGAATACCTGGGCACCAGCTTCAGCTTTTTCGACATCGTCCCCTACGGCCGCCAGGAGGACTGGGAAGACTCGCCCGAAGGCTGGCCGAAAGGACCCCGCTATTCCTGGTGGCGGCATCACGACCGTTACGGCAAGGAAGATAAACCCTGTCATGACAAATGAAGCCCTCTCCCTTCCTTAACTGAAGGAAGGGACGGGCCGGCCGGCGGCAGGAGGAGATTCAGGGTGTTGAAACCCTGTGGGGGAGGGGGTCCGACCGGCCCGTGTTCCGAACGCTTATGACTCCTTTTTTGTCGCTGTGTTCCTTGAAAGATTTGATGCTTCCAGAATATCGTCGCCGGAATCGTCATCCGATTTTCTCGCCGTCAGGCTCTGCGGCGCCCGCTCCGGCCAGCCACCGGCCACCGAACGGTAGACCGCCACCAGCGCCGTCGTGGCGCGGGTGCGGCTCTCCGCCAGCTGATCCTCGGCGCTGAGCAGCGAACGCTCGGCATCCAGCACCTGCAGGAAATCCGCGGCGCCGGCGTCGAAGCGCAGCCGCGCCATCTGCGCGGCCTTGGTGCTGGCCTCGGCGGCATCCTTCAGGTGCCCGCTTTCGTCACGCGTCTTGCGGTAGCGCACCAGGGCCGATTCGGCTTCTTCCAGTGCCCGCAGCACCGTGCCCTCGTAGGCCGCCAGCTGTGCATCGGTGGCCGCATCGCTGGCCGCAATGCGTGAACGTACCCGGCCCAGGTCGAGGAAGGCCCAGCTGATGGACGGCCCGAAGGCAAAGGTTTCGGTGGAACTGGAGAACAGATCACCCAGGCTGTCGGCCGCCGAACCATAGGCTCCGTTGATAGTCACGCGCGGAAACAGATCTGCCGTAGCCACGCCGATGCGTGCTGTCGCCGCCGCCAGGCGGCGCTCGGCGGCCTGGATGTCAGGCCGGCGGCGCAGCAGTTCGGCGGGTGTGCCGACCGCCACTGTCGCCGGCAGCACCGGCAGCGGCTGGCTGGCTTCCAGTTCCGCGCGCAGCTCGCCCGGCTGGCGGCCGTTGAGAACGGCCAGCCGGTGAATGGTGGCGGCGATATCCGCTTCCAGCGCCGGGATACGCGACAGCGTCGACTCAAGCTGAGCACGTGCACGTGCGGTATCGAACTCGGTGCCGCGTCCGGCCTTCAGACGTAACTCGGTGAGGTTCAGGGTCTCGCGCTGGTTGGCGGCATTGTCCTGCGCGATGCGCAGCTGCTCCTGGTGGCCACGCAACTCGAAGTAGCTGCGTGCCACCTCGGCGGCAATGCTCACCTGCAAGGCGCGCAAGTCCGCTTCAGCCGCCGCTGCCTCGGCACGGCTGGACTCGATACTGCGGCGCACGCGGCCGAACAGGTCCAGCTCCCAGAAGGCCACCGCGCCGGCATCGTAGATTTCCGTTTCCAGGGCCTGGGCAGGCACGCCCGGCGCCTGGTCGGCGCTGGTCTGCGATTCGGTGTAGCCGCCCTCGGCGGTCACGGTCGGCAGGCGGTCATAACCCTGCAGTCGCGCCAGGGCGAAGGCCTGCTCCACCCGCGCCAGGGCGCCGCGCAGATCGTGGTTGGCAACCAGCGATTCCTGCACCAGCCTGGTCAGCACCGGGTCCTCGAAGCGCTGCCAGAACTCGGCCACCGGTTCGGTGGTTTCGGTAGCGGCGTCGGCGCGCTCGAACTGCGCCGGCGCTGCGGGCTGGGGCCGCACATAGTCGGGACCGACCGCGCAGGCACTGAGCAGAAATGCCGAAAGTACAAGAAGGGTCACACCCCCTCCCCATCCCTCCCCCGTCAAGGGGGAGGGGGAAAGCAAGCTACGCATGAGCCACCTCCTCTGCACCGGCAGCATCGCCGGCGGCTTCTTCGAATTCCGAATCAGGCTGGTGCTGCTCGGCGATCAGGGCGTAGAACACCGGCACCACGAACAGGGTGAAGACGGTGCCCAGCACCATGCCGGTGACCAGCACCATGCCGATACTGTTGCGTGCTTCGGCGCCGGGACCGGACACCAGCACCAGCGGCAGGTGGCCGAACACCGTGGCCGCCGAGGTCATCAGCACCGGCCGCAGACGGGTCAGCGAGGCCTCGCGCAGCGCCGCCATTTTTTCCAGGCCGCGCTTCTGCAGGGTGTTGGCGAACTCCACGATCAGGATGCCGTTCTTGGCGATCAGGCCCACCAGGGTGATCAGGCCCACCTGTGAATAGATGTTCAGCGTGGTGAACTCCATGAAGGTGAACAGCAGCGCACCGGAGATGGCCAGCGGCACCGAGCCCAGCAGCACGATCAGCGGATCGCGGAAGCTCTGGAACTGGGCCGACAACACCAGGTAGATCAGCAACACCGCAAAGCCCAGGGTCGCAGTAAGCGTGCCACCCTCAAGACGGATCTGGCGCGACTCGCCGGCATGATCGATCACGGTGTGCGGACCGCCGATGGCCAGGGCCGCCTCTTCCAGCACGCGCAGGCCCTCTTCCTTGGTGGTACCGGAATTGACGCCGCCGAAGATACGTACCGCGTTACGCTGCTGGAAACGATGCAGGGCGCGCGGCGCGGTGCCGGTTTCGATGCGGGTGAAGGAAGAGACCGGCACCAACTCACCACCGGGCCCACGGATTTTCAGGTCCAGCAGCGGCGACAGCGTGGCGCGGTTCTCGTCACCCACCTGCGGAATCACCTTGTAGCTACGGTCGTAGTAGTTGAAGCGGTTCACGTAGGCGCCACCCAGCAATGTGCCCAGCTCCTGCGCCACACCGGCCAGATCCAGACCCAGGTCAGCCACCTTCTCGCGGTCCAGCACCACCCGCGCCTCGGGCAGGTCTATCTTCAGATCGCTGTCCACGTACAGGAACTTGCCGCTCTGTTGGCCGGCGTTGACCACCTGCTGCGCCAGTGCCTGCATCTCTTCCAGCGGCGCATCGCTCAGCAGCAACATCTCCACGTCGTACTGGCCAGGTGTCGGCAGCGGTGGGTCCAGGCTGGGAAACACACGCAGGCCGGGCACCTCGGACACCGCCTCGTAGACGTCGTCAAACATCTCCGCGGTGGAGCGATCGCGCTCCGTCCAGTCCTTGGCCACCAGACCACCGAAGCCGCCCCAGGAGGCGATCAGCGACCAGGTGAAACGGGTTTCCGGCAACGCCGTAATCGCATTGGCCACTTCCAGCGAATGCCGGTGACTGGCAGCCAGGGTGGAATCCGGTGCGGCCTCGAAAAACAAACTGATGTGACTCTGGTCCTCGACCGGCGCCAACTCCTTTTTCGAGAAATGATGCAGCGGCCAGGCCGACAGGGTCACGATCAGGGCCGCGGCCACCACTGCCCACTTCATTTCCAGCGCGATATCCAGCGCCCGCTCATAGACCCGCCGTACGGCGTCGAAACCACGGTTGACGCGTATGGTCAGCCAGGCCTCCTTGCCGTGCGGGTGCACGAAGCGCGAACTCATCACCGGCGACAGCGTCAGCGCGACGAAGCCGGACACCACCACGGCGGCCGCCAGGGTGATGGCGAATTCCAGGAACAGCGCGCCGGTCAGCCCGCCCTGGAAGGCGATGGGCGTGTACACCGTGGCCAGGGTGATGGTCATGGCAATCACCGGGCCACGCAGTTCGCGCGCACCGGCCAGGGCCGCGGCAATACGCGACTTGCCTTCGCGCACATGGCGCTCGACGTTCTCCACCACCACGATGGCGTCGTCCACCACCAGGCCCACCGACAGCACGATGGCCAGCAGGCTCAGCAGGTTCAGGCTGAAGCCGGCGGCGTACATCACCAGCCCGGCGCCGATCAGCGATACCGGCATGGCAATCAGCGGCACCAGCGCGGTGCGGACGGAACCCATGAACAGGTACACCACCAGGCCCACGATCAGGATGGTCTCTACCAGCGTCTTGCTGATTTCCTCCAGCGCGTCGCGCATGAACATGGTGCCGTCCCACACCAGCCGCATTTCGATGTCGGCCGGCAGGTTCGGGCGGATGCGCTCCATCTCGTCTTTCAGCGTCTGCGCCACTTCCAGTTCGTTGGAACCGATCAGCGTCCACACACCCAGGTAAACGTTTTCCTGCGCGTTGTACTTGGCCACCATCTCGGCTTCCTCGGCGCCCAGCTCCACGCGCGCCACGTCACGCAGGCGCACGGTGGCGCCCTCGCGCTCGGCGACGATCAGGTTGGCGAATTCCTCGGCCGAGCGCAGGTCGGTGTTGGCCAGCAGGTTCACCTGTACCCACTCGCCCTTGGTGCGGCCCACCGCGGCCAGGTAGTTATTGCGCTGCAGGGCGGCATGCACATCGCCCGGCGACAGGTTCAGCGCCGCCAGGCGGTCAGGGTCGATCCATACCCGCATGGCCACCTGCTGGGCGCCTTCGAAGGTCACGCGCTGCACGCCGTCCAATGTCGCCAGCTGCGGCTGCAGAGTGCGCGCCAGCCAGTCGGTCAGCGCCGGCACGTCACGCTCGGAGGAAGTAAAGCCAAGATAGAAAGTGGCATAGGGCCGGTCCGCACGCTGCACTTCCACCGTCGGTGGTTCAGCCTCGGGCGGCAACTCGTTGCGCACCTGCTGCAGCCGCGCAGTCACTTCGGCCAGCGCCGTGGTACTGCTGTGGTTGAGCTGCATGTGCACGGTCACCGTACTGATACCGGCGCGACTGGTGGATTCGATGTAATCCACCCCGCTGATGGAAGCCACGGCACGTTCGATCGGCGTGGTCAGAAAACCGCGTACGGTCTCGGCGCTGGCGCCGGTATAAACAGTGCTCACCACCACCGAGGAACTTTCCAGCGTCGGGTACTGCTGGATGGGCAGGGCCGACAGCGCGCGCCAGCCCATCAGCACCAGCACCAGGTTGGCGACGATGGCCAGCACCGGATGTCGAATGAAAACGTCGGTAAATGCACGCATGGCAATACCCTCCCTGAATCCTTGCTCTTAGTTGCTGCGGGAATTGTTTGCAGAGCCGGCTTGCGCCACCTGTGGCACGGCAATCGACACCAGGGCGCTGTCCTGCAGCTTGAAGGCGCCGGTCGCCGCCACCTGCTCGCCAACGGACAGTCCCGCCTCGATCACCACTTCGTTACCCAGCACGGTGCCGGCCTGCACGCGCCGCATGCGGGCTCGGCTGTCGCCGTTTTCGTCCTGCTCGATGACATACACCCGGTCACCCTCGGGGCCACGGCGCAAGGCACTTACGGGGACGGTCACCGCCAGGCGCGTTGGCCCCACAGGGACTTCCACCTGTACCGATGCACCGGGCGACGGCAGACGATGGCTGTACTCGATGCGGGCGCGCGCCATTGCGTTGCGGGTCTGCGGATCAACACGAGCGTCCAGCGCTACGATGGTGGCCTCCATGGGCGTATCAGCCGCAGTGGAAACAATCTTCACCACATCACCTTCGCGCAACTGCTCCGCGACCTGCTGGGCCACGGTGAAGTCCACGTGCACGCCGGTGCCCACGCCCTGCAGGGTGGTCAGCAGCGTGCCCTGGTTCAGGTACTGGCCGGGATGCACGTCGGCGATACCTACCCGCGCGCGGAACGGCGCACGGATAGTCTTGCGCTCGATGATGGCCTGGGTGCGGCGAATGCCGGCCAGCGCCACGTCACGCTCGGCCTTGGCGCGGTCCACTTCATCCTGGGATACCGCGCCGCTCTTGCGCAGTTCCGACAGACGCCGGTACTGGGTTTCAGCCAGCCCGGCCTCGGCCCGGTGCGCAGCCAGTTCTGCCTCTTCCACCGAAACATCCAGCGCCACCAATACGGTGCCGGCATCGACGATTTCACCTGACTCCAGATTCACCCGACTGACCGTGCCCGGCAGCTCATTGCGCAGGCTGATGGACTGCAGGGCCAATACCGTACCAACCGAAGTCGTGGAGGGTCGTTGCTCACGCTGCTGCGCCTCCACCGCGGTAATGCTTTCCACCGGTTCCTGCTGATTGGCGGAAGCCGCTTCGGCTTCCTGGATGGCGCCGTATTTCCACGCTCCCAGCACAACGCCAAAGCCCACAACAACACTCAACAGGGCCAGGGGTGCTATTTGTTGACGACTTTTCATGCTGCTGCTCCTTGCTCGATGACAGGTTCGGCGTGCCTTTTTAGTCCTTGACTTAAGGGGCCGACCCCGCAACAATGTGACTATACCGTTCGGTAACATTTGAAATGTTACTGACCGGTCACTCACATGTCAAGAGGATTTTTCCATGTGTGCAGCCAAGGCCGAAGTCGCCACCACCGAACCCCGCCGCACAGCGCGGGACCGGATCTTTGATAGCGCCAAGGATCTGTTCTACCGCTACGGCATACGCGCAGTCGGGGTGGAAAGCATTGCGGCCGAAGCGGATGCCACCAAGATGACGCTGTACCGGAATTTCAGCTCCAAGGACGAACTGGTTGCGGAATGCCTGCGTGATCACAAACGTGAATTCTGGGACTGGTGGGAAACTGTGATCGCACCGCATGAGGGCGATCCCAAGGCTCAGTTACTGGCGCTGATGAATGCCTTTATCTGCCACGAATGCGGTGACCGCTCACGCGGCTGCCCTCTGGCCAATGCTGTGGTAGAACTTCCGGAAAAGAGTCACCCTGGCCGTGCGGTCATCGTGGAACACAAGTTCTTGATCCGCGAACGCCTGCGTGAGCTGTGCCGCGATATGGAGGCCAAAGACCCCGACACACTTGGCGACGCCCTTCACCTCCTGATTGAAGGCGCCTATATCTCCCAGCTGACCTTCGACTGTAAAGACGACCCCGCCGACGCCCTGCCCCGCATCGCCGAAACGCTTATCGAAGCCCATCTGAAAAAATGATCTGAAAAATAAAAAAGCGACTGTCGATTCCAAGGTTCCACAGTCGACTATCAGGTAATGAGTCCCCGATAGCCAACAAGGAACCGTCATGTTCAAGAAAATATCACTTGCGATTGTCATTCTGGCCGCGGCCGTTCTGCTCTACGCCAGCACGCGTCCCGATCATTCCCGCATTGAACGATCATTGCTCATTCAGGCGGCTCCCGAAGCCATCTTTCCTTACCTGAACAGCCCGCGTGCCCATCAGACATGGTCACCCTGGGAAAACAAGGACCCCGACATGCAGCGTGATTACAGCGGTCCGCAGGCCGGTAAAGACGCCAAGTACGAATGGTCCGGCGACAGCAATATAGGCAAGGGGCGCATGACGGTGATTGAATCCAACCCGCCCAGCCAGGTACTCATTGCACTGGAATTTCTCGAACCCATGCAGGCCAATAACACGGCCGAGTTCACCCTCCGCCCGGAAGCTGGCGGCACCGAAGTAACCTGGGCGATGTATGGACCGGCAAACTATTTGTCGAAACTGATGAGCCTGTTCCTCGATTTCGACGCAATGATCGGCAAGGAGTTCGAAAGCGGCCTGGCACAGCTCAAGCAGCAGGTCGAAAACGGCTCCTAACAGGCAACCATGTTCGAAGCGGCCTGCAATATGGCTGCTCTCTTACCCACAAGGAAACGACCATGAAAATCAATCCCTATCTCTTTTTCGACGGCAACTGCAAGAAAGCCTTTGCCTTTTACGAACAAGCCATTGATGCCCGGATCGAGGACATGATGAGCTGGCGCGACGGCCCCATGGCCGATGACATGCCGGCTGAAATGCTGGACAGGGTGATGCACGCCAGCCTGCTGCTGGGCGAAGAACGCATCATGGCTTCCGATGAAACACCGCCGGAAAACTTCAAACCCATGAACGGCATTCGCGTGGTGATCAACGCCAACAGTGCGGAAGACGCCGAGCGATTCTTCGCCAACCTGTCCGAAGGTGGCGAGATCAATATGCCGATGGAGGAAACCTTCTGGGCCAAACGCTTCGGCATGCTCACCGACCGCTTCGGTGTACCCTGGATGGTGAACTGCGACAAGGAAGCTCAGGCGTGAGTAAATATGTCGACGGCTATGTGCTGGCCGTACCCAAAAGCAATGTCGAGCAATACCGCAAGCTTTCCGAGCAATGCGGCCGGGTGTGGAAAGAATACGGTGCGTTGGAATACATTGAATGCGTGGCTGAAGATGTACCCGACGGCAAAGTCACCTCCTTTCCGCAGGCAGTCAAACTCAAGCCCGGCGAAGTCGTTGTGTTCTCGTGGATCATCTATGAGTCACGCGCCAAAAGAGACGAGGTCAATGATAAGGTGATGAAAGACCCCCGCCTGAAAGACATGATGCATGCAGAGAAAATGCCTTTTGACGGCATGCGTATGTTCTGGGGCGGTTTCGAAACCATAGTGGAACTCTGATCCAGGGCCTGCCATGCCGATACGCCTGGGAGACACCAAGACCATACATGCCCAAATCGAGGCGATTTACCGCAATGATTCACGCCGTGTACTGGCCACGCTGATACGCTTGCTGGGCGACTTCGAACTGGCTGAAGAAGCTCTGCACGAAGCCTTCAGCGCCGCCATGAATCAGTGGCCGGTCGAAGGCCTGCCCGACAACCCGCGGGCATGGCTGGTCTCCACGGGCAGATTCAAGGCCATTGACGGCATACGCAAACGCGCCCGTTTCGACAATTCGGCGCATGAAATCGCCGAGCATTTCGACGGCGACGATTCAGACGCCCCGGAACTCGACGAGCGGGCGGTCGAGGACGATCATCTGCGCCTGATCTTTACCTGTTGTCACCCGGCGCTGGCGCCGGATGCCCAGGTCGCGCTGACCCTGCGCGAAGTCTGCGGCATGACTACAGAAGAAATCGCCAGCGCCTATCTGACCAGCCCATCTACCCTGGCGCAGCGCATCGTGCGGGCCAAGGGCAAAATCCGCGATGCCGGTATTCCCTACGAAATCCCCGCGGCGCAGGATCTGCCCGAACGTCTCGACAGCGTCTTGCAGGTGGTCTATCTCATCTTCAATGAGGGTTATTCGGCATCGGCCGGCGACGAGGTCCTGCGGCATGATCTCTCGACCGAGGCCATCCGGCTGGCCAAACAACTCGTGTCCCTGTTGCCCGAGCCAGAGGCCCTTGGCCTGCTGGCGCTGATGCTGCTGCATGACGCACGGCGCGACGCCCGCCGCACCATTGATGGCGATGTGATTCTGCTGGACGAGCAGGACCGCAGCCTCTGGGACCAGACACAGATCGCCGAGGGCATCCGCCTGATCGAACAGGCCCTGGGTTCGAAACGTTTCGGCCCCTACACTCTGCAGGCCGCCATTGCCGCCGTACACTGCGAGGCGAGCAACGCAGAAGACACCGACTGGCCACAGATCGTGGCGCTGTACGACGTCTTGCTGCGTATCCAGCCGAATCCGGTGATCGAATTGAACCGCGCCGTAGCCCTGGCCATGCGTGACGGACCCGAAGCAGCACTGCGGCGGATTGATGCCATCCTGGCCAGTGGTGATCTGGCCGATTATCACCTTGCCCATGCCGCGCGCGCCGACATGCTGCGCCGCCTGGGCAAGCACGGGGAAGCCCGGAGCGCCTACCAACAAGCCCTGTTGCTGGTGCGCCAGGCGCCGGAACGCCGCTTCCTGGAACGCCGCCTGGCAGAGCTTCCAGTCAAGGCCTCTTGATATATTATTCTCAAGCTATAGAACAAATTATTTATTCCTGAATGGAATATATTTATCATATTTTGTGAGAATCATTCTCATTTAGAAACTAATCCACTACAGTGCTGCCTCACATTCACCGATTGCATTGATTGCGAGGTACACATGGTCGCTTTCGCCACGGAACAGGTCCTGGACGTCCGTCACTGGAATGACAGTCTTTTCAGTTTCACCACCACGCGTGATGAATCACTGCGCTTCCGTAATGGCCAGTTCGTGATGGTGGGCCTCGAGACCGAGGCACGCCCGCTGCTGCGGGCCTACAGCATTGCCAGCGCCAACCACGAGGAAAACCTCGAGTTCTTCAGCATCAAGGTACCCAACGGTCCCCTGACCTCGCGCCTGCAGCACCTGAAGAAAGGCGACCCGGTTCTCATCAGCCGCAAACCCACCGGCACTCTGGTGCTGGATGACCTCAGAGCCGGCAAGCGCCTGTGGCTACTGGCCACCGGCACCGGCCTGGCGCCGTTCCTGAGCCTGATCAAGGACCCGGAGGCCTATGAGCGCTACGATGAAGTCATCCTGGTGCACGGCGTGCGCCGCGTCAGCGACCTGGCCTATCGCGACCTGATCGAGCACGAACTGGCCCGGCATGAGTACCTCGGCGAAATGGTCGGCAACCAACTGCGTTACTACCCGACCGTAACCCGTGAACCGTTCCGCAACCAGGGTCGCATTACCGATCTGCTGGAAGGCGACAAGATCACCGACGATCTGGGCCTGCCGCCGATCGACCCGGCCAACGACCGCTTCATGCTCTGCGGCAGCCCGGCCATGCTCGACGACACCGCCGCCATCCTCGATGGGCGCGGCTTCGCTATCTCCCCCGGCATCGGCGAACAAGGCGACTACGTGATCGAGCGGGCGTTTGTCGCCAGATAGTCGAATAGCCTGCATCACACAACCGGCGGCCTGTTCCGCCGGTTTCTTTACGCATGTAGTAAGCACCTGTTCCGAAGATTAAGCGTCATTCTCGTTTGCAACATGATGCAGCACTGAAGAACCCGCAACGGCGAAAAATATCTGCTGCAACAGAAATCAGAGTCCTGATACCAAGCCGGAACTGAAAGTCTTGTTGTCACGCAAGTTCAAGGCGTCGAGGGCGTTCTCATACAACAATTTTGACAACACCCCCTCCGCCCACGGTAGTTTTTTGAAGTTTTCCACAAAGTCCTTGATAGGAGTCAATGGATATGCGGAACCAAACAGAAATTTGTTGGCAAACCCTTCCAGGTTTTTGTTTACCGCACGAAGCCAGTCCTCGTGCCCCATGTGCCAAAGATAGCCCTCGGGACTTAGCCAGATGTTATCGCGGCGCATTGCTATAGCTATTGCCTCACGGACATAGGGGTAGCATCCATGAGCACAGATAATTCGCAGGTGCGGAAAATGTTCACTAATCCTTTCGATATGATTCGGGTGTGCATAGGTTAAATACTGCCCCCCCTTTAACCCGGACGTCTGGATGATGACCGTTGCGTCCAGGTCCTGCAGTAATGCATACACATCAAATAGCGAGTCATCCGATGGCGCACAGCCTGGCGCACGACCCGGCTCAATACCAAAAACGCAAATATCAAGCTGTTTAAAGCATCGCTCGATCTCTTCAAGACTGTTGTGAAAAGTATTGCTCACATCAATACCACCACAGGCAACAAACTTTCCCGCGTTACGGCGCTGGATATCTGCCAACTCATCGTTGGATGTGGTGCGATCAGGAAAAGTGTACTTGGCGAGTTTCGCTCCGGGATTGCATCCAGATGCCGATACAGCCGTGGTGATACCCGCTGCTTCGATTTCATGAAAAAAACTGGCCTCGGTACCCTCCTTCAACGATTCAATCAATTCCAACCGACCACTCTTCCGCAACTGGTTTCTGTAGTAGTCAGCTGACTCTCCACCCGTGAAACGGCAACGCACGTCAATAATCATTTAATAGCTCATGCACTCAAATGGAGACGAATTCAGCGCCTGTCAGGGCGTATTTGCAGATACCCAGCGGCCATTTGGCCGCAACACTTCGACCAGCTTCGACTGAATAGAGCAGCTCTCCGGCAAACGGGCGACAGCAGTGCATGCTTCGACACCGGGAACAACATCCGGCAGCTGGTGGAGAGCATGCCAGCGAACGGCAAGTCCAACTTCGTCGTAACCCAGAAGATAGCGGGCTGAAGTCGCACCGGTAAATCGACCATTTAACTCAAAAATTTTCAGCTCACCATCGCGGGAACGCTGACATTGGAGATTCAGCGGACCGCGCCATCCCAGCTCGGCAAATACCCCGGCGCTGGAACGCCCTAATTCAATCACCTCTGCGTCAGTTTCAATGTGAACAGACTCGCTCTTTCCAGCTCGCATGGTGTTCCTGGTCGCGAAGACACCGCAGACACCGCCATCCGGAGCAATGTACGCCTGAATGGAAGTCTTGATACCTTCAAAACTGTGAAAGAGCGGCACGCCACCGGCCTCGATTTCAGCCAGGTATCGCTCTATCTCGCCTGCATCACCCAAAAACGGCTGAGCAACCAGATCGGTTGCACCGCCAATTCGCTCCAGTTGGGATCTACGGGTTGCAATGGAAACCCGCCGCGAGGCAAATTCGGTAGCAGGCTTAAGGAGCAGCGGGAAACCATGCTCTGCAATAAACCTGTCCACGGAGTCTGTCGGCTCACTCAAGCGAATCGTCGCTACAAAGGGCAATCCACGCTGCTGGCAAAAAACAGCAGAAGCGTGCTTACAGAGCATGACTTCTGCGAGCTCCCGGCTTCCACATAGGGCAACCTCAGCCCAGCGTGGGTCTTGAGCGGCTTTATTCGCAAGCCAAAGCACGTCATCGTCGCGGCATGGAATCACAAGATCAGGCATGGTTCTATCAAAGATATCGTTCATCCGCTGATCGAATATCAACTCACCGTCGGCTGTTTCGGGTACGAGATAAACCTCATCGTAGTCAAACAGACCCGGCGCATCCGCGACACTACTGGTAGCCACAAGTTGTAGCGCATCTCGCCTTTCACGCAAGGTGGCCAAAACGTTCAGGCCAACGCCGCTGGCTCCTGATAGCAACAAGATAACAATACGGGACCCTGACATTTATCCTCTCGAAAGACCCTGATCTATATGTACTTTATAATCCGACAACCATAAAGCTTCGCGCGAAGCTGCAGACGCTACCAGCATTTCCCAATCGATTCATCTCAAAAAATGACCGACAGACCTTCATTTGTCATCTATACGCAACGTTATGAGGAAAAGAGTGGAGGCTCCCTCCTGCTGCACCACCTCTGTCACTATTTAAACGAATGTGGTTACCCTGCTTATCTCTGGAAGTGGGACAAGAAGCTGCGCAAAAAAACCCGAAGGAATTGGCTATCGACGATGACGTATCACGTGGAGCGCCTCAAACACCGTCTTTCAATGCCTGGCGATAAACCTTCCAGGCGCGCTTTCACCTCTCCCCTGCTCAATACGCCCGTCGCCAGCTATCAGGATTTGGCCAAATCGATTGTGATATATCCGGAGGTTATTTCCGGAAACCCGCTTTACGCCAAGCGCGTTGTACGCTGGTTCCTGAATCGACCCGGCTTCTTTACCGGGCATGTCGAATATGGCGATGATGAGCTGCACTTTCATTTCCGGGATCAGTTTCGCAGCCCCGACCATCCATCAACCGAATTCCGCTTTTTCGTATCGCTCAAGTGTTTTCAAAAGACCAATTTCGGCAAGCGTAGTGGCACTTGCTTTATATTGCGCAAAGGTAAAAACAGAACAATCGAGCACGATCTCACTAATGGCATCATCATCGACGAACTTCCAAATAATGAAATAGCGGAAGTGTTCAACCAGTGCGAGTATTGTATTTCCTACGATTTACACAGCGCCTATTCCTCCTACGCGGCGCTATGCGGGTGCAAATCCATTGTCGTTCCCGACCCGCAGTTGACTATTGAAGCGTGGCGAAAAGCGGAAGATAGTCGCTGGGGCGTCGCCTACGGCGAAGACGACCTCGACCGGGCCCAGGAAACACTTCCACTATTGATCGAGCGAATAAAAAATGACAACGAAAACGTGCTGGCCACAGTTGACCAGTTTGCAAAGTCCATCATTGAACACTTTCACTAGCGTAGCCAACAAAGTGCGTGGTTGTACTGCATCCCGGATAACGGTTGATCTTGCCACCGGGAAAACCTCATATGAGCGATGAGCCGATCTATGTGACCCAGCCCTGGCTACCACCCCTTGAAGAGTTCATGCCATATCTACAGCAAATATGGCATAGCCGAATTTTAACCAACCGAGGGCCGTTTTATCGTCAGTTTGAACAGGCGCTCTGCGATTTTCTGCAGGTGGAGCATGTCGCATTGTGTGCCAATGGCACGATTGCGCTGAGCACAGCATTGCATGCTGCAGGACTCGAGGGCGAGGTAATTACTTCACCCTATTCGTTTCCGGCAACAGCGCATGTGTTGGCTAACAGCAATTTGACCCCTGTCTTTGCTGACATTGATCCGATGACTTTTTGCCTGGATGCTGCCACGATCGAACCCGCAATCACCCCTCGAACAGCCGCGATCATGCCCGTACATGTTTACGGAAATACCTGTGACACGCGTTCGATAAAAGCAGTCGCGGACAAAGGCAACTTGAGAGTCATCTACGATGCGGCACATGCCTTCGGTGTGCAGGACGACGCTGGTTCTGTATTGAAGCATGGCGACTTTTCCGCGCTCAGCTTCCATGCCACGAAGGTATTTAACACCTTTGAGGGCGGCGCCATTGTTTGCGCCGACAGACAAACCAAGGAGCTCGTAGACAAACTCAACAACTTCGGCATCGCAGATGAAACCACCGTAGTCGCCGCGGGACTCAACGGCAAAATGGATGAATTCAAGGCCTCGCTCGGGCTACTCCAGCTGAAGCATTTTGAACAACTCGTGTCTAGACGAAAAATGATAGATGCGAGCTACCGGGAGCAACTAGGCGACATTCCCGGGATTACACTGATGCAGCGTGATGGTCGGCAGGTTTCGAATTTTTCTTATTTTCCAATACTCGTCGAACCAGGTTATCCCCTCGATCGGGATTCTTTGTATGAAAAACTAAAATCCCGCGGCATTTTCTCTCGTCGCTATTTTTACCCCCTTATTTCCAATCTTCCCATGTATCGCAACTTACCCTCCGCGGACCCCGCCAATCTTCCTGTCGCCAACGCGATCAGCAACAAAGTGCTCTGTCTGCCGATTTATTCGGCACTATCTGACGAGCAGGTGGAAAAAGTGGTTGGCGTATTGAAATGCCATTGATCTTATAGCGCCAAACCCGGGAGTATCGTCTTCTGCAACTCTCCCGCACTTATATTGAGAATGATTCTCGTTTGTAATAATATTCTCCTTTAAGAAAAATCCATTCGAGAATCCGTCAATGCGCATTACCTACATGGCCGCAAGCTTGGCTGTGCTTGCCTGCATGCTACCAACCGTGTTCGCTGCAGAAAGCGAAAGCAGCAACTCAGATAACGAATCGGCGTCTGCCGAGACCACCGAGGCACTGGAAGTCATCGTTGTAACGGGCGAAAAACTGGGCCGTGCGCTCGCAGATACCGCCTCCAGCGTAAACGTCACCAGCGGCGAGGATCTGGCCGATACTCCCGAGCAGGATCTTTCCGAACTGCTGCGCCGCAGCGCCAATGTGGCCGCGCCCCGCGATGACAAGTTCTCCCTGCGCGGTATCAACAACCAGGGTCTGACCGGCCGCATCCGCCAGGCCGCCAGCGTCTTCGTTGACGGCACGCGCATCGAGGCTCGTGGCGTAGTGCATGCGTTTGATATTGAGCAGGTGGAAATCTATCGCGGTCCGCAATCCACCACCTTCGGCCCCAATTCCCTGGCCGGCGCCATTGCGGTCAAGACGCGCGACCCGGAACCCTATTGGGGCCTGAACGGGCTGATCGGCGGCGGCGAAGCCGGCTCACGCCAGTATGCCCTGGCCGGCGGCGGCCCGATCACCGAGAACCTGGCCTTCCGCCTCACTGGCGACTTCAACGAAACCGACGGTCAGGTCACCAACACCACACTGCATGATGACCGCTGGCACGCGCAGGAACGTCAACTTGGCCGCGCCAAACTGCTGTGGACCCCCTTTGGTCAGGAGGGTACCCGCGTACTGTTCAGCGCCCAACGCACTTCGCTGGAGGAAGGCACTGAACTGCTGCGCGAAGAACTGGCCGAAGAAGGCATCGCCACCGATAACGAACAGGGCTTCTTTACCGACGACACTGATGTCTACAGCCTGAACGTCGACGTGCCGGTCGGTGACAACCTGCGCTTTGTCTCGCACAGCAGCTATGCCAGCACCGACCAGATCCGCAAGGGCGACTACGATGCCGGCCCCGAGGATAACGGCTTTTTCATCAACGAAACCTTCTACGATAATTACAGTCAGGAATTCCGCCTGCACTTTGACTACAGCCGCTGGCAGGCGGTCGCGGGTATCTACGGCTTCGATGAAGATCTCTATGCCAGCGCCCTCACCCGCCGCCTGCCCTACGCCTTCCAGGGACTGGAACTGCGCGCCGACGCCGACTCCTTCCAGGCGCGGGAAGGTCGCACCTACGCCATCTTCGGCGAAGTGGACTTCGACATTACCGAACGCTGGACGCTGACGGCCGGACTGCGTCATGAGCGCAACAAACCCACCGACAGCGGCCTGTTCATCGCCACCAACGGCACATTGATCGCTCCGGACGGCGCCAGCGTGGAAGAACTGCTGGGCATCCCCGGACTCGGTACCCTGCTCGGACCGGTGCTCGACGGCCTGTCCGGTCCGGCCCAGCCGATCCTGGACCAGATCAACCTTGCGCCGCTTATCAACCAGACCGGCCTGCTGCCGGTGGGCGGCTACGAGATTGAAAGCGAGCATGAGCAGACCCTGCCCAAACTCGGTATCCGTTATGCCCTCACTGATCGCAGCAATGTCTTTCTGACCTATACCCAGGGTTACCGCAATGGCGGCGCCCAGGTCACATCAGAAGGCGTAGTAAACGAGTTCGATCCGGAATTTACCGACAACATCGATCTCGGTTACAAGGGCCACTGGGGGCCGGTCTACATCAATGCCAACCTGTTCCATGTGCAGTGGACAGATCAGCAGGTGCGTATCCGCACCAGCACCATTGACCGCTTGATCAAGAATGCCGGTGAATCAGAACTCTACGGCGCCGAACTGGAAGTGGGCGGCAAGCTGATGCCGACCCTGGACTGGTATATGAACACCGGTTACGTACGCACCGAGTTCATCGAGTTCGAGGACAACGACGAGGACTTCTCGGGCAACGAATTCCCCTATGCACCGAAATACACGGGCGGCGCCGGGCTCACCTGGCGGCCCTGGGATCACTACCTGGTGGACTTCAACGTCGGCCATACCGAAGCCTCGTTTACCGATCCGCAAAACAGCGAGTCGGAACAAACTGACGCCTACACCCTGCTGAACATGAAGCTGGGCTACGAGTGGTCCAACTACGGCGTTTACCTGTTCGGCCGCAACCTCACCGACGAATACTACGTGACTGACCGCCTGAACCTGGATTCGGTGGGCCTGCGTGGCGTAGTGGTGGGCGAGCGTCGTGTGCTTGGCGTGCAGTTCGAGGGCAGCTTCTAGGCATTGCCATGAATCCCGCTGACATCGCTGCCCAGCTGCGTTGCCCCAGTGGTAGTGATGCCCGCGAAACCGCCGAGCGGATGAATGCCGCCAATGGCGAAACCAACCGCCGGGTCATCAGTCAGCTGGGCATCACCGACAACAACCGGGTGCTGGAGATCGGCCCGGCCAATGCCGCCTTCGCTCCTGAAATCATCGGCGCCGCAGATCAGGTCAGCTACTGTGGCCTGGATCATTCGGCCGACATGGTGCAGCAGGCCAGGGAACGCTATCGCGACTGGGATCACGAGCTGCGCTTCGAACAGGGCAGTTCCGATGCCATCCCCTGGCCCGACGCATACTTCGACCGGGTACTGGCCGTGCATACGCTCTACTTCTGGAAACAACCGCTGGACCACCTGCGGGAAATCCACCGTGTGATGAAACCCGGAGCGCGTTTCGCCCTGGCCTTCGGCGACATCAGCTTCATGCGTGAACTACCCTTCACGCTCTATGGTTTCACTCTCTACGACCAACAGGCGACAACGACCCTGTTGAAGGAAGCGGGCTTTGAGGTGCTACAGGCCGTCAGCCACAAGGAAACCGGCCAGAGTAATACCGGCGAAAACGTCGAGAAGCAGATCAATATCCTGCTCTGCACACTTGTGAACGAATAGACCTGCTAGCACGCTGTTGTTCCTAAGACCTCAGCCCGTGGTGCCGGCTGATGCCATCGTAGACGATATTCGACACCCCGCGGATAACGTTCCCGCGCGAACGAATCCAGGAACTGTAGTTCCGCGCCCGGGCATCCCTCTCGATAACGCCGATAATAATGTACGGGTAGCGCTTGCCCTTACGGTCGCGCACCACCAGGATGCCCATGTCACCGCAGAGCTGTGCGGTGCTTCCGGTCTTGTTGTAGACCGCTGTGCCCTTCGGAATCGAATGTGCTCCCGTGTAGATGCGGTCCTTGCCGGGCAACGCCATCAATCGCTTGATCTCGTCGGCGCCGGGGATGTCTTCTTTCCACAGCGCATAGAGGAAGCGGCTGTAGTCATGCACCGACGCCTTGTTGCGATAGGTGCGCCCGCCGGCGGGGATGTATTCGACGATTTCGGTGTTCTCGAAGATACCCGGGTACTGGTCACTCAGAATGCTCTGCACGGCAGCAGGCCCGCCAACCTGACGCATGATCCAGTTGGTCGAGTAGTTGTTGGATCGTTGAATCATGCGCTCCATGTGACGTCTCGACTTGGGACCATAGTGCAGCTTGCCCTCCTGCACCTTGTGGAAGAACGCCATGGCGAAGAACGGCTTGACCAGGCTCGCGGCCTGGAACTTGGCGTCCTCGTTGATACCGACCAATTTCTCGCCGCTGGTGAAGTCATATACCGACCACGCCGTGCGCTCGTGGGAGTTAATGACGCCGCGCGCACGCAGCTTCTTGACGTAGCCTTCCACCGCCTCCTCGATGTCGTTGTGCATCGACCGTTTCGCGACGGCCTCCCGCACTGTTTCGGTAGCCGATTCGGTAGCGGGGCTGAACGAGGCCTTGATCGCTCTGGCATCCGAGGTCGGTGACGCTGCCTTTGCGACCCGCTTCGCCTCGACTGGGGCGCGATCGGCGAAGTTCCAGTTGCGCGCGCGCATGGGCACGGCGCGATCCAGGCCCCTGGCCTGAAGCAGGCGCGTGTGGCTCGCCGCGACACGCCGGGCGTCATACGCACTGCCGCGCCGGTAGTAGATAACGCCGTACAGCGATTCCTTCTCCACAATCCGCAGGTCGCCCGCGATCTGTGGACCAAGCACCGCGGCAACCTTGGCGCGGTAATCCTCGGCGCTATGCAGGTAACGCGACCACAGGTAAGACACGTTGTACGCGTCGGCGGCCAGCGCCGGCTTCATGGGAAGCAGAGTGACGAGCGCCAGCAGGACGAGGCGCAGCGAGGACGGCAGCATTCGTATCATTGGCTTGATCCCTGTACCTGGTTTGTGACGCTCGGACACGGGACCAAGGCCCGCACCCCCCTGAAATAGACTCTCCCTAAAGTCTTTAGGGTAAAACATTGTTTATAAAGGAATCAATACCCCAGGCTTTCACTGTAATCCAATAATACGCAGAATCTTGTCGCCCCCCTGAAGGCAGAAGTTGGGGTTCCAGGCTAGCGCCCCGCGTGCGTCGCAGTTGGTGGTGGTCACATAGAGGTAGCCGTCCGGACCTTCTGCCACGGTACGAAGTCGCCCGAATCGCTGCTTCAGAAGGACCTCGCGTGCCTCGACGATGTATGGATTATCAGGATCCAACTGGATGCGGTGCAGGTGCTGGCCCTCGTCCGGTTGCATGGGCAGGCCCTGGGTGGCCGCAAAGAAGCTGCCGGTCCATTCCGGAATCGCATTACCCCGATACAACGTGGCGCCGCCGGGCGGGAGCGAGCGCTCCCAGACAATTACCGGCTCGGTGACGCCCTGCGCCTTGTCGCATCCGGTGGTGTCCGGCCAACCGGAGTTCTCACCTGCGCGAAACACGTTGAACTCGTCCAGGCCCTTGGTAAAAGGGCCGCCATCATCGTTGAAGGTCGGGCCGTGTTCCATCATCAGCAGATGGTGGGGATCGAACCAGTCGAAGCCCTGCGTGTTGCGGATGCCGGACAGGTACACATAGCTGCCAGGGGTGGGGTTGTCGTCCGGAATGGAGCCATCCGGATTCATGCGCAGCAGCTTGCCGGCCACCGAATCGGGCTGCTGTGCCTGCCGGGCCTCGTAGGCGCCCACGCCCAGGTAGAGCTTGCCGTCGGGGCCGATGCGCATGCGTCCGCCAGCGTGATGGATGCCCCCGGGGATGTCGTCGATAAGAATTCGGTCAAGCTCGGCGCTGCTGTAGTCCTCGGCCATCGTGAAAAGGCCAAGACGGTTGTACAACGAGTTGTCTGCCGCCCGGGCCGTCCAGTACATGTAGAGTTGCCGGTTCTCCGCGAAGTCAGGGTGCAGCAGCACTCCGAGCAGACCACCCTCGCTGCCCAGACCGCCAAGCTCCTCGAACCACGAAATCTCGGCGATATCGACCTGCGCCACCGCACCCGACTGCAGTTGTCCGCTGCGGACGATGCGCAGCAGCCCCTTGTCCCGTTCGGTGAAGATCATGTCGCCATTAGGCAACCAGTCCAGACCCCAGGGAATCTCGAGCCCTTCGACCGCAACCTCGACTTCCAACTCCGGACCGAGGGGCGCATCATCGCCCGCTGACTGCGGCACAAACTCGCAAGCCTGACGACTGTACTGCCGCGGCTGCGCCTGGGCGGCACTGCTGCCGTCACTGTCGTCGTTGTTGTCGCTGCCGCATCCCGTCAGCACGAATACGCAGAGCAGGATATACCCGGTGGTTTGCAGCAGGCGGTTGGCTCGACTCAGCATGACTGGATCCTGGAACGATGCGAGCCAAAAAGGTAACATATGTTCTATCTTAAGCACAGGACGCGCTATAAAAAGGCCCATGACGCGCAGGCCTGGGCGACCGGTACCATATTTAAGGAATCAGCCAGCTGACCCACGCGAAAACACCGTGAGTGGATGATCGGCAATGATGCGCACGTCGACGGTGGCGTCGACCGCCAGTTCCTGCTCGTGATTGACCCGCACTTTCACTTCCGGGCCGTTGAACAGATACACACCGTAGAGACGGGTCTCGCCTTCGTAACGGCACCAGGCGATATGGCCATTGCCCGGCGAGGCCGGCGTCAGTGACATATCGTTGGGCCGCAGCAGCACATCGACCTCGGGACCGCCGCCGTTGTGAATGCTGGCCTGGTTGCGCCCCAGCACCGTTGTGACCTCGCCTCCGGACAACTGGCCGGGAATGAACTCGGCATCACCCAGGAAACTGGCCACGAAACGGTTGGCGGGATCACGGAAACAGGCCTCGGGCTTGTCCAGTTGTTCCAGCCGGCCGGCGCGCATGACACCGATGCGATCACCGATGGACATGGCCTCTTCCTGATCATGCGTGACCCAGATGGCCGGCACGCCGGCGGTCTTCAGCACATCGCGGATTTCCCAGCGCAGGGTCGACTTGAGCGCCGCGTCCAGGTTCGACAGCGGCTCGTCCAGCAGCATCAGTGCCGGCTCATGGGCCAGTGACCGGGCCAGGGCCACCCGCTGCTTCTGGCCGCCGGACAGTGTCTGCGGTTTGGCATGCCGGAAGGGCGCCAGACCCAGCATGTCGATCCAGCGGTCAGCGGCCTGCTTGTTCTTCAGCCGGAAGTTGATGTTCTGTTCGACGTTGAGATGCGGAAACAGGGCGAAGTCCTGAAAGACCAGCCCGGTGCGGCGTTTTTCCGGCGGCACCATGCGCTGCCGGTCGATCTTCAGATCGCCAATCAGGATCTCGCCGCTGTGCGGCGGTTCGAGACCGGCCACCGTACGCAGCACCGTCGACTTGCCGCAGCCCGTGGGCCCCACAAGACTCAGAATCTCCCCCTCGCCGAGCACGAAGTCGACCTCGTGGACGACCACGTTCTGGTCATAGGCGACGGAGAGATTGCGTATTGCCAGCATGCTTTGATTCATCCGGGAGCAGCTCGGGAGATCGAGGGTTTCGCGTATTTTACAGAGATGCCCGTTCTTCGCCGGACAGCAGCACCACCAGCGCCACCATGGACACCAGCACCAGCAGCAGGCCCGGGATGGCACCGTAGCCCAGATAACCGGCTTCGTAGACCCGCCACAGATAGGTGGCGAGCGTATCAAAACCGGTGGGCTGCAGCATCAGCGTGGCAGGCAGTTCGCGCATGGCTTCGAGAAAAACCAATGCCGCGCCGGCAGCAATACCCGGCAACGCCAGCGGCAGGCTGACGCGCCGGAAAGCTTCCGCCGGCGAAGCCCCCAGGCTGCGCGCGGCCGCCACCAGGTTGCGGTCGATGCGCTCGGCGCGGCTGCGGATACTGCCCACCGCCAGCGACAGAAAGCGCAGCACATAACCCAGCACCAGCAGGGCCAGGGTCTGATACAGCATATCCAGCTGCAGACCGATGTAGACCAGCGCCGTGCCCAGCACAATACCCGGCACACCGAAACCGAAATGGGTGGCGCGCTCCAGCAGCCGCCCTGCTCTGCCGGCAGTCGTAGCATAGGCCACGGGCAGGGCGACAATCACCGCAGCGATGGCGGCCAGCAGCGAAGCATGTACCGAGTTCCAGGCATAGGCGGGATCAAAGCCGGCCGCACCTTCACGCAGCAGCCAGACGGTAAACATGCCCAGTGGCAGACCCAGCGCCGCCATCAGGATCGACAACACGATAGCGACCAGCAGGATCAGGTGACCCGGCTTCACATACAGGTTCAGGGTACGCCCCGGACGCTCGCGCTCGGCGCTGACCCGTGATTCCAGCCACAGCACCACGGCCACCAGCGCCAGCAGATAAACCGACAGCAGGGCCGCGCGCTCCAGACCGAAGGCGTTGTATTCCACGTAAATCATGCGCGTGAAGGTATCCAGCCGCATGATGGCCGGCGTGCCGAAATCCGAAAGGGTGTACAACGCCACGATGAGGGCACCGGCGGCAATACCGCCGCGGGCTCGCGGCAGCACCACGCGGCGCATGGCCTGCGGCAGGGACAGGCCCAGCACACGTGCCGCATCGACCATGGAAGGATCCAGATTGCGCAGCGACGCGCGCGTGGTCAGCATCACAAACGGAAAGGTATAAAGCGTCATGACCAGCACGGCGCCGGGCAGCCCTTCCAGGCGTGGCGTGGCAATGCCGAGCAGCGTTTCCAGTTCGCCGCCGCCGCCAAAAGCGGCGAAATAGGCGAAGGCACCGATATAACTGGGCATGGCCAAAGGCGCGGCCAGGGCCGCCAGCCAGAAGCGGCGGCCCGGCAGATCCGCATAGGCCATGACAAAGGCCAGCGGTACGCCGACCAGGATGCTGGTCAGCACCGTCAGGCCGGTGAGCAGGATGGTATTGAGCAGGATTTCGGCCGTGCGTCCGCTGAATTCCAGCTCGGCGCTGAAGCCGAGCCAGACCAGCACTGCCAGCGGCGCCAGCGCCGCCAGCGCGATCGGCACACTCAACCAGAAAGAGGTGTTGTGCCTCACAACACGCCGGTCTCGCGCATCAGGGCCAACGCCGGTTCGAGTTCCGCCAGGCGGCCCAGGTCCAGGCGCGGCGGATTGATCTCGCTCATGGCCGGCAGGGCTTCGGGGCCGGCCACATCCTGTACCAGAGGAATTTCAAACGCCTCGCGGGACAGGTAGGACTGCACTTCGCGGGTGAGCAGATAACGGATGAAGTTCAGGGCGTTCTCGTTTTCGCTGAATACCGCCGCACCCGAGGCATTGACCAGGCAGCCGGCGTCGTTATGCGTGAAGGCCAGCTCGACGGCGGCATCCGGTTTCCCCTGCTTGAGACGCAGGGTGTAGTAGTGATTGGACAACCCCACGTCGACTTCGCCGCGGGCAGTCGCCAGCACCACGCCCAGTTCACCGGCATAACCGCGGGCCCGGCCCTTGATCGCTTTCAGCCACTCGCGGGTAGCCGCCTCGCCTTCCAGCAGATGCATGGCAGCGACGAAGGACTGGAACGCGCCGTAGGCCGGTGCCCAGCCGATTTTCAGATCACTGTCGGCGAGGTCCATGATGCTTTTCGGCAACTGCTGAGCCGTCACCTTCTGCGGATTGTAGGCCAGGGTGCGTACCCGCCCGGAGATGGCTGCCCAGCGCGGGTAACGGAACGTCGGATTGATCTGCTGGCGCAGCGATTCGGGCAGTTCTCTTGAAATGCCCCGCGCCGCCACGACCGCCAGGGCGCCCGCATCCACTGACCAGAAAACATCGGCCCGCACGCCGCCGGCCTTGTGCTCGGCGATCAGGGTGTTGGCCAGCGCACTGGACGGCGCGCGCCGGATACGCAGGTCGAGATCAGAATTACGATCACGAATGGCGTCGATGACGTCTTCGTAGAGTCCGCCTTCGCCATGGCCCAGGTAGATGCGCAGCTTCCCTTTCAGTTCGGGCAGCTCATCTACCGATAGTGCCGGGGAGAAACCCCCAACGGGCGTCGGCGCAGCCCGCAGCGCCATGGGACCCAACAGGCCGATGCCCGCAGCAGCCTTCAGTAGCGTTCTTCGCTGCATGTCTAGAATACGCTGGACTTCTTCTCGTCAACCCCGGCCAGCAGTTCTGCAGCCTTGTCCAGCCGTGCTTTCATCTGTTCGACCATCGCGACGACTTCCTGCTGCGGCTTGCCGGAATTGATCAACACCGGCAGGTCGACGTTGAACTCCTTCTCGAGCGTGGACACCAGCTCTGCGTCCTGGGCGATCAGGTCGCCTTCAAGACCTTCGAAGCGATGCAGGTAGGCATCACCGATCAGGCTCTTGGCAGCCTCGGCATCGCCGCCGGCGTATTTCTCGACGGCCGAATCCAGCGCCGCCTTGATGGCTTTAATCTCGTCCTGGCTATCGGGCCTTTCCGACTGCCCTGCTGCCGGCTGCATAGCCGCCCGATTCTGCGTGGCTTCCACACCTTGCACACGTTGCGCAGCCGCCAGGCGGATGCCGCCCATGCCTTCATGCAGCGCGTCTCTGACGCCGCGCACACTCATCACGAATTCGCGGACAGAGGCCTTTTCCTTGGCCGCCTGCTGCATCACGCTGATGGCGGCCCAGATCGGCGGATAGAGCGGGATGGATACGGTCTCGACAGCTTCATGATATTTCTTCACTTCCCATTCTTCGATGAAAGCATCAATGGCGGGCTGCACATCCTTTTCGGCGGCATACTGGCCGGCAATTTCATCCAGAAGCGTGGAAAGCCTTTCAACATCCGCGACATAAGCATCCAGATGTTTTTCGAAGGTTTGCACATGTTCGCCGGGGCCTTCATGAGAGTGCGCTAAGGCGCTCTGCGTCCAGGCGAAAGCGAAAACAAGGGCTGCGGACCAGAGCGCCGGCTTGAGGAATTGCTGCATTACGGAAGATCCATGGATTTGCAAGAGCCCTAAATGATAACAGTTCTCATTTAGGGTAACAATGAACAAGTGATCATATGGTCGCCTCAGGATATCTGTCTCGCGCGTCCGGCGATCATCCATCGCCAGCCACCCAGAACCAACGGCAGCATTGCAAGAACGAAAAAAAGAAGATCAGGCAATCCTTCCATCACCAACATGCCGACAATGCCGACAATGCCGACAATCACCACTAGCGCCATCAACATCAGTGCCTGCAACCGCCTGCCCGGATTCATGCAGCGACCTCCGTTGCGACTTCTTCAGGCCGTCGCCGTCGTCGCCGGTTCCACCACAGCCAGGCACCGTTGGCAGTAATGAACAGTGTCAACCAGGTACACAGGGTCCAGAGTATTTTCAGGGGCAAGCCACCATAATCGCCGAAATGCAGCGGCTGTGACAACGTGATCGCCTTCAGATACAGAGGCAGATCCAGAGCCACTGGCACTTCGCCGGTGGCCGCGTCGACAAAGGCCACGCTGAACATACGCTCCTCCAGGCCTTCGCTGCCCACCAGCAATACTGTGTAATGCCGCGGCGAGGAAAACTCCGTCGCCGGGAACACCACCGAACTTACCTGCCATCCCGGTTTAGCAGTGGCAGTGGCCACCTCGAAAACCTTGTCCAGGTTCACGGGAGGTTCGAGAGCATCCACCGGCATCATGGCGTCAGCCTCGGCACGGAAGTCGCTCAGGCCTGTTATCTGCCAAACACCTATGGCCAGATTGTTAAAGCCAAGCAGCAGGCCGGTAACAGTTACCACCAACGCCCAACCCAGCACCATGGCGCCAATAAAATTATGCAAATCCAGTTGCAACAGACGTGCTCCCTTGCCCTTGCGCAAAACACCGAAGGCCACGCGCTTCACGTAGGGCGCATACACCACCATGCCGGATAAAAGGGAAACCAACACGAGCAGGGCTATCAGGGCCCCGACAAGTTCACCCCAGGGTCCCAGGAACCACTCGGCATGCAACTCCAGTAAAAAACCTGTCAGGGTTATTCCCTGCTCTGGATCACCAATCAGCTCACCCGTGGCGATATCCGTAAAGCGCAACTCGGCCGCCTGAAAGCCAGGCTCAAGCTTCGGTGCGGTCACCACCAACAGCACTCCGGGATGATGATCCGGATCAATCCCTACGCTCATGATCCGCTCGTCCGGATAGGCGGCCTTCACGGCAGCCACTGACTCAGACAATGGCAGACTGGCATCAAACCCTCGGCTCTTGGCCTCGGGTACGACGCCCAACAGATAATCCACCTCTTCGTGGAAAATAAGCACCGTACCGGTCAGACACAGAATAAGAAACGGCAGCGTGGCGATGAGACTGGTCCAGCGATGCAGCCACAGGTTGATGCGAAACCAGCGCGAACCCGCACCGCTCACTGCACCACCTCCAGACGGCGTTTCATTACCCAGGCCAACCCGCTGAGATAGCCCCAGATCAGCGGTAGTAATACCCACATCGGCAGGAAATTGAACTGTGCCGATGCGCGCTCCGGTCCGGCATGTGCGAGTTCCCAACGCATAGCATAGATGTCGATCATGATAATGGCGGCAGCAGTAAGAACGGACAGGGCGCACCAGAATAATGATTTGCGGGCGAAATGCCAGGCCAGGATGAAACAGGCAATGGCCAGCGCGTTGAATCCCGTGAAACCGGCCAGACTGTGCACGATGGCGTGAAAACTCGCGTCGTCGGTTAAAGGTGCACCTGGCGGCGTACCGGGATCCGGTGGAAACCCGAACGCCGGATCGGTGGGAAACAGGGCGACGAGAATATGCATCAGCGCGAAAGCGCCGAGCAACCAGGCCACCCAGCGGCCACCCGGTTGACCACGTAGTGCGCGACCGATGCCCAACGCCAATGCGGTAGTGAGTAGACCCGTGATGCAGAAATTCAGCGTCTGCAACCAGCCGTGTTCGCCCAGCGCCAGCATGCTGCTGCCATGGCGCTGCAGCTCAAAACCCTCGCGGGTCATGGCCAATGTAAGCCCTACCAGCAGGACGAGCGGGCCGGCCAGCATCCCTATAGTGAGCAGGCGTTTCGTCATGCGACCATTCAAAATTCGAACTCCAGTCCACCCATCACCCGCCGGCGCTGACCGAGACTGACGACATCGTCTACGAACAGGCTGAAGTCATTGGCATCGCGGCGGTAGTGTTCGTCGGTCAGGTTGGTGCCGGCCATGAACAGGGTCGCCGGCCCGACTTGCCAGCGCACGGTCATATTCACCAGCCGGTAACTGAACAGCTCATGCTGCGACTGATTGTCGGCATTGGCCGGCGTCGAACCCGTCCATTGCACATCCGGGCGAATCAGCAGACTGGACCAGGGCCGCCATTCCAGCGCCAATAGACCGGAATATTCCGGCGCCTTGGGCAGTTTGTTGCCGGCAAAGTCTTCGCCCTCGGTACTGATGTATTGATCGAACTCGCCACGCGTCACACCATACCCTCCGACAAGCTGCAGCTTCTGCATGGCCTGCCAGCGGAACTCCAGCTCACCGCCTTGGATGGTCGCCCGGCCGGCGTTTTCGATGAAAGTATCGGTGCCCTCGCCGCCTTGCAACTGCATGTCTTCCCAGCGCGTACGGAACAGGTTGAGCGCAAACTGCAGCTTCCAGGGGTCATAGATACCCTTGAAGGAAAGCTCGACGTTTTTCGTGCGCTCCGAATCGAATTCAAAGACACGACCGGACACCTGGTTGAAGCCGGAGCCGCCGGGGCGATAGCCCTCGGTGTAGGCCGCGCCCAGGAACCAGCCGTCGAAAAGCTCATAACGCGCCGCCACCTTGGGCAGTACTTCCGAAAACTCACGTGAGACTTCCTGACGAGTATTGCCCGGCACGGCACCTGCCGAAGTCAGCAGACTCACCGCCAGATCTGCCGTCGGGCTGTCACCCGCCGTGCTGGCGCTGATCACGCGGCTGTTTTCCTCACGATCGGCGCGTACCCCGGCCGTCAGTGTCAGCCGCTCGGTCGCTGCCCAGTCGAGCTCGCCGAATACCGCTATATCCTCGACTTCCGCTGGCTGCGCGCTTTCGAAAAGAACATTGCCCAGCGGCAGGGAACAAAGGATTTCAAGCCCGCAGATTCCGGCCTGGTCGAGGGCGGCATTGATGTTGATGTAGCCCGAACTGACATCGCCGTCGCGGCTGTCGTAGTAGTAGGCGCCCACACTGCCCTTGATGCGTTCGCCCTGGTACTGCAAGCGCAGCTCCTGCGAGAAGGCGCGGGCATCTTCTTCCTGAAAGGTGGCCGCGTCATCCTCCGGGCCGTAGTCGGTATCAAAGCGGCTGATAGTTTGCGAACGGATCCAGGCGCTCACGGCGTGCATCTGCCAGCGGTCGCTCAGGCGAAAACCCTGATCCAGAGACAGCATCTGCGCGTCGTTATCGTAGTCGTAGGGTGCGTTGCTGGTGGCAACGCGTGATTCCTCCTCGCCCAGCAACACGTAGTTGCTGCCCGAATAGCGCTGCATGTCGTAAACGCCGAACAAGGCGCTGTAGCGCCCCCCGGCGCCAGCGGGCTGCCATTTGGCGCGCAAGCGCGTGCTCTCACTTTCGCGACGCGCCCAGTCGTCTTCGCCACGCGTGGCGTTGAAATTATCGCCATCATCGTTGCGCCGGTCATGCACCAGGCGCAGCGCCAGGGTATCCGGCAACAGGGTGGCTTCCCCGGCCAGGGCATAGTGTCTGCTGTTCGCATCGCCCCCGCTGACGCGACCGCGCAATTGCGGGAAAAAGCCGGGCAAGGGTTCGGGCGCTATGGAGTTGATCACCACACCGCCGGCCATGGCATTACGCCCCAGACTGGTGGACTGTGGGCCGCGCAGAATTTCCACGGAGGCCAGATCGAAAGCCGACAGGTCGGCATAACTCAGTGCCGAACGCGGCAGACCGACGCCGTCGAAAACCACTGCCGAAGTCGTGCTATAGGCGGCAAAGGCACCGGCGCCGCTGGCGCCATAACTGCCGATACCGCGCAGGGTCATGCCGCCGAAACCGTAATCATGTTCTTCCAGACTGGCATTGGGTGTGGCACGGATCACGTCGTAAACATCCTGCGCTGCGCTGCGCTCGATTTCCCCGCCCTCGATTACGGCCACGCTGCTGGTGGTTTCCAGCGTACTGCGGTCGATCAATTCGCCGGTGACGATGACGGGTTTCAGCTCCACCGCCCCGTCGGCCGGTTGCCCCGCTGCCGCGCTTTCATCCTTTACCGTATCCGAAGCAGTTTCGCGTTCGTCAGCTGCGGCCATGACACTCAGGCAACACAGAATCGAGAACATTGCCATGCGATGCATGTTTTCAAGTCTCCCTGTTTGTTCATTTTATGTGTACGGCGGCCCTTGCCACGCAGCTTTCCCACGGCCACGCAAACATCATTGAGAATCATTCTCATTTGAAATAAACTCCGCTGTCAAATTTCAGGTGGTAACAATGCAAAACAAACCAAGGGCAGGACGCGCGTTGCGCGCAGCGATTTATTTGATCCTGATGCAGCCATCCCTTTCGGTTGCAAACGAACAACCGGCGGCAACAGCGAATCAGGACACAACCGCAAAAGAACTGGATACCGTGGTCGTGACCGGTGAAAAGCTGGGCCGCAGCCTGGAAGAAACCGCCAGCTCGGTATCGGTCACGACCGAGGCCGAACTGGAGGACTACGGCGACGAAAACCTCGATGACGTGGCCGAACGCACCGCCAATGTCACCACCAGCGGCCAGGGTGGACTGAGCATTCGCGGCGTCAGCGCCACCGGCGCGGAAGGCACCGGCGGCGGCCAGCCAGTCATCAGTACCTACCTGGATGGCGTGCCGGTGGATAACTTCGGCCTGGCCAGCAACGTCTTCGACAGCTTCGATATGGAACAGATCGAAATCCTGCGCGGCCCGCAATCCACCAGCCTGGGCCGCAATGTGCTGGCCGGCGCCGTGGTGGCGGTGAGCCGTGATCCAACGCCCTACTGGGATGCGCGCCTGCGCCTGCGTGCCGCGGAACTGGGGACCCGGCAATACGCGTTCGCCGGCGGCGGCCCCCTCGGTGACAGCCTGGCGTTTCGCGTTACTGCCAATCACCGTGAGACTGAGGGCTTCCTCACCAACACCACGCTCAATGACGATGAATGGGGCGCCGAGGAAACCGATCTGTTGCGCGGCAAACTGGCCTGGAGCCCGGATTTTGCCCCCGGCCTGAAACTGATGCTTACCGGCGCCCGCACCGGCCGCGAAGGACGCCGCAGCCTTGGCATTGAGCAGAATTCCGACGGCGATTCCGCCCGCCGCACCGTGACCAACAATGAAGACCCGGGTCTTAACGAACTGGAATCCGACCTGTGGTCGCTGCGCGCCAGCTATCCCCTGACGGAGCAGGTTACGCTGACCGCCACCACGGGCTATATCGACACCGTCTGGGCGGAACGCCTGGACTATGACCAGTCCGACTACGATGGCGGCATCGGCTTTTTCGACCAGCACAACCGCAATTACAGCCAGGAAATCCGCCTGAACATCCAGGACTGGGGCCGCTGGACCGGCGTGGTCGGGCTGTACGGCGGCCGCTTCCTCAGCGAGGCCCTGTATGCCAACAATGGCGTCAGGATTCCGGGTGCCGAAGTGTTGCCGGTACCGGTTGTGGGCGAACTGGTTGAAATCAGCATCGACCAGTACAACGACTTCAGCGATGAAGCGGACAACCTGGCCTTCTTCAGTGAATTCGATTATGCCGCCAGCGAACGGCTGACCCTGACCTTCGGCCTGCGTTACGACACCGAGGAGCGCGCAGCGGTGAATGATTACGCCATTACCCGCGCAGACGGTTACCTGGTGCCCGGCGGCCCGTTGTCCGAAGTCGAGATTCTCGGCCAGATTCTGCAGGCCGGCGGCACCGTGGACCTGCTGCCCTTGCTCGGCGCCGGCGTCACGCCGAATCCCGGCACCAATGGTGTACAGACTGCCGAAGCCGAGTATGAAGCGCTGCTGCCCAAACTGGGACTGCGCTACCGGCTGACGGAAATCTGGACCGCGGTTGCCACTTATGCCGAGGCCTACCGCGCCGGCGGTGCCGAGGTGAACAGCAGTGACGCCAGCATCAACGAGTTTGATCCCGAGTTCACCCAGAACTACGAGGTTGGCCTGCGCGCCTTCTGGCCGACCCGTGGCATCCGCCTGAGCCTGAACGCCTACTACGTGGACTGGCAGGATCAGCAGGTACAGGTGCCGACCGCCGACGGCATCAACTTCATCACCCAGAACGCCGCTTCCTCCACCCTGCAAGGCGGTGAACTGGAGGCCAGCTGGCAACTCAGTCCTGCCTGGAACCTCTATGCAAGTTACGGCTACAGCCAGACCGAGTTCGAAGACTACCGCACCGCCTCGGATGATTACTCGGGCAATGAATTCGTCGAGGCACCGGAACACAGCGGCAGTATCGGTGCCCGCTGGCGCGGGTTGTCCGGCTGGTTCGCCAGCGGCAGCATCAGCCACACCGACGAATACTTCCTGCAACCGGACAACGACCCGCGTGCCACCGGCGACGAACGCCAGCTGGTCAACCTGCGAGTCGGCTACGAAGCCACACACTGGTCAGCCTATGTCTATGGCCGCAACATCACGGACGAAGACTACGCCGACTATCGTTACCAGTACGATGGCACCTTTGGCTATCCGGAACCCTCGCGGGCCATTCAGTATGGCGACCCGAGAATTATCGGGGTTCAGCTTGAACTCATGCTGTGACGGCTTATCAGGCACCGTCTGTAATTGAGAAGCAATCTCATTTAGAATAAGCGGTCACGCTTCGTCCGCCCCCGGTACGCCCGTTATGAACCCTTTCCAGATGGTCATTCCGAAATGAAGTTGCTCTACCCACTACTATGGCGCTGGCATTTCATTATCGGCCTGCTTGCTGCTCCGGTACTTATCAGCGTCAGCATCACCGGCGCGCTGTATGCCTTCGAACCGCAACTCGAACGGGTATTCGAACCCTTCCAGACCTATGCGCCCTGCGATGATTGTGAGCGACTGCCCTACTCGGTACTGACCGGAACCGGTCATGCACAGCGCCCGGAATGGCATCTGCATGCCCTGTTTGACCCGGGCAACGGCCGCAGCATCCAGGTACACCTGGAAGACCCGGCTGGCGAGAAGGAAGACCTGGCCGTATTTCTGGATCCGCATACTGGCGAAGTGCTGCATCAGCGCAGTGCGGATGAGGGCATTTTCACCTTTATCCTGCGCCTGCACCGCACGCTGCTGGCAGGGGAATTCGGCCGCAATATCACCGAGATCATGATCAGCTGGATATTTGTGACGCTGTTTCTCGGTTTCACCCTGTGGTGGCCGCGGCGTAACAAGGGCGGCGGTGGCTGGTGGCCACGCCTGCGCTCGAAAGGACGGCGCTTCTGGCGCGACCTGCACAGTGTCATCGGCTTCTACCTGTTGCCGATCTTCCTGCTCATCGGTTTCACCGGCCTGTTCTTTTCGCCCTGGGCCAATTACACCATTCTTGCCGGCATGTTCGCTGCCGACCAACTGCCGGACATATATATAAGTCCGCCCAAGGTGGAGAATCCGCCTGCGAATGCAGAGCGTCTGGGCATTGACGGTATCATTGATGACTTCCTGGCCCGTAATGATGTCGAGCATTTCGACGTGCATTACCCGGAGGCCCCGGAAGATGCCTACGTATTGAGTGCTCACATTGGCTTCGATGTCTGGAAGCTGCGTCAGGCACACTACAATCCCTACAACGGCCAACTGCTGGGCGAGGCTCGCTGGGAAGACCTGAAACCCGGCGCCCAGGCGCTGATGCTGTTTTTCCCGTTGCATACCGGCAGCATCTTCGGGCTGGGCACTCAAATCATTGCCTTTGTTGCTGCACTACTCATGGTCTTCATCAGCATCGCCGGCATCGTCATGTGGTGGCTGCGGCGCAAGCCGGGTGAAATCGGACTGCCGGAGCTTGGTGATAATCCGCAGCGACCCGGCTGGAAGGGCTGGCTGTTGATTGCCGTGTTGGGTCTGATGCTGCCCGCCTTCGGCGCTTCCCTGCTGGTGATCTTCGCCTATAGCGGCCTGCGCCGCTTCAAGCGCAGGCAATTCAGTGAAGAACCCTCCCCGGCCGAGGAGGCTGTGTGAAGCGTGGCCTGGTTGTCTTCGCCTGGCTGGCTTCAGCGGTATTGCATGCCGCTGTCGCAGGCGCGCTCGCGCTGCAACCCAGCAACCCGGTCAAAATCGAACTGCCCAAATCCGTACAACTGGTCAAACTGGCACCCCCCAAACCCGCACCGGTGGTAGAACCGACACCACCACCGCCGCCGGTAAAACCACCCCCGCCCAAACCGAAGCCCGAGCCGGTGGTTAAACCCAAGCCCAAACTCAAGCCGAAGCCGGTCGCCAAACCCCTGCCGCCACCCGAGCCGGAACCCGAACCGCCTGCCGAAGTGCCGGTCGCGAAAGCGGCGCCACCCGCACCACCGGTCAAGGCACCGCCGGCACCGCCCAGCCCGGCGCCCGGGCCGGTCTACAAACCCGTCGATGTGGGCGTGGCCTACCTGAACAATCCCAAGCCGCCCTATCCCTCGGTGGCGCGCCGTCGCGGCTGGGAGGGCACCGTGGTGCTGCTGCTGAACCTGGATAAGGACGGCAACCCGGTGAGCGTGGACATCGCCGATTCTTCCGGCCACCGCATTCTGGACAAGGCCGCCCTGGCGACTGTGCGGCGCTGGCGCTTTCAACCGGCCACGCGTGACGGCGAGGCCGTCGCCGCCAGCAATGTGAAAGTGCCTATTCAATTCAGCCTGAATGAAGGCTGATGCGCAGAAACAAGAGATTCTTTCAAGGACAGCAAGATGAGTTTTGATACAACCTGGTTCTCGTGGTGGGCACATGCCGACGTCGTGGTACGTGGCGTGTTCCTGGTCCTGGTGGCGGCCTCTTTCGCCACCTGGGTGGTGGTGTTTTTCAAACTGCCGCAGTTCCTGAACCTGACGCGCAACGAACAACGCGCCGCCCGTCTGCTGGCCGACGAGGACCCGCATGGTCTGGCCGGGCTGGATGCCGAAGCGCCCTCCCGCCAGCTGCTGGAAAGCGCACAGCGCCTGCTCAAGCGCCGCGCGGCCAGCGCCGCCGAATTGCAGGAGCGCATGGACGCCGTGCAGGAACCGATTCGTGTTACCCAGGAACGCTATCTCACTATTCTGGCCACGGTCGGCAGTTCGGCGCCCTTTATCGGCCTGCTCGGCACGGTGTGGGGCATCATGCATGCCCTGCAGACCCTGGCCGGCCAGGCGCTGACCCTGGAAGCCGTGGCCGGACCGGTGGGCGAGGCCCTGGTGGCCACCGCCGTCGGCCTGTTCGCCGCCATCCCGGCCCTGATCGCCTACAACGGCCTGCTGCGCTGGCTGCGCCAGATCAATGCCATGACCGCCGCCAATGCCCGTGAACTGGTTGACCTGCTTTCCATGAGAACAAGCTGATGGCCGGACCACTATCATCCGAACATGAAAACCCCATGGCGGAAATCAACGTCACGCCGCTGGTGGACGTGATGCTGGTACTGCTGGTGATCTTCATCATCCTGGCGCCGCTGTTCGCCCAGGCCCTGCGCGTGGACCTGCCGGCCGCCGAGGCGCCGCCACTGGACGAACCCAGGCTGATCGACGTGGTCGTGGACGCCGGGGGCACCATTACCGTCGCCGATCAGCCCATGGCCGTGGAAGACGTGCCTCGGGCAATCAGCGAGGCCCTGCAACGCGACCCCAAGGCGGTCATCCGCCTGGGCGGCGATGACAAAACCGATTACGGCATCATGGCGCGGGTCATTGCCGCCATCCAGGAAGGGGGCGGCGAACAGCTGGCATTTGCCACCAAACAACCCTAGGCTTTGCATCACTCAGAACAACCCGAGAAAAAAGGGAGACAAGATGTCGGCATGGAGGAGAGCCGCAGGCCACAGCGCCTGCGTGGCAGGGTGTTGCATGGCAATGACCCTGTCGCCCCTGATACAGGCCCATGAAACGGATGAAGGCAGCACGCTTGAGGTCCTGATCGTCGAAGGCCATCGCACCAATCTCATCGGCGAAGCCACGACCGCTTCGGAGGGCCTGGTTACACAGAAGGAAATCGAGGCGCGCCCGATCCTGCGCACCGGCGAGGTACTGGAATTCGTGCCCGGCATGATCGTCACCCAGCACAGTGGCACCGGCAAAGCCAACCAGTATTTCCTGCGCGGCTTCAATCTGGACCATGGCACCGACTTCAACACCAGCGTCGACGGCATGCCGGTGAACATGCGCACCCACGGCCACGGCCAGGGTTACACCGACATCAACTTCCTGATCCCCGAACTGATCCAGACCATCGACTACAAGAAGGGGCCCTATTACGCCGACGTGGGTGATTTCTCCGGTGCCGGCGCTGCCGAATTCACCACCCGCAGCCGCATCAGCCGGCCGCTGGCCAAACTGGGCATCGGCGAGGACGGCTACCAGCGCCTGCTGGCCATGGGCGATGTGGCAGCTACCGACGGCAACCTGTTGATAGCTTTCGAGGGCCAGCGCTACGACGGCCCCTGGACCGATATCGACGAGGACCTGGACAAGAACAATGCCGTGCTGACCTGGAGTCAGCCTCTGCGGGATGGCCGACTGCGCCTCAGTTTCATGGGCTACGACAACCGCTGGAATTCCGCCGACCAGATTCCGCGGCGCGCGGTCGATCAGGGCATCATCGACGAACTGGGCTCGCTGGATACCACCGTGGGCGGCGAATCCAGTCGTTACAGCCTGTCCGGCAACTGGCGCAATGCACACTGGAATGTCTCGGCTTACGCTATCCGCTACGAACTCGACCTGTGGTCCAACTTCACCTATTTCCTTGACGACCCGACACAGGGCGACCAGTTCCAGCAGGTGGACGACCGCAGCCTGTATGGCTTCGACCTGAGTCGCCATCTGCATACCCGCCTGGGCGGCTATGAAGTACGCCAGCAAATTGGCTGGCAACTGCGCCAGGACGACATCGACGATGTAGCCCTGCTGCGCACCCGGTCACGACAACAGATCGGCAGCGTACGCCGGGATGCAGTGGAAGAACTGTCCACCGCGCTTTACTGGCAAGGCGAAACACCGCTGACCGAACGTCTCACCGGCCGCGCCGGCCTGCGCTATGACTACTATGATGTGGAAGTGGATTCCGGCCTGGCCGCCAACAGCGGTTCGGACAGCGACGACATCATCAGCCCCAAACTCAGCCTCACCTACCGATTCAATGAACAGTACGAGGGCTACCTGAGCGCGGGCCGCGGTTTCCATTCCAACGATGCACGCGGCGCCACCATTACCGTTGATCCCGTCTCCGGCACGCCGGCCGAGCAAGTGGATTTGCTGGTGCGCTCACAGGGCGCCGAACTGGGGCTTCGCTTCTACGATGCCGCGCGCCTGAACCTGTCCGCCGCGCTGTGGATGCTGGAACTGGATTCTGAACTGCTGTTCGTCGGCGATGCCGGCAACACCGAAGCCAGCCGCGCTTCACAACGTTACGGCCTGGAAGTGGCCGGCTACTACTGGATCGGCCAGAACTGGAGCATGGACCTGGAACTGGCCTGGACGCATTCGAAGTTCAGCGAGGATGATCCGGCTGAAGGCAATCACATTGACGGCTCGCTGCCGTTCGTGGGTTCGGCCGGTATCAGCTACCAGCCGGCGCTGGGCTGGAACGGCAGCCTGCGGGTGCGACACTTCGGCGAACGCACGCTGGACAGCTTTGATACCGTCAATTCCGACGCCACCACCGTGACCAATCTCGCGCTGGGCTATCAATGGCAGGACTGGAGCCTGACCCTGGACGCCCTGAACCTGCTGGACAGTGACGACCACGACATCGACTACTTCTATGCCTCGCGCCTCGCCGGCGAACCGGCCGCGGGTGTGGAAGACATCCATTTCCATCCCATCGAGCCGCGGACGCTTCGCCTCACCGCCGCCTACCGGTTCTGAAAACAGCGTTTGACGAGTAAGATTGACTCATGGACGAGAGCAGGAAGCAGCAGGATAAAACCGGCCTCCGCTGGAAGCTGGCGGCCAAGCTGGGCTTCTGGTTCTTCTTTCTCAAGGGCATGCTGTGGCTGATCGTACCGGCCCTGGCGGTATGGTTCGGCTGGGAAGTCACACACCAGGAATAACGCATGCGTTCCTCGCCCATCATTCTGGAATTCAGCTCCGAACTGGCGGTGCCGCCGCCCGAGGTCTGGCGCTGGATGACGTCGGTGCAAGGCATCACCGCGGAAATGATGCCGATCATGAAAATGACTGTGCCGAAGCACATCCGCGACATCAGCCAGACCGATGTCCAGCCCGGCCAGCGCCTGTTCCGCAGCTATATCTTCCTGTTCGGCTTCCTGCCCTTCGACTACTCCGATCTGACCCTGACCGAAATCAATCCAGGCGTCGGTTTCGTGGAGGAATCACCCATGGGTTCGATGAAGCGCTGGCGGCATGAACGTACACTGGAAGCCATTCCCATCGGCACCCGGCTAACCGACCGCCTGACGTTCGAACCACGGCTGGCGCGCGGCCTGACAAGATGGTTCGTGCGGCGCTTTTTTGAACACCGACACAAGGTGCTGCGCACTAGACTCGGCTAGACGCTGTCCGTAACCGCCGCAACAGAGCGCGTGGCACGGGCTGGACGGAAAAGCGCCAGCATCACTGTTACCGCCAGCATGACAACGGCCACAACCAGTCCCAGCAGCGGATAGTCGTGCAGATAAGTATAAGCCCAGCCCCCCACCGCAAAACCCAGGGTGTGACCAGCAGTGTGCATCAGTGTCAACAGTCCGAAAACACGACCACCGCGCCTGTCTCCACCTCGCTCACTGACCAGCGTCGAGTAACCGGGGATCAGAAAGGCGATACCTGACACGAATACCAACAACCCCGCCAGCGCCAGGTAATGGCCCAGCGTTGCCCATAGCATTACCGTCCCGACCAGGAACAGAACGGCGCCCAGTGCCAGGCTCACACGCGGCGCCTGCAGCCTTCGTACAACCAGCAACTGCATCGCCACACTGTGCATGGCCACCATCAGCAACAACAGGGCCGTACCCGTTGAGGCCTGTACCGAGGTCAATCCATAAAAATCATCAAGCACCGGGCCCAGCATGACCTGCAACTGTCCGATGGCGGTCGCACCCAGCAGTGCAGAGAACAACAGGGCGCACAGGGTACGATTCAACATCACGGAAGCAGGCGCCGCCGCCTCTTCTGGCGCGGCCCGGTTCCCGGTATTCGCCATAGACCGAACCAGCAGAATGCCGGTTAACGGCAATATCACCAGCCAGACCAGCGGCAGCAGACCGGTCACTCCCGTGGATGATGCGATCAGCATTCCGGCACCCAGGGCCGGCAGCGCCAGTATTGGCCCCAGCACACGACCAAGGTTGGTGGCGGCACTCATGGAAGACAGGGTGGCCAGACGCCGGTGCGGAGCTGCATTTTCGACCGCCCAGGCCTGGCAGGCAGGATAGATACCCGCAGCAAAAAGGCCGTAGATCACACGACTCAGGCCCAGCAGAATCAGGCCCGTGGCAGTCTCCAGCCAGCCTGCGGCCAGCGCCAGCAACAAGCCGACAAACAGCAACTGCGCCAGCAATGCACCGGACAGTCCCGCCATCACCACAGGTTTGCGGCCGTGTCGGTCACTGATCTCGCCCCACAGGGGTCCGGCCGCCATGAAACACAGGGTGCCCAGCGCCACGATGCTGCCGATGCTGGCGATACTCAGCCCGCACAGCTCACTGAGCAGGGGCACCATGGTTAGCAACACAACCTGCCCGGCCCCGAGCGTGGCCACCACCATGCCCAGACGCTTCAACGAGAAACTAGCGGACATGGCGCTGAAAAAATGGCTTGAGGCACAACAGGATCATGGCTGGAAATATGAGGTGTAACGGGCCGAACAGAGACGCAGGATACTGGCCGCACCTTGCAAATGCAAATCATTCTCATTAAGATTCGCGCCCTATGGACACACTCGCTCAAGCTACCGCATCGGCTGTCGATGTGAACGCCGCCCCGACAGCGGCGACAGAAAATGCTGACAACGCGGCAGAGCGCCTGTCAGCCAACTGTTTCTTTAATGCCCTGATACGGGAAACCGGCCTGGGCGAGTGGATCACGGAAAGCCGGCCGTGGATACCCGATGGTATCGCCCTGCCCGCCTTGCGTATCGCTCTGCCCGCCCAGGGCGCCAGTCTGTGGCTGAATGCGAGTTATCGAAGCCTCTTTGGCCGCCATCAATTCAATACGCCTATCCGCTACCAGGATGCGCAAGGTCACAGCCGCACAATCAACCTGGCCCTGGCAGCACATGTCATCGCCAGTGAACCCGGCATATTCCCCCAGGCCGAACCCCGCCAGCGGCATCAATTCACAGAACGCGTGCAGATGAGCGTGCGCAACATGGCGCAGGCCATTCGGGCCAGACAGGATGACTTTCCCCGGCTGTTCGGCAAAGCCATCGACTTCGCCGAAGCCGAGCAGGCACTGCTGTGCGGACACTCCATTCACCCGACCCCGAAAAGCCGTGAACCCTTTACCGATACGGATGCAGAAACCTACGCACCTGAATTCGGTAATACCTTCACGCTGCAATGGCTGGCCATCCATGCGGCCCGGCTGGAAGGCAAAAGTGGCTGCAGTGAACTGACTGCCGCCGATTTCGCGCGAAAGGTCTGGGCCAGCGAAAACATGCAGGACCCCGTACCGGACACGCACGTACCCGTCCCCATGCATCCCTGGCAGTGGCAACGCCTGCGCCAGTACCCGGACATCGCCCGGTTGATCGAGGCAGGAGACATTATCGAGCTGGGCCAAGGCTGCAAACCCTGGCGGGCCACATCATCCCTGCGCGCAATCCATGCCGGGCATAGTCCCTACATGCTGAAATTCTCGCTCAGCCTGCGACTGACCAACTCGCTACGCACTTTGTTGCCGCACGAAATGGCCCGCGGCCTTGAAATCCCGCAGGTAAGAAGCACGCCGATTGGCCGCGAATTTGCCGACCGCTATCCCGCATTTTCCGTGCTTGCCGAACCGGCTTTCCTCATGCTCAGAGACGCCCAGGGTGAAGCATTATCCGAAAGCATGGTGCTGTTCCGCGAGAACCCTTTTCGTGAAACCGCGGCCGACAATTGCTGCCTGCTCGCCACCCTCACGCAGGACCACCCTTTCGGTGGTATGGCGCGGGCGGCGCAACTGGTTGCCCGGTATGGCGAACGCCGACAACTTGATACGGCCTCGGCCTGCGCCGAATGGTTCGAGGCCTTCATGGATGCGGTGCTAGAACCTCTGTTGATCGCGCAGGCGGATTACGGCCTGCTCTATGGCGCACATCAGCAGAACCTGATTATCCGTTTTGAAAACGAGTTGCCGCGTGCCGGATACTTCCGGGATTGCCAGGGCAGCGGCTACAGCCAGCTCGGCGCGGAACTGCTCAAGCCACATCTGCCGAACCTGGGCAGTGGCACCGAGAATGTCATCGATGACGTCATGGCCAATCGTCTGTTCGCCTACTACCTCATCGTCAACAGTTGCTTCGGACTGATCAGCGCATTGGCCGCTGCCGGCGTCAGCACGGAGAGCCACTTACTGTCACTGCTACGCGCTCGGCTGGAAAAACTGCAAGCCGGCCCGCGTCGTGATCGCAGCTGTCTCAACTATCTTCTCGAAGCTGACGAACTCTGGGCCAAGGGTAATTTCCATTGCGCCATTATCGGCCTCAATGAAACCACCACCGAAGACCCGCTGGCCATTTATCACCGGATGCCCAACCCCCTCAAACATGTCATACAACCGCAGGCAAGGATTGCATCATGAGCACCCCCGCCGAACTTCTGCAGCAGGCAGTTGATTATCAGAACCCGGAACCCTGGTATCGCGGCAATAACGCCGGCAAACACCCGCTCACCTGGGTAGAAAGCGAGACGGGCCTGCGTCATCCGCGGCGTGCCTACCTGCCCAACGGCGAACTCTATCGCCGGCATATACCCTCACTGGGCATGGACTTCAGCCTGCGCCGTCTGCACCCGGAACTGGACCTGGAGCGTTTGACCAAATGGATGAACGATCCCCGTATCGCCGCCTTCTGGGAACAGGACTGGCCGCGTGAGAAACAGGCCGAATACATCGAAAAAACGCTGACCGACCCGCACAAGCAACCCGTCATCGGTTGCTTCGATGACCTGCCGTTCGGCTATTTTGAAATCTACTGGGCGCTGGAAGACCGCCTCGGCCCCTACTACGACGCCGACCCTTTCGACCGCGGCCTGCATTTACTGGTGGGCGAGACCGAATACCTGGGCGCGAAGTATTTCCGCGCCTGGATCAACAGCATCTGTCATTTCATGTTTCTGGACGACAGCCGCACCCGGCGGCTGGTGGGCGAACCCCGCGCCGACAACACTGCTCTGCTGAAGTATCTGGCCGACTCCTATGGCTGGAAGAAGATCAAGGAATTCGACTTCCCGCACAAACATGCCGCCCTGCTTGTATGTGAGCGCGACGACTTCTTCGCGCAGGCCGATTTCTCATGAGCCGGACACAGGATCAGCTGGCCCGCTGGCAAAAAGCCAACCGGCGGGTAATCGCCAAATCCCTGGCCGAGCTCTGTTACGAACAGGCGCTGAGCTGTGACAGCGAACGCCCGGGCAACTTCAACGTCAACCTGAAAAGTGGCGTGCGCTACCGCTTCCGCGCCACCGCCACATTGTGGGACTGGCTGCATATCGAACAAGACAGCATCGAGCGCGAACATGACGGCCAGCGCGGTCCGGCACTGGATGCGGCGCAGTTTTTCATTGACGCCGCCGGCGACCTGGAGCTGAATGCCAGCACACTGGGTAATCTGCTGCATGAAACCAGCAACAGCCTGTCCGCCGACATGATCCTGCTGGAAAAACAGGCCGGCTGGACGGCAGAGGCCATGGCTCAACTGCCCGACGAAGAGCTGCAGTGTCTGCTCGACGGCCACCCCAAGGCCATCGTCAACAAGGGGCGCATTGGCTGGGGTGCCGGGGAATACGCGCGCTACGGCACCGAGTCCGGCCAAACCGTAAAACTGCTCTGGCTGGCCGTATCCCGAGACCTGGCCCGTCACGGCGCGCGCGATGACTGGCAATGGCCGCAGCTGCTGGCGCAAAGCATGAACACGGCCGACCTCGCCGCCTTTGACGCCGCCTGCAAGTCGCAGGGAATCGATTGCACCCATTACCTGCCGCTGCCCGTGCACCCCTGGCAATGGCAACGCCACATCCAGCATCACTATGCGGCCGAGATTGTCAGTGGCCGCATCCGTTACCTGGGTGAATTCGGCGATCACTATCTGCCCCAGGTATCGCTGCGTACGCTATCCAACGCCCAGCGGCCCGAAGCGCTGCATATCAAGTTGCCGCTGACGGTGCTCAACACTTCCTGCTACCGTGGCATCCCCGGCCAGTACATGCAGTGCGGCCCGGCGCTGTCGGCCTGGATGCAGAGCCTGTGCGAACGCGATGAGGAACTGCGCCAACGCGGCGCCGCTGTCATGCAGGAAGTGGCCGGGGTGCATGTGCCCCACCCGCATCATGCCCAGGTGGAAGGCACCCCTTACCGCTACAACGAAATGCTTGGCGTTACCTGGCGCCAGAGCCCGGTCGCACTTTGCGCAGAAGACGAGCGCCACCTGCTCATGGCCGCCCTGCTGCAGACTGACGCCCATAACAACAGCATCGCCAAAGCCCTGATCGCAGCTTCCGGCCTCCGCACGGAAGCCTGGCTTGAGAAACTTTTCGGCAGCGTCGTAGTACCGCTCTACCACCTGCTGTGCAAATACGGCATCGGCCTTGTTGCGCATGCCCAGAACCTGACCCTGGTGCTGAAAGACAACCTGCCGGTACGCGTACTGCTCAAGGACTTTCAGGGCGATCTGCGCCTGGCTTCGGGCGAGTTCCCCGAACGTGCCGACCTGCCTGAAGCAGCGCAGAAAGTACTCACCCAGCTGCCGCCGCCCTACATCTATCACGACCTGTTTACCGGTCACTTCGTTACTGTGCTGCGCTATCTCTCGGCGCAGCTGCAGGCCGACAGCGGCCTGGATGAAATGCGTTTCTACGCCATCCTGACCCGCGTGCTGCGCGACTACCAGAACAGACATCCGGAGCTGGCGACACGCCATAACCTGTTTGACCTGTTTCGCCCACGTGTCGAACGCGTGTGCATTAATCGCGTGCGTTTTCAGGTCGGCTACGACGACAACGCCGAACGCCCCGTACCCATTGTGGGCGGTGATCTGGACAACCCTGTTTATCTTGCCGAACAGCCAACCGAGAAAAACAACAACGGTCAGCCACGGGCAGCAACAAAACTGCTGGAGGCTGTTTCATGACCCAGGTACTCGACCTTGCCGGCATAGGCGCCGGCCCCTTCAATCTGGCTGTGGCCGCCCTGCTGCACGAGCAACCTCTGCAGAGCCGCTTCTTCGAAGCCAGGCCTGAATTCGCCTGGCACCCCGGCCTGATGTTACCTGGCGCCCTGCTGCAGACCTCATACCTGAAGGATCTGGTCACCCCGGTGGACCCGACGAATCCACACAGCTTTCTGAACTATCTGGTCAGCCACCAGCGCTTCTATGACTTCATGAATGCCGAACAGGCAGCCATCAGCCGCCAGGAATTTGCTGACTATCTCGCCTGGGTAGCAGGTCGTCTGCCCAATCTGGCCATGAACAGCCCTGTTGAACAGGTTGAAGATATGGGCGACCACTTCCGCCTGCAGGTCAACGGCGAATCTGTTCGCGCCCGCAACCTTTGTGTCGCCGGCGGCAAACAGCCGTATATTCCGGACTGCTGCAAACCACTGCTGTCCGATCACTGCTTTCACGCACTGGGCATCGCCCATCGTGATCTCGATCTGCGCGGCCGGCGTGTGGCAGTTATCGGTGGCGGCCAGACCGGCGCCGAAATCGTGCAGAACCTGCTGAACGACCACTGGGGCCGGGCTGAAAAGGTACTGTGGATTTCAAGACGCAGCAATTATCTGCCGCTGGATGAAACCCCCTTCACCAACGACTGGTTCACACCCGATTACGTGGATCACTTCCGCCAGCTGCCAGCCGCGCGCCGCGCGCAGATTGTGGCCGAGCAGAAACTGGCCTCCGATGGCATTTCGCCCTCCACGCTGAAAGCGCTGTATCAGCAGTTCTACCGTATCCGTCATCTGGATAACGATGCGAACCGGGTGGCACTGCTGCCCAACCGCGAACTGCAGAGCCTGGTGCATTCCAGTGGCTACGGCCTGACGCTGCGAAACGCCTTCAACGACGACCTCGAATATCACCGCGCAGACGTCGTGATCCTGTGCACCGGCCTGGAAGAATCCCTGCCCGACTGCATGAACGAACTAAGGCGCCGCCTGCATCGCGATGAGGCGGGCCGCCTGCTTCTCAATGGCGCATTTTCAGCCAGACTGGATGCGGCCAACGGACGCCGTATCTATCTGCTGAATGTCGGCCGCCACAGCCACGGCATCTCCGAACCCCAGCTTTCGCTGTCGGCCTGGCGCGCCGCCTGCGTGGTCAATGACCTGACCGGCAAGGCCGTCTACGAAACACGCCAGGCAGATAACTTCATGCGCTGGGCCACCGACGGCGCACCCCAGGCAGCCGTCGCATAAGATCTATTGATAAGTCGCCAGGTATTCCGCCGGAATCTCCAGCGGGAAAAAGCCGCCTGAAAACGCCGTGACCAAGAGCGCGGAAAACAGCACTGCGGAACCCATCACCGCATAAGCCGCACGATCACGCAGCAGGCGACTGAAGCGCTCGCGCGTAAGCCAGTGCAATGCGCAGGCCACATGGGTGAAAAAAGCGACCACCGCCAGAAAATAATAGGGCACGAAGAAGAAGGCATACGGCAACAGGTTCAGACCCGCGGCGGCAAACCAGAAATTGGTATCCAGGCCCAGCAGGTAACGGCCGCCGAGTACGGCGCTGACGTGCACCAGCAGAAAGAATGCGAGGTACGCCCCGGACGCAGCCTGCGCCAGTTCGAAAAATCCCTGCCGCTGCCCCCATCGCCGAACGACAAAGAACAGCCCCGATCCGATCTGGAACAATACGCATATCAATAAGAGCGTTTCGGCCAACGGGTGGCGATACGCCCCCCGCAGCCGCTCCATCACTTCCATATGCATCTGCACTCCCGCAAAGGCGGCTGCATGATTGACCAGATGCAACAGCACGAACAGGCCGATGATCATGGCCGAACTGCGATGCAGCTTATGCAGCATTTTCCACCTCCGCCGGCAACGGCGTGCGCATACCCACACCCAGCCGGTTCCAGGCATTGATGGCCGTGATACTGAAAGTCAGATCGGCGATCTGCTGATCGCTGTAGTGATTCTGCAGGCGCTGATAGTCGGCATCTGGCGCCCCCAGAGGACCCAGTTCGGTCAGCAGCTCGGCCCAGTTCAGTGCCGCTTTTTCCGGCGCGCTGAACAGTGGAGATTCACGCCAGCCGGCCAGGGTATGCAGGCGCCGCGAATCCTCGCCGGCTTTCTGCAGGGCAGTGGCATGCATATCCATACAATAAGTACAGCCGTTGATCTGCGAGACCCGCAGGCTGATCAACTCCAGAAAGCGTTTGTCCAGGCTGCAGTCTTCCAGATAACGGGCCATCTGCAGCATGCCCTTGAAGGCGGGGGCCGCCAGGGTGGGATAGGGCAACCTTGCTTCGTTCATTGTTCGCTCCTTGCATCAGTGTCTATACACATGACGCAGGAGGTATCGGCTTTGTGACCGCTCAGTGCGATTTTTCTGTCGCCGGGAGTTTATCAGGGTTACGAATATTGTAGATGCTATGAATACGCTGGCCATCGTGCACGATGGTCACGATGGATTCGAGGCGTCGACCGACATACTGGAACAACGCAGGCTGGCCATTGGCCAGTCCCACTCGCCAGTTCATCACACCCGGTGGTGTTCTTCGGGCCACTGCCCGGTAAAGGCGCAGGACACGTTCAGCGCCCCGCAATACGCGCAGCGCGGCGATCACCTTGCCACCGCCATCGGAAATCATTTCCACTTCGGGATGCAACAGAGCCAGCAAGTCAGCCGCATCGCCGGATTGCATGGCGTCGGCAAAGCGCTGCAGCACATCGCGATGCGTGTCGGCATCCACGGTGTAGCGTGGCCGCTCGGCCTGTACCCGTTCGCGGGCACGGCTGACCAGCTTGCGGCAGGCTGCTTCCTGTTTGTTGAGAATACCGGCGACTTCGCTGTAGGGAGTGTCGAAGACTTCGCGCAACAGATAGGCGGCCCGCTCTTCCGGGCTGAGCCGTTCCAGCACGGCCAGGAAAGCCAGTGACAGATCGTCGGCCAGTTCCAGCAAGACGTCCGGCGCCTCGGCGCTTTCAGTCACCAGAGGTTCCGGCAGCCAGGGACCGATGTAGTCCAGGCGCTGTTGCTTCACGCGGCGCAGCTGATCCAGGGACAGCCTTGTCACCACCGTGGTCAGCCAGGCAGCAGGCTCGTGAATATCGTCAATGTCGGCTGAAGACCAGCGCAACCAGGCATCCTGCAGCACGTCCTCGGCCTCACTGCGTGAGCCGAGCATGCGGTAGGCAATGCCGAACAGGCGGTCGCGTTGTTGCTGAAAGATTTCCGTCATGGCTGTTCCGTCATGGATGCATACATCTTATGACGGAACAGCGGCTGATTTTGTGACTGCACGCCTACGGAATGGCGAACATCAGCTCGACGTTGCGATCACCGGCCTCACCCACACGCACCCCGCCCTGACTGCAGAGAGCATCCAGATTGGCCTCGGTCAGGGCAGCAGCCACCGCTTCCGGGTCGGCCAGGTAGAGTGCGCAGCGGTCATCCGCCTCGGCCAACGGCTTGGCGCGCTCGAAAGTATGCGTGAGCACCGGCGCACGGATAGTGCCGGTGCCGTCGCCATTATCAAACACCTCGATCAGACGCTGCTCCTGCGGATGATCAATCAGCGACGCCGATTCGATCTGCCAGAAGCCATGGCAAGGTGCAGGCCCCTTGCACTCCACGGCAGCTTCAACCGTGCCATTGGAACCCACGCCGTCCTCCACCTTGAAGGCGCGGATACGATGCTGATGGGTATGCCCGGCCACCCAGGCAATAACGTTGGGCCAGGAGGCCAGTTCCGCGTTCAACCCGGCGGCGCTCACATCCTGCGGCGGAATCAGCGGCGCGAGCATGCCGAATTCGGCAAAGGTCAGGTCCGGATGATGCGAAAACACCATCACCAGTTGGTCCTGATCCGCCGCCTGCGCCAGCTCGGCTTGCAGCCACTCGAACTGGGCAGCATCCAAGGTGCCGTCCGACAGGCCAAAGGGATTGCGCACCAGATCGGTCGGCAGACGCGGGTCGGTGCCATCCAGAATGGTATTGAGTACGATCATGCGGAAACGGCCGTCACCGGCGTCGAAGGCATAATGGCCATCGTTACGCGGGTTGTCGTCATCACGCCGCTCGGCATCGGCCAACTGGAAACCGTGCCCGACCGGCCCCGGCGCAGGCAGGGTATAGAAGAATTCATCAATGAATTCGTTCTGCTGGATCATGTAATGCCGGCCGCTGACGAAAAGCGCTTCATTGATGCCGACGCCGACGGGCACCGTACCGCGCAGATAGCCATCGTGATTACCGAAGGCCACGTACCAGGGCATGGCCAGCGGTTCGTTAATGCAGCCTTCACTGCCTGCTTCACAGCGCAGGACTTCAGGCAAGCCGGGCGCGCGCGTCACGGTCTGACGGGTCGGATCCACGGAGCCATCTGCCGCCCGGCCGGTGATGGCGGCCAGCTCGGTGTTCAGCAGCTGCTGCACCATGCGGGTCAGGATCAAATGGAACAGCGGATTGGAGGGATCCGGGTCGGGCGCCTGGGTATCCGCCACCCCGCGACCGGTGAAACGTGTGCAGGCCTGTTCGATGATCACCTCGGGCGTACCCTCCGGCAAACCGGCCACGCATTGCGTCTCGAAGGCGCTCATCTGGTCGAAGCTGCCATCCATGTTGTCGATAAAACGACGGGTCTCGCCGATCGTCGTGAGGTCCGCGCTGTCGCCGGTAATAATCACGAACTCGGCCGGATATTCCCGATGACAGTCGTTGACCCCGGCGATCATGTTGTTCAGCACTTCGTCGGAATATTCTTCCTGCAGGCGCATGGCTGATTCGAACTGCACCAGCAGCGGATCGACTTCCGAGGCGCCGTTAACCGCCTGGCCATCATCATCAATGATGTGATCGTCGGTGAACTGTACAAAACGCAGCATCAGGCTGGCATCGGCACTGCGCGTTCCGGCCACCAGATCCTCGCGCAGCACGAAGGCTTCATCGGTCATATTGGCGCATTGCGCCGGCACCGATGTCTGACTGGAGGAAGCGTTGTTACTCGCCGGGCCATTGTCCTCGGAATCACTGCCACAACCGCTTATGCCAAGCATGGCGGCTGTACAGAGCGCCGTAAACATCTGTAGATAACTATGGCGGAACTGCCGCAAATGACGCTTGCCTTCCATGGAAAACACCTCCCGATCCTGTCCTGTTCGTTGTTTCGGGAGTATAGCTCCAGGGCGTTGAATTGACATTTTTGTGACAACGCGGGGTGCACCAAAAAATTCCGACATGATCTCTTGTTAGAATAGCGCCAGCATCTGTCCGGGTATCCAGAACAACATGTCATACAAGATGATCAAACCGATAGGCCAGGCATTGACCGGCATGGCCTTGCTACTCGCCGCCGCCCCGGGTTTCGCCCAGTGCGGCTCGGCCACGGTAGCCGAACGTCCGGCAGATATCGTCTCCCTGGGCAGCGTGGCCAAAGACATCATTCTGGACATCCGCTACGCCGGCAGCGATAACTTCCTCGGCCGCAAAGTGGCCGGCTACGAGGCGCCGCAGTGTTATGTCACAAAGGCGACCGCCGATGCCCTGGCCGTTGTGCAGGCCAAGGTCAAGGAAGAAGGCCTGAGCCTGAAGGTGTTCGACTGCTACCGTCCGCAACAGGCGGTCAATGATTTCATGAGCTGGGCCGCCGGCCCCACGGCCAAGACGAAAGACGTGTATTTCCCCAAACTGCCGCAGTCGGAGCTGATCCCGCAAGGCTATATTGCCGAATGTTCCGGCCATAGCCGCGCCAGCACCGTCGACCTCACTCTGGTCAAGCCGGGCGAAACCGGCCCCGACCTGCGAGGCTGTAACGGCAGCGGCAGCGGCGAACTGGACATGGGCACCGGTTACGATTGTTTCGACCCGCTGGCCAACACCACTGATCCGAATGTTGATCTGCGCGCCCAGCGCCGCCGCCTGCGCCTGGTCAGCATCATGGAACGCCACGGCTTCGATAACTACGCCAAGGAGTGGTGGCACTTCACCTTGCGTGACGAACCCTATCCCGACACCTACTTCGATTTCCCGGTGGAATAGCAGCGTAGAAAGTTTCTTTCTGCCGGCGTTATTATCTGCCTGCAGGAGGAAGGGGAACGCAGTGCCCTTGACGAACAAAAGCTGCGCCCACACCACCACGAATAAATCACAATCCATTGCCGCAACCATGACAGCGGCCGCATCGGGACCTGGAATATATGTCTCTCAGCAATCAAAGCAGCGACGAACGCATCGCCTTTCTGCGCGGCCTGTTTGATGACTATATCGCCCTGCCCCGGCACACCGCCGACAGGGAGTTTCAGGCGCGGCTGAAAGCCCTGCAGACCTGGGAAGCCGAAGATATCCGGCGCCGGCATTGCGTGGCCATCGACGATGACCGCCATTACCGGAAACTGCTGGACTACTATTTATCGTCCCTGCATAACGGCCTCGGCCTGCAGGGCATGGTGGGCCAGGGGCCGGACAGCCTGGAGAACGCCCGCAAACTGAACAAGGCCTATGAACTCTTCGCCAATGCCATCGAGTTCAGCGTACTCACGGCCAGCCTGCAGGACCGTCTGGTCAACGGTCTCGGCGATGCCGTCATCACCACTGAAAACTATGCGGCTGCCATGACAGAATGTGATGACCTTGAACAACGCGAACAACGTCTGGAATTACTGGTGAGCATTGGCCACCTGGTAGCGCCGCATATCGACAGCCGGCTTATTCACACCGGCTTCAAGATGCTCAAGGGTCTCTTTCGCAACAGCGGCATGGCCGAAATTCACAGCACCCTGGACGAAGGTTTCAGGCAGTTACGCGGCATCCCGCGCCTGGCCCAGCAAATGGCGCGGTTTGCCGAGACAGAGAAACAGCATCTGCACACAATGACTGATGGAGATTCACCCTAACGGCTGGACTTCAAGGCCTTGCCGGCCAGCTCCATGGCCTCATGCGCCAGCGCGTCACTGGTGGCGTGGGCACGAAAGAAAGTGTGCGCCAGACTGCCGATAAGGCGCATCGACTCATTGGAACGCATACGACGCAGAGGCAGAATAATCGCCTCCATGGTGGAAATAATCGCCTGGGCCATATCCTCCACAGGTATCTCGAATTCCAGCTCCCCCTGCTCAATGCCCTGCTCAATGGCGGCAGCGATCAGGCGGGCAGCATTTTCCTCGAAACGACGCTGCATCTGGGTGGCCTCCGACAATTCGGCCGTGGCGGCATCCAGCCAGTAGCCCGCCACGCCCTCCTGGATACGCGGATCCTTGAGCAAGGACACCATGCCGTGGAAGATGGCCATGAGCTTTTGCCCCGGCTCCTGCTCGCTGATCACGCGATTGAACACATGGCGCTCGAACAGGCTTTGCAATTCCCGTAGACAATCCGTGAACAGCGCTTCCTTGCTGTCGTAGTGCCAGTACAGGGCGGCTTTGGTGATGCCGGCGGCCTCGGCCACGGCATACATGGATACGCCGTCATAGCCATAGCGTCCGAACAGACGGAACGCTGCGGAGCGTATGTCCCTGAGGGTCTCTCCCTGTTTAACCGCCGGCCTGCGCCCCATAACCCATCCCTGCTATAAAATTAATTAACCGTTAGTTTACATTTTAAGCGTTTATCACGCGCGGTTATTTTCTATTCCTGAAGCTGCACGAGACTGGTTTTATTAACGTTTCTCTGCTTCAACCGGATAAGGCTGCTGTTATTTATTGACTGACCGGTCGGTTAATTATATATTCTCCCGCGTAATCGGCGCAGGGCCGGTTTAACTGATGTGTGATTTGTACTAACCTTAAACTACCGATCGGTTAATTTTCCGCGGTGCAACATTAGGAGCAAGGGCATGACAACACAGACCATGAGCCCCTCGAACTGGAAAGATTCCAAACGTTATCTGTGGATTCTGAGCGCCACCATTCCCGCTCTAATGTTCGTCGGCTGGGGGCTGTATGCCTGGACCGGCTCTGAACTGGGCTTCTGGTTCGGCTTCGTCTTCCTCTACGTGATTATTCCGATTCTGGATTTTGCCATTGGCACTGATCAGGAAAATCCTCCGGAAAACCTGGTACCCGTACTCGAAGATGATCGCTATTACCGCGTCCTGACCTACCTGTTTATCCCGCTGCAACTGGTGGCTTTCGTCTGGGCCTGCTGGATGGTGAGCAGCGGTCAGCTTGGCTGGGTCGGGCTCATTGGCCTGACCTTGTCGACCGGCGTGCTGGGTGGCCTGGGCATCAATACGGCACACGAGCTGGGGCACAAAAAAGAAAAGCTGGAACGCTGGCTGTCCAAACTGACGCTTGCGCAAGTGGCCTATGGTCACTTCTACGTGGAACATAACAAGGGCCACCACAAAAACGTGGCCACGCCGGAGGATCCGGCCAGTTCGAAACTGGGAGAAAACTTCTACCAGTTCCTGCCGCGCTCCGTGATCGGCAGCCTGCGTTCCGCCTGGCGCATTGAGAAAGAACGATTGGCACGCCTGGGCAAAGGGCCGCTGACACTGGAGAACGAGAATATCCAGGCATGGCTGATGACCGTCGTGCTATGGGCCGGCCTGGTGACCGCCTTTGGCGCCATGATTATTCCCTTCCTGGTCGCCCAGGCGATCTATGGCTTTTCATTGCTGGAGGTGGTGAATTTCCTGGAACATTACGGTCTGTTACGCCAGAAGGAAGCCAATGGCCGCTACGAGCGCTGCCGACCGGAGCATTCCTGGAACAGCAATAACATCGTAACCAATCTGTTCCTGTATCAGCTGCAGCGTCATTCCGATCACCATGCCAATCCGACACGTCGCTATCAGGCCCTGCGCCACTTTGACGAAGCACCGCAGCTGCCTTCCGGCTATGCCTCGATGGTGTTGATTGCCTATGTGCCCCCACTCTGGCGCGCCGTAATGGACAGGCGGGTTATCGAGCATTACCGGGGTGATTTCAGCAAAATGAACATCTATCCGCCGGCGCGCGAAAAGTACCTGGCCAAGTATGGCTCGGCCACTATGGCCTAGTGGATCATCCCTTCGAAATCAGGCACGCTTAAGGCGTGCCTCTTTTTTTCAGCTCCAGGTGACTACGGAGAAACTGCGGAGAAAAACCATGGCACGTTATGAATGCGATGACTGCGGCTATATTTATGACGAAGACAAGGGCGAACCGCATGAGGGCTTCGCGCCAGGTACACAGTGGCAGGAGGTCCCGCAGGACTGGGCCTGTCCGGATTGTGCAGTCCGCGAGAAACCCGACTTCAAGAAGCTGGAGGAGTAAGCATGAAAAAATGGGAATGCATGGTCTGCGGTTTCATCTACGACGAGGCTGAAGGCCTGCCCGATGAGGGCATAGAACCCGGCACGCGCTGGGAAGACATCCCCGACGACTGGACCTGCCCTGACTGCGGCGCCTCCAAGGCCGATTTCGAGATGGCCGAAATCTGAGTGTCACAAGAGAAGATCAACCGCAGCGAATGGGAAAACCCCGATAACTGGGGCGGCCCCGTATTCATGTCTCTGTACTTCAGCAAAAGAGACAGCCGCATCTGGGTGCCGAAGCAGATTCCCTGGACCGGCTGGACGGTGAACCTTGCTCATACCGGGGGCGTACTCTGGTTTTTCGCTGTGATCGTCGGCGCCATGTTGCTGGTCGTGGCGTCGGCTTTCTATACCATCGCTTATCGCTGACCCTGCTCCACCGCCTGCACATGCTAGGCTTTGACCATGGGACACACTGCTGAACCTGTCTGGAATGAACTTGTGCAGGCTGCCGTGGATTTGCGGCATGACCTGCATCGCCACCCCGAACTACCCTGGTCCGAGGTAGAAACCGCACAACGTATCCGCAAGGAACTCAGCCAGGCGGGCATCGCCTGGCGTGCCTGCGCCGACACCGGCACCGTCGCCAGCCTGGCCGCGGATGCACCAGGCCGCCATATCGCACTGCGCGCGGACATTGATGCCTTGCCTATCACCGAGGAAAGTGGTGCCGCATGGAGCTCGGAAAATGACGGCTGCATGCATGCCTGCGGGCATGACGGCCACACCGCCAGCCTGTTCGCCGCCGGCCGCTGGCTGAAACAACACGAAGCGGAACTGCCCGGGCCGATCAGCCTGCTGTTCCAGCCCGCGGAGGAAGGTGGACACGGCGCCAAACGCATGATCGAAGACGGCGCACTGGAAGGCGTCGACATGATCTTCGGCTGGCATAACTGGCCCGCCATTCCTTTTGGCAAGGCCGTCTGCCCCGACGGCCCGGTGATGGCCGCCAACGGCACCTTTGATATTACGGTGACTGGCAAGGGTGGCCACGCCAGCCAGCCAGAGGCCTGCCGTGATCCGGTACTGGCCGGCTCTGCCATCGTCATTGCCCTGCAGCAGATCGTCAGCCGCCGTCTGCCACCGCAGCAGGCAGCGGTCATCAGCGTAACCTCCTTCGATGCGGTTAGCGGCCCTACGGTCATTCCGGACCAGGCCACGCTGAATGGCAGCTTCCGCATCGCCGACGACAACCTGCGCAGCCGCATCAGTGAACTCATTAACGAGATTGCCACTTTCACGGCCCGCGCCCACGGCGTTGATGCCAGGGTGCAGATGCATTCCCGCTACGGCGCCACCGTGAACCACGGTGGCGCGGCCGAAATCCTGCGAGCCGCACTGGCCGATGAACTGGGGCCGGACTGGCACAGCCAGAACACGCGGGTGCCTATCATGGCTTCGGAAGATTTCAGTTATTACCTGAATGAAGTGCCGGGCGCCTATGCGCTGATCGGCAGTGACGATGGCAACGGCCACGACGCGCCCTGCCACAGCCCGCGCTACGATTTCAACGACGCACTTATTCCCCTGGTGGCCCGCATGTACGCGCGGCTGGCAGGCGCGCCGTTACCAGAAATCGCTTCTGCCTGAACCCTGACGGCTGTCCGCTGTCACCCATTTATATCCGCATGTTTTTTTGCGCTCCGGCACATGAAGTGCTAGTTGTTAGTCAGTAACGGTGATTCGCATTGGCCTTTGCCCCTGGTGGCGGGTCGTGATGTAAAGGAGAACGGTGATGAACGTCGACGCCTTCGAGAAATGGGAATCTGAAATTCGCGGCTACTGCCGCGCCTACCCCACGGTATTCGCCTCCGCTTCCAACGCCCGCCAGATTGATGAAGACGGCCGCTCATATATCGACTTCTTTGCCGGCGCCGGCGTACTCAATTTCGGCCACAACAACGCGCGCATGAAACGCGCCATGATCGAGTTCCTGGAAGCCGACGGCGTGGCCCACAGCCTGGACATGTACACCACGCCCAAGCGCGCCTTCATCGAGAAGTTCGCTGAAACTGTTCTTGAGCCGCGCGGTATGAACCACCGCATGCAGTTCATGGGCCCCACCGGCAGCAATGCCGTGGAAGCGGCGCTCAAGCTGGCACGCAAGGTCACCGGCCGCCACAACGTAGTCGCCTTCAGCCACGGCTTCCACGGCATGACCCTGGGCTCCCTGGCCTGCACGGCGAATGATTATTTCCGCAACGCCGCCGGCGTGCCGCTGCTGAACGTCATCCGCATGCCGTTCGAGACCCGGCCCGGCGGCGGCCTGCAGTCACTGGACGACTACCGCGCCCTGCTGGCCGATGTCTCCAGCGGCCACAAACCACCGGCCGCCTTCATTGTGGAAGTCATCCAGGCCGAGGGCGGCGTCAATGTAGCCAGCAAGGAATGGCTGCAGGCGGTGCAGAAACTGGCGCATGACCACAGCGCCCTGTTCATCATCGATGACATCCAGGCGGGCTGCGGCCGCACCGGTTCCTACTTCAGTTTCGACGGCATGGATCTTGATCCGGACATCGTCAACCTGGCCAAGGGCCTGGGCGGTTTCGGCACACCCATTGCCATGAACCTGGTGAAACCCGAGCACGACAAGCACTGGCAGCCCGGCGAGCACACCGGCACCTTCCGCGGCCAGGGCCTGTCCTTCGTGGCCGGGCGCGAAGCGCTGAGTTATTTCGAAAACGACGAGCTGATGTCCGAGGTGCGTGCCAAGGGTCAGCGCATGGCCGACCACCTGCAGGCCATTGCCGGCGAATTCCCTGCAGAGAAACTGGCGGTACGCGGCCGTGGCATGATCCAGGCGATTGATGTCAACGACGGCGCACTGGCCAAGGCCATGGCCAAAGAATGTTTTGACAACGGCCTGCTCATCGGCCCCTGCGGCAGCGGTGGCCGGGTGATGAAGCTGATCCCGCCGCTGACCATTCCCGACGACGAACTCTCCGAGGGTCTGGACATCTTCAGCAACGCGGTCCGCAAGGTGCTGCAGGAAAACCAGAGGAAGTCCGCATGAGACAGCGCGATGACATGACCTTTCCTTTCGAGGAATACGAGCGGCGCCTGCATGAACTTCGTCAGCGCATGAGCGACCGCCTGCTGGACGCGGTGGTGATCTCGGACCCCGAGAATCTGATGTATCTCACCGACTACCAGACCACAGGCTACTCCTTCTTCCAGGCGCTGGTGGTGCCGCTGGAAGACGAGCCCTTCATGATCACCCGCAGCATGGAAGAGTCGAATGTGCATGCCCGCACCTGGGTGGAATTGACCCGGCCCTACCCGGATACCGGTGACGCCATCCAGAGTCTGGTGCATGGCCTGCGTGAATTCGGGCTGGACAAGAAGGACGTGGGCTACGAACGCAACAGCTACTTCTTCCCGGCCTATCATCAGGACTATATCCACACCGCCTTTACCGAAGGCCGCCTGCTGGATTGCTTCGGCATCGTCGAGGAAGGCCGCATCTGCAAGTCTGCAGTGGAAATCGACATCATGAAAAAAGCGGCACGCGCCACCGAAGCCGGCATGCGCGCCGGTATCGACGCCTGCGCGGCCGGCGTCACCGAAAACGACATCGCCGCCGAAATCAGTGCGGCCATGTTCCGTGCCGGTGGCGAAGCCCCGGCGGTGATGCCCTATGTGACCTCCGGCCCGCGCAGCATGATCGGCCATGCCACCTGGGAAGGCCGCACTGTGCAGCCGGGCGAACATGTGTTTCTGGAAATCGGCGGCTGCTACCGGCGTTACCACACGGCCATGATGCGCACCGTGGTACTGGATGAACTGTCCACCTCGATGTTCAAGGCGCAGGAACGCATGAAACTGGCGCTGGCCGAGGTCAAGTCCGCCATCCGCCCGGGACTGACGGTTTCCGACGCCGACAACATCGTGCGCAACATCATTACCGACAATGAGGTCGGCGCAAACCTGATCACACGCTCCGGCTACTCCATCGGCATTGCCTTCCCGCCCAGCTGGGACGAGGGTTATATCGTCAGTCTCAAGCAGGGCAACTCGGCCATCATGCGCGAAGGCATGACCTTCCACATCATTCCCTGGATGTGGGGCGTGGACGGCGACAAGACGGTAGGCATTTCCGACAGCATTCATGTCACCGCCAATGGCTGCGAATCCTTCTTCAGCCTGGACGAGAACTTTGTCGCCAAGCCGGACCAGGCCGCCGACAGCGGCGGCGCCATCCCTCTTAACAGCAACCACAACGAAGTCGCCTGAACATGCTGACAGTTATCGATCCAAGTAACGGCGAAGTCATTCGCGAAGTCACGCCACTGAGCACTGCCGACATGTATGGCGTCATGGGCAAAGCCGAAGACGCCTACCGTGAGTGGCGGCGAAGCAGTTTTTCTGATCGCGCTGAAATCCTGTGCAAGGTCGCTGCGCATATGCGCGAGCACATGGACGAACTGGCGCCGCTGATGACCGAGGAAATGGGCAAGCCCATCAAGGAAGCACGTGGCGAAGTGGAAAAAGCGGCCTGGTGCGCCGAGCACTACGCCGCGCATGCCGAGGACTATCTGGCCACCGAGTACATTGAATCGGATGCCACCCGCAGTTACGTGCAGTACCTGCCGCTGGGTCCGGTGCTCGGCATCCTGCCCTGGAACGCGCCCTTCTGGCTGGCCTTCCGTTTTTGCGCGCCGGCGCTGATGGCTGGCAATACCTGTGTCATGAAGCATGACCCGCATGTACCGGCCTGCGCTCAGGCCATCGCCGATGTCTTCAAGGCCGTGGGTGCACCGGACGGCGTCATGCAGAACCTGCTGCTGGAAACCCCACAGGTGGAAAACGCCATTCGCGACCCGCGCATCCAGGCCGTATCTTTCACCGGCTCGGACCGGGGCGGCGCCGCCGTGGCGGCCATCGCCGCTTCGGAAATCAAGCCGGCGGTGCTGGAACTGGGCGGCTCGGACCCCTGCATCGTGCTGGCCGACGCCGATCTGGAAACAGCAGCCGACATCATTACCCTGTCGCGCATCATCAATGCCGGCCAGTCCTGCATTGCCGCCAAGCGCATCCTGGTGGAAGCGCCGGCTTACGAACAGATGGTCGATCTTATTAAAGAGCGCATGGCCAGGCTCAAGCTGGGCGACCCACGGGAGGAAACCACTGACATCGGCCCCCTTGCCCGCGAGGACCTGCGCGACAACCTGCATCGCCAGGTACGTGAAACCATCGATGCCGGCGCACGCTGCCTGCTGGGCGGCGAACTGCCGGACGGCCCCGGTTTCTACTACCCGCCCACACTGCTGGCCGATGTCAGTGAGGACATGACCGCAAGCTGCGAGGAAACCTTCGGGCCGGTGGCGGTGATGACCCCGGTCAGGGACGCCGACCAGGCACTGGCTATGGCCAACGACACCCGCTACGGCCTGGCGGCGGGCCTCTGGACCACCGCCGAGCGCGGTGAAGCCTTGGCGCGTGACATCGAAGCGGGCCAGGTTGCGATCAACGGCATCGTCAAAACCGATCCACGCCTGCCCAGCGGCGGCATCAAGCGCTCCGGCTACGGCCGCGAACTCGGCCCGCACGGCATCCGCGAATTCGTCAATGCGCAGCAGGTCTGGGTCGGGCCAAAGCAGGCATAGTCGCTGCAATTCCGGGACTGTGGGTGCCAACGTAGCGAGCACCAAGGCCTTGTAGATTCCTTCACGGGAACCCTCTGCCGCAGGGACGTACTTGCAGCGGTTACCGGGCAGGAATCTACAAGACCGTCCGCAAGTCTGGCCCTCTTGACCTCACAGCGCTCATTTCCACGGCTGACAATCAACATTACTGCCGTCGTTGCCGCCGATCACAACCTGCAATTAATCTGACCAAGTACCCACGAATATTCATGCACTTGGCAGATTTCAGGCATGCAAAGAACGATTACCAGAATCATGCGGGATGGACTCACCCTGACCGGCACCAGCTATGGCCCGGAAGAGGGTTACCCGGTCATGCTATTCCACGGCGGCGGCCAGACACGGCATGCCTGGGGCAGCACCGGCGAAGCCCTGGGCAAAGCCGGTTATCACGCCATGGCCTTCGATTTGCGTGGTCATGGCGACAGCGCCTGGGCGCCTCACTACGAAACCTTTGACTTTGTGCAGGACGTGCACGAACTCTGCATCCGCGAATACCGCCCACCCATCATAGTAGGCGCGTCACTGGGCGGCATCAGCGGCCTGTTGGCCAATGCCGGAGAGGACGGCGAAATCTCCAGGGCGCTGGTACTTGTAGACATCGCCCCGCGCACCAATCCGGAGGGAGTGGAGCGCATTCTCGATTTCATGGCCGCGCATGTGGACGGCTTTACCACTCTGGAAGAAGCCGCCGAAGCGGTCGCCGCCTATCAGCCACACCGTAAGCAGCGCTCCGATCCGAGCGGCCTGAAAAAGAACCTGCGCCAGCATCCGGATGGCCGCTGGTACTGGCACTGGGACCCGGTCATGCTGGAAACCTTCAAGGTAGACCAGGAAGCCGCCATGGCTTCCGACTTTCTTTACGCAGCAGCGGAAAAGCTGACCCAGCCGGTGCTGCTGGTGCGCGGACTGATCAGCGATGTCCTTACCGACGACATCATCGAGGAATTCCGCCACCGGATTCCCCACGCCGAAGTGGCTGAAGTGGGAGGCGCCGGCCACATGGTGGCCGGCGACCGCAATGACATCTTCAGCCGGGCGGTTGAGGGTTTCCTCGGGCATCTGAGCCCACAGCCGACCTGAGCAGGCAGCCACAGACCTCTCAGGCAGCCTGCTGCCGCAGCTCCTGCGCCGCCTCTACCATGCGTTGCAAGGCCGGCTCGACCTCCTCCCAGCGGCGCGTCTTCAGACCACAGTCCGGATTCACCCATAACCGACTGGCCGGCAGGTTACGCGCCGCCCGTTGCAGCAGACTCACCATATGCCCGGTCTCGGGCAACTGCGGCGAATGGATGTCGTAGACGCCTGGCCCGATCTCGTTGGGATATTCGTAATCCTCGAATGCGGCCAGTAACTCCATTTGCGAGCGCGAGGTTTCGATGGTGATGACATCCGCATCCAGCGCCGCTATGGCCTCGATAATGTCGTTGAATTCGGCATAGCACATATGCGTGTGAATCTGGGTGGCATCATCCACGCCGGCTGCCGTTACCCTGAAAGCCTGCACCGCCCAATCCAGATAGTCCTGCCACTCTGCCCGTCGCAGCGGCAAGCCCTCGCGCAACGCCGGCTCGTCGATCTGAATCATGCCGATGCCGGCGCGCTCCAGATCCAGCACTTCGTCGCGCAGCGCCAGAGCGATCTGCAGGCAGGTTTCTGCGCGCGGTTGATCGTCGCGCACAAAGGACCATTGCAGGATGGTCACCGGACCGGTGAGCATGCCTTTCATGGGCCGACCGGTCAGCGACTGGGCATACACGGCCCACTCCACCGTCATGGGCTTCAGCCTTGACACATCACCGTAGATAATGGGCGGTTTGACACAGCGCGAGCCGTAACTCTGCACCCAGCCAAATCGGGTGAAAGCAAAGCCCTCCAGCTGCTCGCCGAAATATTCCACCATGTCGTTGCGTTCGGCCTCGCCATGCACCAGCACATCCAGGCCGAGTTTTTCCTGACGGAACACCGCCTCGGCGATGGCCGCTTCCATGCGATGACGGTAGGTATCACCCGGGATTTCTCCGGCCCTGAATTGGCTGCGTGCCTTGCGGATAGCCCCGGTCTGCGGAAACGAGCCAATGGTGGTTGTCGGATACAGGGGCAGCGCAAAGCGTTCATGCTGCTTCTGCGCCCGTTCCTTATAGGAACAGGCACGCCGGGCCATGGCGTCCGTGACGCCGGCCGCACGCTCGCGAACCGCCGATTTGTGAATACGCCGCGACCTGCGCCGCGCCTGCAGTGCCTGCCGCTGAGCGGTCAGCGCCGCAACCTGGGCATCACTACTGCCTGCCAGGGCCCGGCGCAGCAGATCCAGCTCGCCCAGCTTCTGCACGGCAAAAGCCAGCCAGGATCCGAGCTCTGCATCCAGCCCCTCTTCCTGCTCCAGATCCACCGGCACATGCAACAGCGAACAGCTGGGGGCCAGCCATAAACGGTCTTGCAGCTGCGCATGCAGCGGCTGTAGTCGCTGCAGCAGGGCATCCAGGTCAGCCCTCCAGATATTGCGCCCATTGATCACCCCGGCCGACAGCACCTGATCGCTGCCCAGTCTTTCGGCAACCTCAACCAGCTGCTCCGGCGCACGCACGGCATCAATGTGCAGGCCATGCACCGGCAGAGCCAATACCGTGTCGAGATTGTCACCCAGCGCACCGAAATAACTGGCCAACAGCAACTTCGGACCGGCCTGCGCCAGTTCAGCGTAGACGCGCCGATATGCCTGCTGCCACTGCGGAGGCAAATCCAGCACCAGGGCCGGTTCATCAATCTGCAGCCATTCCACGCCCTGCGCCGCCAGACGCGCCAGTATTTCCCGATACACCGGCAACAGCGAATCCAGCAAGTCCAGCTTGTCGACACCGCTCTGGGCCTTGCCCAACCACAGCCAGGTGAGCGGCCCGAGTATGACCGCCTTGACCGGATAGCCCTGCGCCTGCGCTTCCTCCACCTGCTCGAACAGGGATTCACTGGATAAACTGAACTGCTGACCAACCTCGAATTCCGGCACCAGGTAGTGGTAATTGGTGTCGAACCACTTGGTCATTTCACAGGCATCGGTATCGGCGCCCGTGGGCGCCCGCCCCCGGGCCATCCGAAAGGCCGTGTCCAGATCCAGGTTACCGCCGGCATGCCTGAAACGGGCCGGCACGCAACCCAGCATGGCGCTGGTGTCCAGCACCTGATCGTAGAAGGCGAAGTCGCCGACGGTGAAGTAATCCAGACCGGCCTGGGCCTGCTGCGCCCAGTGCCGGGCGCGCAGATCGCGCGCAACCTGTTGCAATTGCGCCTGCCCCAGCTCGTCGCGCCAATATTTTTCCAGGGCGAATTTGAGCTCTCTGCGCGCCCCGATACGGGGAAATCCCAGACTGTGGATAACGGATATTTGTCTGCTCATGACCATACTCCTTGGGCGCCAGGCCCCGCCGAAAAGGGAAAAGCAGTATGAACCAGACCATATAATTAATCAATCTGTTTATCCGCATAAACAGATTGATTAAAAGAAGATGAAGCTAACTTGCTGTTTTATAGGATTTTTGCGCAGTGCAGCGCGCAGCCCTCTTACATCGCGCTCACGAGGGGGCGCTCGCACAGGGAAACGACCACTGTCAAATTCCGGGTTATCCACCGTGTCTTCCCCCTGCAGGAAAAGCCCGTGATAACAGGCCTTGCGGCAATACTCCACCGCTTATCCACAGGCTACCCACCGGACTATCCCCCGCAACACCCTCATATCCACAAGATATAGTCTTGACGACCCCATGTGCCCACCCTATATAGTGTCCAACACGCCAGACGCAGGCAGGGGGAATACCTAAATCTAGTATTGCGTCAGGCATTGCTTCCCCGGATAGGCCACTGATCCGGAAAGCCACGCAGGACCCGACCAAGAACACAGCGCCACATCGCAATGGAGCACAACCCGATGCAGAGCCAAGCTAACACCGCCAGCACTGAGACTTCAGTTCCCGCCTCCGGCAACCCGCCGCCCAGGCATTCCGGGAACGCAGCCGAAATCTCCGCCACGGCGCCCGGCGCCTACCGCGTCATCCGCCGCAACGGCAAGGTCACGCCTTTTGACGCCAGCAAGATTGAAGTTGCGATGACCAAGGCTTTCCTGGCCGTGGAAGGCGCCGGCGCAGCCGCCAGCGGCCGTATTCACGAATCGGTGAAGGAACTGACCGAGCAGGTCGCCAGCGCACTCACCCGCAACCTGTCCGGCGGCGGCACCGTGCACATTGAGGATATCCAGGATCAGGTAGAACTGGCCCTGATGCGTTCCGGCAACCACAAGGTGGCCCGCGGTTATGTGCTCTACCGTGCTGAACGCGCCCGCGAACGCGCCGCTGAAGCCGCCACCAAATCCCGCAGCAAGAAAACCGAAGCCAAGGCCGCCATTCACGTCAGCCTGGCCGACGGCAGCAAACAGCCGCTGGACGAAGAACGCCTGCGCCGCCTGATTAACGAAGCCTGCGAAGGCCTGGGGGATGTCAATGCCGAGCGCATCATCAATGACAGCCTGCGCAACCTCTACGACGGCATCACTGAAAAGGAACTGGCCCAGGCTCTGACCCTGTGCGCCCGCTCCCTGATCGAGGCCGAACACAACTACAGCTATGTTTCCGCCCGCCTGTTGCTGGATAACCTGCGCCACGAGGCCCTGCGCTTCCTGGGCAGCAGCACCGACACCGCCACCCAGGCGGAAATGAAGAACCTGTATCCCCAGTACCTGAAGGACTATGTCACCAAGGGCATCGAACTGGAGCTGCTGGATCCGGAACTGGCGCAGTACGATCTGGACAAGCTCGGCAAGGCGCTGCTGCCCGAACGCGACATGCAGTTCACCTACCTGGGCCTGCAGACCCTCTATGACCGCTACTTCCTGCACAGCAAGAACACCCGTTTCGAGCTGCCGCAGGCCTTCTTCATGCGCGTCGCCATGGGCCTGGCCATCAACGAAGTGGACCGCGAAGCCCGCGCCATCGAGTTCTACACCCTGCTGTCGTCCTTCGACTTCATGAGCTCGACGCCGACGCTGTTCAACTCCGGCACCCTGCGCCCGCAGCTGTCCAGCTGCTACCTGACCTCGGTGCCCGACGATCTGCACGGCATCTACGGCGCCATTCACGACAACGCCATGCTGAGCAAATTCGCCGGCGGCCTGGGCAACGACTGGACCCCGGTACGCGCCCTGGGCGCCCACATCAAGGGCACCAATGGCAAATCGCAGGGCGTGGTACCGTTCCTGAAAGTGGTCAACGACACCGCCGTAGCAGTAAACCAGGGCGGCAAGCGCAAGGGCGCCGTCTGCGCCTACCTGGAAACCTGGCACAAGGACATCGAGGAATTTCTCGACCTGCGCAAGAATACCGGCGACGACCGCCGCCGCTGCCACGACATGAACACCGCCAACTGGATTCCCGACCTGTTCGTGAAGCGGGTCATGGAAGACGGCCAGTGGACCCTGTTCTCACCGAATGACGTGCCCGACCTGCACGACCTCACCGGCAAGCTGTTCGAGGAAGCCTATTCCCGCTACGAGGAAAAGGCTGACCGCGGCGAAATCAGCAACTTCAAGCGTCTCAAGGCCGTGGATCTGTGGCGCAAGATGCTGGGCATGCTGTTCGAGACCGGCCACCCCTGGTTCACCTTCAAGGACCCCTGCAACCTGCGCAGCCCGCAGCAGCACGTGGGCGTGGTGCACAGCTCCAATCTCTGCACCGAAATCACGCTCAACACTTCGCCGGGCAAGGAAATCGCAGTCTGCAACCTGGGTTCCATCAACCTGCCGCAGCACGTCGAAGCCGACGCCGAAGGCAAGATGGTGCTGAACACCGCCAAGCTGGAAAAGACCATCAGCACCGCCATGCGCATGCTGGACAACGTCATCGAGTACAACTACTACTCGGTCGCCACGGCGCGCAATTCCAACCTGCGCCACCGTCCGGTCGGCATGGGCATGATGGGCTTCCAGGATGCACTCTACAAGCTGCGCCTGCCCTATGAATCCGACGCCGCGGTGGAATTCGCCGACCGCAGCATGGAAACCATCAGCTACTTCGCCATCAAGGCCAGCAGCGATCTGGCTGAAGAACGCGGCCCCTACGCCAGCTACAAGGGCTCGCTGTGGGATCAGGGCATCCTGCCGATCGACTCCATCGAAATCCTGGCCGAGAACCGCGGCAACGAATACCTGGACATCGACCGCAGCCAGACCCTGGACTGGGAAGGCCTGCGCGCCCGCATCAAGCAGGTGGGTATGCGCAACTCCAACACCATGGCTATCGCGCCGACCGCGACCATTGCCAACATCACCGGCGTGTCGCAGTCTATCGAGCCGACCTACCAGAACCTGTTCGTCAAATCGAACCTGTCGGGCGAATTCACGGTGGTGAATCCCTACCTGGTCGACGACCTGAAAGAACGCGGTCTGTGGGACGAAGTCATGGCCCACGACCTCAAGTACTACGACGGTTCCGTGCAACCCATCGACCGCATCCCGGCCGATCTCAAGCCGCTGTACAAGTGCGCTTTCGAGATCGATCCGAAGTGGCTGGTGGACGCCGGTTCGCGCCGCCAGAAGTGGATCGACCAGGCCCAGAGCCTCAACCTGTACATGAGCCAGCCCTCCGGCAAGAAGCTGGACGAACTGTACAAGCACGCCTGGCTCAAGGGCCTGAAGACCACCTACTACCTCCGCACCATGGGCGCCACCCATGCGGAGAAATCCACCATCAGCGACGACCGCCTGAACAAGGTACGCGGCGCCGAAGGCAGCAGCGTAAAGGCCAGCCCGGCCGCTTCTGCCCCGGCCCCCGAACCCGCGGCGGACATGCCCAAGGCCTGTTCAATCCTTGATCCGGATTGTGAAGCGTGTCAGTAAGAGACCTGAGAGGCGGAGCAGGGGCCCCACGAAGTGGGGATGCGACCCTCGGCGGGTCGACTCAAATGCCTATCGTACTCGGCAAACGATCAGAGGCTGCTGCGACCGTCGGCGGGTCGCCTGGTCAAGTACCAGCTGACAAGCCAGAAAGACAGACCTGCCCGTTTTGGAATGAGGTTTGAGGGAGGTATCAAGCATGGCGATATTTCGACTGACACCGAATACCGATGCTATCCAGTGGCCCAGACGGGTTGAGGTGCGGGCGCCTAATGAAAAACGCGCCCGCCTGGTAGCCAGTTCGCAGCTCGGCTTTCTGTCTGTTGATTGCCATGTGTGGATCGAACCCGAAATTGTCAGTTGTGAAGAGGTCTGCGATTCCCCCTTCACACAAACCGGTGAAGTCACGGTGCTGACACCGAAACTGACCCGGCACTGATACGCAGGACATTTATTTACACCAAAGGCGACCGACACTACCCATAAACAGCACGGCTGCCACCTAGACAGAGAAGGAGTTTTAAGATGTTAGATTGGAATGACGAACCACAGACACAAACTGTGAAACCGTCCGCCCCGCAGGCGCCGCAAATGCCGCCCAGCATGGGCACGCAGGATGTCGATCACCCGGACCCGAACGCCATCGACCATGGCGGCGCCACCGGCGTGGAAGACGTCGCCATGGGCGCCTCGCGCATCCAGGTGGACGACAAGAAGATCATCAACTGCAAGGCCGACCTCAACCAGCTGGTGCCCTTCAAGTACAAGTGGGCCTGGGAAAAATACCTGGACGGCTGCGCCAACCACTGGATGCCGCAGGAAATCAGCATGTCGGCCGACATCGGCCAGTGGCAGGACCCCAATGCCTTCACCGATGACGAACGCGCCATCGTGAAACGCTCACTGGGCTTCTTCGCCAGCGCCGACTCGCTGGTCGCCAACAACCTGGTGCTGGCCGTGTACCGCCACATCACCAACCCCGAATGCCGCCAGTACCTGCTGCGCCAGGCCTTCGAGGAAGCGGTGCATACGCATGCCTACCAGTACTGCGTGGAATCACTCGGCCTGGATGAAGCCGAAGTCTTCAACATGTACCGCGAGATTCCGGCGGTGCACGACAAGGCCGCCTGGGCTCTGCCCTTCACCCAGTCACTGGCCGACCCCAACTTCAAGACCGGCACCGTCGAAGACGATCAGCGCCTGCTGCGCGACATGATCGCTTTCTACGTGGTGTTCGAAGGCATCTTCTTCTATGTCGGCTTTGTACAGCTGCTCAGCTTCGGTCGCCAGAACCGGCTGACCGGCACCTCCGAGCAGATCCAGTACATCATGCGCGACGAGTCCATGCACATGAACTTCGGCATCGACGTGATCAACCAGATCAAGATCGAAAACCCGCATGTCTGGACCGAAGAATTCAAGGAAGAGGCCCGCGACATGATTCGCGAGGCCACCGAGCTGGAAATCCGTTACGCCCATGACACCATGCCGCGCGGCGTACTCGGACTCAACGCCAGCATGTTCATTGACTACCTGCACTTCATCGCCAACCGGCGCTGTGCACAGATCGGCCTGGCCGAGCTCTTCCCGGGAGCCACCAACCCCTTCCCGTGGATGAGCGAAATGATGGACCTGAAGAAGGAGAAAAACTTCTTCGAGACCCGAGTTATCGAATATCAGGCAGGCGGGACCCTGAGTTGGGACTAACGAACCGCCTGGTAGGAGTTAACGGGATGAGCAAGAACCCGCGTGAAGCCACAAGGCTTCTCGCGGGTTTTTTACTTTCAGTAGTGGAGAGACCAGAAGGAGGAAGACACTATGGCTCGTAAACCCAACGCAGCTTTCATGAAACCCATGCAGCCCGACGCCGCGCTTGCCGCAGTGGTGGGTTCTGCACCCCTGCCCAGAACGGAGGTCACCAAAAAGATCTGGGCTTACATCAAGAGCAACAACCTGCAGGACCCGGCCAACAAGCGCAACATCAATGCCGATGACAAGCTCAAGGCCGTCTTCGGTGGCAAAAGCCAGGTCAACATGTTCGAAATGACCAAACTGGTGAATGGTCACCTCAGCTAATAACGCCGTCACTACTTCAGGGGTCGCGAGCTTTCTCCGGCCCCTTTTTATTTCATAGCCACTCAATGAAAACGGTCATCACACTGGTCTATGCAGCGACTGCTTTAACCTGGATCTATGGCATCACGCATCACCGCTTCCTGATGCGGGAATTCTGGCTCTATGCGGGTATATTCTTTATTCCGGGAGCACTGGTCTGCCTGTCCACCTGGTTGACATTGCAAAAAGCATGGTGGAAAAGAGTGACTGGCGCACTGACCCTGTTGCCCGGTATGGCTATTTGGCTGATTTCGCTACTGCTGGTCACAGCAGGTTTTAAAATTCATTGATGGCAGGCGTCAACACCATGGCGAAAATTCTGCTAATCGTTGCGGGGCTGATATTCGCGGCCGTTGGCGCAATCAGCCTGACGTCGCCTCAATTTGCTGTCGACCCCCTTGGCATCCAGCTAACCACAGTCAACAGCCTCAATGAGATCCGGGCGAATTACGGCGGCATGCATCTTTTGCTGGGCCTGTTTCTGGTGGCAGGTGCTTTCAGAATAGCTTTGCAGAAGCCCGCGTTGTTTCTGCTGACTTTCTTCACCGGCGGCCTGGTACTCGGGCGGGTGGTGAGTCTCGTCGTGGATGGTGTGCCGGGTAACACCCTGTGGGCATTCCTGATCCTGGAAACACTAGGTTGCCTGTGGGCGCTGACGTTGCTTATCAAGATGTCTCGCGGCAAGCTAGTGACTGAACATACACCGGTTTAAAGAATTATAGACTGAGAGGTTCAAGCCTTAACCAAGTCATAAGGCAGGGGCGCCCCTCAGAGCACATTAGCCACCTATCCGTATCCCTGTAACTAGCTAACTCCTCGATGGCAGACAAATCACGGCTAGCTGTTTTTAACTCGCTAATATTGAAATATTTTTTTGCCTTGCTTTTCAGCATATTCAGCTTCTCTGCAAAATCCTCGACCGCCCAACTATGCGTTTCTATTAAAATTATGGAGTTTTTGAACTCCATAAAGACTTTTTCTGTAAAAATGTCAAATTCTCCCCCTTCAATATCAACCAGAACAACAGCTTTCGATCTTTCTTGCTCTGGTATTTTCTCAAAAAAATCGGCCTGCGCGTGCCCAAATATTTCCACGCAATCGGAGACATTATTTACTATTGCATTATCTGCGATAACCTTGCGCCCTCTTGATGAAGTCTCAAAACAATAAGATTTTTCAAAAAATCCGGCATATATCAATCCCACCCCGTAATATCCATCAGCAGCACCAATATCTATAAATACATTATGAGTCGGGGTCTTATTTATGATTGATGCCAGAACTTCACGCTCATACAAGCCCAGTATCATAGGGGCACGATCATATCGCCCCCACCAACTATGCCTGGAAAAAACGAAACCCTTAAGAGGCCCATATGCAATTGTGGAATCAAATAGTTTATTAATTTTATTAGATAAAAATAAACGCCTTCCCTCAACGTCTTCTATAAGCCGCAGCCTGCGCAAAACAAAGCCTATGCATTGTTTAATAGTAGAAGCAGCCCCATCGGCCTTAAATCGGTCAACTAATCTTTTAAATACCGTCGTCATTCTTCTAAGGCCTGAAAATCAGAGCATAAAATAATACCATTAACGTGATAAATCTGAAGTAGCAAAATTCACAAGACATCCTCACAAAAGGACGATACATAAACCACCACACTGGCCCATAAAAAACACCAAGGAAACCGTCATGAACCCCGCTTGCCGCACCATTCAATTATTCAGCTTTTACCCGCTACTGGCCGGTCTGAGCATGATTCTGGCGCCCGCCCTGCCCCTGCAGCTGATGGGCTGGCCTGTGGAAGGGCTGGACTGGATTCGCATGCTGGGCGTGGTCACCATGATCGTGGGTTACTACTACTACCAACTGGGGTCGAATAACGTACTGGCCTTTTGCCGCTACTCGGCACAAATGCGTCTGATCATTCCGCTGGTATTTGTCGCCATGGTTTTCGCCTTCGACATGAACCCCATCTATGTCGGTCTTACGCTGGTGGATTTCCTCGGTGGATTGTGGACCTGGTCGGCCTTGCGCAAACAGGGCATGACGGTCTTCGGCGCCAGAACAGCGGCGGGTTGATATGAGTCAATACGCTCTTTCGCCTGTCCAACTATGCTTGAACGGGTACCACACCGAGAGAGCGATATGGATGATCACAAGCACATCAGGGACACGCTGCTGACCCGCAAGCAGGCACTTGGCGAGCGCATCAGCTCAGTCAAGGCGGATCTCGCCCAGCAACGGCCAGCCGATTTCTCCGAGCAAGTCACCGAACGGGAAAACGAGGATGTGCTGAAGGCCATCCAGCAGGAATCCGAAAAGGAACTCGCTTCGATCAACCGCGCCCTGGTCAAGATTGACGATGGCGAATATGGCATTTGCGACCGCTGTGGCAGGCAGATTGCCGCCGCCCGGCTCAAGGCCCTGCCTTATACTACGCTCTGTGTTGAATGTGCCGACCAATAACCGTCCCAATAACCTTCTGATGCTCAAAACATGATTGCTGCCGCCCTCAGGGAGGCTCTAGCCGACAAAAGCCTGATCTCCAGCTTGCCGCAAAACCTGATGGCCGGCATTACCGTCGGCATTGTTGCCCTGCCCCTGTCCATGGGTCTGGCGATTGCCAGCGGCGTACCGCCTCAGCACGGTCTGTATACGGCTATTATTGGCGGCATACTCATCGCCCTGCTGGGCGGTTCCCGCGTCAACATTTCCGGGCCTACCGCCGCCTTCGTGGTGGTGTTGCTGCCGGTGGTCCAGCAATACGGCCTGGGCGGCCTGCTGCTCAGCGGCGTCATGGCGGGCGTCATGATGATCGGCTTTGGATTGTTCCGGCTGGGGCGCCTGATCCAGGTGATTCCCTACCCTGTGATCGTGGGCTTTACCTCCGGCATAGGCACGGTGATCGGCTTCTTGCAACTGAAGGATTTTCTTGGCCTGCAGCCAGAAGACACCGGCATCAGCTTCCTGGAAAAAATCCGGGGACTGGCTGTGGCCCTGCCCAGCCTGCGTTGGCAGGAATTGCTGGTCGGTGCATTGACGCTGGCCACACTGATCCTGTGGAAGCGGGTGCCCGGCCGGATCCCGGCTTATCTGGTCGCCCTGCTGCTGGGCCTGGGTCTGGCCGCATTATTCAACGGCAACGCCAACCTGCCGGATATCGACACCATCGCCTCACGCTTCCGGTTCGAAATCGGCGGCGTCATCGGCGCCGGTATTCCGCCAATTGCGCCACATTTTGTATTGCCCTGGAATCTGCCGGGTCCGGACGGCAACCCGATCGGGCTGTCCATCGGCATGTTGCAATCCTTGACCGGCGCCGCTCTGGCCATTGCCCTGCTGGGCGCACTGGAGTCATTGCTCTGCGCCACCGTAGCGGACGGCATGACCGGTGAACGCCATAACCCGGACAGCGAACTCATCGGCCAGGGCATCGGCAATATCGGCGTGGCCTTCTTCGGCGGCATTCCGGTGACCGCCGCCATTGCCCGTACGGCCACCAACATCCGCTCCGGCGGCAGCACACCGGTCGCCGCCATCGTACACGGGCTGTTCATTCTGCTGGCTATCCTGTTGCTGGCCCCCATCCTCTCGCGCGTACCGATGGCGTCGATGGCGGCCGTGTTGATGATCGTGGCCTGGAATATGAGTGAAGTGCGCCATGCAGCGCGCATCGTCACCCGCGCACCACGGCCCGATGTGATGGTCTTTCTGGTCTGTTACAGCCTGACGGTGCTGGTGGACATGCAGGTCGCTGTAGCCGTGGGCCTGGCGCTGGCTTCGGTACTGTTCATCAAGCGCATTACCGAACTGACCGAAACCTCGGTCATTGATACGCAGCACCCGCATGCCGAGCATCAGCAGATTGAGGGACTGGTGGTTTATGACGTGAACGGGCCGCTATTCTTTGGCGCCGCCCACAAGGCCCTCAAGGTGTTATCTGCTGTTGACCGCCGGGTGCATACGGTGGTGCTGGATATCAAGGACGTCAACCTGCTCGACACCACGGCGATGAGCAACCTGGAATCCATTGCCCAGGAACTGGCCGAGCGCGGCACAAGCCTTTGCCTGATTCACGTAAAACCGGAACTGCAGCAGAAAATGAAACGCTATGGCCTGTTCCGCGGCAATAAAGGTATCCAGCTCGCCGACAATCTGGACGAAGTTATCGGCAACCTGAGAGCAACTGCCTAGGCGGCAGCCGAACGCACACTTACCTGCTTGCGCCGGTTTGGCGCCTTGCCGGCTTTCATGTCCTCGCGACGCAGAAAACCCAGAGCCACCTCCAGTTCCTCCAGCGCAGTTTCCAGGTGAATGAGCAAGCGCTGGGCGCTGGGCAATGACTTGCGGCAGGCAATGATGCCGAAATCGATATTGTCGTGCCGGCTGATGAGGGTAATGTTCAGGGCAAAGCCGTCAAGCACCAGCGAGGCGGGGTACATGCCATCCAGGCGGCAACCTTGCCAGTAAACTTCCTCCCGCGGTCCCGGCACATGCGAAATCACCACATTCGCCACGCGATGGTTGTGATTGATACCCGGCAGGAAGGTCAGCAGCCCGGGCGCCAGCGTGGCAACGGAATAGGCCAGTATTTCGTGCGACGTCATGTCATGCAGCATGGCTTTGTTGTAATCCATGCAGCCCTTGACCAGCCGCACACGCTCGAGCGGGTCACTGATGTGAGTCGCCAGCGTACATAGCGCAAAGGCGATTTCATTGCCCGTATCACCGGAATCCCGGCGCAGCGACACCGGCACAATCGCCGTCAGAGGCTTGTCCGGCAACGCGTCCAGTTCCAGCAGGTAACGCCTCAGCGCCGCCCCGCAAAGCGCCAGAACGATATCGTTACAGGTGGCATCAAATGCCTGCGAGATACGCTTGATACGCGCAGTGGAATAGGACTGCGCGGCAAAACGCCGCGAGCCGGTTACCCTGCTGTTCAGAATGGTGTTGGGGGCCTGCACGCTGGTGACCAGATCACGGTTATGCGCCCGGTAGTCGTGCACAAAATGTTGCAGATGCTTCAGCACAGTCGGCGTCGACGCCAGTCCCGAACGTAGCAAATGCATGGCGGTTGCGGTACTGCTGACGGCCGCCGCTGAAGACGAGGCACGCTTGCTCACGCGATAAGGGTGCAACTCCCAGGGAGCCGGCATACGGGTCGATTCCAGCGGGTCCGGCGACATGGATTTCATCATCAGGCGCAAACCGGCTACGCCGTCTACCAGCGAATGATGGATCTTGGAATACAGGGCGATGCGGCCGTCTTCAATGCCTTCGATGAGATAGGTGCGCCACAGCGGATAAGCCCGGTCCAGATGCGCACTGTGTACGCGTGAAACCATGGCCAGCAGTTCCAGAATACGCCCTGGCTTGGGCAGAGACAGGTGCACAAAATGCTGCGCCAGATCAAAATCGGCGGACTCGACCCAGGATTTGACACCCCAATTGCTTTCCAGTCGCCGGTTGAAGGGTGGTGCGGCCGCGGTAGATGCTCGCAGTCGCCCGGCAATTTCGGCAGCGAAGTCCTCAGGCGCATCCTTGGGCGGGTCGAAAATACACAGAGCCCCCACATGAAAGGGCTGATTACGCCCCTCGGCCAGCAGGAAGGCCATGTCGATCGGGCTGAGTTTTCTCATCTGTGCCTCCTCCGGATCCATATGCGCTTTATTGAAGTCTTTCTAGACCGGCTGAGCTGTGCAATGTTCCGGCACGGAGAAAAACTTTTTCGGGCAACAGATTCCAAGCACAAATCAGGCCAGGTTCTGTGTATTGTAGTCTAGCTACAGGATATAACGGGATGATGACGCGCGGCTTGATATAGATCATTCCCTCACTAAAAGGAGCCCGCCTGCGCTGCCCCTGTCAGTGGTTGTCTGCTAACGTTAGGATATCTTCAGCAGCACCCGACAAGAACATGTACGACGATCAGAATCCCCGTACCGGCGAATACATACCCGGCGGCAGCCAGCAGCGATGGCAAAACTTCAGAACCCGGATCATTCCTGTGCCGGTGGCTACCCGCATGTTCGGCTTCGGCACCATGCTGGCGATTGCCGTGAGCTACAACCATAACGAATCGATCGGCTGGGCCATACTGCATGGCCTGCTTTCATGGCTGTATGTGATCTACGCGGCGCTGTTCTACTAGAGCCTGTCCGCTACCCGCTCGACTGCCTGTTCCAGGGTGGCGATGAGCTCGGGCAATCGGACAGAAGTCTCTTCCGTTGCCGAGCGGGTGGATTGTTGTTCGATCACAGGACGGCGCATGTCGAACACCACGCCTGCCTCAAGAATCGAGGCGGCAGGTATCATTTGCTGTCCCAACAGCAAACTCATCGTCGAAAGCAGCAGGGACGAAACCACCAGTCTGTGAAATTGATAGGGGCTCAGGCTACGGCGGCAATGCGGGCACTGAGACAACGATTTGGCAATCACGCCATGGCCACAGCCGCGGCATAGTTGTATTTTCATTGATCACTCCCTGTGAATTGCCGGCGACTTGTCCTCATGCAAGTCGATATGCTGCCTATTTTAGTGAAAATCCTGTCAGAAATATGTCGGGGAGTACCCGATATCAACTGTAGGAAAGCGCTGACAGCCAGTATTCTGACCGGTCGGCTACCAAGCCCGGTTGGCTATACACTGTAGATCTATGAGCATCCTTAATCTGCCGCAGGCCAAACCCAGGATCATTCTTTTCGACTGGCACGCCACCCTGGTGGATACCATGGATGCCATGTATCACGCCGTAGATGACGTGCTGCCCAAGCTGGTGGAACTGGGGTTGATAGAGCGGCTGGTGCCTTACGAGCAAAGCCGCTCACTGGAGGACGCCAGACTGGTCAAATACGTACGCGACCATGCCCGCCTGCATCCCCGCATAAAATCGGAACGCAAGATATCCCGCACTGACATTTTCGAAGTGCTGTTCGGCGGCGATGAAGATGCCAAACGCATTGCCCATGCCGAGTTCGACGAATGCTACCGTCGCCACGTCGGCGAAGCCATGCCTCTGGAACCGCAAATTCCCGAGCAGCTACAGAATCTGCGTGACATGAATCTCAAACTGGGGCTCATTTCCAACCGCAAACGCGAATTCATGGAACAGGAAGTCGCCAACGTCGGTGGCGAGAACTGGAGGGATCTGTTCGACACCATGGTCTGCGGCGACGAAGTGGCGCATCGCAAACCCGCGCCGGATCTGCTGCTCAGGGCCCTGCAGAACCTGGCAGCGCCACCTGACACACACTGCTGGTATGTCGGCGACAGCACCACCGACGTCGTGGCCGCCAAGGAGGCAGGAGTCACGGCAGTGTTTTACAATGGCGCCGGCTGGGATCAGCCATGGATAGACAGGATATTCCCCGGCACCACCCGCCATCCGCACAAGCCCGACGCGGTGGTCGACAATTTTCCGCGGTTGATTGAACTGGCAAAGCGCTTCCTGCGCGTTACCGTACCAAGAAGGTAATCATATAAAATATGCAGACTATCCCTAATCGGCAAATACTGTGAGCAACCTCATCCTGGGCATTTCCGCCTATTATCACGACAGTGCTGCGGCTCTTGTGCGAGATGGCAAAATCATAGCCGCCGCCCAGGAAGAACGCTTTACCCGCAAAAAGCATGATGCCGCCTTCCCGGCAAAAGCCATAGGCTACTGCCTTGAGGAAGCCGGCATAACACTAGCTGATGTGGATTATGTCGTGTTCTACGACAAGCCTCTGGTGAAATTCGAGCGCCTGCTGGAAACCTATCTCGGATTCACTCCCAAAGGATTTCGTTCCTTCCTGACCGCCATGCCGATCTGGCTCAAGGAGAAGCTGTACCTGAAAAAGACCCTGAAGCAGGAATTAAGCCAGCTCAGCGGTCTTAAGGAAAGCCAACTGCCCAAGCTGATGTTTACCGAACATCACCAGGCACATGCCGCATCCGCCTTCTTCCCCAGCCCCTTCGAAAAAGCCGCCGTAATGTGTCTGGACGGCGTAGGGGAATGGGCTACCAGTTCAGTGTGGCTTGGGGAAGGCAATCGCATCTCTCCGCTTTGGGAAATCCATTTCCCTCACTCCCTGGGCCTGTTGTATTCGGCGTTCACCTATTACACCGGATTCAAAGTCAACTCGGGGGAATACAAGTTAATGGGCCTGGCGCCCTACGGGGAGCCGAAGTATGTTGACCTGATTCTGGAGAATCTTGTTGATATCAAGGACGACGGCAGCTTTCGCCTTGATATGCGCTATTTCAACTACGCCACGGGCCTGACCATGACCTCTGCCCGTTTTCATGACTTATTCGGCGGCCCACCCAGAAAACCGGAATCCGAAATCACCCAGCGCGAAATGGACCTGGCCCGCTCCATCCAGGTGGTTACCGAAGAAATAGTGCTGAAGCTGGCGCAGGCAGTACAGCGGGAATTGAACGTGGATTATCTGTGTCTGGCCGGCGGAGTGGCTCTCAACTGTGTTGCGAACGGCCGGTTACTGCGTGAAGGCCCTTTCAAAGATATCTGGATTCAGCCGGCCGCCGGTGATGCCGGAGGCGCAATCGGCGCTGCCCTGGCGATCTGGCATGAATACCTGGAAATGCCACGTCAACCGTCTCCGCAGGACAGCATGCAGGGCAGCTACCTGGGACCGCGCTATTCGAGTGCCGAAATCGTTACTTACCTTGAAGGGGAAGGCGTTCCCTATCATCTGCTTGAAGAAGAAAGCTTTTCCGACAAAATTGCGGAAATCCTGGCTGCAGACAAAGTGGTTGGCTGGTTTCAGGGGCGCATGGAGTTCGGCCCCCGCGCCCTGGGCGGTCGCTCCATCATCGGTGATCCGCGCTCACGCGACATGCAGTCCGTGATGAACCTCAAAATCAAATACCGCGAGTCGTTCCGGCCATTCGCCCCGGCGATCAAGGCCGAGCGCGTTTCCGAATGGTTTGTACATGATCGCGCCAGCCCCTACATGCTCATCGTAGCGCCAGTCGTAGAAGGTAAGCGCATTGCGATGACAGGTGAACAGCAACAGTTGTTCGGGGTGGACAAGCTCAAGGTGCCGCGTTCCGAGATTCCGGCAGTAACACATGTCGACTATTCAGCCCGCCTGCAAACTGTGCATGCCGAAACCAATCCGCGTTTCCACGCCCTGCTGGAGAGCTTTGAACGCCAAACCGGTTGCCCGATTCTGGTCAATACCTCGTTTAATGTGCGGGGCGAACCCATTGTCAGCACTCCGGAAGATGCCTACCGCTGTTTCATGCGGACGGAGATGGACTGCCTGGTAATGGAAAATGTGCTACTGCACAAGCACGAACAACCCGCCTGGCAGGACAGTGGCGACTGGCGTCGGGAATTCGAACTGGACTGATAATGCCCATGACTGCGAAAAACTCAATCGACAAAAGCACCCTGCGGAGTTTCGGCCTGATCTTCGCAGGCATCGTGCTGGTTCTGTTCGGACTCTTCCTGCCCTGGCTCCTGAGCCGGGACTGGCCGCTCTGGCCATGGTATGTCAGCGGTGTCGTTCTGCTGCCGGCCCTGCTGGCACCGGCGTTACTTCGTCCCCTGTACATCGTCTGGATGAAGTTCGGGGATGTCATGGGGTGGATCAACACCCGCTTGATACTGGGGATACTGTTTTACGGGATCATGTTACCGATCGGCCTGATCATGAAACTGTTCGGCAAGAACCCCTTGCATCTCAAGGCCGATCCAGAGGCGGATAGCTATCGAATCAAACGCTCCCGCCCGGACCGACAACACATGGAGAAACCCTACTAATGTGGGAATTGCTTAAAGACTTGGCCGGCTTTATGGCCGCCCGCAAGAAATTCTGGCTGTTGCCGCTGATGGTGGTCATGGTGTTGTTGGGCGCGCTCATTGTCCTGGGACAGGGTTCTGCTGTCGCTCCATTCATATACACGCTATTTTGATCACGCCCGCGTCATGCACCTACCGTGCCTGGTTACCTGACATAAGCGGCGCCAGATAACGCTCGACCTCCCCGGCCACCACCTGGTTACCCTCGGGCGTCCAGTGTTGATCATAGCTGTAGTAGGTCTGCTTACCGGCGCCGGTTGCACGAATCAGGGCCGGCGTCAGATCCAGACAATGCTGTCCGGCATCCCCGCACCACTGCATGAACACCTCGTTCTGACCGTTCAAGCGTTCATAGAGCTGCTGCTTGAACACCTCCGGCTCCGGCAAAGACCTGCTTTTGTAACTTGCAAAGTTCCATAACTGGTGGGCCGGCACGCGGTCCTCGATCAGCGGCATTACGACTCGGGGCTTGCTGGGCGCATAGAGGAATACCGGCACAATGCCGTTTTCCTCGCACAGGGAGATGAAAGCTTCCAGAATGGAGCGTGTGGAGTGCCACGCTGCAGAAGCCGCAAAGCCGTCGCTATCCTGATTCAGGTACAGCAACCGCCTGGGCTTGAAGCTGTAGTGAGCGACACTGCCAGCCGTTTCCACCCTGACCGGCATGAATCCCAGCTTTTCCTCATAGCCCGGGACTCGCCGGTCGGCATTAATCGGTTGAAGAACAGCACTTGAGAAACGCCGCAAGCCAGCCTTGACAGGTGAGCGCTTGTAAGCATTGGACAGATGCTCATCCAGCTTCTCCCAACGGCTTGCCTGCGGTACCGGAGCCGCTTCATCCGCTACGGTCTTAACGTTATCCGCCAACGGCACGGCCACTTCAGGCTTGAAGTCGTTGCCCGCGTATAACATGACCAGGGCGATGCGGGGTTTTAAATCCAGCGCATAATGATTGAAGTTGTTGTAGTAGGTTCTCGGCCCGGAGCCGGAAACACCAAGGTTATAGATGGAACGGCTGATACTGTTACTGAGCAGTTCAGTCCAGACTTGCCCATCTGATACATGCGAACCAGCTACAAAAGAATCGCCAACAGCGACGATGTCATAGCTATCCAGTACGGAAGTGTTTCTGAACCCGTTACGGTCGGATGTCAGTACGATGGGGACATCGCCGTAACCGGCAGGTCGGCCGGGGTAGGAACGCGCGGTGGCTGGTTCATCACTATATACCAGCTCATAAACCTCATTGGGCGGCCGGTGGCGCAGAATACCGGCCGCCTGGACCGACTCGCCATCTTTTTCATTGTCCGCCGCATGTTCAACATATCGCGCCGGACCGCCGATAAAACTCGACAGATAAACCACCACCAGCAACGCCACCAATGTCGATGCCGCGGCCAAGACAAAGTTCCCCAGAGCACTACGCAGCGACACAGCCGACCATAGGGCTGCCGCCAATCCCCACAATAGCAGGGTCAACACAAAGAGGGCCGCGAAATGGCCTTCCGAGTAGCGCCCCAGCAGTATCCGGTCCTGCTTGATAATCAGCTCGGCGATATCGCTTTCTGTCGCCCATAACGCCAAACCAAGAACGAAAAGCAATAACGCAACGGCACGCCTCAAGATAACCTCCCACCATTTCCTAATTGTGAACGTTGGCTGTTGGTGCTGAACATTCTGCCTGCAGCATCAAGCCTGTATCAGCAGGTATTCTACAGTATCGTAGCCACGCGCCCCGGATGATCCAGTGGCAGTCCCTGCACGTAACGCGCGAGATACTCAACAAAAGCCGGAGCTTGGGTGATCCATAGCGGTCAAGATATCCCCCGATACCACGCATCACCCGCACAAGCCGGATGCCGTAGTGGACAATTTCCCCGATCTTGTGGAACTGATCAAGCGCTTCCTGCGGGTGACCGTGCCGGTTTAACGGCCCTTGTCACCCTTGCCACAGCCCAGCGTCTCCAGCTGCAGTCTGCGCGCGTACTCGGTGATGTATTCCACAAAAGCCTTGATCTTGGGCGAGCCGTAGCGGTTCTGCAGATACACCGCATATAACTTGGCCTCCCCAAAGCCCTGATATCCCGGCAACGCACATTGCAGCTTGCCGCTGGTCAGCTCCGAAGCCACTGCATAAGTAGGCAACAACGCCAGCCCGATGCCTGCCAATGCCAACTGACGCAGGGCATCCACGCTATTGACCTGAACCGGGCTCTGGATATCAACCTCCACGCGTTGCTGCCCCTCCCGGAATATCCATTTCTGCGCCAGCGGCTCGGGATAGTTGAGGCAGATATGACGCTGCAGATCTTCCAGCCTTTCGGGCCGTCCATGCTTGTGAAAGTATGCGGGCGAACCCATGACACGGAAATTGATGGGCGACAGATAACGCGCCACCAGATGCTCGGACGGTTCGCCGGTAATGCGCAGCGCCATGTCATAACCCTCTTCCACCAGATCAACCAGCCGATCCCCGGCAACCAGCTCCAGTTCGAGCATGGGATATTGCTCCAGGAACCCGGGGATCATGGGCGTCAGCAGGGAATTGATGATGGAGCTGGTAGTGCTGATACGCAGGCGCCCCTGGGGTTCGGCCTGCAGGCTGGCCACCGCCTCTTCGGACTGCTCCAGCTCCTCCACGATGCGGGCGCAGTGCTCATGAAAGGCCGTACCCGCCTCGGTGAGGGAGAGGCTGCGCGTACTGCGATTGAGCAGACGCACGCCCATTTCGGACTCAAGTTTGGAGATATGCTTGCTCACCACAGACGGCGCCAGTTTCAGGCGCTCTGCGGCACCGACGAAACTCCCGGCTTTCACCACATGGGCGAAAGTGACCATATATCGGACTTTTTCCACACCGCCTCACTATTTCCATAATGGAAATAATAATATTCCAATAACCACATTTATCTGTGTTTTGATGAAGAATAGTCTAGCTGCAAACTCACACAGGAGCCAAACATGCAGCTTCTCAAACCCTCTACAGCTGCTCTCATACTGATTGCAGCCCTGGCCGCTCAGCCGGCAATGGCCGACAAGGCAGTCGCAAGCATCGCAGCCCCCGTGTTGCCTCTGGCCGCCAGCGGCATGATCTCGGCCAGTGAATTCCCCGGAGCTATCAGCCCGGATGGGGAAAACGAAAACCGCCGGCGCTTTGAACAGCGGCAACAGGAACACCGCGTCATGAAACGGCGGATCATGGAATTCGCCATGCCCGCCATGACGTTCGCCCCCTGAGACGACCACCATGAACAGCATGAATCTGATCCGGATCGCCAATCGCGTCGGCGGCCGCCTCGCTCCGGGCCTGACGGCCCGGGTAGCGCGGCGTATGCTGATGACACCCCGACGGTTGCCGACCCGCCCCTGGGAGCAGGCCGCCATTAATGCCGGCGAGCGCTTCACCCTGCAAAACGGACTCTCGGCCATCAGCTGGGGCAGCAAGGGGCCTGTCGTACTCTGCCTGCACGGCTGGGAAGGCCGCGCCTCGCAATTCGCCTGTTTTGCGCCACGGTTGGTGGAAATTGGATACCGGGTCATTGCCGTGGACGCACCGGCGCATGGACGCTCACCCGGCAAGGAAGCCAACCCGCTGGTATTCATGCAGGGGTTGCTGGAAGCCGGAAAAGAACTCGGCCCTCTGGCCATGGTAATCGGGCATTCCATGGGCGCCGGCGCCGCAGCACTGGCGATCAGCCGCGGCTTGAATGTGCGTGCGGCTGTACTCATCGCCGGCCCCTCGGGCCTGCGGGGCGTGCTGCAGCGATTTGCCGGTTTTGTCGGCCTGCCTGCCGCAGCACGCGAACGCTTTTTCAGCATTGTGGAAGAACATACCGGCGCACCACTGGAGACAGTGGAAATCAGCCAGCTTGCCAGCGACTTCCGTATCCCCGGTCTCATTATCCATGACCAGGACGACGTGATGATGCCGTTCGCGGAGGCGCAGGAAAATGCCCGGTACTGGCCCGGTGCCAAGCTGTTCGCCACGAAAGGACTGGGACATAACCGGATACTGCGGGATGCAGAGGTCGTGAGCACCGTGGTCAGCTTCGCCAGGTTTGCGATTCCCTACAGGCGTGCGGCTTAATGAGCAGCATGGATAACTACTTCTGGTTTATCACTCTGGTCGGGCTGAACGGATTTCTCATTCTGTTTCTGGCCCTGCACGTCTCCCGGCTCCGGATCGTAAAGCGCATCGCCTATGGCGATGGCGGCGATACGGATATGAATCAGGCCATCCGGGCACATGCCAATGCGCTGGAGCATGTCACCATTTTCTGCCTGGTCGTGCTGGCCATGTCCCTGGCCGGCAGCAGCAGTACGTTATTGGCCATCCTGGTGTTGTCTTTCACGCTCAGTCGCTGCATTCACGGCTACGGCATGATCGGCCGCAATTTCACTGCCCGCCGTGCGGGCGCCGGCATCACCTATGTCTGTGAACTTGCCGCCTTGCTGACCCTGTTCGCGCAGCTGCCGGCGCTGTGGCCCCACTGAAAACGACCTGCTGAAACCACTCAGGCAACATCGCGCCTGCCACGGCCACCCTTGTTGCGCACCAGTTTGGGCCGATAGCAGCTCTCCAGTTCTTCCAGCGCCTCAAGGGTATACACGGCCAGGCGCTGGATATGTGGCGCGGTCTTGTTACAAGCCGTGTAGCCGATATTCAGCGTGTCCTGATAGGACATCACTGTAATGTTCATACCCTGACCGTGGGTAACAATAGACAGCGGATACATGGCTTCCAGCCGGGCGCCGTTGAAGTACAGCGTCCGGGACGGCCCCGGCACGTTGGATATCACCACATTGAAAATGGGCCGTCCGCGCCCGCTCATACCGGTCACCAACTGCAGGATATAGGGCATCATCAGAATCAGGGTGTACTCGGTGAAGGCGGCGTGCTCCAGCTGCTGGACGTTCTGCTTGGCGGCCGTGGTGGAGGCGTGAATCGCCTCCAGACGCTTGCGCGGATTGTCGATGTCCGTGGCCAGACTGGCCAGAATGAAGGTGACCTGAATCCCCATATCCATATTGCCCTTGGCACGCAGCGACATCGGCAGCCCGGCAATCATCGGCTTTTCCGGCACAAAGGAAATCTCGCGCAGATACTTGCGCAAGGCCGAGGAACAGAGTTCCAGAAAAACATCATTCACGGTGACACCGGCACGTTGCGCGATCTCCTTGATGCGCGGCAGCGGCAACTGCTGGGTGGCAAAGCGCCGCTCCGTGGAGATGCGTCCGTTGAGACGGGTCCTGGGCGCGGCAAAGGGGGTCTTGAGGCTGCTCTGTCGTTTGCCCAGCGCGGCCTTTGCCAGGCCGGAAAAAGCGCCATACAGGCCCGGCAGGGTACGCGCCTGCACCCATGCCTGCCTGAGCAGAAGATTGAGCATGCCCTGGTCATGATGATGTGTCGGTTCCAGGTGATCCGGCTGGCCCGTGCCGGGATGCGGCTCCCAGGGTGCAGGCATGTTGCACAGGGAGGGGTCGGTGCTCAGCATGGCTTGCAGCAACCGCACACCGCCAATGCCATCGATCAGGGCATGATGCATCTTGGTGAACAGGGCGAATCGCCCACCCTCCAGACCCTCGATGAAATGGCATTCCCAAAGCGGCCGCTCCATATCCAGTTCCAGGCCGTGCAAACGCGATATCAGTGTGCCCAGTTCACGCTGTCCGCCCGGGTAAGGCAAAGCCCATTGCTGCAGGTGGTGGTTAATATCGAGGTCATTGTCCTCCACCCATGCCGGCAATACGCCCTTCAGCGGTAGCGGTGTTGGCTTGAGCTTGAGCGAGAAGGGCGGTGCGAACTTTGAGGCCAAACGTAAATCATGCACCAGATCCTGCACGTAACCCGGCTCGGCATCTTCCGGCGGACTGAATACCTGCAGACAGCCCACGTGCATGGGGGTGCGGTAGGACTCTACATAAAGAAATGCTGCGTCGAGCGGATTGACTCGTTTCATGCCGCCTCCTCCATCCCGCGGAAACACCAGATTCCCACGGGATGGCATGCGTTGCTTTGACTTGCATCAAGTTATGAAAGCTAGCGCATGCAAGGGCAATTTCAAGGGCCGGCGGGGCCGGCTTCAGTGCATCAGCGGCAGTGGATGACGCGAGCGTTCAGCCTGCAGATAACACTGGAACACATTGTTGAGCGGTTGCAGCCACCCGGGGCTGCCGGGCAGTTCGACGTAACCCAACGTACCCATCATGACCACCAGGTCTTCCAGGTGCTGGCGGGCTGCGTCGAAGGCCATGCCGTGCCCCGCACGCCAGTCTTCATCATCAGGTTCGACGAAGCGGGTCACCAGTGTCCGGGTCGGGTGGTAAGCCTCCGACTCCGCACGGATGACAAAGATCTTGCCTTCCGCAAAATCTACGATCATGCGTACCAGCTTCTGCTTGCCGCCATGTCCGGGCTGGGAAAAGTAGCCTTCATAAACAATGTCTTTGTCATCCATGGCCGCCTCCTGAACACTGACCCTGGAAACGGAGGTTTTATCCTCCTTGCTTGTCAGTTTTCCCGATCAGGTGTCCGGCGTCAGTCAGCAAATTCTGACAATTATTGTAGGCACTAATGTCATTTTAATGACCGCAAAAGGACGGCCCGCCAGGCGGGCCATCCATGAGGATGCAACCACCTACCAGCGGCGGTGATCATGCCGGTTGCGGGCCTCGTAATGGCGCCAGCGCCGATCATCCCGTCGATGGTCACGTCTGTGATCACGCCGATGGTCGCGCACATGTTTTCTATCGCGATACTTGTTGTGACCATGATGCTTGCCATGGCCGCAATAACGGTCATGCCGATGATGTTTACCGTAATACCCGTGGGCATGGCCGTGGGGCGCATGACCGTAGCCGTGAGCATGGCGATGCCGGTCGCGGTCGCGATCACCGGCCAGTCCGATGCCCACAGCTGTGCCGATGGCACCCCCGATGAAGGCGCCATCATGGCCGCCCACCTCACTGCCAATAGCGGCCCCGACCACGGCGCCAAGCAGACCACCGACGATCTTGTCGTCATCATGACCGGCAAAGGCCGCAGGGCTGGCCACCATGGCAATCGCCAGGGCGCTACCCGTTATGAATTTCTTCATATCAATCTCCTGTTTTCCCAAGACCCAACCGCGTGCCTTTGCAGCAGTTTCGGGTACAGTGTTATCTCCCCTGCATGAATATCGCCTGAACGGAAATTTATGAGCAGCCAGGCCTGTTTTGACCTGCACAGCCACTCCAGCGCCTCGGACGGCGCCTTGCCACCCAAGGCGCTGGTTCAGAAGGCCGCGGGGGCAGGCGTGACTGTGCTGGCCCTGACCGACCACGACACAATCGACGGTTTGCAGGAGGCTGCTGCCGCGGCCCGGACAACCGGCCTGCAGTTGATTAACGGGGTTGAGATATCCGTTCGCTGGCAAAAGCGGACCCTGCACATTGTCGGCCTGGGCATTGATCCCGAAAACCCGGCCTTAACGACCGGATTACAGAGCTTGCAGCAGATACGTCGGGTACGCGCTGAACAGATTGCGGCAAAACTCGAGAAAATCGGCGTGAAAAACGTCCTGCCACGCATCGATGCCCTGGCAGGGAGCTCACAAATCACGCGCAGCCATTTTGCCCGCCTCCTCATCGAAGACGGGCAATGCAAGGATATGAAACAGGCCTTCCGGCGTTATCTGGCCGCTGGCAAACCCGCCTATGTCTCTTCCGAGTGGGTCGATCTGGAAACGGCCATTGGCTGGATTCATGCCGCCAACGGCCTGGCCGTGCTAGCCCACCCCATGCTCTATAACCTGAGCGCGGCCTGGCGCCAACGTATGTATCTGGCTTTCACCGAAGCCGGCGGCGATGCGCTGGAGATTTGCTGCGGGCACTCCAATACGCAACAGATCGAGCAAACGACAAAGGAGGCCTTGCAATACGGCCTGATGGGATCAGTCGGCTCGGACTTCCACAGTGAAGAACAACGCTGGATACAGCTTGGCAAACTGCCTGCCCTGCCCTCGGCGCTGACGCCGGTTTGGCATCACCCGCGCCTGGCCGCCAGATTGCAATAAGCGCTGTGAAACCATCCCTTGAGTCAAGAGGAATCGAGGGGGTTGTGGGAACTTCCCCCTTGAGTCAAGGGGGATCGAGGGGGTTGTGGCAACAAAAAAGCCCCGGAAAACCGGGGCTTTTTCGCACAACGTCCGGGCTGCTTACGCAGGACGGATATTGGAGGCCTGCGGGCCCTTCGGGCTCTGGGTGATGGTGAACTCTACGCTCTGACCTTCACGCAGGCTCTTGAAGCCTTCGCCTTGAATTTCGTTGGCGTGGGCGAATACATCCTTGCCTCCGTCATTCGGGGTGATAAAGCCATAACCCTTGGTTTCGTTGAACCATTTCACGGTTCCAGTAACTGCGTTGGACATTTAAATGTTCCTTGATAACAAAAAAATAAAAAAGACCACTGAACAATCAGGGCCGGTAACACTGGCAATCAAGAAACGTGGGCTGGGTAACTAAAGCGAAAACTGTTTGGGAAACAGGTAACGAGGGACCGAGGTAACACGGCTTGAAGCGAATGCTGGCGTCACTTTACCCCTGTTCACATGTTTTGTCGATCACTATAAAGTGGAAGCCAGAATATTTTCACCTCCGGGGGTATCGCAAATGTTCAAGGAATTCAGGGAATTCGCCATACGCGGCAATGTGGTCGACATGGCCGTGGGCATCATTATCGGGGGCGCTTTCGGCACCATTGTCAAAAGCCTGGTCAGCGATATCATCATGCCGCCCATCGGCTTGATGATGGGCGATGTCGATTTCGCCAACCTCTTCATGGTGCTCAAGCAGGGCGCGACAGCCGGACCCTATGTGGCGCTTGCCGATGCCCAGGCGGCCGGAGCGGTTACCATCAATTACGGCATCTTCATCAACAACGTTGTCAGCTTCCTGATCGTGGCCTTCGCAGTCTTTCTGCTGGTGCGCAGCATCAACCGCATGCGCCGGGAAGAAGAGGCGCCACCGGCCGAACCTACCACCAAGACTTGTCCGCAGTGCTGCTCGGAGATTGCCATCCAGGCCAGCCGTTGTCCGCACTGCACCTCTGAACTCCCTGCACTCTGACAATCAACAGGAGATATCCCATGCTGGCATTTCTGTTTATCACCGGCCTGATATTTACCGGCGTAGGCGTCTACGCCCTGATCGATCCCGTGACAGCCCTGGCCGCGCCAGTGGGCCTGCAGCTGGAAGGCATCAGCGCCTATAACCAGTTACGCGCCAGCGCCGGCGCTGTGCCCCTGGTCGCCGGCCTGTTCATGATGAGCAGTGTCAGAAAAGAGACCCGTGTAGTGCCGGCATTGTGGCTGGTCACGCTGATCCTGGGGGGCCTGATCCTGGGCCGTATCCTGAGCCTGCTAATCGACGGCATGCCCGGCTCAACCAACTTCGTCATGCTGGGTGCGGAAAGCTTTGGCTTTGTGCAGGCGCTCTACTGGCTGCGTCAGGAGACCACCGCGCTGACTGATATCTAGTCGCCCAGCCCTTCGAAAGGGTCCACCGCCACCCAGGCCGGCGCAAGCCGCAGATCGACCCCGGTCTGCGCCGACTTACCCTGCAGAAAGGTCATGGATGCCTCGAAGTCATCCAGCAGATAGGGAAAGGCAGGTGGTTGATCGCCGAAAGGCTGGAAAAAATCATCCCAGTGAATCGGTATGACACGGCGGGCGCCGGTGGTCGCCACCATTTCATGCCAGTAGGCGTTCATATAGTCTTCGTCACGTGTACCCAACAGACCCACGCCCAGCAGGACCACGTCGGCCTGCCTACCATCCAGGGCACCTTCCACAAAGCCGGCACTGCCCTGAATCAACACAGTGCCTGCATCGTGCTCCACCAGAATCGAATAACTCGCCCCTTCCTGATAATCCGTGACTCTGGCCGGCGGCACCAGCGGCGCTTCGATATCTCCCATGGCCTGGCCGTGCGGGAAATGCCTGGAATTAAGGATACTGATGCGAAAACGGCCGAACTGCATGGTCTCGCCACCCTCGACCACCATGATCTGATGTTCTGGCAAGTCCAGCCCGCGGCCGACATTGGCTGTGGATTCGGAACCCACCAGCAGGGCATTGGCCTGCCGTGCAACCACAGGCGCGTCCATGGCATGGTCGTAATGGGAATGCACCACCAGTACCGCCATCAGATCTTCCACACCGGCCCGCTGCAGGCCCGCCGTAATAAGTTCCTGGTCGGGATCGATGCGGGAAGCCAGGGCCTTGAGCAGGCCGGGCCGGCTGAAGAAGCCGTCCGTCATGATGGCCGATTCGCCGTCGTCTATCAGCAGGGTCGACACCCCCAGGTTGGTAATACGCAACTTGCCCGGCGCCTCTTTCGCAGGCGGCAACCACAACGACGCATAAGGCGTCAGGTCCGGGCGATGATTCAGTAGCCAGGCCACGGCCACAGCGGCAATAACAGCCAGCAGCAGAAGTATCTTCAGAATACGCTTCATAACGCCCCCTTCTTCCATGACCTTGCCGAGTATGCAGGGTTCCGCCCGGAGAATCCTCTCCGGGGCGTCCGGGGAAATAAAGAGGCTGCAAAAAAGAAGCCCGCCAAAGCGGGCTTTGTATATCCGGTCGGGATCAGCGCCCCACAACGTCGCGGGCGATCACCTCCAGCATGATTTCCGAAGTACCGCCGTAGATACGCTGTACACGGGAATCCACGAAATAGCGGGATACCGGATACTCGGTCATATAACCGTAACCACCAAACAGCTGCAGGCAGATATCACAGACCCGGCATTCCATTTCCGTGGTCGCGTACTTGATGATGGCTGCCATGGTCACATCCAGCTTCTGCTCGGCATAGGCCGCCACCGCCTTTTCCAGGTAGGCGCGATTGACTTCAATATCCGCCTTGGCCCGGGCCAGCTCGAAACGGGTGTTCTGGAACTTGGCGATCGGCTGACCGAAGGCCTTGCGTTCCAGTGTGTAATCACGCGCCAGATCCAGTGCACCCTGGGCGTGCTCCACGGCGCTGACGGCCAGCACCAGACGCTCACGCGGCAGCTCGTCCATCAGATGGCCGAACCCCCCGCCTTCCTTGCCCAGAATGGCCGAGGCCGGCAGCTTCACGTCCTTGAAGAACAGCTCCGAGGTATCCGCGGCATGCTGGCCGATCTTTTCCAGATTGCGACCGCGGCTGAAGCCTTCAGCATCACTGGGCATCAGGAACAGGGTGGTGCCCCGGGCGCCGGCCGAGGCATCGGTCTTGGTCGCCAGCACTACCACGCCGCAGTTCTGGCCATTGGTGATAAAGGTCTTGGAACCATTGATCACGTAGTTGCCATTGCCATCCGGCTTGGCATTGGTCTTGATGCCCTGCACGTCGGAACCGGCGCCCGGTTCACTCATGCCGATGGCGCCAATGCATTCGCCGGACACCATTTTCGGCAGGTAATGCTGTTTTTGCTCCTCGGTACCCAGGTGCAGGATGTAAGGCGCAGCAATATCCGAATGCACAGACAGGTTACTGGCCAGGGCCAGGAAACCCATTTTGGCCGCTTCGCCCACAATGAGCATGGAATATTCGAAAGGCGCGCCGATGCCGCCGTATTCCTCGGGCACGTCCACGCATAGCAGGCCGGTTTCACCCATTTTCAGGTAAAGCTCCTGCGGAATGCGGCCATCGCGCTCCCATTGCTCGTAATGGGGCTCGACTTCTTCCGCAAAAAAGCGGCGCACGTTGTCTCGGAACAGTTCAAGTTCTGCCTGGTCTATCATGGTTCACCGGGTTCAATAGCTGAAAATCGAAAGGCCGAATGATACCGGTCTTCACGGCTTTCAGGTAATCAAGGCGGATAAAGATGATTCGACAGCGCATACACGCAGTAGCAGCACTTCTCATCGGCCTGATGCTGGCGCCTGCCTGGGCCACAGAGGTCAACACGGTTGTCCTGACAGAGGAACTGGATCATCCCTGGAGTCTGGCGTTTCTGCCCGACCACGGCATGCTGATCACCGAGCGGCCAGGGCGGCTACGCGTATTCCGCAATGGCGCACTTGACCCCAGGCCGATTGAGGGCTTGCCGAAAATTGTCGAACGCGGCCAGGGCGGACTGCTGGATGTCGTGCTGCATCCACAGTACGCCCGCAACGGCTGGGTTTACCTGTCCTATACCGCGCCCGGAGACGGCGGCTATGGCACTCATATCGGGCGGGGCCGACTTAAAGGCCACCGTCTCACTCACTGGCAGACATTGTTCAGGCTGGAACCCAAATCACGGGGCGGGCGCCATTTCGGCTCACGCATGGTCTTCTCCGACGATGGCCTGCTTTATGTCACCATTGGCGAGCGCGGCGACGAAGACCGCGCCCAGCAACTGGACGATGCCGCCGGCTCGGTACTGCGCCTGCAGGACGATGGCAGCATCCCGCAGGACAATCCCTTCGCGAACACGGAAGGCGCGTTGCCGCAGATCTACAGCTACGGACACCGCAATCCCCAGGGTGCGGCCCTGCACCCGCAGACCCGCCAGCTGTGGGTGCATGAGCATGGTCCGCAGGGCGGCGATGAAATCAATATCGTCAAGGCCGGCGCCAATTACGGCTGGCCGGTGATCACCTATGGCTGCCAGTACGTGACCTGCACCCGCATCGGCGAGGGCAGGGAGAAAGCGGGCATGGAACAACCCCTGCATTACTGGGTGCCATCAATTGCCCCTTCCGGCATGACCTTCTACACCGGCGACAAATTTCCTGACTGGCGCGGCAACCTGTTCGTGGGCTCGCTCAAGTTTCATTACCTGAACCGCATCACGCTCGATGGCAACAAGGTCGTCAGCGAAGAAAAGCTGCTGGAAGGCGAGCTGGGGCGCATCCGTGATGTGCGCCAGGGACCGGACGGTTATCTTTACCTGCTTACCGATGATGATGACGGCAAGCTGGTGCGACTGGAGCCCGCCGGGTAAGGCACATTATCAGGCGGCCTTGCCGCTGCCGGCCTGGCGTCGCACACTCGTGCGGCGATTACGGGAGACCGCCATGCACCCTGCCGGCACGACTCTGCGCCTGTCTGAACAGGACGAATACATGCATCCGCTGGAAGCGGCCAGCAACTTCAACGAGAGCATGTATTTCAATCTTTTTGACCACCGCCAGAAAATGGGGGGGTGGTTCCGGCTGGGCAACCGGCCCAATGAAGGGCATGCGGAAATGTCCTGCTGCCTGTATCTGCCGGACGGCCGCGTGGGCTTCATGTATCAACGTCCCGACCTGAATCACAATGATGCTTTCGATGCCGCCGGCATGCGTTTTGAAGTGGTCGAACCTTTTCGCCAGTTACAACTCGGTTACCAGGGCATGCTCTGTGTGCTGGACGAACCGCAGCAGATGGAAAACCCGCGCGATGCCTTTACCCGCAATCCGTTGCTGCCCTGCCGACTGCGCCTGACATTCAACGACCTCGCACCCGCTTTCGGTGGTGAACCGGTGCAGGCCGATGGCCAGCCGATTGCGCTGGATCCTGAAAAAAGCTTTGCCCGCGGTCATTACGAACAACACCTTTCCGGCAGTGGCGACCTGCAGATCGGCGAAGAGAGTTTCCGCATCAGCGGCTATGGCCTGCGCGATCATTCCTGGGGGCCACGTTACTGGCAGAACATCTACTGGTATCGCTGGCTACCCCTGGTCTTCAATGAAAATCTGGCCATGATGCTGTCGGTCATCACCCAGCGCAGTGGTGCCAGCCTGCACTGGGGTGTGGTCATGACACGGGACGCACAGGGCCGGGTTACAAACGACATGGTCAGCGAGATTCGTCTGGCGTCGGACTATGACGATCGTCAGCAGGCTATTGGTCAGACTGCCGAATTCCGCACAGAGGGTGGAGTGGATTACCGCCTGAGCGGCCGTGCCCTGTCACTCATCCCCCTGCGTAACCGCCGCAAGGACACGCAGGGCCGGGAACTGCACACCCGTATCACTGAAGCCATGACCGAATTTACCTGTAATGGTCATACCGGCTACGGCATGGCGGAATATCTGGACCAGATGATCGACGGTCGTCCTGCCGGGTTCCCGGCCTGATGAGTGAACTGGAAAGCCGCCTGCTGGCGGCTCTGCAACGACATTGCGGCGAAGGTTTTCAGCTAAGCGCCTGCCGGCGGCTGTCGGCCGGTGCATCGGCGGAAACCTATGCGCTCGATGTGGACGGACCGGAAGGCCTGCAGGCCCTGATACTGCGCCGCTCGGCCACCGGCCAGGGCTTCGGCGTCAGTGTCGACAAACGCACCGAGGCCGAAGTACAGCAGGCCGCCTCCCGCCATGGTGTGCCCGCTCCGGCCGTGGCCTTTATTCTGGACAAGGAAGACGAACTGGGCGAAGGCTATGTCATGCGCCGCGGCGAAGGCGAAACCCTGCCGAAACGCATTCTGGAAAAACCCGGATTCGCTGTCGCCCGGGAAAACCTGACACTGCACTGTGCCCAGACGCTGGCCGCTATCCATGCCGTGCCGACTGACAAACTGCCTAAACTGGCCAAACTGACTGCCGCCCCCCAGTTACAGCAGATTGAGGCCATGTATCGCAACACACCTCTGCTTTCACCCGTGTTTGAACTGGCCCTGCGCTGGCTTGGCAAGCGATTACCTGAAGAAGTCATGCCCTGCCTGGTGCACGGTGATTTCCGCAACGGCAACCTGCTGGTCGATACCCGGGGTCTGCAACTGGTGCTGGACTGGGAACTGACCCACCTGGGCGATCCCATGGAAGACCTGGGCTGGCTGTGTGTGAATGCCTGGCGTTTCGGCCATCGTGATCAGGCCGTCGGCGGCTTCGGCCAGCGGGAAGACCTCTATAGCGCTTATGAAGCTGCCAGCGGCATCAACGTAGATCCGGGGAAAGCCCGTTTCTGGGAAGTCTTCGGCACCCTCAAGTGGGGCGTCATCTGCGTACTGCAGGCCATGTTCCACATAAGCGGCGCAGTGCGTTCTGTTGAGCGTGCTGCCATCGGCCGGCGAGTATCCGAAGTGGAACTGGATCTGCTGGACCTGATCGAGGGACGCATGCCATGAGCACGAAGACCACTCAGCTGCCCAATGCCGCCGAATTGCTCGAAGCCGTCTCGGGGTTCATGGAAAAGAAGTTGTTACCGGCGATAAACGACGGTGATGCCGCCAATCAGAAATTCAACACGCGTGTCGCGATCAATGTGCTGGGCATTGTGCAACGTGAACTGCAACAGTCTCCGGACACAGTGCTTATAAACAAACTTGCCGATCTGCTCGGGGAAACAGCAGACAATATGGAACACCTGCTCATCCAGCTGGCCGAGCGTATTCGTAACGGAGACTTTGGCGAGGATAATCCGGCGCTGTTATCGATTTTGCGGCAGCAGACCCTGAACCGGTTGGCGGTGGACAACCCGAAGTACTCCGGTTACCTGGCGGCGACTACCGAAAACTAGGCTGCCCGGGGGCCTTTTGCTCGGCCTGCCTGGCCGCGCCAGCACCCGGTAGCCGGGACTCCGACTCAACCGGTTAGCCACACGAGAAATTTTTTCCCCTCAAGTTTAAGCAAATCACACGCGGTAGACCGGCAACAAAAAGCCGGCTGAATAATCCATCCCCCGGCGAGCGGCGCTCACATGCAGCTCCCAGTAAGCCGTCGGGAATTCACCCAGCGTGGTTGCCGGCGCGTCCGGCAACTGCCACTCCAGCAGGCACTCACCGGCGCGCTGTACCTCCCGGCGCTGGATATCTTCGTACACGCAAAACACGGCAGCCGTCTGACGCCGACTGCCGCTCACCATGTCGCTTTGCCAGTTGGCCTGAATTGCCATGAGCCGCGCTTCAAGCAACATGCCAGGCTGCAGCGCACGCGCCTCCAGTCTGAGATTGACGGAGCGTCCAAGTGCAATGGGAAAAGCGGAAAGTTCCAGGTAACTGCGACCATAACGCAATCGCCTGAGCAACTTGAACAACAGGCCCAGCAACAGAAAAACCAGCACCAGATCGAAAAACCCGACACCGAAGACTTCCGGCGACATCCAGCGGCCACGACTGACGTCTTTCGACACAAAGTAGTTGAAAGGTGTAAGGAACACCGCCACCCCCAACACCCACAGAAACCGCAAACGCAGGTCGCGCAGCGAATCATCGCCCAGACGGCGCCGCGGCCAGCGCCGCTGGCGATCCCAAACCGGCCCATGGCTTGCCGCCCGGTGGCGTATCAGCAGGCTGGCGGTAATAAGCATGCCGGGCAGCAGGAAGATACCGCCGATGCAAGCCACTACCCAGCGTGGCGCATCAAGCTCCCGCTCTGGAATCCAGGGCCCGAGCGCGATCGCCACGATATAGCCACCCACACCGAGACAGGCCAGGGCCATAAACCAGGTCAACACGCCCGGCATCATGCCCATGCGCGGACTGTGATTCTGCAAGCGCCGCGGCGGATCAAGAACCGGCATCTTTACTCCCTCTCTGCTCCATGGCTGGCCTTGCGAAGCGCCAGCCTGCAAAATCCCCACAGATAATCATACCGTCACGGAACCCAAATGAGCGCAACGCAAAAGAGCCTCTCCGCCTTGCTGGAAACCCACGTCGAATTCGAACTGAAGCAATGGCAGGGCAAGACCCTGAACAGGCGTCTGAAGGAAGAGGTGCAGGCTTTCTGGGACTGGGCGGAGGGCATGACACTTGATCAGTTCAGCACACCCAAAACCATTACGCTGATTATTCAGCACGTGGCGCTGGAAGTACCTCTGCCGAAAGACGTCCCGGAGATATTCGGCACCATCGCCAAGCATCTGGTGCGGCTGCCGGTTAACCGCGAAACTTCCGTGGCCGATATCGTCAATGCGGAATTGTTTGATGACGGCGTGGAACTGCTGGTCGATCTGAAACAATTGCGCCAGGAGGCCATTCACCAGGCCGTACACAGCCCGGTCTACGCCACCCTGGTCTCGGAGATTCTCTATAACGGCATACGTGACTATCTGGGCAGCGAGAACCTCTTCACCCAGAAAGTACCGGGCATGGGCAAACTGATGAGCAAGGGCGCCGACGTGCTGAGCAAGCGCATACCCAACCTGGAGGAAAAGCTGCGCGGCTATATCTCAAGGAACATGCAGAAAACCGTGAAACAGAGCGAAAGCTTCCTGCAGCAGGCGTTAAGCGAAAAACGTATTCGCCAACTCGCTGCTGAAATATGGGAGCTGATTCACCGCACGCCAGTTTCGGTATCCGAAGTGCTGGATGACGATGAAGTCGACGCTATCGTGGCCTATGTCTTCGAAATCTGGGTACAGCTGAGAAAAACCGACTACATCGCCGAACTGATTGCCGAAGCGATCCAGAAGTTCTTTGCCGAATACGGCGAGATGCAGCTTGCCCGACTGCTGGAGACGGCCGGCATCAACCGCAAACTGATCGAGAACGCGGTCATGATTGCCGGCCCGCAGGTAGTGAAGGTGCTGGAAGAAAGTGGTTATATCGAGGCGACCATCCGCCGCCGGCTTGAGCCTTTCTACGCTTCCAAGGAAGCCGTGGCCGCGTTGGGTTGATAACCGTATATGCGCAGGGTTTACTGCTGGTTTACAGGAGGTCCTAGGGTGCGCGTTCAACCATGACTTCCACACGGCTGCGGTTTTCACCCTCGATACTGCCATAGGAAGTCAGGCCCTGCTGACGGCTGTTGAACTGTTCAACCACGCCACCGACATTCACCCATTCTCCCAGACCGACCTCCAGGGTGGTGGTGGCATGCTGTACAGCGATACGACCATCCGGCTGCAGTTCTTCGCGCTGCGGACTGATTTCCAGCAGCACACGCTGCCCCGTCAAACGGGGACGCACCACGAAGCCGGTGGTCACTTCCTCGTAGTAGATGCCGCCATGACGCACATAGCCGTGATGATCCACCACTGTCCCGCCAGGCACCGGCACCAGTTGCCCCACCTGGAACACGGCAGACTGGCCATCCATGACCCGCAGCTGCTGCTCGGCGCCATCATCGCTCTGTGTTTCATACTGCAGAATACGCCCGGATAACGGCCGGGGATCCTGGCCGATCTGCACCCGTCCGTCGCCTGTACGGTAGCGGCCCGACACGGCGGCTTCGCTTTCACGGCGCCTGGCTTCCCCGCCCTGGCGAACGTGCACCAGCAACTGTTCGGGACGCCGGTCGAGTTGCCGCACCAGCGCCATGATGCTGGCGCGATTTTCCGGCTTCAGGCGCAATATCAACTTGTCCTGCAATCCACTGACCGATTCACCGGGCTCCAGATGCGGCTGGACAGTCGCCGCCATTTCCTCGGCGTTGCGGTAACGCAGCTCGACCACTTCCGTACTGGCCGCCCAGACTGTACTGGCGCACAACCACAGCAGTAACAGAGGCCAGCGTCGAATCATCATGGTCTTTTGATCAATGCGCCTTGCGTTCGTTCCAGTGGCGCAGTTCATCCACCACAAACAGGGGACCCACTAGCAGAAACTCGATCTCCTTGAAAAAGGACGGCTTTGCCCCTTCAATCTGGTGGCCGATCAACTGCACGATCCAGGCCGCTACCCAGATGGCCACACAGGTCCACAGCACGGATATGCCTGCAGACTCAATCGCCAGAATGCCGGCCACGCTGGCGGCGAACCAGAGCACCATCATAGCCAGACTGCCGAGGGACATCTTGAGATAAAACAGGGCGGACACCGCACCCAGAATCGTGGCGCCATTCACCCAGGTGACCGCAGGCCCTTCCAGACCCAGCCACTGACCCACCGGAATCAGCCAGAACAGACCCAGGGTGGAAAAGAAAATGGCAGGCACACAGACAAAATGAATGATCTGATTGGCCGGATTGCGGTGGCTTTCGCCGTAGGCATCCAGATATTGCTGAAGATTACGCATCGCTATACCCCCAAAGTTTCAGGATGCGATCATCATATTAGCCTGTAAATCACGCGACTTGTACGTCAGTGCTACGACTTTACATGCGCAGGCACTTCCCTTTTAATAGATTGCGATGCGATCGTAATCCAACAATATTCGCCAACTAACAACAACGACGCCAAACAGGTGGCATCCTTGCTGGGAGAGCCTGCCGGCTCCCATAACGATGATTAATGTGCGGGCGCGATAAACGCGACGGGGCCGTGCATTTAACTGGGGAAAACTGTGAGAAACGCAGGATGGCGACTGGCAATGCTGGTCGTACTCTTCGCCCTGCTGCCGGCGTGCGGCGGGGGTGATTATGACGGGAATGACGAAGCCACACCGATAGAGTCGGCGCCCGGCTCGGGCAGTGACAGCGAAAGCAGTACCCGCGGACGCAGCATCTACGTGGCGCAGTGCCAGGTCTGTCATGGCAGCAGCGGCAACGGCTCGGCGGCGGGGCCCTCACTGATTGACTGCCCCAGCTGCAGCTCAACCAACAGCCTCAGCACGCTGATATCCAACACCATGCCCACCGGCAACTCGCAGCAGTGCGAAGGCCAGTGCGCGGTGGATGTCAGTAACTACATTCTCACGGCTTTCAATGACGGGACACCGGATGACGAACCCCCGTCCGAGGAACCGCCAGACCCTGAACCGCCGGAACCCCCTTCGGGTGGTGGCATCAATGTCGATGGCCAATCGGCCTACACCAACCAGTGCGCGAGCTGCCATGGCAGCAATGGCACGGGCACCCCCCAGGGCCCCTCACTGATCGCCTGCGGCAGTTGCCAGAGTCTTGCTGTTCTGAGCGAACGCATTGCCAACACCATGCCCCTGGGCAACAGCGCGCAATGCACCGGCGACTGTGCTGGCAACATCGCCGAATACATCCTGCAGGCCTTCAACGATCAGGTCATCGGCGATGCAGCGCAGCTGCTGGACGAAATCCTGCTCAGCGACCTGAAGACCACGCTGCGCAAGGCCAGCCTCAACCTGGCTGGCAGACTACCGGTCGCCAATGAACTCAGCGACCTGGAATTCAGGGGCGAAGAAGCCTTTGACGAGATACTGGGCAATATCATGCGCGAAAGCGCGTTCTATGCCCGCATGATGGAAATCTGGAACGATTTTCTGCTGCAGAACAAATACCTGGGCGGCGAAAACGCCATCAGCCTGCTGCGCAACAATGATTTTCCGCAACGCCGCTGGTTCGACGAGCTGGGCCTGAACCGCGATGACCCGGGCGAGGAGCGTGATCTCTATTTCTGGCTGCGTGAGCAGGCCAACGATGCCATGGCCCAGGAAGCCCTGCGCCTGATCACCTATATCCTGAAGAATGATCGCCCCATCACCGAGATGCTCACCGGCAACTTCATCGTTGCCAACTACTACTCGGCACGCAGTTACGGTGTGGAAGGCCAGCGCAGCTGGAAAACCCTGAGCAATCCAACGTTCCCTGACTATCCTTACGATCCGGAGGACTTCCAGCCGATACGGCTCTACGATCCCCAATACGGCGCTTTCCCGCATGCCGGGGTCATGACCTCGATCATGTTCCTGAATCGCTTCCCGACCACGCCGACCAATCGCAACCGTCACCGCTCCCGCATCACCTACAAGCTCTTCCTGGACACCGATGTCCTGCTGCTGGACGGTACCCGCCCGGTAGACGCCGAGGACATCAACAGCCCCAATCCGGTGCTGGACAATCCGAACTGCTCGATCTGCCACAGTGTGGTCGACCCGGTCGCTTCCATCTATCAGAACTGGAGCGACCTGGGACAGTTCCGGCCCACCAGCCAGACCGGTGGCTGGCATACCGACATGGAACAACGCGGCTTCAAGGGCGAACCCATGCCTCTGGCGGGCAATGCCGACAGCTCGGTGCGCTGGCTGGCCGAACAGATCGTGGCTGACCCTCGCTTTACCAAATCCCTGGTCAAAACCCTGTATACCGGCATTACCGGGCAGGCGCCCATTCCGGTGCCCGAAGCCGATGTTCCCGAAGACGCTCCGCAACGCCGCGCCTATCTGGCGCAGGACGCCTATTTCCAGCAACTGGCCAACAATCTGGCAACCGAGGGCAACAGCGCCGCAGGTACCAATTACAATCTGCGCAATACCATCCGCGCCATCGTCAAAGGCCCCTATTTCCGTGCGACCAGCTTGCAGAGCGGAGCCGACACTGCCGCCCATGCCTATAGCGGCAGCGACCGCCTGCTGACCCCGGAAATGTTGCACCGCAAGCTGGTCGCCACCCTGGGCCTGCCCTGGCAGCGCAGCAACCGTGATCGCCTGTTGGACCTGACCGGTAATGGCCTGCACATTCTCTATGGCGGCATGGATTCGGACAGCATCATTACCCGTATCACCGAACCCAATGGCCTGATCGCTTCCACCCAGAAACGCATGGCCAGTCAGATGGCCTGCGAGGCTGTCGCCCGCGACTTTTTCCTCTTCCCTAATGAGCGCGCGCTGTTCCCGTACATGCATCCGGACGACAGCCTGCTGGACAACAACGGCAATATTGACCCGGATGTAAACACACTGGTCATCTCAAACCTGCAGCACCTGCACTGGGCGCTGCTCGGCGTGGACGCCCGGGCTGACGATCCTGAAATACTGGAGCTGCGCAACCTGATGGCGGCCATTCAGGCACGCGGCCTGGAACTGATTGACGAGGGCGGACATTACCTGCGTGGTCGGCTGCACTTTGCCTGCGACCTGACCAACGACCCTGAAACCGGAGAAGCCCTGCCGGACGAGGAGCGAATTGTCGAAGACGCGAATTACATGCTGCGCACCTGGCAGGCATTGCTCGTCTATTACCTCAGCGACTACCGCTTCGTCTACGAATAAGGCCGGGGAAAGCATTATGAATCGTCGCCATTTTCTGCAATTACTCGGCTCCGTCGGCATGACCGCTGTCACCCTGCGTCATGGTCCGCTGCAGGCGGCCGACCCTAACCGTCATTACATCTTCGTGCACGCAGGGGGCGGCTGGGACCCCACCAGCCTCTGTGATCCCAAGGGCAATACGCCACGGGCCGACAACCGCGGTCCAGTCAACCACTATGCAGTCAATGATATTGGCGAAGTGGGCAACGGCATTCGTTACGCGCCCTTCCCCGACCCTGATCTGGCCACCTCCACGCTGCGTGACGACATGGCCATTACCAGCTTCGACGCCTTCTTCAATGATCTGGCCTCCGACCTGCTGGTGATCAACGGTATCGACATGCAAACCAATAACCACGATACCGGTACCCGCACCATGTGGAGCGGCTCGGATGTACAGACCCAGCCGGCGCTGGGCGCCCTCATCGCGCAGGCCGATGCACCGGACAGCCCGCTGGCCTTCCTGACCAACGGCGGCTACGACTATTCCGATGGTCTGATCGCCCCGACCCGCGTTTCCGGCTCCGGCATCTTCCGGGAACTGGCCTATCCCGAGCGCTACAACACCGCACCGGATGCCAATCTGGACGACGACGCCACCTATTACCTGCACCCGGATATTCACCAGATGGTGGACAGCGCAAGAACCCGACGTCTGCAGAAACTCATCACTGACACGCGCCTGCCACAGCGTCGCGTGGCCATGAGCCGGCTGTATACGGTGCAAGGTAGTGACAGCAACCTGCACCGGCTGATTGACGCTCTGCCCGCCAGTCCCTCGGGCGGACTGCGCGGCCAGGCGGAAGTGGCCATTGCCGCCTTCCAGTCACAGGTCGCCTCCTGCGCCAATCTGACCGTAGGCGGTTTCGATACCCATGGCGACCATGACCGCAACCAGAGTTTCAGTCTCGCCAGCCTGATCGACGGCGTGCATTACCTCTGGAGCCTGATCAACAGCGCCGGATTGTCTGACCGTGTCACCGTGCTGGTCGGGTCCGACTTCGGCCGCACGCCCTACTACAACGGCGGCAATGGCAAGGACCACTGGAACGTCACCAGCATGCTGGCCTTCGGCGCCGGCGTGAGTGGCAACCGCGTGGTCGGCGGCACCAACGCCCATTACGAGGCCCTGACTGTCGATCCGGCAACACTCATGCCCTCGACTACCGGCGGCGCCGTACGGCTCACCTGCGGACATATTCACCATGCCCTGAGGCGGCTGGCCGGCATCGAAAATGATGCCGTAGCGAGACAATACGCCCTGGAAGGCGGCTATCTCCCCATCTTTGGCTGAATAATCCAGTAGAATCGCGCTCCCACCCGGAGTTCGATGCATTCATGCTGCTTACCCTGCGCGACATTTCGCTGCGCTTCACCGACCTGCCCGTGCTCGACGAGGTCAGTCTGACTATCGACGAAGGCGAGCGCGTCTGCCTGGCCGGACGCAACGGCGCCGGCAAATCGACCCTGATGAAAGTCATCGCCGGCGACATTACGCCGGACAGCGGCGACATTGAGCACAGTTCCACCCTGCGCATCAGCAAACTGCCACAGGACATCCCGGCAGGCCTGCATGGCACAGTTTACGAAGTAGTGACCGAAGGACTGGGCAAGGTCGGCGAACAGCTGCTGGCCTATGACCGTGCCCGGCATGGCGACGACGAGGCCACCCTGCTTGAGCTGCAACACGAGCTGGAAGAAGCGGGCGCCTGGGACCGTCAACTCAAGGTCGACAGCACCCTGTCCAGGATGGGTCTGGACCCGGACGCCCGCTTCGAGGACCTTTCCGGCGGACTCAAACGGCGCGTGCTGCTGGCCAGGGCGCTGGCCAGCGACCCCGACATCCTGCTGCTCGACGAACCGACCAACCATCTCGATATCGCGGCCGTACAGTGGCTGGAGAATTTCCTGCTCGGCGCCACCTGCGCCCTGGTTTTCATCACCCATGACCGCACGTTTCTTGATCGCATCGCCACACGTATCGTGGAGGTCGACCGCGGCAAACTCTACAGCTGGCCCGGCAGCTTCACTGATTACCGCCGCCGCAAGAGCGAAGCCCTGGAGGCCGAGCGTCAGGCGCATCGGGAATTCGACAAGAAACTGGCGGAAGAGGAAATCTGGATCCGCCAGGGTGTGAAGGCGCGCACCAAACGCAATCAGGGCCGGGTCAAGGCGCTGGAGGCCATGCGCGAAGAAGTCGCAGACCGGCGCAAGGTTGAACGGCGGGCAAGAATACAGGCGCAATTCGGCGAGGAAACCAGCAAGCGGGTGATCGAGGCGCGGCGCCTGAATTGCGAAATCGCCGGCAACGTTGTGCTGCGCGATTTCAGCCTGAAGATCCGCCGCGGCCAGTGCATCGGCGTCATGGGCCCCAATGGCTGCGGCAAGACCACCCTGCTACGCGTGTTGCTGGGCGAGCATGAACCCGACAGCGGCAAGCTGATACACGGGGAAAACCTGCAGATCGCCTATTTCGACCAGACCCGGCGCGCGCTCGACCTGGAGAAACCCGCCTTCTGGAATGTGGCCGATGGCGCCGAGCGTATCGAATTCAATGGCCGCAGCCTGCATGTGCTGGGCTATCTGCGCGCCTTCCTGTTCAGCCCGGAACGGGCCAAGACACCGACCAAACTGCTGTCCGGCGGCGAACGCAACCGCCTGTTGCTGGCCCGGCTGTTCGCCAAACCTTCCAATGTCATGGTGCTGGACGAGCCCACCAATGACCTGGACATCGAAACCCTGGAAATGCTCGAGGATCTGGTCAACGGCTACCCCGGCACCTGCATCCTGGTGTCGCATGACCGCAGCTTCGTCAACAATGTGGTCGACGGCATGTTGATGCAGGAAGGCGACCGCGGTTTCCAGTTCTTTGTCGGCAACTACGACGACTGGCTGCGCCAGCGCAAGGAAGAAAGCGCACCCCGGCAAAAAACGAAACCCGTGGCCGCACCTGCACCAGCCAACAACAAACAGCCTGGCAAACTCAGCTACAAGGACCAGCGCGAGCTGGATCAACTGCCGCAGCGCATAGAAAGCCTGGAAGCCGAACTGAGCGAGCTGCATACCCGCATGAGCAGCAGCGAATTTTTCCGCCAGGATGAGGAAAGCATCCGCGTGGTGCGTCAGCAGGAAAACCAGCTGCAGGAAGCACTGCAGGGCTGTTTCAGACGCTGGGAAGAACTGGAAGCGCTGCAATCGGTGATGAAGGGCTAGGTCAGCGTCGTCTCGACTGCAGCTTTGGAATAGTGGAATGCAGGGCAGGCGAAACCTGTTCTATTCCGGATGTTCGATGGATTCGATATCCCCTTCAACCGCTTCGTCCTCGGGGCTGATCACCACATCCCGCTGGCCGCCACTTTCATCCGCGGCCTTCTCTTCAGACGCCTCACTGGCCACTTCCTCGGGACTGCGCTCCACTCCGATATGGAAGGCGGCAAAGCCCGGCATGACCACCTGATTGAGGGCGCGACCCAGCACGCGGCCGTTGTAGGGCGCGTAGATCAGACTCTGCACATTGGTGATCGGGTCGGTCACGGTACCCAGCAGATCGCCTTTCTTCACGGAAGTACCCAGCTTGACGGTCGAGAGCAGAATGCCGCCACGGTTGGCACGCACCCAGCTGGACTCGTAATAAACCGGCTGCGGATCATTCCACTGGAAGCCTTTCTTGAGCATGCCCAGATTACTCATCAGGCTCTGGATGGCCTTGACCCCATGCTCCACCTGCTCGAGCTGCAGGCGCATCGGTTCGCCTGCCTCCAGGGTTACCGACGGAATCCCCGCGTCCACCGCTGCGCGCCGCAGCGTACCTGCCGCGCCCTTGTCTTCCAGCACCGACGTCGCGCCGAAGCCGCTGGTCAAGGCCACTACGCCGGGATCGCTCAGGTCAGCGCGCAACTGCGGCAGGTTGGTGCGATGGAAAGAACCGGTATGCAGGTCGACCAAGGCATGGCAGTTGCGCACCACTGAACGGAAAAATGAGCGGGCGATTCTGGACGCCGAGCTGCCATCGTTGTGGCCGGGAAAGTGCCGGTTCAGGTCACGGCGGTCAGCAAGGTAACGGGAACTGCGCTGGAAGCCGTGCAGATTCACGATCGGCACCCCGATCAGGGTACCGCGCAGCTTTTGCGGATCGGTGCTGTACAACACCCGCCGCACCATCTCGATACCATTGAGTTCATCGCCGTGAATGGCGGCGGTCAGACACAGCACCGGGCCCGGTTTGGCGCCGTGTGCAACCAGTACAGGCGTGTCCAGATCCATGCCGGCGAAATTCTGACTGGCCGACCAGGACAGGCGCATGGTCTTGCCCGGCGGCACTTCGGTATCCAGGATGCGGAAAGCTGCGGCGGGCTCGGGCGGCGGCGCCTGGGGCAGCGGCTCAACCGGCGAGGTTTCTTCGGGCGCGGCCTCGGGCGTTTCGGTGGCGACCGTAACGTCTTCGGCCTGCGCCTCCGGCCCCAGCTCTGGCAATTCATCTGCGCCTGACAACGTGCTCCCGCACATCAGGATTACCAGTCCCAAACCTTTCCAGCCCAGCGCCAGCCCAAGCCTGCTCATTACATGACCTCGATCAGAAATACTCCGCTTGCATAGTCAGACAGCTGTCCTCGCCTTGCGCCACCAGCCTCGCATGCAGTTCCATGGCCGGCAACTCGCGCCGGAAGAAATAACGGCAGGCCGCCAGCTTGCCGGCATAGAAGTGCCGGTCAGTATCGTGCCCCGCGTCTGCCTGCACCGCGACCAGCGCCTGACGCAGCCACTGCCAGGCAATGACCGCATGACCCAGCATCTGCAGGTAACTGGTGGCATTGGCAACAAATCTGTCTGCATCACCGGCAGCCTCCGCCACCAGTGATTGCGTGGTTTGACCGACAGTGACCACGGTTTGTTTCAAGGTTTCTGAAAATTCCTGTAACTCGTCGTAATCGGCAGCCGCCTCGGCCGTCTTGCTGAATTCGGCAAGCAGGGCCTTGAGAGACGTCCCGCCACCGCGCACGACCTTGCGGCCCAGCAAATCCAGCGCCTGAATGCCATTGGTTCCTTCATGGATGGGATTCAGGCGATTGTCGCGATAGAAGCGCTCCACCGGATAATCGCGGGTGTAGCCATAGCCCCCGAGAATCTGGATCGCATGCTTGTTGGCTTCCAGACACCAGTCGGACGGCCAGGCCTTGGCAATCGGCGTGAGTATTTCCAGCAACAGCCCGGCTTGTTCCCGTTGCGCCTGATCTTCCGACGCCTCCTGGATGTCTACCAGACGCGCGCAATACAGGCAGAGGCCCAACGCGCCCTCCACAGAGGCTTTCTGGGCCAGCAGCATACGCTTCACATCCGTGTGCTCGATGATGGCGACCGGCTTGCCCTGCGGGTCGGGCGACGAGACCTTGCGCCCCTGCAAGCGGGTTCGCGCATAGTCCAGTGAATGCAGATAGCCGGTGTATCCCAGCACAGTCGCGCCCAGACCCACGCCGATACGCGCTTCGTTCATCATGTGAAACATGCCGGCCAGGCCCTGATTCGGCTCGCCCACCAGATAACCGATACAGTCATCCTGCTCGCCGAAATTCAGCACGGTATTCACCGTACCCCGGTAACCCATCTTGTGATTCAGTCCGGCCAGACGCACGCCATTGCGCTCGCCCAGCGAGCCATCCTCGTTGACCAGGAACTTGGGCACGATGAACAACGATATGCCCTTGGTGCCCGCCGGCGCACCCTCGATCCTGGCCAGCACCATGTGAATGATGTTCTCGGCCAGATCATGCTCGCCGCCTGAGATCCACACCTTGTTGCCGACGATGCGGTACTTGCCCTCCCCTTGGCCGTCAGTCTGCGCAATGGCGCGCGTACGAATATCGCCCAATGAAGAGCCAGCCTGCGGCTCGGACAGACACATGGTGCCGAAGAAACGCCCTGCGATCATGGGCTGCATGTAGCGCGCCTGCTGCTCGGGCGAACCAACCACACGCAGCAGATTCGCCGCTGCCGCGCTGAGAAAGGGATAACCCGCAGTGCCCACATTGGCCGCCGTAAAGACGGCAGCCAGCGCCTGGCAGATGCTGTACGGCAGCTGCAAGCCGCCAACTTCCTCGTCGAAAGCCGCGCCGAGAAAACCGCCTTCAATATAGGCGTCCAGGGCGGCCTTCACCTCGGGAATGATATGCACGCGTTCGCCGTCAAAGGTCGGCTCATTGGCATCCAGCTGGGCGGCGTGCCCGGCGAATTCGCCTTCCGCCAGCTGATAGGCGGACTCCAGTACGGCATCAAAGGTGGAACGGTCATGCTGCTCGAAACGTGGCAGGCTGCAGAGGTCATCTATGCCCAGCACCTCGTACAGCTGGAAATCCAGATCCCGGCGATCAACGAGTAAAGACATGTGCAATCCTGTTATTGGCGGCTGAATACGATGGTCTTGGCGCCGTCGACAATGATGCGGTCCTGCAGATGCCATTGCACCGCGCGGGCCAGGGCCTGCCGCTCCAGGTTGCGGCCCAGCGCGCGCAGATCTTCAACCGAATGCCGGTGCGTGACGCGGGCCGTGTCCTGTTCGATGATCGGCCCCTGATCCAGTTCTTCCGTCACGTAGTGGGCCGTGGCGCCAATCAACTTCACACCCTTGTCGAAGGCCTGCCGATAAGGGTCGGCGCCGACGAAGGCCGGCAGAAAGGAATGATGAATATTGATAATGCGGCTGGGGAAGGCCTCCACCCAGTCATGCGGCAGAATCTGCATATAGCGCGCCAGCACCACCAGATCCACACGCTCACTGAGTTCTGTCAGCATCTGTCGGTGCGCTTCGAATTTGTTCTCCGGGGTGACCTCGAAATGCCGGTATTCGATGTCGAAGGACTCCACCTGACGGCGCAGATCTTCATGGTTGGAGTAAACACAGGTCAGCTCGGCATCCAGTTCACCGCGTGCATGCTTCCACAGCAGCTCAAGCAGCGCGTGATCGTGCCTGGAGACGAGAATCGCCAGACGCTTCCTGAGGCTGGCGCAGTTGAGCTGCCAGTCCATTTCGAAACGCCCGGCCACATCCGCGGCAAAGCGCTCCCGCACTTCCTCCAGACGATCTCCCAGATCACCCAGCTCGAATTCCAGGCGCATGAAAAAACGCCCGCCCCGCGGATCGCTGGAATGCTGATCGAGGTCGGTGATATTGGCGCCCAGGGCGCTCAGGCTGCCACTGACGGCTGCAATGATGCCGGTGCGGTCCGGACATTGAATAAGTAGACGGCCGATTTCCATGGGCGAAGATTACACGGCGCCCTGACTCAATGCAGCTGTTTTATTTTTCGTGTTTATCTGCCCTGGAAATTCGCTTCCCGCTTCTGCATAAAGGCCATCACCCCTTCCTGGAAGTCCTGAGTACGCCCCAGTTCAGCCTGTGACTGGCGCTCGATTTCCAGCTGGGTATGCAAGTCGTTGTCCGGACTCGCGTTGATGGCCTTGCGAATGGCCGCCAGCGCCCGGGTCGGCTGCTTGGCTAGATGCTGCGCCAGTTGCATCGCCCTGGCCTGCAGTTCGTCATCTTCCACCACCTGCCAGATCATGCCCCAGTCCAGCGCCTGCTCGGCACTGATGTTTTCGCCCAGCATGGCCATGCCCATGGCGCGGGCGCGGCCGACCAGACGCGGCAGCAGCCAGGTACCCGAAGCATCCGGCAGCAGACCGATTTTGACAAAGGCCTGCCGGAATACGGCGGAGCGAGCGGCAATCACCATATCGCCGGCCAGCGCAAAACTGGCGCCGGCGCCAGCCGCCATACCGTTGATAGCCGTAATGAAAGGAATATCCAGATCAAACAGCACCTGCAGAGTGGGGTGATAACGCTCGTCCAGAGCCTTACCCAGATCCAGCCGGCCCTGCTCGTCCATCGGCGGCGGCTCGCTCAGATCTGCACCGGCGCAGAATCCGCGCCCCGCACCGGTCAACACCAGAGCGCGGGCGCCAACGGCCGGGGCCCGCGATGCCGCATCGCGTAACTCATCCAGCAGCTTGCCACTCAGGCTGTTAAGACTATCCGGACGGTTCAGGGTAATGGTTGCAACCCCATCAGCGACCTCATAGAGAATGGTTTCGTAGCTCACGGCTTCTACCTTCTTGAGAAAATCAATGACGGCAGCATAATCGCACCACAGCGAAAACCCCACCGGCGCAATAAGCGGAATTACCCACTACCCCGGGACCCTCACTTGCCATGACACTCCAAGCCTGCAAATCTTGAACGCATTACCTGAAGGAGGATTGGGATGAACGACGGGAACAATGACAGAAAATCCGTAATTCTCGCCTATGCACTTTACGGGCTCGGCCTGATTCCCGCGCTGCAACTGGCCACTATTGGCGGAATTATCGTCAATCACATCAAGATCAATGAAGTCTCAGACCCCGTACTCAAAAGTCACCACCGCTGGCTGATGCGCACATTCTGGTTTGCCGTGCTATGGGCACTACTCGGCTCTGCAACGGTTTTTATTTTCGGCATTGGCTACCTGGTGCTGACGGCAACCGCCATCTGGTTTATCTACCGCCTAATTCGAGGTTGGTTGAACTTCAGCGAAGGCGCAGCCGTATGAAACTGTCCAGCCATCAAATCAAAACAGGCCAATCCAGCCTGTATACTCATTTGCGCGCTTAAATCCAGAACCGGAATCAATGAATCTTTTATTGCGCCTTTGGCGTACGTTTTCCACCCGTCGCAAATATCAACTTGCCGGACTAATGGGCCTGATGCTGCTGGGCGGTTTGGGTGAACTTGTCACACTGGGCGCCGTTATCCCCTTTCTCACCCTGCTGGCGAGTCCCGAAAAGGCAAACGACTATCCGGCGCTGCAGTCCGCCGCCGAAGCATTCGGACTTGATCCGGCAACAGTGCTGCTTCCTGCGACTATATTATTCGCCGGCATAGCCCTTGCTTCTGCATGTGTCCGCCTGCTGCTGACCTGGGTCATGAACCGTTACATCCATGCCCTGGGGCATGACCTTGGGTCCAGGATATATGAGAACCTCCTACACCAACCCTACGCCTGGCACAGCACGCATAATTCCAGCACGAGCATTGCCACAACGAACAAGGTCCTGATCGTCACCAACTTTTATCTGATCCCGTTGATGGAAGCGATCATCTCGGGATTCTTATGCATTGTTATCCTGGCGGCACTTCTTATTATCGACGCAAGTGCCGCGCTTATAGCCGGGTTCGGTTTTGCAGCTATATACCTGCTTATATCTGTCATCGTCAAAAGACGCATCAGAGCCAATGGAGAGACAATTTCCAGAACCCAGAAAACGCGCATTCAGACTTTGCAGGAGGGCCTGGGGGCCATTCGGGATGTCATTATCGGTGGTAGTCAGGCAGCCTATGTAGAACGATATAGAAACGATGACTACGCCATGAATATAGCCCAGGCGGAAAATACCTTCCTGACACTAGCGCCGCGCTACATCCTGGAGGGGCTTGCTGTCGCCCTTGTAGCACTTCTGGCCTTATTCATCTCTGGCAGACCCGACGGTTTTAGTGGTGCATTGCCAGTACTGGGCGCCCTTGCGCTGGGTGGGCAAAAGCTCATGCCGCTGTTACAGACCCTATATCACGGCTGGAGCCGCGCACAGGGCAACTCTGCAATACTTCGTGACGTACTCACCCTTGCTGAGCTTCCGGTAGCAGAAAAGTCTTTACCTCCCCCCCTCAAGTTCCATGATCACATACAGCTGCGAAACCTGAGTTTTTCCTATTCGCAGGATGGGCCGGAAGTACTCAGCCACATAGACCTCAATATCCCCAAAGGAACAAGAATAGGCTTCATCGGAGAGACCGGCAGCGGCAAAAGTACCTTGCTGGATATCATCATGGGACTGCTCGAACCTACAGAAGGAGAGATTCTGGTAGACGGCGTACGACTCACTTCCAGAAACCGCCGTGCATGGCAAGTGCACGTAGCCCATGTACCCCAAAGTATTTATTTAAGCGATGCCAGCATACGCGAAAATATCGCGCTCGGATGCCACAAAAATTCGATTGACGATGACTGGCTGCGAGAGGTGGCCGGCCAGGCGCAAATAGCGGATGTCGTTAACAGTCTGCCGGAGGGCTATGAGACTCTCGTTGGCGAACGGGGCGTTCGGCTATCCGGTGGTCAGCGACAGCGTATTGGCATTGCACGCGCATTGTACAAGCGCGCCGATGTGCTTGTTCTCGACGAAGCCACCAGCGCCCTCGATGAAACCACTGAACAAGCCGTTGTTGATTGTATTGATAACTTGAGCCGGAACCTTACGGTCATGGTCATCGCACACCGGCTTAGCACCCTGCGAAACTGTGATATCGTGGTTAAAATTAATCACGGCAGGCTTGAACAGGTGAGCAACCAGAAGAACCTGTAAGACCCCACTGACCAAAAAAAACACCATGGCCAAATCATTATCTAATGCTCTCAGAAGCAATTAATCCTCGCCAGCATGGGGTTCACGCGGTTGTTGTGACCTTCAACCCTCGCATGGAAGCACTACGCTGCTTACTAGACGCCCTCTCCCCACAAGTCGAAATCATCACCGTTGTCGATAATGGCTCTGTAAACGAAATGCAGACTTGGGAACCTGAGTCTTACGACAATGTGCAAATTCATCGTATAGGAACAAACCTGGGGATTGCCGCCGCTCATAACATCGGTATCAAAAAAGCATTGGATGAGGAGGTGGATTATGTCCTCCTTTCAGACCAGGACAGCATCCCCACTCCAAATATGGTTTTCGAGCTTCGTAAAGCCGCTGAGCAGCTGACAGCTGATGGCCAACAGGTAGCCGCCGTCGGCCCCTTCTTCATTGACGACAAAATAAAGAAATCTTCGCAACTGATTCGTTTTCAAGGCTTGCGCCTCATCAGGCTCTTCCAGGACTCGGACGGTCCCGTAGCCGAAGTCGCCTACCTGATTTCTTCCGGCTGCCTCATTCCCAAACAAACGCTTAAGGCAGTTGGCCTCATGAACGAAGCGTTATTTGTTGATTATGTAGATATAGACTGGGGCTTCAGGGCCAAGCATCGGGGTTTTTCATCGTTTGGGATATTCAAGGCGGAGATGCGTCACGGAATAGGGAATAAACCCATAAAGTTCATGGGCCGGCGTTTTTCGAACCATAGTCCTGCACGCCACTACTACATGATGCGCAATGCCATATGGCTTTACAAACAGAGCCATGCACCTGTCAACTGGAAGATGATTGACAGTGCAAGGCTGGCGCTCAGGATGTGCTTATATCTTGTGTGCTCAAGAAACAGGCGAACAGATTTCAAAATGATGCTCAAAGGCCTGCTTCACGGGTCTACTTCAAGATTGGGGCCGCTCCCCGAATCCGAGGCATAGATTTGCAGCAATTCCTCGACATGCTCGCCGATCGACTTGGCCTGCGTTATCGTCAATCACATCAATATCAACGAAGTCGCTGACGACAAAATAAAAAGAAAATTGGCTGTATTGGTTATTGCCCACCGGCTGAGCACACTCGGAAACTGCGATGAAATAAGTAAGAATAGAAAAAGTCGAAGCGACCTTGTTTGACCGCTAATTACTTTTGGTATGGATGCACCTCAGGAATCAAACGCTGGTCTCTGATGCCGTACTTGAGCATGAAGGCGATACTAACCGGCACGATCAAGAGATAATACAGCGGCTTAATCCGAATTACTGACAGGAAACAACGATACCAAAAAAGGCGCCTGTCCAGTCTTTTAACCAAATCAGCACGTCCGGCCCTGTCACAGTCCAGCTTCCTTTGAGAATAGACATTGAGTGCAAAGTCCATGATCTGCGTTATTTTAGGCAATTTATTAAGGCGACTTCGGTAGAGATCAACAGTCGACACCCCACAGCCTACCCTGTACTTCACCAAGGGTTCGTCAATATATTCAACAGAACCCATTAACATGCTTCTATATGCAACGACCGTATCTTCAAAAACACGGGGAGTTTTTATTGAACCGAAATAATCAAATACCTCCTTCTTCCAGGCATGGGTGGCACCGAAAACAATAGCCAGCCTGTATAACTCTCCTTCCACATCACTGGCAGACATGGTTTGTGCGGGCTTCCAGACACCAATCTCACCCCCCTTTTCGTCTATTGCCAACAACGAGGAATGCAGAGAAAAAGTCTTCTTGTCACAGGCTAAATAGCGCTCAACAATCACAGAGGTTCTGTTAGAAAAAGAGATATCATCGGCCGCAGCCATAATAGTCAGTTCACCAGCGGCCAATTCATGGGACAGATTTACATGCCCGATAATCCCCAGGTTCTCTTTATTCCTGTTAATACGTACTGTATGGGGGCCAGCATAACTTTCTGCAATCTCCCGAATGATTTCGAATGTATTATCGGTTGAACAATCATCAGAAATAATGATTTCCAGGGGTGTGTAAGTCTGGGAAAGCGCAGATTCACATGCCTGCTTGATATATTTTTCTTGATTATAGGCAACAAGAAAAAATGTGACCAAAGGCCTCTTCTTATCCATACATCGGGTCACAAATAATGACAAAAATCAAACAGAGCATTCTTTCAGGATCTGAAAGAATAAACCTCATAACCCTATAACACCAAGTCCGCATAATTCCGACATGAAAATTTGTCACGCCCCTCAGAAGCAATTAATCCTCGCCAGCATGGGGTTCACGCGGTTGTTGTGACCTTCAACCCTCGCATGGAAGCACTACGCTGCTTACTAGACGCCCTCTCCCCACAAGTCGAAATCATCACCGTTGTCGATAATGGCTCTGTAAACGAAATGCAGACTTGGGAACCTGAGTCTTACGACAATGTGCAAATTCATCGTATAGGAACAAACCTGGGGATTGCCGCCGCTCATAACATCGGTATCAAAAAAGCATTGGATGAGGAGGTGGATTATGTCCTCCTTTCAGACCAGGACAGCATCCCCTCTCCAAATATGGTTTTCGAGCTTCGTAAAGCCGCTGAGCAGCTGACAGATGTGCTTATATCTTGTGTGCTCAAGAAACAGGCGAACAGATTTCAAAATGATGCTCAAAGGCCTGCATCATGGACTTACATCAAGATTGGGCCCGCTCCCCGAATCCGAGGCATAGATTTGCAGCAATTCCTCGACATGCTCGCCGATCGACTTGGGCGGCTTGCAGTTACCGCTTAATTTCTCGAGCAGTTCAGGGTTGTCAAAAAGACATTGCAGTTGCTCTGCGAGTGCCTCAGAACTACCGGGTTTAAAAAGCAACCCGTTCTCCCCATGATGCACAGCCTCAGACATCCCGGGATAGTTCGAGGCCACCACGGGGCATCTAGCCGCCAGCGCCGAATGGATCACCAAGGGGGTGTTCTCAAACCACAGAGAAGGCACAACCAGAACATCAATGCCGGAAAGCACGGCTGCAATTTCAGAATTTGGAAACACCCCACAAAATTCGATTTCGGGAAAATCTACAGCAGCTTGTTTGAGGCTGGCGGCATAATCCGGAAACTCCTCGGGATTACCATAGATTTTCAGTTTCACAGGGTACCTGCCGACAAGACGGGCGAATGCCTCAATCAACACATGGCACCCCTTATGGGAGCTTAATGTGCCAATAAACCCCAGAGTCAGCACGCCGTCACCGCGCTTTCGCACTCTTGCATTACCATGCCCCGACACTGAAATCCCATAACCGGTCTCTACGATCTTTTCTCTATGGACCCCGTTTGCGACCATTACCTGCGTCATCAAGCTCGTAGGAGAGATTACTTTTGTTAGCGCATTAAGCCGCTGTATGTTGATATCCCTTCTGTTACCGGCGGCAACAATTTCATGCCTGTAGGGGAGATTAAGCTGGGGGTTCTTCTTATACAGTGTTGAGGCGTACTCAAAAAAAGCGTCCGGAATTCGATCTAACACCCCGGAGACTTTTGCAAGCTTTGTTACCTGAGCCAGGTGTTTGACGCAGTTTCCAGCATTTTGCATTGGCCCTCCACAGCTCTTACCCGTGGGGAGCATGAGAGTACTGGTAGGGCATATCATCCAGAAATCAGTCAAGGTAATGAAGCCTGGAATACCATGCTTTATCGCAACCTCGATCAGACTGGTTCCCAGTCGACTGAGATGAAGGAAATGAACCACATCCGGCTTTAATTCTGAAATCAACGCAGAAAAATATTTGGCGGAAATCTCATTGTTGTATTGGTGCTCAATATAGCTGCCTCGTTGCGTGGCTTGCGCATAAGAATGGTGGTAACGATGCACTTTGATGTTTTCGATTTCATATTCATCAAAACGCTCGTCTTCCGCAAGCAAGGTTTCATCAGGAAAAGCGGTCAAAACTGTAACCGAATGCCCCCTTTTCCGCAGCCCCTTGGCGACCTCGAATGTCAATATCTCCGTACCAGCGAAGTACTCTGGCAGAAACTGATGAACTACTAAGATTATCTTCATTTGTGCTGAGTTAGTCCGCTAATCACTCACCATACCAACCTTCGCGCGAACGTTGACAGCCTCATCTGTAGCCAAAAAGTTGCATGTCATCTTTATAATATTCAGTTAATTTATTTTTTTGACTTTGGGTCAAGTCAAAGTCCGAGGATGAATCCTTGGGGCTGAGGTTATGAATGGTAACTTCCACAGTGGATTTCCCCAGCAAGCCCATTAGATACGACCAGTCATTATTAAGAGTTTCAACCCGCATTATATAATCTGGTATCAATTTACCCTTGTAATAGAGCAACGCCGACATGGGCATGACATGAGCATCCAGGGCTGCCGGATCCTGTACCGAACATAAGTTTTCAATACATTCATCCACACTCATTTTGTGATAAAAGCCCAGGCTGGTGAGCTTATCGGCAATACCTTTATCCCAACCAAAATAAACTTTATTCTTATAAAAAGACAAGAATCTGGAAACCGGATGCCTCACGCAACTAAATACGAAATACCCCGTCGTTTTAGATTTTTTAACCACTCTATCAAACATTATATTTTGGTATACATGCACCGCATTGTGCTTTCTTACTTTGGTATGCTTTCTTTTCTCTTCTACTCTTTTCAATCTTCTCTGTTGCTCAACTGTTTCCTTGAGAGAAAAAAAAGCATTTAACATGCTGGTACAGGCAGCCTTGGGAACTGGCAAATATCCAACTTTCAGCTTTTCATCAAGCACCACGTAATTCTCTATTTTATTATTAATACATTGGTTTTTTAACATCATAATTTACACTCCAACAGAAAAGTGCATTTTTATCGCAAATCCAGAATGGCATTATTTGCCAACCTGACGTACTACCCATCGCTTGGCGAGCCTGAGAAACTTAATCTTCTTCAGGTACCCATAAAGCCGGAATACCAACCTGCTACCTAGCCACGGCAGGCGAAGTGGCGGCCTGGGACTGGCCTCCACATTCTGAAATGCCGTGGACTGTTGCCAACAACGAGTCGCCTGCTCAATGCTGGCCCCTTCATTTACCCGCTTGGCGAAAAACTCTCCAAGAGTTGAACCACCGGCCCTGACAAGCAAGCCGTCATACCGACTCATGGGTAACGGCTCTTTCATCCATGGGTATAAGGAATACTGCCCAACAATCTCTATACTACTGAACTGCATTCTCTTAAAAAGAAATTCGAATGTTTCTGCTGAGTAATAAATAACATGGTAAGGCGGATACCTATACTTCCATTTCCCCGGATTTTTCCGGGCATCGTCAGACCCCGCATTAGGTGTTGTCATTACCAATGTCGTTTCAGGCGTTATCGCTCCGCGAACAAACAACTCGCAAATCAAGGAATAGGGCGATGGCAGATGCTCAATAACATCGAACAACGTAATCAAATCAAAAGCCATTCGAGGCAATCGATCGACCGACTCTACGACACGAGCTTCCTCCCCCAGTCTCTGATGTGCAACAGACCGACCATGATCGGAAACTTCAATTCCATGACACTCCCAGCCGCGGTCGGCCGCACATGCCAGGTGTGAGCCATAACCACAACCTATATCCAGAATGGATTGCTTACCCCGCACGGAATAAGCGTCAAGCAATGAATCAACCAGACTAACCGTGGGCGCCGTTTGCAAGTCATAATCCTCATAGGCGCCAAAGTCTTCCCCTTGGTAATAGGAACTCGAATCGTAATAACGCTTTAAAACCTCTTCGGCAGGCATGGGGTATACATGGTCAGCCGCACACTTGGCGCAGTTATAAATATCGAAACCCCGAACTTCGCAGAGAAAATCAGAGTACCCGGAAAAAAGACATACGGGGCACTGAATATCAGCCCTACGCATGGCCCTCCCCGCGCATCCAGTCCGCATATTTGCCTAATCCCTTTTCCAGGGACACTCTTGGCTCCCAGGCCAGTTCCTCTTTCGCCCGCCGGATATCCAGCACATTAACTGGAACATCAAACGCCCGACCCGCGACGTACTTTCGCCTGGACTTTCTGCCGACCACCTCATCGACCTTGTCCAGCAATTCATTCAGACTGACGCCTGTACCAGAGCCTATATTGAGAACTCGATGCTCCCCTCGATAGGTAACCGACGACGCCAGTGCTGAAATCAGGTCATCAATATAGATATAGTCCCGCCTGATGCTGCCATCACCCCAGATTTCTATTTCCTCCCCTCGCAAGGCTTTTTTCAGAAAAGTCGTTGCCGCACCCTGGTTTCGGTGGGAAGGCTGCCCGGGCCCATAGGGATTGGAAACCCGCAACGCCATGTATTCCAACCCATATAATTGCTGAAAAAGGGCAAGATACTTCTCTATTGCCAGCTTGATAATGCCATATGAGGTGATGGGGTCAGTTGGATGGGATTCTGAAATCTTCTCCTGCTGCGATACTCCGTAAACCGTGCCGCCAGAAGATACGAAAATTATCTTTCTGATCTTCGCCTTAACCGCTTGCTGCAATAATTTAACCGTACCCAACAGGTTGCTCTCGATGTCATAGAGCGGATCGGCATTTGAGGACCTCGGCAGGGTAGTAGAGGCAAGATGTACGCATACATCACAATCTGACATGGCCTCATGAAGACTCTCTTCAGACATGATATCGCCTTCGAAATATTCGTAATTTTCCAGCGATGCAGACTGGCCTTCAATTTTCGCGGCAGGTATGCGATCAAAATTCCTGATGAAATAGCCGTCGCCAAGAAGTTTCCGGATGAGGTGGGTACCCATAAAACCCATGCCTCCGAGAACAAGACACCTAGTTGCAGTCACTTCTGTCCCCCTTAATCGCGTGACGCAGCCAGCGCCTTGTCAATGGGTATTCACGGCCCTGGCGGCACGTGAATACCATCAAATCAATATTTGATGGTTAGGTTGTAGAAACACTATGAGTGTATTTTTGTAAAAATTATATTTTACAGAAAGTATCATTCGATCTTAGGCTACGTCCCCAAGCTTTTATTACTTTGACATGCAAAAACGCATTATCTTTCATATAGGCGCGCCGAAAACAGGCTCATCGGCCTTGCAAGCCTGGTTCAGCCAACATGCACAGGATTTACTGTCTGCAGGCATTTACTACCCGTATCCCGAGAATCAGGTAAGCATAGAACTTGGTCACTGCTGTGGCAATTTTCTACGCATGCTGCTGGATCTGGTGCCCGCCATGCGAAAGAAAACAGGAGGCCACACCATGGCGGCCGAGGGGGTTCCCGCTGCCATGGATAAAATTCTGACGCTGTGCCGGGCTTCTCCCACGGATACCATATTGTTCTCCAGCGAAGTCTTAAGCGCAATGAACATAGAACGAGTCACGCAATTGCAGCAGCTTCTAGCTACCGAGTTTTCTGTAACGATCGTTTGCTTTGTTCGTGACCCCTTTGACTTTTCCTATTCTGCCTGGAAGCAGATGATCAAGACAGTCAATGCAGAAATGCCCTTCAGAGACTGGTTGCACAGTCTGCCGCCTCGCGAACAGGAGGCCGTTTCCGAACGAAATTTTCTTTCCATGTTCAGCGGCACCGAACTATACAACCGCCTTTTCACCGATGTGCGACTGATTAATTATGATCATCACAAAGGGGATATTGTGCAAAGTTTCCTGCAGACTGCCGATCTGATTGATGCCCGGTCAATTCCGCTGGATAACAACCGGATATGCAATCCTTCACTCACACATTCACAAACCATCGTGCAGCAAATAGCGAATCAATCGCTGGGAAATACGTCATTACCCAGCTATCTGTCCAAACTGTTTCTGGCTGAAGATAGTACCCATGCAGAAATACCCTTCTACGATCCTGTTGCCCATCGTTTCATTCTTGAAAAGTACGCAGAACCATTACGCCAAATCAATGCATTACTCTCAGATAGCGATCAACTTTCAACCGATATTCGTTCCGAGCCATATACCGAACCCGCAGTACGACCCAAAGATATTCAGATTTTCAGTCATCTCGTAGCTCAAGCCGTCGACTACAGGAACAAGCCAATCCACAGGCGGCTTTTCAACTTTCTCAACCGTCTGCTTCCTGTACCCATTGACTTTGACACCGAAACCTATCTATTCCTGAATCCCGATATCAAAAAAACAGGCAGCAACCCCTGGTACCATTATTTTCGCCATGGTCGCCATGAAGGCAGGCATTACAAAATCCTGTAGCGCATGACCAGTTTCCAGACCATCTATAAACGGGCCGTCAAGCGCAAGGGGGGTGAAAAAGCCCTCCAGGCCCTGCTGCCCAAATCGAAAACACCACGGCAGCTGGTCGCCATCGGCGACGACCGCTATCTGGCCGAAATGACCAAATGTGTTTTTCGTTCCGGTTTCGTGTGGCGTGTTATCGAGAACAAGTGGCCGAACTTCGAAGAGGCCTTTTACGGCTTCAATCCGGATGGCATGGCCGCCCTGCCTGATGAAACCATTGAGGCACTTTCGCAGGACGCCTCCATCGTGCGCAACTACAAGAAGATTCTGACAGTGCGCGAAAACGCCTGGCTTATCAAGGATATCCAGGCCGAGCACGGCAGTTTTGCCCGCTTTGTGGCGGACTGGCCGGTCACCGACATCGTCGGCCTGTGGCAGGTGCTGAAAAAACGCGGCAGCCGTCTGGGCGGCAACACCGGCCCCTATTTCCTGCGCTCCATGGGCAAGGATACTTTTCTGCTCAGCCGGGATGTGGTCGCCTGCCTGGCCAATCACAAGGTGATCGACAATCACAAAGCCACTTCGAAGCGTGACCATGCGCTGATTCAGGCCGCCTTCAATCAATGGCATGAAGAAACCGGCCTGCCCATGGCGCAGCTGAGCCGCATTGCCGCCTGCTCGGTAGGTTAGGAGCAACTTAGCTCGTGTCCTGGCGCAATTCCCTGTTGATGGGGGCAGGCCTCCTTCTCCTGCTGGCTGTCGTGTACTTCATTCAGCAACCCTTCCGCGACATCACAACGCCGCCCCCGGAACAGGCTCGCGAGTATGCGGGACTGGATGCCAATCTGTCTTACTTGTCGATTCCGGTACGCCTGCCGCTGGAAGCCATCCAGAACTTCGCCAACCAGGAGATCCCCGAAACCCTGGTCAACAAAACCGAGGACCGGCGCTTCAAGGCGCGCTTTCTGGGCATCCCCACCACAATCGAAGGCGAAGTCAGAACCGTCGTCGTGCGGCACGCACCCATCACGGTCCGCACCCGCGACGACTGGCTGGAACTGGCGGTGCCCCTGCGCTTCTTCGCCGAAATGGATGGCGAAAGCATCCTCGACCCGGACGCCAAAACGCGGGGCGCGGTCACCATTACTGCACGCTTCCGTCTCAGCATCGATGAACAATGGCAACCGCAACTGCAGGCCGATGCCCGCTATCACTGGGATCAACGCCCCTACCTGCGGGTGGGTCCGGTGCGTATGCGTGTCAGCAGCCTGATCGGCAAAGAACTGGAAGACCGGCTGGACAGGGCCATCGCCGAACTCAAGGACAAGGTGAACAACGATCTGCGGCTACAGCAGCGTGCCGCCGAGCGCTGGCATGAGTTGCACCAGGTGCGCCCCTTGTCCGACCGTCTGGGGGCCTGGCTGATCGTTGATCCCGAGCAGGCCTACTTTCAGCCCATTCGTTACCTGGATGATGCCCTGGAGTTCGAGTTCGGCATTGCCGCCGTCCTGCGCACTGCCGTTGGCCAGGTACCCGCACCGCCCGAGCCCGAGCCCCTGCCATTGCTGACGCTGACAACGCCTGCCGAGAGCGGCTTCTCCCTGCAATTGCCGATTCACCTGAATTACGCAGGTATCACCCGGCAACTGAATGAGGAACATGCCGGAAAAACTTTTGAACTCGAACAGGGCACACTCACACCAAAGGAATTTCGCATATACGCTTCGGAAAGCGCACTGGTAGTGGCCGCCCGTATCAGCGCCAAGGCGCCCACCCGGCTACTGAACACCCATGGCTGGGTTTATCTGCTGGGCGAACCGCATTATGACCCGGAGAAGCGTTTCTTCTACGTCGACAATCTCGAATTCTCACGCCAGGTCGATAACCCGCTGGTCAGTGGCGCCACCTGGGTGCTGCAGGACGCCCTGCGTGAAAAGGTCGGCCGCGCCCTGCAATTCGATCTCAACGAACGCATTGAGGAGATTCGCGTTTCGGCCAATGAACAGCTCAACCGCCCGCTGGGCGAAGGCTTCATGCTGCAGGGCACGCTGGATGAACTGAATCTGGCCTATATCCTGCCCCAGGAAAAAGACCTGCTGCTGGTACTCAATGCCCGCGGACAACTGGCAATACGTTCCGTCCTGAATCAGGTACAACTCTCGGAAGACAGCAAGAACGCAACACCACAATAACTACATATTGTGGTTTTCCTGATTCGTTTCTGCTATATGTAGATTAATCATGACTAGGGGGAATGTCATGAACTGGCGACTTGCGCTCTTGCTGTTTGTTTTCGCGGCGGGCTTTTCGCCCCGCACCGGTGGTGAGCCACCCGGCCTGGATGTCATCGCCACTGCCTATAACTCCGTCGTCGAGCAAACCGACGACACTCCCAACATCGCCGCCTGGGGCGACCCTCTGCATCCGGGAATGAAAGCCATCGCTGTTTCCCGTGATCTGATTCCGATGGGCCTGACCCGCCGTACCCGCGTCACCATTGATGGCCTGGAAGGAGAATTCCTGGTGCTGGACAAGATGAACAAGCGCTGGAACCGACGCATTGACATCTACATGGGCAACGACATTCAGGCGGCGCAGCAATGGGGTTCAAAAAAGGTTAGGATTCAGTGGCAAGTGGCCGATGCCAGTTACTGAGACCAACCGATGAACAAACAACATAGCCTGGGATTTCTTGATCTCGTTAAAGCCTCCAAGGCCCATATACGTGAAGTGCATGCCACCGACATGCCGGCCCTGCTGCAGCAACACCCGCAACTGACCCTGATTGATGTACGCGAAGACAGGGAATACGCTGCCGGTCATGTGCAGGGCGCCGAACATATCGGCAAGGGCGTCATCGAGCGCGACATCGAGAAGCTGCATCCCGACCGCAGCGAGCCTTTGTACCTATATTGTGGCGGCGGCTTCCGCTCCGCACTCGCGGCCGAAGCGCTGGTGAGAATGGGTTACGAAGAGGTCTATTCCATCGACGGCGGTTGGGGCGAACTCAGCCAGTTGCTACCCACCGAATAACGCTCCAGCCTGCACGGTACTGCAGGTCTCTCAGCGGCCTTGCAAAGAGAAGATTTGCTGCTACCATCAATACTGTAAATTTATACAGTGTTGATATGGCCGACATACCCAGCAAACCCATCAAGGGCCGAGGTGCCGTTTCCAACCTTGCCAACCGCTTCGAGAAGGTCCTCAGCGAGACCTTTGACGATGGCTGGTGGCGGGAAGAACTGGAAGACAGTGTCGCCACCCAGGTGCAACCGGACCCGGCACGCAGCATTATCAGCCGCAACCAGTCGCCGGATATTCCCTTCAGCCAGTCAATCAATCCTTACAAAGGATGCGAGCACGGCTGTGTCTACTGCCTGAGCGGCGACACACCCATCCTCTATGCGGACGGCACATACCGTCCTCTCAAAGACGTCAGAATAGGTGACAGGATTATCGGCACGGTTCGCGAGGGTTGGTATCGACGTTACGCAGAAACCGAAGTACAGAACCATTGGGCCACGAAAAAACCCGCTTATCGAATCACCCTGGCTGATGGAACACAACTGGTTTCCAGTGGCGATCATCGATTCCTGACTGAACGAGGATGGAAGTTCGTAACCCGTATTGGCCCGGGCCGTGCCCAGCGTCCTCACCTGACCATGAACAACAAACTCATGGGTACTGGCCAGTTTGTTTCACAACCCCGGGAAAACGAGGAATATCGACGCGGTTACTTATGCGGAATGATACGCGGCGACGGACATCTGGGAAGCTATCGATATTCACGTGCAGGACGCACGCAGGGCGATGTACATCGTTTCCGGTTGGCGCTGACAGACCTGGAAGCCTTGCATCGGTCCCGGGACTACCTGACCGGGTTCGGCATTAACACTCGTGAATTCGTATTTCAGCCCGCAACCGAAGAACGCGGCCCCATGCATGCCATCCGCACTTCAGCCAGGCATCAGGTCGAATGCATAAAACAGTTGATCGCATTCCCCTCCGAAGCTTCAGATGATTGGCTCAAAGGCTTTCTGGCTGGCATCTACGATGCCGAAGGTCATCTGGCCAAAAAGAATATCGTCAGAATTTCAAATTCGGACGCCGAGATCATCCGCCACATTTGCATGGCCCTGGACCATTTCGGATTCGGATACGTCCTTGAACCCATAGAGCGTAACGGACGGAAATCCTTAACGGTGGTGCGGCTCAATGGTGGCCTGGCGAAAATACTGACCTTTTTTCATTTAACCGGGCCAGCTATTCGCCGCAAATGCTCAATCACGGGCACAGCCATTAAAAGCGATGTGAATTTACGCGTGAGAAGCATCGAAGCCCTTGATTGTGTGATGACCATGTATGACATCACCACCGGCACCGGTGACTTTATTGCCAATGGCGTTGTCAGCCATAACTGTTTTGCCCGCCCCACCCACAGCTACCTGGATCTGTCGCCAGGCCTGGATTTCGAAACAAAGCTGTTCTACAAGCAGAACGCCCCCGAACTGCTGCGCGAAGCTTTCAGGCGCCGCAGCTACCAATGCTCTCCCATCGCGCTGGGCATCAATACCGACGCCTACCAACCCATCGAGCGCCAGTACCGCATTACACGCCAACTGCTGGAGGTTTTGCTGGAACACCGCCACCCGGTATCACTGCTGACCAAATCGGCGCTCATTGAGCGTGACCTGGACATTCTGAGCGAAATGGCGCAGCACCGGCTGGTGGCTGTCATGGTCAGCATGACCAGTCTGGATCCGGCCATCAAACGCACCCTGGAACCGCGTACCGCCTCACCCCAGGCACGTCTGCGTGTTCTTAGATCGCTGAGCGAGGCCGGCATTCCCACCGGCGTCATGGTGGCGCCGGTGATTCCGGTCATCACCGATCCGGAAATGGAAAGCATCCTGGCCGCAGCCGCGGAGGCTGGCGCCGTGCGCGCCGGCTATGTGCTGCTGAGGCTACCCTGGGAAGTGAAAGACCTGTTCCGGCAATGGCTGGAAGCACATCACCCCCTCAAGACCAACCATGTGATGAGCATCATCCGCCAGAGTCGCGGCGGCAAGGATTACGACAGTCGCTGGGGGCAGCGTGGAACCGGTACCGGCAAGTTCGCGGAATTACTGATGCGCCGTTTTTATCTGGCCTGCAAGAAGCTGGAACTCAACCGGGAAGGTTTCATTCTGGACATATCCCAATTCCAGCCACCGCCCCGGCCCGGCGACCAGATATCGCTGTTCTAGTTCAGCTCGCCGTCTCTTTTGACGATTTCCTTCCACAGACGGCGATAGGCTTCCGCTACCGGAGTACCAGGCGCATACATCTGTACCGGCGCGCGGTATTCGCCCATCTTCTCTACCACTGCCGAATAGGGAATAACCGTACGCAACGGTTTTTTCAGTGACGGAGGCGGCGACGCCAGCCATTCCTTGTGCAAACGGCGGCGCATATCCACCATGGAATAGAACGGCAGTACTGTATCCGGATGCTTGTCCAGCTTCTTGAGCCGCTGCACCACCTGCTCATACGCGCGCAAGGAAAGATGGCTGGGAATGATGGGCATGATCAATGTATTGGTCATGGCGAAAATAGTTTCGGCCAGGCGGGAAAGACTCGGCGGACAATCCACGATAACCAGCGAATACATTTCATCGCAGGGTTGCAGCAAGCGCCGGAACAGCCCGACATCCGCATCCCCCTTTTTCAGCATCACATCCAGATTCCGGTAGGCGAAGTCCGCCGGAATGATATCCAGGCCCTCATGCACGGTTGAACGGATCACCTGCCCAATCGCTTCCTTCTCGGCCACCAGATGTTTGGCCTTGATGCTGAGTTTGGGCTTGGCGCGAAAATACCAGGTGGAAGCCCCCTGCGGGTCCAGGTCCCAGAGCAGCACCTGATAACCGGCCTGCGTTGCAAGATAGGCCAGATTCACGGCGGTGGCGGTTTTGCCCACCCCGCCCTTCAGGTTGTAAACAGACCAGATCCGCACAGCATAGCTCCCTCAATCAGACGCACAGGCCTGCAAACATGTTTTTGTCCAGTCACCGGCAGGCTGCTCGAATAACTCGCCGCCGAGCCGCCAGCCCTGTTCACGCTGCCGATTCTGCAATGCAACCAGCGCTTCATGTATTTCGAGCATGCGCAGTTTACCTGCGATTTTCTCCTGCCCGGACGACAGGAAGTTTCGCAGCACAGTCAGGTCATGCTCGCGACCTATAATATCCGACAGGCTCTTGAGACTTCCGGCACGCCCACCCAGGTAGTCCGGCGCCAGCGGCTCCAGCAAACGGCAATGGTACCAGTGATACTTCACCCGCTTGCGCCAGTCGTGAATATGCTCATCCGACGGCTGCTCCAGACTGAGGCGGTAATAATCCCGCGCCTGCCTGTAGATATGTTGCAAGCCGTTTTTCACCAGCTCCAATCCCTGCTCCGGCAAAGACCAATCTGCAACTTGCCCGGCCATGGCTTGCAGCCCATGCCTTGCTTCGAGAATGCGGCTCCGCATGTCACCCGAATGCGCGCGCAGGCTTTCGCGATGCCGCTGCAGGTAGCCCTCACATTGCTGTAACAGGGACAAATCAACGGGTTGCCCGGACAGCTGTATCCAGGCGAGGGTTTCCAGCATGACATCGGCATCCCGCACGCCGGACAGGCAGCGTGCGACATCACGACACAAAACGTTGCCTTCGGCATATGCCGATCCCAGTGGACGACGCAGCAGCCGCAGCAGGCCACGCAGCTTCTTCATATGCTTGCGCACCTCATGTACCGCTGCCTCGTCCACTGTTTGCGTGCTCAGGTAAGCAAGGGCCGCCTCGACTGCCTCGGCCGCGATACGCCTTGACTCGATAGCCGGGGAGACACCGGGCTGAAAGGCGAAAGCCATCAGAATACCCCGGGAATCAGAACTGCAGCTCCTTCCAGCCGACCGCCGCGCAAATCGTCCAGTGCCTGGTTGGCCTGCGCCAAAGGATAAGTCCGCACATGCGTTTCCACCGGCACTTCCGGCGCCAGCACCATGAATTCTTCGCCATCCTGACGCGTGAGGTTAGCCACCGAGCACAACACCCGCTCACCCCATAGCAGGTCATAAGGGAATTCGGGGATCGGACTCATGTGGATACCACCACAAACCACAACCCCGCCCTTGCGTACCGCCCGTAGGGCGGCCGGCACCAGCGCACCCACTGGCGCAAAGATGAGAGCCGCATCCAGGGATTCCGGCGGCATTTCATCCGAGCCACCTGCCCAGACAGCGCCCAGTCGGCGCGCGAAATCCGTCCCGGCGTTGTCACCGGGCCGGGCAAAGGCATACACCTGCTGACCTGCGTGCCGGGCAATCTGGATGGCGATATGTGCGGCCGCACCAAAGCCATAGAGGCCGAGACGACGCACCTCGCCCGCCTGGTCCACAGCGATACGCCAACTGCGATAGCCAATCAGGCCGGCACACAACAATGGCGCCGCATGCGCATCGTCGTAACTTTCGGGTATCGGAAAACAATAACGGTGATCCGCCTGCGTGTACTCCGCATAACCGCCGTCAAGCTGGTAACCGGTGAAGCCCGGCGTATCGCAGAGGTTCTCGCGATTCATGGCGCAAAAGCGGCACTGGCCGCAGGCATGACCCAGCCAGGGCACGCCCACGCGCTCACCTATGGCAAAACCGCTTACGCCCTCACCCACTGCCTCCACGCAACCAACAATTTCGTGACCGGGGATCAGCGGCAGCCTCGGTTCCGTCAGATCCCCGTCCACAATGTGCAAATCTGTCCGGCATACGCCACAGGCAAGCACCCGGATCAACAGCTTGCCCGGCGCCACCTGCGGACGCGGCACCCGGCGTTGCACCAGTGCCTGGCCAGCAGCCTCCAGAACCATGGCCTGCATCGATTCCAATGCGCTCACCTCCCGGGTTGCGAAAGCATGGACATCAAACAATACTGCAGAATCTTTCCGGCCATCCACTGTTACAGGACACGACCGTCATGCCCAGCCAACTGGTGAAGCTCAACTGCCATATCAAGGCAAGTCCCGAAGAGGTTTTCGATTTTTTCTGCGACCATGAATCCTTTGGCCGCATCTGGCCCGGCAGGACAAGGCGCATCAAGGAAAGCAGCGACCCGGCGAATCCCAATGGCGTGGGCTCGATCAGGCAAATCTGCCTGGGTCCAATGTGCTTCGAGGAAACGCAGATCACCTGTGATCGCCCGGCGCTTATTGAATACACCGTTACGCGTGGCAGCCCCATCAAGAATCATCTGGGCCGCATTTGTCTTACAGCGGCCACTGACGGCGGCACCGACATCGATTACCGCATCAGCTTTGATCCCAGGATTCCGCTCACCGGCGCACTCATTGCCAATAGCCTGACCAAGGACTGGTCCAAAGGCATTGTCCCGATCATTCAGGAACTGGAGAGCGCCGGCTGATCATCAGTCTGATTTCTGCGTGGCGTAACGTTTCAGCTTGGCCGGCGTGAAGTAGGAGGGCGGTTCGTGCCAGTCGTATTCAATACGGCGTGGCTCCTCATTGGTCATGTTCAACACCACATAGCGCCGGCTTTGCAGGTCGTAATGCACCTGCACTGGGTTGGCCACGACCGGCACCTGATAGTAGGTCAGCGCATGTGATATGGCCGTGCGCCAGAATTCACCCCGCGCATCGTACATATCCGCCAGCAGAATAAGCCAGGAATCCTCATCAATGTAGAACACCCGCTTGCTGTAGATATGCTTCATGCCGTCCAGCAAAGTGGCTTCCACGACCCAGACACGATGCAACTCGTAACGGGGCAGTTCAGGGTTGATATGCCCCTTTTGAATGATGTCCCTGTACTTCACCCCGGAACCGTAAAGATCGTAAGAGTTATAGGGCACATAGACTTCGCGCTTGCCCAGCAACTTGAACTGGTAGCGATCCATGGGGCCATTAAACATGTCAACCTGATCATGCGTAATCAGGCCGTCGTACAGGGGGTTGTCATGACCCACCTCGCCAATGCGCCGCACTTTTCTCTGCCCGGGGTTATAGGTATAGACCAGGGTCTCATCCTTGACCCGGTCCAGCGGCACATGCAGCAGCGTCGCATCACCCGCCTTGCTGGCCGGCGCCACCACCTTGCCCAGCAGGTAGAGATACTTGTTGTTCAGATTCTCCGGCGTGGCTTCGGGATGGTTGTAATGAAAGGCCATTTCGAAATGCACGCGCTCAATGACATAGTCGCCACTGCTGGTGGTAATGGCCCGGTTGGCATACCCGCGCAAACCCTTTGTGACATAACGCGCCATGTGATTCCACAGTGCTTCACGCCCACTTTTGGGAACAGGGAAGGGAAAGCCACGTACCGTGCCGCTGAAGCCGTTACCCTCGTTGACCAACGACACGCGCGTGGCGTTCTTGACGGTTTCGTCGTACAGCCATTGCGGAAACACCGCAGAACGTCGGCTGGGGTAGACCTTCATTTTGTAGGTTTCCGGATACTGCCGGAACAGGGCCATCTGCCCCTCGGTTAGTTGGGCGGCATGCTGCTGGTAATTTTGGCCGGTAATTTCAAGCAGGGGCTGGTCTTCGGCGAAGGGGTTGGGCAGCGGTTTGTCCGGGTCATAATCGCCCGGCATGTCTTTCAGACCGCCATCCCAGGGCGGAATACTGCCAGCCTCATTGCCTGCTTTCTGCGCGCCAATCGGGCTCAGCGTTTGCCCCAGCTGCGCAGCCTCGTCGTCCGGCACCGCAGCATCGGCCGCAAACGCCGTCAGGGCCAGCAAAGCGGCCATGACATGCTTGTTCAATGTCTGTCTCCTACATTGTGCTTATGTTTTAGACAGCGTCCGGCGGCAATGACTCCCTGTCAGCCGCTGTCAAGATAATCAATTGAGATCGATACTGCCGCGAATATCCATTTCCTGTATCGGACCCAGCGGCCGCTTGGTCTTTTCAAGCTGGTTGATATTGGCATCACCACCATCCAGGGTGTAAACGACGAGATCATCATGGATGACAATCAGGCCGTTGAAGCGCCAGCCGGTAATCCGCGTATTCCGCCGGAAACCGAAAATATCCAGGAACGCATTACCGTAGCGTTGCCGGTCGATGTAGCTGGGCGTGAATTGCAGGCCATAGCAGATTTCACGGGCCAGCAGGCATTGGCTCACCTGAGGATCGAGATCGTCCATCCGAATAGACTGATTCGGCAAAAAGCGGGCGAGCAGATCGATGTAAGTGATGTGGCTGATATTCGGTGTCAGATGCGGATCAAAACCCAGTTTGCTCAATTCCGGCACTGTGGTCTCACCCACAACGATCTGGTCAAAGCTGGCCTTGGCTTCATCGTAGGTTTGCCAGGGTGACAGGGTCTCCTCCTGGGCACGCGGCAATACATTGCCGCAACCGCTGATGACCAGGGTGGCGATCAGTAGTGCCGCTATCCGTCCCGAAGGGGGCCCCTCTCCCATACACACACCCTCAAAGATTATCTTATGAACGTCAGGCTATCCGCTTATGCTGTCGCCATCAACTGATACTGCGCTATTTTGCCCGGCACCGCCGGCCCACTAAACTAACGCCATGACGCCCGACTCAATATGGATACGATACAGCCTCGTTTTGCTGTTATGGACAGCTCTGGCCCTGCTGCTGGCCGGCATTGTCATGCCCATGCTCAATCTCGAAAAATTCTATGTTTTCGATAACGAGGTATCGCTGCTCTCGGGCACCTGGGGACTGCTCAGCGAAGGCGAATGGTTCCTGGGCCTGGTATTACTGCTGTTTTCCATTCTGTTCCCGATTGCCAAGAATCTGCTGCTGATCGGCCTGCTGTTGCGCCTGCCCTGGCTACACGGACGGGCAGATGCGCTATGGCATGCCCTTTCCGTGTTCGGGCGCTGGTCCATGCTCGACGTCTTTATCGTCGCCGTACTGGTGTGCAGCGTAAAACTGGGCATGCTGGCCCGGGCCGAGCTGTTGTCCGGCATCTATTTCTTTACCGCCTCGGTTCTCATCACGAACAGCATCTCCACCGGGCTGGATTTCCGAGGCCGGCGCGCCATTTCCGGCGACTAGTCGCCCAGGGTAAACAGCGTATCGGCCTCACGCAGCATGAACAGGGCCAGACAGGCGGCCAGCATGGGCCAGGCAGTAAAAAACAGCAGGTGGTAGTCGGCAAAGGGTGTGAGGTACATCTCGTAACTCGACAGTGTCGAAACGGCGTGAAAAACCAGCACCGCACCATAACTGAGGGTACGGAACAGACCCAGCAGAAAGGCGCCCAGCACAATCAGCTCGGCAATGCCGATGAGCGTCATGGCCATGCTGTCCAGACCCTCGATGGCATAAAAGCGGGCGTAGACCGCTACCGCATGATCGGGATTGATGAACTTGTCGATCGTCCATAACAGCATCACGCCGAATACCGTCAGGCGCAAGAAGAACAGTGCAAGTGTCAGGCGATTGTCATCGTACATAGAAGAAACTCCACTCTGTGGGCCGGCAACCGGGTCCTAGTCTCTACACCCCGCTGCCAGTAAACTGCAGGGCCACTGATTACCGAAGATATATACCGGATCGGCACAATGAATAAAATCTTGCAGGATCTTGTAAACGTACTCGACCTCGAGCCGCTTGAAGTCAACCTGTTTCGCGGGGAAAGCCGGGACCTGGGCGGCAAGAGTGTTTTCGGCGGACAGGTTCTGGGACAGGCGCTGATGGCCGCCTACGGCACGGTGGAAGCACAGATCATCCACTCCATCCATGCCTATTTTCTGCGCCCGGGCGACATGCAGGCCAATATTGTTTACGAAGTGGAACGGCTACGCGACGGCCGCAGTTTCGTCGCGCGGCGTGTGCACGCCATCCAGCATGGCCGCCCCATCTTCTCCATGATCGCCTCCTTTCAGGAGCCGGAGGACGGACTGGAACACCAGTCACCCATGCCGGATGTACCCGGCCCGGATGAACTGCAGTCGCAGACGGAATTACGCGAACAACTACTGCCTGACTGCCCCGAAAAACTGCGCAGCGGCTTCATGCGCGAACTGGCCATTGAATTCAAGCCCGTCAACCCGTTCAACCCTTTCCGGCCGGAACCCATGCCACCACATCAGGACATCTGGTTCCGCGCCGCCGGGCGTCTGCCCGACAACAAGCAGTTACATCACAGCGTGCTGGCCTATGCCTCCGACTTCAATTTTCTGGGCACGGCATTGCGGCCTCACGGTGTCAGCTGGTTCAACGAAAATATGGTCGTGGCCAGCCTGGATCATGCGCTGTGGCTCCACCGCCCCTTCCGTGCCGACGAATGGCTGCTCTATCACATGGACAGTCCCAGCAGCAGTGGCGCGCGCGGCCTCACGCGCGGAGAGATTTTCAACCAGGAGGGTGTACTGGTCGCCAGCGTGGCCCAGGAAAACCTCATGCGCATGGTATAAAAAAGCCGGCTGACGCCGGCTTTTTTTCACAAGATATCAGAACCTAGAGTTCATCCTTGTCCAGCAGGAAATAGGCGATGTGCTGCCCACCCTTGTTGAACCGGCTGCTCAGCTGACTGACCGAGAAGTAAACCTCGTTTTCACCTTCTGAGTACAGCGCAGTCTCCAGGCCGTCGATATCGACACCCGCCAGATCCAGCACGCTGTCCTCGGTGTGAATGGCCAGCACGCCCTGTACGCTGCCACCGGTCATGGCTACCTGACTGTCATCAATGCGCATGCCCAGGCCACGGATGTGACTGTTCTCAATCACGACCTTGCCGTTGTAGACATCCAGTTCGCTGACATGCGAATTGCGGATGATCACATGCTCACAACCATTGATATCAATACGCTTGAAATCTCCCTCGTAGACCACTTCCGATGCCACGGCGTTGCACTCGACCACTTCGGTGGCCTGATCGGAATAGCTGGGCAGCGCGTAGTTTTCTTCTATCGCCAGCCGCTCGAAATCTTCGTCGCTGCGGGTCAGTTCCTTGTAGAGCAACTTGTTGAAAGTCTCCGGACTTTCCAGCATGGGGCTATGGCCCATGCCCGGCAGCACCCGCAAACGCGAATTCCTGATCTTGCCGGCCAGTAGTTTACCGGTACGCAGTGGCGCAATCGGATCATCCTGGCCCCATAAAATCAGGGTCGGCGATTTCACCTGATTGATCACTGCGCTGTAATCCTCCAGCGCCAGGGCCAGGCCCGCGATACGGGTGGGGTTGGCCTGCAGCAGCTTGGCGCGGGCCGTCTCGCTCTCCAGCACTGCTCTGGCCTGCAAGGTGGTGCCCTCCAGGCGGCCCAGCGTGGTGCGCACGATGTTGCTCATGACCTCGGTCTGACGCGGATAGACCTCCGGAATAAGTTCAAAACCCAGGCTGCTCAGATGACCACTGAATACCGCGCGATGCAGCACGCCGGCGGCATCGATCATCACCAGGCGTTCCACCTTGTCCGGATTCTCGGCTGCGAACTGCATGCTCAGCGTTGCGCCCATGGAATGCCCTACCAGGGCAAACGGCCGGTCCACGAACTTGCTGGTGACGTACTGGATAAAATCGACATAGGCGCGCGGCGAGTAGAGCCGGTTACCCTTGTCCGACGCGCCGAAGCCCGGCAGGTCGAAAGCCACAATGTGAAAGCGGTTGGAAAGCGCCTCAATCGTATCCTTCCAGATACGCGCGCCGTCCTGACCCAGGCCATGAACCAGAACCAGCGTACGCTTGCGCTGCAGGCCGGTTTCATAGACTACCGCCTTGCCACCGAAAACCGGTTCGGCAATGGAGGTTTCCCGGCTGTCTTCAAGTTCCAGCCAGGGGACGATTTTTGCCTGGGCAGCCCAGGGGCTCAAAAACAGGAGAATCACCAGGAAATGTCGCATCACTGCCTTTCCGGTACCAAAAAATTCCAATTTGTGGTGCATGGGGCTCCCCATCGTTAATCGCACACCAGATCGGGACATTACCGATTAATGCCCATATTACACCGCGAAACGCAGCGCAAGTCGAACGTTCTGAGAATAAAATGCCTTGAGAACCTGTACTTTACCCTGTGGTCAGAGTCTCCATGACCCTAACACGATGTTCCACGCGAATGTGCCACGCTGCGCGACTGGCCGCTCTGGCGGCCATCATACTGTGCGCCGAGCCCGCCTGGGCACTGCGCTGCGACGGGAAAATCATCGATACACAGGAAACCGCCAGCCAGGTCCTGGCGCTCTGTGGCGAACCCGATTTGCGCGACGAATGGACCGACCATCACGGCTACATGACCCAGGAGCAGTGGTATTACAACTTCGGCCCGCGGCGTCTGCTGCACATTCTGACCCTGCGCGGCGGACGTCTGGTAAAACTGGAAACCGATGGTTACGGCTTCATAGCCAACCGCGCCGACACCCCCGGATGCCGACCGAACGAAATCCAGACCGGCATGAACAAACTCTATCTTGACCACCTTTGCGGTAAACCCGAACAAATCCAGGTCTACGTCGGATATGGACACCCAACCGGATATCGACACGATTACCACCGCAGCCACAGCAGCCTGCTGAAACGGGAAGAGTGGCATTACAATTTCGGTCCGCGCCTGCTGCGGCGTACAGTGATCCTCGAGAACGGCCGGGTAACCTACATTGAATCCGAAGGCTATGGTGACTAGGAGCCAACATGATCCAGCAAACGCTTGCCGCTGCGCGAACCTACTGTGTATTACTGACCACCCTGCTAGCTGCATTGCCGGCCCTGCCCGCCGCTGCAGAACCGGCCACTGACTGCCAGGCTGAACAACGCCTGGAAGCCGTGCTGGCATCACCGCACCGCAGCGAGGCCAATCGCGCCCGTGACGTTTATCGACACCCCGCCGCCACCCTGCGCTTCTTTGACGTGGAGCCACAAATGTCCGTGGTTGAAATCTGGCCGGGCGGTGGCGGCTGGTACACCGAAGTTCTGGCCCCCTACCTGAAGGGTTGCGGTAAATATTTTGCCGCCAGCTTCGACCCTGACTCCGAAGTGCCCTTCTATCGCCTGAATGCGGAGAAATTCGCGCAAAAGCTGGCCGCCGATCCGGAACACTACAGCGAAGTGAAACTCATGGTGTTACAGCCACCAGACCAGATGGTTATTGCCGCACCCGGTAGCGTCGACCGGGTACTGACTTTCCGCAACGTGCACAATTGGATGAAAGCCGGCCACGCTGAAAAAGTGTTCGCTGCCATGTACCGCGCACTCAAGCCGGGCGGCATTCTCGGCGTGGTGGAACATCGCGCCGCGCCCGATACCGTCCAGGATATCCGGGCGGAATCCGGCTATGTCTCCGAAGCCCATGTGCTGCAACTGGCGACGCAAGCCGGCTTCAAACTCATGGACCGCAGTGAAATCAATGACAATCCGAAGGACGACCGCGAGCATCCGGCTGGCGTATGGACCTTACCGCCTTCATTGCGCCTGGGTGACGAAGGTCGCGAGTATTATCTGGCTATCGGCGAAAGTGACCGCATGACGCTGAAGTTCATTAAATAGACTGCAGCAGAGCGTCACTTTTGCAGCGTCCGATGTTAAACTGCTGCTTTGCAGCATTTTCACCTGACGCGCATGAGCACGCGAAAAAACACTTTCACCAGTAATCTCGGACACAGTCTCAAGGGCGGACTGCGCATCGGCCAGACCGTTGGCGTACTCACGCGCACCGGATTCGGCTGGCTGATGGGCCGGCGACCGCCGACTCCGCAACTGATGCGCGAAACCTTTGAGCGGCTGGGCACCACCTATATCAAGCTTGGCCAGTTCATTGCCAGCGCGCCTTCCGTATTCCCGGAAGCCTATGTCAAGGAATTCCAGCTCTGTCTGGACCGCGTTGAACCCCTGCCCTACAAGACGATCGAGAAAACCCTGCGCTCGGAATTCGACCAGCCGCTGGAAAACATCTTTGCCGAAATCGATCCCAAGCCACTGGCTTCGGCCTCCATTGCCCAGGTACATGCCGCAAAACTGGTGACCGGTGAAGACGTCGTCATCAAGGTGCAAAAGCCCGGCGTACGCAACATCCTGCTGACTGATCTCAATTTCCTTTTTGTCACGGCCAAGATCCTGGAATGGCTGGCGCCCCACCTGGTGCACGCCTCGCTCTCCGATATCGTGGCCGAAATCCAGAACGGCATGCTGGCCGAGTGCGACTTCCTGCAGGAAGCAAAGAATATTGAGACCTTTGACAAGTACCTCAAGGAAACCGGCAACACCGAGGCCGCGGTACCGCGGGTCTATCACCACGCCACTACCCTGCGCGTGCTGACCATGGAACGCTTCTACGGCGTACCGCTGACGGATCTGGAAACCATACGCAAACATGCACGCGATCCGGAGTTCACGCTGCTGGCGGCCATGAACACCTGGATGGGCAGCCTGCTGCATTGCCAGTTCTTCCATGCAGACGTACATGCCGGCAACCTCATGGTGCTGGAAGACGGGCGCGTTGGCTTCATCGACTTCGGCATTGTTGGCAGCCTCAAGCCCGGCACCTGGGAAGCCCTGGTCTCCTTCATGACCGGCAAGGCGGCGGAAAGTTACACCGCCATGGCCGAAGCCCTGGTCAAGATCGGCGTGGCCGACCGCAAGGTGGAAATCAGCCGTCTGGCCTATGATCTCGAACAACTGGTGCAGAAGGCGCAGGCCATGGATGCGCGCATGATGAGCGGCCCCATGGATCTGGATCATGCGGAAATGGACCAGTTCATGCTCTCAATCGTGGAAATCGGCAAGAAGCACGGCATCCGCTTCCCGCGGGAATTCGCCCTGCTACTCAAGCAACTGCTGTATTTCGACCGCTACATCGAACTGCTGGCGCCGGGCATGGACATGTTCCGCGATGACCGCGTCATTCTGGATGGCGATTACGGCAACATGCCGGGCATGGGCCTGCTGCACTAAAGCGCGCCTCGAAACTACTGCCTGGCCCGCAATGCGGCGGCAAAAGCCTCACCGGCCCATTCACTGAGCAACTCACTGTCTTCCAGCGCTTCTTCGGGCGCGCGGTAATAGGACAGGCTCACCGGCCGGTTTTTCGCGGTATAGCTGAAGGGTTCCAGCCCGCGCGCCTCATAGGCCGGCCGGTTCACCTCATCTACCTTGAGATACAACTCTTCCGCCGCCACCAGACCAAACATGAGGCCGTCCAGAAACAAACCGTAGCCGCCAAACATACGCCTGGCCCGGACCAGCCCCAGCGGCATCAACTGCTCCAGCAGATACTCGATATAAGCCTCATCAGGACGCGACACGGACCGCGCTACTCCTCGACATCATCCACATCGAGCTGACCCGACACCCGGCGCCGGATATGCGACCAGCTGATGCCGACCGCCAGCACCGAACCGAGTACAAACATCACGATATAGCTCACGGCCCGCACGCTGTCGGCCGGCACCCAGCCCATGTCCACCAGCAGCCAGATGAACGTACCGAACAGGGCAATCGCCAGGCCGAGGCCCAGCCCACCCAGGGAACGCAGGGTTGCGCGCAGGTAGATGGTCCAGCCGATCAGCAGCACCACACCCACAAACAGCTTGAACACTGTGAAGTGTGGTGTATGGCTCACCACCCAGTCATAGTAGCTGTATCCTTCCGGGTTATAGGTAACTACTACCAGAATCACTGCAATCAACCATCGCAGGCCGAATCCACCCCAGGTAAGCTGAGACGCCATGCCATTTCCCCTTATTCATTCACCAGGCCGTATGTTACGGCGCACATGAAGCCGGTGTCAGTGCCCGCTAACCCGGCCGCCCTGATTTACGGCCTGTTTTTCATCTCCGGCTGCGCCGGACTCATCCTGGAACTGGTCTGGTTCCGGCTCGCTGCGTTGAGTTTCGGCAGCACCGTCTGGGCCGCCACTGCTGTACTGAGCGCCTTCATGGGCGGGCTGGCGCTGGGCAACGGCCTGGCCGCGCGTTTTGCTGCCCGGCTCGGGCAACCACTACGCATTTACTCGCTGGCGGAATTCACCGTCGCCGGTACCGGTCTTGCACTCTTGTGGATACTGCCGGGCATCGGCAGCGCACTCGGTCCATGGGCGCTCCCCATACTGGAAGCCGGCGGCGGCTGGCCGCTGCAGGGGCTGCGATTTGCGGCCGCTTTCCTGCTCATGCTGCTGCCCACCACTGCCATGGGCCTGACCCTGCCCCTGCTGGTACAACAACTCGATACCGGGGAGGTAGCGAAATACAACATCCACCGGCTCTACGGCTGGAACACACTGGGCGCGCTCACAGGCATTCTGCTGGCCGAAACCCTGCTCATTCAGATGACCGGTCTGGCAGGCAGTGCGCTGGCCGCCGCCCTGCTGTGCCTGGCGGCCGCGGCCGGCGCATGGCGACTGAATCGGCGCGGCACCGCTCCCGCACCAGACAGCACACCCCGTCACCCGCTGGCCCTGAGACTGTGGCTGGCGGCGGGCCTGACGGGCCTGCTGATGCTGGCGCTGGAAGTGGTCTGGTTCCGCCTGCTGCTGCTGCACTTGCGCGGCACTGCCACCGCCTTTGCCGGCATGTTGGCGATCGTCCTGGGCAGCATGGCGCTCGGCAGCCTGCTGGCAGCGGCGCTCATGAAACGGCGCCCGCCTTCCTGGCAGCTGGCTTTCTGGCTGGCCGCAGGCTGCGTCGCCAGCATCCCGCTGGGCTATGCCAGCCTCAACCTGCCCCTGCCTGTCTGGCTGCGGGCATGCCTGCTCATGGCGCCCTGTGCCCTGGCTTCCGGCGCGCTACTGCCTACCCTGGCAGCCCTGCACGTTCATCAGCATCAACAGGCCGCCAGTGCGGCGGGACGCCTGTGGCTGATCAACACCGCCGGCAGCGCCCTGGGGGCCGCGGTCTGCGGACTGTGGCTGCTGCCCACTGCGGGCATGGAAACCAGCCTGCTGATTCTGGGGCTGGGTTATGTTGCCGTAACTTTATGTCTGTTACCGCCGGGCCGTGCCTGGGGACTGGCCTCTCTTTGCCTGCTCATGATGACGGGCTACGCCGCATTTCCCCAGGGGCTGATTCAGGCATACCTGGCGCAGGCCACTGCCGTCTATCAACAGCTGGACAACTCCCGGGTGCTGGCCCGGCGTGAGGGGCTGAATGAAACCGTGCAACTGCTGGAACGGCGCCTGTTCGGAGAACCCTTCAGCTACCGACTGGTGACCGACGGCTATTCCATGTCGGGCACCGAACGCGATTCGCAACGTTATATGAAACTGTTCGCCTGGCTGCCGCAGAGCCTGCACACCGCGCCGGAAAAAGCCCTGCTGATCAGCTATGGCGTCGGCACGACAGCACATGCGCTGCTGGACGATCCGGCATTACAGGCGCTGACCGTAGTCGACCTGTCAGCGGATGTGCTCGCCATGAGCCCGTTGATTCATGGCAGCGATGATCCGCTGCAGGATGCACGTGTCAGCATAAAGATCGAGGATGGCCGGCAATTCCTGCTGCTGTCCAAAGAACGCTTTGATCTGATTACCGCCGAACCACCGCCACCGCGTATGAAAGGCGTGGTGAATCTCTACACGCGGGAATATTTTCAGCTGATCCATGAGCGCCTAAAACCCGGCGGACTGAGCAGCTACTGGCTGCCGGTGGATCAACTCACGCTCGGCTCGGCGCAGGCCATCACGTCCGCCTTCTGCGCAGTTTTCAAAGACTGCTCGCTGTGGGCCGGCAGCAATTACAACTGGATTCTGCTGGGCGGCAAACAAGCCTTTGAACCGGTCGCCGGAGATACGCTGGTCCGCCCCTGGACATTTGCAGCAGAAAACCTGAAAGCCCTTGGGCTGGAAGAACCCGCCCTGCTCGGCCTGACTTTTCTGGCCGATCACGAGCAGTTACACCGCTGGTACGGCGACACAGCACCGCTGACCGACCACTGGCCCAAGCGTCTCTCCGAACAGCAGGCGTCGAAACCGGACATTCAGGCCTATGCCGCCTGGGCCGACAACCTGGTGACTCAACAGCGTTTTGCCGAATCCCTGTGGATCCGCGAACGCTTCCCGGCGGCCTGGCGTCAACGAGCTCTGGCGCAATTCGATCTGCAGCCGATCTTCAACAATGAACTACCGCCCGATCCGCTAGCCCGGCTGCCGCTGGTCAACGAACTACTGCAAAGCGCGCGCTATCAGACACCGGTGTACTGGCTGCTGGGCAGTGGCATGGCTGAACAGCGCCTGATTGATCAGCTACTGGAAAAGCAGGGCTACCGCAGTGAATTTGCCTACGATCTGGGTGTGCGTGCGCTGGTGCAGGAAAACTTCGGTGCCGCTGCCAGCCTTTTCCGCGAAGCGCTCAGCAACGGCGAAACACGGGCGCTGGGTCCGGCCATCTATAGCCTGTGCCGCAATAATATGGCCTTATCTGCACGGACCCTGGCACGGAAGCAAAACAAACATCTCCCGATAAAATGTTGGGATTAAAGATGCGGTATGCCTTGGTCTGACATTAGGGCTACAATTCAGTCTTCATCATCAAATAATGCAAAATAACAAAGACCTTTGTTCTTACATTCAAAGCGTTTGGAATGACGGGATCCTGGAGTCATGCATAGAAAATTTGCCACATGGTTTGGCCGGAAACTCCATGACCCGCAAGAAAACCTGATTAAGCATGTGGAGGAAATTTCCACCTGTAGTCGTGCCAAAAACCTCTGCTTCTATTCGCATTACGACAAAGAAGGCATCATCGACGATTATGTGATTTTCAACCTGAATAAAATCAGGGAAGAACTGGATGCAGATATCGTCTTCATAACCACCTCGGAAGATATCCAAGACTCCCAGCTTCAAAAAATATCCCACATAGTCCGAGAATTCATTGTCAGAAAAAATACGGGGCGTGACCTGGGGTCATTTCAGATCGCTTTTCAGCTCTTACGAGAAAAAATTCAGCAATACCAATATCTGATTCATGCCAACGACAGTGTTTATGGTCCGGTTCATTCCTATGCACCGGTTCTGGACATGCTGAACCAGACTGCACCAACTGTCTTTGGCATCACTGAGAGTTTTGAAATCGCTCATCATCTGCAAAGTTACTTCCTTGTTTTTAACCAACCCGCCTTTCGACACCCCACCTTCGTCAGATTCTGGAGCAAACTGAATCTGACGCATGAAAAAATGAAATTGGTCAATATCGGTGAAGTGGGCCTGAGCCGTCGGCTTTCTGCCAAAGGCTATTCCCTCAGACCCCTTGTTACATACGAGTCAGCCAGCGCTTTATACACTCAGTCAAGCACTGATAATGCGGCGAGAAAATTGAAAGTCACAAAAAGATCCAACCGGAATCCGACACATTACTTCTATAACGAACTCATCAAACTCGGAAGCCCATTTATCAAGGTGGACTTGTTTCGCGACAATCCCTCCCAGGCAGATAATCTCCAACAGTTCCTGGAGTGCTTCGAACCCACGAATAACTTCGACAAAACTTTAATCGTTAAGCATCTGAACCGCTTACAGCATTGCGCCCGGCTTGCTACTGACTGAGTTCCTCTCTCACCCATTGCAATATGTTTTCTTCACTATCCAAGTTGAACAGATCATGATCTTCAAGCAAATCGAAATAACCAATATCGGAGATAGTGCTTAACTTATTGTATTTCGGACTGAATGCCTTTCTAGGCCTGGATATCACTACCGTCTGCGGATTGCCTCCATCAGCAATGGTCCGAAAATCCATATTGGGGAAAAAATCGTGGAGCGTGTATACGACTTTGTAAACATCACCGTGCCAGGACTCGTCGCCCGTCTTTCCGCTTAAACTTCGATAGTAAATTGCCTTGTCTTGATCCGGGAGAGCGGAAAAAACATCCGAGGGAATCACATCATCAATAAGCCAAATAGTTTTTTCATGACAGTGTGCTAACGAGGAGCAGAAATCACGAAGCGTTTGTTCGTACGTATGCAACCCATCCACAAAGATAATGTCGAACTTGTCGCGCCGGCTGGCAATCTTCTGAAAGTAGAAATCCGACTCAACCTCAAAAAAATGATTCCGTTCATTTTCCAGCGATTTGCAGTCAAACATGAACTTGGGATCCACGCCGGTTCGCGTTTCAATATCCACCCCAAAAAAAGTGGCGCCGTAGTTCACTCCTACTTCCAAGTAGGTCCTTGCGTCGTTTATCAAGGCTAATGAATTAATCCTGTGCGCGGATAAAGTGATTCGGGAAAACATTTCAGTTTTCCTGCTGGTAAATAGACTCATCTGACACCCACAAAGCTGCAACACTCACAAACAGGCCTGTCAGCTGAATATTACCTTAAGATTTGCTTAACAGATCAACATATTATTCCTCATATCCGCCTGGATAACAGGATTCACTGAATGCCGTGGCGGCGAATGGCGCTGGGGGTGAAGAAGCTGGCGTCCTCATACCAGGAAAAGTCGGGCATGGTCTCCTGGTTATCCAGACCGGCCACCACGTAGCGCCCGATCTCGAAGTCATAACCGACTTCCAGCGCGGCACTCACGGCAGGCACGTCGTAGAAATTGATCAGATGCCCCTCCTGCATGCGCCATAGCTGGTCGCGCTGGTCGTAGCAGTCCACGGCAACGATGTGCCAGCTGTCCTCGTCCAGGTAGAACGTACGCCGCTTGTAGACATGATTCGTGCCCGGCAGCACGGTAGCGTCTACCACCCACACCCGGTGCAATTCATAGCGCGTCAGATCCTGATTGATATGACCTGGCTGGATAATCTCGTCCGGATCGAGATCGCGCTTCTCCAGGGTATAGGCGTTATAGGGGATATAGATTTCCTTCTTACCGGCCAGCGTCCACTGATAGCGGTCCAGGGCGCCATTGAACATGTCGATCTGGTCATGTGTGCCCAGCGAGTCGGTGGCCAGGGTCGGATTGTCGTAACCCAGCTCAGGCGCCCGTCGCACGCGCCGCTGGCCGGGGTTGTAGACCCAGGCCATGTTCGGCTCCTTGAGCTGGTCGATCATCTGATGCACCAGCACGATGTTGCCGGCCAGGCGCGTCGGCGACAGCACATAGGTCAGGTAGTACAGGAACACATTGTCCTTCAGATCCTCGGGCTGGATACCGATCTGGTTGTACTTGAGCGAGACATAACGCAGCACACGGCTGATGAAATACTGACCGCTCTCACTGACCACGGCTGCGTTGTAATACCCCTTGATACCGCGCGAGACGTATTTGGTCTTGTGGTTCCATAGCGCCTCGGCACCGCTCTGCGGAATCGGAAAGGCCGGCCCGGTGACCGCGCCACTCAACGAATCCGTGCCGCTGAGCTCGGCATTCTGAGCATTGGCTTTAACCGCGTCGTAAACGCCTTGCGGATAGGAAGCGGTGCGATGGCTGGGATACACCGGCATCCTGTAACCGCTGCGGTACTCGAACATCTTCTTCTGGCCGGGCGTGAGGTGTTCGCTGTATTCCTGCACATTTTCGGCAGTGATCACGAACAGCGGCTTTTCATCAGCAAAGGGATGCACATAGCCCTCTTCGGGCGTGACCGCCTTGTGCTCCAGCCCCCCTTCCCAGGCAGGAATACTGCCATCGGCATTCGCTGCCTGCGTTGCGCCCATCGGCGTGAGGTCCTGACCCAGCCGCGCCACTTCTTCAGGCGGCGCCTTGGCCTGCGCGGCAACGCCGGCCAGCAGCAGGGTTGTCAGCAGGCTGAGGGGAAATACTCTACGGAACATGTCTCTCTCCAGGCCTAGAACAGGTACTTCACGCCAACCGCATAGTTGTCGCGGTCCTGCAATTGATTGGTAATTCTGTAATCGTCGCCACGGCCGAAAAACGCCTGATAGTTCAGTTCGAACTGCCAGCGCTGAAGATAGCCGAACTTCAGCGACAAACTGGCCGACATGCGGTCCTCGATGAAGTTACGCGCCGGCCCGGCAGGCGTGCCCTTGGGGTCCCAGCCGAACGTGGCAACCGGGTTCATCGACCAGCTGGTGCCAAACAGATTGGGATAGGCCAGGAAGGTGATAAAGCGCATCCCCCAGCCAAAATCATCGGCGTAATACTCTTCCACTGCATCGGCCGTGCCGCCCTTGGCATTGGTGCCCGGTGCCTCAAAACGCAGCTCGCTACGATCGGGCATATCGATCACCTGGGTCGCGCCCACTTCACCGGCGATCACCCACTGCGAAGCGCCGAATGGGTTACGCGGACCGACCAGATAACTGGCGGTGAACTGCAGCTGGGCCATATCCATGCGCCGGTAGCCCGGGAAATAGGAACCGGGCTGGTTATTGGTGCCAATCTGGTTGGGCGTGATGATGGTGCCGTACACCGTGCCACCCACCGGGCCAGCCAGCTGCCGGATAGGATCCAGTGCGTAATACACGAGTTCGTATTCGTCGATCTGGAACGGCTGATCCTTGCGATAACTCAGCTCACCCTGCAGGGCGATACCGAACGGCATGGAGGCATTGAAGCTGACACCGAATATCTGGATGTCCTCCAGATATTCCAGGCGGTAACCGCCCAGGCCGCGCTCGATGCTGTCGAGTTTGGCAATCTGGTCGTCATTGATACTGTCCGGATTCAGCAGCCCTGCCACCAGCAGCAGACCCGTCACACCGGTCGGATCCTGCAGGCCGGTGCCGGTCTGGCCCACTGTGATTTCGTTAAGCTGCTCCCATTCCGCCTGACTCAGTGAAAAGCCGCTGGTCACCGGCAGATGGCTATGGATGTTCTGATAGAAAAAGCCCACCTCGGCGTCCAGCGCGGGCAGGAACCAACTGAAGCCAATACCGTACTGACCGCTCTTGGGCGCCTTCAGATCCGGCCGGCGAAAGGTCTTGTAGCCGTTGGGTAGTTCGTTCTGGCTGAAACGCTTGCTCTCCAGGGCAAAGAAGTCCCCGCCGATGGACTGGCCGTCGGTCTGGCCGAAGAAGCTGCCACGCGGCTCCAGCACGATCTCCTGATGATCCAGCTTGTAATACAGCTCGATACCCAGATTCTCACTCAACTCCATCTGCAGGAAAGCCAGATTCTCGGGCAGGAATACGTTTTTCAGTTCCAACCCCGGCAGGTTCAGCTTGTTCAGGTCAAAGGTATTGATGGAATTCACCCCGAACTGGATGAAGGTGCTCTCCCCCCAGCTCAGTACCTGACGACCCAGGCGAAAGGTATAGGGTCGCTCGAAAACCTCACCGTTGTAGTAGACATAGGCGTCCAGCAGATCGATGTCCTGGCCGATTTCATCCTTGATGTCGGAGGTGCGTTTCTGACCCACGACATCGGCCTCATCGAAGTCCACATTGACCGGATCGTAGTAGACCAGTGTACGGATGAAGGCGCCCGAGTTGTTCCGCCAGCGCAGACTCAGGTCACCGTTGTAGTAGATGGGGGCATAGGTAATGTCGCCCTTGTCGTAGTTCAGGTTGCCGTCGTCGAAGTTGCTGCTCAGTCCTTCCCCGCCATTGCCGCGGCTGAACAGTAGCGGATCCCGGTCCTCGGCGCGGAAGGCAATACCCATGGTCAAGGTGCTGTTGAGCTGAGCCTCGAAGTCGCCCGCGGTCCAGCGATACTCAGCCAGAGACAGACCGGGCTGCAGCAACAGCATTGCCGCGATTGCATACCTTGTCTGGCGCTTCATGCGGCTGCTCCCTTATCCGCCGCCGCGGATGGCCGCCAACTCCAGAATGACAACGCCAGGATGACGATCAGTCCGGCATGGATTGCGGTCAGGCGGATCTCCAGCGGCCAGACCTCAACGCCGCGGACCCAGGCCATCAGGAACATGAGCAACGGCAATAACAACAGAGGTAGCCAGGGCCGCGGTGAAAGCAGCAGAGCAAACAGGGGCAGCAGGATGGCCAGTACTCCCGCATGCAGCCTTGTGGTCAGTATCCCGATAGCGAGCACCAACAGCAGCAACAGCAACTGCACTGCCCGACCCGCCTTTTGCGGCAGCCAACCACTGTGGGCCACGCGTGCATTGACCACAGCGAGCATGAGCAATGGCAGACCCATTAACGCTCCCAGATTCGATGCATGGACATGTATCCGGGTGAACGTCTCCAGGCCGGCGAAACGCAGAGCGCCCAGCAGCGCAGCGACCGAGATGATCAAAAGGCCGACCAGTGCGGGCCCGCGCACCCATGCATCCGCGGGCGCTGAACGCCATAGCCGAACCATGGCATATACGCCTGCCAGTGCCAGCACAGCATCAGAAACTGCCAGCATGTCTCCTCCCTCGTGACTGTTGTTATCCGCCTGCCGGCTCTTGTTGTATATCCTTTTTGGCCGCCTGCGTGCGCAGCGACCACCAGTCCGGCGGCATGGTCAATATGCCCAATACATCCCCCGGGCTCCGCGCCTGCCTCAGGTCACGCCCGATCAGCAGGAAATGATTCACCGCAATGCGCAGCGGATTGAAGTCGGGCATGTCCTTGGTCAGGCCGAACTTCACCCTCTCCTCTTCTGGCTCGAAGGTGCCAAGCAGGCGATCCCAGATAATGAAAATCCCCGCATAGTTACGATCAATATATTGCGGGTTGGCGCCATGATGTACGCGGTGATGCGACGGCGTGTTCATGAACCATTCCAGCAACCCCAGCTTGCCGACACTCTCGGTGTGCAGGAAGAACTGATAGATCAGGCTGATGGACTGAATGGTGATAATGACCAGCGGATGGAATCCGAGGAAAGCCATCGGCAGGAAAAAGGAATAGCTGTACAGCGGCGTGGTCCAGGACTGCCGCAACGCCGTGGTCAGATTGCAGTATTGGCTGGAATGATGGTTCTCATGCGCGGCCCACAGCAATCGCACACGGTGACTGGCGCGGTGGTAGACATAGAAGCAGAAGTCCTGCAGGAAAAGACCTGCCACCCAGACCCAGACCAGTTCCGGATTCAGATCGAACAGGCGGTATTGATAGGCCCAGGCATAAAGCGCCAGCCAGCCGCCCTTGAGCGAACCGCTGATGATGACATTGCCCACGCCCATGCCCAGGCTGGCAAGGGCGTCTTCCCGCCGATACCATCCCTTGTGACGCACCGTCGATATCACCGCTTCCAGCAAAACCAGAAACAGGAACATCGGAATGGCGTATATCACCAGCTTGTCGTTACCGATTGTCTCCACCATGGAATCAACTCGCTGTCTGTATAGCGGTAAGATTGACCCATGACCCCCGCAGCCGTCTTGACCCGATGCACAACGAATTGACCAACCACGCCAGCCCGGCCGGGGACTATGTCTACATGGCCTATGCCCGCGGGCTGCTGGATTACATGGAGGAACAGGGCTGTGCTGCCACCGTGCTGCTGGCCGCGGCGCATATCGACCCCGGCCTGCTCGAGGACTCGCAGGCGATGCTCACGGGCGAGCAATATTGCCTGCTGTGGGATGAGGCCGTGCGCCACAGCGGCGATGACGACCTGGGTCTGCATGTTGGCGAAGTGGTGCGTCCGGGCAAGTACGGCATCCTCGGTTACGCCATGATGAGCAGTTCCACCCTGCTGGATGCCCTGGATCGCCAGCGCCGTTACCAGGATCTGGTGGGCAAGGTGGGCCGCTCCGAGCTGATCTGTGAGGGCGACATGGCCACCCTGCAATGGGACTCACCGCTGGCCCAGCGTTCACGCCATGCCGGCGAGGAACATCTGGCCAGCTGGATGTCTTTCGCGCGCGCCATGCTCGGCACGGGTAAGCGCGCCTTCACGGCCAGCTTTGTACACGCGCAGCCGGCAGACATCTCTGAACATGAGCGGATCTTTGACTGTGAACTGCTGTTCGAGCAGCCCTGCACCGCCGTCAGCTTTCCGCGTGAATACCTGAGCATTTCCCTGCGTGAGAAGAATCCGGGCCTGCAACAACTGCTCGACAGCCACGCCGAACAACTGCTGCAGCAACTGGCGCCGACCGACGACCATGCCATCGATCAGGTGCGCAAGGTCATCAGTGACTTTCTGATTGAAGGCACGCCCACCATCGAACAGGTGGCCGAAACGCTGGACACCGCGCCGCGCAGCCTGCAGCGCAAACTGTCAGCGGCTGGATGGAGTTACAAGGAATTGCTGGACGAAGTACGCAAGAAACTGGCCATTGAGTACATGCGCGACGGCCAGCTCAGCATTCTGGATATTGCCTATGCCCTGGGCTTCTCCGAACAGAGCCCCTTCCAGCGTGCCTTCAAGCGCTGGACCGGGCAGACACCCGGCCAGTACCGCAGTCAGCTTGGCGCCTGATTACTCCGGCAGGAATCCGCACTGACTCGGCGATGCCGACAGCGAAAAGGCTTCGCTGAGCACACGCCCGTCAAAACCGTTCTGCGACATGCCCAGCAACCAGGCCACGGTCGGCGCCACATCTACGTTCTCCGACTGGCCCGGCCGCCGCTCCAGGTGACTGACCGGCTCGTCAGCTTCGGCGATCGTCTGCGCCTTGATGAAGGACGCGCCACCACCTATCAGGAAGGTATTGTGCAGGGTCACTTCATGGCCATGGTTGCCGGGAATCGGGTTGTCCTGCGGACCGGGGTCGGAAAAGCGGTAGCCATCCTCGGCCGAGAGCACCAGGTCGCCGATGTTTTCATGCGCAGAATCGAACACCGAGGACAGCTGCTTTTCGCTGCCCGGATCTTCCGGGTTGGGTTCCACATACCAGACATCGGCCACCCCCGTCACCCCGAGCAGAGCATCACGCGCGGCCTTGAGACGCTGGTGACCGGCGGTGGTGCCGCGCTCGCTCTGGTCGGTGAGAAATATACTGTCGGTACCGCCTGACTGAATCGCCGCCAACCCGCCAATACCATCCAGCGTAGCCTGGGCGTTGATGAAATCCAGTGGCAGGGACCAGTCCATACCGTGATCGCTGACGATGAACAGCACCGTATCCTCCCAGCGCCCCTGAGCCTGCAGTTCATCGATCAGCATGCTGATGCGGATATCGGTTTCCAGCAGCACGGTATTACGCAGCAGGGGCACACCCAGATTGCCGGTTTCGTCGGCATGACCGGTGCGGTCCACCTGGCCGAGATTCACGAACATGAAGTCCACATCGGGTAATGCCGTCAGGGCCTGACCCATGGTGGTCAGGTCCGGCGTCAGCCCTGCAGGTGATGGAAGAAAAGTCAGATCGCCCGTCGGATCGAAGTGAATATCCGGCTCGACATTACGGCCGCAATCCTCGCCCGAAAAACCGCAACCCGAGAAGACCTCATACAGATAATCCTTGGACATGATCGCCGCCGTCCGAAGATTTGGACATTCGTTCTTGATGCGGGTGAACAGGTTATCCACCTCGACCTCGGTCGGCAGGGACAGATCGCGGTCTTCCAGCGCACCCATGCGGTTCCAGTAGGTATTGGTGGGAATGCCGTTACTGCCCGGATAGACCCCGGTCATCATGGCCACGTGGTTGGGGATGGTTTCAGCGGAAAACACCGAACGGCTTTCATTGTAAAAAGTCCCGCTGTCGCGCAACCCGACCAGGGCGGGCGTGGGGGTAAGCGCCGCGCCAATCTCTTCGGGCATGAGGCTGTCGATCACCACCACCAGCACCGTGAGTTTGCTTTCACCCACCTGGCCACCGCCATTGCCGCCACCGAAATCGTCGTCGTTATCGCTGCCGCAAGCCGACAACCCCAGCATCATCACCGGCAGCAACCACCTGTATGCCTTCAATACCACCCAAAGCCTGCTCATGCACCCTCTCCCGCCTGCATCGTTATATAGTGGCTCTATGTTACCCCCTTGACCGTCGCTGGCAATGCCGGGGGAAAGCAACACAGATGAGCGGCCCGCATGTCAGAATGATGTTTACGGGAGGCGCAAAATGCAGGAAGTCGTCGCAATTTTTGAATTTCTGAGTTCGGTGATCGCCACCTTCAATGGTCAGGCGGTACTCACCGTGATTTCACTCGGCATGGGCCTGGCCTTCTATGCCGCCGACCCGCAGTCTCCCACCAGCAAATACCTGGCATTGTTCTTCCTTGGCGTGGGCGCTTCCATTGCCCTGAATACCAGCTTCTACCACCTCTATACCCAGGAAACCGTTCCGCACTGGACCGGCATCTCCGGCGTTGCCGACATGGTTGCCGCAGTGGGTGGTTTTGAATGGATTCTGCGCATACGCCGCACCATTCCCTCACATGATCTGCGTACCACAACAGGTGACAACGTTCTGCGCGTGGCCCAGGCACTGATGCTGTTCTATGCGGTCATGGGTTTCATCTACCCCACGGTGAAGGCGCATGAATTTTTCGGTTCCTTTGCCACCCCTAATGAAGCGCTGTTCGACAAGGGCTTCTGGCTGTTTGCCCTGCCCATGGAAGCTTCCATGACACTGGGGGCTTTTTCGGTACTGCTGATTCTCAATCGGCGCCCGGAGGTACAGGAAAGTATCCGTCTGATCGCCTTCGTCATTGCCGTGCCCTTCCTGGCGGCCGGGCTGGTGCTGCCGACGCATATGGCCTCCATTTCCTCTTCGATTGGCCTGATGATTTTTCTGATCGGCGCCATTCAGTACCACATTCATCAGGGCCGGCGCGGTCTGTTCATGAGTCGCTTCCTGTCACCCCAGGTACTGGAAATGGTGCGCCAGAGCGGCATGGATGCCACGCTCAAGGATCAGAATCAGGAAATCAGCGTGGTCGCCTGCGACCTGCGCGGCTTTACGGCGTTTTCCGAAGCCAACAGTTCGCAGCGGGTGATTACCGTACTGCGTGAATACTATGATGCCGTTGGTGAAATCGTCGCCTCGCACGGCGCCACCATCAAGGACTATGCCGGGGACGGCATCCTCATTCTGGTCGGCGCACCGCTGGCCTATGACGACCATGCCCCCAAGGCCCTGCACATCGCCCAACATATCGTGGAACGTGTCACTATCCTCGCCCAGAGCTGGTCACAGAACGGACCGCAGCTAGGTGTGGGTGTAGGCATCGCCAGCGGGCCCGTCACCGTCGGGGTGATCGGCGGCGAGGGCCGCATGGAATACGCGGCAGTCGGCTCGGCAGTGAATCTGGCTTCCCGCCTATGCGAAAACGCCAAGAATCGTGAAGTCCTGCTCGATGGCCGCACAAGGGAATTACTCGGGTCGGAGGTTACGCAGCTGGATTCACGCGAGGGCCTGAACCTGAAGGGTTTCGGCAACAACGTGCCGCACTGGGCGCTGTAGTCAGGCAGCCCGGGGCAAGACCGCCTGCTCGAAGAATGCAGCCAGACTGGTCTTCTGATCCGCCGCTGACTCCGCGCGCAAGATTCTCTGCCGCCAGTTAACCGAAGCCTGCCGTGCATCCAGATACCAGGCGACGTGCTTGCGCGTGATTTTCACGGCCAGACGCTCACCGTAAAAGGCGTAGAGATTATCCAGATGCTCATTCAGCACCTGGTATTGAAATTCATCGGCGGGATCATCCAGCTGCTCTCCTGTCTCCAGATAATGCGCCACCTGCCCATAGATCCAGGGCCGGCCCTGCGCTGCCCGGCCAATCATCAGGCCATCGGCTCCGGTATGCCGGAGCACCTGTAGCGCCTTCTGCGGCGAGTCGATATCGCCGTTGGCGATCACCGGAATGTCTACCGCCTGTTTGACTGCCGCAATCGTGTCGTACTCGGCCTCGCCCTTGTAGGCATCCGCGCGGGTGCGGCCATGCAGCGTGAGGGCGGCAATACCGGCATCCTCGGCCATACGCGCAATGCTCAGGGCATTGCGATTGCCCCGGTGCGGCCCGGTGCGAAACTTCAGTGTCACCGGCACATCCACGGCGCCCGCGGTGGCCCGCAGAATCTCGCCCACCAGTTTCTCGTCGGCCAGCAGGGCCGAACCGGCAGCGCGTTTGCAGACTTTCTTGGCCGGGCAGCCCATGTTGATATCGATGATCTGCGCGCCCCGCGCCACGTTGTAACGCGCCGCCTCCGCCATCATTTCCGGCGCCCAGCCGGCGATCTGGATCACCCGTGGTTCGACCTCGCCGTCATGATTGCTGCGCCGGCGATGCTTGTCCGTGCCCCACAGCGCGGGGTTGGCGGCCACCATTTCAGACACGGCCATGCCCGCACCCAGACGTTTGCACATCTGCCGGAACGGCCGGTCAGTGACACCCGCCATGGGCGCCACCACCAACCGGTTAGGCAACAGATACGGGCCGATGCGCAGGGACATGGACGTTTAGCCTTCCTCGCCCTGTCCCAGACGGCGCAGCGCCTCATCAGCCAGCTCGCCCACGCGGGCGTTCACTTCACGGATGGTGTCATAGACGGTGCCAACGGTTTCGTCGTGCAGGTCACGGGCCTTGCCCACCATGCCTTCGATGGCGGCAATCTTTTCCAGCTGGTCGAAGGGCAGTGCAGCCACACGCTGATGCACTTCTTCCACCGTGGTGGCGCCATGATCAATGGCATCTTCCACCAGATCCTTGAGGTCCTGAATACGTCCCATGGTGATCCTCCTTTGGTTTGAAGCGCGTATTTTGGGGCAGCATGCCGCAGGCAACAAGCAAGGGCCATGACGCTTGGGCATAATGCGGGACGGAGACATTAACAAGATTACCCAGCAATGATTACGCAGGAACAGATCCTCCGGGTATTGATCCCGCTCATATATGGCCGCCGCAAACTGGCCATGGCGATCCTCGTGCTGTTCACGGGAGTGATGCTCTACCAGTCCATGCAGGTCGGTATCGATGCCGGGTTCGAGAAACAGATTCCGCTCGAACACCCCTATATGCAGACCTTCAAGCAATATGAAGAAGCCTTTGGCGGCGCCAACCTGATTTCCGTGGTCCTCATGAATGAGGATGGCGACATCTACAACGAACAGTTCCTGGAAACCCTGCGCAAGGTCACGGACGAGGTCTTCTTCCTGCCCGGTGTGGACCGCGCCAGTGTGCGTTCACTGTTCACACCGGGCGTGCGCTACATCGAGATCGTGGAAGACGGCTTCTCCGGAGACGACGTGGTGCCACGGGACTACCAGCCTGACCCGGCCATGTTCGAGAAGATTCGCAACAACGTCGGCAAGGCGGGTGTCATCGGACGGCTGGTGGCCAACAACCAGGACGGCGCCATGGTGGTGGCCGAGTTACTGGAATGGCACCCGGTGACCGGCGAGAAACTCGACTACCGCGAAGTGGCGGAAAAACTGGAAGCCATCCGTCAGGAATTTGAAGGCGAAGGCATCCGCATTCATATCATCGGCTTTGCCAAGATCATTGGCGATGTCACCGATGCCGCGCTCGAAGTCGTGTCCTTCTTTGCCGTGGCCCTGCTGCTGTCCATGCTGCTGTTATGGGCCTTCTGCGGTTCCTTCCGTCTGTCGCTACTGCCACTGGGCGCGGCGATCGTGGCTGTGGTGTGGGAGTTCGGCCTGCTGCACAGCGCCGGCATGGGACTCGACCCCTTCGCTATCCTGGTGCCCTTCCTGGTGCTGTCCATCGGCGTCAGCCATGGGGTGCAGTACATCAATGCCTGGGGCAATGAAGTCGCCGAGAACGGCCTCAACAGTTACGACGCATCGGTAGAAACCTTCCGGCGCCTGGCCATTCCCGGCACCACGGCCCTGATTACCGATGTCATCGGTTTTGCCACGATTGCCCTCATTGAGATCGATATCGTGCAGGAAATGGCGGTCAATGCCGCCCTGGGCATGGCCGCGATCATCATTACCAACAAGGCCATGCTGCCCATCGTCCTGACCTGGGTCCACCTGGCCGATGTCGACAAGTTCCGGCAACGTCAGCATCAACGCAAGGAACTGGGCGATCGTCTGTGGAAAATTCTGGCTGTGCTCACGGACGTCCGCTGGGCCAGCCTGACCTTGCTGATCTGCGCCGCATTCCTGGCGGGGAGTATCTGGAAGTATCAGGACCTCAAGATCGGGGATCTGCAGGTCGGCGTACCCGAGCTGCGCCCGGACAGCCGCTACAACATCGACTCGCAAGCCATTGCACAGAACTTCTACCTCGGTGTCGATCTGCTCAAGGTGATTGTCGAAACCGATGCCGAGGCCTGTATTCGCCACGATGTGATGGAAACCATCGACCGTTATGCCTGGCATATGCAGAACACCACCGGGGTGCAACTGGTCGTATCCCTGCCCCAGGTCGGCAAACGCATCCGTGGCGAATGGAACGAGGGAAACCTGGCCTGGCGCACCCTGCCCCGCAACCAGTTCGAGCTGGTCCAGGCCATCAATCCGGTGCCGACGTCCGCCGGCCTGAAAAACCCGGACTGCAGCGTCATGCCGGTGCTGATTTTCACCACTGACCACCGGGCAGAAACCATTTCCCGAATCGTGCAGGCCACCAAGGATTTCAATGCCGGCATCCCCGAAAGCGTGCCCGTGAATCTGGCACTGGCTTCCGGCAATGTCGGCGTCATGGCCGCCACCAACGAGGAGATCAAGGCCAAGGAAGTCGAGGTTGTGCTCTGGGTCTATGCGGTCTTGCTGCTGTTCATCTGGCTCTCGTTCCGCAGCGTTCCCAGCATTATCTGTATTGTCGGCCCGCTGGCGCTGGTCTCGATGATGACCTACGCCTTCATGGCGCTGATGGATATCGGTCTGAAATCCGCCACCCTGCCCGTGGTGGCCTTCGGGGTGGGCATCGGCGTCGACGACGGCATCTACCTGTGGAGTGTGCTGCAGAAATACCTGGATGCCGGCAAACCGTTACGCACGGCCTGGTATGGCACCCTGCAGCACACCGGCAAGGCCGTGATCTTTACCTCGGTCGCCCTGCTGGTCAGCGTAAGCACCTGGTTGTTTTCCGGCCTGCAATTCCAGGCCGACATGGGCCTGCTGCTGGTGTTCATGTTTACCGCCAACCTGTTCGGCGCCATTCTGGTATTGCCGGCCATAGCCCACTTTCTGGTCCGGCCCAGGGCCGGCTAGTCAGCTAGTCAGGCAGCCTGCAACTCAGTACGCAGTATGTCCGGGGTATCGGTGAACACGCCATCCACCCCCATGGCCATGAGCTGTCTGAGACGCGGCATTTCGTTCACGGTGTAGGGAAACACCTTGGCGCCGATGTGATGCATGGCCTGCACCAGCTCAGCCGTGGTCTGCACATGCCAGGGATGCAGGGAATAGGCCCGCAAGCTTTCACAGACCACGACCGGGTCAAAGTCGGTCAGGGGCCGCCGAAAAATCAGGCCCAGACGCATGTCCGGATCGAGTTCGCGGATATATTCCAGCAGGTAGAAATTCACGCTGGACAGAATCACCTGCTCGCGCAGCCCGCGCTCATCCAGCAGGGTCATCAGACGTGACAGGGCTGCCTGCATGCGTCCCGACTGATTCAGGGGAAAGAACGGCTTGACCTCGATATTGAGGTCAATGCGCCCGGCGATTTTTTCCAGCACCTCGTCCAGCGCAGGCACATGGATGCTGTCCGGCTGCGAGCCGAACCAGTGCCCGGCATCCATCTCCACAATTTCGTCGCTCGGATAGTGGCAGACAAAGCCGGAACTGTCGGTGGTGCGCATGAGCGTGTCGTCATGAATGACGACGAACGCCCCGTCACTGCTCAGGGCAATGTCCAGTTCGATCATGTCGGCGCCGGCCTGCACTGCCGCCTCAAAGGCCGGCATGGTGTTTTCCGGGTACTGGCGACTCATGCCCCGGTGGGCAATGAGCAGAGGAACTTTTTTCTCCCAGGGCATACAGCACTCGCAAAGACGTGTATCCACAGATTACACAGATTCTCACAGATTAGAACTGGCAGATTAGAACTGGCAGATTGGAACTGGGAAATCGTTACAGTGCTGAGGCAAGAACCGTCATCGACGTTACATGTAACAAAGTGCAGAATACCAGTATCAAGTTATTTGTCATTCCCATGGAGTCTGTTGATGGCAACTCATGTATCAGAACGGGTACGCAAGCGCCGTAACGCCTTTAAAATCATCACCGTGCCGCGGGAGCAGGTCACCGGCAGCATAGGCGAGATTGATCAGAAAACCTTGATCGAAGTGAACAGGCGACTCGCGATTTTCCTGGGAATAGCCAGCCAACGCTTGCCTTTACGCATTCCGGAAAATCCCGAAGGGATTTATCCGGAATCCAAACCTACTTCAAATCGAAAGTGGCGCTGACATTGGTTGTGAAACGAATCTGGCCGCTTTCATAGGTCTGCTCGGCAGCCATGTCGCCCGCAGCCTCCATCTTCATGGCGGCCATGCGGTAAACCGGCTGAGGGTGGTACACCTCGTTCTGGGCTGAAATCTGGCGCACCTCGCCCAGTTTGGCGTCCAGCGCCTTGGCCAGCACTTCGGCATTGGCCTGTGCGTCCTCGGCTGCCCTGGCCAGCGCCTGACGGCGCAATTCCCGCTCCTGCGTGGAGCGCAACTGCGGTGGCGACACCTGGTTTACCCCGGATTCAACAGCGCGGTGCAGCAAGGCGCCCAGCTTATCCAGATCACGCAGGTCCACCTGCAACTGGCGATCCACGTAATAGCCGATGTGGTGCCGCTTGCGGGCCTTGTCATCCCACTCGTATTCCGGGCGGACATTCTTGCCCACGGTCTTCACGAACTTGCGGTCGATATCCAGATCATCCACCAGCTTCAGGAAGCTCTTGACCTTGCCGTCCACCTCATCCTGGGCTGCGGACAGATTCTTGTGACGCGCCTCGATGGCCATGCTGATGTAGGCCGCGTCGGGGGTTGCCTCGACCTCGCCGACACCGGAAACCGATACGCTGCGTGGTTGAGGTTCCTGCGCATCGGCGCTTGGGCCAGAGCCACAAGCCACCAGAAATACGGCTGCCAGACCCAAGACAACAGATTTATTCATTATTAACTCCGGTGCATACGAATGAACCGCTTGGACTCCGAGAAATCCAAGCGGTTCAAAAACTCGCTTAAATAACACTCTTGTTGCTATGGACTCGCTGGAGGCACGCATGACAAGCTTTCGGTTACGGAAGTCTCGCCTGCGGAGAACGTTACGGTCGGTGTTGTCCCGCCTGTCGAAACGTTACAGTGCACAAAGAACGTGACCTCGCCGTTTACATCGGTCACCAACTCGAACTTGGTTGCTGCAGGATCACCGAACTCTCCCGCAACCGTATCGTTATCGGCCCCGTCGTTAGTCCATTCATCATCATCGTCACAATTTATTTCGTTTTCATTGGACTGACAGGTCACAGTAATGAATGGCAGGCGCAAGCCCTCACCTTCATCACCGTTATCACGTACCGTCACTTTTACTTCGACGACATCACCCTCAAACAAACTACCCACCTGCGGCGGTACCCGCACCAACTGCAGGGGCAGAATTACGGAGAAACAAAAGCCCTCACTAACTGCAGTAGCACCCGAATCACTGGAACTCGCTGCGACCACAACCTGCCTAGAACGTGGCGGCCCGGGAATACGCACATCCACGTTCGAATCGCCATAACAACCGAGCAATGTCGTACCATTTATCCCATCACTGACAGGATACTGAATTACAAACTCAGCAATACTGTTTTCAGTCACACCCGTGCCTGGCGTCAGATCCCCGTCGGCGTTAAAACCGGCGATGGTACTACTGAAGAAAGTACGACCAATCACAAAATCCAGCTCCGTATCATCGGTGCCCGGACTACTGACTTCGTAATCACGATTGGTAGTCACGTCATCTACCGATACACCGCTGACAAACCTTCCCTTATTTACTGCAGCACCCTGCAACAGAAGGACACGGGATCCTGAGTCCACCGTGAAGGTTGTACCATTTCGAATGAGCATGGCAGTACCGACATCGGTTGCGTTGTTCGCCGAATTGCCATTGGCGTAGAAGTCGTCATCATCATCCGGACTAACGATGAGATTAGGTCCAGAACCGGCAAGCACAGGGTCCCCATCCGTTATATCACCACCATCGACTTCGTCACGCACGAAGATCGAATCCATCATGCCGAAGTTGATAAGAGTACCGTCCGGCACGTTGTTACCCCAGCGATCCGAAATCACTGCCGTACCCTTGCGTTGATATACTGCGCCGGCAACTTTACTGATGGCATCGGTCAGCGGTGCAGTGATCACGATGCTCTCCGGCGGTCCAGAAGCAACTGAAATCTGAGCCACCAGGACCGTTACGGCAGCAGGATCAGCACAGCTGGTAGCGTCGTAATCTAGAACGCTGAGGCGCAATTCGACCACACCCGGCAACGTTCCCGAATCAAAACCGATGGTGGCCAAACCGCCGGTTGTACGCAGAGCCAGGGGCTGGCCATCGTCCGTGGTATTTACATTATCGCCGGTCGCATTGTTCCCGGAAACCTCTTCACCGCCATTGGGCCTCGCCTGGAAACGGATACACAGATTGTTGATATTTGCGACATCGTAATTGGATTCGTCTATCGGATTACCCGATTGGTCTCTGACCGTTACGGAGATATCGGCATGTGAGTTCTGTCCTACTCCCCTTACAGAAACTCGCGGCTCATCAACTGTCGTCTGAATACTTGCAGGAGGTGGTGGCTCACCAGTACTAACCACGCCAAAATTCACGGTCGCACTGGGGCCTGGGACTCCAAAAAGGCTAAGCACTGCCTGACCGGAAGAATTCGGCGCCTGCAACGTGAATTCCGCACGCCCCAGACTTGTGGTTTGAGTCACACTCGAAGTAATCGTTCCAAATGTCGTTTGCAAACTGACCGAGGTTCCGTCTGCAACCGGGTTACCATCTGCATCTAGCAGTAGAACAGTAATCGTGCTGGTAGACGTCCCATCAGCCGGCAGGCTGGCGGGGTTTGCTGTGATGATGGAATTCCCCCCATCCGTAGGCCCGGATACGAAATCCAACGTGGTGGTTTCGGTGAACGTCCCAAGATCATCATCAGTAATACTCGCCGTAATCACAGCAGAACCGGCCAGTGACGGCGAGGTAATATTGAGTTCCGCTATACCATCGCTGCCGGTACTTTGAGGATTCGTGCCACTCAGCGTACCGTTGTTGGTGTCAAAGGTAACTTCAACACCTGAAACCGCTGAACCGCTGGTGTCTGTCAGTGTGGCGCGCACCACTGTTGAAGACGTGCCATTGGCAATAATTTCAGAATTCAGGGTCGTCAGGGAAAATGTGCCCACGCGCTGGGGCGACGTATCAGTGTCTCCGTCACCGCCGGTATCGCCGTCGCCACCATCGCCGTCGCCACCGTCGCCATCACCATCGCCACCATCACCACAATCACCAAAGGAGGATTCATCCACACAACCACCATCATCGCCTCCACCGCCTCCGCCACAGGAAGAAAGTCCCATAACGAGGAAAGTGGTCAACAGAATGAGCAGAAAAGGGCGCAAGTGGTTGGCGATCATGACGGCGTCCGTGTTTTCATATACAGATTTGGGCCAGACTAGGACAAAATGCGAGCATTGGCAAGCAGTTAAGGCATAAACCTGATAAGTGGCTGAAGCTTTGCGCCTTGGCTCAGCTGTCGAGGAATTTCTTGAGTCCGCGAACGAATTTCACGGGTTCATCCAGAAACGGCACATGCCCGGAACGGTTGAAGCGCATGACTCGGGCGTGCGGCACCAGTTCCTTGATATGCAACTGCCCTTCGGCCGGGTACATGCGTGACTGCATGCCCACCATGAGAGTCATGGGTTTGTTCATTTCCGCCAGGCTCTGACGCATGTCGTAATCCCGCTCCACATAGGCACGCATGCAACGCACGTAGCTGTACCAGTTCTCGGTAGGCAGGGCGAAGCTGGCCAGTTTTTCACTGGAAAACAAGCCCTTAACAAACCATTGATGGCTGCGTTTGGACATGGCGTAGCAGACAAAGCCGCTGAAAGCGCCTCGCACATCCTTGCGAAAGTCTTCCGGCAGATCGCTGAATTGCGTTTCCGGTCCGTATGCCTCGCTGCGGGCCAGCATTTGGCGGAATTGCTCGAATTCCTTGCTCTGCGAGCTGCCAAACAAGCCATGTGTCCAGTCCTGTCCATTGATGGCGCGGGGTGCCTGGTCAATATGCAGATACTTGCTGACGCGTTTGAAACCGGTGAGCTTGTGGAACTGCAGGCTGGTGTAAGCCCCCATGGAAATGCCGCCGAGCGCAACTTCGTCGAGATCCATGGCATCAAGAATGTCATCCAGATCTTCGGCGTAATTGCTCATGATGCAATCGTTGTTGTGATTGACCCGATGAGAGGCGCCGAAACCCCGCATATCCGGCAAAATGAACCGATAGCGACGACTCAATGGCAGCACATAAGGCAGCCAGTGGTTGGAATTCATGGCAAAGCCGTGCAGCATCACCACCGGTTGTCCGCGGCCGACCACGCGGACATGTAATTTCGCGCCATCGCGCGCTGTGACGTAAGGCATGAGTCTCCCTTTTATGTAATGCCATGCCCTGGCAATAGTCTAGATACTAATGTAATCCCTCGTTTGCGGCACGCTGCGGCGGCTGCGTGTGATCTGTAGCTGAAAAACAGTTTGCCCCACGGTATTGAAGGCCACCCTGCACAGGGCCAGATAGAACTCCCACATGCGGAAGAAACGCTCGTCGTACATCTCGACAATCGTGTCACGGTTCTCGTGCATGCGCTGCAACCAGTCCCTGAGAGTATGGACATAGTGCAGGCGCCAGACTTCCACATCAGACACCCATAAGCCGGCCTTTTCGATGGCCGCAATGGTTTCCGAAAGCGACGGCGTATAGCCACCGGGGAAGATATATTTGTTCAACCAGGGATCGGAAGCACCGGGCTTGCTCATGCGGCCACTGAACTGCAGCACACAGACCCCCTGCCGGTTGAGCAGGCGGCGGATCTGTTGAAAGTATTCTACAAAGTGCTGTGGACCCACATGCTCGAACATCTCAATCGAGGCAATGCGGTCATATTCCCCCTGCACGTGCCGGTAATCCTGCAAGGCGTAATGCGTCTGCGCCTCCAGGTTGGCCGCCTGCCGCTCCTGCATGCAGACATCCAGCTGCTCCTGCGACAGCGTGATGCCATCCACCTTCGCCCCATACTGGGTGGCGAAAAACCGGCTCAGGCCACCCCAGCCACAGCCGATGTCCAGCAATTTCAGATCCGGCCTGTCCAGCATGAGCTTGCCGGCCAGATAGCGCATCTTGTTGAGCTGGGCGGTTTCCAGATCATCGTTCACGCTGCGGTAATAGCCGCAGGAATATTGCAGGTTACGATCGAGAAAAAGCCGGAAGAAGTCACGGGACAATTCGTAATGTCCGGCGTTGTCACGGGCACGGTCCGGGGGGTTGTAGGTCGCCAGACCGCGTATCCATACGCGTCCCATATGCAGGACTTTGGCGAATTTGCTGTGCTTGCGTAACGCGGACCGGTTACGCGCCAGCAGACTGAGGAAATCGAACAGATCGCCTTCCAGCAGCTCAATACGGCCATCCATGTAGGCTTCGCCGATACCCAGGCGGGGATGTCGCAACAGCTGCCATTGCACTGCCGAATCCGGCAGGCGGATCACCACGGGTTTTTGATCGATCTGGCCGAAGTCGTGCTGCCGACCTTCCCAGTCGATAACCCGCAGATGTCCCTTGTAGAAAATAGCATCCATCAATTCGAACAGCGGCGCACGTTTGCCACGCTGCACGTCTGATGCCTTGCTTGCTGCCATGAAAAAGCCCTTCTGGATTCAGAAGGGCATTCTACTTGAGCCGTCGTTCAGGTGTGTACCGGCCTTTACTCCATCGGCGCCATTGCCCCGGCATAGGCCACCGTCAGGCAATTGCGTCCGGCATTCACGGCAATGGTGGCGCTCATGATGCTCAGCATGAGTTCCACCTTGGCGTCCTCGCAGGCCTGCTCCAGTTCGGCATAACCAGGCATGCTGCGCACGGTGTCGGGATGGCCGCCATAACTCAGGCAGACATAACGCGACATCAGATCACCGTTGCGTACCCGCTCGGCCACATGCTTGAGCATTTTTTCCACGGCCGGCTCATAACCACGCAGTTTGGCGACCGGCTTGGTCTCGCCATGATAGGCAGAAAGAATCGGCTTGATATCCAGCGCGCCCGCAAGGACGGCGCTGACCAGGCCCACACTCTTCTCACCCTTTTTCTTGGCTCGCGTGCGAATGTAATAAAGGTCATCGGGCACCATGTAGCCAATGGTGTTTTCCACGATGTTGTCCAGATGCTGACGGATTTCGTTAGGCGTAAAACCCTGTTCGGCCAGACCGCAGGCCTCGGCGGCAACCACCGCCGTGCCGGCCATCATTGTCTTGCTGTCGATGACGCGCATGGAAAAGGGGCCACTGACCCCGGCCTCCTTACGTATGCGGCGGTAACCACTCAGGATAGAGAACGAAGCCTTCGTAGCATTGGCGAAAATGGGACTTCGGCCGGCATGCACTGTGATGCAGAAAACGAAATCGAAATCCAGCACCAGGCGCTCCAGGAAGACTTCCTGAATCTGCTGCACTGTGAAAGGCGCCGACTCCGCGTTATGCCCCCGGTCGGCCAGGTCGGCGTCATAAAAAGCCAGCGTTGCCTGCGGATCACGTTCGTCCACCAGATGATCGTTGTCCAGGTGTAATGTGATCGGCAGAATCCGTATATTGTGTTTTTCGATGAACTCCTGCGGCAAGTCACAAGTCGAATCGACCACAACGCCAATACGCATCCCTAACTCCTCCTACCCACCCTTTGGGCGCTTGTACTTCTGATGTTTCATGACCTGAAAAACCAGAGCAAATTATGGCTGTCCACTATACTAGTGTTTTGTTTTCAACGTGAGCACCCATGATTACCTCGAATAGCGAACTGGTCACCACCAGCCGCGACTTTATTGCCGTGCTGGTTCCGCAGGGCGACAAGGTACATATTCCCGAAGGGACGGAATGCCATATCACCCAGGCGCTGGGTGGCAGTTACACCATTTATATACAGGGCCGGTTGTTCCGTGTGGACGGCATGGATGCCGATGCGCTGGGCAAGGAACAGGTAGCCGGGCCCGAGTTGCCGCCCGACGCCAGCGATGAGGACGTGGAGAAACTGGTCTGGGACCAGATGCGCACCTGCTTCGATCCCGAAATTCCCGTGGATATTGTCGAACTCGGCCTGATCTACGAGTGCGAGATTCACCAGGAAGAAGACGGGCAACGCAACATTGATATCCAGATGACGCTCACCGCACCCGGCTGCGGCATGGGCGACATTCTGGTTGACGATGTCAAAGCCAAGGTATCAAAGGTTCCCACGGTCAAGAACGTTGCCGTGGAACTGGTCTTTGACCCGCCCTGGAATCAGGGCATGATGACCGATGCCGCAAAATTGCAGCTCGGCATGATGTAGCCCCGGGAGACCACATGCTAAACCTCAGCGTCGACTTTGGCGTCCTGTATCCAGCAGCAGTGATGGCGCTGTGGACCCTGACACTGTATTTCATACTCGGCTTTCTACGCACACGGGCCATCGGACGCCGCGAAATCCATCCGAATTATTTCCGTGCCTATGTCGGCGAGGAACCTGAACGTCTGCGCGTGGTGTCCCGGCATGTGGTCAATCAGTTCGAAATGCCGATGCTGTTCCATGTCATCTGCATTATTGTTTTTGTCACCGGCTTAAGCAGCGACGCCATGCTGATACTGGCCTGGAGCTATGTCGGCCTGCGTCTGCTGCATAGCGCCATTCATCTCACGTTTAACAATGTGTTGTATCGTTTCCGTGTGTTTATTCTGAGCTGGCTGGTGCTGATCGCCATGTGGGTGCTCTGGCTTTACCAGGCCATCCAGCTGAATTGATAGAGGAATGTCATGAAAAAACTCTCCCTGGTTTTACTGATGGGTCTGGGCGCCATAACCATGACCGCTCAGGGTGAGGATGCGGAAAAGAAAAGCGGATTGTTGCCCAAGAAGGTAGACAAGCCCATTCCCGATACCTACGAACCGCTGGATGGCGCCGACTGGAATCACCGTCTTTCGCCGGAACTGCAGACGCTGCGCGAATACCAGGATCAGCAGGCGGAAGAACAGGAAAGCGAGGAACGCCAGAAACTGCGCGAGAAGCTGGAAGTCCGCATTCAGGAACCGGGTGCCGATGCCCCGACCGTTCCTGCCGAACCCGAGATCGAGGAAACCGGTGACGGGATGCGGATCGGCGATCCGCAATAGAACCTCATCCCGCCAGAGCCTGAATGGGTGAGTGGCGAAACCTCAAGCGTTGAGATTCCTCCACTCACCCGTTTCATTCGCTTGCTCGAAATGATCTGATCAGGCCTTGGCCGACTCCCGCCGTATCAGATACCACAGCGGCGCAATACTGCCAATAAAGAAGGTCGCAATCACGTACGGCCAGGCATTGGCGCCGCGCTTCCTGGCGTCAATCAGCATCCAGGTGCAGACCAGCAGCAAGGCGATGACCAGGTCCAGAAACACCTGCAAGTTCCACAGGCTGGAAATCGCCATGGGTATGAAAGCGAAATACCCGTCCTGCCAGACCACATAGCCGGTATAGGCCACAAAGTCGATAAAAACAAACCACAGAATCAATAGCTTGGCATTCATGATGTTTACTCCTTCTGTCTGACTCGGCATCCATCATCTGCCCCTCACGTAAACCCGGCAATTACCCGTCAGGTAATGGCATTCCCATCAGCCGCTGCCATACTGCACACAGACCCAAGCAGGAGACCGCCATGGAAGCCGTCGCCACGCGCAACAACCCTTTCGGACAATTACTCAAATCCTGGCGAGGCTCCCGCAAGCTGAGCCAGCTGGATCTGGCCGTGGAAGCCGAGGTTTCCCAACGCCACCTCAGTTTCCTGGAATCCGGCCGCGCGCAGCCGAGCCGCGATATGGTGCTGTTACTGGCCGAAGCGCTGGATGTCCCCTTGCGTGAACGCAACACCCTGCTGGGCTCCGCGGGGTTCGCGCCCCTCTATCGCGAACGGGAGCTAGACGGGCCGGACATGAAACCGGTGCGGCAGGCCCTGGAGATGACCCTGAAACATCACGAGCCCTACCCCGCGATCGTGGTCAACCGTGACTGGGATCTGATCATGGGCAACGAGGCGGCCCATCGCATGTACGCCTCGCTGGGTGACCCGGAGGAGGTCTGGCAACGCATTGACCCGAGCGGTCACCAGAACACGCTGCGGCTCATTTTCCATCCTCAGGGCATGCAGCCCCTGATCCGTAACTGGGATCAGGTGGTCACCCACATGCTCAACCGGCTGCAACGCGAGGCGGCTACCGAACCCGGTGACAGCAGTCTGAAAAAACTGCTGGATGAAATCAGTCAGTATCCCGGTGTACCGGATGCCGAATCCGCCATCTGGCAAACGCCGCCGCCCCCCATCATGCCCGTGGAAATGGACATGGGCGGTATGGTGTTGAAGACTTTCACCATGATTTCCACCTTCGGCACACCGCAGGACATCACCACCGACGAACTGCGAATCGAGACCTTTTTCCCGGCCGACGATTTCACCAGGGAAGTGTTCCAGAAACTGGCAGGCTAGTTTTATTATGCGCTTATCCGGATAAGTGTATAATATTCAGCCTGTTTTCTCGGCCTGTATGATCCGCACATGAGCGCTATCGACAAATCCCCGGAACTGAATGCCTTGCTGGCCAGCCGCATCCTCATTCTCGATGGCGGCATGGGCACACAGATCCAGCAGCACAAGCTGGACGAAGCTGCCTATCGTGGCGAACGATTCAAGGACTGGCCGCAGGATGTGAAAGGCAATAACGATCTGCTCACCCTGAGCCAGCCGGATATCATCCGCGACATCCACAAAGCCTACCTGCAAGCCGGCGCCGATATCGTCGAGACCAACACCTTCAACTCCACCTCCATTGCCCAGGCCGATTACGGCATGCAGGAGCTGGTATACGAACTCAACAAGCGCGGCTCCGAGCTGGCGCGGGAGGCCTGCGATGCCGTGGCCACGCCTGACAAGCCACGCTTCGTGGCCGGCGTGCTTGGCCCGACCAACCGCACGGCGTCCATTTCGCCGGACGTCAACGACCCCGGTTTCCGCAACGTCAGTTTCAATGAACTGGTCGAGAGCTATACCGAAGCGGTGGACGGCCTGCTGGCCGGCGGCGCGGACATTCTGCTGGTGGAAACCATCTTCGACACCCTCAACGCCAAGGCCGCCATCTTCGCCATTGAGAAATACTTCGACGATCACAACGTCAAGGTTCCGATCATGATCAGCGGCACCATCACTGATGCCTCCGGCCGCACCCTGTCCGGCCAGACCACGGAAGCCTTCTACAACTCGCTGCGCCACGCCCGGCCCATGTTCTTTGGCCTGAACTGCGCACTGGGCCCGGATGCCCTGCGCCAGTACGTGGCCGAGCTGTCGCGCATCGCCGAATGCCATGTCACCGCCCACCCCAACGCCGGCCTGCCCAACGAATTCGGCGAATACGACCTGGGCCCGGAAGAAATGGCCGAACAGATCAGTGAATGGGCTGAGGCCGGCCTGCTGAACGTCATCGGCGGCTGCTGCGGCACCACGCCCGACCACATCCGCGCCATGGCCGAAGCAGTCAGTGGCAAAGCGCCCCGCAAGCTGCCTGAATTGAAGCCTGCGCTCAGACTATCCGGCCTGGAGCCATTCAACACGACGGCTTAGTATTGATCCACAGATTACACAGATTTCACAGATTAATAATGAGAAGGAAATGCACGACAGTGATCAGGAAACCTTTGCGGTTATAGGTGCAGCGATAGAGGTTCATAAGGAACTTGGATGTGGCTTTCTGGAACCGGTATATCAGGAAGCGATGGCACATGAATTAAGTCACAGGAGCATCCCTTTCCAAAGGGAGGTTCCGCTGAATATCAAGTACAAGGGAACCCTGTTGAAAACAGGCTACCGTGCAGATTTTGTTTGTTTCAATTCGACAATCGTTGAATTGAAGGCATTAACAAATCTGTCAGGAAATGAAGCAGCTCAGGTACTGAATTATCTGAAGGCCGCGAAACTGAAAAAGGCCTTACTGATTAACTTCGGAGAACGTAGCCTGCGCTATAAACGATTCATGAATTGAATCTGTGTAATCTGTGGATGATATGACCCAATCTTCTGCCCAGTTCATCAATATCGGCGAGCGTACCAATGTCACCGGCTCGGCCAAGTTTCGTAATCTCATCAAGGAAGAGAAATACGACGAAGCACTGGATGTGGCGCGCCAGCAGGTGGAAAACGGCGCCCAGGTGATCGACGTCAACATGGACGAAGGCATGCTGGATTCCAAGGCGGCCATGGTGCGCTTTCTGAATCTGATTGCTGCCGAACCGGATATCGCGCGCGTGCCGATCATGGTCGACTCCTCCAAGTGGGAGGTGATCGAAGCCGGGCTGCAGTGCATCCAGGGCAAGGGCATCGTCAACTCGATTTCGCTGAAGGAAGGCGAGGAAAAATTCCTCGAACAGGCCCGGACCATCATGCGCTACGGCGCAGCGGTGGTGGTGATGGCCTTCGATACCGTGGGCCAGGCCGACACCGAGGATCGCAAGGTGGAAATCTGCAAACGCAGTTACGACCTGCTGACCGGCATCGGTTTCCCGCCCGAAGACATCATCTTCGATCCCAACATCTTCGCGGTGGCCACCGGCATCGAGGAACACAACAACTACGCGGTGGACTTTATCGAGGCCACGCGGCGCATCAGGAAAGAATGCCCGCATGCCCATATCTCCGGCGGCGTGTCCAATGTGTCCTTCTCCTTCCGCGGCAACAACCCGGTACGGGAAGCCATCCACTCCGTGTTCCTGTATCACGCCATCCAGGCAGGCATGGATATGGGTATCGTCAACGCCGGCCAGCTGGCCGTCTACGACGATCTGGATGCCGAACTGCGTGAGCGTGTGGAGGATGTCATCCTCAACCGCCGGCCGGATTCGACCGAGCGCCTACTGGAAATCGCCGACCGCTTCAAGGGTGGCCCGGCCGAAGAAAAGAAACAGGATCTGGCCTGGCGCGAAAAACCGGTGGAAGAACGCATCAGCCATGCGCTGGTGAAGGGCATTGCCGATTACATTGAAGAAGACACCGAGGAAGCCCGCGCCAAAATCATGGATGCCGGCGGCCGCCCGCTGAATGTGATCGAAGGCCCGCTGATGGACGGCATGAACGTGGTCGGCGACCTGTTCGGCGCTGGCAAGATGTTCCTGCCGCAGGTGGTGAAATCGGCCCGCGTGATGAAGAAGGCGGTGGCCTACCTGCTGCCCTACATCGAAGCCGAAAAAGCCGAGGGTGAGGACACCCAGGCCAAGGGCAAGGTGCTGATGGCGACCGTGAAGGGCGACGTACACGATATCGGCAAGAACATCGTCGGCGTCGTGCTCCAATGCAACAACTACGACGTAGTGGATCTCGGCGTCATGGTCCCGGCAGAGAAAATCCTGCAGACCGCCCGCGAGGAGAAATGCGACATCATCGGCCTGTCCGGGCTGATCACGCCCTCGCTGGATGAAATGGTGTTTGTTGCCAGCGAAATGCAACGCCAGGGCATGGACCTTCCCTTGCTGATTGGCGGCGCCACCACCTCACGCGCCCATACCGCGGTCAAGGTCGACCCGGCCTACAAACACCCCGTGGTCTGGGTGAAGGATGCCTCGCGCTCCGTGCCGGTGGTTTCCTCACTCCTTTCCAAGGAACATCGGCCCGTCTTCATGGAAGGCGTCAAGAACGAATACGACGGCATTCGCGAGCGTCATGCCTCCAAGCGCGGCCGCGAAAAGGCTATCCCCCTGAAGGAAGCCCGCGCCAACAGGACGCCGATCGAATGGGAAGGCTATACGCCGCCCAGGCCGAAACACCTGGGCGTGCAGAAATTTGAAAACTATCCGATTGAAGAAATTCGCCAGTACATCGACTGGGGACCGTTCTTCAACGCCTGGGAAATGAAAGGCAAATACCCGGATATTCTCAACAACCCGACGACGGGCCCGGAAGCGAAAAAGCTCTTCGATGACGCCAACAGGATGATCGACCGCATCATTGCCGATGGCTGGCTGCAGGCGAATGGCGTAATTGGCCTGTTTCCGGCCAACCAGGTGGGTGAAGACGACATCGCGGTCTACACCGACGAATCGCGCAGCGAAGCCTTGACCACCCTGCGCCATCTGCGTCAGCAAGGCGAACACCGCGCCGGCGTACCCAACCGCTGCCTGGCGGATTACGTAGCGCCGAAGGACTCCGGCCTGGCCGACTATGTCGGTGGTTTCGCCGTCACCGCCGGCATGGGCTCCAAGGAAAAGGTCGAGGAGTTCAAGGCCGATCACGATGACTACCACGCCATTCTTCTGGAAGCCGTGGCTGACCGCCTGGCCGAAGCCTTTGCCGAACTCATGCACGCGAAGGTACGCAGGGAATACTGGGGCTACGCCGCCGATGAACAACTGGATAACGAGGCGCTGATCAAGGAAACCTACAAGGGCATCCGCCCTGCGCCGGGCTACCCGGCCTGCCCCGAGCACACCGAGAAAGGCACCCTCTGGTCACTGCTGGATGTGGAAAAGAACACCGGCATCACCCTCACCGAAAGCTACGCCATGTGGCCCGGCGCCTCGGTCAGCGGCTGGTATTTCTCACACCCGCAGTCGCAATACTTCGTGGTGGGCCGCCTGCTCAAGGATCAGGTAGAGAGTTATGCCGAGCGCAAGGGTATGACGCTGGAGAATGCCGAACGCTGGCTGGCGCCCTATCTCGCCTACGATCCTGAAGACTGACGGCCCACACAATGCGAATACTGGTAACCGGAGCTAACGGCTTTATCGGCTCGCATATCGTCGCAGCATTAAAACAGACTGGGCACACTGTATTCACTGGCATTCGCGAATCCTCACAAAGCCCGCAGACCCGAACGTTCAACATTGACTTCAACAAAGATACAGAAGTCGAAATCTGGCTCGAGCGGCTACAGGAAATTGATGTGGTCGTGAACTGCGTGGGCATCCTGCGTGAAAACCACCGGACCCGATTTGAACGGGTATTACGGGATGCACCCATCGCACTATTCAAGGCCTGCTCACAGGCGAACGTGAAAAAAGTCATCCAGATATCCGCCTTGGGAGGGCCGTCCACACATCCCTTCCTCAAATACCGTTACGAGGCCGACGCATATCTCAGGCAGCAGAATATAGACTCTGTAATCCTACGTCCTTCCATGGTGTACTCGCCACATGGCTCCTATGGCGGCAGTTCGCTGCTGCGTGCTCTTGCGGCCCTGCCATTCCTGATCCCGGTACCTGGTACTGGCCGGCAGGAGATTCAACCCATTACACTGGAAGACTTGGGCAGAGCGGTCGTCACTGCAGTGGAGAACCCTACGAATGGCTGTATCGAAATCGATGCCGTGGGCCCTGATCCAATGCAGCTGATCACCTTTCTTCTGAGTACGCGACACTGGCTTGGCTTCCGAAAGCCCATGATTCTGCCTGTACCCCGTGTTCTGTTACGCGCCTTGGGACATATCGGCGAGTGGTTGGGAAGGGGGCCTATAGGAACAACCCTGACCACACTTATGCAACATCCGAACATTGGCGCACCGGGCGCGTCCAATCACTTTCATGAAACACTGGGCTTCTCAGCACGCAGCGTTGAACAGGCTTATCAAGCAGCCCCGAGTCAGGTTCAGGACCGATGGCATGCGCGCCTCTATTTCGTTTTTCCGCTTCTGACTTTCTGCCTAGCTTTTCTATGGATAGTGTCAGGTATCAGCGGACTGGTTACACCGTTGCCGGAGAGTCTGGCACTCCTTGAGCAGAGCGGGGTAAAGCCAACACTGGGCGGACCGCTGATTATCACCGCCAGCTTATTCGACCTCGTGATTGGTTTTGCAGTACTGATCCGGTATCGACCGATCCTGGTTGGTAACTTGATGTTATTGTCACTACTGGCCTACACCCTGTTCCTCGGAGTTTTCTTACCTTCGCTTTGGCTGGAACCATTTGGCGCCCTGATAAAGAATATTCCTATGATCCCGGCCATACTCACCTACATGGTGTTGCAAGACCCCCGATGAGCCTTTACCTGACCGTTAAGCTGATCCATGTGGTGTCCTCAACGATTCTGTTCGGCACAGGCCTGGGCTCAGCGTTCTATATGTGGCGCACACACCGCAGCGGCAATATCAGCGCCATTGCCAACGTATCGCGGAATGTGGTACTCGCGGACTGGCTCTTCACCACGCCCGCCATCCTTATTCAGCCCGCGACAGGGCTGTGGCTGGCAACACAAGCTCAGTGGACCCTGGACCAAGCGTGGATATCCACTTCAATAGGTCTGTATCTGGTCGCCGTTGCCTGCTGGCTGCCGGTAGTCTGGATACAAATGCGGGTGCGTGATCTGGCAGCTGATACGGTCATCCGGGACGAGCAACTCAGCCCGAAGTATTTCAAGTTGATGCGTATCTGGTTCTTGCTGGGCTGGCCTGCTTTCGCATCGGTCGCAGTTATTTTTTACCTTATGGTTGCCAAACCAGCTGCCTGAGGCTATCGAAGCATCAAGGACATGATTGTGAGACGAGCACCATCAAAGCAGTTAGCATAGAAGCGTTGGTCTATCGCGTATGGAGTGTCCCTTGAAGAATTACCTCGACCCCAACCTGATCAAACTGCCCAAGTCTCTGGAGTCCGTGACGGATATCAAGGACGACGAGGTTGACCCCAGAGATGCCGGACTCAAGGATGCGACAATTCAGAAAGTCTGGCAGTCGGTCGAAAAACTCTATCGCAGCCGCACCATGCCCGGCATCAGCCTGGCCGTACGTCACAAGGGCCAGTTGGTGATCAACCGCGCCATTGGTCACGCCCACGGCAATGGCCCCAAGGACTCTGGCATCGATGCCATGCCCATGAAAGCGGATACCCCGGTCTGCCTGTTCTCGGCTTCCAAGGCCATCACCGCCATGATGGTGCACAAGCTGGCCGAAGAAGGCCTCATTCACCTGCATGATCCGGTGGCCGAATACATTCCTGAATTTGCGGTACGCGGCAAGCAGTACATCACGGTCGGTCAGGTGCTGTCGCACAAGGGCGGCATCCCCACCCTGAAACAGGATGACCTCGACCCCAGCATCCTCTGGGATTGGGATGCCTGCGTAGATCTGCTCTGCCAGGCCTGGCCGCGCAAGGATGCCGGCACCGCCCAGGCCTATCACGCCATTACGGGTGGTTTCGTACTGGGCGAAGTCATGCGCCGGGCCTCTGGCCAGGAACTGCCTGACATTCTCAGGAGCAGGGTGGCCGGGCCACTGGGCGCCAGACACATGACCTTTGGCATACCCGAAGGTGAGCGCGACCATGCAGCGCTGAACTATTTCATCGGCCGTCCGGAACCTTTCCCGCTGGACCTTGTAGTAAAACGTGCATTGGGGGCTACCTTTGACCGGGTCTGCGAAGTCTCCAACAGCCCGGAGTTCATGGACGCGGTGATCCCGGCCGGCAACATCTACGCCACCGCCGAGGAAGCCTGCAATTTCTTCCAGTGCCTGCTGAACAGTGGCAGCTACAACGGCAAACGCCTGTTCGAGCGCGCCACGGTAGTGCGGGCGATCAGTGAAGCCTCGGCCCGGCAGTTCGACCGTACCCTGCTGGTGCCGCTGCGTACCAGCGAAGGTTTCATGCTGGGCGACTATCCGTTTGGCATGTATGGCCCGCGCACCAGCGAGGCCTTTGGCCATCTGGGCTTCATCAGTATCTTTTGCTGGGCCGACCCTTCACGCGACATTTCGGTGGCCCTGCTCACCACGGGCAAACCCCTGATCGCCCCGCACCTGGTGCCACTCATGGGATTCTTGCGGACGATTAATAACGCCTTCCCCAAGTTCGAGGAGCCGGCGCAACGGACAGCCTCTGCTGCCGGCTGAGGTCTCGACTACAGGCGGGAACTGACCACGCTGGCCAGGAACAGCGCCAGTGACGTGCTTATGCCGGCCCAGGGTACGCTGAACCAGTATTTCCAGCCCAGCAGAAAATAGCCGCCCAGCATCGCAGCGCCGACCCCCAGCAGAAACGGCGAAGAGAAAAGCAGTCCTGGATGTGAGTACGCCAGGTAGCCGAAGATCAGCCCGAAAAGGATGGCGCCCATGCTATGGCTGGCGTTGAAGCCTATCCAGGCCCGCCACATGCTGGTTTCCCGGGTAATCACCGGCGAGACTGCCTGCATGTGATCTTGCAGTGCCGTATCCCGTGGCGTGAGTTTTGGCCCGTAAAAGGTATAGACAAGATGGGCCACACCCAGCAGCAGGATAATCCCTGCGCTGCCCATCATCAGGTAACGCGCCATTTCGTGGCCGCCTACTTCATCGCGGCCAGCATGGCAGCCATTTTTTCGTGAATGAGATTGATCGCTTTCAGCGGGCGGATCATGACCTTGAAGTCGGTGATCTGGCCCTGATCATTCCAGCTGATGATATCGACGCCATTCAGCTGGATGCCGTCCAGTTCCACCATGAACTCCAGCACCGCATCGTTCGCGCCAACCACCTCGCGCACGTAGCGAAAGTCGGGCGTACCCAGCACAGATAGCGCGGCACTCAGATAGGCCGTCGTGATGGCTCGACCCTTCTGCGGTGTATGCACCACCGGCGAGTGAAATACCACATCCTCGGCCAGCAGCGCCTGCAAGGCCGCCGCATCCCGGCTTTTCACCACTTCATGCCAGCGTTCGATCACGGTTGCGCTCATTTCCGACTTCCTGCTTTATCCGCTCTGGGTAATACCCCGCATAGCGGCTGTCGTTTCCCCGACCGGCTGCCATTCCTTGAGCATGCGATTGACCTTGCCGAATTCCTTCAATCCCACCATCGCGCCTGTCGTCAGCAAGCCCGCCATCAGCGCGCCACCCACACCGGCGGTGACCACATCCTGACCGGTCATATACAGGCCCTTGACCGGTGACACCGGATGCAGCCAGTCCTGGTCGAAGCGGCCAGGATCATGATCCAGCCCGTAGATTTCACCGCGGTCATAGAGATGGAACCATTCGGTGGACAACGGCGTGGCCAACTCACAGAAATCCAGCGCGCCTTCCAGCTGCGGCATGTGCTTGTACAGCACCTTCAGCAGCCGCTGGGTCAATTCTTCCTTGAGTGCTTCGTAATCTTCGCCACGCTGTTTCCAGGTGGTGCCCGACCATTTCTCGAACCACTCATAGGGCGCCATGGTGATGGCCTGCACCGTGCTCTTGCCGGGATAGTGTTGCTCCCATTCCGGGTCCTTGGCCGAGGGGAAGGAGATGTAGACCAGCGGAAACTCGCTGTTTCTGTCGGCCTGGAATTTCTCCACGTTGCCCTCGTGGTTGGCCGAGGGATATATCCACAGATTGGTCTTGGGCAGATTCAGATCCCTGGCGGAACCCTTGAAGCCCATGAACAGACAGAGGCTCGAGCCGGAAGGCTTCACGGTTTCCAGTTTCTCTTCATAGCGGTGCTTCCTGCGCTCGGCTTCGGGCAACAGCTTGTTGTAGGTCATGCGCGCACCCACCGAACTGACGATCTTGTCGGCACGCAGCACATCGCCGTTCTCCAGCCGCACGCCACAGGCGCGCCCGTTCTCCACCACAATTTCATCGACCTTGGCGTAGGTAAACACCTCGCCGCCCGAGGCGCGAATGACGGGAATAATGGTTTCGGAAATTTTCCAGGAACCGCCGACCGGATAGTTACCGCCGGCAAAATAATGCTTGGCTACCGAGGCATGCATGAGGAAGGTGCCTTCCGAAGGCACCATGCCGTAGTCGCCCCACTGGCCGGTCAGCACGCCGATCAGCTCCTGATTGGAGGTCAGCGACTCCAGCACCTCGCGGACGGTCATGGTGCATTCCTTCGGTACCAGGAAGCGGCGCAGGGAACGATGCAGCTTGCCGATCACCGGCGAGGTGGCCTGCCCGAAGAAGAAGGAACGCATGGACTGCGATACCTTATCGACCAGCCGCACGTATTCGTCGATCGCTTCAGCCTCTTCGGGGAAGCGTTCCTTGAGCATGCTCTTGAACTGCTCACGCCCCACGCGGAAATCGTATTCACGATCTTCGATGATGATGCGGTCATAGCATTCATCCATCGGCGACCATTTCAACTGGCCGTCAGTGATGACATCGAAGATGCGCCGCAGGGGTGAATGCGGCTTGTGCACGTCACCGATGTAATGCACGCCCACATCCCATTCATAACCGCCGTTCTCATAGGTATGCGTAAAGCCGCCTGCAGTGTAGTGCTGCTCCAGCACACAAACCTTTTTGCCCAGTTTGGACAACAGTGCGGCATTGGTCAGCCCGCCGATACCGGAGCCGATGACAATGACATCGTAATGATCCGCGGCGCGGCCTGTGCGATAACGTTTTCCGGTGCGTTTCATACTGGTCTCCTGCACCCTGCCCGGGCGCTTCCGGCTGTTTTATGCAATAAGTTGCATATGTATAGCGCATCTCGCAAATATATGCAATAGTTTGCATATGAGTCTCAAGCACGCCATTCTCGTTCTGCTCGACCGTGAACCCGGTTCCGGCTACGACCTGACCCAGCGCTTCGCCAAGGGTATCGGCCATTTCTGGCAGGCCAGCCATCAGCAAATCTATCAGCAGTTGAAAAAACTCGACGAGGAAAAGCTGGTGCGTTTTGAAACCCAGGCGCAGGCCGGCAAACCGGATCGCAAGCTGTATCGCATTACGCCGCAGGGTCAGAAAGTGCTGAAGCGCTGGATCAAGGCAAGCGACAAGCCGCCGGTAGTACGTGACGCGCTACTGATCAAGGTATTCGCCGCACAACCCGAGGACTACCCCGCTCTACTGGCCGAACTCGACCGCCATCTGCAGATTCACCGCGAAACGCTGGCAAGCCACTTGGCGCAGGAAGCCGGCTATTTCGAACTGGATGAAGCCCATCAACGGCGGATTCGCCTGCCTTACCTCACCCTGCGCCGCGGCATCCGCTACGAACGCGAATGGATCGAATGGCTGCAGGAAACCCGCGACCTCATCGCCGAAGACCGCCTGCCTGAACAGGGCGCCTGACCCCCTAACCTTACTTACCCCGTCAAGTCACAGGGCCAATACCCGAGCGATATCGGTCATAAGCACGGCTTCCCCCTTAAGTTAAGGGGGAACAAAAGGGGGTTGTGGAAACAAGGGTGGTAACCAAAAAAAGAGGCCGCACCAGGTGCGGCCATCCTCACTCCGATGACCCCGGAAACCGGGGTCACTCCCTCCCCCTGTCTGTTACGGGAACGGCAGGCCGGGCAGACCGCCGCCACTGTCGCCGCCACCACAGGCGTCGGCATTGGCGTAGCTGTCGTCCACCACTTCGTTGATCCAGCGCGTCACCAGATTAAAGGCTTCGGTGTCCACCACGCTGCGAGCCAGCGGCGGCATGCGCGCTGCCAGGGTGTCGGCTTCCGGCCCGATGCGGTAAGGCAGTATAGACGCTGCTGCATCACCGGGTACGATGTCGTATTCACGGCCACCGCGGCCTTCGGTGCCACTGGCTGTCGGGCCCTTGCAGATACCGTAGGTATCGTTCACATCGCGGAAGACATCCAGATAGAAGCCGGTGTTCTGCGCCAGACCACGATTGTTATGGCAATGGGCACAGTTCACTTCCAGGTAGGAACGCACGCGCGCTTCGATATCCGCGCCGCTGTCGGCCGTTTCACCGGAATCACCCGGCACGTTGAAGATCGGGTTGCGTTCCACTTCAGTCAGATACTGGGTGGTGGCATCCAGACTCAGGTCCGCCGGACAGTTGGTCATCAGGCCATTCTGGCACCAGTACAGAATCTGGTTCATGCCATTGACCGGATGATTGTCGATACCTGAAGCCACCGGCGACTCGGAAGCAAACGGACGATTCAGGTTACGCGCCTTGGGACCGATGGGTGCAGAACCGGTTTCAGCATCATCATTCGAGTGGCAGCTCTTGCACTGGTTGGCGTTCGGCAGCAAGTAGTGATCGGTGGAGCCCGCATAGTGCGCCCCGCTGTTCACATCGTTGTAGTCCCAGCTCACAATGGCGGCACCGCCACCCTGTGCAAGACGGGCTACCTTCTTGCCGTTCTCTTCTCCCCAGATATATTCCAGGCCGTCCCAGTACAACTGGCCACCGCTGGTCTGACGCTTGATCAACAGGCGCGTTTCCACCACATCCTCCGTGCCTGCGGATTCATCGGCAAACGCAAAGGTCTTGGCAATGATGGTGCCCAGCGGGAACAGGATGGCGGCATTTACGCCGTCCTGGCCATCACGGTAGGCGGCCTGCTGGCCATCAGGGATATAGACCACACGGTACTTGGTGGAATAATCCGAGAACAGCTTGCTGTTCAGCACGAAAGGCACACCACGGCCGTTTGGCAGGCTGCGCGGGTCTTCGGCATCACTGAACAGGTTGTACTGATCCAGGGTCGGGCAGTTCACCTCATAGGCATCGGCATTGATTTCGCCATCAGCCACCGATGCGTTACACAACTGGTTCACCAGCTCCTCGGAAGGCGCCGGATCGATATTGCCGGAAGGCACGAACTCCGGAATCACCACCGGCGGCAGCGGCGGCAGGTTGCTGCCGTATTGCGCCACACAGTCATGCGGTGACATATCGGTACTGGACGGGAAACTTGGCAGACTGCTGAGAGTTTCCTGCACAGCGCCCAACAGCCCTACCGGATCGCTCGGGTCCAGGCCCAGCAGCAGCTCCAGCCCTTCCAGACCATGGAAGTTGGCATAGGTGAGGCTGTCGGCATTGAACTCGTTGTCCGCATCAATACAGGAAGACCACCACAACGGCTTGATGCGCTCACCCTCGTCATCAAACTTGTAGGCGTTGTAGCGGCAGTCGGGATTCGGATACTGGTTGCCCTGAATCGGCTTGCCGTTCTCGTCGTGAGGAATCGGCTGCCCCTCGGCATCCGTGGGATACGGACAGTCACTCAGATCATCCAGGTAACCGTCCCAGATGATGTGACCGCCACGATAACCGGCGCCACCGGCCAGGTTCTTGAGGCCCACGATCATGGGAAAGGCCGAGGTCACCTGCTCGCCGCCAGTGGCCAGAATGGTGGCCACATCCGGCTGCGGCAGATCATTACCGTTGTTGCGGAAGGTATTGTTGTAAATGTGCACGCCTTCCGTGTAGAGATCCAGGCGGCGGTCACCGGGCACACCCAGCACTTCGTAGCTGGTGTGAACAATACCGGCCGTACCATGATCCTCGAAGATATTGTCGAAGACTTCGATCTGGTCATAGGCCAGGGTAATCATGCCGACGCCGCGCGGCACGTTGGAAACAATGCTGCCCGGTTCGGCGAAGTTGTAGGTGTTGTTGTTACGCGCATGGTTACGGTACATGCGGGTCTTGCTGCCGTAACGGGTCAGGCCGTCCAGGTCGTAGACCAGGAAACCACCGGTGTTACATTCGGCCAGATTGTCGACGTATTCACCACTGCGCACATTCTCGATTTCGAAGCCGAAAACGTTAAAGGCCGCACGACTGGTGCGGATAATGGCATTGTCGGTCTGGCCGACATAGATACCGGCATCAGAAGCGCCGACGGACTCGGAACCTTCCACCAGGATGTTCTGCGAATTCACCGGATAGATGCCATAACGGCCGGACTTCACGCTCACCGTGTAATCAGGCGAGGTGTTGTCTGTTTCCAGCGGATTGGGGTTGGACGGATTGTGACGCGCCGGATCGGTACAGGCCACGTGCAGCTTGTCCTGGTAGTTATCCGCGGTGACCGTATCCTCGTTTTCCATCAGGCGGCCGCTGGACCAGAAGGCGCGCACACGGCGCAGGGTACCGTGATCCACGCCCTGCAGCTTGAAGGCATCGCCCGGGGAATCCAGAACCGTCAGGTCTTCAACCGTGATACCACGCACGGTAGTGGCAAGAAAGCCTTCCTGCGAAGTGCTGTTCTTGAACGACAGCACGGTCTTGTCCATGCCCTGGCCCTTGACCAGGATATCTTCGGTGCCGGAAATCTGGATGCCCGAAGACAATTCAAAATATCCCTCGGCGAATTCGATCACGTCCTTGGGCTTGGCATCGATCATGGCCGCCACCATCTCGGTGGTGGCATTGGGACCCGGCTCAATAACAAAAGTACGGCCCGTGGTACTGCCGCCGGAACCGCCGTCTCCGTCGCCATCACCGTCGCCGTCGCCATCCCCGTCGCCGGCAACCGGCGTGGTGGCGTCATCGTCGCTGTCGCTGCCGCAGCCCGTCAGTCCGACGCCAAGCGCCAGCAACAGTGCGAGCATTATTGACCACTTGCTATTCATGCCTTTTCTCTCCTGCGGGTCGGACAGGGTGATCCCCTGCCCTCGTAAATTCTTAGCCGAATCTTGCCAGCTTTATAGATAAGCCGCTCATTCTGAATGGAAAACACCAGGACAAGCAGAGCAGAAACACGCAATAGTGTAGTAAAAATTACGTAACCCGGATTCAGGGTACAGCCCGACAGTTTGCGAATAACCCCTGAATCCGTTGATTTTCCCGAAATATCAGGGTTGCCGGGAGAGAGTTCGCGCACATTGCAGGCTTGATCTACACTCTGAGGCCTGATTTACGCCACGAGGATGCCGCCGTGAGCTCAGTGGAAGATAATAAATCCCTGGAATTCAAAGACCTGCCAGGCCCGCGCGGCCTGCCTTGGCTGGGCAACGCACTGCAGCTCGACCCCGCCCGCATGCAAGAGGTGATTGAGAACTGGGCCGATCAGTATGGTACGCCCTACCGCATCCAGATCGGCAGCCGCAAAGCCGTCGTCATCGCCGACGCCGACATGGCCCGCCAGGCCTTCCGGGAGCGGCCCGATACCTTCCGGCGCTACCGTCCGCTGGAAGCCATTGCCCAGGAAATGAACATCCTGGGCCTGTTCCCCGCCGAAGGTGATGACTGGCGCCGGCAGCGGCGGGCCTGGATGCAGGCCCTGAACTTTCATCAGGTCAAACCGTTTTTCGCCAGCCTCACTGAAACCACAGAACGCCTGCGCAAACGCTGGCAAAAGGCCGCCATCAACGGCGAGCCCGTGGATGTGCAGGCCGACTTGATGCGCTATACCGTGGACGTCACCACCCAGTTCGCGTTCGGCCACGACTCCAACACCCTGGAGCAGGATGGCGATGTCATCCAGCAGCATCTCGGCAAGGTCTTCCATATGATCAACCGCCGCCTGGCCATGCCCATTCCCTACTGGCGCTGGTTCAAGCTGCCAAGCGACCGGGATCTGGAGAAATCACTGCTGGCCGTGCGCGAATTCGCGCATGAAATGATTGAGCGCTCACGTCAGCGCATAGCCGCCAATCCGGAGCTGGCCAAACACCCCACCAATCTGATTGAAGCGCTGCTCGTGTCACGGGACGAGGACGGCTCCACCTACAGCGACGATGAAATCTACGGCAATGCCATCGTTGCCCTGCTGGCTGGCGAGGACACCACCGCCAACACCATCGCCTGGATGATTCACATGCTCACCCTGCATCCGGGAGCCCAGCAACGCATGCAGCAGGAGATCGACCAGGCATTGGGGGGAAATCTGCTCTGGCAACAGCTGGAGGATGCTGACCGTCTGACTTATATCGACGCCGTCACCAATGAAACACTCAGACTCAAACCCGTTGCCCCCCTTATATTCCTCTGCGCCAACGAAGACACCATGTTGGGCAACCTGCGTCTGAAAGAAGGTACCAACGTGATCATGGCGCTGCGGCATTTATCCACACGCAGCGAAGAATTCAGCGATCCGGACGCGTTTGATCCGGACCGATGGCTACAGGGCGGCAAACAGCAACGCGGTGAAAACCTGCCGCCCATGCCCTTCGGCGGCGGCCCGCGCATGTGCCCGGGGCGCAACCTTGCCCAGATGGAAATCAAATCCGTCATGGCCATGCTGGCCCGTAATTTCCAGGTTGAAGCCTGGGATGAGCAGCCGGTTACGGAAAAATTCTCCTTCACCCTCATGCCCAAGAACCTGCGCGCCCGTTTCAGCCCCCGCAGCCACGAACAACGACGCGTGGCCTGACCATGCAAAGGATCAAACAATGATCACTGTCCACCACCTGGAGAACTCCCGCTCCCAGCGCGTGCTGTGGCTGCTGGAAGAACTGGGCATCGATTACGAGATCAGGCATTACAAACGCAATGCCAAGACCAGTCTGGCCCCGCCCGAACTCAAGGCGGTGCACCCCCTGGGAAAATCCCCGGTAATTACGGACGGCGACCTGACCATCGCCGAATCCGGCGCCATTACCGAGTACCTGATTGATAATTATGGCGAGGGGCGTTTCAAGCCCGCGGCCGGTTCTGCCGAAGCGCTGCGCAACAGCTACTGGATGCACTATGCCGAAGGTACGTTGATGCCCCTGATGGTGATGTCACTGATTTTCAGCCGAATAGAACAGGCGCCGCTGCTGGTGCGCCCCATCGCCAAGGCCATCGCCGGCCAGGTGAAAAAGGCCTACCTTGGCCCCAATATCCGGAACAACCTCGCTTTTGTCGAAGCAGAGCTGGGCAAAAGCACCTGGTTCGCCGGCGAAGAACTCAGCGGATCCGACTTTCAGATGATCTTCCCGCTGGAAGCCGCCTTGCTGCGTGTCGGTTCGGGTGGTGAGCTGCCCAATATGAGGGCCTATGTGGACCGCGTCCATGCCCGGCCAGCCTACCAGCGTGGACTGGAAAAGGGTGGCCCCTACAACCTGCTGAGCTGACTCCCGGCGCCCATCAGGCGCCGGCCTGAATGGGCTGCGACAGAATCCACAGGCCAACGGTAGTGAAGGCCACCATCAGAATCAGCATGGGTACCTGACTGAGCACCGCCAGACGGTGGCCTGGAAACAGACGCAACGCCAGCCGATGGGCAAGATAAACGCTGACCACATGCCCCAGCACAATCAGCACCACCTGCACATGCCACACCGTCATTGCATCAGGAATGATGCTGCGTTGTAACCAGTACCGGGTACCAAACAGATTCCATCCCCAGCCAAAGGGGTCCGAAGCCAGCGAGACAATCTTCACACCCTGAGTCTGGATCAGGGTGTAGTAATGCGTAACGTTGTACACCAGCGCAATAGGCAACAACGTATAGGCAAACTGCAGCGCCATCTGCCGGGTAGAGAGCGTCACCCCGGGCAGACAACGGGTACAGAGCATGCATAACCAATAGGCGGCCAGATATAGCCAGGGCGAAGCCAGTAACCAGGCCGCCTGCCAGTACATGTACCACTCCCGCATCTGCGGAAACGCCGCCAGCGGATTGGTCCCGGCCCATTCCGACAATTTCCATTTATAAAGATCCGCCCAGAACAGGCGGTACCAGGTTACCGTTTCGCGCCAACCGTCAAAGGCCGTTGAAGACAGCATGAACAGCACGAACAGCAACAGACTCAGACTGGTGGCCGGCGCTTCGATGAGCCCCAGGAAGGGCGGCCGCCAGTAAATTCTAAGGCGGCCATCCGGATCATCACGGCGATAGTGCAGCGGCGCCATTTTCGCGATCAGCCGGAAGAACAGCCCCAGGAACTCGCAGTAACGGAACCAGTCACGCAAACCGAACAGGCCGGCACCCGCAAAGTTGATGAAGCTGTAGATCAGCAACATCACGGCCAGTGAATGCGGCGTATTGCGCAGGAACAGTTCGATCCAGATGAAGGCCATGTAGAAACCCAGGGCGGGCCAATATGCCAGCCAGCGGGGATAAGTCAGCAGGCCGCCGCCTTGCCGCGGCAGCCAGCGCCGGATCACCGACAGCAATGTGCGCCAGGGATTGATCTGGTCGTAAAGGTTTCCCGTCAGCGCGGTCAGGTAGCCGAAACCAAGCAGGAAAATGATCCAGAAAAAGGTCATGTTGAAGTTGCCGTAGGGACTGTTCACGCCCCACAGACCGGTCGCAATACAGAGCAGCAAAGCGGCCACGGCCAGCACACGCAGGCAGACAATCAGCCCACTGGCCCAACGCCGGGAACGCTGCCCGGTGATCTCCCGGCCTTGACCGGAAATGTCCTGACCATCCTCGTTAGGCTTGCTCGTAACGAAGAACCCCAGCATGAGAAAAGACAGCACCAGGGTAGCCGCCGCCCCCCAGCCATAGAGCCAGAACGGCACCGGCAGATTGAACACCTGACCAAAGGAATGCGCCGCGGAAACAACCGGCCACAACGCCCCGGCAGTCAGCAGTACAAGCGCCCGGAGATATCTCATTGCGGCATGACTTCAATCACACCCAGCACCGCGTGATGACCCGCCCCCTGACCATGCAGCTCATATTCAAAACGGCCACTGTGCTCGGCCAGCAAGGACATTTCCGCCGGCACCCCCGCGTCGAGATGCAGATGCCTGTCGTAGCCATGCAGATGCAATTCTGCCGGCTGATCACTCACAAAACGCAGTATGACCTGCTCGCCTTGCGAAACCTTCACCACCTCGGGTCCCGCGACGCGATGTCCGGCCTGCAGGGTGATCTGCACGACCGCGGGCCTCTCTGCCTGAGGCACCGCCTCACTCGTGACCTCATTCCCGACCACCTCCGGTATCTCGGGTCGCAGCACCCAGAACAGGCTTCCCGCCAGGAGGAAACCCAGCACAATGAATATCCAGGCAGTTTTTTGCATGGCAGGACCCTTCACAAGGAGATAAATACGGCTGACTAAGTATTTTTTACCATATACCTTGCCTTGCATTACGATTACCCTGACTTATTGAGAAAAACCGATACGCAAAAAATCGGTTGTAAATAACCGGCCGACCCTGCCAGGCCGGGCCATGCGCAGGAGACAAACATGCATAAGTTCGCCTTTTTTCTATTGGGCCTAATTCTGTTCGCCGGCCTGACCGCCTGTGGCGGTTCCGACGATGACGATAACCGGATCGCTGCCTGCAGCGACCAGATCGATAATGACAACGACGGCCTGACGGACTTCCCCAACGATCCCGGCTGCGACAGCGCCAGCGACAACAACGAAACCGATCCGGATGCGTTGCCGGCCTGCGCCGACGGGCTCGACAATGACAACGACGGCGACATCGACTTCCCGTTTGATCCGGGCTGCGACAGCGCCTCTGATGTCGATGAAACCAATCCGGCCACCACGCCCGCCTGCAGCGACAGCCTGGACAATGACAACGACGGAAAAACCGACTTCCCGAATGATCCTGGCTGCACCAGCAGCGCTGACAACGACGAAACCGACCCTGCCAATGCGCCGGCCTGCAGCGACGGCAATGACAACGATGGCGACACCCTGACCGACTTCCCGGCCGATCCCGGCTGCCAGAGCGCTTCAGACGACGATGAAACCGATGTGCCGCCACCTGCCACTCCGGCCTGCAGCGACGGCCTGGACAATGACGGTGACGGCCTGATCGACCATCCGGCTGACCCGGGCTGCAGCAGCGCGGATGACAACAACGAAACCGATCCGGTGGCTGCCAACAGCCGCACGCGTTATGCCATGGCCAATGCCTGCTGGGCCATCAAGGCCAACGGCAATGGCAACTACCTGGTGAGAAACAGTGGCGGCTATGCAGCCACGGCCGCCAGCAAGGCCAATGCCGAGCCCTTCTATCTGAAACCCTCGGCACTGGGCAACTACCTGCTCTACAACCGCAACCGTGAGCTGATATCCAGTAATGGTTCGGCCCTGTCCAATGTGGCCAGTGCGGACGCCACGGACAATGCGGAATGGACCGTGCTCGGGGTAGGCGACAGCACCGAATATCCAGCGGCACCCCAATACAATGTGGAACCCACGGCCGATGAAGTCGCCAGCTACATGAGCTTCGTTGACCCCAACCTGGAATTCTCCGAGTTCACGGTCAACTCCGGCGTCAGCGGCAGCCAGCTCGCGATTGCTTCCGGTGGCGCGCTGACCACGGTGGCCGCCGGCTCGGATCCTGACAACAGCAGCTTCACCTTCGAAGCCGTATCCGGCTGCTCCGAATACCCCGAAGCACAGAGCAACTTCAGCGGCACACCCTTCAAGGGCACCCTGCCGGACGGACGTGTGCTGGGCCACGCTGATGTACATGTACACATCAGTTCCAGCGAATTCCTGGGCGGCGGCCAGTGGGGCCACGCCTACCATAAGTTCGGCATAGAACATGCTCTGGGCGACTGTGACGCTGCGCATGGACCCACCGGACACCTGGACCTCATCGGCGGCCTGTTTACCCAGGATACGGACGGCCATGCTACCGATGGCTATCCCACGTTCACGGAATGGCCGTCCCGCGGACACCTGACCCACGAAGCCATTTACTGGAAGTGGCTGGAACGCGCCTGGGCCGCCGGACTGAGGGTGGTGGTCAACGATCTGGTCGACAATGAAACCCTCTGCGAATTGCAGCGCAACGCCAGTGGTGATCCGCTGCGCGACTGCAATTCCATGAACAATGCCGGCCGCCAGGCCGGCACCATGTACGGCATGATGGACTACATTGATGCGCAGTACGGTGGCCGTGGCGATGGTTTCTTCCAGATCGTGCATGATCCGGCCGCCGCCCGTGAAGTCATTGCCGATGGCAAGATCGCCGTGGTGCTGGGCATCGAGATTTCCAACCTGTTCAACTGCAAACTCACCTACGGCCCGCTGCGCATGCAGCCACCGGAGACTGAAGACGGCTCCGGCGGCATTGAAAACGCCTATGGCTGCACCACACAGGAAGGTCTGCCCAACTCCATTCTCACCCAGATGGAAAGACTGCATGGTCTGGGGGTACGGCAGATAATTTCGATTCATGAGTTCGACAATGCCATGGGGGGCAACGGCATATTCGATGGCTCCATCCTGAACCTGGGCAACCGTGAAAACAGCGGCGGCATTCCCTCCGGCGATCTCGCGGCCCTGACCAATCTGCTGACTCCGGACCTGTCACCCGAACTGGTACAGGAATTCGTCACCAATCTGCCGACTACGGAAACACCTACAGGCGAGTTCTGGACTACCTACGATTGTCCGGTTGAAGGCGGCACCAACGGCTTCAGCGGTTACCTGTGGGGCAGCGCCGGTGGCAGCACCCAGACCATCAATATTTCGCCCTTCTGCATACCCTCCGGGCAGGGCGGACGTGCAGGCGGCATCATTCCCTGCTATCCGACGGATGTACGGCAGTGCAACGCCCGCTGGATGACCCCGGCCGGTGAATACACCTATAACAAACTCATGGAAATGGGTTTCATTATCGACTTCGACCACATGGCCGTCGGCATGAAAACCCAGTTGCTGGAAATGACCGAGGCACAGGACATTCCCTATCCCATCGTTTCCACGCACGGCAGCTTCGGCGGCATCACCGTCAACCAGGCCGAGCGCATCCTGCGCAATGGCGGATACCTTTATCCCAGCAACGGCTCCAGCCGCGGTTTCCGCAGCGACATGACCGAAACCTATGGCCTGTATCTGGTTGCCAATGCTGGCAACCCGGAACCTCCGCTATTCGGCTTCGGCTATGGCACCGACACCAACGGCCTCTCGGCACAGTCCGGACCGCGCGGCAGCTTTGATCCGGACGATGCCGTGATCTACCCCTACACCCTGTTCAAGGGCGAGCTGTTCGACAGCCTGCCCGAGTTCACCAACGTTGAAGGTGTGAGCTTCGACCAGCCCCGGTCGGTGGATGTCGGTGGCATGGTGCGCCGCACCTGGCATGAAGATATTGACGGCAATGCCCACTACGGCATGCTCAGTGGCTTCATTGAGGAAATTCGCCAGGAAGGCAGCAGCGACAACCTCAGGCATCTGTTCAATTCGGCGGAAGCCTATCTGCGCACCTGGGAACAGACCCAGGCGTCCAGTGCCGCCATCCAGGCCAATGGCGCGCCCAATGTTCCGGGCGCACCGGTACGCCGGCCGGCACCGGTAGGCGCCGGTTTTGATGTAGACCTGCACTACCGCTAGACAACAGCAGCGAACCGGGCCCGCGCCGTAACCGGCGCGGGCTTTTTCTTGAGTCGCCTCACGCGCAACGTTAGGCTGTTGGCCCGTTCTGCCGGTATTGCGCCATGAAGAAAATCAGTTTGCCTGGTCTTGTGCTGATCCTCGGCCTGACCGCCTGCAATCAGGACATCCCGCCTGCCGATAATCACGCGGACGCCGCAATGACGCAATGCGCAGATCCCCGGCCCGAAATCTGTACCTTTGAATACAACCCGGTTTGCGGGCTCCAGGACACCGGCATCCGCTGCGTCACCACACCCTGCCCGTCTGAGGAATGGCGGACCTACGGCAATGCCTGTTCGGCCTGTGCCGATGAAAAAGTCAGTGGTTACAAAGCAGGCGCCTGCGAACAGGAAAACTGATTCAGGCCTCGCGCTTGTCTGGCTCCAGCGCAGACTCCATCAGGCTCGACGTCAGCATGCTGGCCATACAGAAGGCCAGGAACATGAAGAAGCCGATCTGCAGTTCGGTACCGTTGGTCGTCAGCACATCCACACCGGCCGTCGCCGCGCCTTTGGAAATCAGATCAAGCTGGCTGCTGATCAGGCCGCTGAAGCCGATATAGGCCATGAACATGGCGACCACCATCACATCCGCCATCGACCACTTGCCGGACTTGAGCGCAAAGAAACGGATAAAACGCGACCGCCGCCAGCCGGACCAGTCGTAGATATAGGCCACCGATGACAGCAGCTTGAGGGCGGGGAAAAGCACACTGAACGTCATGATGAGTATGCCGACAAAAATCATATCGGCCTGACCGGTGGAAGTAAGCACCGTCACCACGTCCAGCACGCTCTTGCTCTGGAAATAGAACACTTCGTCAGTGAACACGATCGGCTCGCCCATGAGCATGAACCGCAGATCGCTGATCTGGGCTTCCACCTCAATCATGGGTGTCAGCACGCCGCAAAGCAGCAGCACCAGCGCTGACAGACTCAGCAGCAACAGGGAGGTGGCGCCGCCCCGGCTGCCCACGGCCCACACCGCCAGCAGCATCAATGTGGCCGATGCCAATATCATCAGGGCGAGACGGGTGGACTGCTGATCGGCCAGTTGCATACGCGCCTCGATCGCCTCCAGGCAGGACAACCCCTCCCCGCAATCATATCGTTCGGGCACATCACTCAGACGGCTGGCATCAACCACGCCGAAGGTCGTCTGGCTGATGTCACTGACCATGCCGGCCAGGAAACTGCTCAGTTCCTGACGCGTCTCGGGTTTGTCGAGCTCTTCGAGGATCTTGTCGGCATAGCCCGGAATACCGGCCTTGACCGTTTGCACGTCCATCAGCGTATTGCGCATGCTCTCCTTGATAGAGCCCGTGGTGCGGTCCCACCAGTCTCCGGAGGTATGCCGCGCACGCAGGTAGCGGTCGGCTTCGGTGATGAAGGTATCGAGTATCTTCTCCAGGGTCTTTTTCAGCGTGGCCCGCTGTTCGGCATCGATATCGATTTCCCGGATTTTCTTTTCCAGAATCGCGCTGACCTGTTGCACCCAGTTGTCCGCATTGAGCATGCCGTATTTCACATGCCGGATCTCGGCACGGTCGTGCGCCATGACCTGATGTTCGCGCAGCTGGAATATCAATTCGTAGGCCATATAGGCCATCGCGGCCAGCAGCAATACCAGCAGAAAATTCAGCCCCCGGGATTTTGCATCCGTATCCGCCATGCTCCACCTACAACAGTTCGGGCACCAGCCAGCGGCTGCTTTCTTCGGCCCAGTCGTTAAGCATGCTCCCTCCCGGACTGCGCAGGCAATCCAGACAGGCCTTTCTGATCGCCTGCAGCTTCTCTCGATCTGCAGCCAGAGCCTCGACCTGTAACCAGCGCCGCCAGGGCACCGACAGACTCCAGTCAGGCTCGTCAATCTGGCAATTCGGCAGACGATAATGCAGGGTCGGCCGCGCTTGTACGCGGTCATCATCAACCTTGCCCCTTACCCGCTCTTCATCCAGATGACAGAACAGCGGCAGCATGTCCATGGCCCGGTTGCGCGTCGCATTCAGCGCCAGATAGTCATCAATCAATTGATCCTGGTCCGGCGCATAATCGGTCGCCAGCACCCGCCTCAGATATTCCTTGGGCACGGAATCAATATAAGGCGTGATACGTCGGCTCCAGTCCACCTGCCCATCCCGTTTCAGCCAGTCGTAGAGACAGAGAAACGCCTGCAGATAAGCCAGCACCGTTGACGCTTGCGTATCCGGCAACTCCGGATTCATATGCAGCCCGAAGGCATATTGCGGCGAATGCCGCGTCCCCTTTGCACCCGCGTCACGCAGATCGGCAATCAGGTCATTGAACCGCCAGAGCTCTCCAAACGGTACGGGCGGCCCCACCACTTCCACCGGCACCACATGCTTGGCTATTTCCGCGAGCACCGTTTCAGCCAGCTCGCCCGCCTGACTTTTATCCCTGTCAGGCGCCTCTTTTTCGCGCCCCATTTTCTTCAGGTAACTGAAGTCCAGCTCCACACGAATATCACCGAGACGGCCATCCCGGACTTCGTATTCATAGTCTGAAATCCGCGCCGGCTCACCCCCGAAGCAATGCTCGACCCGTTCCACCGTGCGCTCGACATCCAGGCCGATGAACTCCAGCTCCAGTCCCAGACGGCGCTCTTCGCCGTTGTCGGTGTTCAGCTTTTCGGGCCGGGGCCAGAGTGAGGCCCGATAATCACGCATGTCACAAACCAGGTATGGATGAGTTCTCTTCGACCAGCCCTTCCTCGGACTGTTCCTGTTGCTGCAGGGCCCATAACCGGGCATAAGTGCCTTGCCTGGAGATCAGTTCCCGGTGTCGTCCCTGCTCGACCACCCGGCCCTGATCCAGCACCACGATATTGTCGGCATCGACAATAGTGGACAGCCGGTGGGCGATCACCAGCGTAGTGCGCTCGGCGGCAATCTCATTGAGATTACGCAAAATGGCTTTCTCGGATTCCGAATCCAGCGACGAAGTCGCCTCGTCGAAAATCAGGATGGCCGGATTCTTGAGGATGGTGCGGGCAATGGCGATGCGCTGTTTCTCACCGCCGGAAAGTTTAAGCCCCCGCTCGCCGACCACCGTGTCGTAACCATCCGGCAGGCGCTCAATGAATTCCGCCAGATGGGCATTACGCGCCGCCTCGATGATCTCGGCCTTGCTCGCCTGCGGCCTGCCGTAGGCAATGTTGTATTCAATGGTGTCATTGAACAGCACCGTATCCTGCGGCACCACGCCAATCGCGGCACGCAGACTTTCCAGCGTGACTTCGCGGATGTCCTGGCCATTGATACGAATACTGCCGCCATCCACGTCGTAAAAACGGAACAGCAAACGGGCAATGGTCGACTTGCCGGCCCCGCTGGGCCCCACCACCGCCAGCTTCCTGCCCGGCGCAATCTCAAAACTCACTTCATGCAGAATCGGCCGGTCGGCGCGGTAACCGAAATCGACCTTTTCGAAGCGCACGCGTGATTCAGTCAATTCCAGCGGCCGGGCATCCGCTGCATCCGCGACTTCGGCATGCACCTCCAGCAACCGGAACATGCGCGCCATGTCCGCCAGCGCGCGCTTGATCTCGCGGTAGACAAACCCGAGGAAATTGAGCGGCAGGAACATCTGGATCATGTAGGCATTGACCAGCACCAGATCGCCCAGCGTCATACTGCCGTCCACCACATGTTGGGCCGCCAGAATCATCATGCTGGTCACAGCGCCGGCAATGATCAGCGCCTGCCCCGAGTTGAGCGTGGCCAGCGACAGCCGGTTCTTGATCAGCGCCTTTTCCCAGTGCGCCAGATTACGGTCGTACTGCTCGGCTTCGTATTTCTCGTTGCCGAAATACTTCACCGTTTCATAGTTGAGCAGGCTGTCGATAGCACGGGTGTTGGCGCGGGAGTCACGCTCGTTGGCCTGCCGCACATACTGGGTGCGCCATTCGGTCGTAACCACCGAGAAGGCGATGTAGGCCACGACTGAACCAAAAGTAATCACGGCAAACCAGGGGCTGTAATTCACCAGCAGGATACCGGCCACCAACGCGATTTCCAGCAGCGTGGGAATGATGTTGAACAGCATGAAGCGCAGCAGAAAACTGATACCGGCGGTGCCGCGCTCGATGTCCCGGCTCAGACCTCCGGTGCGCCGCGACAGGTGAAAATTCAGATCCAGCCGGTGCAGATGCCGGAACACCTGCAAGGCAATGCGCCGCATGGCATGTTCGGTCACCCGCCCGAACACGGCATCGCGCAGTTCGCCAAACAACACCATGCCCAGACGCAATGCGCCATAGGCAAACAGCAGCGCCAACGGCAGCACGAGGATGTCGTTCTGGCTGGCATCGAGGCCATCGACAATGTGCTTCATCACCAACGGCAAGGCCACGCTGGCCAGCTTGGCCAGCACCAGAAAAGCCATGGCAATAATGACCCGCCCGCGGTACTCCCACAGGTAGGGCATGATGATGCCCAGGACCCGCCACTCGGTTTTTTCGTCGTAACCGTCAGGCGAGTCGGGTGTGCCCCGCATGGCCCGGCGGCCTCTCATGACCCCGGATCCAGCATCCCTGTCATGCCGGAAACAGTGAAACTGTTATCCGGCATCCACATCGGGCGAATACATGGATGCCGGATAACCCCCCGGATCAAGTCCGGGGCCAAAGGCGCACGCGCGATTTCCGGAACGACAGGCGGAACAGAGGGCATACAGACTAGGCTGCCTTGCGCTTGTCCCGGATCACACCGTCATCGATCAACTGCTGGAAGAACTCGACAATGGACGCTTCCGCCGGGCGGAACTCCATACCCAGATCCTTGCGCGTATAGCTGTTGTCGAACTTGAGAGGATGCCCCACGTTCAGGGATACGAACTTGCGGGTAATACCGCTGAACGGCCCGGCCATCCATACCATGAACTTGGGCAGCTCCTTTTTCGGGAACGGGTAACCCGAACCGAACTTCTCACGCAGCAGCCTGCCGATTTCCAGCATGGTCATGGACTTGCTGACACAGATATGCCGGCCACTGGCACTCGGCGTAAAGCCGGCCTTGATATGCGCCATGGCCACATCACGCACATCCACAATACCCAGTTCCAGCATCGGCGCACCCATCTTCAGGCTGCCATTCACGAACTGTTTGAAGGTGGCGAAGCTGCCCGAGGCGCTGGCCGTGGTCAACGACGGCCCCAGTACCAGGCCCGGATTAATCACCACCAGATCCCAGCGGTTCTGCTGCTTGCTGATATCCCAGGCCGCCTGCTCGGCCGCCACCTTGGAATAGTTGTAGGGCTGATGCTCTACGCTGCTGGTGGTGTTCCAGTGCTGTTCGGTGAAAATGCCGTTTTGCGTAGCCCGCATGTCGGCGGCATCACCATAGATGCCCACCACGCTGGAAGTCAGCACCACGCGCTTGACCGTGTCACAGCGGTTAGCTGCTTCCAGCACGTTGCGCGTGCCCTTGATGGCCGGGTCGACCAGCTCCTTCTGGGCATCCTTCACGCCCATGATCACGAACGGCGAAGCGGTGTGAAACACCAGCTCGCAACCGGCCATGGCCTCATCGAATGCACCTTCGGCCAGCAGGTCGGCCTTGAACAGGGTCAACTTGCCGGGGCCGGCTTCAGCCAGCTTCTTGAGATGGCCGACCTTCTTGTCGTCATCCGGGTTGCGTACCGTGGCATGCACATCCACACCGTCGGCCAGCAGGTATTTGACCAACCAGGACGCAATATAGCCATTGGCGCCCGTCACGAGTACCGGCCTGGATTTGTCTATATTCATGACAACCCCCTAGAAAGAATGAACTAAAAAAATGAACTTGGAGAATGAATGGGGGCATTGTAGCGCGCCCGGGTTTATCTAGGCGGATGCGCCGCCAGTCGCTTCCTTACATATGTCCCTGACGCCCTGCAGAATCATCTCCGCAAACTGCCGGGTGGCAGGACCGGCATAGTCACGATCAGCAAAAACCAGATAGAGCTGGGCGAAACGTTCCTGGCCTTCACGCATGGGCAGCACCTTGAGCTGGCCGGAGGCCAGTTCCTGCTGAACATCCAGCTCCGGTAGCCAGGCGAAAGCCAGACCCAGGCAGACTGACTTGATGGACGTCGTATTGTTGCTCACAGTCCAGCGCTGCTCCGAGCCCAGCCAGCCGGCGTCGCGATTCACCCTGCTGCCGGAGTCGCGAATCACCATCTGCCGATGCTGACGCAGATCCTGATAACTCACCTCCCGGCCCAACTTGTGCAGGGGATGGTCGGGGTGCGCCACCGGTAAAAAACGGATGCGCATCAAGGGGTCACCGAGAAAACCCACCGGCACGATCGGCGTGATCGCCACATCCACCCGCCCTTCCATCAGAGCCTCTTCATTGCCACTGAGCACGGTTTCGTAGAGTTGCACACGAGTCTGCCGGCAATGGTCCGAAAACTGGCCCAGCACACGCAACAGGATTTCGCCGGGAAACAGGTGATCCACGGCGATACGTATCTCCGCTTCCCAGCCGGCGGCCATGTCACGGCCGGCCTTCTCCAGTCCACTGGCCTCGTCCAGCAGCTGCCTGGCCCGCCGGTAGAGCGTTTCACCGACCGGCGTCAGTACCGCCTTGCGGCCCTGGATTTCGAAGACCTTTACTTCCAGCAGATCTTCCAGCTTGGCCACCGCATAGCTCACGGTCGACTGGCTCTTGTTCAGGGCTTCCGCAGCCTGCGCATAACCGCCCGCTTCCACCACCGCAATCAAGGCGCGCCATTGTTCCAGCGAGATACGCGGTGAATTCATATATCTATTAATTCGATCAAATACTGCGAAATTATGCGCTTTTTTATCGCATCAATAAATACTTTAATAAGCCCATCAGATTGAATTATTGGAGCAGATCGATGGGTTTATTAGTGGACGGCAAATGGCAGGACCAGTGGTACGACACCAAGACCACCGGCGGTCAGTTCAAACGCCAGGACAGCCAGTTCCGCAACTGGATCACCGCCGACGGCAGCAGTGGCTTTGCCGCCGAGGCCGGCCGCTATCACCTGTACGTATCCCTGGCCTGCCCCTGGGCGCACCGTACCCTGATCCTGCGCAGACTCAAGGGTCTGGAAGACATGATCTCCGTCTCGGTGGTCAATCCGCATATGGGCAGCCATGGCTGGACCTTCGAGCCCGGCCCAGGCGTGGTGGCCGATGACGTAAACGGCGCACGGCGCATGTATGAGGTGTACCTGAAGGCCGCCCCGCACTACACGGGCCGTGTCACGGTACCCGTGCTGTGGGACAAGCAGACGCAAACCATCGTCAACAACGAGTCGGCGGAGATCATTCGCATGCTCAACTCGGCTTTCGATGGCATTGGCGCCAGGCCCGGCGACTATTACCCGGTCGAACTGCGCGGGGAAATCGACAGCCTGAACGACTGGATATACGACAGCGTCAACAACGGCGTCTACCGGGCCGGCTTTGCCACCACCCAGGCCGCCTACGAGGAAGCCGTGGTGAAACTGTTCGACAGCCTCGACCGGCTGGAATCTATCCTGGCGGAGAAACGCTACCTGACTGGCGACCGCATTACCGAAGCCGACTGGCGGCTGTTCACCACCCTGCTGCGCTTCGATCCGGTCTACCACGGCCACTTCAAGTGCAACCTCCGGCAGCTGGCGGATTACCCGAACCTGTTCGGTTACGTACGCGAGCTGTACCAGGTACCTGGCGTGGCCGAAACGGTGAGCCTGGACCACATCAAGCGCCATTACTACGGCAGCCACAAGACCATCAACCCGACAGGCATTGTGCCACTCGGCCCGGACATCGATTTCAACGCCGCGCATGGGCGCGGGGAATGATCCACAGATTACACAGATGAGCACAGATTTTTCATATCCGGGTAGCGCTGAACCAAAAGGTTGCAGCCAGCCCTTCATGACACTGAATGGTTAAAGGAGCTAAACATGAACGTACTGCAGATCAACAGCAGCATCTTTACCGATGGCGGTCAATCCACCCGTCTGGCCACGGACTTTGTCGAGCGCTGGACACAGAACCACCCGGACAGCCAGGTCACCGTACGTGACTTCGCCGCTGAAGAAGTGCCGCATCTGAGCGCCGAGACCTTCCAGGCCTTTCTGGCCAAACCGGAAGAGCGCAACGCAGACCAACAGGCCGCGGTGGATTATTCCGACCGTCTGATTGCCGAGCTGCACGCAGCCGACGTCGTCGTGCTGGGCCTGCCGATGTACAACTTCGGCGTGCCCTCACAGCTGAAGGCCTACTTCGACCACGTGGCCCGCGCCGGCATTACCTTCAAGTACACGGAGAACGGGCCGGTCGGCCTGCTGGGCAAGCAAAAGGTCTACGTACTGGCTGCCCGTGGTGGCAAATACCAGGGCACGCCGCGCGATACCCAGACGAAATATGTCACCGATTTCTTCAACTTTCTGGGCATCACCGACGTGGAGTTCATCTATGCTGAAGGTCTGAACATGGGGGATACGCCCCGTGAACAGGCCTTGAGTGATGCACATAAAGTTATCGACCAGATCGCGGCCTGAGCCGCAATAACACAGTGGAGGACAACCCCATGAACAATCTCGAGAAATCCGCGGACCTTGCTGGCCGCATCCTGATCGCCGCCATCTTCCTGTTGGCCGGTCTCAACAAGATCAGTGGCTATGAAGGCACCGCTGCCTACATGGCCTCACAGGGCGTACCCGCCGCCTTGCTGCCGCTGGTCATCGCCCTGGAAGTGGGTGGCGCCATCGCCATCATCCTGGGTCTGTTCACCCGCCTGACGGCCCTGGCGCTGGCCGGATTCTGTGTCGCCTCGGCGGCCCTGTTCCACGCCAACCTGGCCGACCAGATGCAGTTCGTCCTGTTCTTCAAGAACCTGGCCATGGCCGGCGGCTTCCTGTTCCTGGTGGCCAACGGCCCCGGCGCCTGGAGCCTGGATGCCCGGATGAGAAAAGACTAGCGCATCACGTTCACCTTCTGGTGGCCGTGGCGGCCTGAACCCCGCCGCGGTCACTGGAAGACACTCAAGGAGTGCATCATGAATACCCGCAAACTGACCCACATCATCAAAGGCGTGCCCACCTCGGACGGCGCCGGGGTGCGGCTGACGCGCAGTATCGGCAGCGCCCGGCACCTGCGGGTGGATCCCTTCCTGATGCTGGACGAATTCGCCTCCGACGAAGCGGCGGATTACATCGCCGGCTTCCCGCCCCACCCCCATCGCGGCTTCGAAACCGTCACCTATATGCTGGACGGCCACATGCTGCACGAGGATCACATGGGCAACCGTGGCGACCTGAAAAGCGGCGACGTGCAGTGGATGACCGCCGGGCGCGGCATTATTCACTCCGAAATGCCCCAGCAGACCGAAGGCCGCATGCGCGGTTTCCAGCTGTGGATCAACCTGCCGGCGAAAGAAAAAATGAAGCCGGCGGCTTACCGCGATATTCCTGCGGCGGATATCCCGAGCGTAGCGCTGCCACAGGGTGGACAGGTCAAGGTCATTGCCGGTCACGTGGAAATCGAAAGCAACGTAACCGACGGCCCCATCAATCCACGCGGTTCGAATATGGCCACCGACCCGCTTTATCTGGATGTCGAACTACCGGCCAACGGCGAGTTCCGTCAGTCTGTCACACCCGGACACAACGCCTTTTTGTTTGTGTTCGAGGGCAGCGCCAGCGTACAAGGTGAAGCATTGCCGCTGCATCATGCCGGACTGTTCGGCGACGGTGAGGAACTGCTGATCAAAGCCGGCGAAGAAGGCGCACGATTCCTGCTGCTGGCCGGCAGGCCGCTGAATGAGCCGGTGGCGCAGTACGGCCCCTTCGTCATGAACACCATGGAAGAAGTGGAACAGGCCATCCGTGATTACCAGGATGGCACACTGACCCGGGCCGCCTAGGCGGCCCTCAACCAGGGGATACAAGATGAGCAATCTCGAACAACAATGCAGCCCGTCGCTGTCCAGCGATTGCCCGGACACGGCCCGCCAACCGGTCAGCGAAATTATCGACACCCGCGACGCCGTGCTGGGCGAAGGCCTCACCATTCGCCGCGCCCTGCCCAGCCGCCGGCGGCGCATGATTGGCGCCTGGTGCTTCCTGGATCATGCCGGACCCGCCGATGTCGGCGAAGACCCCGGTATCCGCGTCGGGCCGCATCCGCATATTGGCCTGCAGACCTTTACCTGGCCGGTGACCGGCGAGCTGCTGCACCGGGATTCGCTGGGCTATGAACAGATCATCCGCCCCGGACAGGTGAATCTCATGACCGCGGGCCGCGGCATCAGTCACTCGGAGGAATCACCCACGGAGCGTTCGCCGGAATTTCATGGCGCCCAGCTGTGGATTGCCCTGCCCGATGCCGAACGTCACCGGGAGCCGGGTTTCGAACACTATCCGGAACAGCCGCAACTCAATCGCGACGGCTTTGTCATTACCGTTGTTGCGGGTGAAGCACTTGGCGAACTCGCGCCCGCACAGGTTTACTCACCGCTGGTGGGTATGGATCTGTATACCCGGGGCGAGGCACAGACGCGTCTGCCGCTGAATCCGGCTTTTGAATACGGCGCACTGCTGCTTGAAGGCAGCGTTGAGATAGACGGCCAACCCCTGAATATCGGTCAGTTGCTGTATCTGGGCTGTGGCCGTGAACAACTGACCGTCCGCGCCGATCAGACTGCGCGCCTGCTGCTGCTCGGCGGCGAACCTTTCGGCGAGGAAATCCTCATGTGGTGGAACTTTGTCGGCCGCAGCAAGCAGGAAATGATCCGGGCGACCCGCGACTGGAATGAGGGTGACCGATTCGGCCAGGTGCAAAACTATGACGGCCCACGGCTGACAGCCCCCGCGACACCCTGGTAATAAGGAACTACGCCATGAAAGAGATTTCCAGCGCCACGGTCACTTCAACCGACATCAATTACCAACACCGCATCCAGACCCGCGGCTTTGAGCTGCTCGGCGACGAACCACCTCTGGATGCCGGTCCCAGCCCTTATGACTTCTACCTGGCTGGACTGGGCAGCTGCACCGCCATCACCCTGCGCATGTACGCCGAACGCAAGGGCTGGAACCTGGGTGAAGTGCGTGTTGAATTGAAGCTGCTCAAGGACAGCGAAGGCAACACGGCCATCGAGCGCAACATTCACGCCAGCGGCGCGCTGGACGACGCCCAGTGGTCACGTCTGCTGGAAATCGCCGACAAGACGCCGGTGACACGCACGGTCAGGGATGGCGCGGAGATCACAACCCGCCGGGCATGAGCCCGTCATTTATCCGGAATACACTCGTATACAACCAAGGACTGAGTCCACAAAGGCCAGGGGCTATGCCTGTTTTTCTTCGGGCCCGGCCCTGCGCTGCCCCGAGCCAAGCGCCGACATCTTCGGGTCCCCCTCCATCAAAGTCTGCAGCTCGTTACGCACTTCGTGCGCACTCTGGATCATGTGATCCAGGTCCTCGCGGTGCTTGAGCTGCCGCTTCAGCAGGTCCTGGTCGGCTTCGTTGAATACATCGACTGAATAGGCTGCCGCCTGCGGATCGTCGCCCAGCGCCACCAGCACTTCCCGGGCCATTTCCAGACTCGACAGCCAGGTCTCGCGGATCAGGTAATCCACGCCCAGGTCCATCAGATGCAGGGCATGATGCCGGTCACGGGCCCGGGCATAGATCTTGAGATGCGGGAAATGCCGGCGCGCCAGTTCCACCGCGTGGATGGACTTCTCCACATCGTCCATGGCAATCACCAGCATGCGGGCCTTGTCGGCGCCCGCCGCACGCAGGGTTTCCAGCTTGGTCGGTTCACCGTAGTAGATCTTGTTGCCCCAGCGCCGCACCAGATCCACATGTTCCACATCCCGCTCCAGCGCCGTGAAGTGGATGCCGCGCATCTGCAGCACACGCGCCACCACCTGACCCACACGGCCGAAGCCGGCAATCAGCACAGGCGGATTGTCGTCTTCGATTTCATCAAAGGGCCGTGCGGGCGTCGCCGCGGCCGTACGCCGTCCCAGCCAATCGCTGATCAGGAACAGTAACGGTGTCAGCACCATCGACAGAATGACGATGGCCACCAGGCGCTCGGTCACTGCATGCGGCAACACATCCAGACCGGTCGCCGCGTGAAACAGCACAAAAGCGAATTCACCGCCCTGCGCCAGCACCAGCGCCAACTGCAAGCTGGTCGGCATACCGATACGCATCAGGCTGGCTATCGCCCAGAGGGAGAACAGTTTTACCGACACCAGAATGGCTGCGCCCACCAGAATCGGCCAGGGATCACGGCCCAGAATACCGAAATCGGCCGCCATGCCGACCGAGATAAAGAACAACCCCAGCAGCAGCCCCTTGAAGGGATTGATATTGGATTCCAGCTCATGCCGGTATTCGGAATCTGCCAGCAGCACGCCCGCCAGGAAAGCGCCCAGCCCCATGGATAGCTCGGCCCACTCCATCAGCATGGCGGCGGCAATCACCACCAGCAACGCCGCGACCGTAAAGGTTTCATCGCTACCCCAGCGCGCCACGGCGCGGAACACCGGACGCAACAGATAACGCCCGCCCAGCACCAGGCCGAGGGTGGCCGCCACCGCGATACCGGCCCGCGTCCACAGGCTTACTGATTCGCCTTCCGCCCCCGACATGGCCAGCATCGGCAGCATGGCAATCATGGGAATGACGGCCAGATCCTGGAACAGCAGAATGCCGAAGGCGGCCCGGCCATGCGCCGCCGTCAACTGGTTACGCTCGCCCAGTGCCTGCAGCACGAAAGCGGTCGAAGACAGCGCCAGGGCATAACCGGCCAGAATCGAGCCCGGCCAGCCAAGGCCGAAGGCGTGCAGGATCAGCGTAAGGGGAACCCAGGCGCAGACCAGCTGCAAGGCGCCACTGACGAAAATGGCATGCCGCATCACCCACAAGCGCGACGGCTTGAGTTCCAGGCCGATGACAAACAGCAGGAAAACCACGCCGATTTCGGAGAACTGCATCACCGACTCGACCTCGCCGATCAGCCCCAATCCCCAGGGACCGATGAGCATGCCGGCGGCCAGGTAACCGAGCACGGCGCCGAAACCCAGTCGGCGGAAAAGCGGCACCGCCACCAGGGCGGCTGTGAGATAGATTGCTGCGTCGATCAGGCCATGCATGGCTAAAGCATACCTGAATGGCCCTTACAGCTGGGTGACGGCTCCGTCCTTGATCAGGTCGTCGACATCGCTCTCGCTGAAACCGCAATCCAGCAAGGTCTCACGGGTGTGAGTGCCCGGTCGTTTGATGGGTGAGGGTGCATCAAACGCACTGCGGGAAAAACGCGGCGTGGGTGCCGGCTGGGTTTCACCATCGACCTCAATAAAGCTGCCACGCGCCACGTTATGCGGGTGCTTCGGCGCCTCGTCCATATCCAGAACCGGCGCCACGCAGGCGTCCGTGCCCTCGAATATCTCTGCCCACTCGTCGCGGGTTTTGGTCTTGATCACCGCTGCCAGTTTGTCGGTAAGCTGCGGCCACTTCGGGAAATTCATCTGCTGGTTGAAATCCGGGTCATCCAGACCCGCCTTCTCCCGCAGGATGGCGTAAAACTGGGGCTCGATGGCGCCAACAGAAATGTATTTGCCGTCGGAAGTTTCATAGACATCATAGAAATGAGCACCGGTGTCCAGCAGATTGGAGCCGCGCTGGCCGTTATACAGGCCCTGAGTCTTCATGCCATAGAACATCGCCATGAGCGCAGCCGAACCTTCCACCATGGAACTGTCCACCACCTGACCTTTGCCGGACTTCTGTGCTTCCAGCAAGGCGCACACCATGCCGAAGGCCAGCATCATGCCGCCGCCGCCAAAGTCGCCCACCAGATTCAGCGGCGGTACCGGCGGCCCGTTACGCCGGCCGATGGCGTGCAACGCCCCGGACAGCGAAATGTAGTTCATGTCATGGCCGGCAGTATGCGCCAGCGGCCCGTCCTGCCCCCAGCCGGTCATGCGGCCGTAAACCAGTTTCGGATTGCGCGCCAGACAGGCGTCCGGACCCACACCCAGGCGTTCCGTAACACCGGGACGGAAGCCCTCGAAGATCGCATCGGCCGTTTCGCAAAGCCTGAGAATGGTTTCCACACCGCGTGGCTGCTTCAGGTTCACTGCAATACTGCGCCGATTACGGAACAGTACGCTATGACCACCCTCGGCCGACGGATTGCCGCCAGGCCGGTCGATACGAATCACTTCCGCGCCCATATCGGCCAGCATCATGCCGCAGAACGGTCCCGGACCGATGCCGGCCAATTCCAGAATTCGAATACCTTGTAATGGACCTGCCATGACTATCCCCTCGTTGTGAGGATTGTGTTTTACTTGAGGGGCAGGCGTAATGCCAGTGAAAAACGAATTACGGTTACCGACGAGGAGTTTCCATGGCTTCAAATAATGTTTTCAATGAGCTATATGTTTAAAAATGACCAACTTAATTACTTCGAATCACAATGAATAGAACTAATTAAGTTGGTCGGAGATTACCAATGATTATTTCTTAGTGTCCTTAGTAGTAAAAATGACATCAGGCTCAACGACATAAGCAGATCAGAATCTGCCCAACAGGATCATCACTCCCAGAAGCGACGCTCTACAAGGTACAAAACGATTCAACCAACGACGAATCGTTTCATAGTCCACATCATTACCACGATGAGCGAGCAGGTTGTCTAGTTGGCTCAGTGAGAGCGGCTATCTCACTTAAAGGAGAACTTCTAGGCGAATTATTTGCTTTTCTCCAACCGACCGGGGAGCGCTCAACGTCGTTCGAGCTCGTCGGCCTCGATGCCCAGCGCCGCCAACCACGCGGCGGTGGGTTCGATCAATTTGCGAGCCTCGAGGTCGAATAGGCCGATCACGAAGGTAGCATCACAAAAGAGCGCGCCGTCCGCGTCGGTCATCTGCTGGCGAAAGTGGCAGATCTTGCGCTTGTACGCTTGGGTCCAACTGCGGATCGTGACGCGCTCACGGTTCCTGACCTCTTTCACGAAGCGTAGCTGGATCTCGAGAATCGTCGGGCCGAGCCTGGTGCGCTGCACCTCGGCCAGGCCGTAACCGTTGGCGGTGATGAGATCCCAGCGCGATTGTTCGAATAAGTCGAGGTATACGGCATTGTTGACGTGACCGAATGTATCCAGATGACGTTCGTGAATGAATACCTCGCAGGAGTGCACCGCGTCGAGCATGCGCATCACTTGGCAGCAGCGTACAAGGCGCAGGCAGCACGCCCCGGGTCTCCGCTGCGCTCATACTCTTCTACCCAGGCGGGGTAGTTATGCAGGTCAGGAATCTTATTTGGATGGAATCCAGGAAGCATGTACATCAGAATCTTTGGTGCCAATCGCGCCATAAGTCCGTTCCTTCCGTACAACCAAGCCAGGTTTTTCAACTTTAGTATCTTGCGCTGCCACCATGAGTAGCCGTCGGCCTTTAGCATCATGTTGACGTACTTGGACATGGAGTACTGCAAGGCCCCGGATGCATAAATCATCGCTCCAACACGTCGAAAATACCCTATAGAGGTGACGGAAGTCATAACATCGAAAGCCACCGCCTTGTGCTCCATTTCCTCAATCGCATGCCATGCAAAAATTGCACGTATCCGTGGATCCGAACCTTCGCTATCCCGCTTACGAGCAAAGAATGCCTCGGCGAGCAAAGCCGTGAAATGCTCCAATGCTGCCGTCAATGCGACATTGAATTCTATTGAGAAAACGCGGTTGTATCTCGCTATTCGTCGGTTCATATCCTCAATTATTTCCTGGATTGGTGCTCCCTGCTTCTCCAGCATCTGGTTATATTTGGTATGGACTATTCCGTGCTGACCTTCCTGACGCATGAAGTCCTTCACTTCGATTAACAGTTTCGAATCCTGGATACGCTCGCGAACCGAGCGTATGCTGGATATAAAGTAGCGCTCGCCGTCAGGAAAGCCCACTTGCAGACCGTCCAGTATTCGAGTTTTGAATGGATCTCCACGGTACCAGTGCCTTGGAATGGATTCGTTTAATTCGAAATCAAGGTTTTCACGGGCAACAATGTTCGAAGCAATGCGCGTAGCTATAGACATCTTCTATTCTCCATTTCGATCCAGCATTAGCTGGGCAACTCCTGACCAGATTAAAAGCCAAAGCGGGTTTCAGTTACTTGCGGAGTAATCCGTAATGCTGCGGATTAAATAAATCCCTCATTTCCCTGTGCACTAATTCCACACGTCGTTGTGTAGATAGTGCCCAGGAAGACAGCCACACCTTGAAAGCCTGGTTGCCGTAAACAATTCGAGGCTCCTTCTTCTGGATTTTGCGGATAACGACTCGGACCACTTCAGCAGGATCTGTGATGAGGAAGCGCGCAGTGAACTCCTCGCCGTTCTCGGCATCTTTAGCGATATTGGTATTAATCCCGCCCGGGTGAACACAGTGCACTGATATACCGCTTCCCTGGAGTTCAACCATGAGTGACTCAGTGAAACCACGTACAGCAAATTTCGAAGCGCAGTAATCAGAATTGTTCGGCATACCCACGAAACCGAATATGCTGGAAATATTTACTATTGCGCCTTCATTATTGGCAATCAGCTGCGGCAGGAATGCACGGGTTCCATAAGCCACACCGTAAAAATTGATGCGCATGGTTCGCTCTAGTACGTCTTCGCTCTGTACCCATACGGGGTCACCTCCGCCTCCTACACCAGCGTTATTGATAACTACATGCGCGTTGCCGAGAGTTGACTTTACTTCGGCAGCGAAGTGATACATCGCTTCCTTGCTTCCCACATCGAAAGCGTTATAAAAGACGCTTGAGTAAGGATTTCGTTGCCGCACAAGTGCCACGGTTTCCTCAAGGCCGACATTGTCATAATCATTAAGAGCGAGGTCTGCGCCCAGAGCAGCAAACGCTAATGCGTACTCGCGTCCCATACCGGACCCGGCACCCGTGATAACGATGATTTTCTTATTGAATGACTTCATGTCGTGCTCCTACACCTTGTAGCCGGAAAACCGATCAGGCATTTGCAATGCAGGGGCGAACTCAAAACGCAGTGCCTTGTTCTCAACTGTGCCCTTACGCATCAGCTTCACATCTTTGAAATAGTCCATCGACATGACCCAAGGTACACCAGGCCCCTGTCGAGGCAGGCCATCCATTGCACGCTGGATGTACCCGGCGCCAAAGTCGAGTAGTGGACGCGTATCTATATCTCTTGGGGCTTCTGGCTGGCAGACCGCATAACCTCGATCATCCATATATGAGAGTAGGCGGCAAAAGTGCTCGGAAAGTAGACCTACCTTCAGCGTCCATGATGAATTGGTGTACCCAACTGCAAAGCTGAAATTGGGAATGCCAGACAGCATGCTTCCTTTATAAGCTATGCTCTCAGGCAGAGATATCTCCTGAAAGTCCTTAGATAGCCTGATACCACCAAACACGCGAATGTTGAGGCCAGTTGCAGTCACAATAATGTCGGCGTCTAGCTCATGACCCGATTTCAGGCAGACACCATGCTCGGTAAAAGAATCAATATGGTCAGTCACAACTGAGGCTTTACCGTTCGATATCGCTTTAAAAAAGTCACCATCCGGCGCCGCGCACAGTCGCTGATCCCACGGGTCGTATGGCGGGTTGAAATGTATGTCAACTGGAAAATCGGCGGGTAACTGCTTCTGCGTATGCGAGCGAATCAATCGCCTAGACAAACCTGGATAGCGCTGGCAGAACCGCCAGATGGCACGTGTAAGACTAATGTTCTTGCGACGAGTCAAAGCGTGAGCGATGCGTGCCGGCAGTACTTTGTGCAAAGCAATAGCTATGGGATCAACTGCGGGCAAGCTCATTACGTAGGAAGGTGTGCGTTGCAGCATCGTTACGTGGGCTGCTTCCTTCGCCAAGGCCGGCACCAAAGTTACAGCTGTAGCGCCAGATCCGATAACGATTACATTCTTATTTGTATAGTCGATCGATTCAGGCCAGTGCTGTGGATGAATAATCGGACCTGCAAACCGTTCCTGACCCGAAAACTTTGGAGCGAATCCCTCGTCGTAATTGTAATAACCCCCAGCGCAGAATAACCATTTGCAAGAGATCACTAGACTCTCTTTGCGTTGGGTATTCTCAACGCTGACCTCCCAGCGAGCCTTGTCACTGCGCCAATTGGCAGCGACTACCTTATACCTGTAACGGATATGCTTCTCGAGGCCATTTTCAGAGACGGCCTCATGCAGATAATCGAGAATAGCCTTGCCATCAGCGATGGCTTTTTTGTTTTTCCATGGTTTGAATTCATAACCGAAGGTATACAGATCAGAATCGGAGCGAATTCCAGGATAGCGGAACAAGTCCCAGGTGCCTCCAAGATTGCTTCGCGATTCCAGAATTTCAAATCGCTTGCCCGGGAGATGCTTCTTTAGGTAGCTGGCAGTTCCGATGCCTGAAATCCCAGCACCGACGATAAGAACATCCAATTCTTTTGAAGGGGTCATCATGAAAAGTTTCATTAGGCTCTCTCTTCTACGGCATTCTCATTGAGATGGATTTGGCTGTTATGCATAACTCGGCTCCCGAGTCAGGGTCGTTGTCTGATCGAACCCAGGAACTTCGACGCCACTCGCTTGGGCGCTTCGATCATCGGTAAATGCCCTATGCCCTCGAGCATATCGATATGAACATTAGGGATGATTGCCCCAAGGATCTCAGCCCCCGAAGAGTCCAGGACCTTATCCTCGCGACCCCAGGTTACGAGTGTCGTGGCTTGAATTTGCTTGGCTAAAGGCTCCAGTGCGGGCCCTTTTCGCAATTGCTCGAAAATGTCTCGACGGTACGAGTAATTCTCGCCAAGGTCGGCTGCCATTGCCGTCAAAATCCCAGGTGGAAGCTTTGGCGGGTTAGAAAATACCAGCGCGAATGTTTGTAGTAGTTCTTCCTGATTTGTCGGTAATAGTGCGTTAGGACCACCGTCCAATACGGCTCCAAGATAGTCACTTTGCTGCGCAGTAGAGATACCGGCGGGAGCAATAAGCCAGAGAGACGAAACCACCTCCGGATATGTACTTGCATAAACCCCGGCAATCCAACCTCCCATCGAATTGCCAGCAAGGGATATTTTCCTCAGTTTGAGCGCCTTCCGGAACCGCTCTAGTGCAAGCACCTGGTTTTCAATGCGACAGGCTGGGACTTCAGGCTTTGAACTGTCACCAAAGCAGGGAAGATCCGGAGCGATCAGACGATAATGGTGTGCAAGATGTGGCGCTATTGCATTCCAGGCATCCTTATTCGCGCCAAAGCCGTGTAGCAGAATCAGTGGTTCACCGGTACCAGACTCCTGATATGCAAAGGTCTGATTACCCACACGCAGGGTCTCTTGAGTGAACCCTGCTCTATTTCGGTCACTCCACGTGACCAGCTTGAAGAAGTATCCAGGCAGAACGTAGTTCAGGGTTAGGTAAACGCCCGATATGAGACAGAGGGAGCACATTAGAAGCGTTGTGAATGGTCTCTTCATTTACTGTACCAAGATGAGTTTCTGGAAATACACGGCGCCCGGGAACCAAGCCAAATCGCCTGCGTTTGGCAACCTGGAGGCTGCGTGGTTCGTCACTGCAGGACAGTCCACTAGTGGGATTTTAGGAACCGGGAGACTCAGTCTCTATGCCGACTGACGACAAAAAGATTCCAATTCGACAAAGGCAATCATAAGTAGAAGGGGCAGTACCCCAGGTGCACTGCTGAAGTAAAGGCTCGTGCCAGGGGCAGAGACAGGGCCTTGGGAGTAATTACTGAAACGCCTCTTTACGAAACTGGCTTGGTGCAATCTCATTCCATTTAGAAAAAGCCTTGGTGAAACTGTTGCGATCTGAGAAACCAAGCTTGATCGAAATTGAGTCCATATCCAGCGTGGTATAGAGCAACATACGCTTGGCCAAGTTATTTCTGGTGCGCCGTTGAAGATCGGCAAAGGATGTGTTCGCCCCTTTTAACCTGCGCTGCAGCGAGCGAGTATCAAGCCCGACAATTTCACTTACTTCAGCAATACTCAGTCCGGGGGACTGCGTCAGTATCTGATTGACTGTTTGCTCAATGCCACTTTTGGCTTGCAGCCGCTTAAGTCTGTTATCAATTTGTAGCTGTGCCACCGCATGTAAGCCTGGTGCCGCTGATGGCAGAGGTTTGTCCATGTATGAGGCTGGGAAAGACAGCACGTTATCAGTGGCTCCAAATCGAGGTGCTGTGCCAAAGCATTGGTGGTAAGAATCGGGGGTCGTTAATGGTTGGTGCTGAAAACTTAGTCCGAATCGAGGCGGGTGACGAAGCAGGTTTTCGATTGTACGAGCCAGAATAACCATGACTGTCTCGATTACCCCTGGGCAATCGAAGGGTTTCTCCTTGGCGAGGAATTCTACCCGCAGCCTTACTGAAGCACCTTCTTCGTCATAGGTTATTAATAGTTCAGGTTGAAGCAATAAGGGAATATGAAAAAGCAAGTCCAGCGCTTCCCGCAATGTCGAACTGGTAGCCAAGAAGGCATCCGCTTCAGGAGTACGTTGAAAAACGTAGTTTTCCCCCATCAGGAATGGAAAGTGACCGGCCGTGGAAAGCGCGATTCCCTCATCGTACATACGTGCTATTACATCAGCATCCCAATATCTATCAGGGTCGGTGTTGTCAGATGTGGCGACGCCTATTCTTTCCAGTAATAACTGGACGTCTATACCGCAATTCATACAGGCGTGTACGAGGCACGCAAGCTCCGACATGCTTATTGTGTACATGTCCCCAGCATAAGAGGGACTGACACGCGTTTGCTGACAATTAACGCGCATGCTTCTCTAAAAATGGTTGTATCGCTGCTAAGGTTTGGTCAGGACGTTCCTCATGGGGCAGAAGTTTGGAATTCTGGATTGCCACAATGGCATCACAATTCGGAAATTGTTCCCGGAGCTTAGCCGCTCTAGATATCGGAAATGTTGGGTCCAATTCGCCCCAAACCAGGCGAACCGGCATTGTCATTGCTTGATGCCAGTAGGCCATCCCATCCACTATCTGCCAGGAAACCCCCTTCAGATAGCTCACCATTCCACTGGCTTTGTTCTGAGACTTGATCAAGGGTCTGATGAAAAGACGATGAAACTCACCTTGTATCGAATCCAGGTCACAAAACGATCCACCGAAGGCCATTGAAGATCTTAGAAAGAGTGGAAGTCTAAGCAGAATCCTGAAGTTAAGGACAGCCCCTGGGAGTCTCAATAGCTGTTGATGTAAGGGAATCCATGGGGGGCGATGGTTAGGCAGTTCCGTATTGATGAGAATGAGGCTGCGTACTCGTTCCTTTTCTAACAAGGCCAGACAACGGGCAATTGTAGCCCCTGTGTTCTGTGCGATTACGTGGCATCTGTCTATGTTTAACAGATCGAGTAGCCTGGATAGCCGTGCAGCATGTGCCGGGAATGAGAAATCAGTTTCTTCCGACCAATGAGAATCCCCCAATCCTGGAAGATCAACAACGTAACAGCTGTACTTCTCGCTTAAGGACGGAAGTATTTTCCTCCACGTCGCACCGTGCAGTGGAAACCCATGAATGAGCAACAGTGCAGGGCCATTGCCGAATTTTCTAACCGCGATCGATGCGTCTGAGAATTCGAAGAGTTGAGGTTCTGCAGACCTGTAAAAATCACTTGACTCACTCACATTCTTCATAGCAGTTCTGACTCATAAAAAAATAGCACGACCGATCGTTAATATGTTAAGCTTGCTTGAAAGAACTTGCAAGCTCCCATGTGTCAGGAGCTAGTTAATTGAAAGGACGTATATACAAATGGGCAGTATCAGAGTTGCAGCTGTACAGATAAAAACGCGATCAGGTTGCCTGTCTGAAAACCTGGAGCACGTTGAAATGCTGGCAACTGAAGCCTTTGACAAAGGGGCAAAAGTTGTTGCGTTACCTGAGTTCTTTACCGGTGCTCTAGCGCCCAACCCTGAGGCTTACGCGGTAGCACTCTCAGCGGACAACCGGGCTTTAAACATGATGAAGCGGTTAGCTGATAAATATCAGGGCCACCTTGGCGGCTCTATGCTGCTATCCGATGATGGTGAACTATATAACCGCTATTTTTTTGTTTCGCCGAATAACAAGGTACATCCGCACGATAAAGATCTTCCCACTATGTGGGAAAACGCTTTCTATACCGGCGGTAACGATGACGGTGTGTTTAATACGGATATTGGCGATGCAGGGATCGCGGTTTGTTGGGAATTAATCCGGAATCAGACCTTACAAAGGATGCAGGGCAGGATTGATGTCGCCATTACCGGTACACACTGGTGGGATATTCCTGAGAATTGGCCGCTAATCAACAAACTACTGTCACCACTTTCGCGTTTAAATCACCGATTGAGTGAACAAGCACCGGTAGAATTTGCCAAGAAGCTAGGCGTCCCGGTAATCCAGGCAAGCCATTGCGGCCCCTTGGAAGGGGATTTCTATTTACTCCCTGGACTGGATCTGAAATTTAACTATCGCACCCGTTTCGTTGGTGCCACACAGATTGTCGATGCACATGGGAACGTACTTGCATCACGCAATACGCAGGAAGGTCCGGGCATTATCTATGGCGACATTCGCGTCGGCAGTAAGAAATATAAGGCTCAACACGAAATCCAGAGTAATGAATTCTGGTCTGCAAATTTGAGCTACTTACATCGAATCTATTGGGCACATCAAAACTGGGTTTGTAAGTCTCTATACCTTCGTGAAGGTCGGCGAAGGGGATTACACAGTGCCAGCATTAACGATCAAGTTGACGAACCAGTTTCAGGCTAAGAGTGAGGATTTTTGGGCATTCCCGAGTTAGGAGTAGGTATGAATATATTGGCAGTTAAATTACTTAACATCACTATAGCTATTTGGTCCGCTTACATGATGGTGCTAAATGCCACGTCGACCGCAGATTTTTTGGGCGTCGAATACGAGGTTGTTATTGTTATAGGCGGAGTTCTCTCTGGTGTCTATGGACTACATGTGTTGTTCAGTCTGTTCAGACATCAAAACAACAGCCTGGAGTTAACTTATTTTGCTTTCTGTGATGCTGGATGGATTCTGGCAACTGCTGCACTCCTGTTGCTCGGGTTCATCACCACGACTAAGGGCATCGTCGTATCTTTGATAATCGCACTGATGGTGACTTACTTTGGGGTGAACTATTTATTTGAGGCACGGCGAATTAAATCGACGGGTGATGCTCATGGATGATTTAGACAAACATCAAGGCCCCCTAGCAGATGTAGCAAGAACCTTTGAGAGCATCTGGAGCTCACCTACGCCGGAAACTTTGGCAGAAGCCTTACACCCTGATGTCACCCTATACCAACCAGCCATACCTGTAATCAGGGGTAAAGACAATGCTTATAAGGAATTCAAACGGTTATTGACATGGCTTCCGGGCTTATATGGAAAAGTAGATAAATCGATCAGTACAGATGAATTAATATCTGTTGAGTGGAAGCTGATTTTTCCAATAGGTAGACGTGGGATACATATACCTATAGTCGATTTACTTACTGTCAAAGATGGCAAAATCTTTGTGAGGAAAGCGTACTTCGATCAACAGCCAATTGTACTCGCCGTGCTTATGCGCCCATTACAGATAGTTAAATTTATACGATACAGATTCAAGCTATAGGTTGAATCACATGAACGATAAGAAAGAACGCAAAGGTGTGCAAACACGGAAATTGATCATAGAGAAGGGGCTGAAGAAGGCGGTCACCGATGGACTTGATGCGATCACCCTGGGGCCTATCGCCAAGGATCTTAACTTATCGAAGAGTGGGCTGTATGCCCACTTTCAATCTAGAGAAGACCTGCAGGTCGCAATCATAAGCGAGGCTGTTCTGAGGTTCGAACAGATAGTGATTTCACCCAGTATGGCGCTGCCATCAGGCATGCAACGTTTACGATCGCTATTCAACATGCATCTGAAATGGATGAAAGGGGAGCACGAGGCGGGCGGATGCGTATTTGTCATTGCAAACCAGGAATATTCTGGGCGTGCCGGCCTCATAAACGATTTGCTGGTTAAAGTGCACAGGGAATGGAGAAGCGCTCTTCAGCTTTGTATTCGAGATGCAAAACAACGAAACGAAATTCCACAGGACGTTGACCAAGAGTTAGTGGTATTCAGGTTAATTGGAATCGCGCTCGCTTTTAATACGACATGTAGATTGCTGAATGATGAAAACGCGGAGAAACTCGCTCAACGATCTTTCGAGACTCTGTTTGCAAAGTAATTCTATCTATTGGGGTTCTACACTGATTCTGCGGACACCTAAAAGAAGCCTTATGTAGTAGCTATGTGAGCATAGATTCACATTTACCTAGTCCCAAAGAGTTCCGACCAACTCTTTTAAATCTGCCTCTATTTCTTGCCCTTTGGGAATCAAGAGGTTACGCAGCCCGAACCAGCCAACTTAATTAGTTCCAGTCACATCACGAATAGATGTAATGAAGCTAGTCGGGGAATATCCTGCAGACACGCACCTACCTTCCTACCTCAAAGAACTCCATTAATCGTGGCAGATAATCCGCTAGCGAGCGATTCGCGTAGTTCCAGGCATGAGTCCCAACGGTATAGCTGTGCCAACCGTAATCAATGCCGGCCGCTTCAGCGGCTTGCCTGAAGCACTGGTTCGAGGCATGCAGCACTGCCTCCACCGCCACCGTTCCTGCCAATGCGGGGTCAGTTAAATCAGACTCCCCCGGCAACCCGGTGCTGGTATACAGATCCACTTTAGTTTCAGCCAGATTGCTGACAAGAGATCCGGGGTCGTGTGCCTGCCAGTTGTCGGCATCATTGACTGGATCACCAAAGGGCGCGAACGGCTGCACGCCGTTCAGTCCTGTCATGATCGCCGAAATCAAAGTCACCGCACCAAGGTGGCATATCGGGTTGTAGTAGATATCGACTGCACCCGAGAAGGATGCCGCCGCGCCGTAGAGTTCGGGGTGGCGGGCGGCGTAGGACATCGACCCGAAGCCACCCTGCGAGATTCCCACGATCGCCCGACCTGACCGATCGTCGATCGTACGGAAATTCTCGTCAATCCAGTCGACCAGTTCCTCAGTGTGGAAGGTCTCCCAGTTAGCGACGCCGCGACTAGTCGTCTGATCGACCCAGTTTGTATAGAAGCCGCCGCCGTCCGCATCAAAAGTGCCATCCGGGATCACGACAATCAGCGGAAGGGACTCTGTCATCTCGATGGTGTCGATGTTGTTGAGCCAGACATCAGCGGTGTTGCTCGTGCCAGGGAGTGCGTAGAGCACCGGGTAGCGATGAGCCGGATTCCTGTCATAACCCGTCGGCAGGATGACATTGACCCTCAGCGGTATCGATGAAGACATATCCAGGGATGCTGTTGATACGAGATAGCGCTCTACCCGGTCAGATTCGTAACTCATATCGACAACATGAATCGCAGCAGGTGCAGAATCAGGTTGATCGCCGAAATCAGATGACCCTCCACAGCCGACAAGCGATACGGACCCCAGCATAAACATCAGCCATAACAAGCGTGGAGTGCCGATTCGCAGCTTCGCCACATCAAGACAGCCACTCATGATTGCAACTCCACACAGGGCGACGAGGTATCAGATAGACGGAAGCGCTTGAAGAATGCCCAGGACATCTCCGCACCACTTGGCGCGCGTGGATCGGTGAAGCCTGACAGCTCGGGATCATCTGTGCCTCCCGGCCAGTAATGTTCCATCTCTTCAATTCTCACCTGCTCCACCACCCTGCACCCTTCTTCATCGCGATAGATATCCACGTGATAGGGATACCCATCCTCCGGTATCACATCGATGGTTTCACTAGGAGCCAGGGGGAACGGGGCGTAGGGACTGCCTGACTCGACCAGATTATTCGTCATCAGCCATTGCTTCACGGCTTGTGCGCCAGCCGCTGGCGTCGCCGCCAGATCCTTTTCACCCTGAAAGTTGATCATGGGCACTACCCGTGCGTGTGAATCCATGGCCAGGTATGCCGCAAGCGCTGGCACTTCTGCCGGCACCAGCGTCGGCCCGACCGGTTGAAAAAGACCAATCAGCGCGGTGCCCATGCCATATGCCCCTGCCTCGGCAAGGCCGATAGCCGCATAGATATCCGGATAGGCCGCGCCCATGATGCTCGTCATCCAGCCTCCGGCCGACATGCCCACGACATAGACACGCTCCGGGTCAACATTCCAGTCCTGTATAACCTGCCGCGTCAATTCTGCGATAGCGTCCGCATCTCCCACCCCTCGTTGTGTTTCCACAATGTCGTACATCCGCCAGCTTTGGAGGGGGTGGGGTCCGAGTTGGGAATCCGTTTCGTGATCCGGATACATGACTATGAACCCTTCGCGCTTGGCTACGGGGTCGAACAGATTGGCCGCACGCTGTTGTTCCGCGGTGGTATTCGCACCATGCAACACAACGACGAGAGGAGCAGGTTCACCCCCTCTCGCCGAAGCAGGGACATAGACGAGACTGCGATACGTCCCGAATGCGTTGGAATAGTGAATCTCGGAGTTCGCATCACCACCGAGGAAAACACCCGCGTCTTTATCGTTGCTGCATCCAAGCAGGGAAATCGATGCCAGCAAGCCAAGCAGCAGAGTGCCGATTCTCCCATGCACGCTGCCTGACTTCCGAAAAAGGGCATGACTCATCTTTTCTTTTGAGGACATCGATAAAACAGGAATCTCATGAATATGGAAGATCGCATTGACCGATTATATTTGACAGAATTGGCCGAGGTTAATGTGAGAGATTGCCAATGTACTTATCATTTTCGGCCACGTATGAATGAATAAAATCCAGTCGAACGAGTTTTACAGGCCGGCTCTTCCACTGGCATACATTCAACTCATACTCGACTACGCGCAGACGAAAGGGATTGAACCCAAGCAACTCATACAAGGACTTGGGCTCTCCAAGAGTCTTCGCAAAGCAATCGACATGCGAGTTTCCAGACATGACGCGGGAACAATTCTTCTTCGCGCAATCAAACTCACCGGCAACCCTGGAATAGGTTTCGAACTGGGCCTTATGAGTAGCATCACGACACACGGACTTGTCGGGTACGGATTCATGGCGTCGTCGACGCTACGCGAAGGGATCGAGTTCGGCCGTAAGTTTCTGCCGACACGCCTGCCTTACCTTGGGCTGGAACTGGACCTATATGTCGACGGCGATCAGGCTGTCGTGTCCGTCGTGCACTCCGTTGATCTTGGGGTCATGCGAAACCACGTTTATGAGTTCTTTCTCGTCGGTGTATACCGGCTAATTGTCCAGTCGTCATTCGGCCTGATCCAGGAAGCGAATGTAGAGCTATGGTGCGACTACGCCAAACCCGAGTACTACGATCACTACTCTGAACGGCTGCCAAAATTGTGCTTTGGCAAGGCGTCGAATCAGGTTCGCTTCCCTGCTGCCCCGTTGGATGCGCCCTTGCCTACAGCCAACGCCCTCACAGTCTCACAAGTCATTGCACAATTAGAGCGGGAACTGGCAATACTGGGCAAAACCGAGGACCTGCTGGCTCGAATCCGCGCAGCCCTTGTTTACCGAAACGGCCACTACCCAGGATTGGAGGAAGTGTCGGAAAAGCTCAACATGTCACCACGCACGGTTCGCAGAAAGTTGGCAAACCACGGGGTCAGTTTCAGGAAGATCCTCGATGACGTGTTACGACGCGAAGCAATCACATTGCTCAACGACTCAACCATGAGCATCGAACAAATTGCAGAACGGCTGGGCTATTCCGCACCCGCCAACTTCACCCGTGCGTTCTATCGCTGGACATTGAGTACGCCCAGTGCTTATCGCAGCGGACAAAGCTGGTCGGATGAAAACGCTTGAGCAGACAGAACCACCCGGAAATCCACCTATTTCACTCCAACCTTATTAAAGTTGAATTGTCATGTGGTATTTATCATTCTATAGGCCACGGCATTCACGCTAAGCAACTTGATTAGTTCGATCCATATTAGAAGTATTTTCTCCTCTCTTCTGACGAGAGAGGATTAAGGTGAGGGAGTTCCATGGCTTCAAATAATGGCAGCGTGCTGAGCGGCATGCTCTGGATGTTTTTCATTTCCCTGTTGCTGTTCTGGCTGCCCACCATCGGGCCGCTGATCGCCGGTATCGTCGGCGGCAAGAAAGCCGGCGGCGTGGGTGCGGGCATCATGGCGGCGCTGCTGCCTTCCATCATCATGGCCGTGCTGTTGTTCACGTTTTCCACGGCCCTGACCGGCATGCCCATCATCGGCATGGTGGCTGGCGCCGGCATCTTCATGCTGCTGGCCCTGCAGGTTGGTCCGTTGCTGCTGGGCGCGATCATCGGCGGTCTGCTGGCCTGAAGGTTTTCACGCAGCCGGTATAATGGGCGACTTCCCATTTGACGACAGTAGAAGCCGATGAGCTATCGCATCTATCTTTCCGGTGAAATTCACACCGACTGGCGCGACGAACTGAAGAGCGCCTGCACCGGCCTGGACATCGAGTGGCTGACGCCGGTCACTGTGCACGAAGCTTCCGACGATGTGGGTGATGCCGTGCTGGGCGCACAGCCTTCGCCCTTCTTCCGCGACCACGCCGCCGCCAAGATCAACGGCATTCGCATTCAGGGACATATCCGCTCTGCCGACCTGGTGATTGTGCGCTTCGGGGACAAATACAAGCAGTGGAATGCCGCCTTCGATGCCGGCTGGGCCGCCGCGCTGGACAAGCCCTACATCGTGCTGCACGACGAATCGATTACGCACCCGCTGAAGGAAGTGGACGCCTACGCCAAGGCGGTGTGCCAGAGCGTGGATCAGGTCGCGCAGATCATCCGCTACGTGCTGACCCAGGAATAAAGCCTAGCCGTACAGCCAGCTGTGGAACTTGCGGTAGTCACGCTTCAGTGCACTATCCTCGTCCGGCGCATTGAAGATTTCTTCCAGGTGCTGCTTGAGCGCGGTACTGGCGCGTATCTTTGCCTTCAGGTCTTCTGAACGCTCTGCAATGACCCACAGGGTATAAACGTTGTAGGGAATCAGTTCCTCGGCACCCAGCACGTAACTGACTACCGCGCCCGCATTGTGGCCAATACGCTCTTCCTCCAGCTGGGTCAGCAGGTTGGTGAAGCCGCGCGTCTGCTTGAGCACGCCGCTCTGACTGGACAGCAGTGAGGGATAGCCAATGGTCGAAGCATTCTCGAAGGAGTACTTGCGCTTGTGAATAGCCCAGCGGCCATGCTGACGCCAGCCTTCGATAAACAGTTTCTCATCCCCTTGCAGCGGACCCGGATGCTTATAGGGGTACATGGGCCGCGTCATCATCTCGTAGAGAATCTCCGCATAACGCAGTGAGGCATCCTCGGTGATGGTCTTGCCCGTGGGGTTCACGAAGTAACGCGGATCAGGGTCGATCACATAGGCCGTCTGCACGATGTGGAAAGGCAGGGAAAAATGTGACCCGGCCTTGATGCCCGGCGACTTGTCCCACCAGGTGAATACCGTGGCCGAGGGGAATATCCGCGCGTAGTCGAGGATGATGTTGTCCTCGTTGGTATTCTCCAGAAAGATGTCGTTGAGGTCGTCGATACTGTCTTCCAGCTCGCCCAGGTTCAGATGCTTGCGGATCATGTGCAACGGCGAACTGCCGATGCGCTCGTCGTCATCCACATCCTTGTTGAACACTTCCGTAGTGGCGGTATGGCAGCCCTGCAGCCACAGGGCCTTCACCTGGCTGAACCAGGCGCTGTAGCCGGGCCGGGATGACAGCGAATATAGAAAATCGATTTCCAGGTCACCGCTGGTGCGGTCGCCCCAGAATTCGCCATCCTCGTCATGATGCCCGGATAAAACCAGGCCATCGCAACGCACGCCGCTGCGCACCAGCGCTTCGATGGCGTCCTCGGGGTCGGCGTCCTCGGCCTGGTATTCCGTCACCGTGATCTTCGGCGCCGCAGGATACCGGGTCAGCTTGTTGGCGAAGTTACGCGCCACACTCACTTCATAGGGATTATTGAAGGACAGGTAGCAGAGATGCGCCTTGGCGTTCTCGCTCACTACCGGCTTGGGAGGTTCCGGCTCGGCTTCTTCTTCGGCCTGTTCTTCGTCACTCGGGGCATCCGCCCCGGCGGCGGCGTTTTCATCCTCGGTCAGTTCGGTTGTATCGGCTTGCGCAGACTCGTCGGCGCTTTCCTCTTCAGCCACCTCCGAATCAGACGGCAGATCGGCATCGTCACCCAGACCAGGCAATGGCGTACCTGCCAGGTTCTCCTCGGGAGGCATCTCTACCTGGCCGTTAACGCCTCCCGACTGCATATACCAGACAGCTGCGGCTGCCAGCCCAAAGCTGAGTACCAACACCAGAGCCAGGGTTAAAAACCGTGACGACATCAAACGCCCCTGAGAAATCCGAAAATCTTATACGTTGTCCGTTAGCACCGAACAACTATACAGGGAAACTGCCGTGCACTTGTTACATCGGGGTGAAAAAGAACCGGGGCGAGCAACACCCGCCCCGCAGCCCTAGGCCTGCCTGGAGAATGAAAGCCTGCCCCGTACCAGCTGAACTACAGCGGCGAGGATCAGTAATCCCAGCAAGGGATCCACCGGCCCGCCTGCATCGCCCATGACGCATCCGTACCAGCTGTCGTCATCATCATCACCGCCGCTACTGCCCTGGCCTGAACCCGAGCCCCTGGAAGAACCGGTGTCGCCGGTATCCTCAATGGTCGTTGTCACGCTTGCCGGTGTGCCCAGCGTGGCATTGGATGGATTCGTCAGAGTGAAGATCCCGGTTTCATCCCCTTCCTGCACACCGTCATCCACCAGCGTCACTTCCACATCGGCGCTGGTCTCGCCAGGCGCAAAGGTCACCGTAGCGGGGGTAAAGCTGAAATCGTCCGTCAATGTCGCAGTAGATCCGGCATCCAGTTCGATATCGACCGTCACCGCAAGGCTTGAGGGGTTGGACAGGCGCACCGCCCCGGTCAGCACCAACGTACCGGCATCCTCCGGAGCCGAAGGACTCGCCACGCTGCTGTCGAACATCACCGTGGGCGGAGCAATCGCAACCTTGTAGTCTTCGACTTCGCCATCGCCAGCCAGACCCGTCGGCGCCAGACCACCCACCGTATCCAGGCGGAAACGGGCGAAGGTTTCACCGGACACCGCGGTAGCCGGTACCGCGAAATCCAGACCGCTGTTGCTACCCACCACCAGCGCCTCGTCGGTGAAGATCTGCTCACCACCGTCGTCCCAGTCGCCGTCGGCATTGAAGTCCATCCAGGCATTGAGCAGGCCGGTAGCGCCATTCACCACCACATCCACGGTGGCATTGGCGCCCGCCGCGATGCTCGAAGTAAAGCTCACGCCGTCTTCGTCATCGGTATTGTCGGCATCGTCACCATCAGTGCCGCCTTCGCCGGCCGCAGCTCCCGGCTGCCCATCGTCTTCTTCATCAATCAACGCACCCAGCAGCGGCGCCGCCACCTCAATCACATGCCCGGCGCCATCGTCGGCCAGCAGCGTCGGATAGGGCGACGGCGCATCACCGAAATCCAGATTATCGGGTTCGTATTCGAAACTGCCGATATCACATTCCGCCGTGCCGCTGTCATCACCATCGACCGGCCGCAGCACATCACGCTGATCCTCAGATGGCATCAGGGCATTGCAGAGGGTGGTATCCGCCGTATCGATCGCTGCACTGCCAGCCAACAACGCATGCGTTTCGGTCGCACCACCATTCGCCGCCAGATCCTGCAGCTTGATATCCGCCAGCGCTGTGGCCGTGCCGGTACAACTCGTGTCCGTCGCCAGGCTGGCCGTGGCGGTGTTGTTGGATACTGTTGAGCAGGCCGTTTCTCCGGCCCCCTGCTGAATGACCAGGGAGTTCTCCAGGATCAGATCGTCCCCGCTGCCGAGGAAAATACCGTCGAAGGTCCCGCTGGCCTGGTTGTAGGCCACGGTGCTGTGCCGCAGGGTGGCCGTGCCATCGACCAGATAAATACCCCCGCCGGTCACGCCGCTGTCCGAGGTGGAGTTGCCGGATACTGTGCTGTTGATAAGGTCCACATCGCCCTGGTTAACATTGAGTCCACCGCCCTGGGCGCTGCTGCTTTCGGTCGCATTGCCGCTGATGGTGCTGGACGTGATGACCACATCACCGGTGTTCACGCGCACACCGCCGCCATCCGCATTCAAGCCCTTGGCCGTATTGACGGCCACCGTGGTATCGACCATGGTCAGGTCACCCATGCCGAGGGAGCCGTTGATATACACACCACCGCCACCGGCATTCTGACCCTCGGTGTAATTGTTGATGATGCGGCTGGCGCTGATATCCGCATTGCCGACAATGACATACAGCCCGCCACCTTCGCTGGCGTCGCCTTCGGTCCAGTTGCCGTCCAGGACGATGCCGCCGCCGGTGAGGTCCGCATAGCCCCGCGCATAGATGGCGCCGCCGTCCGAGACGTGATTGCGGGTGGAATTGCCCGTGAATGTACAGTCCTTGATAGTGGTGACTCCATCCCACACGGCCACCGCACCGCCGCTGGACGCGTAGCCTGCGGTGAAGTTATCCGTGAACTCGCAGTCGTTGAGCGTGGCATCGCCGTCTTCCACATACACCGCGCCGCCTTCCGAATTATCACCGCTGGTGGAATTGGCATTGACGTTCACATGATTGAACTCGATATCCGCGTTCAGGGCGTACAGTGCGCCCCCCTGTTCGCCATTTCCGGCGGTCTTGCCGCCGGTCAGGGTCATGTCGTTGAGCGTGACCTTGAACTCGTTCGGCGCAGAACCCAGGATGGAAAAGACACGCCAATTGCCGTTACCGTCGATGGTCACGCCGTTCGCATCATCCGCATCCGGACCATTGATGGTCACTGCCTCGGTAATGATCGTCAGCGTCGTGCCTGTGAGCGTAATGGTGCCGCCACTCAAACTGGCGTCGATATTTATCTCGTCCAGCCCTGCGTCACCCTGTGCACAATCACCACTGGTCGTTTCGTTGTTATTGCTGGCGTTACTCAGCGCTTCGGGCAGACTGCAGAGCCCGTCACCGGCAAACATGGTGTCGTCAGCTGCATTGACGGTAATGGTGGCCGCCTGTGCTGTGGGCGCAATAAAACCGCCGGCGACAAACAGGCAGAGAAGGGCAAAGCGTTTCATACAGACCTCAGCTATTTTTTACCCGCCGCAACGGGATGTTTTCACTGAGAGTCAGCGTAACGAGACAGTCCGGGCGAAACCTCCCCAGACCTTATGGTTTTCGGGTATTCAGGAATTCAGCAGACAGGATGCCAGTTCCTGGCGATTATGCACATCCAGATGATCATAAATAGCCCGGCTGTGGCTGATAGCGGTATTTTCGGTAATGCCCATCTGGTCGGCGATTTCAGCATAGGATTCACCTCTGGCCATAAGCAGGCAAACCTGCCGCTGCCGGGGCGTCATGCGCAGCTGATTGATACGTCGCATCAAGCGCAGCGCCTTGGGTTCCTGGTGACGTACTGTAATACCGATCAGGCCGGTACTATCGGCGCCGTCTTCCAGCCGGGACGCGGCAAAGCGGAAACGCCCCCAGGCGTTCTGCATGCACAATACCGGCGGTTCTTCGACCCGCTTCTGTGCCTGCACCGCTTCCAGCCTGTCACAGAGGCTTTTCACCTTGCGCGGCAACCTGCTGCTGTCAACGGCGCGATGTCGGCTTGAGGCCACCCGATCGTGATTGGCCAGAAACAGTAAATGCCGCGCGGCCGGCGACTGCCAGACGATCCGGCCTTGCCGGTCAGCCACCAGCAGTCCCTCGGCCTCGCCATCCACCCACTCCTCGACTGAGTCCGGCGCTTCTTCCAGTGCATAGGCCAGAAAGGCCGACAATCGCTCAAGACAGCGGGCTTCTACGGGACTGAAAGGCTTTTCCCTCCTGCCACGGTGCAGCATCACCACACCCCGGCTGTCCGGGCCGTCGCGCACCACCAGGTGCATCTGCCAGTGAATATCCAGCGGACTCAGATACTCATTGTAGAAACGGTGCTTCTGAAACCGGCTGCGCTCGACCGTCATGCATTCATCCAGGTCGATGGCGTTTTTCTGCTGCTGCAGAATCGCACGCCAGCCCATGAACACGTCCAGTTCGGAGCGGTTGTAAAACTCATGCAGGTAATAGGGCAGAAACATCGGCGCATCCGGCGTTTCGTTGTAGGCATCGACGATGTTGCCGGCGTTATCCGCCCACAGAAAGGTACTGGAATGCGACGGCACAAACTCGTGCAGTTGATCGAGCACGGCGGGTATCAGCAACTTGCTGCCCAGTCCCAGGCTGCATAACTGCTGAACCTTTGCCTCTGCTTCTTTGCGTGCCCTGTTGCCGTATTCCCGCATGCCTGGCCGCCCGGAAAACCATTCCCTTTCAGCCTAACATGACCAGGATGACAAGGGGATTGCCGACACCCTGCTCAGGCTGATCCCGGTCGCTGACCTCCGGCGCCCTGACGTCTGCGGTTCGACTTCTTGCGGCGGGACTGGGGTGCATGCTGGCCATTGCCAGCACCACGGGCATTGCGGCGACCGGGCTTTTGCTGGTCACGCGGCGCCGGTCTTCCATGCCGCCCTGCCGGCTTCTGCTGGTCGGCCGGCTCGCCCTTGTCTTCCTTGAGGTAGTAACCCTCAATCTTCAGCTCGGGGATCTGACGATTCAGCAGTTTCTGGATATCACGCAGAAACGGACGTTCATCGGTGGACACCAGAGACAAGGCTTCACCCTGCAGGCCGGCGCGGCCGGTACGGCCGATGCGATGCACATAGTCGGCGGGGACATTCGGCAATTCATAGTTAATGACATGCGGCAACTGGTCAATATCCAGGCCGCGCGCAGCAATATCAGTAGCTACCAGCACGCGAACCGCGCCGGTTTTGAACCCCTGCAGAGCCTTGGTCCGCGCACCCTGGCTTTTGTTGCCATGCAGAGCCGCCGAAGTCAGGCCATCCATTTCGAGTTGCTGACACAGGCGGTTGGCGCCGTGCTTGGTGCGGGTAAACACCAGCACCTGCTGCCAGTTGTTCTTGCCGATCATCCAGGACAACAGTTCGCGTTTCTGGTGCTTGGCCACGTAGATCAGTTTCTGATCAATGAGCTCCGCCGTCGAATTGCGTGGCGCCACATCAATTTCAACCGGGTTTTCGATGAAGCTTTTCGCCAGCTTGCGGATTTCCGGTGAAAACGTCGCCGAGAACAACAGGTTCTGGCGCCGCTCCGGCAGCCGCTTGATGACCTTGCGGATGTCGTGGATGAAACCCATGTCCAGCATGCGGTCGGCTTCATCCAGCACGAACACCTGTATCTCGGACAGGTCGATATTGCCCTGCTGCACATGGTCCAGCAGGCGGCCCGGCGTGGCAATCAGCACATCCACGCCCTGGCGAAGCGCCTTGAGCTGGGGAACCGCACTCACGCCACCGAAAATGATCGTGGAGCGCAGGCGCATATCACCGCCGTATTCACGCACGCTCTCGCCCACCTGGGCGGCCAGCTCGCGCGTCGGCGTCAGCACCAGCACGCGTGGATTCTTCGAACGGTGATCCGTCTGACAGCTCAGGCGCTGAAGAATCGGCAGCGTGAACGCCGCCGTCTTGCCGGTGCCGGTCTGGGCGGCGGCCAGCAGGTCGCGGCCCTCGATGACGGCGGGAATGGCGCGTTGCTGGATAGGTGTGGGGGTGCTGTAACCAAGACGCGCAACAGCATTCAACAGGCCTTCATTGAGGCCCAGTTCGGAAAAAGACATTTTGAAAACTCCTGAAGCCCATCCGCCTTGTGGCGATTCCGGTTCAGGCTGTGTGAAAAAGTCGCGCGGTCTACGCGCGGCAGCTCTGCTTAAAGAGAACGAGGGAAAAGACCCTGTGAATCGTGACCTCTTCGGGCACCACCGGAGGGTGCCGCAGTCAGCGGGGCGCAGTATACGCAGTTGGTGGGCAAAAGTCGCGGTTTTTTCTTCTAATCCTGAGACTTGCGGTAATTCCGCGTCAGGAACCGGTCCAGCTCATTGGCAAATGCCTGGCGGTCGCTCTGGTTCAGCGCCGGCGGCCCGCCGGTCTGGATGCCACTGCCCCGCAGGGTATCCATGAAGTCGCGCATGTTCAGCCGCGCCTTGATGTTGTCGGGCGAATACATCTCACCGCGTGGATTCAGCGCATGGCCGCCCTTTTCAATCACTTCAGCGGCCAGCGGGATATCGGCGGTAATGACCAGGTCGCCCGCTTGGGTCCGCTTCACGATTTCGTTATCCGCCACATCGAAACCGGATGCCACCTGCAGCATCTGGATGTTCGGTGCGTTGGGCACGCGAATGAACTGGTTGGCCACCAGCGTCACCGGCACACCCGTGCGCCGGGCCGCCTTGAACAGGATCTCTTTCACAACACCCGGACAGGCGTCCGCATCCACCCATATCTGCATAAAGGGCTGGCGTAGCGTTACGCCGGCGGAGCAAATCTGGCGAAGAGCTCCTCTCCGGTCAGCTTGCCGGTGTGATTGGCAAAATCGTAGAAACCCGGTTTTTCCTCAATGAAAACCTGCTCGTGAAACTGCATGTCCCTGGCATTATCAAACAGGCCCAGCGGCAGCACGTAATAGTCATTGCCCTTCAGGTGATAGAACAGATGCGTGCCGCATTGCTTGCAGAAGCCACGTTCGGCCCATTCCGAGGAAGAAAAGCGACCCACATTCTCCTCGCCCTTGATCTGCACATCCGAACCGCAGCCCACCGCCATCAGCGGACCACCGCCCCATTTGCGGCACATGCTGCAATGACAGGCATCGAAGTGATGGCTGGCCGAGGCGGCTTCCATCCTCACCGCGCCACACAGGCAGCTGCCTTTCCCTGCAAATGTTTCCGACATCGCTCACTCCTTATTAACTGAGAATACCGTCCATGAATTCCGGCCAGCCCGCATAGGCCTGCGGATCCCACAGGCCCTCGATCAATGTCTGCGCCTCGGCCTTGCTCCACAGCCCGCGGCTCACCGCATACCGGGCATAGAAAGCGCTCACCCGGTAATTGGCGGCACAGTGAATATGCAGCTTGCTGTCTGGCCTGTCATCCAGCGCCTGGCAGAAGCACTCGAAGTCCGGCTCGGTGGGTTCGGCGAAATTCACCGGTATATATATGTACTCCACACCCTGCCCTTCAACGATGGCCTGCTCGTCAGGCACGGCGTACTCACTGCTGTCCGGCAGCAGATTGATCACCGCCGTATAACCTTCATCCGCAAGCCCCTTGAGCCGGCCGGCGCCCACCACGCCGGATGTGGTCAGCTTGTCGCTGATCTGGCGAAAGTTGTAACTGTTACTGATCGCCATCTGCCGCCCCACCCAACATCAGCTTGCCACTGAGTATCGTCACCAGCAGCACAAAGAACACCGCCAGCGACCACTTCGTCGTGGCGCAAGCGGCGGCCAGCATTACCGGCAGCTCCGAGATAGCCAGATACCCGGTAATCATCGGCAGATGCAGACTGTTTTCCACCAGGTCCAACACGCCCATGAACAAGGCCAGCGGCAGAATCCAGTTCCAGCGGGGCGACACATTCAGGCGATTGAACAGCAACGCCGTCGCATAGAAGGCAAAAAGACTGTACCAGACCGGATGTACGAAATCGGGATAGAAGTGATTCAGCAGAGCCTGCTTCTGCTCCGGACTCATGCCCGCCAGCAGCTGGCCAAAACTGTCGGCATCGAAAGTGAGCTGCAGCGTAATCAGCAGCACATCCGCATTGCCCGAATGCAGCAGGAAGCCGATCAATGCCTGCGAGGCTACAAACAGCAGACCGAACAAGGCCACTTTGGCGCCGCTGGCATGCGCCCTTTGCAACTGGTTAATCACGAGCCCTCACCCTTTCATTGTGTTGATTGCAAAAGAACCCCTGCCGGATCATAACCGACCCGGCTCACATGAGGGAGGTCGCCCTACCTGCGCGGCGCGGTGGGCACCATGATGTGTGCGTAAGGCGTGTTCTTCCACATCACATACGGACCACCGGCATCCGGGTCGGTCGGCAAACCTTCCAGGTCGGCAAGATTCGGCACCACAATCATGATGTGCGGCCCCTCTTCCACCCAGGGTTCGCCCTCATCGCGGGTCGTGTCATAGGGGTCGTCATTATTGGTCGGGATATCCCCTTGCAGCATGTAGGACACCCCCACCCGGTCGGCCTTGAACGGCTCGCCCTTCATGAACGCCTCCATCAGCGCCATCCAGGTTTCATCGTTACACATCGGGATTTCGTCTTTGGGCGTCACCGAAGGCATGCACACCCAGCCGTTCGACCCTTCCCGCAACATGCTGCCGTCCACATCCATGATCATCGCTTCCTTGCTGATCTGCTCGGGCCCGGCACTCATGGCGCGCTTGATCTTGGCCGCCTTCTCGTCAGCACAGCCCATGGTCATGACCGCGAAAGCGATCACAGCACTCACACCAGGAAAAATCAGGGATTTTCTTTGCATCTCCAGCTCCTTTAGCACCAGAAAGCCAGGAGCTAGAACATAGTTGGCGCACAGACAGGCTTCAAGGAATATATCTCTTGCTGGAATAAAAGTGGTCTGACCCCATTTATTCGCCCAGATCAAACGTCACCTGCAGCGATTTGTTAGGCCGCAGCACCGTAACGCCTCACAGTAGATACCCAGGTTTCTATTTTTTCCGGCTTGGCGTATCGCACCGGGCCAAAGGAGTGAATTTTTACTGGCTTGATACCGCAAAATTCCAATATGGTCCGCTTCATTTGATGATGCCCGGGTTCTCGATACGCCAACCGGTAGTACCACGGCGGGGTGTCCATGGTGGTGAATAGATGGGCGCTCCTGCCTTTGAGAAGGCGATCCCAGAATTGTGAGTTTTCTCGATACTTGAAAGCCTTTCCAGGCAGCAACACCCTATCTAGCGCGCCCTTAAGCAGCGCAGGCATTGCGCCCCACCAGATGGGATAGAAGAAGGCGATATGCTCTGCCCAAATGATACTTTCCCAAAAGTACGCCAATTCTGGTTCGTGCTCCTGGCGTTGCTTGTACCCGTGTTTAAGGACTGGGTTGAACTCGATTTCACCCAGTTTGATGTAGCGAACGTCTTTCCCGGCAGACCTCGCAGAATCTACATATTCTTTTGCGAAGTGCCCCGATAAGCTGTTTGCGTCTGGGTGCCCAAGCACCACAAGTATTCTGGATTTACTCATAAATTATTTCTGCGGCCTAACGCCTGCGCCCAGGTGCGTTTGAGGCGACAGCCGCTTTTGCGATAGCAAAAGTGGGGGGCGGGTCAAACGTCACCTGCAGCGATTTGTTAGGCGGAATTTCCACTCACATTCGGGTCTATATCAAAATGCAGGACATCCTCACGCTTTCCTAACTTTGTATACAGATTGATCGCCGGGTCATCACCGTAATCGGCCTGTACGAATATGACATACGCACCGAGGGTCTTGGCGACTTCCTTCAACGACTCAACAAGTGCGGTTGCAACGCCTCTTCGGCGGCAGCTTAACTCAACGGCGAGGTCGTAAATGTAGATCTCGCTTCTTTCTTGCTCGAACTTTCGCAACACATAAGCGGCAAGACCACCGACGACCTGCTCTCCATCAAGTGCCGCAAGTGCGATAAAAGAATCACCAGCCAATAGACCTTGTATATATGCCTCTGACGGTCTTTCGTTGCCGTATATTTCTCGTTCGTCGAACGCTTCCCCGAAAACGTCCAGAACGGAGTGCATCAGCGCAGAATCGTCACTCCCCAGTTGTACGATCTGTAATCCAGACATGATCTTCATTGCAGCCCCGATGGCGCCGCCTGCCTCCGATTTAGACGCCGAACGGCCGAGCCAAGAAGAATACGCGAGTACAGCTTGTGAAAACCCAACAGCGCTTTGAAATGCCAGCCGAGCTTTCCCGAACCAGCCGGAACCACCGCCGAACCAAAATACAAGCGGCATGACGGGCTGTCACCGGACTCGATTGAGTCAACCATGAGCCATGACCTTGTGCGACCGGCAGCCAAAATCACTTGATCGGACGCCCGTGACTCAACTTCCCACGCCGCAAACCGACTCACTTGACCATGAGCAAGATCATGAGCATCCCGGTCGATGGATGGCATTCCGGCCAAACGAGCCAAAATGAAACGCTCGATTTTGAAGATTGGCGTTGTGTAGAACGCCTCAACATATTCGGGAAGGTCAACATGCTGACTGACCTCAACTGAATAACAATCGGTGTATGCACCGGTCTTGCTGTACTCCGCGAGAAAAGCTCCTGACGGAAGTTCGCTGGCGGAGATGTTCGACCTGTTGCTCAACTTCATTGCCGCCCAACGCCTGCGTTAAGCAGCAGGCCCGCCGAAGGCGGGCTTGTCCGCTTGAACTGCTTGTTGGGCGCCTAGTGATGTCGCATCCCAGCGTTGGCGAAGGAATAAGCCGATCTCTGCGACCGCGTCGTCGGCCTCGCGAAGCCAGCCGGCAAATAGTTGAAAAACGTGCCAGAGACCCTGATAGCACTTGAAGTTGACCTCTACTTGAGTACGGTTGGCCAGCTTTGCCAAGCGTTCGGAATCTGAGTAGAGCGCTTCTTCGCTGCCCACCTGAATCAACAGCGGCGGCAAGCCCCGCAAGTCTGCAAACAGGGGCGAGCACCCCGGATGACTGCTGGGCTGGTCAGCGCAATAGGCTTGCGCGCAGAATCTGAGGTAGGGCGGGCTCAGCATGGGGTCACGCCCTGCGCGGCCAAGCACACTGTCGCCGCTCCGGGTCAAGTCCACCCAGGGCGAGATCAAGGCCGCGGCGCCTGGCATCGGTAATCCTGCGTCGCGAATCGCTACCAGGGTCGCCACCGTTAACCCTCCACCCGCCGAGTCCCCGACGATGGCAAGCAAATCGGGTGAATTTCCCTGGTCGAGCAGCCAGCGGTAAGCGGCCATAGCGTCTTCGACCGCCGCCGGATAAGGATCTTCGGGCGCAAGTCGGTAGAGCGGGAAAAAGACCCCGGCGCCGGCTGCCTTGCCGATATGCGCGACAGCATTGGCGTGGCTGCCCGTGCCGCCGAAGACATAGCCACCGCCATGCAAGTAGAGAATAACGCGGCCGCCGACAGCCCCCGTCGGGATTAGCTGTAGTGCGGGCACGCCATTCATGTCCACAGTTGTGCGGTCGGTGTCGCGCGGAGACCAGACTGCATGCCCCACCATTGCAGTGGCAGCGCGTTGCAAGCGAAGCGGAACCCGCGGCGAGAGTATGGGTTTGAGGAATAGCCGCACAATCCAGAACAGTAATGTCTTCATGGCAAATACCCCGTAATTTGTAGCAGCTGCGTTGCCCAGCGGACTCAGAGCCAGGCGCCCAACGCTGGAACTAACAAGCGTCCACGTAGTGGGCGTACTGGTTGAGTGGCTTGTTATGCGGCACGGAACTCAATTTTTTGCACGGCATCAAGATTAACTGACTGCCGGGCCTGCCAGAGGTCAAAGTTATCTTGCATAGTTAGCCAGCTCTCAGGACTACGGCCGAGTGCCTTTGAGAGACGAAGGGCCATTTCTGAACTAATACCGCTAGTACCGTTTAATACGCGATTAAGCGTGGAGGGCGAAACGCCGAGCTTGGCAGAGAGCTGCCTGCCCGTAATCTCATACGGCTCCAAATAGACTTCCCGGATGAATTCCCCAGGATGAGGAGGATTGTGCATAGTCATCAGTGATAATCCTCGTAATCAAGTACGAATGCATGGCCATCACGAAACTCAAATGTAATGCGCCAATTGCCATTTACCCATATAGACCAACGGCCTTTATCTGAACCTTTAAGTAGATGCAGCTTGAAACCGGGGATATCCATGTCTTCAATGACTGACGCGGTATCCAGGGCCACTAATTGCATCCTCAGCCGCTTCGCATGTTTTGACTGAATCCCGGACTTTGAGCCGGTTTCGAAATACTTCTTCAGCCCTTTATGGCGGAACGACTTAATCATGCATTGAATATAGCATGTTGCGCATCACGCAACAAGTAGCGCATAACGCCTGTAGCTGCGGCAAATTGCGAGCGCAGCGAGTAATTTGTCCGACAGCCTACGATTGTTAGGCATTCTTCTTCACGATATGTGTAGGCTTGCCGTCTAAACTAACTTGATTTCTATCTTCCCAGTATTGACGGATTCCTGCTTCGCCCTTTTTCCTGGCCCAATCATTGAGCAATTCCCTATCACCAGCGTATTCAAACGTCGGAACAGCCATTCCGCACGACGTTTGAACTAAATCAACGGCCAAATCAAAAATTTGTCTAGCTCCAGGTAGCGGCTTGAAGTGAGAATATAGTTCAGGCCATTCCCGGTCGTTTCGGTGGATTACTTTTGCCTTGCCAAACAGGCGCAAGATCATTGGGCTTCCTTCAAACGCAGCGAACATCAGCGTCATACGAGGATTTTCCTGGACATGAGCCGCTGTTTCATTTCCACTTCCGGTAACGTTTAGCCAAATTACTCGGTTTTCATCAAGTATCCGCAAAGAATCCATCCCCTTCGGCGAGAGGTTGACGCGGCCATCAGCAGCTGTGCCGACGAAAAATATCCGTTGGCTTTCAATGAAGAGTTTTAGCTCCTCTGGTATATCTGTGTACTGTTTTCCCATGTTGGTACCGTATGCATAACGCTTGAGCTCAGGTGCGTTTGAGGCGCCGCCCGTTTTTGCGGAAGCAAAAATGGGCGGCGGGTCAAATGTCCGCTGCAACGATTTGTTCGGCGGCAACACGCCTACCTTAGTTTGGTTCGTTCTCATGGCATGCAACGCAAAACTTGTTGCCTTCGGTATCCCGATAGTACGCCCCAAAATAATTGGCGTGATATTGAGGACGCAGACCTGGCTCACCCTCGCAACTTCCTCCACCAGCTATTGCCGCTGCGTACACCTCGCGAACACGCAGCCGGCTTGACGCAAGGAAGGCTGTCATTTGCCCGTTACCTGCTGCGTGAGCATGGCCATCAAATGGCTTGGAAATGATGAACAATGGCCTGCCGCCATCTTGGGATTGCCATCCCGCCCAGAGTTGTTCTTTTTCACAGAACCGAAGCTCATGACCAAGAGCAGCCATAACCGAAGAGTGAAAGGCGAATGCCCTCTCAAAGTCGGCCACTCCAATTGAAATGTGCGAAAACATGCTCGAACCTTTACTGAAGCGAAAACCGCAATTGCTCAGATTTCACGAGCAACCAACGGTAAGTAGACGTCTGTAATCATATCTTTCTCCTGCACATCAGGACCAACATTCACGTAGTGAAATATCATCGGAAAATTTGCCCTAACTTCACCGCTTTGCGGAAGCCAGATATTGTGAAGATAAGGCGCCGCTTGATTATTGAACCGAGATCCTACGTCTCGGGCTACAGCACAACGCAAACGAGGAATTTGACCGTTTTCGATTCCGTACACATTCGGCCCAACATCGTCCTCAACGGACAAGCAAAAATCGACGCGATGATCTGACAGTGATTCCGCGTAGTGCAGACCATAGCTTCGAAATTTCGTTTGATCGAAGAATCGGTTTTCGATCTTCCAAGCAATGAGCTTGTGAACAGCCTCATGCTCTTGGTCAGGAGATCCACGGTGCCTAATCAGGGCAACCTTGGTCTCCGAAAAATTGACGATTTCAACCTTCAAGCCCAGACCAATCTTTTCTTGCCGCCGAACGCCTGAGCTCAGGTGCGTTTGACCCGCCACCTGCGGCGATTTGTTAGGCGGCTGATACCACCTAACGTATGGGCAAGAACACATCTGTAATCGCTTCATTTTCTGCGACGTCTGGGAAGAATTTGACGCGCTGAGCGAACAACGGAAAATCACGAAGCTCCTCGCCTGAATTCGGCAGCCAATGAGAATACAAATGCCTAATTCCAGCACCCATCATAGTATCCGAACCCACCAACCGAATCTTTGCACAACGACCTTCAGGGATCACTTTGGGTACGATGCGTTGGCCCTCCTCTTTGAGCGAGCCACTACTGGCCACACAGATATCCAACTTGTACTCATTCGGCGGGCATGAACCTGGATCATCATAGAAGATGTTGTAAGTGGCAAATTTGTGAGGCGGAAGGCGATGCTGTTTGCGCCATTCGATAAATTCACGAATCGAATCCCCAATGCCAACGGGGTCTCCGCGATGCTCGAACGCCATAACAGACGTTCTAGGAAAGTTGATTATTTCGACGTTGGGCGGAACAAAGCTTGCGCTCATAAGATTTCTCCTTGGTACGGTCAGTGCTTGAAATGTGACGTGCCAAGCCAACCAATCGGGCGTACGACGAAATGTCGATGGAGACCGGCCAAAAATCTGCTTGAAGGCTCTTGAAAAGGCCTCCGGACTCTCATATCCATTGCTAAGTGCTACATCGATGACTCGTTTGCCTTTGCGAAAGGCCAACTCATACGAGGCTCGTTTTAGGCGCCCGAGTTTGATGTAGTCGTAAACACCGATTCCGAAGAACGCCGAGAACTGGCGAAGAAAATGAAACTTTGAAGCACCGACCTCTGAGCTGATTTGCTCCAAGGACAGTGGACCTTCCAGATTCGAATCTATGAACTGGATCGCGTCATTGAGTTTTCCAACGTAAGCAGAACTCATACCTCAACTCGTCATTCTCTCTGTGCTTGACGAGACTCAGGCTACTTCTCGTTCTCACTCATTACCTTGCCGATATTGCCATACCCCGCCTAAAAGCCGCCTAACGCCAAGTACAATGGCAGACAAAGTGGAGCGGTTTTTGGCGTAAAATGGCGTAGCCATGCCAAAAATTGCGTAGCTTTGGCTGTCCAAGCGACCGCAGAGAGCGATTGGTACGCATTGTTATGCGATCGTACTTTTAGACTGGTATTGCGGTTGAATTAATATCGTATGAGTTAAAAACTCTTTCAATTAAACCGTTTGCTTTCGCAGCCTCTCTCCAGGGTAAGATGTGAGGTGCCACCAGGTGATTGTCTAGGCTCTCTCTGTTAGGCCACAATTCAGAAAAACGAATTAGTCCTTTATCAAAGGGGTCCTCAGCAACCTCATAAAGGATGCAGCCATCTATTTCGTTAGTCTTCTCTACGAAATCTTGTAAATGGGGCAAAACTGAATCAATGTTTTCTGGTGGAAATCTCAATGTTCCAAAAACTGCTACTCTTGCTTCCATCAACTTCTCCGCCGGATTTACACGAGGGTTATCTGATTGTCTAGTTTAATTTTACTGCTGAACTCGATCAGTGCTTTAAAACTGAATTCTCGCCTAACGCCTGAATTAAGGGGCTGGCCTGTAAGGCCAGTCCCGCCCCGCAGGGGCAACCTTGAATGAATTGTTATGCATTTAATGCTGTGAATGCGGAAGATGCTAGTGAGAGCATGCTTAAGAAAAAAAAAGACCATGTAATAAATATTGCTTTATCAATAAGATTTCCTCGATATTCGGGCTTATCTTCGAAGTCTCCTATTGGATAATGAATAAGCAAAATGGCTTGTGAAATTAATGACGATAATAACGATAAAACAAACCCACCTAGTGCAAAGGACACCGAGCATTTCTCGGAAGGAAATTTATCAGCCAAAGTGACGAGTAAAACAATGGCTGCTGAACTAAGAGTGGCAATGTTCTTTAAATGGTCGTGAATAAAACCAAGTCTGTCTTTTTCTGTTGGCATTTAATTTCCTTGGTGCATAACGCCTGAGTTAAGGGGCTTGATCTATCACCACTTTAGTGGACGCTTTATGCACAAAGCTTTTCATAATTATCCGGTGATTGATAGCCGAGGGTGGAGTGCAGTCGCTCCCGATTATAAAACTCGATGTACTCCACGATATGGGCGGTGGCCTGGATGTCGTTGTCGAATAATTTCTGATGGATGAGTTCAGCCTTGAGGGTATGAAAGAAGGATTCCACGATGGCATTATCCAGCGGATTGCCCTTGCGACTCATGCTCCGCGTCAGGCCTGCATCTTCCACCAGATCGCGATACTCATGGGCCGCGTATTCAATACCCTGATCCGAGTGAAAGATGCAGCCCGGCTTAGGCGCCTCCCGGCTGATGGCCATGCGCAGGGCGCTCTTGGTTAGCTCGGCCCCACGTTTGCGGCTAAACGACCAACCGACGACCTTGCGGTTATACAGATCCAGCACCACGGCCAGAAACAGCCAGCCGCTGCGGGTCTTTATGTAGGTGAAATCGCCAGCCCACTGCTGGCCGACTGAAGTAGGTTTATCGGCGGCCTTGAGCTGATTGGCCGTCGATGAATAAAAAGCATGCTGGCCAGGGCGCCAGCTGTAAAGCCCCGTGCTGGACGCCTTGATGCCCATCTCACGCATCAGACGATTCACTCGCCTGCGGCTACAGGTATAGCCCTTATGCCGCAGCGTCTGGTGCATCCGCGCAGCGCCATAGCAGCGCTGATGGCCTTGGTGTAATTCACTGATCAGGGACTGCAACGTCTGATCATATTGACGATGCTGGCTGGTGGGACGGTTTTGCCAGGCATAAAAGCCACTGTGAGATACATCCAGTACCGCACATAGTCGCCTGACCCCGTAAAGGCTCCGGTTCTTCTCGATGAAGGCGAATCTCACCGCTTTTGTTTCTCGAAGAACCGTTGCGCTTTTTTTATCAGGTCCAGCTCCTCTGTCCGCTGGGCCAGTTGTTTTTCCAGGGCCTTGATCCGCTTCTGGGCGGCAATCAACTCGTCTTCTTTGGCCTGGGCGGGATCACCTCTGGACTTGCGTCGCTTCGGTGATGATGGGGCCGGCTTCATATGAATATTCTCCTTGAGCTCGCCTTTACGACTTTCCATCCGCCAGCGATACAGCATCACCTCATGGATATCCAGCGCCTGGGCAATAGCCCGGCATGTAACGCCAGGATGCTCACTCAGTCTAACGGCTTGCTGCTTATAAGCCAGGGTATAGCGATCATAGTTTCGTTTCTTGGTTTGTCCCATTTTTCACTCCAGTTGAACAGTCAATGACTGTCCACCGAAGTGGTGCTAGATCAGCCGCCCGGTTAGGGCGGTCCCTCTTGAATGACTTGTTGGGCGTCATGCACTTGGGCCATGCTGAACCGGTCCTTGCCAAGAAAACGCCTGAAGCACGTCATTAAGGATGTGTTGCAAAGCTTCCAATGACTCGGGGGATACATCCACCTCTCCAAAGTGCCCATCTGCCATGGTAGATCCGAAGCGACTTCCGTTGAGTGAGTTCAATATTAGGACCCCGCCTGCGGGTGCACTTACCAAATTGTTTTCAACGGGTTGAAGATTCATTGGTTGTGGATTCCTACCGGCCCCCAAGCCACGCGCCCGATCTTCCAAGTGTTGTGATGTATTCCGAACTCCCCGCAAATTTGGAAACGCCGATCCAATCCTTGCATGAAGTTCCGGCAGCTCTTCTGGAACATCACGCTCCCGAGCTAAAACACCCAAGAATTTATCGAAGGCATCAAGCGCGTATAGAAACGCCTTGGCATAAATGAACGATATTCCATGCTCGAATTCCCGAGGCAACGAACCCCCCTGCCACTTTTCTCTCTTGAACCGAACTTCAGTCTCGAACTGAATTTTTTCCCAGACTTCTCGGGAAGAAGCGTTCTGATTTTCTAGTTCAAGTTCATTCCTGATCCGTGCTCTATGTTCAGCATCGCGTTCCCACTGATCCTGATCAGCAAACGAAGGCCGAGACTCCCGGGCTGCCATGAAAAGGTTTAATGCCAGATTGGCTTCGTAGAACTGTGATGTCAGGGAGCGCAACTGGCCTTCTATCTCGAAAGCCCACTGCCGGTCATCAGACTCCAACCACGTTCCTGGTGTTATGACTTCAAAGATGAGCATGCTTTTATGACGCCCAACGAATGACATGGACCTCCCCCCTCTTACGGCTTCTATGAGCCAGAATGGAGATGTCGAATTCATCCAAACAACGA
>CAJXLF010000004.1 GCA_913055805.1 uncultured Salinisphaerales bacterium
TATATCGAGGTGTTTTACAATCGGCAGCGACTGCATCAGACCTTGGGGTATCGAACTCCCCTGCAGGTCGAGCAGGCAACTACCATGATTTAATTACGGTGTCCGGGAACGTCAGTACAGCCCAGACCCCTTTTATTAACTCCAGCGTTGGGCATCAGTGATGGTGTCCGAAAATGGCCAGACCCGGAAGCATATGACCGTAATAATGAGAGCTTAATCGCAGGAGAGTAGTTGTCATGATGAACTCTGAACAGAACCGGAACGCTGTCATTGAAGCCTGGAAGGTGTTTAAGACGCGCGATGTGCGACGCATCTCGGACCTGTTCACCGATGACGCGGAATGGATTGCGCAGAAAGGCAATGCAACCGCAGTCGCGTTAGATGCATCCGACCACATGGTTGGAAACGAGGCAATCGCAGAATTTCTCGGTTCTGGAATGTACAAACTGTATCGGGATGTGCGTATCGAATTCCGTAGCGTAGTCGCAGACGGAAATACTGTTGTCGTGGAAGAGCACATGTCGGCGACCCTTCCAAGCGGAAAAGTGTACGAAAACGACTATTGCTTCTTCTTTGTTCTCGACAATGGAAAAATTAAACAAGTTCGTGAGTACATGGACACTCACAAGGGGCACCAGATCGTTTTTGGGTGAGATGATGCCCAACAAATCTCTTCAGCGGACATTGGGACAAGTCAGGGTCAGACTCGATTGATTCTCGTGACCTCTTCTAGCGCGTGAACTTGTGCTTTGTTGTTTGTGCGCATAAAGTAAGCGCATATCTTGTAAGTGGAAGTTCCCCATGCACATAGAAAAAGCTGTTGAAGAGAAGTCTCCCGTCAACCTGAGAATCCGAAGCTCGTTGAAGCAACAGGCCAAGAGCCTGGGAATCAATTTGTCGCAGACGCTGGAGGCGACGCTGGAGCGGGAGATCAGCCGCCGGGAACAGGAAGAGTGGCTCGCCGAGAATCGCAGGGCGATCGAGGCGTATAACCGGCGTATCGAAGAACATGGCCCTGCATTGTCCGCGTACCGAAGCTTTTGAGCGTCAGCGTGCCGCAATTTGATCTTTACCGGAACCCCAACCCGGAAACACGTGCATGGGCCCCTTATGTCGTGGATCTTCAACATGAAATGCTGAGTGGCCTGGCTACTCGCGTGATGGCACCGTTGGTCGTTGCCAAGCCATCAGGCGAGCCGCCAATGAAGGGGCTGAATCCAATCGTTTCCGTTGAAGGCCGGGATTATTTTCTGTCCACTGCAGAAATGGCATCAGTTCCGGTCAGGGAGTTATCAGATCCCTTGGGGAATCTCCTGTCGTATCGCAATGATCTAATGGCGGCTGTCGATTTACTCTTTACGGCAGTTTAATTAAAGGCTTCATGGAGCAATTAACCTACTCCGTAGGTCTTTTATACCTATTCAATAGGTTGATACCATGACCACAAAAATAACCTTGCAAACGGTATTTGGCGGAAAAACCGCCACCCGGCATGAAGGTAAGAAATAATGATGCCCATTGAATCGATACTGGCATTCACCCTTGCTTCGGTTCTACTGAGTCTCGCACCTGGGCCGGATAATATTTTCGTGCTTACGCAGTCGGCCCTTTACGGCAAGAAATCGGGCGTGCTGGTTACGCTTGGCCTGTGTACCGGGCTTGTTGTGCACACGACGGCGGTGGCTGTGGGCGTGGCGGCGATTTTCCAGACCTCAGTCATTGCATTCACTGTGCTGAAGGTGGTCGGGGCGATGTACCTGCTTTACCTGGCCTGGCAGGCGTTTCGGGCATCTGCACAAAGCCTTGAAGCCTCGGGTTCGGTTGTGCGTTCGAACGGCGCCTTGTACCGCCGGGGCATCATCATGAACATCACCAACCCCAAGGTCTCGATTTTCTTCCTTGCCTTCCTGCCGCAGTTTGCATCACCGGAACATGGCTCGCTGGCGGTGCAGATATTTCTCCTGGGCGGGATATTCATTCTTGTCGCCCTGATGATTTTCTGTGCGATCGCCTTCCTGGCCGGCGCGCTGGGTGACTGGTTGAACAGCTCACCCAGGGCGCAGATTTATCTGAATCGAATTGCCGGTACCGTGTTTGTCCTGCTGGCGCTCAAACTGGTGACTGCCAGTGCATATGGGACCTGATAAATCAGATGCAGAGTCCGTTTTTCCCCGCAGTGTTTACCGGACTGAATCAGCCGGATTAAGATCGGCCATGTTATGAGCAGCCAGAGAATCTCAACCGGCGTTGTACACAGTCTGCCCACGGATTTACGGAGCGTATTGCTTGCAGACGCGGCAGCACTGGATCGGTGGGAAGACATCACCCCACTCGCGCGTAATGAATGGATCTGCTGGGTGGAAGACGCGAAAAAGGCGGAAACGAGAGACAAGAGGATCGCGCGTGTCGTCGGCGACCTGAAGGATGGCAAACGCCGGCCATGTTGCTGGCCCGGCTGCCCGCATCGGGAAAAGACCGGCAGGTAAAAAGCGCCCGGCTCACACACCGGGCGCCGCTATCCTCAGCCCGCCTTGCGAGTGGACTTTATAAACAGCACCTTCATTAGCACCACGCCGGCAAACACCACCACCGAAGCCAGACTGAGTACGGGCCCGATCTTCTCACCCGGTAACAGCCCCTGGTAAAAGCAGAACAGCCCGATGAACATCACCAGAATGCCGACCTGGTGGCAGTAGTACTGCACGCGTGAGAGCGTCGTTGTGCCATCCGTGATCCACAGCTTGTGGATGATGGCGTAGATAAACGACACCACCATGCCCAGTAACAGAATATGCGCATGCGTCACATGCTGGGCGTGGTTCTGGCTGATACCCATATACACGCCCAGGGCCATACCAAGTACGCCATAGCCTAAAGCGGTCAGTACATACTTACGATCCATACACACCTCCACTTTTAGCCGGGCGGCAAGTCGCCCTGCTGTTTATTCCACGCCGAACTTGCCGGCTTTGGGTTTGGGACCGAACAGTGTGACTTCGCCGTCAATGAGAACAGGAATACGGCGCAACGGGCTCAGGCGGCTGAATTGATTATTGCCAAAGAACGGCACCAGGGGATCAATATCGTAGGCGATGCCTTTGAGTCCCAGACACACCAGCACCTTGCGGACATAGGGCGAAAGACAGGAACCGATAATGCGGGTTTTTGTGCTCATGGCTCGCATCCAACGCCCGGCGGCGCGATGCAGGCATTATGCACCAGCTTTGCCGATTACAGCAGAGTATCCCCGGCGTTATTTTCATGACGCACTTAGTCACTTAAGCCCCGACAGCACTTGCTCCAATGCGCCAAGGAATCTTGGCCAGCCATAGCTCGCGCCCTGGTAGTAGGCCCCGGCGCCTTCGGGCGGGAAGCCTGCCTGTTCCAGACGGATCAGCGTGCCCCTCTCAGTCGGTGTCAGCGTCCAGGTCACCACTGTTCGCATATTGCCCGCCTCTTCACCTGAAGAATCCCAGCGATAGGACAACCGCTGGCCATGCTCCACTTCCAGCACTTCGCAGTCCACCACGCCATTCCAGGTCGGTGTTGGCTCGCGGCGGAAGTTGAAGTGGTGACCCACCACGGGCTGGAAGTCGTTATGCATCAGCCATTCGTCCAGCAATGCACTCTCGGTGAGGGCGCGCCAGACTTTCTCCGGCGGATGCGGCATTTCCTGCTCGAAAACCAACCTGCGTGTTTCAGCGTCGCTCATAATCCGCTCGCCCTCTACACGGGTTTCAGCACAAGGCGGCCGTAGGCAATGAACGCGCATATGGCGGCCACCACCAGCCAGTAGATCATGGGACTGTAGTTGGTCTCCGCGGAATAGAAGAGCAAGCCGCAGAACAGCAGCATCTCTGCCGCAATGACGCCGGCTGCCAGGGGCGCCAGCATGGCCAGGGGCTTGTAGAAGAGCGGCAGTACCAGGGCCAGGCTGCAAAGCAGTTCAACCACGCTCATCGACAACCAGACACTGTTCGGCAATACCTTGAACGCCGGCATGGTCTGTTCCGCCGAATTGGAAAACTTCCACACTGCGCCCACCGCCGTGTGCAGTGCGAGAAGAGTCTGAAGCGCCCACAGGAATATGTTCATGACTTATCTCCTTTCAAGTCTGTTGATTGTCCCTATAGATCCATTCGATTGAGCAGCGCTTCCAGGCGCGCGAAACGCTCCTGCCAGAAAGCGCCGTAAAAACCGATCCAGTCGAATAGCGGTGCCAGCCCTTCGGGACGGGCGCTGTAGTGCGTCTGCCGGCCGTCACGCCGGTCAGTCACCAGGCCCGCCTGCTTGAGCAACCCGAGATGTTTGGAAACGGCGGGCTGCGAGATCCCGGAGTAATCCGTCAGCACGCGCACGGTCAATTCCCCGTCCCGGCACAGGCGCTCGAAAATTGCGCGTCGCGTGGGATCAGCCAGGGTGCTAAAAACTTCGGTTTGTAAATCGCTGGATGGAACAGGCATGCACTATTCATAACCGAATGGTTATGAATAAGTCAAGCGACGCGGGTTTTCAAATCCGGGATACAACAGGCTTTTATACGTAAACCAGTCAGGCTCCGCTTTTGCCGGACATGATCGCCTGGCCCAGTTCCTTGCGATTCGCGCCCAGGGCAATCAGTGACCTGATCATCATGTCCAGAGAAACACTGGCATCGCCTGCTTCCATTTTGGCGACACGTGACTGACTGGAGTGAATCAGTTCGGCGAATTTCTTCTGGGTAAGGTGCTTCTGTTTTCTTTTTTCCCGGAGCGCACGTGTCAAGGACAACCGCATTTCAACCAAGGTCTTTTCTTCCTTGCTAAGGCCCAGGAAATCCTCGGTGTTACCGATGCGCCAGCCCCTGGCTTCCAGTGATTTTCTTTTAACGGTCTTCATGGTCATAACTCTTGAGTCTTGACTTGCAGGTACTAATCACCGACTTGGGTGTCTTGTTTGTTTTCTTATCGAACACATCCAGTATCACAATGGCGTCAGGATCAGTACGATAAATAATCCGCCAGGTAACACTTTCATCCTGAATACGCAGCTCGTGACATCGCCTACCAATATTCGGCATCGGTCTGGAATGCGGCAGGGACAGGTTTTCACCGGCCTGTAACTGCCGCAGCAGAAAACCCGCTTCCAGGCGGGCTTCTAACGAGAACGGCGGTGTTTTCACCTCACCGTGCATCCATACCAATGGCTTGTCTCGCTTCTGCATATCTTCATTATTATGTCAATTTTGACATTCATTATGCAGAAGTTCTCGGATTGATCAACCCCCGGCTTGCATGTGCCCGTGCCGCTCCACGTCAATACCATGGCCAGGTGGCAACAGAGCTTGCAGCTCATCCGAAGCGAGCGCATTCCAGGCCGCCACGGACTGCCGCCACACCTTCGCCTGGAAACTCTTGGCCACATGGCGGAACGGTTGGCCGTCGAGTTCGCCGTCGTAGAGCGCTTCACGCCGGTCGAAGGCAGCTTCGTTGAAACGGGTCTGCCCTTTTGCCCGCCAGTCTTCGTAGGCGGCCAGGTTCTGCTGCATGAGCGGCACGTGGATGCGGCAGATCTCGGCCAGCAAGGGTTTCAATGCGGCATTGATCTGCAAGTCCGCACCCGGCTGACTGGCCGACACATCACCGCGATGCAGGCGCCATAGCCAGGCATGCAGTTTCGGACCGCGCGCCTTGAGCATGGCTTCAGCGGTCGGGTCGATTTCCAGGTTCATGGCCAGCTGGCCGTAGATGGCGGCATCAGCCAGGGTGAAGCGTTCACCCAGCACGAAGGGTCGTTCGGTGAGCAGGGTTTCCAGAATGTCAATCAGGCGGAACCAGCAGGATTCGAGCAAGTCATGCGTGGGTGGGAAACCCGGCAGCGAATCGGGCGCCACGCTGAACAGGTAGGGCATGCGCCGTGTCTGTCGCTTGCTGAAAACTTTCGCCGTGATGAATTCCAGCGGACCGTAGATGGAGCGGTATTCGTGGGCCACCAGCTTGCCGGCGGTGTTGTCCGCCGCCGACAGTTTCCAGCGGTTGTGATGCACCATGTACAGGCCGAATTCGTCCAGGTAATCGTCGATCAGCCGCACCACGAAGGCGGCTGCGGGGTCATCGGGAATGACCCGCTGCCCGGCCGGCAGCTTCTGATCCAGCCACACGGCAATCGCCGTGGAGTCGTAGAGATTCTCGCCCTGCGGGCCGAACAGGAACGGCACCAGCGGATACTCGTCCTCGGGTTCCATCTTGGGCGCGGTCAGCGGCAGCTTGCCCGCCACCAGCCGGGCGCGGCGCAGATGGTAGCGCCAGTCTTCAATGAAGTTGCCTGCACCGGGCAGCACCTTGTAGCTCAGGCCGGCATGCCGGCACAGCAGAATGACTTTCAACCCGAAAGGCGACAGGCGGGAAGTCCAAATAACCCAAGAAATTTCGGCCATAAAATAAAGGTTAAAAACAGATAATCACTATTTCAGTATTTCATTCGCGTTTACTTAAATTTATTGCGAACAAATTAGCAACAAGCTAAAATTCTACTTGCCCTGTTTTTCGTGAAGTCCTAAGTTCCACTTGGGATACGCCGTCCGGCATAGCGATCACGGGGCATTTCTTTTTCCTGCCTTCGGATTTATAACCACCTCGTTCGGTACAAAGCGCCAGTGTCTGTAGGGGTGGTGCCATCGGTTCGATTTATCCCCATGAATACCCGTAGTAATACCTATATTAAAACTTGGATAAATTCCTCTGATGCGGGTATTAATATGTTTATATAACTTTTCTTTGGCAATCGTTCTTTTCCCTCTTTGATGAGCGCCTTCTGGCTTAACCTTGTGCTTATCATTTAGGCGAAAGTTAATTGAACCAAGCACAATATCCAAGCATTGAAGAATATCGTGTTCATGACTTTCTACTTCAGCGATTTGGTCACGATCAATTTTAATCCCTGCCTGTTTAAACTGTTTATATCGATTTAAACCGACAACATGATCCTTGAATAATTCTCTTTTCTCGCTGGTGTCCGGAAGTCTGTCCAGATAAAGTCTTAATCGAATTTCTTCTTGCTCATCATCAGAATATGCTAACCCGAAGGCATGTTTAATAAACTTATAATAAAGCAAGAAATATCTATGCTCATGATGATAGGTTTCAAGGTTTTTAGCCAGCAAATAATTATGAGTAAACATAATTCGTATTTTAATAATGTCTTGTTCAACAAAATCGAAAAAAGTATCCATGAGAATCTTGTATTTATTTAAATAGTTTTTCGTGATTTTTTGCCATTTAACTTCATTATGAAGATTAAGTTCTTTTTTCTTTCCGGCAATGGCCGCATTGACTGATTCTACGTGGGATGAACGTACAAGCGCCCCTCCGTAAAAATTTGAATAATGAGCCCCATCTGAATCGGACTCATCACTATAAATTAGATATTCTAAAGCCACGAAATTCTCGCTATTTTTAACTGTACTAACAGTTTTAATTTTACATTTATATATTGATTATTGATCAATCAATATTCTTTAATCCCTATTCTCAAGCCAGCCAATTATGCTGCCTGCCACCTGCTCCCAACCCTTCTCCGACATCATGTTGTGGGCCATGCCGGGAAACAGCACCGCTTCAGTGCCATAGGCCCTGGCCGTGGCCTGTTCTTCGGGTACGGAAAAGATTTCGTCGTTTTCGCCTGCCAGCACCAGCACCGGTGTTTTCACTCTGGTGGGTTTGGGCAGGTTGAGCAGCAGCATGTCCAGCGCGGCGCGAAAGGCTTCGTCCTGCAGGCGTTCGAAGTGGCGTTTTATTGTTTCCTCGGGCACATCCTCCGAGTAGAACCACTCGCGGGTGAGCGCCGGGGTTTCCACTATCGGCCAGGCGCTCATTAGCAGATTGAAACGCAGAAACCGCATCGGGTAACGGCGGATAATTTTCATGATGAAGCGCCAGGTACCGGATACCGGCAGGGAGGCCAGCAACACCGCGCCGGGCACTTGATGGGTTTCCAGAAACTTCTGCACCACACCGCCGCCCATGGAGTGGCCGACCAGAATGGGCGCGCGGGGCAAACCACTCACGACCTGTTCGACATCCGCCGCATAATCCGCCATGGAATGCCAACGCAGTTTCTCGCGACCCTCGCTGTTGCCGTGGCCCCGCAGACTCATGGCGTGCACTTCCCAACCACGCTCAGCGAAGTAGTCCATGAAACCGTCGTCCCAGCACCAGGCGCCATGCCAGGCGCCGTGCACGAACAGGATGGGCGTATCGTGCTGCCGTTCTTCCGGCTGCTTACTGATGACTTCAAGTTTCAATGTCTCGCCTCCTGCTACAGGTTCCCGAGAAAACGGAGCATAGCCTGATTCACCGGCTCGGGCTGTTCCATCTGCACCCAGTGCCCCGCATCAGGCACGATGAGGCTTTGCTGCAGACCGGGCACTGCCCATTGCATGAAATCCATGGCCGACTCACCACTCATGATCATGACCGGGTCTTTCTCCCCGGCAATAAACAATGTGGGCGTTTCTATCCGCTGGCCCAGGTAACGGGCATTCAGTTCCCAGTTGCGGTCGGCGATGCGGTAGGCATTGAGCGGCCCGAAGAAACCGCTGGTCTGATATTGCATGGCGTAATAGCCGATGTCATCGCTGTTCATCCAGGGCCAGGGCAGCTCGGGTGCGGCGGGCAGCACGTCGAGATAACCCATGCCCGGCCTGCCCTGTGAAAAAGCCGCCAGCAAATCACCTTCCCCACTCAGCGCCCAGTAGATGCGCCGGAAGAACTCCTCCGGCTGCGCCTCCAGCTCGGCTTCTGCCGGGCCGACCTGCTGGAAGTAATGCGCATGCAGGAAGCTGTTCTGTGCGTATTCGGCGAATACCTCACTGGGCTTTTTCTCGGGTGGCGGTTCGCCGCGATGGCCTACGCCGTAGCGGCCGTAATAGTCATGGTCGTAGGGCACGCTGAGCACGATCAACCCTTGCACCCGCTCGGATGCGACCAGCGCCACGTTCCACACGGCCGGGGCGCCAAAGTCATGGCCGACGAACACTGCCTGCGCCTCGCCCAGATGATCGAGCAGAGCCAGCAGATCACCGCGCACCTGATCGAGGTCGTAGTCTTCAATATGCTTCGGCTGATCGCTGCCCCCATAGCCCCGCATGTCCAGCGCCACCACGCGATAGCCGGCCTCGGCCAGCACCGGCAACTGCTTGCGCCAGCTATACCAGAGGCCGGGAAACCCGTGACAGAACAGCACCAGCGGCCCGTCATTCTCCAGCCCCTGGCTGACGAAATGCAGGGTGATGCCATTCAGGGTTTCGCTGTGATGCCGCAGCGGCAGAGGTTCTTGTTGTTGCTTCATGCACTCAAGCCTAACGGATTAATCCTGTGCTGGCGGAGTCGGGATGCAAGAAAAAGCCAGCGTCCCGGTCTTTATATACATCGATTTTCCACCTGGGGTTACCCATGACCAGCGAAGCCAGACCTCCCTTGCCGCCTTTTGATGTGGAATCGGCCATGCAGAAGGTTCGCCTTGCTGAAGACGCCTGGAACTCCAGGGACCCGGAACGGGTTTCTCTCGCCTACACCACCGACAGTCAATGGCGTAACCGCAGCGAGTTTGTTTCCGGGCGTGAAGCCATCGTCGCTTTCCTGCAGAGAAAATGGGACAGGGAACTCGAATACCGGCTGATCAAGGAACTGTGGGCCACCGCCGGCAACCGCATTGCGGTGAGGTTTGCCTATGAGTGGTGCGATGATGCGGGCAGCTGGTTCCGTTCATATGGCAATGAAAACTGGGAATTCAATGATGCCGGCTTGATGCAGCGCCGTATCGCCAGCATCAACGACCTGCCGATCAAGGCATCAAACAGAAAGTATCACTGGGACCTTGGCCGCCGCCCCGATGATCATCCCGGCCTGTCTGACCTGGGCTTCTAAACAGTACTGCAACACTAGAGTGTGCGCCTGAACTTGAGAATGGAAACCAGCACAAACAGCCCGGCAAAGCCCGCCAGGGCCGTAAACGGTACGAGGAGATCGGCGAACAGCGTGTTCTTCACCAGCAGACCCCGGATGATCTCCACGAAATAGGTGAAGGGAATGGCGTAGCTGATGGGGCGCACCATGCCGGGGATGGCCTCAATGGGAAAAATGAAGCCCGACAACAGGATCGAGGGCACGATGATGAAAATAGCCAGAAACATGGCCTGCTGCTGAGTGCTGGAGACCAGTGAAATCAGCAGCCCGAGGGCGATCATGGCGGCAACGAAAATCAGCGCCAGCATGAACAGCAGGGCATGCGAGGATGGCTGCGGTATATCAAACACCGCCCAGCCGACGCCCAGGATGAAGTAGAAATCCAGCAGGGCGATGATGACATAGGGCAGCAGCTTGCCTATCACGAAAGCCGATTTGCTGACCGGGGTCACCAGCAGCTGCTCTAGCGTGCGCTTCTCCCTTTCCCGCACCACCGATATGCCGGTGAGAATCAGGGATATCTGCATGATCAGCACGCCGATTACACCTGGCAGGAAAAACCAGGTTTCCTTTTCATCCGGATTGAACAGGATCTCGGTATCCATGATGAAGGGCTCGGGTGCGATCACTACGTTGTCGGCATCGGCGTCGAGGAAATACATGTCGGCCGTCACATCATCGTCGGTGGCCGCCCCGGACTGGTATTTCATGGCGGTGGTCAGAGACGGCATGGTGCCGTCTACATAGAGCTGGATATGGGGCTGTCGGTTCTCGGTCAACTCGGCGGAAAAACTGGCATCGATGTACAAACCGGCCTTGGCGCGCCCTGCCCGGATTTCTTCAATCACGGCCTCGCGGCTGTCCACTTCATAGAGTTCGAAATAGCCATCCGTCCACAGGCCGGTCTTGATCATATTGCTGAAGAAGGACTGGTCCGCATCGACGTAAGCCATCTTCACGTTCTGTGGTTCCAGCTTCAGCGCGACACCAAAGAGCAGCAACAGCACCAGCGGCATCACCACGATGAGCACAATCAGCCGCGGGTCACGCCGCAGTTGTAGCAGCTCCTTGCGGAAGATGGCCCGGATCATGCCGCCTGCCTCTGCTGGGTCAGGGCGATAAACACGTCTTCCAGATTGGGTTCCACTTCGGTCAGCGAGGACTGCCCACCCAGCACATCCTGCAATGCCTGCTGACTGACAGATGTTTCCACCACCATGCGCAGCTCGTCGCCGAACTGGTTCACCAGCATCATCCCCGGCATGGCCAGCAGCCGCTCATGCAGTTCCGGTTCATAGGCCACTGCGGCAGCGTATACCCGGGCATCGCCCATGGCCCGCCTGATGCTATCCGGCGTGCCCTCGGCTACAACGCGTCCTGCGGAAAGAAAGGCCAGTCGGTGGCAGCGCTGCGCCTCTTCCATGTAATGCGTGGTCACGAACAGGGTCTTGCCTTCAGTGCTCAGGCGATAGAAATCATCCCAGAGCAGCTTGCGCGTCACCGGATCAATACCGGCAGTCGGCTCATCCAGAAACAGCACTACCGGATCATGCGCCAGGGCACAGGCCAGGGCCAGCCTGCGTTTGTAGCCACCAGACAGGTTGCCGGCAAAACGGTCCCGGTACGGCATGAGCTCGTAGCGCTCCAGCAGATCTGTCAGGCGCGCCTTGTCTGTTACCCCATACATGCGGGCATAGAAGTCGAGATTTTCCAGCACGGTCAGCTCTTCGTATTGGCCGAAATACTGGGCCACGTAGCCGAAATCCGCCTGCGACCTGTTGAGCGGTTTGCCATTGATCCGCACCTGGCCTTCGTCACATTCAATGATGCCGCATAGCATGCGGATGGTGGTGGTCTTGCCCGCCGCATTCGGCCCCAGCAGACCGAATATCTGGCCGCTGTCCACATGCAGGGACACCTCATCCACCGCCTTGTGCGAACCAAAGAACTTGCTCAGATGGTCGGCGTCAATCATCGCGGCAGATTACCACGAGAGCCTTGTTGAGCAGGGCGCCATACAACATTCCGCTAATCAGCTGAACTGCCAACACGGCGCATAAAATCACTGGGACTCTCGCCACTCTCCCGCTTGAAAGCGCGAGAAAAACTGGCCACCTCGTTATAGCCCAGTTGATACGCAATTTCGGACACGGATAGCTGTCCTGAAGCAAGCAACTCCCTGGCCTTTTCGTAACGAATACTTTTGGACAATTCCAGGAACCGACTGCCTTCCCTTTTCAGGTGCCGGTCGAGTGTACGCGGCGACTGGTTCAGTAGATGCGAAAGCTCGGCCAGCGAGGGAAAACCGTGGCGGGATTCCCTGAGCATCATGCTCACCCACTCGGTCATCCTGCGTGAACGGGTGGTCGATTGAATGAGCTGATCACAACGGGTCTCCGCCATCTTGAGCGCATTGGGGTCGGCCATGGGTAAAGCCTGGGACACCACTTCATTCTCGAACAGCATGCGTGCACCCGGTGCGCCCTCAGCCTCAAAATGAAAAACTGCCGGCTGCAACTGCCGGTAAAGCTCCACATACGCAGGCGCTTCATATGAAACATGCACGTCGTAAACCGGAAAGCGTGGATATGAAAGTGACTTGATCTGTTCATGGGCACTGACCACCACGGTTTCCAGCAGAAAACGGAAAGCCCGGTAATCCAGGCTGACCAAAGGCCGGAACTGCACTTCGGAAGTATGCCGCCCACGCCGGTAATGCATGCTGAAAGCCGGGTTCATGAGCCGGTAATAGCGGGACGCCAGCTGCAGGGCATAATCCAGCGTGGGACTGGTGAGAATGGCATAACCCAGAATCTCGTGGCTGCTGAGCTTGATTTGTCTGCCGAGCACAAAACCCAGATCCCGGCGGCCGCTATGGGCCAGCAACGCCGCCACCAGCTGCTCAAATTGATGCATCGACAGCATGGCATTGGGTGCGTAGAGCTGGGCCGCGCTAATGCCGGCGGCCTTGAACACCACCTCGGTATCGAGCCCCTCATCCTCCAGTGAATGACAAAGCTGAGCGTAATAGCGCGCCGGCATCCGTGGTTGATTGCTGAGCATCTCTCCCGTCTTGCGCTGTTTATCGGTACGTAAATATCAACTCATTGTCAGAAAATGACAAGTTTCTACGCGGGCTCAGGAATCAGAATGACAACTCCACAAAAGGAGACAACGCATGAACTTTCAAAACATCGACACCGGCTGCATCGACCTGGAATCCCTGCCATGGATTCCCTTTACCCCCTACAGCCCGGACGTGCTGCTGAAGTACGTCAAGTTCAACCCGATCACCGGCGAGATGATCGTGTTCCTGAAAGCCCCGGGCGACATGGAAATGCCACGGCACCATCACAGCGGCACCGTGATTGCCTACACCCTGACCGGCAAATGGAAATACAAGGAACATGACTGGACGGCTGGTCCGAACACCGTGGTCTATGAGACTGCTGCCAGCGAACACACCCCGCAGGCCCTGAATGAAGGCGAGGTGCTGGTGTTCAACGTGATCGTCGGCGACCTGGTTTACCTGGATGACAACAACAATGTCATCGCCATCGAGAACTGGAAAACCGGCATGCAGCGTTATCTGAAGTACTGCGAAGATAACGGTATTGAGCCGCAGGACCTGACAGCCTTTAACGGTTGAGTGCGATGAAATTCCCGGCCTCTCAGCCTGTCATCGCTGCGCTCTGTCTGCTGCTGTTCGCCGCCGTCTGGTTGTGGCAATCACCCAGCCTGCTCGGCGGCAAAATCGGTTCGCAGGAACTGGACGCCTATCTTGCCGTGATTGAGCAACTGGCCATGCCACCGCAAGAAAAGGCCGAGGCACTGCAACGCCTGCGCCGCTGGGGCGAGACCGATGACGGCCGCCCGTTCTACATGGTCAACATGATGCGCTACCGCGAAGCCTTGCTGCGCTACCCGGGCGCACCGGACAACAACATGACGCCGGAAGCATCGAATCGCCATTATGAGCAATCGGTGATGGCGCTGGTATTCAAGGTCGGCGCCTATCCGCTGGCTGCCGGCAACGTGCAGAGTGAAAGCGTATTGCCCACTGCGGCCGGCCATGACAACTGGGGGCGCATGATCGTGGTGCGCTATCCCAGCCGGCGGGCCTTCTTTGAGTTGCTGACCGACCCGGCGTACCGGCCTTATGCGCCCTACAAGTTCATGAGCATGGATACCGCCCTGGTACCGGCAGAGGTCGAATTCCTGTGGCCCGAACCCCGCTGGCTGGCGGGTGGCATTCTGTTAATCCTGTTTCTGGGCATCGGCTGGTTGCGCGCGGCAAGGGCAGGATCATGAACACAGAGACCTTGCCGACATTTAACAGCCGACGTATCGACGTGGGCGGACTCTCGCTGAATGTGGTGGTCGAAGGCGAAGGCCCGGACGTGCTGCTGATCCACGGCTTCCCGGATTCGCACCAGGTCTGGCGTCACCAGATTCCGGCCCTGGTGGAGGCCGGTTACCGCGTCATTGCGCCGGACCTGCGTGGCTACGGAGACAGTGACATGCCGCGAGCAGTTGCCGACTACCGGATCGAAAGCGTAGTGAGTGATCTGGTTGCCCTGCTGGACGAGCTGGGCGTGAACAAGGCCCGCGTGGTGGCACATGACTGGGGCGCCATCATCGGCTGGTGGCTGGCCATGCTGCATCCGGAGCGGGTTGACCGCTACGTGGCCATGTCGGTGGGTCACCCGAATGCCTATGCCCGCGGCGGCCTGGCGCAGAAACTGAAAGGCTATTACGTCTATCTGATGCAGCTGACCGGCCTGATTGAATGGCTGCTCAAGGCCGGGAACTGGTTCGTGTTCCGCCTGCTGGCGGGCAATCATGCCGAATTCGGACAATGGCGGCGCGAGATGTCACGACCCGGCCGTCTGACCGCCGCCATCAATCTCTACCGCGCCAATCTGGGCAGCATGGTGCTGCCACGCAATCACCCGCGGACCGCGGTGCCGGTACTGGGTATCTGGAGCAGCCGCGACTGGTATCTGGCGGAGAAGCAGATGAAGATGTCGCAACGCTATGTGGATGCGCCTTTCCGCTACGTGCGCGTAGACGGCGTCAGCCACTGGCTGCAGCTGGATGCACCGGAGCGCGTCAATCCGCTGCTGCTTGAATACCTGGCGTAAGATTTAAGCAACCTGTAAAAACGTCATTTCGACTGGAGGCGAAGATCGCCGGAATGGAGAAACCCTGAACTTTGAGATTTCTCCACTCGCTCGCTTTGCTCACTCGGTCGAAATGACATGCAAGGAGACCACCAATGAAAACCGTCGTCTGCCAGAACAGCGAACTGCGCGTTGAAGACCGGACCGAACTCAAACCAGGCAAGGGCCAGGTGCTGCTGGAAGTGCTGCGCTGTGGCATCTGCGGTTCGGACCTGCACCTGCGCCATCACTGCAATCACATGAATGAGGTGATCCAGCGCCAGGGTTTCACCCGCTTCCCCAGCGCCAGTGACAAGGTGGTGTTCGGCCATGAATTCTGCGGCGCGGTGCTGGACTATGGCCCCGGCACCAAACGCAAGGTAAAGACCGGTGCGACGGTCTGTGCCGTGCCCCTGCTGCGTAATGGCAAGGACATCGACCTGACCGGTCTCTCCGCCCATGCGCCGGGCGCCTATGCCGAACAGCTGCTGGTGCAGGAAGACCTGATGATGGCCGTACCCAACGGCCTGGATGCCGACCATGCCGCGCTGACCGAACCGATGGCGGTGGCCCTGCATGCGGTGAACCGCAGCGAGATCAAGAAGAGTGAAGTGGCGATTGTCATTGGCTGCGGTCCGGTGGGCCTGGCCGTGATTGCCATGCTCAAGGCGCGCGGCGTGCGCACCGTCATTGCCAGCGATTTCTCGGCCACACGCCGCCAACTGGCCGAGGGCTGCGGCGCCGATGTCGTGGTGAACCCGGCAGAGAATTCCCCCTACGAAAACTGGGAGCAGTTCGGTTTTCTCGGCACCCTGCCGGGCGCACTGGAACTGGCGGTGGGCACCACCGAACAGCTGCGCAGGTTGCCGCTGCCCTGGTGGCAGGTATGGCGCATGGCGGAAAACCTGGGACTCGGGCCCAAGCGCCCGATCATCTTTGAATGCGTCGGCGTACCGGGGGTCATCCAGAACATCCTGGATGGCGTGCCGATCATGTCACGCGTCATGGTGGTAGGCGTGTGCATGGAAGCCGACAAGATCGAACCGGTGGTCGGCATCAACAAGGAAATCGACCTGCGTTTCTGCATGGGCTACACCCCGCTGGAATACCGTGATGCCCTGCACCTGTTAGCCGACGGCAAGGCCAACTGTGAGCACCTGATCACTGGCACTGTCGGCCTGGACGGAGTGGCGAATGCCTTCGATGCCCTTGGCAGCGCCGAGCATCACGCCAAGATTCTGATTGATCCAAAGCTTTCCGGAGACGGCGTACGCGACGCCGCCTGACGGCTGTCAGTGCATGTCGGCCTGTTGCGCCTGCCGGAACTTCTTTGGCGTCATGCCGAACCAGCGCTGGCAGGCGCGGTTGAGTGTGCTCTGCTCCGAATAGCCGAGCAAGCCGGTAATCTGGCTCAGGTAAAGACCGGACTCTGCCAGGAAGTGCGCCGCCATTTCCTGGCGTACCTCATCAACCAGATCCTCGTACTTCGTACCCTCTTCCACCAACCGACGCTGCAGGGTGCGGTGATGCAAGGCGAGCTGTTCCGCAATCGTCTGAATGCTGCACTGACCGGTCGACAACAAACGCCGGATCAGTTCCTTGACCTGCAACACCATGGAGGTCTCGGTGGTACGGAACTTTGATTCCAGAAACTGCGTCACCAGTTGCCGGGTCTGCGGGTCGGCGCTGTCTATCGACTGATGCGCCACCGCATCAGCAATATGGAAACCACACCAGCCCTGCTCGAAATAGACACGGCAGCGATACACTTCCTTATAAGAAGCCTCGGGCGCCATCTGCGAATGTGGAAAATACATGCCCAGCGGCCTGGCCTGCTGACCCGCCAGCAGCCGCAGTATCTGCATCCCCACACCCATGCTCAATTCCATGACCTGGCGTTGCGGCAGCCCGGTTTCCAGAATCTCGTAATTGAGGCGGTAGTAACCAGACCCATCGGGTTGATCCATGCTGACGTGGAGCGCCGGGCTATGCACATGCAGAAAACGGCCGATCGCTTCGAAGGCGCCGACCACTGATTCGGAGTTACGTGCAATCACCGCAATCGGGCCCAGGATATTCAGGCTCTGGCTATTGCCCAGGCGCATGCCGAAATCCGGGCATTCCAGTTCGGTTGCCGTGGCATCCAGCATCTGTGCAAAACCGCGATAGGGATAGAAGTCGTCAGGACGATCGGCCAGATCCACCGGCAGATTCCAGCGGCCCATAAGCTCCGCCGGGTCTGCGCCCAGTTCCTGCACCTGTTCCCTGAAACCCACCAGGGATGCAGCTCGAATCAGACTCGCCATGCATGTTCCCCCTCATGCCTGTCGCACCATGATAAATCATTGTCGTCTGAAGGCAATTTTTGCCGCCACAGAGCTTATATATTGAGTAGCTAACCAGACTATAGAAATGCAATCAGGAGACTGGCATGTCGCGAATCAATAATCTCACCGTTCTCGGCGGCGGTGTGCTTGGCGGGCAGATCGCCTGGCACAGTGCCTTCAAGGGTAAAAACGTCGTGGTCTTCGACATTAGCGACGAGGCCCTGCAGGTTTGTCAGTCAGCGCATGATCGCTATGCGGCTATCTATCGGCAGGATGTCGGCGCCGCTGAGGCGGATATCGCCGCTACCCGTGCGCGCATCAATTACAGCACCGATCTGGCCAACGCCGTCGGCAAAGCCGATCTGGTCATTGAGGCCGTACCCGAAGTGCCGGAGATCAAGACGGATGTCTACCAGAAGATGGCGCCGCTGCTGCCCGAGCACACGCTGATCGCCACCAACTCTTCCACCCTGCTGGCGCGCGATTTCGCCGCAGCCACCGGCCGACCGCAGCAGTTCTGCGCCCTGCACTACGCCAATCTCATCTGGATGATGAACCTGGCTGAAATCATGGCCCATTCGGGCACCTCGGACGAGACACTGAGGCAGGTCACTGAGTTCGCCATTGAAACCGGCATGGTGCCCATTCCGGTACAGAAGGAGCAGAACGGCTACGTGCTGAACACCTGGTTCGTTGCCCTGCTCAACGCCTCACAGACGCTGGTCACCAATGGCATCGCCACACCGGAAGTCGTCGACAAGACCTTCATGATCGCCAACCGCGGCTGTGGTCTGGGACCGATGGGCATGATCGATGTGGTGGGCATGAAGACTGCCTACGACGTGTGCCATTACTGGGGCACGGTGAATAACGATGCACAGATGCTGGCCAATGCCGAGTATTTCAAGACGCAGTTCATCGACAAAGGCAAACTGGGATTACAGACCGGCGAAGGTTATTACCGCTATCCCGACCCCGCCTATGCCGCGCCGGACTTTCTGCAGGTGCCGGACCTGTCTGCGGTGGAAAGCATTGTGTCGCTTTGCCGCCTGCATTCAAAAACAGAGGCCGCTGCCTGAAACCGCTGAGGTTTTACCCTGCTGGATAAAGCGGACGACTCAAGCCAATTGTGACGTCCTGAGGGATTTTATTTATTACGTTCACCCTGAGCTTGTCGAAGGGTAGATGGTTCTATTCACCCTTCAGCAAGCTCAGGGCGAACGCAGGGTTAATTCTAATCCGTCAGAAACCCATCAATCAGGGCCGCTGTTTCCGCAGCCCGCAGGGTCATGAACAGATGCCCGCCGCCAGCGATGATTTCGAGGCGGGCGTTGGGTAGCAATGCCGCCAGGATACGGGCATTGATGGGGCGCACCAACGGATCATCGTCCCCGCTGATCACCAGGGCCGGACTGTCGATACGATGCAACCACGGCAGGCTCGTGAACTGGTACATGGCTAGCACCTGTTGCAGATAGGCGCGGGTACTGGGCGCACGGGTCCGCTCCGCATGCCAGAGCGCCCGTTCCGGGTGATTGCGCATTTCACCGCCATACAGCGTCGCGGCGTTACGGGCCATGTAGTCCCGCGAGAGATAACGCTGCGGCGTGAGCATACGTAACAGCGCTGACGGCTTGCCGGGCACCATGAAGATGCCGGGGCTGGTGGCCATCAGCACCAGATGCGAAACACGCGCCGGATAATCACGCGCTATTTGCTGGGCCAGGGCACCGCCCCAGGACACACCGGCGACGGCAAAACGTCCCTGCATACCCAGCCGGGTCATGACCTTCATCAGCATGCCGGCATAGCGCGGCAACTGTGGCCAGAACCAGCCGGACTGCGAGCCTCCCGTGCCCGGCAAATCCACAATGATCACCGGCCGGCCCTGGATCTCCCGAATGAACGGCAGAGCCAGTTCCAGATTCGCGCCGATGCCATTGCAGAGCAGCAGCGGCTCACCCCTGCCGGCGCGGTGCGCATAGCGCAACACCCGCCCGTCAATAGTGATACGCCCGATGTGCAGGCCGACCTCCAATGGCGGCGGCGTATGCTGCACAGCGCCTGCGTTTGTCATGCTCATGATTGCCTGAAGACCCTAGTCAAAAACGTAGGTGCCCGGCGCCTTGAGCAGCATAGGGTAGGCCTCATTGCCCAGCTCCAGCGGCGCTGCATGCTTGCGCCCGGAGCGCTTGCCCAGCCAGGCATACCAGTGCGGCCACCAGCTGCCATCCTGGTGCTGGGCCTGCGCCTGCCACTGGCTCGGGTCCTTGTGATCCCCCGGACCATGCCAGAACTCGGCTTTCTTGCCGCCCGGCGGATTGAGAATGCTCTGGATGTGGCCGCTGTTGGACAGCACGAAGGTGGTGTCGCCGCCCAGCAACTGGGTGCTGCGGTAGCAGGCCTGCCAGGGTGTGATGTGATCGGTGGTGCCACCAAGGATATAGCTGTCGCAGTTGACCTGCGCCAGGTCCACCGGCACCCCTTGCAGACGCAGCTGCCCACGTTGGGTCAGCGCATTGGTCTTGTAGATATCCAGGAATTCCTCATGCAGACGGGCCGGCAAACGGGTGTTGTCGCAGTTCCAGTACAGCACGTCAAAGGCCGGCGGCGCATTGCCGAGCAGCACATTGTTCACCCAGTAATTCCAGATCAGGTCATTGGGCCGCAGCCAGGCAAAGGCCGCGGCCATGTCCCGGCCCTCCAGCACGCCCTTGCGCCGTGAGACTTTCTTGGCGGCTTCGACCGCGCGCGGGCCGGCAAACAGCCCCAGCGCCGTATCTCCAAGGGCGCCGGTATCCAGCACATTGACCAGCAGGGTCATGGAGTTGATGCGTTCGTCGCCCACCGCCCGGCGTGCAGCCACGAAGGCCGCCAGGGTAATACCGCCGGCACAGGCGCCGAGCATGTTCACCCGCGTCTGGTGCGTGATGTTGCAGGTCACGGATACCGCCGACTCGATTGCGGCGGCGTATTCAGCCAGCCCCCAGTCCGCATGGCCGCGGCCGGGGTTGCGCCAGCTCACGACAAAGACCTGATAACCGGCCTCCACCAGCCCCTTGACCAGGCTCTTTTCGGGCGACAGATCAAACACGTAATACTTGTTGATCTGCGGCGGCACAATCAGCAGCGGTCGGGCGTAGACCTTCTCGGTCTGTGGCTGATACTGAATCAGCTCCATCACCTCGGTACGCGCCACCACCGCGCCCTCGGTAGTGGCGAGGTTTTCACCCACCTTGAACTTGCGGCCGTCGACCTGACTCGGCAGGCCCCGGTTCTTGCGCAGGTCGTGCAGGAAGTTCTTCAGTCCCTCGCGGGCGCTTTCGCCGCCGGTTTCACGGAATTTCTTCAGCGCGGCCGGTTGCCAGGGGAAATTGGAAGGCGCGATGGCATCGTTGAGCAGGTCAACCAGAAAATCCAGCCGCAGACGGCCGTATTTGCTGAGATCGTCCTGCGCATCCACCCAATGGTGGGTCATGGCGCGCCAGGCCAGCCATGACTGCAGCCAGGTGCGGTAGGCGCGATTCGATTGCCAGGACTCATCGGCGAAACGGCGGTCGCGGACATCCGGGGTCAGATCGGACTCGCCCTGCACGACCTTCACGAGTTCACCCGCCAGTTCGCGGGCGTTACGGGCCGTGAGGCGTGGCTGGCGCGCCGCCAGCCCCAGCGCCTTGAGCCCTTCACGCGCCACATCACGCGCCCGCATCCCGACAATGGGATTGGGGCCGAGCATCACTTCGGTACTGCGGGCGGCTATCTTGTCAGTGCTGTCTTTCATGATGGTCTCCGGCCAACTGGCCCCTACTCCCAGATCACGCGCTGACCGGCGGCATACCAGTCATCCACGTTGGCGGCATAGCGGTCCTCGATGACATTGCGCTTGATCTTCATGGTGGGCGTCAACATGCCGTTCTCAATCGTCCAGGCATCACGCACCATCACCGCAAAAGCCAGATGCTCATGCGGATCCAGCGTGGCATTGACGCTTTCCAGCTGCGACTCGATGGCTGCTGCCAGGGCGGCGCGCCCTTCTTCCGAGGACAGTGCATCGGCCGCCGCCGGGCTGGGCATCATCAGTACATAGGGCTGTGTATGGTTGGCGCCGCTCACGCAGACCACTTCCACCTGCGGATGACCGAGCTTGCACTCGATCGGCACCGGCGCCACGTACTTACCCTTGGCGGTCTTGAACAGCTCCTTGAGCCGGCCGGTGATACGCAACCGCCCGTCTTCATCCACTTCACCCAGATCACCGGTGCGGAACCAGCCATCCCCGGTGTAGGCCTCTTCAGTCTTGTCCGGCGACTTGTAGTAGCCGAGCATGCCGCCAGGGCTCTTGATCTGTACTTCACCGTTCTCGGCGATGCGCCGCTCCACACCCGGCGCCGCATGACCGACATAACCCACCTTCGAGCGACCCGGCAGCGACAGATGCGAATAGGCGAAGTCCTCGGACATGGCATAACCTTCCAGCAACTCCAGACCCAGGTCGCGATACCACTGCTGCACGCTGGGCGCCAGAGGCGCGGAGCCTGTCACCGCGACCTGCGTATCCTGCAGGCCCAGCTGGGTCAGCACCTGCTGACGGGTCGGCCCGGCGGTGGCTTCATCGGCCAGCAAGGCATCGAGTTTTTCCTGTGGCAGCTTGGCCTGTACGGCCTGCTGGAATTTCACCCACAGGCGCGGCACGGAATGAAATACCGTGGGCCGCGCGCGCCTGAGGTCATCGGCAAAAGACGCCAGGCCTTCACTGAAGAAGACCTGGAAACCGTAGCGTAGCGAGGAGGCCTCCACTACGGCAGCTTCGAAAACATGGGCCAGGGGCAGATAGGAAATCATGCGGTCCACGGTCGTCATGTCCTTGGCATTGCCCAGCAGCGTGGCGCCCGCGGCAATGGCGCGGAAGGGCACCATCACGCCCTTGGGCACACCGGTGCTGCCCGAGGTGTAGACCAGCCGCGCCACTTCCTCCGGATGACGCTGTACCGGTTCCGCCATCGGCTCCGCACTGGCAATCACGCTGTCCCATTCCTGGCTGAAATCCGGCAGTCCCTGAGATGGCGCACCGGGCAACAACACGGCAGACATGCCGGAAGGTACGCCGGGCTGCATGCTGCTCCAGTCATCCAGCGGGCCCAGGAACAACAACCTTGTTTCGCTGTGTTCAAGAATGAAGCTCAGGGTTTCTGAATTGAGTGATGGATAGACCGGCACGCTCACATGCCCCGCCATCCAGATGGCCAGGTCGGCCATGATGTAGTGCGCGCAATTACGCGACAGCAAGGCAATGCGGCTGCCCGCAGGCAAATCCAGCGACTGCAGATAACCCGCCATGCGGCGCACCTGGTCAGCGGTTTGCGCCCAGCTGTATTCAATGACCTCGCCGTTGACCGGCTGGGTCATGTAAATGGCATCGGGTTGCGTGGCCTCCCACTGCAGAAGGCCGGTAACGGGGGTCCAGTGGGTCGTACTGTTCATGGGAACACCTCAGAAGGAATAACGGACGTAGGCGAAGGCGTGGTCGCGGTCGCTGATCTGGTTATAGGGCTCGGCGCCACGGAACCAGTTGTAGCCGACGTGGAACTGCCAGTTCGCCTGATAACGGATGGCGATGTCGGTGAGGAGGGACTGGCGGCCTTCCAGGAAGGATTCACCGGGGCCGGGTGAAGTGCCCTTCACATCATCACCGAAGATGATCAGCGGCTCGATACTGATGCCCGGCAGGATGCTGTCCCAGCGCGGGATCATGATCAGGCGGTAGCCCCAGGAAAAATCATCCGGGAAGCCTTCCGCCTGCTGGGTAGGATTGAAACGCAGGCCATCCGAGCCGTCCGGGTTGCTGCGTACATCCGAACCCTGTGGATGGCACACGCGGCCACCGCCCTGCGCAGTACCCGTGCCGTCGGCACCGGCACTGGCATGGGTAAAGGTGCCCGGCGCCTCCAGCGGGAGCTCGCAGGGGCCGGGCAGATCGGGCACGTACTGTGCGCCGATCTCAAACAGGAACAGGAACTGGCTCATGTCCAGGAAGTTGGGCACGAACACATAGGTGCCGCCCAGATTGAACTGGTAGGACTCGAAGGTTTCCCAGCCACGGATATAGCTGTTGGCGGCCAGTTCCTCGTTACGCTGGCCGCGGTACGGCAGCACGTAACTGGGATAGGCGCGCGCCGCACCCGGCAGGTCGCCACCGACCGGCGCTGCGATCGAGAAAGTGTTGGGTCCACTGGTAGGCGTACCGATACAAGGCACCGCTGCACTGCTGCCGGGACTGCAGCGGGTCAGCGTGGGCTGGAACGCGGCAAAGGCCAGATCCTCGGCGTCCACCTGGATCGGCAGATCGGGACGGTAGGCCACCTCACCCTGCAGGGCCAGTTCGCCGAAGCTGGTGTTGAAGCTGATGCCGTAGAGTTCGATGTCCTCCGGATATTCCAGCTGCACTCTTGCCGAACTGAGCAACAGGGTGTCCGAGGTCGCTGCGCCGGGATCGCCTGTTACATGATGAGCCAGGGGTAGATCGGGACAGGCCAGCAGATAGCTCGAGGTATCGAAGGCATCGATACCCAGATCATTGCCTTCGCGCTTGGCGCAACTGGCATCGGTGGCATAGAAGCTCACATAGGGCAGCCGGCTGTGATAGTTCATGTAGTAGAAGCCCAGCTCGGTACCGTTGTTGAGCCACTCGGCGTAATAGCGCACAGCCGCACCATACTGACCGCCGTCCTCGGGCTCGTTGTCCCGCAAACGCCCGACGTTCAAAGTGGTGTTGGTAATGGCCGTCAGCACATTGTCCTGCGGGAAGGCGTCGTCCGAGAAGGACTCGGCCGCCGAACCGAAACTGATGTTGATGCGGTCGACCACATTGTTGGTGCCGACATCGATAAAGGACAGGAAGCTGCCGGGGCCAAAGATTTCAATCGGCTGCCATTCATATTGATAGAAGGCTTCCAGTGAAGTGTTCTCGGTAATGCCCACGGTGCCAAACACCAGACCCACCGGCTCGAAGATTTCCACCAGATCCAGACCGGTGCGGAACAGATGATTCAGGTTGGGCGGATTGATCTGGTTCAGGGAGTTCACCGCCAGGGTCACACTTTCGCCCCAGTTGACCGACTGCCGGCCCACCTTCAGCTGCAACTCGCGGTCACCATAGACCGGAAAATAGCCGTAGACATAGGCGTCCATGATCTTGGCGTCGGCGCCGATCTGGTCACGCAGTTCACCGCCTTCGCGGTCATTGCGCACTACCTGACCGGGGCCGTAAGTGGGCACGCCCAAAGTGCCGGGCCCGAGCGGCGTGGTCGGCAGGGTAATGGGCACACCCAGCACCTCGGTGATCGCATCGCGTCCGGCGCTTTCCAGGATGGAAGGGCCGGTGGCGGGCGTACCGTCAATGATGCGGTTCGGATGGTATTCCTCGAAATCGGCGTTGACGAAATCGTAGAACGCATAGGCCCGGCCGAAGAAGCCGTAACGGCCGTCGTAGTCCAGGGTCAGGTCGCTGATGATCTTGGTCACACCCTGCACCATGTCGTGCTTGTCGTAGTTCAGGTTGCCGTCGTCCCCGTTATTGGAGAAAGCGCCGGGCGCATTGATACGCGCCTGGTTGGGCTCCACATCACCCTGATAGATGCCCTGGCAGATTTTCACCGGACAGACATTCGGATCGAGATTGGCCTTGCCGATCAGATGATCGGCCTGCTCTTCCATACGCCAGGCGCCACCCAGCGTGATACCGGTATTGAGCACACCGCTGACACCCTCGCCGATATCCCAGTCAAAGGTCACCGCCGTGGCGGGAACCGAACACAGGGCTGTCAGCAACGCCAACAGCGCCCGACACTTTACGCAAGCTGCGAATTCAATGAAACGCGACATGTCTATCTCCCCCGACAGAATGAAGGCGGGTGCGATCTTCGCCGCACCCGCCTTTAGCTGATTAACGCGTAGTCCGCTTTTTCACCTGCTGTGCCTGGAATTGTTTTTCTTCGTATTCCGGCGTGAAGTCGTACGGCTTGTCCTCATTGATCATGGCCGTGGCGAAGTAGATGCCGGTCTGCAGGTCGTAGATGATTTCGGGAATGGTGGCGCAGGCGCGCACGTTCACCGAACAACCGAGGTGACCTTCCTGGAACTTGTAGTACTGGTCACGATGGTCGTAGTTGTCCAGCATCGTCGCAGTCCAGGTGTCTTCGTCGAAGTAGATCACTTTCTTCTTGAAGGTATGACGCACATCCGGTTTGTTGTTGGCTTCCACCACCCACACGCGGTGCACTTCGTAGCGCGCCAGGTCCTGGTTGATATGGCCCCTGTGCAGAATGTCGGCGTACTTCACGTCCGGGCTGTTGATGCGCGCGGAATTGTTCGGAATGATCATTTCCTTGCGGCCGATCAGCTTCCAGGTGAAGCGGTCCAGCTTGCCGTTGATCATATCCACCTGGTCGTAGAACTGCTGACCATCGGTACCCTCATAGGGGTTGTCGTAGGCCACCGAAGGTGCGCGGCGAATGCGGCGCAGACCGGGGTTGTACAGCCAGGCATCACGGTAGTCGGCGTGTTCCCAGGCCAGCAGCAGCTGACCGGCATTACGTGGTGGCGCAATGGTTTCCGACAGGTACCACAGGAAGATATCGTCGCCCGTGTTCATGCTGCCCGGCTCTTCGAGATTGGCGTACTTGAACTTCACTTCCTCGATCAGCTTGGTGATCTGGTAGTCGCCGCTCTGCTGCACAATGGCCTGGTTGTTATAGCGCACCACGTTGTTGCCGCGCCATTTCAGGCGGTGGTTCCACCAGGGGTGCGCGCCGCTGGTCGGAATCGGGAACGGGAAACCCTGGGTCGCGTTGCGGATCTTGTCCGGGTCGCCGCCTTCCAGTTCGGTACGGGTGGCGTTTTCTATGGTGGATTTGTAGACCGCATCCGGCCAGGCGGCGTCACGATGCGAAGGGTACACATTCATCTTGTAGCTGTCGTACCGCTGCAGCATCTGCTTGTGACCCTCGGACAACAGGTCGGCATATTCCGCCATGTTGGCCTTGGTGATGGTGTAGAGCGGCTTCTCATCCGGGTAGCGGTCCTTGGGCCACTCGGGATCTTCCTTGATTTCAGGATAAGGCGTATAGGGTGTCCACTCCGGTACCGTGCCCCCTTCATTGCCCGCACGAACGGCGCCGACCGGTGTCAGTTCGGTGCCTTCGATGCCAAGCTTGGCCGCCTCTTCGGGCGAGACCTTGGCCATGACCGGGGCCGCGGCAAATATCACCAGCAGACCGGCCATGAATGAATAAACAGACTTGTGAAAAGTCATGACGTGCTCCTCCGTCAAAATGCGAGGAGGCATTATCTGCAGGCGGCGAACGGAAAAATTGCCGCCAGATGACAATTTTTTGACTTGGCGCGACAGGGGCTTTCCTGCCCATGTCTTTGCGTTATCTTTCTGCCTGGAGTGAGAAAACAAACACCCAGGCTGTTAAAAGGACCAGGATCTGAATATGTATGACTACATTATTGTAGGGGCGGGTTCCGCCGGCTGTGTACTGGCTGCCCGGCTCAGTGAAGACCCGAATATCAAGGTCTGTCTGCTGGAAGCAGGCGGTAAGGACAAAAGCGTACGCATCCACGCGCCGGCGGGCGTGGTCACCATCATGCCGCGCAAGGGCGCTATCAACTGGGGCTTTGAGACCGTCCCCCAGCCTGGCCTGAATGGCCGCCGCGGTTATCAGCCGCGCGGCAAGGTGCTGGGTGGTTCCAGTTCCATCAACGCCATGCTTTATGTGCGCGGTCACCACCGGGACTATGACCACTGGGCCGAACTGGGCAACGAAGGCTGGAGCTTCAGGGACGTTCTGCCTTATTTCATCAAGTCCGAGAACAACGAGAACATCCGCAACGAATATCACGGCCAGGGCGGCCCGCTGAATGTCATGAACCTGCGCTCGCCCGGCGCCCTGAACCAGCCATTTATCGACGCCTGTGTGGCGAACGGCATCCCGCATAACGCCGACTACAACGGCGCCGAGCAGGAAGGCAGCTTTGAATTCCAGGTGACGCACATCAACGGTGAACGTTGCAGTACCGCCAAGGCCTATCTGACGCCGAATCTCGAGCGTCCCAATCTGGACGTGATTACCGACGCACATGCCGAGAAAGTCCTGTTCGAGGGCAAACGCGCCGTCGGTATTCAGTACCGTCAGGGCGGTGCAAGCAAATCCGTGAAAGCCGGCAGGGAAGTCATCCTCAGTGGCGGCGCCTTCAACTCACCGCAGCTGCTGATGCTGTCGGGCATCGGCCCCGGTGCGTATCTGCAATCGCTGGGAATTGACGTAGTGCATGAACTGCCCGGCGTCGGCAAGAACCTGCAGGATCACATCGATCTGGTGCACAGCTACCGGACGTCCTCGGCCACCGATACCTTTGGTGTATCCCTGCCGTTTATCCCGCGCTTTACCAAGGCGATATTCGAATGGCGCTCCAGACGCAGCGGCCTGATCACCACGCCGTATGCCGAGGCCGGCGCCTTCTTCAAGAGTTCACCGGATGCGCCCATTCCTGATCTGGAACTGGTGTTCGTGCGTGCGCTGGTCGATGACCATGGCCGCAAGATGCATCTGGGTCACGGTTTCAGCTGCCACATGACCCTGCTGCGGCCCAACAGCCGTGGCGAAGTGACGCTGGCCAGCACCGACCCGATGGCTGACCCGTTGATCAATCCACGTTTTCTGGAAGATGACGAGGACATGCGCATCTTCCGCCTGGGGGCCAAGAAACAACGCCAGATTCTGGAGTCACCGCAACTCGGCGCCGATCGCGGCAAGATGCTCTACGACTTCGACCCCAACGACGATGCCGCCTGGGATGCCGACATCCGCAACCGTGCCGACACACAGTACCATCCGGTGGGCACCTGCAAGATGGGCCGTGACGATCTGGCGGTAGTCGACCCGCAGCTCAAGGTGCATGGCATCGAAGGCCTGCGCGTAGTGGATGCCTCCATCATGCCGACCCTGGTGGGCGGCAACACCAATGCACCGGCTATCATGATCGCCGAGAAGGCGGTGGATATGATCAGGGGCTGATCTTCAGTTCCTGATCAGCAGGACAATTCGGGTTCCTGTTGCAGAGGACAATATCTCCAGACTGGCGGCGAGTTGCTCGGCGCGGTAGCGCATATTGGAAAGCCCATGTCCCGTGGTCTCTTTTGACTGAATACCGCAGCCATTGTCCTCGACTTCAATACGCACCCTGCCGCGCCCGTTCCCGCTGCTTTCCGGGCGTATGCGCACCCAGATATCTTCCGCCTGCGAGTGCCGCAAGGCATTACTCACGGCTTCACGGACTATACGCACGATATGAGTGAGTGCGGTCGGGGTCAGTTCGGGGGTTTCGGGCAATGCATCCATAGACCAGTTCAGACTGGGCCCCTCGCCCATGAAGGCCGGCTGCAGCCTGGCTCGAAGCGTGCCCATCGCCGAACTCAGGTCGCCCTGCTCCAGCTCCAGTGAATCTATGGTCAGGCGCAATTCGTCCAGAGTGCCACGCAACGACTCCGCCAAGTCTGTCGATGCCACGCTATCACTTTCGGCCATGGCCACTGCTGCAACGAGGTTGCCACCCACACCATCGTGCATGTCACGCAGAATGCGCTCGCGCTCTTCCTGGATGGCACGTTCGCGTTCCAGTTTTCCCATCCGGGTAAAACTTTTCTCCAGCTCGGCAGTGCGCTCCTTCACCCGTTGATTGAGTTCGCGATTAAGTGTCTCGGCTTCCTTGAGCGAGCGTACAAAACGCGAAAGCAGCAACCAGCCGAATACCGCAATCACGACCGGGATGCTGTATTGCATCAGCTTGCCATCCACACGGGATAGCAGGCCATTGCTCACCAGGCAGTCATGTATGCCCAACACGAAAATAAGTAACGCGGCGGTCAGCAGCCATTGGACCTCGACATCCCGACTGCGCCAAACCGCATGAATCATCATGAAGGTGGGGTACAGCCCAATCGCCAGCCAGCTAACCGTCCAGATGCGTATGCCCACGAAGTGCATCAGGCCGTGATCGTAGGCTGCTAAGCCGCAGAGGATGAGCGTGCCAATCAATGCATAAGTGAAGAGCCCGCGTTCCAGTTTAGAGCGCTCATAACCCAGCAACCCATGCACATACGGCGGGATCATCACAATGAACCAGCCCAGGCTGACATGCCAGAACAGGTCCCATGCAACAGCAGGCACCGGCGGGTTGGCAACAAACAGATACAGGTTGTGCACCGACCAGATAAGGGTTCCGAGCCCATACCAGCGGTAAACCGGTTCCACGGGCTGGCTGATGTAAATAAGCAAGGTGGCGATCGCGAGCAGGCCGGCAGCGATACTGGTCACAATGGGAACCGTGATCTTTAGTGTGTACAGAGACTGGTAAAAGGGTCTGAGGGACTTATCTGGCCCCACATAAACCGGTGCGATCAGCCCGGTGCCCGGCGGTTGGCTGGCCAGGCGAACCATGAATTCATTCTGGCCTTCATGGATGAGACTGTTGGGTAAATTGAAATAAAGCGGCCGGTTCCAGTTCCGGGTAGTGCGATGCCCGAAAGTCCCGCCCGAACCTGCCAGCTCGCCATTGATATACAACTCGGCATTCATGGTGAGGCTGGGCAGGTAAACCGCCCAGAGTTGTTTATCCATATTCGGAATAATCAGTACGAATCGGTACCAGGCATGTTCAAGTTCCTTGCGTTCCTTCTGCTGCCAGTCATCCGGCAAGGAAACAGGCTGCCAGCCTTGCATGTCGGTTGGTGGCGGTTGTGCAGCCTCTGACGCAATAACCCAACCTTTGGAAAGCTCAAGCGCCTCATGGCCAGGTCGTTCGCTGAGCGTACGCAGCAACAGGGCCAGGATCACAAGGGTCACGCCCAGAATCATCAACCAGCGAAATAAATCGACCAGGAAATCGAGTGGGGATTCCCAACTCAGACGGTCATTCTGGTTGAACTGGACAAAAGGCTTGCCCATTAATCTCCAACCTTCAAAAGTCCCAGATTGGCTGCTTCGTATACCGCCTCGGAACGTGAATGCACATCGAGCTTGTCGTAGATATGCCTGATATGGGTAATCACCGTGTTCTGAGATATCTCCAGAGCCGAGGCAATATCCCCGTGCGAGTACCCTCGGGCCACCAGTTGAAGAATTTCTGCTTCCCGGCCAGATAATCTGGGCACATCCGGCTCTGCTTCGACCACCTCCGTCCTGAAGCGTTTCAGCAGGTAGCGCGCGATCGCCGGGCTTATCGGAGACTCGCCCCGCATGAGGGCTTCCAGATTGGGCACCAGCTCCTGCGGCCTAAGATCCTTGAGCAGGTAACCGTCTGCACCGGCCTCCATGGCCGTCACAACGCTGCGTTCATCGCCCAACGAACTGATCACGGCAATGAACGGACGCGGCGACCAGGTGGATGCCTCGGCAATCAGGCTCGTGCCATTGCCGTCCGGCAGGCGCAGGTCCACCAGAAGGATTTCTGCTTCCCTGGCCTGCTCCAGCTGTCCCTTTGCATCCGACAGGGACCCGGCAGCCCCGCAAATGGCAAAGCGCCCGGACTCATTCACCAGCTTGCAGAAGCGTGCCCGGATACGGGCGTCGTCCTCCAGCACGAAAACCTTGTGCTCGTTTGTTGTTTTCTCCGGCATGGGATGTTCCACCCAGCGCGCCAGTTCGGCCGTGAGTTTCATACTAGCTGATTCTCGTTGCGGTCACTAATTCACATTAGGCAAAGTCGAAGTAGATGGGCATCCCCATTTCTTGCGATACCGCCTGGTTCCCGATCTCACTAAAGTTAAATGACTACAAATAGGGAGAAAGCCATGGAGACAAGAGGGGTGCGTTGGGTCAACAAACTGGTGTTTGTTTTGCTTTTTACCTGCGTCGCGGTCTCAGAAGCCGCGATTATTACGGTGGATACGCTTGCGGATGATGGGCCGGGTTGTACCTTAAGGGCGGCGATCGCTGAAGCTCAATCCGGGTCCGGGGACCTGGGTTGTACCCCTGTTAGTGAAATGAATCCGGAAATAGATTTCACAATCAATTTCCAGGAGAGCCTTTTTGACGGCTCATTGAAAACCATTACGTTGGAAGATGATGGCGAGTCCGGTACCGGCATAGATGTTAATTTGGCCCGAGGCAGTATTCTGATTGAAGGCCCCGGCTCTGATGAATTGCGCATACGTGCTGGTGATGTTGGTGCTGACAGAGCACATGAAATTTTTGATGTCATTGATACTGATGAATCATTCCTGCTCACGGGGCTGACGCTCTCTGGCGCGTCCGATGGCGCTATTGTGAGTGAAAGCAAAGTCATTCTTGAAGATGTGCTTGTTACTGGAAATCCGAGTAGCGGACTTCCTGTGGTCTTTATAGACGGTGCGGGTTTCATCATGACGGACAGCCGCATCGAGAATAATAGTTTTCAATCTCCTGATGTGATTGAAGATGCTGCTGCTCTATTGCTTAGAGATGTGATCGATCCGGAAACCGAAATATTGCGTTCGTTCATTGGGAATAACATTGTCTCAGAAGGTTCTTCAGGGCTAGTGACAGGCATTCTTCTTGAATTCTCTTTTCTACAGTTAAGTGACAGCCAGGTGGCCAATCATCCCGACGGCTCGGGTATAAGGGGATTTGGCAGCGTTCTACATCTGGAGAATAGCCAAGTCACCAATAACCAAAGCCCAGTCGGTGCAGGCGGCATCTGGCTTCAACTTGGGGAAATAGAAATTACGAGATCGCGGATTGAGAACAACACCTCAACCTTTGACAACGAACTTGCGGCCGGGGGCCTATTGGCCTTGGATGCCGACGTGACGATGGAGCAGAGTACCATCGCCGGTAATCGCTCCATCAACCAGGCCGGTGGTGTTTGGATTGCCCGTGGTGACGCCGTAATCAGAAGAACGACCATTGCCAATAACAGTGCCGTAAGAGGAGGCACATTGGGTGTGCATGGTGGTGGACTCTGGCTAAGCAATGCATCCCTGGAACTGGTGAATAGCACCATCTCAGGCAACTTCCTGGAAAGTGACAACACCGTAAAATTGGGTGGCGGTATTTTCCATGCCAATAATGGCTCCGGGGATGAGCCAGACACTATAAATATCTTGCACAGCAGCTTCGTTAATAACCTTGGCGGTGCGGGTGCCGGTGCGCTGGTCGTTCGTGCAGAGGCCGACTTGCCTACCAATATTCAAATCATCAATAGCATTCTTGCGCAGGAAAGCACTGAATTTAATCTTTGTAGCTTTCTGGCAGACGGCGCGCCTATCCCCGCTTTTGGCGTAGCAAACATGGCGACTGACGATAGTTGCGGCAACAACAGCAGCTCGATGTTTCTCGTGGGGGAAGGAGAAAACGGTATTACCGCTTTTGCGAATCTGAAGCTGGGCGAGCTGGCGCAAAACGATGGCTCGAGTCAGACCCATGCACTCGGAATCGGCAGCGTGGCAATAGATGCAGCCAACCGGGTTGAGTGTGGCTCACCTATTCCGTTCCCGGATCAGCGTCTTGTACAGAGACCTATCGATGGTGATGATGATGGCGAGGCCGACTGCGATATAGGTTCGTACGAAGCCAGCGAGATCGCCTATGACTATGGTGACGCACCCGACAGCTATGGCACCACAATCGCGAGTGGTGGCCCACGTCACGTAAACGCAGGTGTACAACTCGGTACTCTGAGAGATAGCGAAGACGATGGCCAACCAACGGCCGACGCTGATGGCGATGACAATGCCGAAACGGATGATGAAGACGCATTGGCCACGGCAGTGACGGTGCAGGCCGGGACTACCCTGACGCTTGAATTTACCGTGACCACAAACGGTTCCAGCAACCCCGTTTTGAATGCCTGGCTGGATCTTAACCAGGATGGGGATTTTGAGGACGATGCAGGCGAGCAGGTCGCAACCGATATGGCCGTGATTCAGGGCATCAACGAGGTAACGGTGGCTATTCCATCCGCAGCGGCGGCGGGTACTTACTATGGACGCGTAAGGGTCTGTAGTGATGCGACGGTTTGTAGCACGCCAGGTGGCACGGCAACCGATGGCGAAGTCGAGGACCACCTTATTACCGTGACTGCTGCCGAGGTGCAGGAAGATAACAACAATGACAATGCCGATACCGGCGGTGACGGCGGTGGAGATGGTAGCAGCGGTGGCGGCGGATGCAGCCTGGGCATCGCTTCTGCCGAGAAACCAGACCCGGTCCTGCCGCTACTGACGCTGCTGGCGCTTGGAATACTGATGCGACGCCGCCGGATTCGGACAGCACAGACGTGAACGGCTCTAAAGAAGCGATATAACTGCTCGCTGGACTGATACCCGTCAGCCTGACCGCCTCAACCTTGCCCTGGCCAGTTATGCGAATGTGATACGGGTTATCGTCGCCGCCCGGAAGTGCTTTTCACGGCAGGATACGAGAATGCTTCTGTGGCAGCCCGGTTAGAGAGTGCAGGTTTTCCGTCAGGCGGTAATACGTCCTTCGACATAGCCGCTTCCAGTTCGTCGAGCGCCTCACTGGCATAGACCGCCAGGCGTTGCAGATGCGGCAGACAGTCACGGCTGCCGGTGAATCCCACCGTGAGCTGGCCGTCGTAACTGACGCAGGAAATGTTCAGCGCCTGCCCCTGCATGGGAATCGACACCGGGTAGATGGCTTCCAGCCGGGCCCGGCCCATGTACAGCGTACGCTGCGGGCCTGGCACATTGGAGATCACCACGTTCATCGGCGGCCGGACCTTCGCACCCTGCCCGCTGAGCAGCACGGCGATTGCAGGGGACATGGTCATCATGGTGAGCAGCGAACGCATGGAGCCCGGCAGGCTTTGCAGATGCCGTTTGCTGGCCTCCATGGAATCGCGAATCGTCTGCAGCCGCTCCAGCGGATCGGCGATATCGGTACCCAGCACCGACCACAGGAAGCCCACGGCGTTACCGGCGTCTTCCTTTTTGCTGTCGGCACGCAGGCTGACCGGCACCCCGGCCACCAGTGAGCGGGCCGGCAATTGATGACTGTCCAGCAGATGCCGGCGCAGCGCGGCACTGCTGATAGCCAGGAAAACATCGTTGACCGAAGCCCCGGATGCGGCAGCCACTTTCTTTATGCGGCCCAGGTCCAGGCGCTGGGTCGCCACGCGGCGGGCGGCGGTCACGGAGCCATTAAGAATGCTCCGCGGTGCTTCAAAGGGCAGCCGGATAGGCTCAACCGCCCCGCCCCGCCGTAATAATGGCAACCAGGCGTCCTTGACAGCCTTGGGCAGGCCCAGCGCAGACACCGTCTTGGCATCCCTTTTCGACTTGAACCTGTCTTTTTCCCTGGCATCGGCAGGCCGTTCTACATCCGCCCAGGGCGCTGTCCAGTTGTTTGCGCCCGGCGCATCGCCCAGGCAGCGGGTCAGCAGATGCATACCTTTCACGCCATCAATAATCGTGTGATGAATCTTGGTGTAGAGCGCGAAGCGGTTCCCGGAAACGGCTTGACCGGTTTCCGGATCAATTGACGGGCCGAGACCTTCAATGACGTGACAGGTCCACAGCGGCCGCGAACGGTCCAGGGTCACACTGTGCAGATGCGAGACCAGTTCGCCCAGCTCACGCTCACCACCGGGGGCCGGCAGACAGGTATGGCGCACGTGGTAATCCATGTCGATGTCGTCCGTCTCGACCATGGCCGGGGCCAGACGCGACAACGGCACCGGCGCCAGTTTCAGATTCCAGGGCCGGGCCAGCTTCTCCGGCCCGCGCAGGGTCTGCACCACGGACTTGATGAAATCCTTCGGCGCATTCTTCGGCAGCTGAAAGACCTGCAGGCCCGCCACATGTGTCGGCGTTTCGCGTCTTTCTATCTGCAGAAAGGTGGCGTCCAGCAATGACAGGCGCCGCGGTTTTTTCCTGGTTGCAGTTTTCATTGTTGAAGTACTCATGCCGCTTCCTCCATCGGCCGTCCCTTGCCCGACAATTCCTTGCGCGCCGGAATGAAGCTCATGGCGCGCTCGGCCAGTGCGGTGATGGTCAGGCTCGGGTTCACACCCAGATTGGCGCTGAGCATGGAGCCGTCCACCACATACAGACCTCGGTAATTGAACACGCGGTTCTGCGCGTCGATCACACCTTTTTCGGGGCTGTCCGCCATGGCGCAGCCGCCCATGCAATGCGCGGTCATCGGCACGTTGAAGGCGATCTCACTCATCGAGCTGAGCGCCACACCGCCAGTCGCCTTGGCCGCTTTTTCGGTAAAGGCATTGGCCTCGGGAATGAAAGTGGGAATGCGTTCGCCGTGCGTAGTCAGCTTCTTGATAAACGGGAAATACCAGGGACGTTGCCAGCGGATGTCGATATGCCCGTCCAGGGTCTGCATCACCAGGAAGATCACCGTCTCACGCGACCAGCGCCAGGGCAGGATGGCGCGGATACCGTCGAGTGGACGCGTGACGAGCAGCTTCAGCATGGCCGCCAGCCAGTAAAGTACCCGGCTGGGGCCGGCACGACCGCCGGTCAACACAGTGAACAGGCTACTCATGAGATTGGAGCCGTCGGGATAGCGCACCGCTTCGATATGCGTGTGCTCGTCGATGTAGATACCCGAACCGATGGCAATGCCCTTGGACAGATCCTGCTGCGTACCTGGATAACGCACGCCCAGTATGGATTCCGCATTGGTGCGCACGCGCTTGCCCAGGTCATCGGAAATATTGGGCAGCGAACCGGCATCCTTGAGCCGGAACAACAGTTCCTGGGTGCCGAGCGAAGAAGCGGCAAACACCACGTTCTTCGCCGTCAGCGTACTGCGCTTTTTGAAGAAGCGGGCGAAGGCCGGCACCGTGGTCACAACATAACCGTCTACACCGTCGGCCTGACCTTTCAGGGGTTGTACATCGATGACTTTCGTTTCCGCCCGTACTTCAGCGCCCTGCTGTTCCGCCAGATACAAGTAGTTCTTGTCGAGGGTATTCTTGGCGCCGAAACGGCAACCCACCATGCAGCCGCCACAGGCCTGACAGGACTGGCGGACAGGGCCCTTGCCACCGAAGTACGGATCGGGATATTCGGTGCCCGGCGCATCGCCATCCTTGCCGAAGAATACGCCCACATCGGTGTAGTAGAAACTGTCTTCCACGCCGGCGGCTCGCGCCATTTCCTTGAGCTTTGCATCGGCCAGACCGGGGCGCTTGTTCTGCGTGACGCCCAGCATCCTTTTGGCCATGGCGTAGTGCTCGGGCATCTTCTCCTGCCACTGGTCAAGACCGGCCCAGTTGCCGTCGTTCCACACCGAATCCGGTGGCACCAGCAGAGTCTGGGCATAAGTAATGGATCCGCCGCCCACGGCATTGCCGTGCAGGATCATCACATGCCTGAACAGACGCAGGCGCAGAAAACCTTTCAGCGACAGCAACGGCGCCCACAGATAATTCCAGAACTTCCAGTTGCTTTTGGGCAAGGTCTCGGGCGACCAGCGGCGACCCTGTTCGATGACCGCAACCTTGTAACCCTTCTCGGTCAACCGGTGCGCGGACACACTGCCGCCAAAGCCGGAGCCGACGATGATGTAATCGTAATCATGGGTTGTCATTGAATGCTCCTCCATTCGCTGAGGAGGCATTATTCGCTTTCAGGGGAACAGAAGATTGCTCTTAGCCGACATTTTTTTGACTTGGTACGACAGGGATTTCTGATCTAGAATCATTCTGAGTTATTAACGTTTGACGTTAATATTCCTGAATGGTCAGGTCTTACAAAAATAAAGCGACTGAAAAACCGGCCTGCAACAAGCGCGTGCCCCGTTTCGTCAACATCGAACGTGCTGCACTCCGCAAGATTCGCCAGCTTCAGATCGCCGCTACTTTGGACGACTTGAGAATTCCGCCGAGCAATCGGCTGGAAGCATTGAAGGGCGACCGTAAAGGCCAGCACAGCATTCGCATCAACGACCAGTTCCGCGTCTGCTTCCGCTGGGTGAATGGCAACGCCTATGACGTGGAGATCACTGACTATCACTGACAGCCTGGAACGAGAAACGCCATGACCCATATCACACCGATTACCCCTGGCGAGTTGCTCCGCGACGAGTTCCTGGAGCCCATGGGCATCACCCCGTATCGCCTTGCCAAGGACATCCATGTTCCTGCTACCCGCATTGGCGAAATACTGAATCGCGGCCGCGCCATCACGGCGGACACTGATCTACGCCTGTGCCGCTATTTCGGTCTTTCCGAGGGCTATTTCCTGCGTGCCCAGATGGCGCATGATCTGGATGCTCTCAAGCAGACCCTGAAGGACGAACTGGAAACCATCGAACCCTGCGCTGCCTGAGTCTGGCCTGCCAACGCCGGCTGCAAAACGCGATGATCAGTCCATAACACAACTGGAAACTGCATCCCCTGCCTGCAGCCAGACCGGGCTGCTGTAGGCCACCGGCATGCCCTCGGCATCCAGCACGCGCAGGTAGTACCAACGTTTATCTTCAGTCACATCGACTATGTGATTGAGTTTGCTGCCGGAGGCGCTGGTGACAATCTCACCGAGACCGGAAACGATTTCCAGCCGACCGCCGGCTGGCATGGCCGCAGTAACTTCAGCATGGAGCTGAACCTGTGTACCCGAGGGAGGCGAATAGACACTGCCCATCGGTTCGCTGTCGGCAGCGAATAGCAGGCGGATGTCATTATGATGCTGCGCCAGGGCATAGAAGCGGCGGGCCAGCATTGCCTGCTTCAGGGTTTCTGCCTGATTATCCGTCGCAATCATGACCGTCTTGGCGCGTTCAGGTCTGGCCCATTCGCGGCCATGTTCATCTTCCGCACCCACCGGCCCCAGACGCCAGCCCCGGTCCAGGGCGAATGCATACCAGCCTTCGGGCGGGGCATTGTTGTCGGTGTCATAGGCATCGGAGGATTTGCCGAACACCTCAACCCCCACGCTGCGTTCAGCGACCGCCTCACGGTATTCGAAACCATTGAAGGCATAGGCCGGATCGCCCAGGAATTCATGGAACATGTCTTCACGGCCCGGATGGTTGAACACCAGCAGGCCATCCGCACCCCCGCCAATCTGCGGATTGAAACCGAACCAGAACCAGAAGCCCTCCATGGACAGCAGGTAACCGTCCGTCAGCTTGGCGTTGATCTCGTTCTGCGAAAAAAACACATTGATATGTCCAAAGCGATCGGAGGTCCATTCAAATCCACGCACCGCGGTAAAGCTGTCATCAGTAGCGGCGGCAGCGAGAGTTGCGGTTTCCTCCCATTTGGTGAGCCCCAGCAGCGGATAGTCAGGCGGAAACAGTTGCAGGCATTCAGGCAGCTGCGCCGACAGACAGTCGGTACTGGCTGTAATCGGCAGGCGCAGGTTGTCGGAGTGATCGCTGCCAAGCATGTAATCCAGCCCCAGGTCACGACCCGCCTGATAGTAATCCGCCGGCGTGGTGCCGATTTCACCATCGGAATAACCGCTGTGTTCATGGATGGAGCCCAGCAGATGAGGATAAGTCATCCAGTCAGGGACGCAGCTTTGTTCACCACCACCCGGCTCTGGTTCGGGTTCGGGAGTATCAGTTTCACCCTCCTCCTGCTCACCCGGGGGGTCGGCCGGCGCCGGATCACTGTTATCGTCACTGCAGGCAGCCAGGCTGGCCAGCAGCACCAGAAGAAGTACACGCAGGAAAATGGGGCTGAGGGGGGACATCATAGATTCACCGGTTTAGCGGCACATGATAGTCCGCCGGCGATGAAGACTTGATGACATCCACCAGTTCATCGTGCTTCAGGTAGCCCTGAAATGCGACACAAGCAAGGCATTCAGGGTGTCCGGCTGCTCCAGCGGAATCCAGTGATGCCCCTGCAAACGTTCATAACGCCAGGGTCCGTCGACATAGTTTTCCGAAGCCTGCATCTGCGACTCGGTGAGGAAGCGGTCACCGTCACTCCAGATTCCCAGCGTGGGCGCCGACACATTAGGTTGCCGCTGGATGAGTACCGGATACAGGGCCGCGCGATAGATACGCAAGGCGCCAGTGAGCCGTCCGGGCTGGCGCAGACGCGTTACCACTTCTTCCATCCGCGGATGTGAACTGAAGACACGCGCCAATCCGAAATAGCCGTTGCCACCGAGCAACCATTCGGCAAAACCGCCCAGTTGGAAGAACAGCGTGTACCAGCCCAGCAGTTTCTGTTTCAGACCGGAGCGTCCATAGGCGGTGGGGTGCCCCACCGACATCACTGCCAGGCGCTTCACCCGTTCCGGAAAATGCGCTGCCAGGAACCAGGCAATGACCGCGCCCCAGTCATGTCCTGCAACATGCGCCTTTTCTATGCCCAGATGATCCAGCAACGCAGCATGATCGGAGGCGATCAGCCGGGCATGGTAATCCCGCACCCGTGGCGCCATATCCGATTCGCCGCAGCCCAGGGTATCGGGGGCGATACAGCGAAAGCCGGCTGCATGCAGTGCCTCGATCTGCGCGGCCCACATGTCGGCGGTGTCGGGAAAGCCATGCAGCAACAGTACGGGCGGCCGCTGCATATCGCCGGGCGCAGAATCCAGATAGGCGAGTTCGAAACCGCGGTGTGTGAACCGGGCGCGTTGCAGATTCTGCATGACGCTCTACTTCAGCACCTGACCGATCTGCAGGCGCGCCAGTACGCCGGCCAGACGCGGAGAGAAACGCTGGGCAAACCAGCCCACGCCCACTTCAATACGCGGGGTAATGCAGATGAGCTTGCCCTTGCGCACATCACGCAGCAGATCGGCGGCCACCTTGTCCGGCGACGCACCCTTCTTTTCGTAGAAGGCGACAGCCTGAGCCTGATGGCTTTGGGTTTCGCCGGTCATGATGGTGTTCTTGACGATGGCCGTATTGATAATGCCCGGGCAGAGAATGGTGACGCTGACGTTGGTATCGTGCAGCTCGGCCGCCAGCGATTGCGACAACCCGACCACCGCATGCTTGGAAGCGCAATAGGGCGCCATGCGGGGGATGGAGATGAGGCCGGCCGCCGACGCCGTGTTGATGATGTTTGATGGCGTGGTCTGCTTGCTCATGCGCGGCAGGAAGGCGTGCAGGCCGTTGACCACGCCCATGACATTCACCTCCATCACCCGGCGCCAGTCATCCAGTCCGGTATCCAGCACGAAAGCGGCATGGCCGATACCGGCATTGTTGAACAGCAGATCAACACGGCCGTCTTCGGCAAACACCTTGTCGGCCAGTGCCTGTACCGCATCAGCGTCGGTCACGTCGACGCTGTGCGCCCGCCCATCCTTGAGACTGCGGGCCACCGCTTCGGCCGCCTGCAGATTGACGTCAGCGCAATGCACCTTGGCGCCGTAACGGTCCAGCAACTGGGCGATAGCGCGGCCAATGCCGGACCCCGCACCGGTGACCACCGCCACCTTGTCTTTATAGAAGTTCATGTCAGCCCCCTTGAATAGAAGCTGCTCAGGATAACCCAGGAAGGGGCGGCAGATGCCGCCCCTCAGGTGAACTGATTATTCGGCGAAGATGCCGAAGGCGGGTGAAGTCCAGCCGAGACCGGAATACTCAGGCGCTGCGGGCAGCGGCTTGCCGCCGTACACCACGTTGCCCTGGTCGTCCGAATACACCAGCCAGGGCACGGTCTTCTGCTTGTCCACACCTGGCTGACTGTAGTCACAGACGCCGTCAGGAAACGCTTCCTGCAGCTGCGCCCACTCCTCGTCGCTGAATCCGATTGGACCATAGTCATCGCTGCGGTCCAGCGGTTTCAGCTGGCAGCTGTGATCGTCATAGGTGCCCGATTGCCCGGCGATGCCGCGCGGCGTGGTGAACTCGGTACGCAGCGTGTCACCCACCAGACCGGCGCCGCAGACTGCTCCCAGCACCGGATCAACGACCAGACGCAAGGCAGGATTGAGCGCCGGGTCCAGACCTGCATGCGCAGCAAACAGAATCGGTCCCAGCACGGGTCCGAACAACTGATTCAAGGTGGGTTGCAGCAGCGGCAGCTGGATGCCCTCGGGTGCGGTCAATGCTGAAGCAGCACTGCAACGATCATGCAGATCGCCGGGGCGATTCTGCAGGATCTTTTCGGCCAGCGGCACATCCCGCTCGTCTGCTTCCACGGCCGACAACCAGCGGTCCATGGCCAGCAGGGCCTCGGAGGAGTAATTGGGATCGCCGATCAGCGGCGTCTGACCGAACCAGATGACATGGTTGTCGAAATGACCCTGTTCACGCAGCAAACGCCCACGCATGGCCCAGGCCCATTGCGCATCATGCGCGATGCCGGGATCAGGGCCGCCGTGATCAATGATGGCTACGGTGTCGAGCTGACTGGCGCTGTTGAGCCAGCCGGTCCGGTACATATTGCCCAGCGCCGGGTCATCCGCATGCAGGCGGGTTTCCACCGCTTCGGCATTAATGTCCAGCCCGCCGATCTTGCTGTTCAGGTCCACGAACATGGCCGGGGTAATGACGCCGGCGCGCAGCGCCTCCAGACCATACTGGATGCCCTGACCATCCACCGGCAGACCGGCGAAACCGCGGCCGAGCATGACCTCGTTGTCTGACCAGACTTCGGGCTGACGCGGGCCGAACAGGTTGATAAGCAGGTCGAAGACACTGCAGCGCACGCCGGAGGGATTGGTTTCGGGGTGATAGCCGATGTCCTCGCCCACATGGCCGCAGCCGGGCTTGGGATCGACTGCCCGCTTGAACAGGCCTTCGTCCATGACGATGGCATTCACCGGCAGGATATGACCCTCCACCGCCGACCACTGCGTGGGCGACCAGACGATGCCCTCGCCCCAGCGGGTCGGGTCCTCGAAGTAGCGCCGCAGCATGTGATAGTCGTAGGCCTGCGCGCCCGGTGAAGCCGTATCCGGGTAGGAGCAGGTCACGATCAGACCCTGGTAGATGCCGGGATAGGCATTGGCCACGGTCTGCTGGGCAATCGAGCCGCCGGAGCAACCCGAACCGATGGTGTAACGCAGCGGGCCGTAATGCTCGATCAAATGTTCCTTGGCCATCATCAGCGACTCGGCGTTCATGGCCACGCTGCAGTTATGCCCGGTGTTGGCCAGCGCGGTGGACATGACGGCAAAGCCTTTGCCCAGCGCCACAGTCGGGCTGTCGCCAACGGTGACCGGTACTTCCGGCGGAATGAAATCAAAAGTGCCGGAATAATCGGTTTTAGGCGCCCCGCCGACACCATAGGAGGCCCCGCAGCCACCGCCATGCGGCACGAACACCTTGCCGTTCCACTGCGCCTGCGGCGCCCAGGGCTGCCAGTCCTGGGCTGGATCAAACAGCACCGCAATGCGGTACTGGTCACGATCCTGGTAGCCGATTTCCTCGCGCACAATGAAGGGTACGGTAACGCCGTGATCGGTGGTGGTCTGCGCCACATCGGTAGGGGGATTGTCAGGATCGTAGGGCAGCAACCCGGCATTCAGCGGATTCGAGGACTTGTAGAAATAGCTGAAAACCGGCGCCTGATTACAGTGCTCATCTTCTGCGCCTTCCTGACATGCCCAGGGCTGCACCTGCGGACCTGAGAACACCGGACCGCCGTTCGGATGATTAATGATTTCGGCGGTGGCATTAGCGCCGGGCAGCTGGGCGACAAAACTGTTCTTGCCCAGTTGCAGCCCCGTCACCAGGCCGCGCAGATTGCCGTCATCCGTCAGGGCAAAGACGCTGCTGACGTCGCTGCCATTGAGCCGCATGCCGACGTTGTCCGGATTCGCCCCTTCGGGCACCAGCACCTCAATCAGGACATCGCCGCCACTGATCAGATCGGCACGGTTTGAAAGCACATGAATGGACGAGGAACTGGCCAGCTGGCTGCCGCCACCCGCCGATGAATCGTCGTCATTATCGCCACCACCACAAGCGGACAGGCCTGTCATGGAAGAAAAAACCAGCGCCAGCCACAGGCCGTATTTATAGGACATTATTGCTCTCCCCCCGATCGCAATATTTCAATATAACAAGAATATTGCCACGGCCCCTGCCGTGGCGGGAGGGCAAAAAATAACTAGAGTCGGCCGACCAGCCGTGCCGCCATGTCCAGCAGGTAGAAAGTCAGCATGGAAGCGCTCAGGCCGCCGGCCACCGTCTGCAGCAGACTCCAGCTTTTCTCCCGGGTTTCATCCAGGAAGTAATAGATGGGGAAGCTGGCAATAAAATAGGTGGCGTAGATGGCCGAACCGTAAGCCAGCATCAGTTCCATTTTTTCGTAATGGAAGTTCTCCGCAATCAACGGATTGGCCATGGCGCGGGTTTCCATCCAGGCCCAGGCATAACCGATGAGGAATACAAAAAGCGGGAATAACAGCCACTTGAACGGCGCCAGGCTGTTGAGCTTGCGCAGGGCGATATTGGCCGTGGCGTGATAGGTCATGAAGTACACATGCGTGTAGGCATACATGATCAGCGGCACCACCTGCTCACCGCTGCCGACCAGCGCCGAATCCAGGTTGCTGGTGATGTTGGGGTAGGTATAGACCATGCCCAGTACATCGAAAAAATACTCGCTGCCGAAGTAGTTGCCGAAGAAGCCGAAGATGAAAATATAGAGATTGGCCTTGAACCAGTAGCTCTGGTGCCAGGGCTTGTCCGTGTAGCGCCGGGCAACCAGCATCGGGATGATGAAAGCCGGCATGGCCGTGGCAAAGGCATGCAGCAGCATGGCCGTATCGCCCCAGACCGCGCCCCAGCCGGTGAGCATCATCATGGCCATGGAGGCCATCCAGACCGGCGAGTAGAGCAGGAAGAATTTCTCTACCCAGGCCTTGTCGGGATTTTCGGAAAACCAGTTGTTTTTCATATCACCCTCTCCCCAATCCTCTCCCCTCAAGGGAGAGGGAGGTTAATGGTTCTCCCCCTCCCTTGAGGGGGTCAGGGGGAGGGGGAATCACTTACCGGTCATGGCGATTTTCACCATCGCCATGAAGTTCCTGAGCTTCTCAGCCTTGCCCGGCTCCGGCCGGATACGCCGGTGGCCCGGCATCAGCTTGCCCTTGGCCTGCAGGTGGATTTTTTCCTTCACCACCGGGGCCAGTACACCCGACCCGGCCAGTTCGAAGAAAACGGCCTTGGCATTGCCCAGGTCGAAGAAGTCGCGCTGCCATTCCCACTGGTAGTTGCCGGCGTACTGGAACCAGGAACCGCCGATGCCCTCGATGCAGATCTGCGAGCCGTCCTTGCGCTTGTACGGCGACACCTGGCGCCAGAAGCCGACGACGCTGCCACGTTTTTCGTCGATGATGACATCGTGATAGGGATACTCCCATTCCTCGAAACCCTTCATCTGGTAACCCAGCGCGACATCGCAGATTTCCTGGCGGCCATCGGCCACGAACTGTTCGTTCGGTCCGATATTCCACTCGTAGACCGCGTTCTCGGTGTACATGGGGCCCAGGTACCTGGTCCAGTTGCCTTCCCTCTCGGCGTCAACGTTGGCCTGCAGCCAGCGCTTGAGCATCTCTTCCATTTCCTCGCGGGGGAAGGCCCTGGTCGGCGGGGTGATCGAGGGACAGCGTTTGTCCTTGAATACCTTTTCGGACATGGTTTCTCCTAGGGGTGCACCGCAACGCGTGGCGCAAATTTTGTTTTCAGGTGACCGGACGCGGCCAGCCACCTGACGGTGTCGGTCAGGGTGTCTGCCGGTTCGCGGAAATGCAGTCGGCTGTGACGCAGGTATTTTTCCGAGCTGGCCGGCGTCCACTGGGTGACATATCCCATGGCCTCGACCGAGATCGGTGTTTCAAAGGGAACGATCTTCTTGAGCAGGTCCATCACCTGTCCCATGGCGCGGAAGACCGGTCCGGGTATCGGCAGGCTGAACAGGCGGCGGCCGGTGACCGCCTCCAGTTTCTGCCGCAGTTCCGGCCAGGGGTAATAGTGGCCGCCGATGATGTAGCGGGCGTCTTCGAAATCGCCGGTGGCAGGATGTTCCAGCAGATAGCGATGCGCCTCGGCCAGGTCTCGCACGTCCACGCACTGAAAGCCGGTAGTGGTATTGGGGATCATCTGCGAGATGAACTGGGCAAAGGCGTGGTTGGCTTCACTCAGCTTCGGATCGTCCGGCCCGACAATGGCGCTGGGGTAGGTCACCTGCACGGGACAACCCCGCGCCTGCAACCCGCGCACGTATTCATCGCTGTCGCGCTTGGAACGGGAATAGGCTTCGCGGGTGTTGGCCAGCGGCGTGGTCTCGTTGATCTCGTCGAATCCGGTCTGCATCAGCACGCTGAGACTGGAGACATACACGATGTTGCGGATGCCCAGGTCGCAGGCGGAGCCGATGACGGCCTTCATTCCGCCGACGTTGTTTTCGTAGGTTTGCTGCGCCTTGCGCGGATCCAGCGACACGGCCGCGGCGGCATGCAGCACGGCGTCACAGCCGACCATGCCCTGGCGGATCGCGTTTTCGTCGCACATGTCCGCGACGACGAAGTCGCTGACCTCATGACCGTGCCGGCTGAAATAGGTCCTGGCCGCATCGGGGTTGCGCACCAGCAGGCGCAGTTCGTGACCGGCGTCCAACAGGGAGCGCGCAGTATGCGCGCCGACGAATCCCGTCCCGCCCGTGAGAAAGATTTTCATCTAATCCCCTCTCCCTTCCAGGGAGAGGGATAGGGTGAGGGTAGGCAGTCCACCGTTACCCCTCACCCCCACCCTCTCCCCTGAGCGTAGAGGGAGTTTCCCCTTCCAGCCTCAGGGCTTGGGTCGGGCAATACTTCACTGCGTCCTCGACCTTGGCGCGCTCCTCATCCGTGACCGTTTCCTTGATGACTTGCAGCACGCCGTCCTCGCCTACCCTGAAGTGCTTTGGTGACTCGCCCATGCACACGGCATGGCCCTGGCAGAGTTCGCGGTCCACGATGACCTTGAGTTCGACAACCTTCGGCTTCTCCTGCACATGGAAAGGACAGCCTTGGGCCGATGCTTCCGACTGGCCGGCACTGCCGACTTGCCCCCACCCCTTCCCTCCCTCGCTTGCGGGGGAGGGTGAGGGAGGGGGTCCACGGCGCCGGTAGCGCACCCGGCAGGGCGTGACCGGCTGCACGATCATGTCCTTGTAGTTGTCGACATAACTGTCCGGCGCATCGACCAGTTCGAACTCGTAGCGCCGCAACAGCACGGCGAAAATCGCCTTGATCTGGAACTGTGCGAAGGCATTGCCCGAGCACTTGTGCTTGCCGCCGCCAAACGGCTGGTAGGCCATGAGGTTCTTGTCCTCACGCCGTTCCGGCGAATACCGGTTCGGGTCAAACACCTGTGGATTGCTGAACAGCTTCGACATGCGATGCGTCACCGGCGGGCTGGCCCAGACCATGTCGCCGGCCTTGATACGGTAGTCCCTGAAGTGCAGGTCTTCGGACACCTGCCGCATCAGAATAATGAGCGGCGGATGCAGGCGCAGCACCTCCTTGACCACGTTTTCCAGCACCGGTACCTCACGCAAACTCTGAAAAGTCACCTCGCCTTTCTCGCCCAGCAGCTCATCCAGTTCCTGCCGGGTTTCGCGCAGAAACGCCGGGTTCCTGAGCAGTTCCAGCAGCACCCAGGCAGCGGTGCCGGAACTGGTGTGGTGCCCGGCAAAAATGGCGCCGATGAGCATGCCGGTGATTTCGTTATCAGTGAGCGGAGTACCGTCGTCATAGCGCATGTCGATCAGCGACTGGAACATGTCATGCGGTTTTTCGGCCTGGGCTTCGCGTTTCTTGATAATGGCGCCCACCAGTTCCTGCAACCGCTTGCGGGCACGGTCGCGGCGGCGGAATTTGGGAATGGGCAGATAGGGAAAATGGTAGGCCAGCGGACTCACGCCCTGTTCCAGGTCGTGATAGATATGGGCGAATTCCTCATTCAGCTCATAACGGAACTCGCGACCCAGCAGACAGTGGCTGGCGGTGTTGATGGTGAGCTGTTTCATGAACTCGACCAGCTCGATTTCACCCGCCTCACCCCAGTCGGCAATGATGTCCTCCACTTCCTGCACGATCTTCTGCGAGTGATTGCGCATGGCATCAATACGCAAGGAGGGCATCAACGCCTTGAGCTGCTGGTCCTTCTTCTCCAGCGGTGCGTCGAATACCAGCCCCTCGCCGAAGATGGGGGTCATGAGTTTGTAGGCGGCGGACTGGTCCAGCTGCTCGTCACTGGAGCGGTAGAAAAGTTCGCTGGCCTCGTCGCCCGTAAGCAGCACGATCTTCTGCCCCAGCAGCGTGAAGGCAGCGATTTCGCCGGCCTCGTCAGCCACCTTCTGCACAAACCGGTAGGGATTCGTGGCGAAGGGAATCATGTGGCCGACCCAGGGCAGGCCACCCTTCATGTGCGGCGGCTCATTACCGGTGCTGAGGTGGTCCGATGCCGGCAGGCTCTTGCTTGTCATGGTTCGCCCTCTTGACTCGTTCTGCTCTACTGACCGAGACGGGCAGCCACTTCCGGACTGAACATCTGCTTGCGCATGGGTGTGTTCAGACGCCACCAGTCCTTGGACTCGTTGACCAGATAGGTCGCCTCATACGCGCCCGAGGTCAGGTCATGAAACATCGACACGCCACGGTGGTAGGTGCCGGATTCCTGCGAATAGAAATAGGCGATCCAGTTCACCCGCCAGAGCTGATCCTGATTGTCGTAACTCTCGGAGAGATGACCCAGCCAGGTGTCCTCATCGGCATAGATGCGCCGCTTCTTGTACACATGGCGCACGCCGTCCTTCAGATAACCTTCCACCACCCAGACCCGGTGCAGCTCATAGCGCAGGTAATCGGGATTCAGGGTGTTCGGCGTAATCAGGTCCTTGTAGGGCACCGCCGGATCATTGATCCTGTAGTTGTGGTGCGGGATGTAGATTTCCTTCTTGCCCACCAGTTTCCAGGTATAGCGTTCCGGCGAACCGTTGTAGATGTAGTCATCGTCCGAAGTGCGCAGCCCGGCCGGCGGCACCGGATAGTCGAAGCCGACTTCGGGCGCCTTTCTGACCCGGCGGATACCGGGCTGGTATTGCCAGGCCTGGGTCGCATTGCCCTTGTAATTACTGGGCTGGTAGCCGACGCTGATCTCGCCTTTCTGACGGGAGGGCAACAGCATCTGAATCAGGAAATAACCTTCCACCGGATGCGTGTAGGGCACACGCTCACCCGGGTTCGGGTTGGTGCCGGTGTTCATGACCTGGAAGTCCCAACGTCCCCAGGCAACCTCACCGTTTTCATAGACGTCCGCGATATCGAACACCACCTTCTCGGTCCAGGCCCGGTGCGGCTTGATGATGTTCCAGATGGCTTCCAGCCCGGTTTCGGGAAAAGCGAAGGGATGCACGCCACTGGTGCCTTCCAGCCCCAGCCCTTCATCCACAATCTTCGCTTCCGTCACATTGCTGCGCAGCGCATCACAGACCCAGTCGGCAAAACGGAAATCCCGGTGACTGGGATAGACATGCATTTTGAAGGTATCGGGATACTTGGCGAACATGGCCTTCTGGCCTTCGCTGAGGTGCGTGGCATGCTCGGCCATATTGCTGGCGGTAATCGTGAACAGCGGCTTTTCGTCGGCGTAGGGACCCGGTTCGTAGCCATGCTCCGAATTCACGCCAGGCCAGGCCTTGAACCATTTGCCGCTGTACTCGGCCACGCCGTTTTCTGAACCCGCGCGCTCGGCGCCCATGCAGGTATATTGGTCGCTGTCCAGCTTGGCCAGGTCTTCCGCCGGGTCCGCCGAGGCAATGGTCATGCCCCAGAGCGGCAAGCTCAACGCCGCCACCTTGACTAGTCTCATGCTCCTCTCCGCACCGTTCTGGGATGGATTTTGCGGTGAGGAGATAATCTACCTTTCTATTTCAGTAATTGCAATTACTGATTTATGTGCATCACTGTCACCCGACGAGCTTGCCCTGCGTCTGATCCCTGCAGCTTTCAGGCCAGACCCTTTCTCATACCCAGCAGCGTTCTGATCAGCTTGACCGGGCCTGCACCTTTCAGCAGCTGTTTGAGCATACTGAGGGCATCGAAGTAGACCCGTTCGCAGACCAGGCGGTCGCCCTCGAAAATGAAATAGGCCGTCATGCGTACCTCGAAAGCGTTGCCAGTGGGCGGCATGCCCCTGAAAGCGCCCAGATGCGTGCCCCGCAGCCAGAATTCGACTATGACGGCGTCCTCGGCGTGACGCAGTGCGATCAGTTCATTTCTCTGGTCGGGAAACGCCGCACGGGAGTCTTCGTAGTAGGCGCTGACTTCCTCAATGCCATCGTAAACCGCGCCGGTGGGAATGATTTCGTAATGCGGATGGGGAAAGGTTGCCAGCACCTTGTCGAAGTCATGGGTGTTTTCGTCCTGCATATGGTCACGCACGATGGCTTCGCGGCGTGCACGAATCGCCTCGCTATCGTTCATGGTCTTCTCCCGCCCCGGTGGAACCATGAGCATACGCCGAATAGCAGGCGGCCCAAACTCCGGCGGCTACTGGGTGGGGGTGGCGATCACCTTGATGCTGATGCCGATATTGCGCGACACGTACTGGCCGTCCGGATCGGAGGACATCCCCATATTAAAATCCGCCCGGTCGACTTCCGCCTGGCCGGCGATCTCCAGGGCGTCACCGGACAGGGTCAGCACCAGGGTCGGGATGGTGACACTGTGACGCTTGATCGTCAGGGTACCTACAATGGCAAACCGGTCCTCGCCCAACGGCTTGATACTGGTGGAACGAAAGGTGGCATAGGGATGCTTGGCCACGTCGAACCACTCATCCTGCGGCAAGGTGCTGTCATGCAGAGGCACGCCGTCCGTCGCCGAGGCCGTATCGATGACCGCCAGTATGCGTGATTGCTCCGGCTGCTGTGGGTCAAAGCGGATTTCCGCCAACCAGGTCTTGAAGCTGCCCTGGAACGGCTTGCGCACATGGCTGCCGCTGAAGCCGATCCCGCTACCCGCCGGCAGCACCTGCCAGACCGGAGCAGCGCCCGTCGTTTCATCCTCCATGGCCGCCAGCACCGCCGACATGGCCGACGCAGTCTCCGGCTTTTCGCCGGTGCGCAGGTGTGCCGTGGTGGCATAGGCAATGAAGAGTGCTGCGATCACTACGGTGGTCAGCGCGGCCAGGGGCCGGGCCGGTGTCAGCGCCGGCAGTGGACGCTCCGGTGATTGCAACCAGGGCAGCATGCGCGCCAGTACGCCATCCTGTTTGACAAACTGGTGCCGCAGCGCCGCCACAACATGTAGAACCAGCAGACCCAGCAGGCTGAAGGCCAGCACTTCATGGGTCTCTGCCGTCGCGGCTGCCAGCTGCTGACGAAAGGCGCCCGCCGCCTCATTCACAGCAAACAGATGCGGCACCTCAAACAACCCGAACCACAGCGTCGGCACGTTCAGCGGCGCGTCACCGCGCCATTGGGCCGAAACATACAGCCAGCCACTGAGCGGGATGCCGATCATCAGCACATAGAACGCCCAGTGCGTGAGGCTGGCCAGAGCCCGTGCCGAGGTCGGCATATGTGCGGGCAACGGTGGTGGTGGAAACAGATATCTCCAGGCGAGCCGCAACAGGCTCAGAACGAGGATGCAAAGGCCCATCGACTTGTGCAGTTGATAAGCCTCAATGGCGAGTTCGCGCGAGTCGTCCTCGTGAATCGCCTCGTGCATCCATAAGCCCAGGCCCAGATTGCCGAGGATGGCGGCTGCGATCACCCAGTGAAGGGTAATCGCAACCGCGGTATAGCTGGCGGTACTATTCTGCACTGTCCTGTGAATCTTCTTCCGCGCCGTTGTCTTCCGGCACAGCGGCTTGGGCGACCACCTGATGCAGTTCGCCGCTGAAACGGATCGTGACTTCATCACCCACCAGCGGCGGCTCAAGCAGATGCATCATGCCGAAGTCGGAGCGCTTGATCTTGCCTGTGGCATTGAAACCCAGGGCACCGTTACCGCTGAAGGGGTGCACCGGCACATCGCCCGTCACCTCGACCATCATGGTCACCGGCTTGGTCTGTCCCAGGAAGCTGAGCTCGCCATCAACCTGCAACCTGCCATCGTCAGCGGTTTCAATATTGGTGGACTGGAAACGGATACTGGGGTACTCACCGGCATTGAGAAATTTCGGACTCTGTGACAGATCCTCATCCCAGGTCTGGTACGGCGAGTCCTGATGGGTGGCCTTGTAATCACCCGAGAAGCCGGTCTTGACTGATGCCGGGTTGATCGTGACATTCACCGAGGATGCTTCCAGATTTTCAGAATCCAGATCCAGCACGATATCGAATTCCGCGAAACGGGCGATATATTCGGCCAGGTTGAGATGCATCAGGCCGAAGGTCAGGTTGGCGTGGTTCGGATCGAGCCGGTACTCACCGGAAGGCGCCTGAATGCTGAGTGGCTTGGGGGCCGGAGCCACCCTGGTCTGGGCCGGCTGAGTGGCCGTTGACTCACTTGCCGCCGGCTTGCTGGAAGCCTCTTCGGGGCCTGAAGATTCAGAACAGGCGAGCAGACCCACACTCGCGACCAATATGACAATAAAAGCTCTCATGAATCACTCCTTGTGATTGTTTCCGCAGCTTCATGGACCGCCGTGCAGCTTGCTGAACAGCGTCCGCCGATTAATAAATCTGCCCGGCTCCGTATGAACGGACAGTTCTCTCGTGACCCGGGAATGTTCGATTATCTGGCAGGATAATGGTTCCCGACGCCATACACGATTCCGGTTCTGCCCTGTTAAAGTGACGGGGCATCACCGCCGAGGACATCATAATGAATGAATTCGTCTATAAAACCCTGCTCTGGCTGCTGGCGCTGGCCTTCGCCGGGGCCTTCGCCTTCATCGTCATGCCGCCGTTGCTGGCCTCGGGCGATATTATCGGCGCCTTTGCCGCCGGTTTCGTGAATCCCTATTCCTCCGGCTATGCGCTGGACGCCATCATGTGCTGGTGCGTGCTGGCGGTATGGATCATCTTCGAGGCCCGCAGCCAGGGCATCCGTCATGGCTGGATAGCCCTGGTGCTGGGCCTTGCGCCCGGCGTTGCCACCGGCTTTGCCGTCTACCTGCTGATTCGCATGAGGCAAATGAAAACGGCTGCATGATTCTCTGGCCCGGGCAGGTCTGATAAAGGGAGGCCGGTCGCTGACCGGCATACCCGGAGCTGAACATGCCGCGTTTGTTTCTTGCCCTGTGCCTTTGCCTGACGGGGCTCATCCCGTTGTCTGCACGCGCGCTTCTGACTGCCGAGGAAGCCCCGCAGGCGCCTGCCTTCACTCATACAGCCGAAAGCGAATGGATCAATTCAGCGCCCCTCACGCTCAGTGAACTTCGCGGTCAGGTGCTGCTGCTGGATTTCTGGACCTTCGCCTGCTGGAACTGCTACCGCTCCTTTCCCTGGCTGAACGACCTGGAGAACCGCCTGCACAACGAGGGCTTGCGCATTATCGGCGTGCATACGCCCGAATTCGATCATGAGCGGGTGCGCGCCAACATCGAGAAGAAAATTCACGAGTTTGGCCTGCAGCATCCGGTCATGATGGACAACGATTTCAGCTACTGGAACGCCATGGACAACCGTTACTGGCCGGCCTTTTACCTGATCGACAAACAGGGCCGTATCCGGGCCCGCTACGCCGGCGAAACCCACAAGGGCGACCGGCGGGCGCAGAAGATCGAATCCGACCTGAAGGTCCTGCTGTCCGAACCGGCTCAACCCTGAGAGCGCCAGCCAAGGCGTTCGGCCACCGACCGCGCCAGATCCAGCGGCCCCGCCAACAGGAACAACGGATTCTGATCAAACTGTGCCGGCACGCCTTCAAACAGACGGTGACCAACCATGTGCAGCACCGTACCGATCACTATCGCACCCGCGTAGAGCCATGCGGCAATGTCCTGCCCGGCCCCTGCCCTGGTCAGCACTGCCGTCATTCCGGCCAGCAGCAGCAATAAAGTCAGCTGCAGGCCCAGCGCCAGCGGCCAGGACCAGCGCCCGAACACAAACAGCATGGCCAGAACCCACAAGGCCAGCGGATCAAGGTAATGCCCGGCGACCTGCACGGACGGCAGCAAGGCTACCAAGCCGAGGATGCCCAGCATGACCAGTGGAATACCGGCACTGTGCAGCTTACGGTTGACCGGATTTCGATGTATGCGGTTGTACTCATCCAGCAAAGCCTCAAGAGACTGCATGCCGGACCTCCTTTTTCGCTGCCACTGTCGGCGCGGAGGGCAGGCCCTCACAAAATGCCATGAATCCCTGCAGGAAGGCATCCGGTTGCTCCATGAAGGCCGAATGTCCGCCCTTGAATGTGCTGAGACTCCCTTGCCGCAGAGCCTTGATGGCCGGCTTGCACATCCACAGGGGAATCACCCGATCACCCTTGGCCCAGGCACACCAGACCGGCATATCCAGACCGGCGGCCATTTCGCGGATATCGGCCTCGGGCTGACCGAAGCCTTCCCAGGCTGCGCGCAGCAACGGTGCGTATTCATAGCCCGCATCGATGATGCGTTGACGCTGCTCTGCCGCAGCCGCTTGTGGCAAGACCATATGGCGATAGTAGAAGCGGTAAGCGCTGCCGAACCACCCGGCACCGCCCTCACCGGCACGGAAGAACCGCACGAACAGGCTGACGATGCCACGCACCATGGCGTTCACCGGCACCAGACCCGCAGAATCACAGAGCACCAGCGCCCGTACCGGCTGGCGCGCTGCATAATGGATAGCCGCACCCCCGCCGATGGAGTTGCCCAGAATGATCGGCTGCGTCACCTGCAGCTTCTGCAGGGCGATTTCCAGTATCTCGGCATAGCGCCTTGCCGAGGGCGGCTGGCTGTCCGGGCCCGAACGTCCATGATCTGGCCAGTCGATACGGATCACCTGGAAACAGTTTCCCAGGGTTGCCGATAATTTTTCGAAATCGCGGCCGCCGTGAGCCACCGCATGCAGACAGACCAGAGGCCAACCCTGACCTTCCCGCTTCACCGCCAGCCGGACGCCGTCACAGTCCAGTATTTCGGCATCTTCCGGCAGGCCACATTCCTGACGCATATTCATGGACAACTCCTTAAGTGATATTCGTATCACGTTTTGTGATTTTTATATCACTTTGTGCTAGATTGCAAGTCTCCTATATTGGCTGTTACTACAAACATGGCTTCCAGACCCGCAGCACTGGGCCGGCCCCGCGGCCGGCGCAACACCAGCGAACAACTGATCAAGGCCGCCATGGCTGAATTCCGCGAGCTGGGCTACAACGGCACCGACAGCAACAAGATCGCCCGCCGCGCCGGCTTCGCCCCGCAGACTTTCTACCGCTGGTTCGCAGACAAAACCGAGATTTTCATTGCCTGTTACCGCGCCTGGGAAGACGAGGAAAAAAGCGTTCTGGACGGCTTGATCGAGCAGAATGCCCCGGCCTCAAAGCTGGTCGATGCGATCATCCAGCATCACCGCAAGCATCTTTTATTCCGGCGCAGCCTGCGCCTGCTCGCCGTGGAAGACCCGGCCGTACGCAAGGCGCGCGCCGAAAGCCGGCGGCGTCAGGCGCAACGCATCCGCGAATGGCGGCAATTGCCGGAACAATCGACGGACCGCATTCTCATCGCCCTGCTGCAGATCGAGCGCCTGGCCGATGCCTGCGCTGAAGAGGAAGGCAGCGACCTGGACCTGCCCGATAAGCAGATACGGCAAACCATTGCGGAATTGCTGTCAGCCCTGAATTAATCTCCAAGCCTCTCGAGACAGCGCCTGAGATTCTGCATGCCGGCTGTCGCACGTTTCTGCATGAGCTTTTTGGCCAGGGGCAACAGAAACAGACGCGCCAGCAAGGCGTCATTGCGGCTATACATGCGCCAGCGAATTTCACCAAGACCGGGTTCCGGAGCGCTGATGTCGATTTCCATACGCGGCAACAAGCCCGGGAACCTGCCTTCGGTAACCAGCCTTGTGGGTGTTTCACAGGCCACCACTTCAACGGCAATGTCACGCCGGCCCCGAAACGGAATCGACACGGTCTCTCTGTATACCTTGCCCACTTGCGCGCAAGGCAGGTCATCATCAGCCCGCATCCTGATCACCCCCGGAAACCACTCGGCAAGGTTCTCCAGATCCGAGACATAGGCATAAGCCGTTTCACCATCACACTGCACCGTTATCTTCGCGCTCGCCAACAGATACATGGCCACCTCGCATTTAACTCAATGCAAGATGCTAATCTATAGAGCCAACTCTATAGTCAAGCGGTCAATATGCGAATCGGTGAACTGGAATCCCGCAGCGGCCTGAGCCGCCACACCCTGCGCTACTACGAGGCACGCGGCCTGCTGGGTGAAATCAGGCGTGGCGCGAATAATTACCGCGACTACCCCGAAGCCCTGGTAAAGCAACTCATACTGCTACAGCAGATGCAGGCACTGGGCTTTTCACTCGAGGAAATCCATCAGGTGCTGACGAGCCTGCGCGCCCGCGACATCGACTGCGCCAGAGGCGCCCGGCTCATGGCCGAAAAACGTGCGGTTATAGACGAGCAGATCCGTAATCTGAAAAAAGTCAGCCGGACACTGAAGCAGGAACAGGGGCGTCTGGAAGAACGCGCCCGGCAGCATGGCCTGGCACCCTGAGCAACATCCACCCGAACGACCAGTGTGCGATCCGCTGCGCCACCAGTGCCAGGTAGCAAGGGTCCATGCGGCACTTGAACCAGGTATACCAGCGGTAAAACGGTTCCGCCTTTCGATAATGATCTGAAGCCCGGCGTATGAGGTTGTTCAATAAGGATTCCGATTCCACCACGTACCGCGTGTTGATACCGGGAAAGAATATAGCGGGGCCGGAAGCGCTATAAAGTGTGTTACCGAAGACCGGAACGGGCCTGCGCCCGGCTCAATATCCCCAGGACACCAGCTCGGCCACCAGGTCGCGATAGAAACCCTCACGGCTGAAACGAAAGCCGGAATTATCTTCGCCCATGCAGCTCATGCGGCCCTCGTCCATGCCCGGCACCTGGGCGCTGGCATAGGCCATATGCGGCAGACCTGGGTGCTGAACCTCGGGGTCGAGGGTTTCGCCCATGATCCAGCGCGGCATCACCGGCGTTGCGCCGCCGGTGGACCCGGCGCCGTAGGTGGTGAACTGCTGCGAATCGACCGAGATGTTGCCATCGTTGGCCCCTTCCCGTTGTTGCACGATCTCCCAGAACAGCCGCGTTTCGGTAAAGCAGGGATGACTGATGTCATTTATCTGCGAAGTGAAGCTTTGATAGAGGATCGGATGCTGCGGATCCTCCGGCAGCGGGTACAGTTCGTTGAAGCTGGGCGCGCATTCCACACCGCGGCCGGGGGTGCAATCCATGTCGGTGGTTTCCAGCATGTACTTGCGGCTCAGGGCCACCACCGACTCACTGGCCTGCGTGGTAAGCGCCCCGTTCTGACTGAAGCCATCCACGCCAAGCGCCAGATCCAGCACCAGTGAACGGCATTCGGGAAACAGGCAGGCGGCCAGCATTTCGAGCACCCAGTCCGCCTGCGCCGTGCCCTTGTTGGCGCCGGCGAGTGAAGTCCAGCTCGCCACATGCTGGTACATGAGCTTGCCACTGAATTCGTTGGTCACCGCCGCCAGCATGTAGCGGGAATCCGGACAGCCCTGGGAATGGCAGATGATGTTGAACTGGAGCTCCCGTTGACACTGCTGAACATCACTGAAACCATGCCTGGCCCTGTGATCAGCGTCGGCACAATAATCAATTGTCGCCAGATGAATACCATCGACCGGTTCAGGATTTTCGCCTTCGCACAGCACTTCATCGACTGTGGTGCCCGCGCATTTCTTGTACAGCAACTGCCCACGCCGTTCATGCGAGGCATAGGGAAGTTTGTCCGGCTGATAAACCACGGCACCCGCCGCTTCAAGCATCTTCTTGACGCCATAGGGCTCAAATTCGTCACCCTCCGGGATGTCGCCCTGAAAGGAGTTGTCGGCTGTCCGCGACCAAGGGTGAGAAAGCACGATTGGCCAGTAGGTCGCCAGACTCCGCCCTTCTCCGCTGGGCGGCGGCGCATAGAAACTGCCATCCGGGCCCGCACCCTGCAGAAGCGACTGACTGCTGACGCCTGGCACGGTCGCCGAATCGTTATCGGAGTCCCCACAGCCGGCGAGCAACAAGCCCGCCAACAGCAGCGCCACCCTCACGGTGGACATTGCTTACAGACCCAGGTCCGGCACGATGGATGACAGGGGCAAGCCGATCAAGGCCGAGGGCGTGGCATCGATCGCATCGATGATGTCCACAAAGGCCTCGGTCACCGGCACCAGTTGTTCGCGGTCCACCTTGTCCAGGGTATCGGCCTGGTCATAAAGATAATTCGGACCCGAGATCAGGCTGGCAGTGGGAATCCCCTTGGTGCACACGAAGGACGCATCCGTGGGCATGCCCCCCACCGCACAAAGGGCTTCAGCATTCAACAAGGCCGTACGTTGCAGGTCATGTTCCACCAGTGCACTGATCATTGCGGCCTTCAGGGTCGGCCCAAATGTATTCATGATGCCGCGGATTTCCGACTTGTCGGTGATTACCAACTCGCCGTTATCACCCTTGATGCCCTGCTTGCCGATGTGCTCCAGGGTGACGTTGGCGACGATGTTGTAGGGCGTCTCCTTGTTGACGATGTATTTGTCCACAAAAGCCATATGGCCCTGATAACCGGTGAAATGGGAATCGAAGGTTGTAAACATCAGGGTCTTCTCGCGAGAGCCTTCCGGCTGTGACGCATAGTACTGGGCCTGGGCCAGCACCGCAGCCGTGCCACTGCCATCTTCCACGGCGCCATAGAACACCGAATCGTGATGTGACTGCACCATGATCGTGTCGGTGCTCTTGCCTGGCAGAAAACCCACCACCGAACGCGCTTCAACCTCGGTGCGACTACCCTCCATCACCATGTTAACGGGAGCGCTGCCGCCACCCTGACTGATCATCTGCCGAATTCGTTTTCCTTCGCCAGGGGATACCCAGAAACCCGGAATCGTGACGCTGGTACGCCGGTAAAACTCGTTGTAGTACTTGTTGGATTCGAAATAATCGGCCAGCACCCCGATGAAGCCGGCAGCACCAGCGTCCATGGCAGCGTTGAGCACGTCCGAATAGGTTGTGAGATAGGGATTGGCGATCACCAGCGAGGGCTCCACGATGGTCAACCCGGGGTCCCAGAGAAACTCCATGAAGGGGACCAGGCCCGCTGTCGGCAGAATGAACTTCAGGTCGAAGAGCACGATCTTGCCCTCAACATCCTTTAGCGCCATTTCCAGCGGCGTACCCAGACCGACATCCACGATCTCGGTTTCGAGCCCGCCCGGTCCGGTGGAAAAATCGGACGGCTCGTCAGGCGTCACAAAGGAAAAGGCGGAAGGAAAGGCATCGATCTCTTCACCTGCGATCCGCACCCCGTAATCCGTCGTTTCCCACTTCCAGGAAGTGGCTGTTTCGTAATGCACATCCTGAAGCCCGAGTTTCTCGAACTGGCATTTCACATAGGCCGCGGCCATGCGCCCTTCGGGGGTGCCGGTGCGGCGGTAACCAATGGCCACGAGATCTTCAATCCAGCCGAAGATACGTTCCTCACTCGGAATGCCTTGCGCCTCGGGCGAGGTATCATGCGAGCAGTCCAGCGTGGATGGCTGGCCGCCACCCCCCATGTTCAGGCCATTGTCGTTATCACTGCCACCACAGCTGGCCAGCAGAAAAAGGCACAGGCCGGCAGCAGCCGTATAAATAAGGGATCGGGACACGCTCTCCTCCACGCGGGCTTACGCCCTGAGTTATGACTTATAAAAAGGGATTCGGATTTGCTCCATGCTAGTGCAAGCCCCTATATTGCGCTTGTATGAAATGCCGGTTTTATTAGTATCAAATGACGGACATTGAACACCCCGCCCCTGCTGGAGTGACCATCTATTACTGGCCCTGCAGCCTGGTTTTACTGGCGCCTTCACTGATACTTGACCGCCCGACCAGCCCGCTCTGCGCCACCCTGAGAATCGCCTGCCGCGAGCCCTATACTATTGAAGTGGAAGGGAAAACCATTACCACCCGGGCATCACTGGTAGCGCCCAAGGCCGGCCGCAAGCGGGTACTGGCCGTGAATAGCGACGTGGCCCTGTTCTACCTGCCGATTGACGTGCCCGAATACGCAGGGCTGAAAACACTGCTGGCTGACGAACCGGTTATCGATCTGCCCATAGAAAAGTTCGAAGCACTGTTGCCGCGCATGCGCCAGGCCATGACGGAGATCGTCTCCGCCGACAGCATCAAGCAACTGGTGCGCGATGTTGTCCTGGCTATCACGGGAGACCAGAAAATTTTCATTCCCCCACCCGACGCCCGCGTGACTGAAGCCTGCCGCATACTCGACGACATGCCATTAAGTGAAGTCAGCCTGGAAACCGTCGCCGGCAAGGTACATCTGTCCGCCTCGCGCCTGCGTGAACTGTTCAAACAGCAAACGGGTTTCACTATTGGTGAATACGCACGCTGGCGCGGCGTGTGGCGGGCGGCGCTTTTCTGGCAACGCGGAATGAAACTGACCGATGTGGCCGTAGAAGCCGGCTTCTACGACCTCGCCCACATCGACAAGGCCTTTAACGAGGTGTTCGGCATGAATCCCTCGACCGTGATCGATCCGCGCTTCGTGACTCTGGTGAACTGCGAATAATCGAGTCGTTCAGACGTCAACAATCAGCGGGTCATCTCCAGGCACCGCCCTTTTCAGAACGTCTTCCGCGGTAGCCAGCCACTTATCCAGTGGCATGGCGCCGAACTCGGCTACCGCCGCTGCCGTGCGTAACGCACCATGCGTACCGGCATTGGACAGACCCTTCACTATTCGCCGCGCAGCGCTGTTGGCGCCTTCGGTATCGGCTGCCGGCAATAACACGGCCAGCACGCCCTGCCGGTACACCACGGGGGTATCCGAACCCGCACGCACCAGTCCCCGCAGCGCCTGGGCGGCATCACGAACACGCTTCTCGCCGGCCGTCTCCTGCGCGTCCATGGCGATTAACAGTAACGCGGCAGACCCCCCCTGACGCCGAATACGGCCGAGTTCCTTTTGCAACCGGCTGTCCAGAAAAGCCCGGCGATACAGCCCGGTGTCCGGATCAATTCGCTGCGCCGGGCTCAGGCTCGGCTCGGCAGGATAGAGCCAGGCGCGCAACCTGGCGGCCAGCAACACACTGATCGCCAGAACAAACAGCAAGGCGCCCAGACCCCAGGGCGTCAGATAAGGCGCATAGGCAAAATGCGCACCGAGCGGCCCGCGGGGATTGATCACTGCGGCCGATTCAAACACCAGCACCGCAACGTGGCCGGCCAGTAACAAAGCTGCTGCCCACCAACCAGCCTGACCCGGCAAGGCCGCCAGGGCGGCAATCATCAGGACGGGTAACAGCAACAAAAACGGACTGCTCAGTGCGCCCGTCACATGAAACACAGCCAGTACATAAAGACCCAGCCAGACCATGACAGCCACCAACAACCATTGCACCCGATGCGCCGAAGCCCGGGGCACGCGTTCATACCAGTCCGGATAAATCAGTAATGCGGTCAACGCCAGCGTGTTGAGTAAAAACACCGCCAGCAACGCGTTGTACATCAGCGAGAAAGCGCCTGTTTCAGGCCAGACGAACATATCCGTGAAACGCATGGACAGCTCGGTCATGATGGCGCCGATGGCGCCTGCCCAGGCCAGCAGCACCAAGCCGCGAAGAATCGAAAGATAATCCTCGAGAAGAAGGCGCGGTAATGCAGTCCGTTTAGCCGGCATTTATCGCAACTCCGCGGTATGAGACAAAGGACGGTTAAGCTGGATGATGTTGAGTAAAGGCATGCTCATCAATCTCCTGGCTACGGCGTGCTGCGGCAATTCGGGGGCAGCAGATGATCAGGCAACGTAGAACCACAGGTCCAGCTGACAGCATCGCCCGAAGCAGGCGTAAGGGTCACGGCATGCCCGCTCAACTGGCTGCCCTGCAGATCCGCCTGGATAACGCCTCCGGCGAGTATGCTCACGCGTAACACATATTCGCCGGTGAAGGATTCCGGCGCTCCCAGCCCTGCGTCTGCATTGTTGTCGGGAAAGCTGCCGTTGACTGAATAATATTCAGTCACTGCCGTCATCGGGGCAGTTACAACGTTGAGCGCCTCGGCCACCTTGGCGCGAGTCGTGTAATTCAGGTACACCGGAATCGCAATCGCCGCCATGATGGCCACGATGGTCACTGCAATCAGCAACTCGAGCAGCGTAAAGCCCTGCACCCTGGAAGACGTTTCCATGTCTTCCAGATTAGTCCCAGTGTCATCAGACGGTCAACGAAATATTTTTCTGCTCACACTGCCGGCAGGATCCGGGCAATCAGGCGCTGGCGGCCTGGCGTTCCTTCGCCATGGTCAGGGCGCAGTCCTCGATCATGTCTTCCTGGCCACCAACCATCTTGCGACGACCGAGTTCGAGCAGGATCTCACGAGCGGAGATGCCGTACTTTTCTTCTGCCCGCTTGGCGAACAGCAGGAAGGACGAGTACACACCGGCGTAGCCCAGGGTCAGGGCGTTGCGGTCGATACGTACCGGGAAGTCGAGGATCGGCGTGACCAGATCCTCGGCCACGTCGGAAATCTTGAACACGTCAACGCCGGTTTCAATGCCCATGCGATTGCATACCGCCACGAACACCTCCATCGGTGTGTTGCCGGCGCCGGCGCCCATGCCACCGCAGGCGCAGTCGATACGATTGGCTCCCGCTTCCACCGCGGCAATGGAATTCGCCACACCCATCGCAAGGTTGTGGTGACCATGGAAGCCGATCTCGGTGTTCGGATTGGCTTTTTCACGCAACAGGCCCACGCGGGCTTTCACGTCATCCGGCAGCATATAGCCTGCCGAGTCGGTCACATACAGGCAGTTGGCGCCGTAGCTTTCCATGAGCAGGGCCTGCTCGACGATTTCCTCGGGCGAAATCATATGCGCCATCATCAGGAAGCCTACGGTATCCAGGCCCATCCTGGCACCCAGATTGATGTGCTGTTCGGAAACGTCGGCCTCGGTGCAATGCGTAGCCACGCGGATGGTGGTCACGCCGCAATCGGCGGCCATCTTCAGATGATCCACCGTACCAATGCCCGGCAGCAGCAGGGCAGAAACCTTGGCCTGCTTGAGGTGCGGAATCACCGCGCGCAGGTATTCCTCGTCGGTTGCCGCCGGAAAACCGTAGTTCACCGAAGCGCCGCCCAGGCCATCGCCATGGGTGACTTCGATCAGCGGTACGCCGGCAGCGTCCAGACCCTGCGAGATGCTCTGCATCTGCTCAATCGTGATCTGGTGCCTCTTGGGATGCATGCCGTCACGCAACGACATGTCATGCACTGTTACTTTTCTACCTTCAAGATTCATTTCTTTTCCCCCTCACCCCAACCCTCTCCCGCCAGGGGAGAGGAGTTTGCTGCGGCGAGTTATTGACCCATCTGTGTAATCTGTGAAATCTGTGGATTCAGCCCTATGCGGCTGGCTCGAAACTCAGCCGACCCGCCAGCATATCTTCAGCGAACATTTCGGCGGTGCGTGCCGCGGCGGCGGTCATGATGTCCAGGTTGCCGGCGTACTTGGGCAGGAAGTCGCCCAGGCCCTCCACCTCCACATAGGTCGTCACACGGTTGCCGTCGAACACCGGGCCGTTGACCAGCCGGTAGCCGGGCACGTATTTCTGCACCTCGGCAATCATGTCGTGCACGGACTTCGTGATGGCCTCCTGATCCGGCGCGTCCTCGGTCAGGCAATGAATGGTGTCACGCATGATCAGCGGCGGCTCGGCCGGATTGATCACGATAATGGCCTTGCCCTGCTTGGCGCCGCCCACTTTCTCCACCGCGCCGGCAGTGGTGCGGGTGAACTCGTCGATGTTCTTGCGCGTGCCGGGGCCGACGGATTTCGAAGCGACGGTGGCGACGATTTCGCCATACTTCACCGGCTGCACGCGGGACACGGCAGCGACCATCGGGATGGTGGCCTGACCGCCGCAGGTGACCATGTTCACATTACGCTCATGACCACCAGCGTGATCCTTAAGATTCACGGGTGGCACGCAGTAGGGACCAATCGCTGCCGGGGTGAGATCAATCATCATCACGCCCAGCGCGGTCAGCTTGTCGGAGTTTTCCTTGTGCACGTAAGCGCTGGTGGCGTCGAAGGCGATGCGGATTTCGTCTTCCTTTACATGCGGCACCAGGCCGTCTACACCTTCATGCGTGGTCTTCAGGCCGGCATCGCGGGCGCGGGCCAGGCCCTCGCTTTCCGCCTCGATACCCACCATCCAGGCCGGCTCCAGTACCTCGGAACGCCGCAGCTTGTACAGCAGGTCGGTGCCGATATTGCCGGAACCGATAATGGCGCATTTGATCTTGCTCATAATTATCTATCCACAGATTTCACAGATTACACAGATTGATTTTCACGAAACCAGGCGTCATCGAGCCCTGTGTAATCCGTGGATGAACACACTACTCCTCAAACCCTATTGCCGCTGAACCAATGCCTTCTATGGTCATGGTGAAGCGGTCGCCCGGCACGATCGGCAGCAGCGGCGCCAGCGAGCCGGACAGAATCAGTTCCCCGGCGAGAAACGGGATGCCGAACTCGCCCAGGGTATTGGCCAGCCAGGCCACGGCCGTGGCCGGGTGCCCCTGCACGGCGGAGCCCAGCCCCTTGGCGATATGCTCGCCGTTCTTTTCCACATTCATTTCCGCCGCGGCCAGATCCAGGCTACGGGGGTCGACCTTTTCCTCGCCGATCACGAACACGCCGCAGGAAGCGTTGTCCGCCACTGTGTCCTGGATCTTGATTTTCCAGTCGTGGATTCGCGAATCGACAATTTCAAAGCAGGCCGACACATATTCGGTGGCGTCGAGCACGTCTTCCTCGGTCACGCCCGGGCCCTGCAGGTCTTTCTTTAGCCTGAAGGCGATCTCGCCCTCGGCGCGTGGCTGGATCAGGCCGGCCTGGGCCAGACTCACGACACTGCCATTCTCCACCTGCATGACGTTGGTCAGGAAACCGAAATCCGGCTGGTGCACGCCAAGCATGTCCTGCACCGGCTTGCTGGTGACACCGATTTTCTTGCCCACCACGACCTCGCCGTCGGCCTTGCGACATTCCAGCATCTGCAGCGAGATGTGGTAGGCGTCATCAATGGTGATGGCCGACTCGCGTTCGGTGAGTGGCGCCAGTGTACGGCGTGCACGCAAAGCTTCATAAAGCTCCGTGCCAAGACTGGCAATACGATCAGACGCCAACATCATGGCCTCTCCAGTAATGTGGAAGTGGCCTCACGCAAAGGCGCGAAGGCGCGAAAAGACCATGCTGCGGGTATTGCCTTGCGCCTTTGCGCCTTTGCGTGATGCATCTTCATTTTCAGCCGTGGCGCAGAAAATCCAGCACAGTCCGATTAAACAATTCACGGTGTTCGATCATCACCCAGTGGCCGCAGTTGGGCACCAGCACCATGCGGCCGTTGGGCAGACCCTTGGCCAGGCGCATGATACCGCTGTCCGGCATCATGTTTTCGTTGAGGCCCCAGAGCGTCAGCGCCGGTGTCTTGATCTCGCCCAGACGCTCGGTCATGTTCGGCACTTTCAGGGTCTGCATCAGACGGGCATTCTGCAGCTTCATCATTTCGAAACGCTCATGCACCAGTTCGTCGTCCACGCAGGAGGCATCCACCACGAAGGCCTTGATGAAGAACTGCTTCATGCGCTCTTCGGTCACCGGTTCTTCTGACTGGAACAGCGCGAACATGTCGGCCATGCCCGGCATTTCCAGGTAATCCGGCAGCTCGTTGAGCCCGCCCGGCGCCATCAGCACCAGCCGCTCGAGCCGGTCCGGGTGCGCCAGGGCAAAACCCAGCGCCACGGCCCCGCCAAGCGAATTGCCGACCAGGGTGACCTTGCTTATAGAGAGCGCATCGAGTGACTGTTTCAGCGTCTCGACGAAATAATCCAGGTGGTATTCCACGTCTTCAGGCTTGTCGGAATAACCGAAGCCCACCATGTCCGGCACAATGCAGCGGTAACCGGCGTCGGCCAGTACCGGGTAGTTGCCCTTGAAGTTGCTGTAGCCGGAGGCGCCGTTGCCGGAACCATGCAGAAACAGCACAGCTTCACCGTCCGCAGGACCGGCTTCCAGATAATGGATGCGCAGACCATCGGCCGTGCTGAGGTATTGTCCTTCCGGTATCGGCTTGTTCGACATGCTGACTGGGCTCAAAAAACGGGAAAAGCCCCGTCATACGGGGCGAGAATATGTTCCCCGATAAGGGCTTGAATGCCTTCGTCCCTTTGGACTACATCAAAAAAGGCGCAATCCCGTAAGCTTTGCGCATGGTTGAATCAGTCCTGCACAAAGACAAGGTAGTCCTCGTCACCGGCGGCGCCAAAGGCATCGGGCGAGGCATCAGCGAGTGTTTTCTTCAGGCCGGCGCCACGGTGATCGTCTGTGGACGGGAAGAGCCGGATGATCTGCCCGAAATCGGCGGCCGCCGCGCCGAATTCATTACTGCGGATCTCAAGGACCCCGAAGCCGTCGAACAGCTCATGGCTGAAACCAGACGGCTCTACGGACGCCTGGATGTCCTTATCAATAATGCGGGCGGCTCACCCTTCGCAATGTCGGCGGACACTTCGCACCGCTACAACGACTCGATTATCCGCCTGAACCTGCTTGCGCCCTTCCAGCTGGCGCAACTGGCCAACGGCATGATGCAGGAACAGGACAATGGCGGTGTCATTGTGTTCATTGCCAGCGTCAGTGGTTTGCGGGCCTCGCCGGGCACTGCCGCCTATGGTGCGGCCAAGGCCGGCATTCTGAACCTGACCAAATCGCTGGCGGTGGAATGGGCGCCGAAGGTGCGTGTGGTGGCGGTAAGCCCCGGCCTGATCCGCACCGAGCAGTCGCATCTGCATTACGGGGATGAAGCCGGCATTGCCGCTGTCTCGGCCACCGTACCGCTGGGCCGCATGGGTCAACCGACGGATATCGGCGCGGCCTGCGTATGGCTGGCCTCGGAAAATGCAGCCTATGCGTCGGGAACCAATCTGGTGCTGGACGGGGGCGGTGAAAGACCGTCATTCCTGGACGCATCCAACGTTAACAAAACGACTTGAACAGGCGTATAACTGACATACCGCCTCCCTAGAAGGCGGGTAAACAGTGGAATGCACGGCATTCCGCATAACGTGCGAGAGGTGGAGGAGATGATCCACGTAAACTGGCGGCCCTTGTGCATGGCCTGGCTGTCCGCGCCCCTGCTGGCTCTGTGCCTGACAGGCTGTGGCGACGATTCGGACGATGAAACCGTCATTGGCGGTGGAGGCGGAGGCGGTGGCTCCCAGGCCGGTCGTTGCAGTCATTTTGACGCCCAGCGCCAACCCTTCTTTGGCGACCTGCATGTGCACACGGTGTATTCCCTGGATGCCAATACCCAGGGCACGCTGACCACGCCACACCAGGCCTATCAGTTTGCCCTCGGTGAGGAACTGGGTGTACAGCCTTTCCTCGAAGACGGCACGGCAACCCGCTCTACCCAGCTGGAGCGTCCGCTGGATTTTGCCGCCGTCACCGACCATGCCGAACTGTTCGGCGAGGTGGAAATCTGCACCAATCCGGACTATCTGGAATACAACACCCTGGAATGCCTGTTTTATCGCAGCGATCCTGAAAACAGTTTCATTATCTTCAACCTGGTGTCCGTCGGCCTGCCGGAGCTGCCACAGTTTCCCGTACCCGAGGGCATTCCGCTGGTCTCCGACCTGCCTGTCATCGGCAGCAACGGCACCATTCCGCGCCTGCCATTCTGCGGCCTGAATGGCGCCACCTGTCTGGAGGCGGCCAAAACCCCCTGGAACGATACCCAGGCGGCTGCCGAAGCCTATTACGACCGCAGCAGTGATTGCAGTTTCACCACATTTGTCGGTTATGAGTACACCGGGGCACCGCTGTCCAACAATCTGCACCGCAACGTGATCTTCAAGACTGAAGTGGTGCCTGAACTGCCGCCGGCCTATCAGGAATACCCGCGCGAAGAACTGCTGTGGGCCACCCTGTCGGAAAAATGCAAAACCGAGGATGGCTGCGAGTACCTGACCATTCCGCATAACTCCAACCTCAGTGCCGGCATGATGTTCGAGACCACGGACCGCTTCGGCAACCCCTACGACGCTGAATTCGCTGCCACCCGCCAGGCCAATGAGCCCTTGGCAGAAATCTATCAGCACAAGGGGCAGTCCGAATGCCTGGGCACCATGGGCGCCGGCGCCAATGATGAACTCTGCGGCTTTGAGTTGCTGCCCTATAACAATCTCACGGGTGACCGTTTCAATGGCCTGAACACCGGACCGCCCATGGAACAGGACTTCCTGCGCGAAGCCATGAAAAAGGGCCTGGCCATGGAAAAGGATCTGGGCGTGAATCCCTTCAAGTACGGTTTCATCGGCAGTTCCGACACACATCTGGGCACTCCCGGCAATGTTGAGGAAAGCGACTTTCCCGGCCATGCCGGCGCCGGTGAAAACCCGGCGGACGGTATTGAAGGCCTGACCGATGTGATCGAGGCCAGCCCCGGCGGCCTGGCCGTGCTGTGGGCCGAGGAGAACACCCGCGAATCGCTGTTTGACGCCATGCGTCGTCGCGAAGCCTATGCCACCAGCGGCAATCGCCCGGTGGTGCGTTTCTTCGGTGGCTGGGATCTGCCGGCCAATGCCTGCGGCCGCAATGATTTCGTCGAACTGGGTTACGCCAACGGCGTACCCATGGGGGGCGACCTGCCGCTGCAACCGAATGTGGGCGCAGCGCCCGTATTCGCGGTATCGGCCCTGCGTGATCCGGGCGGCGCGGGTATTGCTGCGGAGCCCCTGCAACGCATACAAATCATCAAGGGCTGGGTGGATGCAAACGGTGATCAGCAGGAAGCCGTCTTCGAAGTCGCCGGCGACCCCAACAATGGCGCCAGCGTGGACCTGAACAGCTGCGCCACCTCTGGCGACGGCTTCGCCAGCCTATGCGCCGTGTGGCAGGATCCCGGCTTCGATCCGGACCAGCATGCCTTCTACTATGCACGTGTTGTGGACAACCCCAGCTGCCGCTGGTCGACCTACCAGTGCCTGGCCGCCGGTGTTGACTGTGATGCGCCGGAAACCGTGCCGGAGGCCATGGCTGACTGCTGCAACGCCGATTATCCCAAAACCATTCAGGAACGCGCCTGGACCTCGCCCATCTGGTACCGGCCGGCCGAACCGGTGGCCGAGGAAAACAGCTGAGTGTGATGATGAAGCGGCTGCTGCGCGAACCCCTGCTGCATTTCCTGCTCATCGGCGCACTGGCGCTGCTGTTGCAGGCAACCGGATTCGACCTGCTGCGTAATTTTCTGACACCACCGCGTATCGAAATCAGCCAGGCAGACCGCGAACGGCTGGCCGCCCGCTGGCTGAACGAAACCGGACGCCATCCGACCAGCGCCGAGCTGCAAGCCATGCTGCGGCAATACATTGATGAGGAACTGATGTTCCGCGAGGCCCTGCGGCTGGGCCTGCATGAACACGACGTCGTGGTACACCAGCGGCTGATTCTCAACATGCGCTTTGCCGAACAGACCCCGCAGGCCGATGCCGGAGAGTTACTGCAGGCCGCCCTCCATCTGGGCATGTTGCACAGCGATCCGGTCGTGCGCCGCCGGCTTATCCAGCGCATGCGCCACCAGATCGAAAATCAGGTTGAGGTGAGCGAAAACGACGCCCGGCAATATTTTCAACGGCATCGGACAAGTTTTCAGACGCCGGAGCGCTACAGTTTCGAACAACGCTTTTTCAGCGCCGACCAACCCGGCGCGCTGAACCGCGCGCTTGCCGCCCGGCAGACACTGACCACGGACGATAAGGCAGTCGGCGGCGATGTTTTTCTGCTCGGCAACCACTTTGAACACCTGAGCCTGGCCGACATTCGCCGCCGCCTGGGCGACGATATCGCGCAAAGCATTGCTGCCGCGACGCCCGGTGAATGGCTGGGGCCGGTGTCCTCGGCCTATGGTCAGCACCTGCTGCGCGTGCAAGCCGTGAGCGATGGCGACATGCCTGATTACAGTCAGCTGCAGGCGCGCGTGGCGGCACAGCTCTATACCGAACGGGAACGCGCGGCCCTGGGTGAATGGCTGCAATCCCGTCGTCAGCTTTACCGCATAAACATTGCCCCCGCGCAGACCGGAGACGCGGCGTGAAACGCTATCTGGCCGGCGCTGCTGCCGCAGTTCTATGGCTGCTGAGCCTTTCGGCCAGCGCGCATCCTCTCGCGCCTGCATTACTGGAACTGAAACAGACCGGTCCGTCCAGTTACGATGTGCTGTGGCGCCTGTCCGCCCTGCAAGGCAGCCGGCGGGCGCCGCAACCGGTGCTGCCTGCCCATTGCCGATCCGGGCCTGCGACACTTAAACAGGAGAACGGCGCAGCCGTCGCCAGCCACTGGCAACTGGACTGTGATCATGCACTGGCGGGCGATCTGATCACGGTCGAGGGCCTGGACAGCAGCGGCATCAATGTCATCGTTCGGCTGCAGCAGCTGAATGGCGATCTGCAGCAGAGTCTGCTGGATGCCCGCCGGCCGGTGTTCCAGGTCGCCTCGCCGGATCAGGCGGATGCCTGGTCCACGCTGCAAAACTACCTTGTCCTGGGCGCCGAGCACCTCTGGTTTGGCCCCGATCATCTGCTATTCGTTCTGGGCCTGATGCTGCTGGTGCGTCGCTTTACACGGCTGCTACTGACCCTGACCGCCTTCACGCTTGGTCACAGCGTGACGCTGTCTCTGGCCACGCTCGGCTGGATCAACGTCAATCCGGCCCTCATGGAATTCGGCATTGCCCTGAGCCTGGTGGTGCTGGCGCGGGAATTGCTCGCAAAGAAAATGAGCGTGCTGGGCCGTCACCCGGGAACCATGGCTTTCGGCTTCGGCCTGCTGCATGGCCTGGGGTTTGCCGGCGCGCTGGCCGATGTTGGCCTGCCACAGAACAGCATCGTGACCGCCCTGCTGGCCTTCAACGTCGGTATTGAGCTGGGCCAGCTGGTGGTCGTCGCCGCTGTATTGGCCCTGTTATATCTGTGGCATAAGCTGCGGCAAGCGCCAGCGACAGACCCCCATGGCTGGCGGCTGATGTTACCGGCCTACGTCATTGGCGGCATGGCTTCACTATGGTGTCTGGAACGCTTTGGACCTGTCCTTGAGAGCATGATTTAGGGGGAACACAATCCTGCCGGATGTCGGAACCTGCCGACATGGCGGCTATGGAGGACACGAACATGAAACAACAGCTAAAAGTAACGATTCTGGCCGCCTTACTGCTAGGCGCGGCGTTGCCGTCCGCGGCTGAACCGGCGCCGGACACGAATCAGATCATGGAATGCGTGCGCGGCAATTTTCCGACTGCCGTCAGCATTCGCCGGGTAACCTTCATAACCACCGGCCCAGCCGGTGAATCCTCGACGCTTTCAGGGCGGGTTTACGCCACGCTCGAGGCGCAGGAGGAAGGCAATCGACTCATGCGCGCCACGTTGGTTATCGACGGGCCACCCAATATGCGCGGCGCGGCCTATCTGGTGCGTGAAACCGACGACTTCCTGCGCGATGGCATGTTTGTCTATCTGCCCTCAGTCGGGCGGGTACGGCGCATCACCGGCAATCTCTCGGACAACCCGCTGATGGGCACCGAATTCAGTTACTTTGAATTCAAACAGCTGGCCAATGCCTTTGGTGATCTGCAGGGCGATTACCAGCGCAAGGAAACCGTGGCTGGTCGCCCGGCCCTGGTCATGGAGTTCAAACCCCTGCCGGGCCTGGACACCCGTTACACCTCGGTCACCGCCTGGGTAGACCAGAAAACCTGCCTGATCCTGGGCGCGGAATTCTTCGAGGCGGACAAGATCATCAAGCGACTCACCGCCCCGGCCAGCGGTATCAGCAAATCCGGCGAACACCTGTATCTGAAAGAGATTCGCATGTCGGATCTGATCGATGGTTCGGAAACGGTGATGTTCATCGACCAGGTGACCATCAACGACGAACCTTCGAACGTATATTTCAGCCCCAAGACTTTTTACCTGATTAAATAAGGAAGAGACGAATGAGCAATAAGGACTTTCCGGAAGGCGTGGCTCTGGTTTTCGGCGGTAGCGGCGGCATTGGCCGCGGTGTCGTTAAAACCCTGGCCGAGGCGGGCACTGATGTCGCCATCGCCTACCGCTCCAAACAGGATGTTGCGGAAAAAGTGGCCGACGAAGTGCGGGCCGGCAACGTAAAAGCCAGCACCCATGCCACCGACGTTACCGATCCCGATAAGGTGAAGGCCACCATCGACGCGGTCGCGGCCGAGCATGGCCGCATCCATACCATCGTCTTTGGCGCCGGCCCGCTGGTGGAACAGGTATTCCTGGCCGACCTGACGCCGGAACTGTGGCAGCGCGCCATCGATACCGAAACCAAGGGTTTCTTCAATGTGGTCTCCGCCGGCCTGCCGCATCTCAAGCAGGGCGGTGGCGGTTCCTTCGTGCACATGGGTTCCGCCGGGCATATGTACTACCCGCCCAAGGACGGCCTGTCGGTGATCCCGAAAGCCGCCAACGAAGCGCTGGTAAAAGGCATTGCCAAGGAAGAAGGCGTGCACAACATTCGCGCCAACTCCGTGCTCATCGGTGTGATTGATGCCGGCATGTTCCACACCCTTTCCGAGCAAGGCGTATTCGACGAGGAATGGATCAGGGAAACGCACAAGATGCTTTGCCTGAAGCGCTGGGGCGAAGCCGAGGAAGTGGGTCATGCCGTGACCTGGCTGGCGTCCAGCAAGGCAGCCTATATCACCGGCCAGCAGATCAACTGTTCCGGCGGCTTCGGCGTCTAGGAGAAAAACATGCAGGTCACGGTAACCGGTGGTGGCGGACGCCTGGGTTGTGCACTGGTACGTGCACTTCTGCAACGCGGCGACCAGGTGCGGGTTCTCGAACCCGGTAACAACTGCCCGCCCTCCCTGCAGGGCCTGGCAGTGGAACTGGTGCATGGCTCGGTGCTGGACGCCGGGGCCGTAGCCAGGGCGGTCGAAGGCAGCGAGATGGTCTATCACCTGGCCGCCAAGGTGGAACTGGACCGCGACCTGGATGGCAGTGTGCAGGCCGTGAATGTGGAGGGCACCCGCACCGTGGCCGAGGCCTGCCTGGCGCGTGGCCTGCGCATGGTGCACACCTCTTCGCATCATGCCCTGGTGCTGGAACCCCTCAGCCAGCCGCTGGACGAGTCCAAGCCGCTGGCCCTGGATCACAAGTGCTTCTACCACCGCTCCAAGGCGCAGGGTGAAAAGCTGGTCACCGACATGGTGCGTGAACGCGGACTCAATGCCGTGATCGTCAATCCGGGCACTCTGACCGGTCCTTATGACTTCGAACCCTCCATGCTGGGCCGTGGTCTGATCGACCTCTATCACGGCAAGATGCCGGCTTTGCTGTCCATCAGCAGTGACTGTGCCGATGCCCGTGACGTAGCCGCCGCCATGATTGCAGCGGCCGAGCGGGGGCGCACCGGTGAACGCTACCTGCTCACCGGCGATCCGGTACCCATGCAGGAAATGGCCGCCATCTGGGGTGAACTGACCGGTGCGAAAATACCGCGTGTACAGCTGCCCCTGTGGTTTGGCTGGCTGGCCATTCCCTTCACTATCGGCGTAGCCCGCCTCACGCGGCAGAAACCCCTGTTCACGCCCAATATGTTGCGCGCCAGTATTTCCAATGACTCGGTGGACTACAGCAAGGCGGCGCGCGAACTGGGTTACAACCCGCGCCCGATTCGCGAATCGCTGAAAGACGCCTATGAATTCTATCGCCAGCAGGGCTGGCTGGAAGCGCAGAAAGAAGCCGCCTAGTTGAATTTATTCTTTGAAGCTGAAATCGACGCCGGTCATTTCGCGTGACGCATGCCAGAGCCGCTGACGCTGGCTGCTGTCGCGGGCAGTGCGGCAGGGTTTGACGCGGGTCGGGTAACCGGCGAACTGCGCAAAGCCGTCAGGCCCGTAAAAACCGCCGCCAATGGCCTTTTCCGCAGTAGCCGCAAACAGTATCGGCCACGCCCCGTGGTCCGGTGATTGCCCGAAAAAGCGCATCGCCATCGCCTGCGCCAAGTCCTCGGCCCGGTCACGCAATCCGCGTTTCTGCTGCTTGCGCTCTTTACCAATCGTGGTGCGCGCAATACCCGGATGCGCCACCATGCTCTGCAGATGGCTGCCCGAGGTACGGGCGCGCCGCTGCAGCTCAATACCGAACATCAGGCAAGCCAGCTTGGCCTGCGCATAAACCCGGTTGGGCTGATACTTCATTTCCGACTGCAAATCATCGAAGTCGATGCGGGCCATGGCCTGCACGATGCTGGAAATACTCACCACCCGCGGCGCCTCGCTCTTCAGCAGAACAGGTAGCAGCCGGCCGGTAAGTGCGAAATGCCCCAGATGATTGATACCAAACTTCAGCTCGAAACCGTCGGCCGTGGTGGTGCGCCGCGCCGGTGGATAGATACCAGCGATATTGATGAGCATGTCCAGCGGCCGGTCTTCGCCGCAGAGCTGTTCGGCAAACGCCTGGATATGACCCAGATCGGAAAGATCGAGCTGACGGAATTCAATGGACTGGGTGACGCCGTTGGCCAGGAAGCTGGCCAGGGCCTCACCATCGGTCTGGTTGATATCCGCCAGAATCAGCTCGGCGCCGTGTTCGGCCAAGGCTTCGGCGGTGGCCTGCCCCAGACCGCCGGCGGCGCCGGTCACCAGGGCACGCCTGCCTCGCAGGTCGGGAATGTCTGCCGCGGTCCATCGGGTTGTTGAGGTTGGCGGCATAAAGCTCAGGCCGGGCGGAAACCGTATCTGCTCAGGCGACCGGCCCGATTTCCACGCTGAGTCCGTCCAGCGAGTCGTCAATTTCAATCTGGCAGGACAGACGTGAAGTCGGACGCAGCTCTACCACTTCGCCAATGGCTTCCAGCATCATGTCCTCATCCTCGCCCTTGGCCGGAACCCGGCCGGCCCAGTCTTCACTGACATAGACATGGCAGGTACCACAGGAGCAAATGCCGCCACAGGTGCCCTCCACATCGAGGTCCTCATCCCGCAGCAGTTCCATCAAGGTGGTGCCGCTGGGCGCCTCCAGTGAGTGTTCCGCGCCGTCGCGGTCCTTGATCTGTATTTTGGCCATAGTGCGTATAAGAAAACGCACCCCGGCAGGCGCCGGGGTGCTTTATTGTCGGAAACCGGGTTTATTTTACCCGGCAGGCTTATTCCGCGTAACCGCTGCCTTCGTAGAACTTGCTGAAGAACTTGCGGTACTGGATGATCGGGCCGTCGCCGTCGCACAGCAGCGGGTTCGGGCGATACTTCTTGTGGTTCCAGACGATGAAGTCCACGCTTTCAAAGCCTGCGCTGTCCTTGCCGTCGGCCTCGCCCACCATGTGCTGCACCAGGTGCTGGGCAATCATGGCTTCCTTGGTGCCTTCTTCATACTTCTTGTGCGTGAAGCTCATGCGGATCACGCTGGAATCCGCGGTCATCGGCGTGGTGTAGTTCACCATGGTGGCGGTTACGCCTTCATGGCTGAAGCGGTACACATTCAGACCCGGACCGTGCATGCGGCCGACGATGTAGCCATTGTTCATGTTCACATCGTAGTGCGGCCAGTCGAAGCTGTACTCGGCCGGCGGAATTTCCTTTTCGCCGTGCAGGAACTTCAGATGGGCGAAATCCACACCGTTTTCGGCGATTTCCTGGACGGCGGTGCCCGTTTCCCACTCGCCACGATGCGGTTTGACGTGGTTTTCGGTGTCTTCCAGTTCCGGCACCGACGGCAATTCCCACTTGGGCGCTTCGCCCTTGGGGTGATACCAGCACCAGATCATGCCCCATTTTTCCTCCACCGGCAGGGCGCGCAGAATCGGCTGCTTCTTGCAGATCGGCGGCGTCACCTTGGCGTAGGGAATGTCCTTGTTCCAGCCTTCGGAATCGAATTGCCAATGGTGGAAGGGGCAACGGATGTTATCGCCACAGACCTTGCCGCCATGGCCCATATGCGCACCCAGGTGCGGGCAATAGGGATCGGTCATGCCGACCTTGCCCGTCTCGCCGCGAAACAGCACCCACTCCTGATCAAGCAGATTGACGTTACGGATTTCTTCCTTGGCCAGGTTTTCGGAATAGTCCACGAAATACCAGCCCATGGGAACCGGGAACGGACAACGGGGCAGATCTTTGGCGCCCTTGTTCAAATTGGCATGTGAATCGCTCACTTCTTTCTCTCCTGTCTCGCGGCGCCCGGCATGTTTGATGCCAGGCGGAAGTGTGTAGGGCCTAGCATGCCCGTTTAAAACGGCGCATACATACTCCGAAAGCAGCAGATGCCGCCTTGCAGGCCTTTTCGACGGAAAGCAGCTTATCGGTTTTCAGGATAGAGGGTATTCACTCAAATGGATGAAGCCAGCTTGCATGCATGCGGCCACACTGATCCGCGTCACAGAATGAATTCAGGAAGCTGTCATGGCCACCGCAATCAAATCGAAAGCCGCATATACGATTGAATCCGCTGCCCCGCCCGAACGTTTTGCCCGCGGCTGGCATTGCCTGGGCCTGGTCTCGGATTACAAGGACGGCAAGATCCATGGTATCGACATCTTCGGTACGCGCGTCATTATTTTCCAGAAGGCCGACGGCAGCCTGGCCGCCATGGATGCCTGGTGTCCGCATATGGGCGCCGACCTGGCGCTGGGCAAGGTGGAAAATGACTCCGTGGTGTGCAAATTCCACGGCTGGTCCTGGGGCTGCGACGGCGTCTGTAACGACATTCCCTACGCCAAGACCATACCGCCCAAGGCGCGTATCAATACCTGGGAAATCTGCGAACAGAACAAGTTGCTGTTCATCTGGAATGACCCGGAGGGCAACGGCCCGACCGAGGATGTGGCCATCCCGCGCATGGACCAGGTCTTCTCCGACGAATGGTCGGAATGGTCCACCGTCAAGTGGAACATCAACATCAACTGCCGCGAGCTGATCGACAACGTGGCCGACATGGCCCACTTCGGCCCGGTACATGGCGGCACCGGCACGGTGTACTTCGCCAACATCTTCGAGAAACACAAGGCCACCCAGATCATGGTCGGCACCTTCCCGAACCTGAGCGAAGATGATTTCCTGACCACGGTCGCTACCTATTACGGGCCGGCCTACCAGATCACCCACATGTTCGGGCAGATGCAGGGCATGCCGGTTGAATCCATCCTCATGAATTCACACACGCCGGTAGACAGCAACAGTTTCGAACTGCGTTTCGGCGTTATCGTGAAGAAATTCCCGGGCATGACCGAAGAACAGTGCAACGAAATGGTTCAGGGCTATGTGGACGCTACCAACAAGGCCTTCGGCGAAGACGTCGAGATCTGGCACAACAAGGTGCGTGTCGATAACCCGCTGCTGTGCGACGGCGACGGCCCGGTGATCCGCCTGCGCCAGTGGTACGATCAGTTCTACCAGGATGCCGATGCCGTTCCCGCCAAGGTCCGGGAGCGCAAGGAAATGGAAATCGACAAGGGTGTGCCGGCGGATGTAAAACCAGCGATGGCGCATGCCTTTGAAGCCTGATTACTGGCCACATTAAAAAAGGCGCCTTCCGGCGCCTTTTTTAATTGAACTATGAAAATCTGGACTTAGGTAAGCAACCTCTTACGGCAGCCTGACAGGGATTTTTTGACCCAGAGGCCAATAAACAACCCTATCAAACCGGCTTCATATCCTCAGGACCCCAGTAGGCTTTCATTGAGCTGTACTTGCCCTGGTCGTTGAAGGTCATCACGTCGATCACATGAATCACCATATCCTGCCCCTGGTAATTCAGGGCCACTTCAAAAGCCATGGCGGCGGCATTGCCGTGCGAAGCCCGGATGGGGGCTGAAAGCGTCAGCCGGGCGCCCGTTTCCAGAGCGGTCTGGTAGAAGGCGTGAATTTCATCCCGGCCCGCCTTGGGCGGCGAACCCACGGGGTCTTCCACCGTGGCATCGTCGGCATAGAGATCCACAATGGCCTCCAGATCCTGCCTGTTGAAGTTGTCGATATAGGCCTGCATGGCCGCACGCATCTGTGCCTCGGTGGTCATTTGTGTCTCCTTGAATTCTCTGCCTGAATGCCTGCAGCAGACTTTAGCAGAGGGTGACCCTCTGCTTTGTACTGCAATCGGGTGAACGCCCATCCGGGGCGTCGGGTGTTTTGCTGTGGCCTTTTGCCCTATGCTATAAGCTGTTGGTTGTGCAGTAGTTTGATCACCCGAACGGGTCATACACCAGCGGCGAGCGTAACCCAGACATAATATGGCGACTTCCCCTCACTCCTTGAACATTTCCGGCCGCGATGCCGAGGCACGCGTGTTGAAGGATGCGGATTACGCCCTGGGTCCGGCCGAACTGGATCGCGTGATCAGCGATATCTACGAAGGCATCACCGAGACGCCGCCGTGGAACAGCGCCCTGGAACATATGCGCACGCTGATGAATGCCGCCCACGTCACCCTCATGCTGCGCCCGCCCTCCAGCGAGTCCACCGGCGTCATGATCAATGCGGGTGAAGTGGATGATCAGGCCACGCATTCCTACGAAACGCATTTCTTTGCCATCGATCCCTTCGTTGGCCTGCCCGAAGGCGAGGTCATTTCCGCCGAGGACCTGATCGGCAAGGAGAAGTGGCTGGAAAGCCCGATGTATCTCGAATACCTCAAGCCGCTGGGCATCCGGCATTTACTCGGCGCCGACATCTATACCGAAGAAGGCATCGAATGCCGGCTGCGTGTCACCCGCCAACCCGACGGCAGCCGCTTCTCGAAAAAGGACATAACGCTGGTGCACATCCTGCTGCCGCACCTGCGCCGGTCTATTCAGCTGCATTTCAAGATGGACTACCTGGAATCCGAACGGCAGCTGTTCTCGGGCACCATGAACCGCATGCTGCTGGGCGTGGTGTTCCTGGACCAGAACGGCTCGGTGCTGGAAATGAATCAGGAGGCGGAACGCATCCTGGCCGAGAAAGACGGCCTCATCCTGACCAACAAGGGTCTGACCGCCAACAAGCGCAGTGAAAACCAGGAGCTGCAGGCCATGATCCAGGAAGCCATTGCCGGCGGCCTCACGGATAGCGGCCCGGCAGTGGCCGAGGCCATGTCCATCACCCGCGAATTCGACCGCAGCCGTCTGGGCCTGGTGGTGCGCACTATTCCCATGGGCCCCTGGTCCGAGGCCGGGCGGCGCCCGGCAGCGGCCATCTTCCTGCGCGACCCCGACTACAACAGCGCCGAACCGGTGCAAGAAGTGGTGCAGCGCGTGTTCGGCCTGACCCGCATGGAAGCCGCCCTGGCGGTTTACCTGGCCAAGGGCTATACGCTGGACGAGGCTGCAGAGAAGCTCAACGTACGGCGCAACACCGCCCGTACCCATTTGCGCTCCATATTTGGCAAGACCGGTGTTTCACGTCAGACCATGCTGGTACGCCTGTTGCTCAAGAGCGTCGTTTCCCTGGGCTGAGCACCCCACCCTGAAGCTGCCCGACTGTCTGCCGTAACTTGTAATACATGGTGTGTTCAGTTTTGACTAAACAAACTATATAAAAGATAATGGCACGATGAGCACGCAGCAACAGCAGGCCGTTGAGGCCTTTATCGAACGCATGGGCCTGTCCTCGGAGTCCGAGGGCCTGCCCCGTATTGCCGGCCGCATGTGGGGTTTCTTCATTATTCATGGCGGCCCCTGCAGCTTCGGCGAACTGGCCGAAAGGCTGCAGGTCTCCCGTGGCAGCATCAGCACCAATGCCCGCATCCTGCGTGATCTCGGGATTATCGAGCGTGTGGCCCGGCCCGGCGACCGGCAGGACTACTACCAGCTCACGGAGAACCCCTATCACCGCCTGCTCGAGGGTTATGTCGAACGCATGCGCGGTACGTTGTCGAGTGTGCAGCAACTGCAGGCTTCGCTGAACAGCGAATGGCCGGACACCTGCAAACGGCTGGATGACATGCAGCGCTTCTATGATGCGGCCGCCAGCACCACCGAAAAACTGATCAAAGAATTACGCAACTCATGAAAACGCTTCGTTCACTGCATCCGGCATGGATTGCCACCATTATCGCCATCGCTGTATTGATCTGGCTGGCTTCCGGCCTGTTCAAGTCCGGGCCCGAACCTGCCGGGTCGGACGCGCCCGCCGCTGCAAAGACGGCCAGCGATGCAGCGGAGCTGGTGAAAGTGAAAGTCACTGCCAGCCAGGGCGAAATGATCAGTCGTGAGGCGGTAATCAGCGGCCGCACCGCACCCATGCGCAGTGTGCGCGTGAAGGCACAGACCACCGGCCGTGTGGCGGCGGTAGTCGCGGAGCGCGGCGCCTTCGTCAAAGAGGGCGCGGTGATCGCACGGCTGGCGCCGGACGACCGCCCTGCCCAGCTACGCCAGGCCAGGGCTGTGCTGGAGCAACGCAAGCTGCAATATGAAGCTGCCCAGCGGCTGCGCAAACAGGATTACATGACCGAAGTGGACCTGGCCCAGTCCAAGGCCAACCTGGAAATTGCGCAAGCCGATGTCGAGCGTATTCAACAGGACATCAGCCATACGGTAATCCGTGCGCCCTTTGCCGGCATTCTGGAACAGCGCCCGGTGGAAGTCGGCGATTTCGTTTCCGTCGGCGATGAAATCGGCTACGTGCTGCAACAGAACCCGTTCATCGTGCGCGGCAGTGTTTCCGAAGACGTGGTGAGTTATCTTGAAGTGGGCGGCGCCGGCAGCGTGACCCTGATCGACGGCGAGGCGAAGCAAGGCGCCCTGCGCTATATCGCTGCCGAAGCAGATGAACAGACCCGCACCTATGCCGTGGAACTGGAAGTGCCCAATGCGGAGGGCCGCCTGATCGCGGGTACCTCTGCCGAGATGCGTCTGCCGCTGGAAGAAGTGCTGGCGCATGAACTGGAACCGGCGACTCTCACCCTGAACGAAGCGGGCCAGTTTGGCATCAAGACCGTCGATGAGCAGGACCGTGTGCATTTCTACGCCGCCGACGTGGTGCGCAATGAAGACGGCAAGGTCTGGCTCGCCGGTCTGCCGCAAGCGCTGCGGGTCATTACCGTTGGCCAGGGTTTCGTCAGCGAAGGGGACCGGGTGGACGTATCTACGGATGCGCCGGCCGGCATGGATAACGAAGAAGAACTGGTCGAGACCCAGCCGTGAACGGTGTACTGAATACGGCGTTCACGCGCCCGCGGACGATTCTGGTCGGCCTGATCACGATTCTGATCGCCGGCGCCATGAGCTACGCCGGCATTTCCAAGGAAGCGGAGCCGGACGTCAGCATTCCCACCATCTATGTTTCGATGGTGCATCAGGGCATTTCGCCCGAAGACGCGGTACGCCTGCTGATCAAGCCCATGGAGCAGGAATTGCGCTCGCTGGAAGGCCTCAAGGAAATGACCTCCACCGCCGCCGAAGGTTACGGCAGCATCAAGCTGGAGTTCGAATCCGGTTTCGATCCGGACGAGGCCATTGACGATGTGCGGGTCAAGGTTGACCTGGCCCGGCCCGAATTGCCGGAAGAAACCGAAGAACCGACCATCCAGGAAATCAACATCGCACTGCTGCCCATGATGGTGGTGAATCTGTATGGCGACGTTTCCGAACGTACCCTGGTCAGCATTGCCCGCGACCTGAAGGACCGCCTGGAATCCATCACCGAGGTGCTGGAAGCCGAGGTGGCTGGCGACCGCGACGAAATGATCGAAATCAATATCGATCCGGTGCGCCTGGAAACCTACAACCTGTCGATGGAAGCCGTGCTCAACGCCGTGCAGCGCAATAACCAGCTGGTGGCGGCCGGCTCGGTATCCACCGGCAGCGGCCGCTTCTCCATCAAGGTGCCGGGCATTATCGATAATGTCGACAAGCTGCTGAACCTGGCCATCAAGGAAGCCAACAACGAGGTGGTGAAGGTCAGCGATGTCGCCACCGTGCGTCGTACCTACGTGGACCCCGAAGGCTATGCCCGCCTCAATGGCAAACGCACCGTGGCGCTGGAAGTCTCCAAACGGCTGGGCGCCAACATCATCGAGACCAGCGCCAGGGTGCGCGAAGTCGTCGCCCAGACCAGCAAGGCCTGGCCCGGCGCCGTGCAGGTGAATTATTCGCAGGACAAGTCAATCGACACCCAGCGCAATCTGGACGACCTGCAGAACAACGTGCTGTCCGGCGTGGTGCTGGTGATGATCGTGGTCGTTGCCTTCCTGGGACTGCGTGCCGGCACCCTGGTGGGCGTGTCCATTCCCGGCTCTTTCCTGCTGGGTATCATGGTGATTGGCGCCATGGGGCTCACCATCAACATGGTGGTGTTGTTTGGCCTGATTCTGGCCCTGGGTCTGCTGGTGGACAGCACTATTATTATTGTGGAACTGGCCGATCGTTATCAGGCCGAGGGCCAGGGACGCACTTCAGCCTATATGCATGCCGCCCAGCGCATGGCCTGGCCGGTGATCGCCTCCACCAGCACCACGCTGGCCGCCTTCGTGCCGCTCATTTTCTGGCCGGGTGTGATGGGCGATTTCATGAGTTATCTGCCCATCACCCTGATCTGCGTACTCAGCGCCTCGCTGCTGATGGCGCTGCTGTTCATCCCCAACCTGGGCGCGGTGATTGGCGGCACACCTCCCGCTGGCGGCAAACCCGCCTGGCGCCCCGGCGAGCCCCTCAGCGGCTGGACCGGGCGCTACGTGGGACTGCTGCAATCGGTACTGCCTCACGCCGGCAAGGTATTGCTGTTTGCGCTCACCGCCCTGGTCGGCACCTTCATGCTCTACAGCGCCGTGGGTAAAGGTGTGGAGTTCTTCCCCGAAGTGAACATGGACAATGCCGTGGTCAAGGTGCATGCCCGCGGCGCACTGTCGGCGCAGGAAACCGACCGCCTTGTGAGCGAAGTCGAAGCCCTGCTGGCCGATATCGACGGCGTCGAATCGATCTACACCCGTTCCGGCGTGGCCTTCCGCCGCGGCGACAACAAGGAAGACACCATCGGCATCATCCAGGTGCGCTTCAAGGACTGGCAGCACCGCCCGCATGCACGTGAAATGCTGGCGACGATTCGTGAACGCATAGGCAATCCGGCCGGCCTGGACGTGGAAGTGCTGGAGCCGCAGGCCGGACCCCAGGAAGGCAAGCCGGTGCAGGTGGAAATCTATGGCCCCTCCATCGATGAGCTTGACGAAGCGGTGACCTGGTTGCGCAAGGGCATGCAGCAGGTTGGCGGCTTTGTGGATGTGACAGATACCCTGCCGCACCCTGGCCTGGAATGGCGCATTGAAATCGACCGCGCCGAGGCAGCGCGTTATGGTGCCGACATTGCCACCGTCGGTCAGTTCATCCAGCTCCTGACCCAGGGCATCAAGGTCGGCGAATACCGGGCGCCCGATGCCGCGGACGAGATGGACATCCGCGTGCGTCTGTCCGAGGAATATCGCGACCTGGACAAGCTATCGCGTCTGCGGGTCAACACCACGACGGGGCAGACACCTATCGCCAACTTCGTGGAACGCATTCCGGCGCAAAAAGTGGCCAGCATCAGCCGTATCGACGGACATCGAGCAGTGAAGGTGGAATCCTATGTGGAGGACGGTCTGGTGGTCGCCACCCAGTTGCAGAAACTGGGCGAATGGGTCAAGGCGAATTACGAACAGGCCGACCTGCACCCCTCCCTGCATATCGCGTTCAAGGGCGAGGATGAGGATATCCGCGAAGCCGAGGCTTTCCTGAGCAAGGCCTTCCTGGTGGCGCTGGCCATGATCGCCGTCATCCTGCTGACCCAGTTCAACAGTTTCTATCAGTCATTCCTGATCCTGACTGCGATCGTCTTCTCCACCATCGGCGTGCTGATCGGCCTGATGGTCACGGGCCAGCCGTTCGGCGTCATCATGTCCGGTATCGGCGTGATTTCCCTGGCCGGTATCGTGGTCAACAACAACATTGTGCTGATCGACACCTATAACCTGCTGCGTGACGAGGGCCTGAATGCCATTGATGCCGTGCTGCAGACCGGCGCCGAACGTCTGCGCCCGGTGCTGCTGACCACGGTGACCACGGTTTTGGGGCTGATGCCCATGGTGATGAAAATGAATGTCGACCTGTTTGCCCGCGACATCACCTTCGGCGCACCTTCCACTCAGTACTGGGCACAGCTGGCCTCGGCCATTGTCGGTGGTCTGATCTTCGCCACCATGTTGACGCTGGTGCTTACGCCCTGCCTGCTGGTACTGGGTGAGCGCATGAATCGGCGCCTGGGCCTGAGGCGCCGCAAAGTACATCAGGCCACTGTGGAAGAACTGGAAGAAGCCTGATATCCCCGTCATTGCGAGGCGCGCGGCGACGAAGCAATCTCACCGACGCAAGATTGCTTCGCTTCGCTCGCAATGACAGATTTCAGGCTTCCTGGACTGCCTCTATAACCGCGGCCTTATTCGCACTGTAATCCCGGCCAATGTAGAGATACATGGCCGGCACCACGTACAGCGTGAAGAGCGTGCCGATGGTCATGCCGGCGGTGATCACCATACCCATGGAGAAGCGCGCGGCGGCGCCCGGACCATCAGACAGCAGCAGCGGGAACATGGCCACCACCAGGGCCGCGGTGGTCATCAGGATCGGTCGCATGCGAATCGCCGCGGCCTCCTCGATGGCTTCACGCTTGGAACGGCCCTGCTCCTGCAGCTTGTTGGCGAATTCCACGATCAGGATGCCGTGCTTGGAGATCACACCGATCAGCGTCACCAGGCCCACCTGGGTATAGATATTCAGGGTCATGCCCGGGAAGGACGTCATCTGGAAATTGTTGGTCAATGCAAACAGATTGATGAACAACAATGCCCCGCAGATCGACATGGGCACCGTCACCAGCATGATCAGCGGATCGCGGAAGGACTCGAACTGCGCCGCCAGCACCAGGTAGATGATGATCAGGGCGAAGGCGAAAGTCGCAGCCAGAGCCGCCCCCTCCTGCTTGAACTGACGTGACGGTCCCGCATAGTCGATCTGGAAGTTGGCCGGCGCCAGCTCGGCGGACAGATCTTCAAACAGTTTCAGGGCATCGCCCTGAGTCACGCCCGGCTTGGGCACGGCAATAATGGTGTCCGCATTCAGTTGCTGGAAATGCTCGATCGTGCGCGGCACGGTGCGCTCACTGAGCGTAACCAGCGTGGAAATCGGAATCAGGTCGCCATTGGCAGCACGCGTGTAATAACCTTCGAGCTGCGCCGGGTTCAGACGCTCGCCGCGTTCCACCTGCTGGATCACCTTGTAGGAACGGCTCTGGTAATCGAAGCGGTTGACCTCGCCGCCCGCCAGCAGCGCTGACAGGTCCGCACTCAGACGCCCCATATCCACGCCCAGCAATGCCGCCTTGTCCCGGTCTATGTTGAGGGCTGCTTCAGGCCGGTCGATACGCAGACGCGGAGCCACGAACCAGAACTGCTTCGTCGCCATTGCACGCGCGACGATTTCCTGGGTGACCTCACTGATTTCGCGTGGCGATGACGTCGACTTGAGCACGAATTCCACGGGATATCCCTGCCCCGGCGTCGGCAATGCCGGCGGCTGCAGGCCCGCCCAGCGAATACCCGGTATCTGCTCGAGCTTCGGCGTCAGAGACTGCAGAATGTTGCTGGTGGTGCGGTCACGCTCTGTCCAGGGACGCATCACCATGCCCATGAAGCCGGTATTGGTGCTACCGGTTTCGCCGACGCTGAAAGTAAAGATGTGATCTACATCCGGGTCTTCCAGGGTTATTTTCTGCGCCTCGGCAAAATACTGATCAAGGTATTCCTGCGAAGAATAGCCATCGGTTTCGGTAATGGAGAAAGCAAAACCGAAATCCTCTTCCGGCGCCAGCTCCTGGGGGGCGCCCAGGTAGAGAAAAACGCAAGAACCGAAGACGATGCTACCGAACACCAGAATGACAAATTTGGTTTCAAGCGCGCCATGCAACCGCCGCTGGTAAGCATTTTTCCAACTCTCGAACTTCTCGTCCAGCCAGTCGGCCAGCCGGCCTTCACCATGCGCCGGCTTGAGAATCCGGGCGCACATCATGGGTGTGAGGGTCAGCGCGATAATGCCGGAAATCAGCACTGCACCGGCCAGGGTAAAGGCGAATTCGGTAAACAACTTGCCGGTAATGCCGGAAAGGAAGCCGATAGGGGCATACACCGCCACCAGCGTAATGGTCATGGCGATCACCGGACCCACCAGTTCACGCGCACCCTTGATGGCCGCATCGAAAGGCTGCATGCCTTCCTCGATATGCCGATGCACGTTCTCCAGCACGATGATGGCGTCATCCACCACCATGCCGATGGCCAGCACCATCGCCAGCAAGGTCAGCAAGTTGATGGTGAACCCCATCAGGAACATCAGGAACAACGCGCCCACCAGCGACAACGGCACCGTCACCGCCGGAATCAGCGAACTGCGCATCGAGCCGAGGAAGAGGAAAATCACGATCACGACAATCAACACGGCTTCGAGCAATGTCATCTGGACTTCGCTGATAGCCTCTCTGATGTAGACCGTACTGTCATAGCCGATCTCGGCGTCGAGCCCTTCCGGCAGCTGACTCTTGATATCCGGCCAGACGGCATTCACTTCGGCAATGACATCCAGCACATTGGATTCGGGACGCACGTCGATGCCGATGAATATGGCCGGGTCGCCATCCCAGCCCGCGCCACCGTCATAGGTTTCCGAGCCGAGGATAACCTCGGCCACATCACCGAGCCGTACCACTGATTCGCCATCGCTCTTCACCACGAGCTGCTTGAACTCGTCGACCGTGCGCAGATCGGTGCGCGCGGACAGACCGATGCGCACATAGTTGCCCTTGGTTTCGCCCACCGCGGACAGCACGTTCTGCTCACGTACGCGCGAGAAGACTTCGCTCGCCGTCAGATCATGGGCCGTAAGGCGATCCGCCTTCAGCCAGATACGCATGGCATAGGTCCGTGCGCCGAGAATATTCGCCTTCTCCACCCCGGCAATCGAGGAAATCTGCGGTTCCACGACTCGAATCAGATAGTCCGTGATCTGACTCTTGTCGAGCAAGGTGGAGTAGAACGACATGTACATGGCCGAAGTGCCACCCCCTTCCGCCACCTCGATCACCGGATCCTCGGAACCTTCCGGCAACTGGTTACGCAGCTTGTTGACCTTGGCCGAAATCTCGGTCATGGCCTCATTCGGGTCCTTGTCCAGACGCAGGTTGGCCGTAATGCTGCTCACGCCCGGCCCGGTGCTGGAGGTAAGAAAATCAATACCGTCGGCGGTCGCAATCTGACGCTCCAGCGGCGTGGTAACAAAGCCGTCCATGAGCGCCGGGTCGGCCCCCGGATACGGCACCGTTACGGTGATCTGGGCGTTTTGCAGCTCCGGGTATTCACGCACTGTCAGGTCGAGCCCGGCCCGTATGCCCAGCAGCAGAATAACCAGACTGACCACGGTGGCCAACACCGGCCGCCGGATAAAGATATCTGTGAATTGCATGCCTGTGCCTCCGTCAGCCTTGCGGAGGTGCAGGGTTCATCTCCACCTTCGGCGCCATGTCATTGTTGATGATCACTGGTTGCTGATTGCGGAGCTTGAGCAGACCGGAAGTGGCGACCTGATCACCCTCCGACAGGCCTTCGACGATAGTGACGAAATCACCCCGGGCCTCAGCCGTTTTGACAAAACGCTGCACCACTTCCAGGTCCGTGTAGGCAGGCATGCCCGGCGCCTGGGTTTCAGGCTTGGCTGGTGGCTCCTTCATTTTCTGTACTACGAATACCGAGCTGCCATAGGAGTTGTAGCTGATCGAGGTGCGGGGCACTACGAGCACTTCCTTGGCGCCGGGCAGTTCAATATTTACCCGTGCGAACACTCCCGGACGCAACAGGCCGGCAACGTTGGCCACCTGGGCACGTACCCGAAAATTGCGTGTCGCCTCTTCCACCCGCGAATCGATGGCCTGCACCTCACCTTCGAACACCTCGCCCGGGTAGAGATCCACCATCACCGAGATTCTCTGGCCTTTCTGTATACGGCTGATGTTCTGTTCGGGCAGGTTGAAGTCTACGTACAGCGGATCCAGCGCCTGCAGACTGACAATGGGCGTGCCGGGTGAAATGTATTGGCCAAGATCAATATTGCGAATGCCCAGTTCACCCGCGAACGGCGCCCGGATGACTTTCTGGGCCACGCGTGCACGCTGGGCCTGGACGCGGGCCTTGGCCTGCGCCGCTTCACTTTCCGCCTTATCCAGCTCCGACTTGGAAATACTTTCCAGCTCAAACAGCTTGTGAATGCGCTGCAGCTCGGTTTCGGCCAACTGCGCCTGGGCCTCCAGGGTCCGCAGATCACCAACATCGGTATCCGCATCCAGTCGAATGAGAATAGCGCCCTTACTCACCCGGTCGCCGGATTCGAATTCAATCGACTTGACGATGCCGGCCGCCTCGGTGGTGACCTCAATCCCGTTGACGGCCGTCAGGCTGCCGACGGTTTCGATCTGCTGCTGCCAGGTTTCCACCCGCGCACCCGTCGCACTTATGGTGACCGGCGGCGTCGGCATGGAATCCAGGTACTGGTTCATCATCACGTTGCCGAAGTACTTGCCGCCGAATACCGTCCCGAAAATGACGAGACACAGCGCCAGCATGATTATCATTCTTTTCCACATGACTTATTCCTCAGTTTTAACCTCAGCCGGCATCTGCAACAGCCGGTCGATGGTTTCGAAATCCTTTTCACTTAGTTCAGCGGACAACTGCTTGAGCTGCAGCAAGCTTAAAAGCAGGTTGTAACGGGTTTGTGAATAGTCGCGGCGCGCACTGATCAAGGCGCTGCGCGCATTGAGCACATCGGTAATCGTGCGGGTACCAGCCTGATAACCATTACGCGTGGCCTCTTCCGCGGCTTCTGCGGAGGTAACGGCCAGCTTGAGCGCCCGTTCCTGGGCATAGGCCGCCTGCAGTTCGCGGAACTGCTGACGGGTCTGGCGCACGGTTTCCATCACGATCCGGTCACGATCGGCCTGGGCAGCCCGCATGCGGGCTGCGGCCTCACGCGAACGGGCGCGCTTCACGCCGCCCTGATAAATGGGCACATTCAACTCCAGGCCCAGGCGCCCCTCATCGCTTTCCGAACCGATGCGTGACTCGCTGTTGTCGTTGTGCCGGTAGCTGGCGACCGCATCTACGGTGGGCAACAGATCCGAACTGGCGGTTCTGGATTCGGCCTCGGCGACGGCCACCTTTTCATTGGCCAGCAGGATGTTGGGATTCCGGGCCTGCACTTTCTTCACCCAGATATCCACGTCAGCCGGATCCAGCGGCGGCAAGGGCGCGGACGCCGGCAATTCCGGCAGGCGCACATAGCCGCTGCCGGTGGATTCATCCAGGGCATCCTGTGCGGATGACAACTGCTGACGGGCAAGAATCAGCTGTGCCTCGGCCAGGTCATTGCGGGCCTGCGCCTCTTTCAGGTCAGTGCCTGGCACCAATCCGACTTCATGGCGCTTCTGGGTATCAGACAGCGATTCACCGATGGCCTGCGCTTCCGCCTTGGCCTGCTTGAGTTCATCCTGGGCCAGCAGCACCCCGAAATAACGTTCCACTACACGAACGAAAAAGCGCATCTTGCGATCCACCACGCCGGCCTCGGCCTGGGCATCCAGGGCATCGGCCTGCCGGCCACGGGCAAACCAGTCGAAACGCAGCAGGGGCTGGCGCACACTGATACCCGCGCCGTAACCCTCGTAGCTTTCCTCGAAGGTGCCGAAGAAGTCGCTCTCGCTCTCGTTATCGTTGTAGGTAGCCGTGCCATCCAGCGTGACCGTCGGCATCAAGGTGCCTGAAACCTGAGTGCCCAGTTCCTTTTCCGCCTCATAAGTGGCGATCGCCAGAGGAATCGCCGGGTCATGCTCAATGGCCCGCTCCAGCGCCTCGCTGAGCGTCATCGCCTGGGCCGGCCCGCTCAGCAGGGTCATTAGCAGCCCCAGCGTTACCGACACACCCAGTCCCTTCTTTGTCTTAGCCGCAATCCAGGTCATGAAACACCTCACTGCAAAGTTGTTCTATTTTTCTGTCCAACGCCGCGTCGTCGCTGGGATCAAAGTATGGCTTCCACCCCAGGCCGTTGAGCATGCTGTGCACATGCCTCAGCATCAGCCGGTAGGGGTCACGAATATCATATTGTTCAAGCACACCCTCGGTGTGCACCAGATTATGCGTGCCGAGCGTGACACTCCAGGGACCCATGGCCACTTCATTGGGTTTGAGGCCCTGCGCTTCCAGGTCACCACGCTCCACCGCCTCGGTCACCAGGGCCGCCACCAGTTCGCCGATGGGCTTGCCCGCTTCCAGCGACTGCCGCCGCCGTTCGGCCGAGGCCGCACCCCAGATCACCTCCGTATAGGCAAACTGCACCAGCCTGAAATGTTCCGGGTAGCGGCGCACAAAAACCGTATCCGCCACGGCCAGGCCCGCCATACGGTCTCGCGTCGGGGCATCCCAGGCCATGACCTGGCGCAGCAGGTCCAGGCGGTTCTGTTCATTGATCGTGGCCAGCGCGATCAACAAATCCTCCTTGGAACAGAAATGCTGATACAGCGTGCCCACCGCATAATCGCAACGATCGGCAATGCGCGCCATGGCCAGGTTCAACAAGCCGTCCTGCCGGATCAAATCCCGGGCGGCTTCCAGAAACAGCAACTCGCGGTCAGCGATCTCCCGCTGACGCCGCTCTTTGGTGCCCATTTCGGCTCACAACACAAAAGGGCCACAAATTATGAACCTGATTCAAAAAATGATCAATGATTCACTTACACGCCTGCCTTAGCGCCGTGAACGCTTGCGCAGGGTCTGCGGACTGAAGTAATCGTCTTCCAGTTCGATACGGAAGTCGCTGACCTTGTCCTCGTTCTGCATGGCGGTGACGAAATAACGGCCGCTCTGCAGGTCGTAGATGACTTCCGGTATGGCGGTGACAGTCGGAATCATGGGATAGGTGCCCAGATGGCCCTCCTGGAACTTCCAGAATTCATCACGGTTGTCGTAGAGATCCACCGCTGCAATCGACCAACTGTCTTCATCAATATAGAAGCGCCGCTTGGCAAAAATATGACTGGTGCCTTCACGCAGATAGGCCTCCACCACCCAGACACGGTGCAACTCGTAGCGGGTCAGATCCTGGTTGATAAAGCGCGGGTTTAGAATTTCTTCGAACTTCAGGCGCCGGTCGGCGATACCCCATGAGTTATAGGGGATATATAACTCCTTCTTGCCGATGAGCTTCCAGGTGTAACGCGACAGCGAGCCATTGAACATATCGATCTGGTCATAGGTCTGCTGATTGTCCGAGCCCTCGGTGGGGTTGTCGTAGCCGGCATCCGGCAGACGCCGCACCCGCCGCACGGCAGGGTTGTAGACCCAGGCCTCACGCTGCCCCTCCACCGGGTCATGCGCCAGGATGAACTGACCGACGATGCGGGGCGGCGACAAATACTCGGAGAGGTACATCAGCAGCAGGGTGTTCTCCTGCGCAGCCGGCTCCTCGATATTGGCGTACTTGAACTTCACATCCTCGATCAGCTTGGTGAGGGTGTACTTGCCATCCAGCTGCACGATGGCCTGATTGTTGTAGCGCCGCACCGCGGTGCCACGGAATTTCATCTTGTGGTTCCAGATGACTTCCTCCGCCCGCTTGGGGATCGGAAACGGAAACCCCAGTTTGGCGCCGATGACATCATCGGTGCCTTGCAACTCCGCGCGGGTTGCGTTGCTGATGGTGGCCTGCTCGATTTGCGGCGGGAAATACCCAGAACGATTGGAGGGATACACCGGCATTTTGTATTCCGGGTACTGGGCAAACATGCGCTTATGCCCTTCGGTAAGCCGTGCCTCGTACTGGCCCAGGTTGTCCCGGGTGATGGTGAACTGCGGCGACTCCACCCGACCGCCGCCGAAGATTTTCGCCAGCTCATCGGCCGGCATGGCCTCGATCTGCTCTGGGGTCAGATTGCGCTGTTCATCGGTGAAGTTGGCGGGCCCCGTCCATACCGGAATGCTGCCGTCTTCATTAGCGGCTTTCTCCGCACCCACAGGCGTCAAGTCTTTGCCCAGGCGGGCAGCCTCCTCTTGTGGCACCTTGGCCCAGGCCGATCCTGATAGCAGAGTCAGGCCCATCAGCACCGCCGTTTTATTTCGCATCATAATCTCACCAGCATTTTTCTCCTGCGGCTGCACAGCATACAAGCGCGAATTACATAATTTCTACTAACGTTGCATGCGTTTATGCGCTACCGGCGCCGCGCTCCGGCGCTTAAGCTGTACGATTGCGGTTTCGTCAATACAAACCGGCACTTATCAAATCAGAAGCAAATCAGAACACGTTTACAGGGAGCGTAAATGAACAGGATTCTGGCAGGATTCGCCTTCACTTTTATTCTTGGCCTGAGTGCCTGCGGCGGGGATTCCGATAACGACGGCCGCCGCACACCCGGCAAACAATCCGACAACAGTAGCGCACCCATCTACGCGGTGGCCAAACAGTGCATTCACCTCAAGGCACAGAGCGGTCAGTATGTGGCCCTGGGCAACGGCGGTTACACCGCCAATGCCACCTCTGCCGGAGAAGCGGCATCCTTTTATATGCAACCCACGGCCCTGGCCAGCTATCTGCTGCTGTCCGGCTATAACCGTGAAGCCAACCTGTTGCTGGATAACGCCACGGGCGGGGGCGATCCGGGCCAGAAGGAATTACTGGGCATCACCGATCCGGCCGGCGAATTTCTTGATCAGGCCGGCAACCTGGTAGGGAATGTGGGCGAAATTGTCAGTAGTGTCGGCGACATCCTCGATCTGGTGCTCGACCCCGTCGCGCCGCTGGGCCAGGCGGTCAACAATGTCGGCGACAACGTCGGCGTCATTGGAGAAACCCTGGCCAATACCGACCTGGGGCCGGCACTGGGTGTGGTCGACCAGGCCAGTGATCTGGCCACCTGGCAACTCAGCGAACCCGAGCCGGGTCTGTTCCAGCTGACTTCGCTGGAAACCGGCCTCAAGCTGGCCGAGAACAATGGTCATCTGGGACTGACCAGCACCGGCGACAACAACCCCGCCACCCTGTTCAGTATCGAAGAAGCCCGCGATTGCGCCAGCTATCCGGAAGCCGGGCTGAATGCCGAACTGGTGGATGAGCGCGGACCGAAGATCTTCTGGAACGACCAGGCTGGCGATGTCTATGGCTGGGTGGACGACCATGCCCACATCACGGCTTATGAATTCATTGGCGGACGCGTCAACTACGGCAAGAATTTCCACAAGTTCGGCGTTGAACACGCCCTTGACAACTGCCAGGAGAACCACGGTCCGGAAGGCACCCTGGGTATTCTGGAAATGGTGACTTCGGACGCCATCGGGCCGCATGAAACCGTCGGCTGGCCGACCTACAACGAATGGCCGCGATCCAGCTCCCTGCAACATCACCAGACCTACTACCGCTGGATCGAGCGATCCTTCCTGGCCGGCCAGAAGATCCTGGTCAACCTGATCACGCATAACGAAGTGCTGTGCCAGATCTATCCGCTCAAGCAGAACGACTGTGACGGCATGGAGAATGTGCGCCTGCAGGCGAAGCGCACCTATGAATTGCAGGATTACATCGACGCCCAGCATGGCGGACCCGGCCGCGGCTGGTTCCGGGTAACGGAAACACCTGAGGAAGCCCGCGCCGCCATTGCCAAAGGGCAGATGGCCGTGGTGCTGGGCATTGAGCTGTCCAAGGTACTCAACTGCGGCGAGTTCCTGGATCAGCCCGAATGTACGCGCGAGCAAATCCAGCAACGCCTGGACGAAGTGGAAAGCCTGGGCGTACGCGTGATCTTCCCGGTGCACAAGTTCGATAATGCCTTTGGCGGCCATCTGCCCCACTCCGGCTTCGGTCTGGGCACCTTCCTTACCGCCGGCAATCTGCTGGAAACCGGCCACCCGATCGAGGTGGAGCAGTGCCCGCTGGACGACGCCGGCGACGACAATTTCGTGGAACCGGCCAACAACCCGCGCGAAAACCCGGCCGGCATCTTCGAGTGGCTGCAGGCCGTGCTTGAATACAACGTGGCCCAGGTCAATCCGACCGGCTCCGACACCACCCATCTGTGCAATATCCGCGGCCTGACCGATCTCGGCTTTTACCTGCTCGACCAGCTGGTGCAGCGCGGCATGCTGGTGGACGTGGATCACATGAGCCGCCGCGCGGCCGATGCCACCATCGACTATCTGGCCAGCCGCGGCTATCCCATGATCAGTTCGCATGACTGGCTCGGTTCGGAAACCCTGCTCAACAAACTGGCCGACAGCAATGGCTTCCTCGGCCGCTTCGCCCGCGGCGGACGCGATCAGTGGGTGGAACGCCTGACCGGCATGGCGGCCCGTTACGATGACCGGCCCTTCTTTGGCGGCGGTATTGCCTCCGACGTCAACGGCATTGCCCATCTGCCACACGATCCGCGTGATGGCGCCGCCGACAGCGAAGGCATGATCAGCTACCCCTTCCGCTCCTACGACGGCCGCGTGGAATTCGACAAACAGGTTACCGGCGATCGCGTATTCGGCCTCTATGACGGCCGCGGTGTAGCCCATTACGGCCTGTATGCGGATTACATTGCCGACACCGAACAATTCGGCGGCCCCGATGCCAGAAAAGGGCTGGACGTGTTCTTCCGTTCAGCCGAAGCCTGGCTGCGCATGTGGGAGCAGGCGGAATCGGTGGCGGGTAGCAACTGACGGAACTGCCGCTTGCCCTGGGCGCTTACAGCTGCTTTAGTACAGCGATAGCGAATGGAGGCAGTGTTATGGAATCCGATCACCCCGTCATGCTCTTCGATGGTGAATGCGCCCTGTGCAACGGCACGGTGAATTTCGTACTGGATCACGACCACAGCGGCTCTATTCATTTCGCCCCGCTGCAATCGGAGGTGGGTCAGGCCTACCTGCGCAAATTCGGGCTGCCGACGGAGGACTTCCAGTCTTACGTCATCGTGGAAGGCGACGAATTTTCGCTCAAGTCCCGGGCCGTGCAGCGCATGGGCTATCACATGGGCGGCATCTGGCGTTTTCTGGCCGCCGTCTCGAAAATCATTCCCCGCCCGCTCAACGACGCCATCTACGACCTGGGCTTTCGCAACCGCATCAAATGGTTCGGCAAGGCCGACCAGTGCCGCGTCCTCGACCCTCAGACCAGGAAGCGTTTTCTGGCGCTGTAACTACCGGACATATCTGCCGTTGCCAATCAGCCCTCGCAACAGCGAGTAATTCTGCTTTTCAGTGAAGTGATCAACGGCCTGGAGGATTCCAGCTGTATCAGAAGCGCCGGCAGCAGGAGCAAATCGGTCAGTAACGCGAAGAGAACGAACAGCGAGCACATATAGCCCACGGTCTGGTTGGCCAGGAACCCTGACTGGGCCGTGGTTATAAATCCGGTGAGCAATACCAGTGAAGTCATGATCATGGCGCTGCCAACGGAGTCCAGGGCATGCCGTACCGCCTCCCGGGCAGACAGACCAAGCTTCTGCGCATCACGATAGGCACTGAGGAAATGGATGGTATCGTCCACGATGATTCCGAACATCATGCCCATGACAACCGACAACGCAAAGTTGATCTCCCCGACCAACAACGCCCAGGCGCCGAAAGCCATTATCGGCGGTATGAAGTTCGGTACCAGACTGATGATGCCAAGACGCAGACTGCCCAGCGTCAACACCAGCACCACGGAAATAACGGCCAGGGCAATCAGCGTGCTGATGCTCATGGACTGAAAATTACGATTGGAAATATCCGAAAACAACAGCGGCGGACTCACGGCCCGGTTGGCCATTTCCGGCGCCTGCTGCCGCAGCCATGCCTCCGCACGTTCGGCAAACGCCCGCAGACTGTCGGAGTCCATGTTTTCCATGGTCACGGTGACCCGACTGCCGGATTTGTCCAGATTGATCTCGGCGGTCAGATCACGCCCCACCGGCAGAGACAACTCATACAAAAGGAGATACTGGGCAGCCAGTTCACCACTGGCCGGCAGGCTGTAAAAGGCCGGGTCGTCCGCATGCATGCTGCGATTGAGCCGCTTCATGGTGGGCACCAGCGTATTCACCTGGATAACGCCCGCCTGTTTACGCAACCAGTTTTCGAAGGCTTCCAGTTTGGCCAGATACGTGGGCGTGCTGACCGCGCCCGGCGTATCCGTATCGAGGGAAAACTCCACTATGTAGATGCCGGTCAGATGCTCGGCGGTGTAATCCGTCGCTGCCCGGAACTCAATACTGGGATCGAACCACTCCACCCAGTTATCGTTGATCTTGTTGCGCGGAATCACGGCGGCCAGGACCAGCCCCAGCAAAACCACCGACACCAGAATCAGGCGCCCGTGACTGATCACGACATCGCCCAACCAGGTGGTCAGACGATCCAGAGGGCTGCGTACATCCCTGGACGGGTTCAACGGCAGCAAACTGGCCAGCGCCGGCAGCAGCGTAATGGACAGTATCCAGGCAAAAATGACCCCGCTGGCCACGATGTTTCCGTATTCCCGCAGTGGCGGGGAATCACTGGCATTGAGACTGAGCAAGCCCAGGGCGGTGGTAAAACTGGTCAGGAACAGGGGCGTAAACTTGACCTGCAAGGTCTCGGCCAGCGCCCCCGCCTGCAGGGTGCCATCGCGCATGCGCGACATGGCGCCATTCATCAGATGTACGCCATCGGCCACCGCCAGCGTCATGACCGTAATCGGCGCCATGGCCGTTACCGCTGTCAGCTCCACCCCGAAATAACCGGCCAGTCCCATGGCGGTGGCAGAAGAACAGCCCACCATGAAGAACAAGGCAGAAGCGCCGGAAAAGGAACGCAACAGGAAAAGCTGCATCAGAAAAGTCAGCACAATCATCAGCGGCACATGATTCTTCAGCGTTGTCATGGTCGCCTCGCCGAAAGCGACATCAATCATGGTTCCGCCGGTCAGATAGACGGAGATAGCGGGATAGGCCTGCTCGATCTCATCGCGTAATGCACGGGCCGCGGCCACGACCTTTGACGCCGCCTGATTATCGCCCGACGGCAGAACCAGGCTGACGCTGATCCCGGTATGGCTGGCATCGGCCGAAATCAGCCGATTGGCCAGCAGAGGTTCGTTCAACGCCACCGCTTCCGCCGCCTTCAATTCGCTGGTCGACATGCTTGACGGCTCGGGCGCCAGCTCACTCACCTCCAGGGAATCCGCGCTGGCACGGGTATGCGGAAAATTGGTGACGGAATCCACACGTCCGGCATAGGGCATCTGCCAGGCGCGTTGCGTCAGGGCGCTCACGGCCTCGAGGGCATCACGGCTGAAGACCTGCCCATTTTCGGGCGCCAGAACGAAGAGCAGATAGTCACCGGGTGCATATTCGTCCTGCAACTCATCCAGCGCCTGAATCTGGGGGTGTTCAGGCCCGATCATGACCCGCGTGTCGTTGGTAAAGCCCAGACCGCCTGCGCCCATGGCGAGCAGACCGATGCCCAGCAGACAGGAAACGAGCACCCGCTTCGGGTGACTTACGACCCAGGCGCTGTAGGCCGCGACCAGTTGGCGATAGCGTTGAAGGATTGGGTATGGCATTGCGGTTTTCCCGGACTTTCTGGTTTCCATTATTGCGACATCGGCGCTATGGCGTCAGCAAGACTGCTGCCCGGCAATACCGGCACGAGCAATCTTGATGGCGTATCCCCGCCCAATGACGCCAGATTGATATTAGGCGCCGGCAACATGTAAAGCGGTGAACCGACCAGGTAGAGTCTGAGCCGATGCCCGGCCTGGAATCGATTCCCCAGCGGCCAGAACTCGACTTTGTACTCACGCATCTCGCCGGGAATGGCCGGGGTCTTGCTGCTGTGGTCCGGATAGGGCTGCACCACCTCGCCGTTGCCGTCACGCACAGAACGTTCCTCGACAATGTTTGGGTAGCTCGTCCGCAGCCTGCCGATACCGACGGCATGGCTGCTGCCATCAGGCCAGACATCGGCTATCACGGCATGGATATCGGCTTCGGGCAGAACCGTGGTGACGAAGATATCCAGACTGGCCGGCCCCACGACATCAACGGCCTCGCTGAAGGGCGCGGTTGTGTAGGTAATCGACAACGGCTCCATCAATGCAAGCTGCGTCAGAAAGGGTACCGAATCATAGAAAGTAGACAGTACGGTTGCCGTGGTATTCGGGTCGGTCGCTGTTGGCAGCGAAGTCAGTGAAAGCCAGGGCTGCGAAACCGACTGTGCCGGCAACTCAAGACCAAGGCTGCCGTCATTGGAAGAATTGGCCGTGCCACTGCGCTCCGGGTTCAGATACAGGGCTTGCCAGGTCGTGCCGGGTACTGGCCAATCCGCGGCATCCATTTTGGTCAGGTTACCCTTGATGAGTTCCCCGTAGCCGCCATGCCCGACCAGGAGTTGTACCGGGGGTTCTTCGTCGATGCCATTTGACTTGCCCAGCAGGAAACGGTCGTACCATCGCTTGAATTCCGGCGTGGCGCCCGTGGTACCTTCCGGAAATCCATCGTGCCCGCCAAACAGGCGCAGATGCACCGGCACTCCCTGGTCACGCAGCATCTTGTAGCTCTCGAACGGGCCGCGTGACTCAACATCGTAAAAACCGGTGATGGCCAACACCGGAAAACTGTCCTGGTTCGGACGCTGCGCACGTTCCTGCCAGAATTCGTCTTCGGTGGTATGCAACAAGACTTCAAGAATAGTCCCCATGAACCCGAGCCCGGAAAGTATGGGATCTACGGGCGGTTGTGCGGCCAGAAACAGATCCAGAAACCCGCCGGCAATGATGGGTGCGCCCACACCCAGGGAAACGGCGGCGCCCGGCGCCAGGTTGAACATGCCACCGGGATAGAGCAGATCGCGGTACAGGTCGTTGGTCCCCGCCAGCAATCCGGCCGCTTCCACACAGGGCATGGGCAGATGCATGGCGTTATACACGGCTATAGCGCTGGCGGAAAAACCGTAAAGCCCGAAGTGGCCATCACTCCAGGGCTGTTCACAGGCCCAGGTCAGAAACTCCGAAATATCCTGCTGGTCACGGGGGCCAATGGCGGACCATGTGCCATTGCTCTGCCCTGTGCCGCGCACGTTGACATAGACATGGTTATATTCAGGGCCGAAATCCGGAAGATCCCGGCCAATATCGCCATAGGGGCTGAACTGGATGATCGCAGGCCGGGGCTTTATTTCCTCACTACCCTGCACAGTGAAATGCAATGCCACGCCATCACTGGTGAGAAACTCGTGTGTCTCCTCAACGGGCTGCTGTGTTTCTCCGTTATCGCTGTCCTCACCCTGCGGCGGGCTGGCAGCGGCATTGTCTTGCCCGGCAATAACGGGATCATTCGAGGCGTCTCCATTACAGCCGGCAGTCCACAGGACAAGCCCGGCTATCAGCAGTTGAAGTATCGACCGCAACATCATCCGGCCTCTTTTCCGTAATGCAGTGATCTGGCGACAGCAGCGTGCATGCCCCGGTTCAGCAGGCGCATCACCCACTCATAGGGCCAGGCGCATTTACGCTGAAACCAGTATCCAAGGCGGATATCGAAGGATGTGAAGATCATGTACTTACCCGCCTTCACACCGCGAATGATGGCGCTCGCGGCCTGTTCGGGACTGACGGCACGCTTGCGGAAATGCGCCCGGAGTTTCGTGAACACCGGGCCCTGGCTGTCGACACCCGAGATATTCAGGGTATTCACCAGACCGGTATCCACGCCACCGGGACACACCAGGCTCACCTTGATGCCATGCCGCCGCAGGTCGAAACGCAGCACCTCGGAAACGCCCCGCAGGCCAAACTTGCTGGCGCTGTAGGCTGCATGCCAGGGCAATCCGAACAAGCCGGCGGCCGAGGAAACGTTAACCAGGTGCCCACCTTTCCCGGCCTGAATCATGGCGGGAACGAAGTTTTCTATAACGTGAATCGGGCCCATGAGATTGACGTCGACGGTTTTGCGCCAATCGCCGTGCGTCAGGGTCTCGACACTGCCCCAGATAGCGATGCCGGCAACATTCATGATGACGTCGAGACTGCCATGCTGGTCATGAATATTCTCCGCAAAACCCTTCACCGCCTCGTAGTCCGATATGTCGAAGGCTCTGAAAGCAGCAACGCTCCCGCCTGCCTTGCGAATATCGGCCACCACCTTGTCCAGCGCTGATGTATTGATATCCGTCAGAAACAACTGCGCGCCTTCGGCCGCGGCCTGCCGTGCAATCGCCTCCCCGATACCACTCGCAGCACCGGTAACGAGACATTTTCTGTCTCTGAAAAAAGTTTTAGGCATCTAAATCCCCTGTCTCAGAACGAATAAGCGATGTGCGCTGTCAGGTGATCCCTGTCACGCATTGTGTCGTTATCCCCGGTTGATCCCCGGTAGAAAAGTCCACCCGACCAGTTTTCCCGGAACGTGAATTCAGAACCCACCTGGAAGAATTTGCGCCCCTCGGCAAAACCCTGGTATCCCGATTTGGGCAGAGGAGAAATTCCCTTCACATCGTGACCAAAAATCAGCCAGGGCCGGAAATTGATTCCCCAGAACAGATCGTTGTATTCCATCAGCACATTCACCCGGTAGCCCCAGGCAAAGTCGTCGGCAAAGCCCTCGGTTTGCTGAGTCGGATTCAGGCGCAGGTCTGGTACACCGCCCGCCCCGGTGCCATCTGCGCCGGGGCTGGCATGGGTGTTCTTATGCAGGATATAGCCTTCGAACTGCAGTTCGTCCTGATCCGGCATATCCTCCACATGAGTAAAACCGGTTTCCAGAAACAGAATCACCTGCTCAGCGCCCAAGGGAAAGGGAATATCTGAAGGTGAAAATACCTTGATACCCGTGATATCAAGTTGTCCCACATTCAATCGTTCGAAACCCCGCACGATTTGGCCCTCCTGGATCGAACGCTCCGGAATACTGTTGTCGTAACCACGATAAACACTCAGAAAATCCGGTATAAAACGGCGGGCAGCGGGCAGGGTCGCCAACTGAGGTACGCCCACAACAATATCCTCACGCGGGAACAGCGGTTGTGAGCCCGCCATAACCACATCTGTGAGACTCACCTGGAGAGGCATGTTCGGGCGATAGGCGTATTCCCCGGATAGAGACCAGCCACCGTAGGTGGTATTGAAGCTAACACCATAGAGCTGAATATCTTCAGGATAATCCAGGAATATTTTCGGCGTATCGAACGGCAGGGCATCTTGACCGCCTGATAATTCCAGGTCCACGGGCGGCAAGATTTCGCCCACATCCTCACCCAGATAGTGGAAGATGATGTTACGGAGATCGAGGGAGCCGCTGATGAGTAAAGGGCAATCGGCTATGGCTTCCACCAAATTACCGGATTCCCGTGCACAGGAATCCTCGCCTGCAACCATACCCAGGTAGGGAATCCGGCTGTGGTAGTTCATCGCAAAGAAAGCGAGCTCCGTACCGCCAAGCAACGCATCCGTATACCAGCTCACTTTCAGCCCGAATTGCCCGCTATCACTTGCGTCTCCGAAGCCATCGAGAACCTGGGCCGTCGCTGAACTGTCTGTTACAACACCCCCCAGGCCAGACAATCTATGCTCCCTGTTGGGATCTTCCGGCGTCTGTGACTGGGTGAGAAGCACCCAGTCCTTGCCATTGGCAGCTTCAAACAAGGACATGAACCCCCCGGTCGCGGCTGCACGCGCCGGCTTCCATTTGAGCTGATAGAAAAACTCGGCGCTGATGTCCTGCGTTAAATCCGCAGAGAAAACGACCAGAGGAATCGGTTGATAGGCTTCGGTGAAATCGGCGCCAGGTATCCAGACACGATTTTCATCAGGCGGGTTGATTTCGTTAATGCTATTGAGGGCAATGAAATTGCTTTCCCCCCATCGCAAATACTGACTACCCAGCGAGAAATTGACCGTACGGTCCCAGAGCTCGAAATGGGTGCTTACGAATGCTTCAAGCAGATCAACGTCGGCGCCGATGTCCCTGTCCACAGACTTTGGGCGCCGGGTTTTTGCCGGTTGGTGAATCGTGTTGGTATGGCGGTCAAAAGCGTTTTTGTTGACGGGGTCATAAAATCCGACACCGCTAAACTTTAACCGGAAGTCCTTCCAGATGGCTGTCAGATCGGTATTCAGCTTTAGCGCAGCAGCGGTCACATCATATTGATCATAATTGAGATTGCCGTCGTCAAACGCCCAGCCGAGAAAAGCACCCTCGGCATCCACCAACCGCTGGTTGGGCTCCGGATCACCACCCAGGTCCAGGCAGTCATCCTGGGCACAGAGGTTTTGTTGTCCCGGTACGTTAAGTTTGCCGATAAGGGCGTTTTCACGTTCTTCCATACGCCAGGTGGCCCCCAGACTCACACGGCCGCCGACCTCGATATCTATATCGTTCCAGCTATATTCAAAGGCCCACAATGACGGCGCAAGGCAGCTCATGACAGCGGCCAGCACACATGGCATGAAGCCCGGTAACGCTTTTCGGAATAAAGATTTCATGACCCCTCTCAGCACACACAACTAACGACGGAAGATGGCCGCGGGCAGGATACCGGCTGGCCCCGTTCTCTAATCTGATGCGACATGCTAGAAAAAGGCTTTAAAGCAGAGCAGTCCCCAAAACGGACAAGCGAAGTCTCTATTTGAGCCACCCCTTACATACTGACTTTATTTATTTCAGAATCTACGCAGTTATTTTTCTCAGCCAGACAGGGATATGCCGAGATCAGACATCGTAAGATGGGTTTCCACGCGCCACCTGCAGCATTTTCTTTCTCAGGGGCAGCGTGCCGGGCTTGGCGTGGAAGACTGGCTGAAAGAAGCCGGCGTCAATCCCGAGGTCCTGCGCGATGCGGAATCCGCCGTGCCGCTGTCGGCGCTGGAATCCCTGCTGACCATCCTCTCCAAGCATCAGCCCCTGCCGTTGATCGGCCTGCATCTGGCCAACGACATCCAACCGGCAACACTCGGCCCACTGGGACTGATTGCCCAGGCCTGTTCCACGCTCGGTGACGTTTTTGATATGGCCGTTCAGTTCAACGGCCTGTTGAGCAATATCGGCGAGTTCTCCATTGAGCATCATCCCGGCACCGTTGAATTGCGCTGGAAATGCCTGGCAGGTAGCGAAGCGTTTCAGCGACAAGCGCACGAATACGTCATTGGCGCCCTGGTGGTACTGGCCAGATTTCTTCTGCCCGAGGAAAAGGAACTGCCCCTGTTTGTAAATTTTCCACACCCCAGACCCGAGGACAGCGCACACAACCGCGGCTATTTCACCTTCTTCCGTTGCCCGGTCTACTTTGACAAGGAAGCGGCTTCCGCCACCATTCCCGCCCGCCTGATGGATGTCCGCATGCCGCACGGCGATGCCTATATCAAGAACCTCATAGAACAGCATGCCGAAACAACCCTGCGTGAACGCGCGCTGGAATATTCACTCAGTCATGAGGTACGCCACCTGATCAAGGGCATGATCATCGACGGCGTTCCCACCAAGGAAATGGTTGCCATACAACTCGGCATGAGTGGCCGCACCTTGCAAAGAAAACTTGACGAACACGGCACCAGTTACCGGGAACTGTTGCACCTGGTACGTCTCGACCTAACGCACGAATATCTCAACGATCCGAAAACGTCTGTTGATAACATCGCGGGCCGCATGGGTTTTGCCTCGCGGCAGGCTTTCCTGCGCTGGTTCAAACAAAGTACCGGCTATACCCCCACGCAATACCGGAAGGAAAAGGCATGCCAGCAAACGCAGAACTGACCCCGCCTCAGGGCTGGATCCTGACGGACGGGGTACGCATCCCGCCGCCACCACCCGCCGAACGCGGACTCGGGTTCCGCATGATTGGCGGGCTTGCCCGCTTCATGGGACGTGACCAGGTACCGGACATCTTCACCGTCCTGCAGATTCACGGGCGGCTGTTCTGGGCCTGGTTGTTCTTCGCCTCCCGCCTGATGCCCTACGGCAAGCTGTCTGCACGCACACGCGAACTGATCATCCTGCGTACCGGCTGGAACTGCCGCTGCCGCTACGAATGGGGCCAGCACGTAGAAGTCGGATTGCGAAGCGGTGTCACTGACGAGGATATTCTCAACGTTTCCTGTGGGCCCGAGGCTTTCGCCGACGCCCCGGACAGAGCAGCCATGTTTGCCTGCGATGAGCTGTGCACACAGCAGCATCTCAGCGACGCCACCTGGGAATTATTGAAGGAAAACTACAGTACCAAGCTGGCCATCGAAATCATGATCCTCACCGGCCACTACGTGATGCTGGCCGGTTTCCTGAACAGCACCGGTATTCGGCTGGAAGCTTCGATCGAAGGTGAGCTCGCCGCCTTCAATCAGCGCGTTGCTCACTGACGGAAGGCTGCCGAGTGCCGCAGCATGTCGAAATAGGCATCCACCAATGATTCGGCGTCCCGTTCCAGATTGAAGTTTTCGGGCAGCAACAGCCAGTTGGTAATGAGGCCGCGGATATAGGCGTGCAGTGCGGTAGTAGCCTTGCGGGTGTCCAGCGCTTCTGGCAACTGGCCGCGGGTGATGGCGTTTTCCAGCGCGCGCCGGGTGCGATCCATGGCTTCCTGATGGTAACGGGTCTGACGCTCTACCAGTGCGCCCATCTGGCTGATGAATTCACAACGCAGAAACAGAATATCCAGCACTCGCTGTTGATGCGGATTACGCACGGTGTCCTTCAGTACTGTTACCAGCAGTTCGCGCAGCCGACCCAGCGGATCGGGTTCCACGCGGTTGGCGCTCTCTTCGGCCAGCGCCTGGATTGGCAGATAGATGCGCTCGTGCATCTGGTTGAATAAATCGATCTTGTTCTTGAAGTGCCAGTAAATGGCGCCGCGTGTCACCCCGGCCGCCTCGGCGATGTCGGTCAAGGTGGTATGTGATACCCCTTTTTCGCGAAACACATGCTCGGCCGCATCCAGTATCTGGCCGCGGGTTTCCAGGGCTTCCTGTTTGGTTTTTCTTGCCATCGCTTCACATCCGTCAGGTCGAAAACAGGCTCAACTGCCCGACTACTCCAAGAGGTGCTTTCTCTATGAAAAATCTTGATATACATTCATGAATGTATGTATATTACGCCTATCTTTAAGGACTTTGGAAGAACCATGCTGAAAAGGATGTTTCAGTACACTGCTCCCCGCTTGTCGCGCCGAACGCGTCGCGCACTTCCCGCCGGCTTCGTGGGAATGCTGGGGCTTGTGCTCTTCGCCACAGGCTGCGAGCAAAGTACCGGCATGTCCTCAGAGGCTGGTCCGGTAGAAGTCGCCATTGTGACGCTGCAGGCGCAGCCGGTGGAACTGTTCGATGAACTCAATGGCCGTACTTCGGCTTATCGGGTCGCCGAAGTCCGCCCGCAGATCAACGGCATTATTCAGAAGCGCCTCTTTGAGGAAGGCTCGCAGGTCAAGGCCGGCCAGACGCTGTATCAGATTGACCCGAAGCCCTATCGCGCCGAAGTGGAAAGAGCCGGCGCGGAACTGGCCAAGGCACGCGCAGCGGTCAGAGCCATCGAGTTGCGCACTCAGCGTTTCGAGCAATTGCTGGAGAACAGCGCCGTCAGCAAACAGGAGTATGACGATGCGCTATCCAATCTCGAGCAAAGCAAGGCTCAGGTACAGGTGGCGGCCGCCGCTCTGCAGGCCGCCCGCATCAATCTCGACTACACCACGGTCAAATCGCCCATCGATGGCAATATCGGTCGCTCATTTGTTACTGAAGGCGCGCTGGTCACAGCCAACCAGTCTCAGGCGCTGGCCCAGGTCACGCAGCTGGACCCGATCTACGTGGATATCTCCCGTTCCAGTGATGAATTACTGCGCCTGAAGAAGGCGCTTGCCGAAGGCAATCTGAAAGATGCGGCACCCGATCAGGCACCCGTAACCCTGCTGCTTGAAAACAGCCAGCAGTACCCGCTTGCCGGGCAGTTGCAGTTTTCCGATGTCACGGTTGATCAGGGAACTGGCACCGTCACCTTGCGCGCCCTGTTCCCCAACCCGGATCATGATCTGCTGCCGGGCATGTTCGTACGCGCACGCCTCTCCGAGGGCGTGAAACAGAACGCTCTGCTCGTCCCGCAACAGGGCGTGACACACAATCGCCAGGGACAGGCAACGGCTCTGGTGGTGAACAGCGAAGGAAAGGTTGAGAAACGCAGGCTGGAAGCGCCTCGTACCATTGGCAGCTTCTGGCTGGTTACAGCCGGACTGCAGGCGGGCGACCAGTTGATCGTGACCGGCCTGCAACATGTGCAGCCGGGTGATCCGGTCATCACCGTGCCGGCCGATATTCCGAACCATCCTCAAGCCGACAATCATGGTTGATTTTTTTATCGACCGGCCCATCTTCGCCTGGGTGCTGGCCATCGTGACCATGATGACCGGCGCGCTGGCCATGCGCACACTGCCGGTAGAACGGTATCCGACTGTGGCGCCCCCTGCCGTGGAGATCCAGGCCACTTATCCGGGCGCTTCGGCCGAGACCCTGTCGCAGTCAGTCACTCAGGTGATCGAACAACAGATGACCGGGGTGGATAACCTGCTGTACATGGGCTCGCTGAGCGAGGCCAACGGTTCGGCCCGCATTATTCTCACCTTCGAACCGGGCACCGATCCGGATATTGCCCAGGTTCAGGTGCAAAACAAGATGCAGTTGGCGGAAGCCCAGTTACCGCAGCCGGTACAGACGCAGGGCATTCGCGTGGTCAAGGCCAACTCCAACTTCATGATGGTGCTGGCGCTGATTTCCAATGACGGGCGGCTGGACCGCACCGACCTCGCCGACTTCATCGCCGCCCGCATACAGGAACCCATTGCCCGCGTGCAGGGTGTGGGCAGTACCCAGCTGTTCGGCTCGCAGTACGCAATGCGTATCTGGCTGGACCCCAACAAGCTGACCCAGTTCGGACTGGTGGCTGGCGACGTGGTTGAGGCCATCGAGGTACAGAACAATCAGGTCACTGCCGGCCAGCTGGGCGGTTTGCCCTCGGTGCAAGGCCAGCAACTCAACGCCACCATCGTTGCCCAGAACCGGCTGTCCTCGGTGGAAGAGTTCAAACGCATCCTGCTCAAGACCAAGGCCGATGGTTCGCGCGTCACCTTGTCTGACGTGGCCCGCGTGGAGCTGGGCAGCGAGAACTACGACATCATCTCCTATTACAAGGGCAAGCCCTCTGCCGGGCTCGGCATCAACCTGGCGCCGGATGCCAACGCCATGGACACCGCCGAGCGGGTGCGCAAACGCATGGCTGAGCTGAAGCCCTTCCTGCCGGACGGCGTAACCGTCGAATACCCCTACGACACCACGCCGTTTGTCCGCGTAGCCATCCATGAGGTTTACAAAACCCTGTTCGAGGCCATCGCGCTGGTGTTCCTGGTGATGTTGCTGTTCCTGCAGAACCTGCGCGCCACCCTGATCCCGACCATTGCCGTGCCGGTTGTGCTGCTGGGCACCTTCGCGGTGATGGCGGCCGCCGGGTTCTCCATCAATATGCTGACCATGTTTGGCATGGTGCTGGCCATCGGCCTGTTGGTGGACGACGCCATTGTGGTGGTGGAAAACGTCGAGCGTGTGATGCACGAGGACAACCTCGGGCCTTACGAGGCAACCCGGCGGTCCATGGGTCAGATCAAGGGTGCGCTGGTCGGTATCGGCGTGGTGCTGTCGGCCGTGTTTGTACCCATGGCCTTTTTTCCCGGCAGTACCGGCGCCATTTACCGGCAGTTCTCACTGACTATCGTTTCCGCCATGGCGCTGTCGGTGATCGTGGCGTTGATTCTGAGCCCGGCGCTGTGCGCCACCATGCTCAAACCGCCGGCCGAAGAAGACCGTGGTTTCCTCAAGCGCCTGTTCGGCGGTTTCAATCGCTTTCTGGAGCGCTGCACCCGTGGTTACAGGGCCTCGGTCAGACACATCGGCAGCCGCCCGAAGCGTTATGGACTGATCTATCTGGGCATCTTCGCTCTGCTGGCGGTGCTGTTTGTGCGCCTGCCCACCGCATTTCTGCCGGATGAAGACCAGGGTCTGCTGCTGGCTCAAGCCACCCTGCCGGCCGGCGCCACCCAGCAACGCACCCAGGCTGTGCTCAATGAAATCCGTGGCCACCTGGAATCCGAGTCCATGGTGGAGGGTGTGTTTACCCTGGCCGGTTTCGGTTTTGCCGGACGCGGCCAGAATAATGGCCTGGCTTTCGTGAATCTGAAACCCTGGGACGAACGCGACCCGGATACCGAAAGCGCCCAGGCGCTGCTGGCGCGCGTGACACCGCCCTTTTCCAAAATCAAGGATGGCCAGGCCTTCGCCTTCAACCTGCCGGCGGTACGCGGGCTGGGCAACGCCACCGGCTTTGACCTGCAATTGCAGGATTACGGCAGCGCAGGCCATGCAGCCTTGCTGGAGGCACGTGACGAACTGGTGCGGCGCGCCAACCAGAATCCCGCCCTGATACGTGTGCGTCCCAGCGGCCAGGACGACAACCCGCAGTTCCGCATCACGGTCGATTACGAAAAAGCCCGCGCGCTGGGTGTGCCGCTGGCCGACATCAACGACATGCTGTCCACCGCCTGGGGCTCGAACTACGTCAACGATTTTGTCGACCAGGGCCGGATCAAACGCGTTTATGTACAGGCCGATGCGCCTTTCCGCATGTCGCCCGAGGATATGTCTCTCTGGCATCTTCGCAACCAGGACGGCGCCATGGTGCCGTTCAGCACCTTGATATCCACGGAATGGGATTACGGCTCTCCCCGTCTGGAGCGCTACAACGGCGTCCCCACCATGCGCATACTCGGCGAGCCGGCGCCGGGCTACAGCTCCGGCGCCGCCATGCAGGAAATGGAAAAACTGGTGGACGACCTGGGCTCCGGCTTCGGTCTGGAGTGGACCGGCGTCTCCTACCAGCAAAAACAGTCTGGCTCGCAGGCGCCCTTTCTCTACGCCATTTCACTTATCGTGGTTTTCCTGGCGCTGGCGGCACTGTATGAAAGCTGGTCGATTCCCTTCTCGGTCATGCTGGTTGTGCCATTGGGTGTACTGGGCGCCGTACTGGCCGCCATGTCACGCGGCCTGACCAATGATGTGTTCTTCCAGGTCGGCGTGCTGACCACCATAGGCCTGGTCGCCAAAAACGCCATCCTTATTGTCGAGTTCGCCAAGAGTCTTCAGGACCAGGGGCATGACCTGCTTGATGCCGTGATGGAAGCCGCCCGCATCCGCCTGCGGCCCATACTGATGACATCCATGGCGTTCTCGCTCGGGGTGGTGCCGCTGGCATTCAGTTCGGGCGCCGGTGCAGCCGCACGTATTGCTATCGGCTCCGCGGTACTGGGCGGCATGCTGTCCGCCACTTTCCTGGCCATCTTCTTTATCCCGCTGTTCTATCTGCTGATCCGCCGCATGGCCGGTGACCTGCGCCCCGGCGGAGACGATGCGGACAGGCTCAAAGAAAATGACAGCCCAGACTTGCCAGCACGCACCACATGACCACATAAATGGCTGACCGCCCCCAGGCCGTCAGTATCAGCCAGCCCACCAGCGCAATCGCCACATCAACGGGCTGGTGGATAGCGCTGACCCACACCGGGTCGTACAGGGCGGCGGCCAGCAGCCCCACAACGGCTGCATTCACGCCCGCAATAGCCCTGCCGGCATAGGCATGCGCCGTCACCCGGTTCCAGAACGGCAGTACGCCGGCCACCAGTAAAAACCCCGGCATGAAAATAAACAGCAGGGCGATAACTGCAGCCGCCCAGCCACCCGTATCTTGCATGCCGGCGCCGAGAAAGGCGGCAAAGCTGAACAGCGGACCTGGCACGGCCTGGGCAGCCCCATAACCGGCAAGGAAGGTATCTGCAGCCATCCAGCCACGCCCGACCACCGACTCTTCCAGCAGGGGCAGCACCACATGCCCGCCGCCGAACACCAATGCGCCCGCCCGGTAGAACACCTCGGCAATGGAAGCCCAGCCACCCACGCTTTGCGCAAGGAATGGCAAGCACAACAGCAAAACAGAAAACAGCAGCAACAGCGCAAGACCGACGCGTGGACCATGCGGTGGAGCAAAACCTTCCGCCGATTCCGTCTGCCCCACCCGGCACAGCGTGATGCCCAACCCCGCGCCTGCAGCGATCACCAGCAACTGCGCCCAGGCACTGGCCGAGAGCAGCATGATGGCGGCCGCAGCGACGGCGATGCTCTGGCGGCTGACATCAGGACACAGCTTGCGGGCCATACCGGAAACTGCATGCGCCACAACGACTACGGCCACGATCTTCAGCCCGTGAATAACGGCAACGCCGGTGTCGTTATCCAGATAAGGCAACAGCAGGGCCACCGCAACAAGCAATAGTGCGGACGGCAGTGTAAACGCAACAAACGCGGCCAGCGCACCCAACCAGCCTCCGCGTAACAGGCCCAGGCAGAAACCCAACTGGCTGCTGGCCGGTCCCGGCAGGAACTGACATATTGCGAGTAGCTGTGCGTACTGCGCCTCACTCAACCAGCGGCGCCGGACAATCAACTCCTGATGGAAATACGCCAGGTGCGCAACGGGACCACCGAAAGACGTAAGCCCCAGTCTGCTAAATACGCGAAAGACCTCACCTGCCGATCCGGGTGATTTCATTGAATTGAACTGTTGCCAGTCTCTTGCCAGGTCATTATCAGCTTTACCCTGGGGAATGTTAGGCGTATCTGATTACATTCCGGTTTCAGAACACAACAAACTCTTGCATGCACGCTGCCGGACAGGTCTGCAACTACCAATATCGCTTTGCCAGAATCCGCAGTTGAAAAAATGCGCCTGACGTCTATCTTTAATCCCACACTGTCCATATAACTCAATAATCAAGGAGGTGTTGCATATGGATGGCTCTCAAACCCATATCATCGGAGACCGTAATATCTCGGTCCTGATCGAGAATCTCACGGATATCATCACTATTCTGGATGATCAGGGCGTCATCCAGTACATCAGCCCGGCCTGCAAGGAAATTCTGGGTTATCAGCCTGAAGAAATGTCAGGCCATTCCTTCATGGAATATGTCCCGGAATCTGAATTACTGGCAGCACAAAACGACCTGGGGCGCAGCCTGCAGAATCCACAGAAAACCATCATTTCCATATTACATTTCCGGGCCAAGGACGGTTCGATCCATATTCTGCAGTCCAGAGCCAAATACAATCCGCACAAGGATCCGCAACACCTGAGCGGCATCTTTGTCACCAGCCGCGACATCACCCGGGAACGGGAGCATGCAGAAGCCTTCCAGACCGCCCAGAAACTGTTAATGGAGAACCTGCAGCAGACTATTGCGGTGGTAGCTGCAACCGCTGGCGCACGTGATACCTATACCGCCGGCCACCAGGAGAGGGTTGCCGATCTGTCCGTGAAAATCGCCAAAACCATGGGGATCACTGGCGATCAACTCCAGGGTTTGAAACTGGCCGCCACCATTCACGACGTCGGCAAGGTGCAGATACCTTCGGAGTTACTCACCAAGCCCATGCGTCTGTCGGAACTGGAATATGCGCTGGTCAAGACACATGCCGAAGCCGGCTACCAGATTCTGAAGGACACACATCTGCCCTGGCCGATTGCCGAAATCGTACGCCAGCATCATGAGCAGATTGACGGTTCCGGATATCCTCGAGGATTAATGGATGGCGACATACTCATAGAGGCCAAGATCATTGCGATAGCTGACACCATGGAGGCCATGACCAACGATCGGCCCTATCGCAAATCCCCTGGGCTCGATATGGCGCTGGATGAAATAAAACGCAAGCGCGGCGTCTCGTATGACCGGGAGGCGGTGGACATATGCCTGCATTTGTTCGAAAAGGAAGACTACGCTTTTCCGGCGCCTTCCTTTCAAACCACCCTCAATCAGTAGTACTTGATCATGTGATGGATGACGTGCCCGAGGATCGTATTCCAGGCCTCTTCTATGTCCGGACTCCATAGCTCGTCATATTCACGGGCCGTCTTGATAATCGCGTCCAACCAAAGATCGTACAGCTCCGGCCGGATATTCAGGTGTTGGCGGTCATGGGTTTCTGCCCGCTCCCTGAGTTCACGCAGAGCCGCAAGGTCACCTGCCGTTGCACCTGCGCAGAGCCTCAAAGACTTGAGCAACATCCTGTTCTGGCGGGTAAAGTCGGTTTCTGCGAACTTTTCCCTGACTTCCTCGGATGCGCCCAGGAAGTTGTCGTAAAACGAGGCTATGAAGTCTTCGTCTTCGGAACAGCGCTCCAGACTTTGCAGGAACAGGTTTTTGGGTATCGCCTCTGTCATGACCTTGAATATAGCCACTATCCGGCACGCGTCCAAACCACAGATTCAGACCCAACCGCTACTCTTGAATAACCGCTTACTGGTGTCTGGTCTGCTGCCTTTAGGCGTACCACTGTTACACAAACGGGAAAGGGTTCGGCCCCTCTCTCGCAGACTCTTCTGGAAGAGATCACATTGATTCCCGACGCCCGGAATCAGGAAACATTTTCGGTTGAGGTAGGAACCTGCACCCTACTCTTCTGTTACCGGGTCGTTGGCGAGCATTAATACTGCGGCAGCGCCTACAAGGGAGGCATGCTTTTGTTTGCTTGTAGGCATGGTGATGCTTAATTGACCATCGCCATTAAGGTCCACAAGCGCTAAAACCGAGCTGCCCTGACGCACTTCGTAGCTGGAAGTCAGGCCCATGGATCCGATGCTGGTTGCCTTGGTGCCGGCCACCTCGAATACAGAACCTTCAATGCTAAGGTTGCCTTTGAATGGCGCAGCCTCATAGGTTTCCAGGTTCATGTCCCATTGTGGCCAATCAGCGCTTAAAGACTTGGACCGACAGCTGAGGGAGGCTTTGTAACCTGTTTTTTGTAAAATGCTCCAGCTATCTTCGCCTTTACTGTTGGTGCCGCCGATTTGATCGCTGGTCGATTTCAGGTATTGGCGACAACGCACATGAGCTAACGGCCCGGAAGGTGCTGACAGACGAAAATCAATAGCCCCTTCGTTGCTGGTTGTGCTGGTACCGATACCAATCTCCTTGCCACTGTCATGATCCACAGCGACACCAAAGCGCGTACTGTCCGTAGTTGTTGTGGATATGCCTCCCCCTGTAAATGCGGAACTGGGCTGCACCGTGTACTGGCCGATCACCAGGGGCTTGTTGGTAAGCCGGGCCCATGCCCCCTTACCCGAGACAGGCAGACGCTGAACGTCCTGGTCGACCCAGTCAACAGGCTCAATAGCCTTGGGAGTGGCGCAAGCTGAAATTGACAACAACAAAGCGATCGCCACCAAGACACGTGGCGGGGCAGTTACCTGATCTCTCATGGGGTGTTTTCTGTAGTTGTAGTGGGTGAAGGCAAGATATCTATTTCCGGGGTGCGCCGCCAGCTTTATTTGGCATTCCCAAATTGATATGAGCCCCTGTGTGCGCTACGCCGATTTACTTCAAGGGGGGGTCATTGTGAAAGTATGGACCACCTTTCTGAATCAACCATATAATCTTGCCCATAATCAAAATTACCGAGCCATGTTCACCCACTCTCACGGCGGCAACAGAGGTTCGTATCCCCTGCGGGACGCCGTCTAAACCATGGTCTTCTGGAAACTGTTATCGGGAGAGGGTGTTATGTTCAAGGCAATAATCCTGTCAGGTTCACTGTTAATAACCATTGGATTGGCAGCTTGTGCCAGCAATGGCAATAAGTCTCTCAAGGATGAATCTGAAACATCGGTTCAAAACAAAATGGTGGAAGGCAAGACGACCAAGGTGGAAGTCCAGGCAATGTTTGGCGCCCCATTGAAAACCTCATTCACCGATGACGGCCTGGAGGCCTGGACCTATGAATTCAAGGACCTCTCTGCAGACGGGATGTCATATGTGCCGTTTGCAAACTGGTTCACGGCAACCTCCTCTGGAACAAAAAAAGAACTTGTCGTTGAATTTGATACGCAAAATGTGGTGAAGCGTTATTCAATGAATGAGTCAGAAGTCACCGAAAAGACCGGGGCATTCAATCGAGAATAGGTCAACAACCCAGCCTTGAATCCTGAACCACAACGAAAAAACCCCTGCTTTGCAGGGGTTTTATATATGGCGCGCCCGGAGGGATGAGCCGAAACCGGACGAGCATCGCTCGGCCACGGCGAACGCCCGAGGCCTGCCAGCCGAGGGCCGGGAATCACGATGGGCAAGCTACGAACGAAGTGAGTGGCGCGCCCGGAGGGATTCGAACCCCCGACTTCCACCTCCGGAGGGTGGCGCTCTATCCAGCTGAGCTACGGGCGCATTAATCGGATTGTCTGGAACCGCCGTCCCTGGCAACACCTGGCCGCCTTGGTTGAATACCGGCCCGGCCATCCATGGCCGGTCGTTCGCGCCAATGAAGCCATGCTTCATCTCAATGGGCTCACCCAGCTGAGCTACGGGCGCTTTGGGCGCGGTAGCATAACGCCACCGGACCCGGCTTGCCAGCATGTATCAAGCCGCTGAGCGTAGGGGCTCGGCGCAGCGGCGGCAGGTGTAGACAAGTCCGCGATGAATACGGGCGTTGATCTGGGCGCCGACCAGATGCTCCTGGCAACCACAGAGATAACGATACTTTTTGTGTTGTCTGGCCGGCCGGGCCTGCATCTGATGGCAGCGTGTCGGTGGTTTGCCGAAGTAACGCATGATCGACTGCCACTCTTCGCCGTGATCGGTTTTGCGGTACAGCGCATAGGCCACCAGGTGCGCAACCTCATGCGGCACGGTGTGCTGAATCATTTCCCTGGGGTAACGGCGTAGCAAATCTTCATTGATACGGATGCGGCCGGGCGAGGTGCGCCGACCGGAAAAAACCGCCATGCCGGCATTCAGCCCGCGGAGATTGAACTCCACTTCCGGCATAGGCAGATCGGAGGCGCGACTGTGTGAAATGCGGCGGGCTCTCTTCAGCCAGTGCTCGACTGCCTGCTCACAGCGGCGGTACAAGTAGTCTGGCCGGTAGCGTTGTGCGCCCGGTTCGTGCGGTAACTGGAAGAGGCTATCCGGCATGCCAACAGTTTACCCAAACCCGCAAAAAATTCTTCTATCATTCGGCCAATGCACAGCATGAATATGGTAAAACCTGGCTTTCAACGGGTGGAACATAGCCCATGCAGCGCGGCGTCGTTTATAATCTGCGCTTCAGTTTCGGAGCGTTACGCTCAAACAAGCAAGGGGAAGCTTCGTGTCCGCCAACCACGATAAAGTTTTTGTAGTTACATTTGCGGGCGTGCTCGCTTTTCTGATTGGCCTGGCCGTAGTGATCTATTTCACCGCTGGCGCCATTCAGGCAAATACCATCGAACAGGGCGAAGACCCGGCGCGTCTGGCGCGCATTGCCGAACGCATTCAGCCAGTCGGCCAGGTCAACACCGATCCCAACGCCGCTGTCACCCAGCCGCCGGTTGACGAGGGCGCGGCCGACAAGACACCGGAACAGGTGGTTGCCGAAGTATGCGCCGGCTGCCATGCTAGCGGCGTGATGAATTCGCCGAAGATTGGTGACAAGGCAGCCTGGTCGGCACTTATGTCCGCCGGACTGGATACCATGGTCAGTAATGCCATCAATGGTAAAAATGCCATGCCGCCGCGCGGCGGCAGCCCCGGCCTCACGGATGAGCAGGTGCGGGGAGCCGTAGAATTCATGTTGAGCGAGAGCGGCCTCTAGGTCGCTCTTTTCTTGTGCAACAAGGAGTGGAGATGAAAAAATCAATTGCGATTGTCGGCTTATTGGCTTGTGCCCCGGTCTGGGCAGCTGAGGGTTTGAGTTACAACTATGTGCAGGCGAACTGGATCGCAGACAGTGAGCTTGATGGCACCGTTTCAACGGATGGCGACGGGTTTGATGTAGGCGGCGTATTCAGCTTCTCGGACACTTTTTATGTTCTGGGTGAATACAAGGATCTAAGCTATGACGGTGGCGATCTTGAAGAAACCAGTGTCGGCGTAGGCGCCCATAGCAACACTTTCACCGGTGGAATTGATGTATTCGGGAACCTGACTTTTGAAAATGTTGACGCCGGCGCGCTAGGCGACGATAGCGGTTTCGGTATCGAAGTGGGTGCACGTACTGCACTTGGTGCTTCGGCTGATGGCTACATCAGCTATGAATACGATGATGTCGGAGACCTGGAAGGCAACTTCTTCAAAATCGGTGGTTCATTTGCCTTTAATCCGAACTGGGCGATTACCGGTGAGTACCTTACCGGCGACTACGAAAACGATAACGTAGGCGAAAGCGATCGCGACGATCTGCGGGTTGGCGTACGTTACAACTTCTAAACGTAATTTCGTCCGATAAAAACCGGGGCGCTGCCCCGGTTTTTTTTTGCGTATGCCGACGCCGTTGGTATCCTAGGCGCACCTGTTGGAGGGGAGAGAAATGAAACTTGCACATCTGTTTGCTGCGGCGGCCCTTTGCCTGCCGATGACTGCCATGGCTGAACTGAGCTATAGCTATCTGGAACTGGGTTACCGCTACAGTGATTTTGGCGATGAGGAAGGTGACGGCTTCGACCTGGAAGTGAATTTCCTGGCCGGAGATACCTTCTTCTTCACCGCGAATACCGACGAAGTGGAATACGACAACGACCTGCACCTGGACCGCTTTGGTCTGGGTTTTGGCGCGCATTTCAATATCTTCGAAAAGACTGACATCTATGGCATCGCCAGCTACGAGGATTTCGAATTCGATATCCCCGGCGCTACCGATTTCCAGGACAAGGGCTGGGGCGGAGAGCTGGGCCTGCGCTATTCATTGAATGACGACTGGGAATTCCGTGCGGCCGGCAAGTACAGCGAACTGGAGGACGAGTCTTTCGAAATCGAAAGTTCGCAGTTTATTGGCACAGCCGTGTATAACCTTTCTCCGCGTTGGGCGGTAGTCGGTGAATACATCGGCGGCGAAATGGACTTCACCACCATCGACCGCACGCTGTCGGAAAACAACTTCCGCGTGGCTCTGCGCACCCAGTTCTGAGCGGGCCTGCCGAATAGTGGAGAACAGTCAGTTTGACGATCTCGCCCGGCGGCTCAGCCAGCTGCTGCCGCCGGGTCTTGCCGGTATGCGCGACGAACTGGAGCGCAACGTACGTGCCGTACTGCAACAGAGTCTGGCCCGTATGGACCTCGTCAGCCGCGAGGAATTCGAGGTGCAGCAGGCGGTGCTGGCACGCAGCCGTTCCCGGCTGGAAGCCCTGGAGAAGCAGGTCGCAGAGCTGGAAAAACGTCTGACCGAATCCGAATAACAGCGGGGCGCTTTATCCCCGCTCGCCTGCCCGGCTTTCTAGTCAGGCGGGTTATTGAAGAACCATAATAAAAGGAGTGTCCTATGGCACTGGCAACGGTTTTCAGCCGTGCGCGCCACGGCCTTGATGCGCCACTGGTCAGCGTTGAAGTGCATCTGGCCAATGGCCTGCCCGGCCTGTCACTCGTCGGTCTGCCCGAAGCGGCTGTACGGGAGAGTAAGGATCGCGTAAAGGCGGCTATCATTAACAGCGGCTTCAGCTTTCCCGCACGCCGTATCACCGTAAACCTGGCTCCGGCTGACCTACCCAAGGATGGCGGACGTTTTGATCTGGCCATTGCCATCGGCATATTGGCTGCTGCCGGTGAAATTGCCACGGACCCGCTGAAGCAATATGAATTTCTGGGCGAACTGTCTCTCAGCGGTCATTTGCGCCCCATCATTGGCGCCCTGCCAGCCGCGCTCGCCTGTGCAAAACATAATCGGCAGCTCATTATCCCGGTAGACAATGGCGGGGAAGCTGCTTTGTCATCAGACAATGAAACCCTGACGGCGGATCACCTCCTGTCTGTCTGCGCCCATCTCGCCCAACGCGACCCGCTACCTCCCGCGGAGCAAGTCAGTTACCTGCCAGTGGAAACCGACCATCCTGATTTACGTGACGTTCGTGGTCAGCACCAGGCCAAACGGGCGCTGGAAGTGGCCGCAGCAGGCGGACATCACCTGCTGTTCGTGGGCCCTCCCGGCAGCGGCAAGAGCATGCTGGCCAGCCGTTTTGCGGGTCTGTTGCCGCCGTTATCCGAACCGCAGGCGCTGGAGGTGGCGGCGATTCAGTCCATCAGTCAGGGCGCTGTGGATTTGAAGGCCTGGAAGCGCCGGCCTTTTCGCCAGCCGCATCACACCGCCTCGGCGATAGCCCTGGCAGGCGGCGGCGGCATTCCACAACCAGGAGAAATCAGTCTGGCGCACCATGGGGTGCTCTTCCTGGATGAACTACCCGAGTTCAGCCGCCACGCCCTGGAAGTACTGCGTGAACCGATGGAATCCGGGGTCATCACCATTTCACGCGCGGCCCGGCAAGCCGAATACCCGGCCCGATTTCAGCTGATTGCAGCCATGAACCCCTGCCCCTGTGGCTGGTGGGGCGATGCCAATGGCCGTTGCAGTTGCACCCGGGAACAAATGCTGCGATATGCCGCAAAGATTTCTGGCCCTTTACTTGATCGCATAGACTTGCAGCTCTATGTAAAACCGGTGGCCGCGGAACAGATCTCGGTCACGCATGGCCATGCGCCTTCAGAAGGCAGCGAACAGATACGACAACGGGTCACGTTGGCAAGACAACGCCAACTTGAACGCCAGGGAAAAGCGAATGCGGCGCTGCTGCCGGCAGAACTGGCCGGACATATTCAATTAACAGCGCCCGCTCTCGATGTCGTGGACCAGGCCATGCAACGCCTGCAGCTTTCCGCAAGGGCCTATCACCGCATTCTGAAAGTAGCCCGCAGCATCGCCGATCTGGCCGACCGAGAGACGGTCGATACCCAGCACATAGGCGAGGCCCTGCAATACCGGCAAATGGATCGCAACCTGAGATCGGCAGGCTAGTGCATCATAATTGCGCAAACGCACCCAAATAGTGCATATATGCGCTCCGCACGCACTGGCCTGTAGTTGAGCCTGGTTGCGCCATAATGGGGCATGCGCCTGAATAAACTTGAACATTGCACGCTGCGCTACATGCCGGGGCAAATCACGCGCACAAAAAAAGGCGGGCCAAGGCCCGCCTTTTCCATTCAGACGCTCTGTTTAGAGGTCGAATTCCTTGCTCAGGGATACCACAAACTTGGCATCGTCTGAGTAGTTTGCATCGTCTATACCATCATCATCCAGGTCCACGAAGCTGGAATCGATGTCAGTCTGGACATAAGCAAAGCTGGCACCCCAGCCGTTGCCAAGATCCTTACTGGTGGTGATACTCCAATCCACATAAGTATCATCCGTCGAGCCATAGAGGTCGAGAAGTGCGGCTTCAATGCCTTCGCCGGAGTTATGGCCAACTTGGAAGGTTATATCCAGGCCTTCCTTGATAGTAGCCGTATAGGCGAGGGTCAGGTAAACCATTGAACCGTCACCCGTGGCACCGCCGGTACTGATCAGCGCACCGTCGTACGCAAAGAAATCATCGGCATAGTAAACACTGCCGGACAGGCCACCATAGGACAGACCACCGTAGATTTCCCAGTAGTCGATGTCTTCGTCCTGTCCTGGCTCATTGACTTCGCCATCCTCCGAAAACATGTAGTAAACAAAACCCAGGTCAACGCCCAGGCCGTTACCCATGTCACCGGCCCAGCCGAAATACAGGTCCAGTTCATTACCATCGACTGTGGGGGAAGTATTGGAAGCCCAGGCGCCGGCATAAACGCCGGTCGGGGAACTCCAGTCCAGGCTACCCTGAATGGCCGCACCGCCACTGCTTACAATACCGCGGAACATGTATTCACTGGTCAGATTCAGGCTACCGGTGGTTTCCGCCATTGCCTGAGTACTAAACAGGCCACCGGTGGCTACAACCACACCAGCCATCACCTTCTTCATGTCGAGCATGTCGTCTCTCCTTTTGCTCTCCAAACTTACGAGCTAAATAGCGAACCCAAAAACTTCAAAACAAGTGCCCTGGGCATCCTCATACACCCCTAAACGTTTTCGTATAAGAATGCGCGGGTTATAACGCATCTATACACGGCTGCCAAGTTAGGGGCCTCAATCCCACCGTGGTCTTGTATCAGTCCCCTCCGACAGCGACCCCGTCTACAGCACTGCATGGCTGACACTTGGTCGCCAGGCCAGGCCTGATACAATGCCGCGCCCGACAAGCCTCGGTCTCGCCTGAAATAAAGCAATCCACATGCCAACGTTTACAGCCTGATATTTCATGGAACTTAATCCACAACAAAAACAAGCGGTTAGGAACGTCAGCAGCCCGTTATTGGTACTGGCTGGTGCGGGCAGTGGCAAGACCGGGGTCATTACACGCAAGATCGCCCATCTCATAGAGCGCTGCGGATTCGACCCCGGCGAGGTGACCGCCGTTACCTTTACCAACAAGGCCGCACGTGAAATGCGCGAGCGCGTCAGCCGGCTGCTGCCCCCCGCCCGAACCCGTGGCCTGACGGTATCCACTTTCCATAGTCTGGGTCTGCGAATCCTGCAGGCCGAGCGCCAGACACTGGGTTATAAAACCGGCTTCAGTATTTTTGATGCCCAGGATGTGATGACCCTGCTCAAGGAGCTGGCCGGAGCGGCTGCCAATTTGCCGGAGGATGCCCAGTGGCAGATTTCCGGCTGGAAAAATGAACTGCTGAGCCCCGAAGCAGCCATGACGGCGGCGGCAGATGAGCGGCAGATGAAAATAGCCGCCCTGTATGGCGAATATCAACGCCACCTCAAGGCCTATAACGCTGTGGATTTCGACGACCTGCTGCGTCTGCCGGTGGAGCTGTTCAGCGAGCACCCGGATGTGCTCAAACGTTGGCAGGAACGCATCCGCTACTTGCTGGTAGATGAATACCAGGACACCAACGGCGCCCAGTACCGCCTGTTCTGTCAGCTGGTCGGCGCGGATGGCCGCTTTACCGTGGTAGGCGACGATGATCAGTCCATCTATGCCTGGCGCGGCGCAAGACCGGAAAACCTGGCCCAGCTGTCACAGGATTTTCCACGTCTGGAAGTGATCAAACTCGAGCAGAACTACCGCTCCTGCAACCGCATCCTCAAGGCGGCCAATCACCTGATCCAGCTCAATCCACGTCACTATGACAAGGCCCTGTGGAGCGAACTGGGCCAGGGCGAAAAAATCCGTGTACTGCCCTGCGAAGACAACGAGGACGAAGCCCGCCGCATCATTGATGAACTGGGTGTGCACCGCATTCGCAACCGCAAGACTTTCGGCGACTACGCCATTCTTTACCGCAGCAACCACCAGGCACAGCCCTTCGAAAAGATGCTGCGTGAGCGGAATGTGCCTTACAAGGTTTCCGGTGGCCAGTCGTTCTTCGAACGCGCCGAAGTCAAGGACGTGATTGCCTACCTGCGCCTGCTGGTGAATCCCGATGACGATCGCGCATTCCTGCGCGTGGTAAACATCCCGCGCCGCGAAATCGGCCCTTCCACGCTGGAAAAGCTCGGCGCCTATGCCCAGGAACGCCACCAGAGTCTGTTCGATGCTGCCCGCGGCATTCGCTGGTCAGGTCGCCTGGGCGAGCGCCCCATGGCGCGCCTGGAGCGTTTTGTGGAATGGCTGGAAGAATGGGCCCGGCGCGCCGAATCGGAATCCGCCCACGGCATAGTACGCGGTCTGCTGGAAGAAGCGGCCTACAGCGACTGGCTGCGCGAAACCAGCCGCGATGAGGGCCAGGCCAAACGCCGCATTGAATACGTGGAAAACCTGCTGGACTGGATTCGACGCCTGTCCGCCGAAGACGGGCCGGACAAAAACCTGGCGGAGATCGTTGCCCACATGGGTCTGCTCGACCTGCTGGACAAGCAGGAAGACGATGACGGCGAAGGCAAGGTCCAGCTGATGACCCTGCACGCAGCCAAGGGCCTGGAATTCGACCAGGTCTACCTGGTGGGCGTGGAAGAAGAGATCCTGCCGCATAAGAACAGTCTGGAAGCGGACTCTCTCGAGGAAGAGCGGCGGCTGATGTACGTGGGCATTACCCGCGCGCGTCAGGGCCTGGCCTTGAGTTATGCGCGCAGCCGCCAGCAACGCGGCGAACGCTTCGACTGCTGCCCCAGCCGCTTTCTTGAGGAGCTGCCGGCCGAAGAACTGGCCTGGGAAGGCAAGGATGAAATGCCCGCCGAGGACCTGCAGGCCCTGGGCGAATCCCATCTCACGGGCCTGCGCGCATTGCTCGGGGAATCAGGCTAGCCTGTTCACGCGAGCCGGAATCCACTTGCGGCAAACGATATATCATTCGCCGGCGCCTGTAGATTCCCGCCTGCACGGGCATGACGCCACCAGGTCGACCGCCCCCTTGCCGATATAACCCCGTTTCGACCGTTCGCAACCTTTGCGGGCGAATCTGTTCCTGCAACTTTTTCAATACCTTACCCCACCCCTTGCCCCATGTTGGCACAGGAAATGCTTGTTAGTCCTCGCAAGTTTTTGGGAGCGCCTGACGGGGCGTGTGACATACAAGAGGAGCTAAACGATGAAATTGGTTACCGCCATCATCAAGCCATTCAAGCTCGACGAGGTGCGTGAAGCCCTGTCCGATATCGGCGTACAGGGAATTACCGTTACTGAAGTCAAGGGCTTTGGCCGGCAAAAAGGACATACCGAACTCTACCGCGGTGCTGAATACGTGGTGGATTTCCTGCCCAAGGTCAAGATCGAGGTGGCCGTGGACGAGAGCATTCTCGACCAGGCGATCGAAGCCATCACCAAGGCGGCCCACACGGGCAAGATTGGCGACGGCAAGATCTTTGTAACCACGCTTGAGCAGGCCATCCGCATCCGCACCGGTGAAACGGGTAAGGACGCGCTTTAAGGCTTTACGGGAGGATTAAACCGTGGAAATCGTAGACGTAAGAGAAGTCGCCTACGCCCTGGACACCTTTTATTTCCTGGTGATGGGCGCTCTGGTGATGTGGATGGCCGCCGGCTTTACCATGCTGGAAGCTGGTCTGGTCCGTTCCAAGAATACTGCCGAAATTCTGACCAAGAACGTCGGCCTGTATTCCATTGCCTGCATCATGTACATGGTGTGTGGCTACAACCTGATGTATCCGGGCGACGGCAACGGCTATCTGCCGGTGCTGGACTGGATGCTTTCCGCTGACGACAACACGACTGAAGCGGTCCTGGCCGGTGGTGAGGATGCCCCTTACTATTCCAGCCTGTCGGACTTCTTCTTCCAGGTGGTGTTCGTGGCAACCGCCATGTCCATCGTGTCGGGCGCCGTAGCGGAACGCATGAAGCTGTGGAGCTTCTTTGTATTCGCCGTGTTCATGACCGGCCTGATCTACCCGATCCAGGGTTACTGGAAATGGGGCGGCGGCTTCCTGGATGAAGCCGGCTTCCTGGACTTTGCAGGTTCGGGCGTGGTGCACATGTGTGGCGCCGCTGCCGCGCTGGCCGGTGTACTGCTGCTGGGTCCGCGTACCGGCAAATATGGCAAGGACGGCAAGATTCACCCGATCCCGGGCGCCAACCTGCCGCTGGCCGCCATCGGCACCCTGATCCTGTGGCTGGGCTGGTTCGGCTTTAACGGCGGTTCGGAACTGAAGGTTTCGAACGTGGAAGAAGCCAACGCCGTGGCCCGCGTGATCGTGAACACCAATATGGCTGCCGCCGGTGGCCTGGTCGCTGCCCTGCTGGTGGCGCATGCCGTGTTCACCAAGGCTGACCTGACCATGGCCCTGAACGGCGCCCTGGCCGGCCTGGTGGCAATCACCGCTGAACCGCTGACCCCGACCCCGCTTGAGGCGACCCTCATCGGCGGCGTGGGCGGCATGATCGTGGTGTTCTCCATCATCCTGCTGGACAAGCTCAAGATCGACGATCCCGTCGGCGCCATCTCGGTGCATGGCGTGGTCGGCGTCTGGGGTCTGCTGGCGGTCTGCCTGACCAATGGCGACGCCACGCTCAAGGCTCAGCTGATGGGCATTGCCGCGATCTTCGTCTGGACGTTCGTCATGGCCTTTGTGGTCTGGTTCGTGATCAAGATGATCATGGGCATCCGCGTCAGCGAAGAAGACGAATACAACGGAGTGGACATTTCCGAGTGCGGCCTGGAGGCCTACCCGGAATTCACCAAGTCTTCGTAACAACAGTTCCAAGCCGACTTGCGGGGGCTTCGGCCCCCGCTTTTTTTTGTTTCCACAACCCCCTTTAATCCCCCTTGACTCAAGGGGGAATGTCGTTTTATTCACCAACGCTGCCATCCCCGGCTCACCGTGACATCTTTCACGGGTCGAGTTTTCTGACATACTCGGAGGCGATGAAAAAGCCTGCCGGTTCACCGAAACGCCCTCTGCGCCAGCTTCTGCTGTGGCCGTTGTATCTGCCGACGCTGCTGACCGGCGCCAAATCCTTCAAGAAGAATCCCGTTATCGGCAACCGCCTGCTCAATCGTCTGGGTCTGCATGTGCTTCGTCTGTTATTGGCGGCCGCCATCTTCAAACTGCGGCGCTGGCAACTGGCCTGGATGCTGGACAGCACAGACAGGCAGCAACTGCAGCGGCAGGGTTTTCTGGTCAAGGAAAGCTTTCTGCCTGCGGATATGTTTCAGCGCCTGGAGGAAGAGGCGCGCAATCGTCAGCTCGAGGCTCGCATCTGTCTGCAGGGCGATGCCATCACCCACCGGGTCCTGCTGGATCATGTTACCCAAGCGCAACTGCCCGCCTGTCGTGAATTGTTGGCCTACCGGCCGTGGCGCCGCATGCTTGGTTATGCTGCCGGCCGTTACCGGGTACCGGGCGTCTGGATTCACCGTATCTATAATGGTGTGAATCCGGGCAAGCTGGATCCGCAACTCACCCTGCACAGCGACAGCTTTCATCCCACCATCAAGGCCTGGTTATTCCTGGATGATGTGGATGAACGCAATGGTCCCTTCACTTATGTACCGGGTTCGCACCGTCTCAGCCTGCGTCGCCTGGTCTGGGAATACCGCCGCAGCGTGGGCATGACTGGCGAGGGTGATCACTACTCGGCCAGCGGCTCACTGCGCCTTGGGCCCGGCGACAGTGAATACCTGAACCTGCCGCCGCCGGTGGCCTGCAAGGTAGCACGTAATACCCTGGTCATTGCCGATACCCACGGTTTTCATTGCCGCGGCGCCTCTCAACCCGGCAGCTCACGGCTGGCCATCTGGTGCATTTCCCGAACCAATCCCTTCAACCCGCTGCCGGGTCTGCCCTTCCGTTTTCTTGATCGCATCGATCTGGCCATCTTCCGTGGCCACCTGGCCTGGCAGGACTGGCGGGCGGCACGGCGCGGCGGCAAGCCCAGCTGGCGCAAGACGCCCCCCGAATGGAGACCCGATAGCTAAGGCTTTGTTTCTGCCGGGAATCGGGCTAGACTGCGTGGCAATGCCCTGGGGGTAATAAGGGGCTGGTGTGAGGAAAACATGGAATTTTGGGGGAGGAGATGATGCCCAATTCCGTCACAAGTCGGCTTGGAAACCGAATTAAAATCCTGATGGCTCTGGCCGGGCTTTTCCCGGCCACTGCCTTTGCCCAGGATTCGCTGAACGGCGCTGACACTGCTTGGATTCTGACATCCACGGCTCTGGTGCTGTTCATGACCATTCCCGGTCTGTCGCTGTTCTATGCCGGCCTGGTGCGTGCCCGCAACGTACTGTCGGTGCTCATGCAATGCTTTGCCATCACCTGCATGATTACCATCCTGTGGCTGGCTTACGGTTACAGCGTTGCCTTTGCTGAGGGCGGCCCCTATTACGGCGGGCTTTCCAAGGCCTTCTTCGCCGGCATTACCGAAGATTCCCTGTCCGGAGGTATTCCGGAAAGCGTCTTCGCCATGTTCCAGCTTACCTTTGCCATCATTACACCGGCGCTGATTGTGGGCGGCTTTGCCGAACGCATGCGCTTCTCGGCCATGCTGTGGTTCTCGGCCCTGTGGTTCACGGTGGTCTATGCACCGATCACTCACTGGGTCTGGGGCGGCGGCTGGCTTGGCGAAATGGGCCTGCTGGATTTTGCAGGTGGCACGGTCGTGCACATTACTGCAGGCACCGCCGCTATTGTTGCTGCCCTGGTATTGGGCCGACGCACCGGCTTCCCAGACAAACCCATGCCGCCGCATAACCTGACCATGACCGTCACTGGCGCCGGCATGCTGTGGGTGGGCTGGTTCGGTTTCAATGCCGGCAGCGCCCTGGCCGCCAACGGCGATGCCGGTATGGCCATGCTGGTCACGCATATTTCCGCCGCCGCCGGCTCACTGGCCTGGATGTTCATGGAATGGTTCCGCTTCGGCAAACCCTCGGTGCTGGGCATAGTTACCGGCATGGTCGCCGGTCTGGGCACCATTACCCCCGCCTCCGGCTTTGTCGGCCCGGCAGGCGCACTGGTGATCGGCCTGACGGCCGGCGTGACCTGTTTCACGGCCACCCAGTTCCTCAAGCGCGTGCTGAAAATCGATGATTCGCTCGACGTCTTCCCGGTGCACGGGGTCGGCGGTATTCTGGGCACCATGCTGGCCGGCGTCTTCGCCAGCAGCCAGCTGGGCATTTTCAGTGGCCAGGGTTATGCCGAAGGTGTCACCATGGCCGCTCAGGTCAAGGTCCAGGCGATCGGCGTGATCGCTACGCTCGCCTACACGGCTGTAGCCACTTTCCTGATCCTGACGCTGGTGAACTGGGTGAGCACCCTGCGTACCAGTCTGGAAGATGAAGATCGCGGTCTTGATCTGTCTGAACACGATGAACGCGGTTACGATCTGTAGCTTCGCGGACCTGGCAGCTGAATAACGAGGAGTTTGAAATGAAACTGATCACCGCTGTCATCAAGCCTTTTCGAGTTGATGACGTACGTGAAGCGCTGGCGGAAGTCGGCGTGCAGGGCATCACCATGACTGAAGTCAAGGGTTTCGGACGGCAAAAAGGCCATACCGAGCTCTACCGGGGTGCCGAATACGTGGTGGATTTCCTGCCCAAGGTCAAACTGGAAATAGCCGTCGCCGACGACCAGGTGGATAACGTGGTTGAGGCCATCACCAATGCCGCCAAAACCGGCCAGATCGGTGATGGCAAGATTTTTGTATCAGATTTAGAGCAAGTCGTTCGCATTCGCACCGGTGAAACGGGCGCGGACGCCCTGTAAGCGCACCTGACGGCTTGACCAGAGCCCCTGTTATAGTGGGCTCTGTGTCATGAAAGTTTCATGCAAGACGTTTAGTGTTTCTTGCAAGCCTATGGATTTTCGGGAAAATTTTCTTGCCGAAACCAAAAGATAGGTGTAGTGTCGAATTGGGAGATCACCCTTGCACATAACAGGGGGAAGGCATGGAGAAGCATACTGGGCGGGAGCACCAGGAAATTTGGGGCATTAGCCCGATTTCGCATGGCAGCGTATCCCGCCGCTCTGAAAACAGGGGTTTGTTCCGCAAAGTCATGGCCGGCAGCTGCATGGGCGTGGTTTGTGGCGTTTTGCTGACTTTTCTTGCGGAAGAGCCGGCACATGCTGAACTACACGATGCCCTGCATCTGGGCAGCATGCCCGGCGCCGATGCCTTCGGCGAGGCCGGATACGACCCTACCGAGAGAATGTCACGTGAAGAACTCGTGCTGCATGCCGGTATGGTCGATGACTACCGCTTCCGCATCCCGGCATGGTCGAAACCCGAGCACAGAACGCAAAGCCTGCAGGTCACGGCCACTGCCTATAACAACGTACCCGAGCAAACCGATTCAACTCCGGACATTGCCGCCTGGGGCGACCGTATACAGCCGGGCATGCCGCTTATTGCGGTATCGCGTGATCTGGTCAAGAAAGGCCTGAAACGGGGTACCCGGGTCCGCATCGCCGGTATCGACGGGGAGTTTGTCGTGCTGGACAAGATGAACAAGCGCTTCAAGAAGCGTATCGATATCTACATGGGCAAGGATATTCAGGCGGCCCGTGAATTCGGACGCCAGAAAGTCATCATCAGCTGGACGCATAACGATCTGGTGGAAATCGGCACCCTCATCGCTTCACGCTAAATATCGGCTAGATATCCTTGAGCCGGTTGTGGCGTCCATCGCAGAAAGGTTTGTGCTTTGAACGCTTGCAGCCACAGAGCCATTGCGTGCGCGCCTTTCTGGTCACGACAAACTTCATGGGCGTAAAAGGGCCGCCTTTGTGCGAACCGTCACAGAACGGTTGACTGGCTGAACGGCCGCAGGCACACCACCAGTATTCCCCCGGCTCGAGATGCAGCGCATAAGGCGCCTGCTGCGGCATTTCAGGTTCTGTCATTTCAACTTCTCGTTTGGAAACAGAATGCTATGCTTAGTGTCTAACGCGACGGAGACAGCGGGCAAGTCCCGCTTCAGACAGACAAGGATATTTCATGGACCCGCTATTCCGGACCACCGCACGCACCATCGCCCTGATATCAGCTATCGCCCTGCTGTCTGCGCCGCTGGCGCAGGCGAGGGATATTTACCGCTGGGTGGATGAGGAAGGCGTTGCCCATTACGGCGACCGCCCCACCCCCGGCTCGGAACCGGTGCCGGTGCGCAATGGCAAACCCGTTGCCCCCAGCGGCAAAGACGCCGAGAGCGAGGAAATGGCCAAGCTGCGCGAGAATCAGTGCCAGCTGGCCAAGACCCGATATGCGGAATACAACGCCTCGGCGCGTATGGTCGAGAAAGACGACTTTGGCAAGGAAAGGGAACTCAGTGCTGAAGAACGCCTGCAGGCCATCGCCAAGGCCAAAAGCGACGTAGAGGCCTATTGCGCCTCCGACCAGCCCTAGGGGCTAGTTATCGACCACCTCTGAACTGAGGCCCTGCCGCACGAAATTCGGGATGGCCAACGCCCCCCTGTGAACGTCCGCGTTGTAGTACTGCGTGTTCAGTTTCTCCACATCCACATCGGCGTAACGCGGTTGCAGTGAGGCATCCTTGAACGCCAGCGTACCGGACCACCATCCCGAGGGATATAACGGCTGTGGGAAGTTGATCATACCGGTATCGACAAAGCCCGCCGCCCGCATGGCGCCATGCATAGCTGCAAGAATCGGCAGATGCAGCATGGGCGATTCACTCTGCTGCACCAGAATGCCCTGCTCACCCAGAGCGCGGAATACACTCTCGTAAAACGCCTGATTGAACAGGCCTTCGGCCGGCCCGACCGGGTCGGTGCTGTCCACAATCACCACATCCACGCTGCCCGGCTCGGCCCTGGCCATCCATTCGATGCCATCACCGAAATACAGTTCTGCCCGCGGATCATCATTGGACTCGCACAGCTCGGGAAAATGTTCTTCAGAAAGGCGCGTCACCCGCTCGTCGATTTCCACCTGCAGCGCATACTCAATGTCCTGATGCTTCAGTACCTCGCGCAGGGTCCCGCAATCTCCGCCGCCGATAATCACCACCCGTTTCGGGTCAGGGTGGGTGAAAAGCGCCGGATGCGACATCATTTCGTGATAGAGGAAGTTGTCGCGGGTCGACACCATGGTGCAGCCGTCGATCACCATCAGCTTGCCGAAGGTTTCCGTCTGATAAATCTCGATCTTCTGGAAGGGCGTCTGCTCTTCCACCAGTTTCTCGCCGAGCTTCAGGGAGAAGGCGGTTCCGGCGGCCGGGTCAATTTCGCTGAACCAGGTGTTATCCAGTGTCATGTGCTTGCCTTTGCAATGTCCGGGCTTCTGCAGCCTGTAAAATCGCTTGCGTGATATGGTCTGAGCGCGGATTATACGCGCCTTATCATCTCCCTTGATGACAGCAAGACAGCAACCGCCGGGATTAGCGATGTCCACAAACTGGCAAACCACCGAAAGCAGCCGCCTTTACAGCATCCCCAACTGGGGTGAGGGCTATTTCGAGGCGGGTGAGAACGGTCATTTGCATGTGCGGCCGTTCACAGACCCCGCGCGCGGCAATATTGATCTCTACGCGGTAGCGCGTGAAGTTGTGGACAGCGGTCTGCGACTGCCGGTGTTGCTGCGTTTTCGCGAAATCCTGCACGACCGGGTCGACAAGCTTGTGGGCGCTTTTGCGCAGGCCATCGAACAAACCGGCTACGACGGCCACTACCACTGCGTGTACCCCATCAAGGTCAACCAGCAAGGCAGCGTGGTGGAACAGATCGTCCGCCATGGCGGCGACCGGGTTGGCCTGGAAGCCGGCAGCAAGCCGGAGCTGATGGCGGTGCTGGGCATGGCGCCGGCCGGTGGCCTGATTGTCTGTAACGGTTACAAGGACCGCGAATATATTCGCCTCGCCCTGATCGGGCAGCGGCTCGGACACCGGATCTTCCTGGTGATTGAGAAACCCTCGGAACTGGACGCCATTCTTGCCGAAGCCCGGGAACTGGGCGTACGGCCGCTGCTGGGCCTGCGTATTCGCCTGGCCTCGATTGGCGCCGGCAAATGGCAGAACACCGGCGGCGAGAAGGCCAAGTTCGGACTTTCCGCCACCCAGATTCTGGATATGGTGGAGCGCCTTCGAGAGGCGGATTATCTCGACTGCCTGCACATGCTGCATTTCCATCTGGGCTCGCAAATCGCCCAGTTGCGGCATATTCACAACGGCCTGCGCGAGGCGGCCCGTTACTATCAGGAATTGCGCCAGCTGGGCGCGCCGTTGTCGGTCATGGACGTCGGCGGAGGGCTCGGCGTGGATTATGAAGGCACGCGTTCACGCAGTTTCTGCTCGCTGAATTACAGCATGGAAGAATATGCCCTGAACGTGGTGCGCGCCTTTTCGGAAGCCTGCCGCGCCAACGACCTGCCGGAACCGGACATCATCAGTGAATCCGGCCGCGCCCTGACCGCGCATCATGCGGTGCTCGTCACCAATGTCATTGACGTGGAGTCCGGCAGCATCGACGATCCGCAGCCGCCTTCCGAAAACGCGCCTCTGATCCTGCACGATCTGTGGGAAGTACTGGAAAATCCGCGCCAGCGCCCGCCGCTGGAGTGTTATCACGATGCCGCCAACTGGCTGGCCGAGGCCCAGGCCATGTACGCGCACGGCAGCCTCAGCCTGGAATACCGCGCCTACGCCGAGCGCATGTATCACGCCGTCTGTCAGCGCCTGCGTCCACTGCTGAATCCTGAAGTGCGCAGCCACCGCGAGGTCATCGACGAACTGCGTGAGAAGCTGGCCGACAAGTATTTCTGCAACCTTTCGGTTTTCCAGTCCCTGCCCGACGTCTGGGGCATTGAACAGGTCTTCCCCATTCTGCCGATACACCGGCTGGATGAAATGCCGGACCGGCGGGCCTCCCTTTGCGACCTGACCTGCGACTCCGACGGACGCATCGACCAATACGTGGATGGCCAGGGTCTGGAGACCTCCCTGCCGGCCCATGCCCTGAAAGATGACGAAGATTATCTGCTCGGCTTTTTCATGGTCGGGGCCTACCAGGAAATCCTCGGCGACATGCACAACCTGTTCGGCGACACCGATGCCGTGGACGTTGCCCTCAGCGCCGAAGACGGCTGGCAGTTGCTGGAAGCCGAACGTGGCGACCGCGTCGACGAACTGCTGCGTTATGTCCATATGGCGCCGGAACGCTTGCAGGCAGCCTATGCCGAAAAACTGAACGTGATCGAAAACGCCGAAGAACGAGAAGCCTTCCGCCAGGCCCTGCACGACGGGCTGGAGGGCTATACCTACCTGGAAGCCGATTAAATATTGATGTGATGAAAACCGGTTTTATTGGTCTGGGCGCCATGGGCTATTCCATGGCTGCAAACCTGCACAAGGCCGGCCTGCTGGCTGGCGTGTGGAACCGCAACCCGGTACGGGCCGCCGGGTTTTGCCAGAACCTGGCCGGTCCGGCGTACAGTGAGCTGGCCAGCCTGGCAGCCAATTGCCAGGCGCTGGTTATCTGTGTGTCTGCCGATGCCGATGTGCTGGCCGTCATCGAGGAACTGACGCCGGCGCTCAAGCCCGGCAGCCTGATAATCGACTGCTCCACCGTCAGCCAGGAGACTGCCATCGAAGCTGCCGGCCGGGTCGAGGCTGTGGGCGGTCACTTTCTGGATGCCCCCGTTTCCGGTGGTACCGAGGGCGCCAAACAGGGCACGTTAACCATCATGGCAGGTGGCTCGGAAGAAGGTTTTGCCCTTGCCCGACCGATCCTCGAGGCCATGGGCCGCCGCATTGAACACATGGGACCGGTCGGGGCCGGCCAGGCCACCAAGGCAGTGAACCAGGTCATGGCCGCCGGCATCAACCAGGCCGTGGGTGAGGCGCTGGCCTTCGCCGAAGCGCTGAACCTGCCGCTGGACAAGGTTATTGACGTGGTGGGTTCCGGCGCCGCCGGCAACTGGTTTGTGAATCATCGCGGGCCGACCATGGTGCGCGGTGAGTTCCCGCCCGGCTTCAAGATGGCCCTGCATCACAAGGATCTGCGCATCTGTCAAGCCATGGCGAAAAAAGCCGGGGGCGCCTTGCCGCTGACCGAGCGCACCATGCTGGAATATGAAGAACTGATGGATGCCGGTTACGGCGACGAGGATATCTCTGCGCTTTACCGCCGCCTGCGCCGTCTTTTCCCCGAAGAATGATGCCGCTCAGCATTCCCGTCGATGCGATTCTTGAATCCTGGTTCGGTGATGCCGCCGCTCACCCCGAAAATCTGCCCGCGGTTTCACAGCGCTGGTACAGCGGCGGGCCGGCGTTTGATGCCGAACTGCGCGAACGTTTCGGCGCTGCGCTTGAGCTGGCGGCAAGTGACGCGGACTGGAACGGCGATGATATCCGCGAGCGCCTGGCCCGGGTCCTGTTGCTGGATCAGTTCAGCCGCAATATCCACCGGGGCAGGGCACAGGCCTTCGCGACCGACCCTCTGGCCCTGCGTCTCAGTCTGACCGTTATCGACAACGGCCGTGACGCGGCACTGACCCCCATAGAAAGATCCTTCTTCGGTATGCCACTGCAGCACGCCGAGGATCGGCAGATACAACAGCGGTCCGTGGCCTATTTCAGGCTGCTTAAAAGCCTGGCCCGGCATCCCCAGGAAAAGAGCAACCTCAGCGACAACCTCGCCTACGCCATCGAACACGCGGCCATCATTGAACGCTTCGGCCGTTATCCGCACCGTAACGACGTTCTCGGGCGTGACACCACTTCTGCCGAACGCGACTATCTCAACCAGGGCGCGCCCCGCTTCGGACAATAACCCCTGTTTTCCAGCCGCTATACTGAAACTGTCGGCATCCACCTTGTACATCTCTAAAGATAACCTGGCAGATAGCCGATAGAGGGATATGATCTGGATCAAGACACAAACCGCGCAGGGATGCTGTAATCCGCAATGCCCTTTTTCGGAAGGCGATCGGGAGACCAGCCATGTCTGAAAAGAAAAATCAGCCTCCGGCGGCACTGCAACTGCTTCTCGGCGGGCTCTTGAGCCTCACTACGGTGGTAGCGCCGGCCGACGAGTATGACCTCACTGAACTCTCCATCGAAGACCTGGCCAATCTGGTCGTCACCTCGGTTTCCAAGAAAGAAGAAAGACAACAGAGTGCGGCGGCGGCGATCTATGTCCTGACAGGTGATGAAATACGCGCACATGGCGCAACCAACATCGCCGAAGCGCTGCGTCTGGTCCCGGGCCTGAGTGTGGCTCGCAGCGATGCCCAGAACTGGGCCATCAGCGCACGCGGCTTCAATTCTGCCCTGGCCGACAAAATGGAAGTGGTCCTGGATGGCCGCAGCCTCTACACCCCCCTGTTTTCGGGCGTGTTCTGGGACGCCCAAAGCACCTTCATCGACGATATTGAACGCATAGAAGTTATTCGCGGCCCGGGCGCCGCCGTGTGGGGGGCGAATGCCGTCAACGGCGTTATCAACATCGTTACCCGCTCCGCAGCAGATACCCAAGGCAATATCATCAACCTGGGTCTCGGCGATGAAGTAAAGCGCCAGATGGCCGCCCGGCACGGTGGTCGCATAGGTGAGAGCGGACATTACCGGGTTTACGCCCAGGGCACTGACTACGACGACAGTCTGGACCTGAACGGCAACAGCCGTTCCGACGCCTGGGATCTGGCCCAGGCCGGTTTCCGCAGTGACTGGCAGCTGGAAGGCGGCGATGGCCTGACCCTGCAGGGCGATATCTATGACGGCACCCTGGGTACAGTTAGTCGCGACGGCGAGATTTCCGGTTTCAACCTGCTGGGCCGCTGGCAACATCGGCTGGATAACCAGAGCCAGCTGAGCCTGCAATCCTACCTGGATCATTCCGAGAGACTATTTCCCGGCGAATTCGAGGAAGAACGCGATACCCTCGACGTTGAGCTGGTGCATAACTTCATGTTCGGCAGCCGGCATGAGTTCGTCTGGGGTGCGGGTTTCCGGCACTCGTCCGACCAGATAGACAGCCTTCCGGGTGGCAGCATCAGTTTCGCCCCCGACGGGGACACGCTGGAAACCGCGAGTCTATTTGTGCAGGACGAGTACCGGCTGAACGAACACACCCAGCTCACGATAGGCACCAAGATCGAGGAAAACGATTTCACCGGCACCGAAGTCCAGCCCACGCTGCGCATCGCCTGGTCACCCGACAACCAGCGCACCTGGTGGGGCAGCGTTTCCCGTGCGGTCAGAACGCCCAACCGGCTGGACCGCGACGTGACGATACAGGGATTCACCGGCTCGGATGATTTTGAATCCGAAGTGGCCCTCAGTGTGGAGAGCGGTTACCGCTTCCCGCTGGCTACTGATGTGCGCGCCGACATCACCGTATTCTTCACCGACTATAAAGATCTGCGCGCCATCAACAGCAGCGGCCTGCCGCCCTTCCCGGTCGATAATCTCGGCGAAGGCGAATCCTGGGGTGTGGAGGCTTCCGCGCTATGGATTCCGGGGCCGCGCAGCCGCTGGTTGTTTGCCTACCGTTATCTGGACCTGGAACTGGAATTCCCGGCCCAGGCGATCAACGGCCAGTTGAATACCGATCCGAAGCACCAGGCCTTTGTGCGCGGCCATTATGAATTGAGCGACCGCCTGGATATTACCGGCATGCTGCGCTATTCCGACGAACTGCCGGAAGAAGCCGGCTCACTGGTTGGCGGTGGCGATCCCGTACCTTCCTATACGGAATTGAATCTTGGCCTGGTCTATCGGGTCAGTCCGCAACTGGAATGGTCGCTGCATGGCCGGGACCTGCTGCACGACAGTCATCGCGAATTCGGTAATACGGCGGAAATCGAACGCAGCGTGTTCACCCAGCTTAAATGGCGTTTTTAAATCATGCGCCGGCCAAGCATCTTGACAGCCCGGCCCTTGCGCACAGTTCTGCGCCTGTTACTGGCTGGCTGGCTGCTGGGCGCCGGCACAACGCTATTGGCCGCCGGCCCGGCCACGGAAACCGAGGTCAAGGCCGCCTATCTTTATAACTTCGCCAAATTCATTCACTGGCCGGATAGCGCTTTCAGCGATGCGCAGTCACCCCTGCGTATCTGCGTAGCAGGCGACACGGAGCTGCTGGGCATTCTGCAGAAAATCCTGCAGGACAAACAGATTGATAATCGCGAAGTCCGGGCGCAGGCGCTCAATCGCCTGGATAACAGTATCGCCAGCTGTCAGATTCTGTATCACCTGTCCGCATCCGGTATCGATGCACGGTCCCTGCTGGCCCGAACCCGCCAGCTGCCGGTGGTCACGATCGGGGATAACGGGGAGTTTCTCGACCTCGGCGGCATGATCGCCTTTGTCATCGTCGACCAGCGCGTTCGCTTCGAACTGGATCTGGCTGCGATACGGCAGGCCGACATTCAGCTCAGTTCACGGCTTATGGGCGTCGCCTACAAGGTGCGGGAAGCGCCATGAAGTGGCTCGACTCCATTCACGATATGTCCTTCGGGCGCAAGCTGAGCCTGTCCATACTGGGCACCAGCGCCGCCGCGGTAGTCATCATCACCCTGCTTATCCTGATTTTTACCCTGATTACCGAGCGCCGTGAAATCCAGGATGAACTGAAAGTGATGGCGCGCATGGTCGGGGACAACAGTTCTGCCGCCCTGGTGTTCGGTGACCACCTCGCTGCCCGCGAAACCCTGTTTGCGCTCAAGGCCCGCGAAAGCGTGGAGATGGCCTGCCTCTATATCGTGGAAGGTGAACAGACCCGACTGTTCGCCGACTACTACCGCTTGAACCGCCAGTGTCCGGAGCAGGTGGAAACCTCGCCTTCCTATACCGGACTGGTTGTCACGGTGCCCATCGAATTGCGCGGCAATGTCATCGGATATCTGCAGCTGCAGGAAAACTACCAGGCGCTGTGGGATGTATCGCTGCTGTACACGCTGGCCATTTCCCTGTCCTTGCTGATCGCCCTGATTCTTGCCTGGGTACTGAGTATCCAGTTCAAGTCCTGGCTGTCCGCGCCGGTCATTGACCTCACGCAGACGGCGAACCGTATTGCCGAAACAGGTGATTACTCTTTGCGTGTAACCGATTACGGCGATGATGAAGTGGGTCAGCTGATCCGGCGCTTCAATGAAATGCTGATGCGCATCGAGGCGCAGAACGACGAATTGCTGGAGTCGCGCAATCATCTGGAGGAACGCGTTGCAGACCGTACTGCAAGAATTGCGCAGGCCATGCATCAACTGGAGGATGCGCAGAAGCAACTTATCCAGACCGAGAAACTGGCTGCGCTGGGCAGCCTGGTGGCGGGCGTGGCGCATGAAATCAACACCCCGGTCGGAGTAGGCATGACCGCCAGTTCCTCGCTCAATGACCTGAGTCGGGATGTACAGGAAAAGCTGCAGGCCGGCACCCTGACAAAAGGCGCTTTCGAAGACTATCTGCGCGATGCCCTGGAAGCCTCCGACATTATTCTCAAGAACCTGGGCCGGGCCGCGGAACTGGTACGCAGCTTCAAACAGGTCGCCATCGACCAGTCCGGGCTGGAGCGCCGCAAGATAGGATTTGCAGACTACATTCAGAGCGTACTCACCAGCCTGCATCCGGCCCTGCGCAAGGGCGGACATGCGGTTGAAATCGATTGTGATGAAGAACTGTGCATTGACACCTATCCCGGCGCCCTTTCACAGATACTGACCAACCTGGTTATGAACTCCATCACGCATGGCTATGATGAAGGCCAGCAAGGCCATATCCGCATCCGCGTGCTGCAGGAGGGCGCCGACATCCGCCTGATCTACCTGGATGACGGCAAGGGCATGTCGGCCGAGTACCTGGCGCATGCCTTCGAACCCTTCGTCACCAGCCGTCGTGGCCAGGGAGGTAGCGGGCTGGGTCTGCATATCGTGCATAACATCGTGACCCAGACACTGAACGGCCGCATCAGCCTGATCAGCACGCCGGGCAAAGGTGTGCGCTTTGAAATTCTCATGCCTGTCGAGCTTGTGGACACGGCCCGCAAGCAGATGCTGGGTTAGACGTTAATCCGATTCAGACGGAAACCTGGCTGGCAACTGGCAAGCGGACCGTAATTTCCGTGCCAAGGCCTGCTTCACTCTGCACCTCAATACTGCCGGCGTTGGCATCCACAATGCGCTTGCACAGATACAGGCCAATCCCCGTGCTCGGCACGCCATTGATGACGGCCCGTGAATAGGGCTCGAACATCTTGGCCAGCTCACCGGGCTCGATACCCTGCCCCTGACAAAATATATGAATACACAGCGCGTCATCTTCATGAGCCGGGCAGGTTTCAATCCTGACCTGCGCTGTTTTCTGTTCAGGGTTGTTAAGGGCGACTTCTTCAATAAGCGTGCTGAACAAAAGCAGCAGACTGTCGGCATCGCCCTGGATACTGCCCAGTTCATCCACTTCTGTTTGCAGTTCTACGGCTTCATGCTTTTTGTTCACGGCGGCCAGCACCTGGTCAAACAACGCGTTGAGTTGCACAGTCGAGATCGCCGTCTCCTGTGTTTCCAACTGATAACTCTGTCTGAGGCCATCGATCAGGTCGGATATACGGGCTGAATAACCGATCAGCTTGCCGGCCGCTTCTTCCACCTTGCTGCCGGGTTCCACCTGCAGCGCCCCGGTCAGCTTGTCCGTCCACAGCCCGATCTTGCGCAGGGGTTCCTGCAGATCATGCGAGGCTGCCCGTGCAAAACTTTGCAGGCGGCGGTGCGCGGCCTGTAATTGCGCGTACTGCTGCAGAAGCTTGTTATCGGCTTCTTCGCGGCGCCGCATTTCGGAACTGAGCGCCAGCAGGTCGCGGTAGGAGGACAGCGACGTATAGAGCTGACTCATGAGTTTGTCCGAGGTCATCTCGGTCTTTTCGCGATAGCCGTTGATGTCGTACCGGGCGACCACGTCTATTTCCGGCGCACGGCCAGCCTGACCGGTGCGCACGATAATTCTCACCAGCCGGTTATTCAGCTGGTTGCGGATATAGTCGATGACCTTGAGCCCGGCATCCTCGGTCTCCATAACCACATCGAGGAAGATCACCGCCAGATCGTGATGCTCACGCGCCAGGGCCCGGGCCTGCTCGCCGGTCAGCGCCCTGATAACCTCCACGGCCCGGCCTTCATAACGGAAATTACGCAAAGCCAGCTCGGTGACGCGATGCACTTCGTCATCATCATCGACCACCAGCAATTTCCACGGCTGCGCCTGGGGCGTTACCGGGGTAATGGGCAACTCATCCTCTGCAAGCCAGTCCAAGCGCATGTCATCCCGCCGTGTACCTGTATCTCATATCAGTACTTCGGCAGATTCGCGGAAAACTTGAGGATTATTTCAGGTGATGCGGCTGCGGGCGCGCGCGGCCGCCGCCCTGACCTGCTCTGGCGCCGTGCCGCCGATGTGATTGCGGGCCGCCAGTGAGCCTTCCAGGGTCAGCACTTCGAACACATCCTCGGCGATCACATCGCTGAATTGCTGCAGTTCACTCAGTTCCAGTTCGGCCAGATCCCGGCCCTGCTGCATGGCGAACTGCACGGAGCGGCCCACCACGGCATGCGCATCACGAAACGGCACACCCTTGCGCACGAGATAGTCCGCCAGATCCGTGGCGGTGGAAAAACCCTGAGCAGCCGCCTTGCGGCAGGCCTCCCGCTTCACTTCGATATGCGGGATCATGGCCGCGAACAGGCTGACCGATGCCAGCACGGTATCGATGGCATCGAACAGCGGTTCCTTGTCTTCCTGGTTGTCGCGGTTATAGGCCAGCGGCTGACCCTTCATCAGGGTCAGCAAGGCGGTCAGATCGCCGTAGACCCGGCCGGTCTTGCCGCGCACCAGTTCCGGCACGTCAGGATTTTTCTTCTGCGGCATGATCGACGAACCGGTACAGAACCGGTCCGGCAGATTCACAAAGCCGAACTGTGACGAGGCCCACAGGATAAGTTCCTCCGACCAGCGCGATAGATGCATCATGATCAGGCTGGCGGCGGCGGTAAATTCAATCGCGAAATCCCGGTCCGAAACCGAGTCCAGCGAATTCTCCGTCACGCCGTCGAACCCCAGCTGTTCGGCCACGAATACCCGGTCGATGGGATAGGTGGTGCCGGCCAGTGCCGCCGCACCCAGTGGCAGTACATTGACCCGTTTGCGCACGTCGGCCAGCCGCGCCCGGTCACGCACAGTCATTTCAAACCAGGCCAGCATGTGGTGGCCAAAGGACACCGGCTGGGCTACCTGCAGATGCGTAAACCCGGGCATCACGCTGTCCACTTCCCGCTCGGCCAGATCCACCAGCGCCTGCTGGAGTTTTTTCAACTCGCCGTCGAGTACATCGATGGCCTCGCGCAGATACAGGCGCACGTCGGTCGCCACCTGGTCGTTGCGCGAGCGTCCGGTATGCAGCTTCTTGCCTGCTTCACCGATTCTGTCGGTGAGGCAGGCCTCGATATTCATGTGCACGTCTTCCAGACGGGTGGACCAGTTGAAATGACCGCCCTCGATTTCCTGCTGAATGACATCCAGCCCCTCGACTATGGCCGTCACCTCGGTGTCGGACAGAACCCCGGCCCGGCCCAACATGCGCGCATGCGCCTTGGAACCGGCGATATCCTGCGCATACAGGCGCCGATCGAAACTGACCGATTCTGAGAAGGCCTCGACCAGGGCATCGGTGCCCTCGGAAAAGCGCCCGCCCCAGGGCTTGCCGTGAGGGTTGTCTGTATTGCTCATGACTCTACCGATATTGCAGTCGCCGTGACGGCATCGAAAACGGCGCACAGTATAGCGTGGAAGTAGCATTAGCCGGGCTATGCGATGCTGTTAACGCTTGACCGCAAAGCATTTTCGCGCCAAGACTTGCGCTATGCAGCAGGGTTCAACAAAGCACTCAACAGCTCCCAGCGGCGCCGATTTCCTGCCGGATTTCTGCGCCGGCCCGAAGGTGTTCACGGTGCTGTTCATTACCCAGCTGGTGGCGGTACTGCTGACGCTGGCAGTGGTGGATGCCGGCCCCGGCCTGTGGATGGACCTGTTCTGGCTGTCCCTGTACCTGCAATGGATTGGCTTATGCAGCGCCATTGGCCTGTGCACCCTGCGCCGTTATCTGCATTCCATGCCGGGGGTGAGCGCGGCCTTTCTGGCCTATGGCCTGTTGCTGCTGATCACCGGCGTCATTTCCGAGATGACGTTTCAGCTCGGCGCCTATATGAATCTGCCCATCTTCTTTTCCACCGGCCATGCGGAGTTTCTGGTGCGCAGTATCGGCGTTTGCGCCGTGGTGAGTGGCCTGGCATTGCGTTATTTCTGGTTACAGCATCAGTGGCGGCGCGAGACGCTGGCCACCGGACAGGCGCGTTATGAGTTGCTGCAGGCGCGTATCCGGCCGCATTTCCTGTTCAACTCGCTCAACAGCATTGCCGAACTGACGGCGAGTCACCCGGCTGACGCGGAAACGGCGGTGGAGGATCTGGCCGCCCTGTTCCGCGCCAACCTCAGCCAAGGCAATCAGCCGGTAACGCTGACAGAGGAACTATCCCTGTGCCGCGCCTATCTGCGCATGGAGAAGCTGCGGCTGGGTGAGCGCCTGCAAACCGACTGGGCTGTGGAGTCCGCCGCGGAAACGGCGCTGTTGCCGCCGCTGATCCTGCAGCCTTTGTTGGAAAATGCAGTACGGCACGGCATCGAATGCATGCCGGAGGGCGGCTGTATCCGTATTTCCGCCCGGCTCGCAGAAGACGAGCGTTTGCTTGTGGACATCCGCAATCCCGTAGGAGAGCTGCGTAATCCCGGCACCGGTGAAGCGTTACTGAATATCGAACAACGCCTGCACTGGTTGTATGCTGAAAAGGCCCGTCTCAGCACCCGGGTGGAAGGGGAACAGTTCCATGCCAGTCTTGCCCTGCCCTGCAGACCTCCCGAATCATGAAGATCATACTGGCTGATGACGAACCCCTGGCGCGCAGCCGCCTGCGCCGCCTGTTGGCCGAGATTCCCGAATGCCAGCTGGTGGCCGAGGCCACCAATGGTGAAGATCTGCTGACCGCGGTTCGCGAACAACAACCCGATATCGTCCTCATCGATATTCACATGCCGGGTATGGACGGCTTGCATGCCGCGCGCCGGCTGGGTGAACTCAAACCGGCGCCGGCCATCATTTTCACCACGGCCCACAGTGAGCATGCCTTGAGCGCCTTCGCCACCACCGCCAGTAGCTATCTGCTCAAACCCATCAACCGGGAGCAACTGCAAGCGGCCCTGCTCAAGGCGCGCACGCCCAGCAAAGCTCAACTGGGCCCGACAGCCACGCAAGGCGGTGAAGATGCATTTATCGAGGTGCGCGAGCGCGGCCGTCAGCTGCGTGTTCCCTTGTCTGCGGTGCTTTATTGCCAGGCGGAAGACAAATACACACGACTGGTCTGGGAGGGAGGTGAACACCTGATTGACGACTCCCTGCGTCAGCTGGAATCGCGCTTTCCCGAGGCGCTGTTGCGCGTGCATCGCAAAGTGCTGGTGGCCCCGCAGGCAATACGGGGCCTGGAAAAGCATATGTCGGGGTTAAGGTTATTGCTGCGTGGCTGCACGCATCAGCCACCGGTCAGTCGGCGGCTGGCGCAGAACGTGCGCGAACTGCTCAAGTCGAGTCCCTGATGGCTGGCGGCCTATAATGGCCGGATGAATACTGAACTATCCCGAATTCGCATAGCCACCCGCGAAAGCAAACTGGCCCTGTGGCAGGCCGAACATGTGCAGGCGCAATTGCAGACATTGCATCCCGGCCTCGAGGTTGAACTGGTTCCCATGACAACCCGCGGTGATCAGCTGCTCGACAGCCCGTTATCGCGCATTGGCGGCAAGGGCCTGTTTCTCAAGGAACTGGAAACCGCCCTGCTCGACGGCCGTGCCGATATTGCCGTGCATTCCATGAAAGATGTTCCGGCGCAGATGCCCGCGGAATTTCAGTTGCCGGTGATCCTGGAACGCGGTGATCCCTTTGATGCCTTTGTCTCCAATGATTACGCCAGGCCCGAGGATCTGCCGGAAGGCGCGGTGGTGGGCACCGCCAGTATGCGGCGCCAATGCCAGTTGCTGGCGCGCTTTCCTTCCCTGCGCATTGAAAACCTGCGCGGCAATGTCCAGACCCGCCTGCGCAAACTCGACGACGGTCAATACGACGCCATTATCCTGGCCAGCGCCGGTCTTGAACGCCTGCAACTGGATGATCGCATTACCTATCGGCTGGCGGCAGATGAAAGCCTGCCCGCCATAGGACAGGGCGCGATCGGCATCGAGTGCCGCGCGGAGGATGAAGCGGTTCTGCAATGCATTCAGCCACTGCATCACCATGAAACCGGGCTCTGTCTGGCCGCCGAGCGCGCCGTTAATGCCCGCCTGGAGGGTTCCTGCCAGGTGCCGCTGGCCGGATATGCCGAACTCAGCGGCGAGCAGCTGTCCATCAAGGCCCTGTTGGGCAGCCCGGACGGAAAGCAGATACTGCGGGCGCAAAGCCGGGGCGAAGCTGATCAGGGCGCGCATCTGGGACTGGCGGTTGCCGAAGAGTTGTTGCGCAATGGCGGCGACCAAATCCTGGCCTCTCTGGCGCTGGATCACGCTGAATCATAATGAATCCGCCCGCCCGCCCCCTGGAAGGGCGCAATATCATCGTCACCCGCCCGGCCTCGCAGGCCGGAGGTCTGCTGGCCCGCCTGGAAGCCCTGGGCGCACGCTGCAGCTGCCTCACGCTGTTTAACATAGAGCCGCTTGATTATTCACTGACGACGTCGGCAGATCAGTATGCGGGCGCCATCTTCACCAGCCGCAATGCAGTGCAATATTCCCCTTCATTGAGTCAATTGCCGGAAACGCTGCTGGCGGTCGGCCCCGGTACGGCTACCGCATTGCGGGATCGGGGGGCAAAAAACGTCATTGTGCCGGAAGACACGCGTACCGAAGGTTTGCTTGATCTACCCGGGTTGGCGGACATTCGCGACCAGCGCTGGCTGGTCATCAAGGGCGAGGGCGGCCGCAATACCCTGCTTGCATCACTGCGTTCGCGTGGTGCCAGGGTCGATAGTCTGAACGTCTATCGCCGTCTTCCTCTGCAGCAGGATCCGGCCCTGCTGCGAGAATATATCGCCGATGCCGATGCGCTTCTGATTTTCAGTGGTGAGGGTTTGCAACATCTCTGGCTGCAATGTCCCGAAGCGCTGCGTTCACGGCTTGCGGCTCTGCAACTGGTGGTGCCCAGCCCGCGTGTGGTAAAAATGGCGCAGGATATCGGCTTTACGGCCCCGGCCCGGCCGGCACGGAGGATGTCGGACGAGGAGCTGGTCGCTGCCCTGCAGTCGGCCATGCAATCATTACCGGACAACGACAAGGGGAGAACCCCTGAGGATCATGACTGACAACACCGCTGACAAGGCTGCTTCGCCGAAGAAATCCAGACGCCCGATCATAGGCTGGGGGCTTTTTGCCTTTGTAACGCTCAGCCTGGCCATTTCGGCAGCCGTTGGCGCCTGGTACGTCTATCGCGATGCGGAGAAAGACCGCACCCGCCTGCTGGCCACGCTGGACGAGATGACCATTCAGCTGGCCGAGCTGGAGAAACTCAAGGATACCCAGGCTGCGATTATCCGCGGTCAGGACGACGCCGCCAGTGCGCTGGCCTCCATGGCTTCGCGTATGGAGGAAAGCGAAAATGAAACCGCCCGGCTCGGCAACCTGGTTGAAGGCGGACGGCGCCACTGGCAGGTGGTGGAAATCGAACAGCTGCTGCTGATCGCCAATGACCGCCTGCAACTGCATCACGACCTGGCCGGCGCGCTGCATGCACTTAACATTGCCAATCAACGCCTGGCCGATATTTCAGAACCGCGCCTGCTGCCGACGCGCAAGATTCTGGCCGAGGAAATTTCCGCGCTCAAGGCCGTGCCGGAAACCGACATACAATCCATGGTGCTGCAGATCACGGCGTTGATCACGCGGGCCGGCGAATTACCGTTGTCCAGTGATTTGCCGCGCAACTTTGAAAATATCGCCGTGCAACCCGATACGGCGCCGCAAACCACTACCGGATGGCGGCGTTTCGTCGATAAACTGCTGGTCGCCGCACGCGGTATGTTGCAGATTCGTCAGGCCGAACGACCTCTGGTTCCACTACTGCCTCCAGATCAGGAATTCTTCCTCAAGCAGAATCTGATTCTTAAACTGGAGACCGCAAGGCTGAGTCTGTTACAGCGTGATACGGCTTCCTTCCGCAGCGCACTGGATTCTGCGCGCGGCTGGCTCAAGGCCTTTTACAATCTCAGCGACAGCCGTGTGCAATCGGCCGTGGAAGAGGTTACCGCGCTGGGCCGCCAGGATCTGCGCTGGGCACAGCCGGATATTTCCGGCAGTCTGCAGGCCCTGCGCCGTTATTTGGCGCTTTCAGGCAGCAACGCCGGAACAGGGGAGCCTGTAACACAGTGATTCGCGTTGTTCTGGGGCTGCTTTTCTTCGTCCTGTTCGGGGTGGGCCTCACCCTCTTCTTCAATCAGGACAACGGTTATGTGCTGATGCGCTACCAGGACACCGTGGTGGAAACCTCACTGGTGTTTTTCGTGGTCGCGCTGGTTATCGCCCTCTGGGCGCTGCTGTTTCTGTGGCGCATAGTACTGACCCTGCTTGGCCTGCCCACGGTTATTCCGGCCAGCTTCCGTGAACGCAAAATCAATCAGGCGCGTGATGCCCTTTTGCGCGGCCTGCGCCTTTATCTGGAAGGCCGGTGGCGCGAAGCCGAAAGTGCGCTGAGCAGCAACCTCAAGGATCCGGGTACACGCCTTATCAACTTCCTGTTTGCCGCGCGCGCTGCCCAGTATCAACAACAGATCGAGCGCCGCGATCAGCATATTGAAGCTGCCCATGGCGCCAAACCCGGCTCCGAGACAGCGGTTCTACTCACCCAGGCGCGTCTGCAACTGCGCCAGAATCAGGACACCCAGGCGCTGGCCAGCCTGGAGCGTTTGTGGGAATCGCATCGGGATCACCCGGTCGTACTGGAACTGCTTTTGCAGACCCTGCAACGGCTCAAGGACTGGAACCGGCTGGAAGAGCTGCTTGCGGATGCGGAACGACTGGAAGCCGGCCCTGTACCCTGGCGGCGCGAACTTTCGATCCAGACCTATCATGTAAAACTCAATCAGGCAGCGGAACGGGGTCTGGACGCACTCAGTGACAGCTGGGAAAAGCTGCCGCGCAAACTCAAGCGCAGCCCCAAGCTGCTGGAACTCTATGTGCAGCTACTCAGCCGCTTTGAAGCCGGACATAGTGAAGCCGTGCGTCTGGTCACGCAGAATCTCAAGCGTGGCTGGTATCCCGCCCTTGCCCGTATTTTCTGTGAGCTGAAGACGGATAACGACACTGCACAACTGGCTGCCGTGGAAGAATGGATCAAGCAGCATGGTGAGCAAAATGAACTGCTGCTGCTGGCTGGCCGCCTGTGCCTGAAGAACCAGTTATGGGGCCGGTCCCGCAGTCATCTGGAAACCCTGCTGAAGAAATCCCCGAGTCCGGAAGTCTGGTACGAAATGGGGCGGCTGTATGAAAAAACCGGTGATACCGCCAATGCCTGCAAGGCGTTCGCCAAGGGTCTGGGATTGAAACTGGAAGAACGCTAACCCGTCGAAGCTTCCTTGTCCGGCCAGGTCTGATAGGCGTAATCGAAGGAATCGTAGTGCAGCTGGCCGTCCGGCAAGCCCTGACTTGAAAACTGCTTGCTTGCAGCCTGTATCATCACCGGCGGACCGCTCATATAGACATCCAGATCCCGCATATCTGGGTGATCCTCTGCTACCGCCTCATGCACCAAGCCACGTTTCCCTGGCCACTGATCCTCTTCCGTAGCTTCTGACAATACCGGTGTGAAGCGCAGAGACGGGTTTTTCGCCTGCCATTGCTCAGCCAGATCCGACATATACAGGTCACGGCGCGCTCTCACCCCCCAATAGAGGTGCATGGGACGGTCCAGTTTCCGCTCAAGAGCGTGTTCAATCATGCTCTTGATAGGCGCAAATCCAGTTCCACCGGCCATAAAAACAATCGGACGTTCGTTATCTTCCCGCAAATAGAAGCCGCCCAGCGGCGCTTCCATGCGCAGCATGGCGCGATCCGTCATTTCATTGAATACATGCGCTGTAAAACTGCCTTCCGGCACATGGCGCAGATGCAGCTCCAGAAGCCCGGTTCGGCGGAATTCAGCAGGTGAATTTGCAATTGAGAAACTGCGGCGACGGCCATCCCGCAGGAGAAAATCCAGATACTGGCCCGCAAGGTATTCGAATGCCTCGCCTTTCGGCAGCCTCAGCCAAAGCGCCATGACGTCATGACAGAGCTGCTCGCGGCGTTCGACCCGCACAGGCATGTTGCGGACCTGAATGGCGTGATGATCCGGCAGTTCTTCTACCTGTATTACCAGGTCGCTACGCGGACGTGCCTGACACAGCAGGGCATAACCCTCGGCTTTTTCCCGTTCGCTTAATGCAGGCGGATCGTAATCGTATTCGACTTCGCCACTAACGATACGGGCGCGGCAGGCGCCGCAGCCTCCACTCTGACAACCATAGGGCAGGCCGATTTCCTGATACAGGGCGGCTTCCAGCAGGGTTTCATCTTCCTGTACTTCGAACTGCCTTTGATTGTCCTGCAGGCTGACCTTATATGTCATAAGCTGCGGGCCCCGCATTAAGGCCACTTAAGTCAATGAAAATAAAAAGATTTTAAATATCAAGATTACCCACGAGCAGCGCATTGCGTTCAATAAATTCGCGCCGCGGCTCGACCTGATCACCCATAAGCGTAGTAAAGATCTGGTCGGAAGCAACCGCATCCTCGATTTTCACCTGTAACAGACGGCGCACATCCGGATCCATGGTGGTTTCCCAGAGCTGGTCGGGATTCATTTCACCCAGGCCTTTGTAACGCTGGATACCCAGTCCGCGGCGGGCCTGGGCAAGCAGCCAATGGTACGCCGCGTCAAAGCTGTCTATGTTTTCGACCTTATCACCACGCTGCACTTCCGCAGCTTGCTGAACCAGATCCACCAGGGTTTCGCCGAGTTTGCGAATGCGGCCATATTCACCGGATGCGAAAAAGTCTTCGCGCCAGACGGTGCTCATGGTAACGCCATGATGTGTACGGATAGTATGGATTTCCAGTGGCGTGCTGCTATGCACCTTTACGTCATATTCTGTTTGTTTATCAATGGCTTGCAGCCTGTCACGCAAGGCAACCGTCCAGGCCGCAAGTGCCTTGGGATCCTTGGCCAGCTCATCCGTGAAAGAATCGATGTAGAGTAACTGGCCCAGTACCGCAGGATCATAGCGACGCGACAGGCGGCTGATGGCCATTTGCATGGCTGAATATTCTCGCATCAGTTTTTCCAGCCCCTCACCGGTCACCGGCGGCGCATCCTTGCCGGGCCTCAGTGCTGCATCTTCCAGCGCCAGCTGGATCAGATGTTCATTCAGCTCGGCATCATCCTTGACGTAGCGTTCCTGCTTGCCGCTCTTGACCTTGTAAAGCGGTGGCTGAGCGATATACACATGCCCACGTTCGACCAGTTCCGGCATCTGCCGGTAGAAGAAAGTCAGGAGCAGTGTACGGATATGCGAACCATCGACGTCCGCATCTGTCATGATAATGATGCGGTGATAACGCAGTTTTTCCGGATCGTATTCATCCTTGCCGACACCGCAGCCCAGAGCCGTAATCAGGGTACCCACCTCAGCCGACGACAGCATTTTGTCGAAACGGGCTTTTTCCACGTTCAGAATCTTGCCCTTCAGCGGCAGAATTGCCTGGTAGCGTCGATCACGTCCCTGCTTGGCAGATCCGCCGGCCGAGTCACCCTCCACCAGATACAGTTCCGAGGCGGCTGGATCACGCTCCTGGCAGTCAGCCAGTTTTCCAGGCAGGCCGGCGATATCGAGAGCTCCCTTGCGCCGGGTCATTTCCCTTGCCTTGCGTGCCGCCTCACGCGCCCGGGCAGAATCCACGACCTTGCCGGCAATGACCTTGGCCTCACGGGGATTTTCCAGCAGGAAGTCTTGCAGGTATTCGTTCATGGCGGATTCCACGACCGGTTTCACCTCGGAGGAGACCAGTTTGTCCTTGGTCTGCGAGGAAAACTTGGGGTCGGGAACCTTGACGGAGAGTACCGCGGTTAATCCCTCACGGGCATCATCACCGGTGGGGCTGACTTTCTCTTTCTTGGCGAGACCTTCACTTTCTATGAAGTTATTCAGTGTACGCGTCAGTGCAGCGCGAAAACCGGCCAGATGCGTACCGCCGTCGCGCTGCGGAATGTTATTGGTAAAACAGAATACGTTTTCCTGATAGGAGTCATTCCACTGAAGAGCGACTTCGACGGTAACCCCCTCTCTCTCACCCGTGAAGTGACAGACATTTTCATGCAGAGGCGTCTTGTTGGTATTGAGGTGTTCCACAAAGGCCCGGATGCCGCCCTTGTACTCGAAGATATCCTCTTTTTCCTCACGCTCATCTTTCAGATGAATGCGCACACCGGAATTCAGGAATGACAATTCACGCAGTCGCTTGGCGAGAATATCGTAGTGAAACTCGATATTGGTGAATACCGAAGGACTGGGGTGGAAAGTGATCTCAGTTCCACTGCGGTCCGTATCGCCGACCACATCGAGCGGCGCCTTCGGCACGCCCATGTTGTATTCCTGGTGATGAACCTTGCCATCACGATGAATGGTCAGGAGCAGGCGATCAGACAGCGCATTCACTACTGAAACACCGACACCATGCAAACCGCCGGAAACCTTGTAGGAGTTGTCGTCGAACTTACCGCCGGCATGCAGCACGGTCATGATGACTTCGGCGGCAGAACGCCCTTCGTCCTTGTGAATATCCACCGGAATTCCACGCCCGTCATCGGAGATGGTCACGCTTTCATCGATATGAATTATGACTTCGATGTTCTTGCAGAAGCCCGCCAGAGCCTCGTCGATGGCATTATCCACCACCTCGAAAACCATGTGATGCAAGCCGGTACCGTCGTCGGTATCACCGATATACATGCCCGGGCGTTTGCGAACTGCCTCGAGGCCTTTGAGCACCTTGATACTTGAAGAATCGTAGACTTCTTTGTCGGCCATAGGGGGCCCCGAATTCCTGAATAATAAAGCGGATCAACCAACGCAAGATTATATCACGCGCGCGATCCGACCTTGTTCCACGTGAAACCTTTTTTGCTCCACAGCCTCTGAAATCAGGGTTTCCTCCAGACAAGTGAGGAAACTCTGCAATCCCAGCTCGGTAATAACCTCCAGGAGTGTTTGTCGGTACTGCGGACCCAGTTCAGCGGCCAGGTCATCGACCAGCAGTACCGGCTTCTTGGCGCCCTGCCCGGCCAGCAAGGCTGCCTGCGCCAACATAAGACAACAGATCAACACCTTCTGTTCTCCACGTGACGCGCGCTGCTCTGCCTTGACCCCATGCCAGCGTATACGCAGGTCAGCCCGATGGGGTCCATGCATGGTGTAACCCAGTTGCCGATCCCTCTGTAATCCCGCATTCAGTGCCTGCGCATAGTCCATATCCCTGGGCCAGCCCGGTGTATAACGAATATCGATCTCCGCCGTATTGGGGAAGCGCTGAAGAAATGACGGTAACACCCGGTTAAGTTCGTCCACATAACGTTTCCGTGTTGCATCCACATGTGTCGCGGCTGTCAGAATATCGCGGTCCCAGGCGTGGATGACCTGGTCACTCGCATGCGAGCGCAAGGCAGAATTGCGCTGCTGCAGGGCCCGGCTATATCGCCGCCAGGCGGGGTAGAAGGCATGTTCCACGTGAAACACCCCCCAATCCAGGAAGCGGCGGCGCTGTGATGGTCCTTCGTCGAACAATGCATGCAGTGTAGGATCCAGTAATTGAACCGGCATGGCCCGGACCAGGTGAATCAGACGCGCCTCGGGATCACTGCTCAATTTGAAGCGCAATTCCTCATTGTCGCGTTCCAGGCCAATACTGAATGGCTGCCCATCATCGTCCTGCACCCTTGAAAACACTGAAAGGGATTCCGCCTCATTGCGAATCAGCCGGGACTGGGGCGCGGATCGGAAAGAACGGCCGCGGGAGAGGAGATAGACGGCTTCGAGAAGACTGGTTTTGCCGGAGCCATTGTCTCCCACAAAAACATTCAATCCAGGACCGGGCTCCAGATCGATTGCCTGCAAACAGCGCAGGTCGCGGATTCGCAGGCTGTTTAGATACATGACGCTAGTTTACTACGCCGTACCAGGGCGCGAATCTGCCAGGAATGCGCAGTTGCGTATGACTTGCCAAGAAAAACGGCGGCCTCTGCATCGAGCAGGCCGCCGTTGGTAACGGGTAGTTAATGCGGTAAACGATCAGAGCCGCATCGGCATGACAACATAGCGACTGCTGTCGTCAGCAGGATCACTGAGCAGGCCGCTGCTGTCCGGACTGCTCAGTTCCATGGTGAACTGTTCGCCTTCCATCGCACCCAGGGCGTCCAGAAGATAATTTACGTTGAAGCCGATTTCGATCGGGGTGCCGGAGTAGTCAACTTCCATATCCTCTTCGGCTTCCTCGTGATCCGGATTCTGAGCCTGCAGGCGCAGGCGCCCCTCGGCCAGACTCACACGCACACCACGGAACTTTTCATTGGACAGGATTGCCGTGCGCATGAGTGCCTGGCGCACCGGTTCGCGATCCCCCTGCAGGAGTTTGTCGCCCTCTTCAGGAATGACCCGCTCGTAATCAGGAAAACGCCCATCGATAAGTTTGGTGGTGAAACGGATAGCCCCGAGTTGCACCCGAAGGTGGTTGCCGGTCACAAACAGACGCAGTTCCTCCTGTCCTTCATCCAGCAGTCTTTGCAGTTCGGTAATAGCCTTGCGCGGGACAATGATCTGCAGACTGCCTTCAACGCCGAGATCAGCCTGCATATCGCTTAGTGCCAGGCGATGTCCGTCGGTGGCTACCGAGCGCAGGCGCTTGGGCGTTGCTTCCAGGAGCAGGCCATTCAGGTAATACCGCACATCCTGATGCGCCATGGCGAAGTGGGTGCGATCGATCAGTTTGCGCAGCCCGTCTCTGGACACATCAAACTGCTGCCCTTCTTCCAGACCCTCCAGCATGGGAAATTCGTCGGCCGACATGGTCGCCAGCACAAACCGGCTGCGGCCAGAACGCAGGGTCGCGCGTTGCTCGCTCAGTTCAAAGGAGATGCTCGCCCCATCAGGCAAACCACGACAGATATCGAACAGTTTGCGGGCAGGAACTGCCGCGGCTCCATCAGCCGCATCTTCCACAGGCAATCGGTTGATCAACTCAAGCTCCAGGTCGGTACCGGTCATTTCCAGTTCGTTGCCACTGACCTTGAGCAGCAGGTTGGAAAGAATCGGCATGGTCTGGCGTTTTTCGACTACGCCGACCACTGCCTGCAGAGCCTTGAACAGAGCATCACGCGAGGTGGTAAACCGCATGTCAACCTCTCTAGTTACTTCTTATATATAAGTTAAATACATGGTGGTAGTAATACTAACACCGCCAAATACATGTGGATAATAGTAAATTATCCTTTAAATTCAATATGTTAACAACGGCTAAAAGCTGTGTTAATGATTCCTGAAAACTGCCGTATAGCCTGTGGACAAAATGTGGCCATTTATTCAGCTCCCAGTTGCCCACCTTTTATACGGTGGTTTTCCAGAACGTTATACACAGCTTTTGCTTTTGCGTGTCGTTAACCTCTACTCATCCTTTTATCAGTGACTCAGTATGCGCGACAGGTTGCTGTAATCTTCGTTGATGCGGCTATCCGAATCACGCAACTCCTGAACTTTGCGGCAAGCGTGCAGCACCGTGGTGTGATCGCGCCCGCCAAAGGCCTCTCCGATTTCCGGCAGGCTGTGATTGGTCAGGTCCTTGGCCAGCGCCATGGCGATCTGCCGCGGCCGCGCCAGGGATCGGTTGCGGCGGGAAGACAGCAGATCCGAAACGCGGATCTTGTAATATTCCGCCACCGTCTTGATGATGTTTTCCAGGGTGATCAGACGATCGTGTACCGCCAGCATGTCCTGCAGCACCTGCTTGGCAAATTCGATGTCGATGGCAATACCGGTAAACTGCGATCCCGCAATCAGCCGATGCAGGGCGCTTTCCAGATCGCGCACATTCGAGCGCACCCGCTTGGCCACGAAGAAAGCGACTTCCTGCGGCAGGCTGATGCCCGCCTGCTCGGCCTTGCTGATGAGAATGGCGACCCGGGTTTCCAGTTCCGGTGGCTCTACCGAGACTGACAGCCCCCAGGAAAAACGCGATTTCAGACGATCTTCCAGGTCATCCAGTTCCTTGGGGAAACGGTCACAGGTCAGCACGATCTGCTGCTTGCCTTCCAGCAGGGCATTGAAGGTGTGGAAGAACTCTTCCTGTGAACCCTTCTTGCCGGCGAAGAACTGGATATCGTCAATCAGCAGGGCATCGCAGGAGCGATAGAAACTCTTGAACTCGTCCATGCGGCTATGCCGGATGGCAGCCACCATTTCATTGACGAAACGTTCCGCCTGGCGATAGACCACGCGCGCCTTGGGATTGTGTTGCACCATGCGGTGCCCGATGCCGTGCATGAGGTGAGTCTTACCCAGGCCCGAGCCGCCGTAGATCAGCAGCGGGTTATAAGAGCCGCCAGGATTATCGGCCACCTGCTCTGCCGCGGCGCGGGCAATGTGATTGGACTTGCCCTGCACGAAAGATTCAAAGGTGTACTTGGGGTCCAGGCGGGTGCCCAGGGTCACGGCCGCAGGAGTGGTGTCTTCTTCCTCTTCGGGCAGAGAAGGGATGACGCTGTTGCTGCCAATGCGCAGCCGAACCTGGGCGCCAGGGTCAACGCCACACTCGCCGACAACGCGATTAATCAGTGAAAGATAGTGTTGCTCAATCTGCTCGCGCACCATGGCGTTGGGCGCCAACAAGTCCAGACCGGAGTCGGTTTCAACAGCCTGCAGCGGCATGATCCAGGTGCCAAACTCCTTGTCTGACAACCTTTCTGAAAGTTTTTGTGTGCATTGTTGCCACAGGTTCGCCGACAAGGCACCTACCTCCTCTGGTATGTGATCACGGCCCGGATACCGTCGGCATGGGCCGCAAACCTGGATGAAAAAATGGTCTGCCAGTCTAACGCGGAACCGGCAAGTTATCCACAGGCTGTTTTTGTCTCTTTCCAAGCAGCTGATTTTGGTCAGAAAGCTTGAAAAAAGCGCACTTTGTAGGCAAACTACGCGGCCTTTTGATTCTTCGTATGGCCTTTGTGGCCAGTCAGGTGATAACCATGAAGCGCACCTTTCAGCCCAGTAATCTCCGTCGCAAGCGTACCCACGGGTTCCGTGCACGCATGGCCACCAAGGGCGGCCGCAACGTCATCAAGTCGCGCCGCGCCAAGGGCCGCGCACGCCTGTCCGCCTGAGCGGAGCCGTAGCTCTGCAGTGACCGATGCGCGATTCCCGGGCACTGCGCGCCTGCGTAATGCCCCGGAATTCAGGCAGGTACTGTCAAACGGCCGCCGCCGGCACGATGATTTCTTTACCGTCGTCGTACTGGCAAACGAACTGCAAAGGCCACGCCTGGGTATTACCGTTTCCCGCCGAGCTGCCCGTCTTGCCGTGCAACGCAATCGCATCAAAAGACTGATACGCGAGAGCTATCGTCAGCAGATAGAAACCCTGCCGGCCGTGGATATCGTGGTCATGGCAAAATCCCAGGCACGCGATGCAGATAACAGGACGCTGATCCAGAGTCTTGAATCGCATTGGCACCGACTGCGCTGAGAAACAACATGCGCACTCTGTTCATTTTTCTCATTCGCTTTTATCAGCAGCTGATCAGTCCCCTGCTCGGACCGCGCTGCCGTTACTATCCCAGCTGTTCGCATTATACGGTCGAAGCCATCGAGCGTTTCGGCGTTTTACGTGGAGGCTGGATGGCCCTGCGCCGTGTGCTGCGCTGTCATCCCGGCCGTCCGGGCGGGTATGATCCGGTGCCTGATCATTCACATCAGGCAGGTTGCTGCCACAGCAGCCAAACCACAAGACTGGAACACAAGGAATCCTGATTCATGGAAAACCGACGTTTTGTCCTGCTCTGCGTAATGGGCGTTCTGCTGTTTATGCTGTATCGCGCCTGGCAGGAAGACTACGGTCCAAAACCCGAAGATCAATATAAACAGGCGTCCGTCCCCACCCAGGTGCAAACCAGCCTGGACGAGGACCAGCCACCTGCGCAACAGGCAAAAGGCGATGTTCCCAGTATTGAAGCCGCGCCTTCACGTGAAGCAGCGGTGGCCGAAAAACAACAGATAAGCGAGCCAGCCGGAGGTGACATCATCAAGCTGCGCACCGACCGGCTGTATGTGGAGATTGATACAGCCGGTGGCGTACTGCGTCAGGTTCAGCTGCTGGGTATACCGGTTTCCAAGGATGCGCCCGGGCAGGATTTGCATCTGCTGAACAACAGCCTGCCTAATTACTTTATTGCCCAGAGCGGGCTGGTGGCGCGTGATGCCGAAGCGCCGGACCATCGCAGTCTGTTCGAGGCGGCGCGCTCTGAATATACGCTGGCCAAGGATGCCGACAGTCTTGAAGTGCGTCTGGACTGGAAGCAGGGTCAGCGCACGGTCACCAAGGTTTATGGCTTCAAGCGCAACAGTTATGAAATAGACCTCAAATATGAAGTGCACAACGGCGATGCCGAACCCTGGGTGTTGAGCCCCTACCTGCGCTACTGGCGCACAGCCTATTCCGAAGCCGAGGAACCGCCTTTTATCCAGAGTTTCTTCGGCATCGGCTGGTATGAGCAGAAACCGGACGATGGCGGTTATCGATATACCAAGCTGGATTTCGACGATCTGGAAGACGAGAAGTTATCCGTGCAGCAGACCGGCGGCTGGCTGGCCATGCAACAACATTATTTCCTGGCCGCGGTAGTGCCGCCGGAAGACCAGACGCATAGCTATTTCGCGCAGCCCAAGCGTATTGAAAACGGCATGGGTCAGGCACAGGGCTATGCGGCCGGCTACATCGGCCAGCAGGAAACCCTGGAACCCGGCGGCAGTCATGTTTTCAACAGTCGCCTGTTTATCGGTCCGATGTTGCAGGGCAAGCTCGATGATGTTGCGCCAGGTCTGGAACTGGCCATTGACTACGGCATTCTCACCTTGCTGGCCGAACCGTTGTTCTGGGTGCTGGACAAGTTGCATGGCTTAACCGGCAACTGGGGCTTTGCCATTATTCTGCTGACCCTGATCATCAAGCTGGCGTTCTTCAAACTGTCCGAGCATCAGTACCGCGCCATGGCGCGCATGCGTAAATTCACGCCGCGCATCCAGTCCATCAAGGAACGCTACGCCGACGACCGCGAAGGCATGCAGAAGGCCATGATGGATTTGTATAAGAAGGAAGGCTTCAACCCGCTTGGGGGTTGCTGGCCCATGCTGGTACAGATTCCGGTATTCATTGCCCTGTACTGGGTGTTGTTGCAGAGTGTGGAACTGCGTCAGGCCGATTTCGCATTGTGGCTGAACGATCTGTCAGCACCTGATCCCTATTATGTGCTGCCGGTGATGTTCGGTGTATCGATGTGGCTGCAGCAGAAACTGTCCGGCACGGCCATGACCATGGACCCGATGCAGCAGCGCATGATGACCATCATGCCGATTGCCCTGACCGGTTTCTTTGCCTTCTTCCCGGCTGGTCTGGTGCTGTACTGGCTGGTAAGCAATGTCATCGGTATCGCCCAGCAGTGGGTGATTACACGCCGCATGGACAAGGAAGACGCCCCGTCAAAATAGGCGGATACAGGGCGTACTTGTCATTACGGCCGAAGCGCAGCAATCTCCATCAATAATCAATCATCAGGAGATAGCGGCGTTACCTCAAACGCGGCGCGTAATGACCGGGCACTTATGACAGCAGTCACCGAAACCATAGCCGCCATCGCTACGCCTCCGGGTCGCGGCGGGGTGGGCATCATCCGTGTATCGGGAGCTGACGTTCCTCGCATCGCCACGCAGCTGGTGGGTAAATTGCCGGAACCACGGCGCGCCCGCCTGGCAGACTTTTGCTCGGCTGATGGAGCAATCATCGACCACGGTTTGACACTGTATTTTCCCGAGCCGCATTCCTTCACCGGCGAACATGTAATCGAGCTGCAGGCGCATGGTGGCCCCGTCATTCTCGACCAGCTACTGGAAAGGGTCTGTGAACTGGGCGCCCGCCTGGCGCGTCCCGGTGAATTCACCGAACGTGCCTTTCTCAATGACAAGCTGGATCTTGCTCAGGCAGAAGCCGTTGCAGACCTGATCGATGCCGGCACGCGAGAGGCCGCGCGCGCCGCCCTGCATTCTCTGGACGGGGCTTTCTCCGACCGGATTCATGCCCTGGTCGAGGCGCTCACCGAACTGCGGGTTTATGTCGAAGCCTCGATCGATTTTCCTGAGGAAGAAATCGATTTTCTGGCCGACGGTGTGGTGCAGAAAAATTTGGCGCATCTGCAGGAGCAGTTGTCCGCCATCCTTGCCCAGGCGCGCCAGGGCGCCCTGCTTCGGGAAGGCGTTACGGTGGTTCTGGCCGGCGTACCCAATGTTGGCAAATCGAGTTTGCTTAATTGTCTGGCCGGCCGGGAAGCAGCCATTGTTACCGATATTCCCGGCACAACCCGTGATGTATTGCGTGAGCATCTGGCCATCGACGGCCTGCCTCTGCATATCATTGATACGGCCGGTCTGCGGGACTCGGATGATCCGGTGGAAACCGAAGGCGTGCGCCGCGCCCGCGCCGAACTGGAGCGGGCGGATCATGCCCTGCTGCTGGTGGACGATCGCATGGGGGTGGATGCCGAAGCCCGGGTCCTGCTGGAAAGTCTGCCGGCGGAACTGGCTCTGACGGTGGTTCGCAACAAATGCGACCTTTCCGGCCGGGAGGCCGGCAAACGGCTGGTGGAGGGTGTGACCGAAATCACCCTGTCGGCCAAAACCGGCGCCGGACTCGAATCACTGCGCGAACATCTCAAGAACATCATGGGCTATCAGGCTGCAGAAGCGGGCGGGTTTGTTGCACGTCGCCGTCATCTGGATGCGCTGCGCAGGGCCGAAACCTGTCTGGCCGAAGGCACGCGTCAACTGATCGAATTCCGCGCCGGTGAACTGTTGGCGGAAGAACTGAAAGCCGCCCAGGACGCACTCGGCGAGATCACCGGGGCCGTCAGCAGCGAAGATCTGCTGGGTGAAATCTTCTCCAGCTTCTGTATCGGCAAATAGCTTAACGCCGGCGTGTAAGGGTAATGACCATTCCCTGCCGTATTTGGGAACTCATACATACGGCTCATATAATCCACCCGCCATATATATAAGATAGGCTGTATTGAAGCAGCGCTCGTCGGCTTGGCCAACGACCAAAGGATCACAGATGGCGGACACGCAATCGCAGCGACAGGATGCCGATCCTGTCGAGACGCAGGAATGGCTCGAGGCCATTGATGCAGTCATTGAGCGGGAAGGCCCCGAACGGGCGCATTTTCTGCTCGAAGCCCTGATTGACAAATCACGTCGGTCCGGGGCCTATATACCCTTTTCCCCGAACACGGCCTACCTGAATTCCATTCCGCCGGAAGCTGAGGTGCCCTCGCCGGGCGACCACGCACTGGAATGGAAAATCCGTTCGCTGATTCGCTGGAATGCCATGGCCATGGTGATCCAGGCCAATCGCGACCATGCCGGCATTGGCGGACATATCGCCAGCTTCGGTTCTTCGGCCACGCTGTACGATGTCGGCTTCAACCACTTCTTCAAGGGGCCGGATCATCCCAGCGGCGGTGACCTGGTCTACATCCAGGGCCATGTAGCGCCGGGCATCTATGCCCGTTCCTACTTGGAAGGACGCCTGAGCGAAGAACAGCTGCACAATTTCCGTTCCGAAACCGGCGGCAAAGGACTCTCTTCCTACCCGCATCCCTGGTTGATGCCGGACTACTGGCAGTTCGCCACCGTGAGCATGGGTCTGGGCCCGATCATGGCGATTTACCAGGCCCGCATGATGAAGTACCTGCACAACCGCGGCCTGTCCGACATGAAGGACCGCAAGGTCTGGTGCTTCTGCGGCGACGGCGAAATGGACGAGCCCGAATCCCTGGGTGCGATTGATATCGCCGCGCGCGAAAAACTCGACAACCTGGTGTTCGTCATCAACTGCAATCTGCAGCGGCTAGACGGGCCGGTGCGCGGCGATGGCAAGATCATCCAGGAACTGGAAGGTGTGTTTCGCGGCGCCGGCTGGAACGTCATCAAGGTCATCTGGGGTTCGCTATGGGATCCGCTGATTGCCCAGGATCAGAAAGGCGTGCTGCAGAAACTCATGGACGAAACCGTCGATGGCGAGTACCAGAACTGCAAGGCCAAGGGCGGCGCCTATACCCGCGAAAGTTTCTTCGGCAAGTATCCGGAAACGGCACGCCTGGTCGAGCGCCTGTCGGACGAAGACGTGGCGCGCCTCAATCGCGGCGGTCACGATCCACACAAGATTTACGCGGCCTATCACCGCGCCGTGAACCAGGCCGACGGCCGCCCCACGGTAATCCTGGCCAAGACGGTCAAGGGCTACGGCATGGGCGAGGCCGGTGAAGGCCAGAACATCACCCATCAGCAGAAGAAAATGGGCGAAAAGGCGTTGCGCGATTTCCGCGACCGCTTTGAAATTCCGATCTCGGATGAAGACATCAGCGCTGTACCCTTCTACCGGCCGGCCGAGGATTCCGAGGAAATCAAATATCTCAAGCAGCGGCGTGAAGAGCTGGGCGGCCCCCTGCCGGCGCGCCGGCCCAGCACCGAGAAGCTGGAGATCCCGGAACTGGAAGATTTCAAGGCCCTGCTGGAAGGCACCGGCGACCGCGAAATTTCCACCACCATGGCCTTCGTGCGCATCCTGCAAACCTGTTTGCGGGACAAGAAAATCGGCTCACGCGTGGTGCCCATCGTGCCCGATGAGGCCCGTACCTTTGGTATGGAAGGCCTGTTCCGGCAGTACGGCATCTATTCGGTGGTCGGTCAGTTATATGAGCCGCAGGATGCCGATCAACTGGCCTATTATCGCGAAGACATCAAGGGTCAGATTCTGGAAGAAGGTATTACCGAAGCCGGCTCCATGTCGTCCTGGGTTGCCGCGGGCACCAGCTATGCCAACCATGGCGTGGCGCTGATCCCCTTCTATATTTTCTATTCCATGTTCGGCTACCAGCGCATCGGCGACCTGGCCTGGGCGGCCGGCGACATGCGTACCCGTGGCTTCCTCATCGGCGGCACTGCCGGCCGTACCACGCTGAATGGCGAAGGCCTGCAGCATGAAGACGGCCACAGCCACATCATTGCCGACACCGTGCCCAACTGCGTGGCCTACGACGCCACTTTCGCCTACGAGCTGGCGGTCATCATCCAGGACGGCATGCGCCGCATGTATGACGACCACGAAGACATTTATTACTACATCACGGTCGAAAACGAGAATTACGTACACCCGGCCATGCCCGAGGGCGTGGAAGACGGCATTCGCCGTGGCATGTACCTGTTTTCCGAAGCAGACAAAAAAGCCAAGAAGAAAGTACAGCTGCTTGGCTGTGGTTCCATTTTCCGCGAAGTCCTCGCCGCGGCAGAACTGCTGAAAAACGATTGGGACGTGGAGGCCGATGTCTGGAGCGTACCCGGCTTTTCCGTACTGCGGCGCGACGGCCAAGATGTGGAACGCTGGAACATGCGTCACCCCGAAGCAGAACCGCGTCAGTCCTATGTCGAACAATGCCTGGCTGACCGCGACGGTCCGGTGATTGCAGCGACTGATTACATGCGCGCCTACGCCGACATGATCCGGCCTTATGTGAAGGCGCCCTATTACGTTCTCGGCACCGACGGATTCGGTCGCTCGGATACCCGTGAAAACCTGCGTCATTTCTTCGAAGTCGACCGCCGCTGGATTACGCTCAAGGCGCTGACGGCCCTGGCCGACGCCGGCCAGATCGAGCGCAAGCAGCTGAAGGAAGCCATCGACAAGTATGGATTGAACGGCGACAAGCCCAATCCCTGGCAGGTGTAATCATGGCCAGCATAGAAGTCAAAGTTCCCGACATTGGCGATTTCGACGCCGTCGAAATCATCGAGGTGCTGGTGGCCGAAGGCGATCGGGTTGAAACCGAGGCCTCGCTGATTACGCTGGAATCGGACAAGGCCACCATGGACGTACCGGCACCCGAGGCCGGGGTGGTGAAATCGCTCAGGGTCAAGGCCGGCGACAAGGTTTCCGAAGGCGACCTTATCCTGGAACTGGAACTTGAGGCGGCAGACGCGGGTGCGCCTGCTGATGAACAGGCCGAACCAGAGGCATCTCCCGAAACAACAACCCCCGAAGAAGCACCTGCAGCGCCGCCGGCGCCTGCCGCCGCCAGCAGCAGCGAAATAGAAGTGGATGTGCCGGATATCGGTGACTTCGAATCGGTGGAAATCATCGAGGTGCTGGTCGCCGAAGGCGATATGGTGGATGCCGAAGCCTCGCTGATTACGCTGGAGTCCGACAAGGCCACCATGGATGTGCCGGCGCCGGTGGCCGGCAAGGTGAAGTCGCTCAAGGTCAAGGCCGGCGACAAGGTCTCCGAAGGCGACCTTATCCTGGTGCTGGAAAGTGGCAGCGCGGAGGCCGAAGACGCTGGCCCGCCGCCTGCGCCATCACCTGCTCCCGTCAGTGCCGAGCCGGCAGCCAAAGCCGAGCCCGCACCGCCGCCCGCACAAAGCGCGCGTCTGGATGAAACGGCCTTTTCCAAAGTGCATGCCTCGCCCTCGGTGCGGCGTTATGCCCGCGAACATGGTGTGGACCTTGGCCGGGTCAAGGGCAGCGGTCCCAAGGACCGCATTCTCAAGGAAGATGTCCGGCTCTATATAAAGGGCGTCATGTCAGCGCCGGTGCAGACCGCCGGTGGCACCGGCTTGCCGCAAATGCCGGCCGTGGATTTCTCCAAGTTCGGTGACACCGAGACCATGCCGCTGCCGCGTATTCGCAAGCTGTCGGCGGCCAACCTGCATCGCAACTGGGTCATCGTGCCGCATGTCACGCAGTTCGACGAAGCCGATATCACCGAGCTGGAAGACTTCCGCAAGGAGAGCAAGGGCGACGCGGAAAAGGAAGGTATCAAGCTCACCATGCTCGCCTTCCTGTTGAAAGTCAGCGCCAATACCCTGCTGGAATTCCCCGAACTCAACAGTTCGCTGGCACCGGACGGCGAAAACCTGATTCTGAAGAAATACGTCAACGTTGGTGTCGCGGTCGATACCCAGAATGGTCTGGTGGTGCCGGTGATTCGCGACGTCGACAAGAAGGGATTGTTCCAGATCGCCCGCGAGCTGGGTGAAGTCAGCACCCGCGCACGCGAAGGCAAGCTGTCAGCGGCCGACATGCAGGGGGGGTGTTTCTCCATCTCCAGCCTCGGCGGTATCGGTGGCACCATGTTCACGCCCATCGTGAATGCGCCGGAAGTCGCCATCCTGGGGGTATCGAAGTCGCAGGTGAAACCGGTCTGGAACGGCAAGGAGTTCGAGCCGCGCCTGATGTTGCCGCTGTCACTGTCCTATGATCACCGCGTTATCGACGGCGCACAGGCAGCACGCATTACCGGTTATCTGGCCGAGCTGTTGTCGGATATAAGAAGGGCGCTGCTTTAAGCTTTCATGTCATCGCGAGCCTGAGGGGCGCGGCGATCTTCAGCCTTATGGGATTGCTTCGCTTCGCTCGCAATGACCGTTTCCTTAATCCAGATATTGCCCCATATAGCCCACCGAGACCCGGCAGGCCTCCTCCACGATTTCCGGCGTCATGGCATGCAGTGTGTATTCGCCGGTGGCGAATACTGCACGCACGATTTCGCAATTGATCAAATACACATCCGGTTCGCGCGGCAGGTCCGGAACATCGTAGGCGTTGCGGAATAATTCGCGCACGGTGTTGGCGACACGTTGCAGGGTGTTTTCCTGCGCTTCATATAACTGCGGGGTGAGCGAGCCACCCAGCAGGAGCGCGCGGGCACCATGCTCATCGACATAGTAGTCGGCCACGGAGCGGATCAAATAGCGCAGGGCCGAGCGCCAGTCGGGTGAAACCTTGATATCGAAACCCTGCCGGATCAATTCTTCCACATGAGAAAGATGGGTTTCGCCCAGGGTATTGAACAGGGCGTATTTGGTGGGAAAAAATTGATAGACCGTGGCTTTGGGAACTTCGGCGGCTTGCGCCAGCTTGGGTAGCGAAAACTCATCCACCCGTCCCTCACGCAGCATATCCGCGGCAACTTCCAGCATGTGCTGTACTTTCGCCTTGCTGCGCGCCTGCACCGGACGGCGTGCGATATATTCGGGTTGTGTCTGTGGCACTTGAACCCCAACTCGCTTGACATGTCTTAGCTGGGTGACAACAATGGCACAAAACATGACTCAAGTCATGTTTTTACCTTTGCTGCCAAGAAGAACAGCGGCTACTGTTAGACCGCTGAGTTTGTTTTGCTGTCTAAAAAGTCAGATCTGAGGAGACGGAAATGAAGTTTTCCCACAAGAGTTTGTTGCTCGCAGCCGGCCTGGTTGCATCCGGCGCGGTGCTCGCCAAAGCACCGCCGGAAGAGATCGCCAAGCTCGGTCTCGAAGGCACCGAATATACCCCCCTGGGTGCAATCCGCGCCGGCACTGAAGATGGCAAAGTGCCCGCCTGGACGCCGTACACGCCGCATGGGGAAAAGCTGATCAAGGAAACCCCCTGGCTGGAAGATCGTTACAAGGACGAAAAACCGCTGTTCACCATCACCAAGGCCAACATGGCGGAATATGCCGACCTGCTGTCCGAAGGTCACAAGCAGATGTTGACGCGCTACGACACCTACAAGATGCACGTCTACCCGAGCCATCGTGATTCTGCCTGGCCCAAACCCATTTACGAGGCCACTATCAAGAATGCCTCCACGGCCGAACTGGAAGGCGGCGACCCGGACAAGATCCGTAACGCCACCCTTGGCTTCCCGTTCCCGATTCCGACCAGCGGTGCGCATCCCTGGTGGAACCACCGCCTGAAATGGCGCGGCAACGATGTGGTGCGTTTCAACAACCAGGCCATCGTGCAGCAGAATGGTTCACACCAGATCACCAAGCTGGTTGAGGAAGTGAAGTTCGTTTATTCGAATCTGGATACTCCGGGTTCCATGAACTCCGGCGAAGACATCTTCCTGTACTACCTGTCGGAAACCATCGCCCCGCCGCGTAACGCCGGTCAGTTGCTGCTGGCCTGGGAACACGCCGACTACCGTGACGCCTGGCTGTACAACCCCGGCCTGCGCCGCATCCGTCGTGCGCCTTCGGTGGCCTATGACAATCCCTATGAAGGCACCGACGGTCAGCAGTTCTATGACCAGGTTGACATGGTCAACGGCAAGCTGGACCGCTTCACCTGGAAGCTGGTCGGACGCAAGCCCATGATCACGCCGAACAACTCCTACAAGATCAACTCCAACACCCTGAAGTACGAGGACATCCTGAGTCCGCATCACATTGATCAGGAACTGCCGCGTTATGAAATCCATCGTATGTGGGTGGTTGAGGCCAACAACAAACCGGATGTGCGCCATACCTTCAAGAAGAAAGTGATCTACTTCGATGAAGACACCTGGACTGCGACGATGCTGGACAACTACGATCATCGTGACCAGTACTACAAGTTCCAGGAAGGTCATCTGGTATGTCTGGAAACCATGCTGACCTGCAGCACGGTGCCGGAAATCATCTACGATCTGCAGACCGGCATTTACTTCGCCACGGCCATGATCAACGAAGACAAGCCGAATGACTTCACCGTCAGCTACGACGAGAAGCACTTCCAGGCTTCTCAGGTGAAGAAACGCACCACGCGTTAATTTGCGGAAATCCGCGGGCGATTAATCCCCCGCGGTTCAAACCGTCTCCTCGCTGACATGACAGTCAGCTTGCAGGCCGCGGCACGTTGCCGCGGCCTCTTTTTTGTTCCCATAACCCCTCCGGTTCCCCCTGGCTAAGGGGGAGGGTTTCTACAATAGCCGCTTACTGCCCCGTTGAATTCATGGACGGGTACTTTTCCTTGTCTGTGCGACTTATTTCCCTCGCCCGCATGCGGTAAGCTTTGCGTCCGGCGAAAGGCATAAAATGCCGTAAGAAACATCGGGGAATACAGCAACATGAGCGAAACTATCGAAACGCAAGTCGTCGTCCTGGGCTCAGGCCCGGGCGGGTACACCGCCGCCTTCCGCGCCGCAGATCTGGGGCTGAAAACCACCCTGGTCGAGCGTTATCCTTCACTCGGCGGCGTTTGTCTCAATGTCGGTTGTATTCCTTCCAAGGCCCTGCTGCATACCGCGCACATCATCCAGGAAGCCGGCGCCATGGCCGAGCATGGCGTGGCCTTCGGCGAGCCGAAAATCGATCTGGACAAACTGCGCGGCTTCAAGGAAAGCGTGGTCGGCAAACTCACCGGCGGCCTGGGCACCATGTCCAGGCAACGCAAGATCACCGTCGTGCATGGCGAAGGCCAGTTCACCTCCGACACCACCCTGTCAGTAAAGGGTGAAGACGGTGAGAAAACCATCAAGTTCGAAAACTGCATCATCGCGGCAGGTTCCGAATCCATGCAGCTGCCCTTCCTGCCGGACGACGGGCGAGTCATCACTTCCACCGGCGCGCTGGAACTGAAAGATATTCCCAAGAGCATGCTGGTTATCGGCGGCGGCATCATTGGCCTGGAAATGGCCAACGTCTATGCCGTGCTGGGCAGCAAGGTCGACGTGGTCGAGCTGACGCCGGGCCTGATTCCCGGTGCCGACAAGGACCTGGTGCGGGTGTTGGAAAAGCACATGAAGCCGCTGCTGAATAATGTGCTGTTGAATACCAAGGTCACCAACGTCGAGGCGCAGAAAAAAGGTCTGAAAGTCAGCTTTGAAGGGGACAAGGCGCCGGACGCGCTCACCTACGATAAAGTGCTGGTGGCCGTGGGCCGCAAGCCCAATGGTGGCAACATTGCAGCCGACAAGGCCGGGGTAAAAGTCGACGAACGCGGCTTCATTCCGGTGGATAAACAGCAGCGCACCAACGTCAAGAACATTTTCGCAATCGGCGATGTGGCTGGACAGCCCATGCTGGCGCACAAGGCTACGCACGAAGGCAAAGTGGCTGCCGAAGTTATCGCCGGTCACAAGGTGCAGTTCGACGCGCTGTGTATTCCCTCCGTCGTCTACACTCATCCCGAAGTGGCATGGGTGGGTAAAACCGAAGAACAGTGCAAGGCCGAAGGCATCGAAATCGAAAAGGGCAACTTCCCCTGGGCAGCCAATGGCCGCTCACTGGGTATGGGCAACAGTGATGGCTTTACCAAGCTCCTTTTTGAAAAAGCCAGCGGTCGCATCATCGGCGGAGCTGCGGTAGGTCCGAATGCCGGTGAGCAAATGGCCGAAATCGGTCACGCCATCGAAATGGGATCCGACATGGAAGACATCGGCCTCACCATCCACGCCCACCCGACCCTTTCTGAAACCGTGGGCATGGCAGCCGAAGCGGCTGCCGGTACATTAACCGATCTCTACTTGCCCAAGCGCAAGAAGTAGCCCGTCATGATCCGCATCCTGCTACTGGTGGCTGGCGCTATCGTCGTCGGCATGATGCTGCGCAAGTTCCTCGACAAGGGTGAAACCGTCACCCTGGAAGCCCGCACGGTACCCCAGTCCGATGAAGGTGTGAAAGAACTCCTCGGCCGCGGCAAGAAAATTGCCGCCATCAAACTCTACCGGCAAATACACAACGTCGGCCTCAAGGAGGCCAAAGAGGCCGTCGAACGGCTTCAGCGCCAGGGCTGAATCACTCTCCCGTTCTTGCTCAAAGCATTGATTGGGCTATAGTGAAACTTCGGGCTTTCAATACTAATAACCGGGGTTTCTCGATGACGCATTTCCCACTTACGTTATTGCTATCTACTTATAGTTAGGCACCTATGAGAAGGCATTACTCGCGAATTCCAAAATTCTTATTGATTGCGTTAGCCGTTTACTGCCTGGCGAGCCTGGCACACTTCGCCCATAACGCAGAGTTTCTAGCCGACTATCCCAATTTACCGGCCTGGTTTACCCGCTCAAAGGTGTACCTCGCTTGGGTAGCTGTCACCGCTGTTGGCGCTTTGGGCACAATCCTCTTCATACTCCGGCTACGTCTCATAGGTCTACTCACCATTGCAGCTTATGCCACGCTAGGTTTCGCCGGCCTTGATCACTATTGGGTAGCACCCGTATCGGCACATTCCATGGGCATGAACGTAACAATCTGGTTTGAGGTAGCAGCTGCTGGTGTGCTTCTGGCCGTAACACTTGCCATGCTGATTTCTTCCAAGCGACAGCCGGCGCCAGATGATGATTAACAAGTCATTCAAACGGCACCGCCCTGATCGGGCAGCCCCTTAATTCCGGCGGCAGGCATCTGAAGAATTTCCATGGAATTTCTTAAGGTTTCAGGTCTATTTATTGTCACAGCAGTCGCTGAAATTATCGGCTGCTATTTGCCTTACCTTTGGCTGAAGCAGGGGCACAGTGCCTGGTTGCTTGTACCAGCGGCTCTCAGCCTGGCCGCCTTTGTCTGGCTTCTTACGCTTCATCCTCATGCAGCCGGTCGTGTATATGCTGCATATGGTGGCGTCTATATTAGTGTTGCCCTGTTCTGGTTGTGGGCTGTCGACTCAGTGCGTCCAACCGTCACCGATCTCATTGGAGTTGGGGTATGTTTGCTTGGCATGTTCATCATCATGTTTGGTCATCGTCATGCTTAATATGAAATTCAAGCGGGGCTGGCCTACAGGCCAACCCCTTATTTCCGGTGTTTGCAACTATCAGTGTCATAGATCCGGACAAGTCAGGAGACAAATATGCCAGTTTCACATTATGAAGGCGGTTGCCAATGCGGCGCCGTTAACTATGAAGTCGATGTGGATTTGGACAACACAGTCACTTGTAACTGCTCCCGCTGTCAGCGGATGGGTTTCGTGCTCGCATTCACGCCGCGCAATAATTTTCATCTGAAATCGGGTGAACGCGAATTAACAGAGTATTTGTTCAACAAGAAAGCAATTCACCACCTGTTCTGTAAGACATGTGGTATTGAAAGCTTCGCGTATGGCAGCATGCCAGACGGATCGCCTATCGTTGCTATCAATGCCAATTGCCTGGATGGGATTGAACCAAGAGAGCTGGAAAGCAAGCATGTGGACGGAAGAAGCTTCTAGACCAGCAACTAACAAGGTACTGCGCCGTACAGTGGCAGGCGTGTTTGGTCGTCAGGCCCGGCAGGACAGTTTTTGAATAATGGCCGATACAATTTCGCCTAGACTGGCCACAATCGTAGAGGCCCTTCCACTTAGTCCCGGCATGCGTGTTTTAGAGATAGGCTGCGGCCCCGGGGTTGCTGCCCGAGCAGTTCTTCGGCGTATAGGCACCGGACAGGTTCTCGCCATTGATCGCTCACCTAAAGCTATCGCCCTGGCCATCGCGGGCTCTGCTACAGAGCTTGCGTCGAATCGTCTTGAGTTCCGCTGCGTTTCGATTGAAGACTTTGTTCTTTCCAACGGGGAGCAGCCTTATGATCTTGCATTCGCCATACGGGTCGGCGTGCTGGACGGTCGTCATCCAGCTAAAGGCCGCATGGCGCTCGACCGGTTACGGCAGGTGCTCGTCAAAAATGGTCGGGTGTTTATCGACGGTGGTAATCCACTCAAAGAGGTTCCTTTAGATGTGGTCTAAGCATTCGCCCAAGGCCTGCTGCACACGGGGCGTACAGCTTTGCCCACACCTTTAACTCAGGCGTTAAGTATTATGGCGGCTTGTCAACGGGCAAAATAACGAGGAGATAAATATGGAAAATGAAAATCTGGAATACGTTGGTTTTTGGCCAAGAGTCGGTGCAACACTTATCGACTCAATACTTATTTTGGTTATAACCCTTCCTCTTCTCCTGATGATTTATGGCGAACAGTATTTTGCTTCCGAATCCTTTGTTCAAGGACCAGCCGATGTAATCATTTCGTGGATTCTCCCTGCGGTTGCGGTCATATGGTTTTGGTCCGCAATGCAAGCAACGCCGGGGAAAATGGCCGTTGGTGCAAAAATTGTTGACTCCAGAACAGGAAACATTCCCTCTACAGGCCAGTGGATCGGTCGTTACCTCGCCTATTTTCTGTCTGCTATCCCGCTTTGCCTTGGGTATATTTGGGTTGCATTCGATCCCAAGAAGCAGGGTTGGCACGACAAATTGGCCGGTACAGTAGTGGTACGGCTTAAAAATAGACAACCACAGAAAGTTGAGTTCGAATGAGTCTTGGTCGGTCGACCTGTGACTTTGGTATCAACTATCCATGAATAATAGTTTTGTCGTTTATAGGCGCGTGCGGTTCGGGGACTGTGACCCCGGAGGCGTGCTCTATACACCTCGAATCGGTTATTTCGTGGTCGAGGCGGTATTGGATTTTCTTGCGGATCGTCTTGGTGGGCCAGCTGAACGTAGAATCCTTGACCTGGGCATCTACCCGCCTGCTCGGGCGTTTTCCGTCGAATTCCTGAAGCCGATGGCATGGGATGATGAGCTTGAGATTCATGTGAGCGTTAAGCAGATGCGCACACATGCCATTTGTTTTTCCGTGCTGGGTTCAGTCGCCGGCGAAAGGACTTTCACAGCCGAACTCACCCAGGTATGTGTTTCTGCGGAAACGAGACGTCCTGTTACGATTCCGGAACCACTGCGCTTGGCGCTCAGTGAGGACGAATCAAGCTAATAAACGCTCTTTGTATCGCCATGATTGAAGGTTCGTCATACTCGGCCAGAACACACAGGGGTTGGAAATTGAGCACCGGTAAAAAGATCGGCCTGGGCATTGTTTTTGTCTGGTTCTTTTTCGGCGGTATCGGCCATTTTGTGATGACCGATTTCTTCGTGAGCATTGTGCCGCCATGGGTACCGTGGCCGGAGGCGGCCGTTTATGTCAGTGGTGTGTTTGAGCTGCTGGGCGCTTTCGGCATCCTGGTGCAGCGGTTTCGTTCACTCGCCGGCATCGGGCTTTGTCTGTTGACGCTGGCTGTGACACCGGCCAATGTGCATATGTGGCTGCATCCGGAGCTGTTCCCGGATTTTCCTGAGCCGCTGCTCACTGTTCGTCTGGTGATTCAGGTTCTGTTCCTCGGGTGTATCTGGTGGAGCACCCGGCCGGTCGCTGTTAAATATGCCGCCTGAGGAAAGCTTATGAGTGAAGCGAATAACTGCCGTTGTGAATGTGGGCAAGTACAGTTCAATGTGACCGGTACGCCGCTGATGCGGGGTTTCTGCCATTGCACGATTTGCCAGGCATTCAACGAGGCACCTTTTGCTGATATCACTCTCTTCCGGCCCGCCGACGTGATCATGCCGGACGACACCGCTGTTGAATTCAGGGCTTATCGCCCACCCCCGGCTGTGCAGCGCGGCAAGTGCAGACAGTGCGGCAAGCCGGCGATTGAGAAGATGCATATCTTCCCTTTGCCGAAAGCGATTATTGTCCCGAGCCAGAATATTCGTGACGACGCCTTGTTGCCGGAACCCTCGATGCATGTTTTCTACAACAGCCGTGTAGCCGAGGTAGATGACGACCTGCCCAAATACAGCGGCTACCTGAAGAGCCAGCTGGCGTTCAGTCATAAGCTGATCGTTTCCATGCTGCGCCGCTGAGTGGCCGGTATGAGTTAACGGGATTGTCCAGATGAACGTGACTGCAGTGAGAACGTTCTGCCGTGCCTTTCCCGGCGCTCGGGAGAAGGATGCCGGCGAGCCTTCGAATGTGCGGGTCTATTATGTGGGCGACAAGTTCTTTGCCTACTTCAAGACCAGCGAGCCCGAGCGTTGGCGTTTCAGTTTCCGCACTACCCCGGAGCGCTTTCTGGAGCTGACGGATCAGCCCGGCATCAAGCCTGCGCGGTATATGCAGCGTTTCCACTGGGTGACGGTGGTAGACGTGGCCAACATGGATCCGGACTATCTGCGGGAATTGATTGAGTGGTCTTATGCCAATGCGCTCTCCCGTTTGCCGAAAAAGACGCAGAAGCAAATCGCCGAACTGACGCCGGCATCATGACCGCGACTCACTTCGCCGCCCTGTTCGGCACCATGTTCCTGCTCTCGGTCGTGCCGGGGCCGAGCGACTTCGCGGTGGTTACGCGCTCGGCGGCTTCAGGCTTCACACATGGGCTGATCATGATCGCCGGCATTATCTCGGCGGATTTCCTGTTCATTATTCTGGCCATGTACAGCCTGGCGGCGGCGGCCGATGTGATGGGCGAAAGCTTTGTCTGGATTCAGTACCTGTGCGGGGCCTATCTCATCTGGATGGGGGTGGGAGCTATGCGTTCGCAGCCGCAGATGCTGACCGGTGATGCCCCGCCTGAATACTCGCGCGCCTCCAGTTTCATGGGCGGGCTGTTGATTACCCTGGGCGACCCCAAGGCGATTCTTTTCTATATGGGCCTGTTGCCGGCCTATGTGAATCTGGCTGAAGCCGGTTTCAGGGACGCGCTTCTGATCATGCTGGCGGCAACGGCGGCCATTGTGCTGGCCAAGACCGGTTATGCCTATCTGGCCGAGCGTGCCGGTCGTTTCTTCCAGAATACGGTGGCGAGAAAACGACTGGACAGGCTCGCCGGCGTTGTGCTGCTGGGCACCGGCGTGTTTCTCATTATGTATCGAGCATAAGTAGTTTGCTCTTAGGTTGGTTCCTTGCTTCGATTGCGCCCCGCCAACATTGAAGACCTTGCCTTGCTTCGGCACTGGGACGAGCAACCCCATGTGGTTGCGGCAGACCCCAATGACGACTGGGAATGGGAGACGGAGTTGCTGCACTTTCCCGCCTGGCGTGAGTGGCTGATTGCCGAGGACGAGGCCAGTGGTGAACCGCTGGGCTTCATGCAGATTATTGATCCGGCCCTGGAGGAGACCCATTACTGGGGAGATATCGAGAATCATCTGCGCGCCATTGATATCTGGATCGGTGAGGCGAGGTATCTGTCCGTTGGCTATGGCACGGAGATGATGCAGCAGGCGCTGGCCCGCTGTTTCGCTTCGCCGGAAGTCAAGGCCGTGTTGATCGATCCGCTGGCGTCCAACACACGGGCGCACCGGTTCTATGAGCGCCTGGGCTTTCGTTTTGTAGAGCGTCGTCAGTTTGGTGTCGATGATTGTTATGTGTACCGCCTGGACCGCGCGGCCTGGGAGCCAACAACGGGGCCGGACGAATAAACATTGCATCCTGATCATTCCCTCCTATAGTTCAAGGGCTGACAAGAGAACGAATAATAGGAGGGCTGAGTCATGCATATACCTGTTGAAGCAATCAGAATCCTGCAGCGTGAGCTGGGATTCAGGGGCGCTGCAGTAGACGGCGTCGCCGGAAAGCAAACTGAGCGAAAACTGGATACCTGGCTGGGCAATCGAAAAGCCGACCTGGCAGCCCCGCACGCTGCCCCCATACTGGCCGGTTCCCGCCGCAGGAAAGTCACGGCGGCGATTCAGTTACTGGCTAAGGCGCGGGGTATTGATGCCGGCACCATCGACGGCTATTGGGGACCGCAGACCGATTTCGCCTGCGACAGCCTGATTCACGTCGAGACAGATGGCAGCAAGCCGCCCGTGTGGCGGGACGATCCTGCCCCGCCGCCCAATCCGAATCGCTGGCCCCCGGAAAACGACGCCGACCTGAAAGCCTTCTACGGTCAGCCGGGGACAAATCAGGTTTCCGTAGGCGTGCCTTATGTGCACAAGCTTGCCTGGGATCTCAATCAGCGCGTTACGCGAATACGCTGTCATGCAAAGGTGGCCGATTCGCTGCTGCGTGTACTCGGCAGAGTGCTGGATCATTATGGTCAGCAGCAGATCAGTGACCTGCATCTGGATCACTGGGGTGGCTGTTTTAACAAGCGGCGCATCCGCGGCGGCAGCCGTTGGTCCACGCATGCCTGGGGCATTGCCCTGGACTATGACCCGGCACGCAATCAGCTCAAATGGGGACGTGATCGCGCCTGGTTCGCACGGCCCGAATACGACCCCTGGTGGCAGTTCTGGGAAGAGGAAGGTTGGGTGAGTCTGGGACGCGCCCGTAACTACGACTGGATGCACGTACAGGCTGCGAGACGCTAGCGAAAAAGTTTTAAGGTGTTCATCTTCCGTTCAGGGACCCACGGGTATTCTGATTCCGTAATTTGGGAATTGGCTATAAATACTTCAGAGGAGGTCAGCCATGAACAATATGTTGATTGCCGCCGCCATTGCGGCTCCCCTGGCCACCGCCGGTGCGGTGGGTGGTTACCAGTACGTGAAGAACAGCAACGATGACGGTATCCCCGAGGGCCATGCCCGGGTGTTGAGTGCCGAGCCCATCGTCAGGGAAATCAAGGTGGCCGTGCCCCGCCAGGAATGCTGGCAGGAAAAGGTCGTGACCTATGAGAAAAAGGAAACCGGTAAGGAATCCTGGAAACTGGGTTCGACCATGCTGGGCGCCCTGATCGGTGGCGCTATCGGTCACCAGATTGGTGGCGGTCGCGGCCAGGACGCTGCCACGGTGGCCGGTGCAGCGATCGGCGGCAAGGTGGGTCATGATGTGTATAAGGACGACCACAAGCCGGAAACCATTGAGCACGTGAACTACAAACAGCGTTGCAAGACGGTGAATGATTACCGCACCGAGACCAAGACGGATGGTTATGCCGTGACCTATGAGTATCAGGGCAAGATCTATGACACCGAAATGGAACAGGCGCCGCAAGGTGAATTCATGCCGGTAGAGATCAATATCGCTCCGCAGTCCTGACGTTAAGTCAACGCGGGTTAGCGAGGAGCACGGCGGGCCTGAAAGGGTCCGCCGTTCTTTTTTCCCACTATTGTTTTCACAACCCCCTTTAATCCCCCCTGACTCAGGGGGTGAGCACCACGCCGATCGGTAGTCCGGAAGGGTTTGGTTCCCCCTTGAGTAAAGGGGGCCAGGGGGTTGTGGAAACAATAGTGGAAACAAAAAGGCCCGACGTTCTAAGGCCGGGCCAGGAAGCCGTGAGTGGAGAGACGAGACATGCTACGGCTTCAGGCGGAGCATAGAGCGCGCAAATGACAGGACGATGACACGTCCGGATCCGCTGTAACCCCCACTCTGACCGCTGCCAGTTAACAGACTTCCCTGCTCAGGGCACAATAGCGCACCATAGCGCATGGAGACGCCATACCCCGGGTTGGAAAGGAGTGCGGAAATGAAAATACTGAAGATTGTTGTCGGCGTTGTGGTGTTGTTGCTGGGCGTGCTGCTGCTCATCGCCTTGCTCATGGATTCGGAATGGCGCGTTGAACGCAGTGCAGAGGTGGATGCCCCGCCCAACAAGGTCATGGCCTTTATCAGCATGCTGCCCAACTGGCCGGAATGGACGGTCTGGAACACGGAGAATTATCCGGAAATGAAAATGAGCTATGCCGGTCCGAACTGGGGCGTGGGCGCCCAGCAGAGTTGGGATGATGGCAGCATGGTTGGCGTGCTCGAAGTGACCGCTTACGATCCCGCCGCCTATATGGAATACGTGGTCGATATGGATAACGGCGGCTTCGTCATGCAATGTCGTATAGAAACCAGGCCCGTACTCAGTCACTCGGAAGTCATCTGGTCCTGCTGGGGCGATACCGGGGCCAGCCCGATCGACAAGCTGATGATGGTCGTTTTCGAACCCCTGATCGGCAAGGACTTCCAGGGTGGGCTGGATAAGCTGGCGGCTCGCTTCGCCAAAGAGAGGGCGCCATGAGCCAGAAGATCAGCAAGTCCGACGCCGAGTGGCGTGAGCAACTGGACAAGGAACAATACGAGGTTACACGGCGCAAGGGCACCGAGCGGGCCTTCACCGGCGCCTATTGGGATAATCATGCAGACGGTATGTACCGCTGCATCTGCTGCGGGCAGCCGTTGTTCTCCTCCGAACACAAATTCGATTCCGGAACCGGTTGGCCGAGTTTCTGGCAGCCGGTGGATCAACCCGCGATAGCCGAAGCCGAAGACCGCAGCCTGTTCATGCGCCGCACCGAGGTAATGTGCAGCCGTTGCGATGCCCATCTGGGGCATGTGTTTGCGGATGGGCCGCAACCGACGGGTTTGCGGTATTGCATCAACTCCGCCTCGCTGGATTTCGATCCAGAGGCCGGGTCGTCTGAGTAATGCGGGTTCACTGGTTACAGCATGTGCCCTTCGAGGGCCTTGGCAGCATTGGCCCCTGGCTGGAGCGGCAGGGTGCGGAAGTCAGCATGACCCGTCTGTATGCCGGCGAGTCTCCTCCCACGCGAAATAACTTCGATTGGCTGATCGTCATGGGCGGTCCCATGAATATCTATCAGGAGGCGGAATATCCCTGGTTGATTGAAGAAAAGCTTTGCATCAAGCGGGCTATCAAGCAGGGGCACAAGGTGCTGGGTATCTGCCTGGGCGCCCAGTTGATCGCCGATGTCCTGATGAGCCGTGTCTACAAGAACCCGCAACGCGAGATCGGGTGGTTTGATGTTGAATTAACGTCTGATGGCGTTAATTCGGACATATTTGGCGGTTTTTCCGGAAAGTTCGAGGCGTTTCACTGGCATGGTGACACCTTTGGCGTGCCCGAGGGTGCGGCCGCTCTGGCATCGTCACAGGCCTGCGCCCACCAGGCCTTTGTCTATAACAATGCGGTGGTGGGCCTGCAGTTTCATCTGGAAACCACGCCGGAGTCGGCGCGTGCACTGATCGAGCATTGTGGAGATGAACTGGAGGGCGGGGGCGACTTTGTACAGAGCGCTGAAGCCATGTTGGCAGACGCCGCGCGTTTCAACCGCCTGAATGGCTTGATGACACGGTTATTGGACAATCTGCAGGCAGCAGAGGCGCCCGCGATGTTGGCGCTTTAGCGGACGGTCAGAAAGGCAGTTGGTAGTAGCCTTCGATTTCGATGAGAAGATCCTGTCGGCAGATGTCGCCTTCCAGGAACACCATGGGGACATTCGGACCCGACCAGCGCTGGATATATTCACGGATGGTATCGACATTGCCGTGATGGGGGCGCAGGTACACACGTAGCAGGGAGAGTTCGTCCAGCCGGGCCTTGCTGAACCGGGGCTGATGCCTGGCGGCTTCATCCAGTAACGCCTGCATGTTGCGGCCGATCTCTTCCGTCTGGGCTTCAACGTCGTCCAGATGCACGCTTTCATGGCCTACCACGCTGGCGGTGCCGGAAATGTACAGCTGTGATTCGTCTGCCCAGTCCTTGAGCTTGGCGCGGGAAAAGGACGGACTCTTGGGTCCGTACTGGCGGGGATAGTGAAAGGCGCTGACCTGGCGCGGGTTTTCAATCTGTACCCCGGGCGTACGGGCAGCCACGAAGTGAATCAGCAGTCCCGAGCGATACGAACCGATGGCGCTGGCGGCCGGCAGGGCCCGTTCGAAGTGCCGGAACTGCTCGAAGGTGCGGGCGCGGCCCAGTGAAAACTGGCGGTAACGCTCGTCATCGGCATCGCCGACGTTGATATCAGGGAAGAAATTCCACATGCGCAGGGCGTGCTTGTAGCCCTGGTTGCGCTGGAACGCCAGGATCCGCTGGTAGGCTTCGAAGGCGGCTTCGTCCAGTGAGGGGTAATCGTTCTCGTTCAGAACCAGTTGGCCGACGAGGATATGCTCGTTGCGGGCAAAGGCCACGCCGTTCTTGAAGCCATGTTCCACCGGCAGCGTGCTGCGCCAGATCTCGAGCAGCGGCTTGTCCCCGACTTGCTCCAAAGCGACGCTGATCTGGCGGGGATCTTCGTTGATTCTGCCGACATCTGCGCCGAACTCGACAACAGCTAACAGGTTTTCACTGTCCTGGGCAAGTAGCTGGGCCGCATCTCCGTAACGGTATTCGACACTGAACGGCGCTGCTATGCCGGTGGCGCTGGGTTCAGATTCAAGCGGTCGTGCGGTGCTCAAGCGATATCCTGTTCTGTCGTGCCCCCGGTAAAAGCGGTGCGTGCGCGTTTGGCACGGCGCTTCACGTCGGCCCAGGCTGAGCGCCATTCGCTCAGACTGAAGCCGTAGTACAACACTTTAAAGGCTTCCAGTCGCCAGTCTACCTTCGGATTGCCGTAAACGTCACCTGCCAGCACCGAGGTCACCGCCTCTTCTATGCGCAGCGGGTTGCCCGGATTCATGAACAGTTTGCGCAGGCCCGGCGAATTGAAGCGCTCGATAAACCAGGAGAACGTGCGAATACCCTTGTGCACGCGCTTTTGGTATTGCTTGAGCATGGCCGCGGTACCGGGTTTGCCCTGCAGGAGGGCATCGACGATATCGGTGGCATGCGTGGCATTGGTCATGGCCATCAGCACGCCGCTGGAGAAGATGGGGTCGATAAAGGCATAGGCGTCGCCCACCATCAGCCAGCCGTCACCGTACATCTGGGTGCACTGATAGGAGAAATTGCCGGTGGCGCGGACTTCGAATTCAGGCACCTTCTTTGCGTCTTTCATGCGTTCGCGCAACTCGGCCGGGGCCAGTTCCAGTGTCTGGAAGAAAAACTCTTGCGGACTGACGGTGCGCGACTTCAGGTAATTCGGGTCGCAAACGGCGCCGATGCTCGTGGTGCCGTCGAGCAGGGGAATCAGCCAGAACCAGCCATGCTCGAACCAGTAGGCACTGATGTTGCCGGCATTCTCGCCGGGGCGACGCTCCACGCCGGTGAAGTGGCAGAAGATGGCGGCGCTGGCATGGCGCGGATTCTTGCGCTTGAGGCCGAATTTGCTGGCGATAAAGGTATCGCGACCGGAGGCATCCACCAGGTAACGGGCTTCCCAGATCTGTTTTTGGCCGCCGCTCTCGGCGGTTACACGGCAGCTCTTGTCCTGCCTGAACTCGACGTCAGTGACTTTGGTTTCTTCAAAAACGCGGGTGCCCTTCTCGGCGCTGTTCATGAGCAACATGTGATCGAATTCCGAACGGCGTACCTCGAAGGCATGCGGCCAGCGGGCATCCATGGCGTTGCGGAAATAGAAGTTATGTCGTGGCGGCGTGTAACCCTCGGCGTTGAAGTCGGCGCCCGGCTTGGGAATACCGATGGCGGCGACCTTGTCGAGCACGCCCAGCCGCTCGAAGATATCCAGGTTCTTCGGCAGCAGTGATTCGCCTATGTGGAAACGCGGGTGTTTGGCCTTTTCCAGCAGTGCCACGTCGTAACCCTTTTCGGTGAGCAATGCGGATACGGTGGAGCCGCCGGGCCCGCCTCCGACCACAAGCACATCACAACGCTGAACGGAGTCGGTAGAAGGCGCGGAATTCGACATAGCTTTCTCAAAGCCTCGGTAAAAAAGTAGCGGATTGCCAGAACAGGAATTCTAGCCCAGACAGGCGAATCAGTAATAGTGCGGCCTGTGGAACCGTAAGTAATAAGTCATGCTAGACTTTTGCCTTTGCAACCGAAGGACCATGGGAACCGACTTATGGCAGAACAGAGCGCGAACGAGCACGAACTCGCCCAACTGATTGTAGAAACCCTCGATTTGCAGGACGTTGACCCTGCCGACATCGAGCCCGAAGCGCCCTTGTTCAGGGAAGGCCTGGGCCTGGACTCCATCGACGCCCTGGAACTTTCGCTAGCGATTTCCCAGCAATACGGTGTGCAGTTGCGGGCTGATGACAAGAACAACAAGGCTATCTTCAGTTCGTTGCAGTCGTTGAACGCCCATATCGAACAGAACCGTCCCGCCGCCTAAGATTCTTTTGCGGCGGAGCCTAGCCTTATGCCGGTCCTGCTGCTTGCCTACCCACTGCTGATCTTTGCCGCTGTCCGTTGGCAGCTGCCGTGGCTGGGCATGCTCGCGTTGCTTGGTTTTGGCGCCCAGGTTTTGTGGCCGGTGCTTCGTCAGGGCAAGCCATGGGCCTGGCTGATGATGGCTGTGCTGGCCGCCGCCGGCGGCTGGTCGGTGTTGACCGGCGACGGACGCGCCTTGCTGCAACTGGTGCCGGTGATGATCTTCCTGTTGCTGGCTGTTTTCTTCGGCCGCACGCTGCTGGGGGGGTCAGTGCCGCTGGTCACGCGTATCGCGGCAGCGGCCCGTGATATTCCCCACGAACGCATTCTGCAGGACATGCAACCGGCGCTGCTGCGCTATACCAGGCGGGTTACCCAGTTCTGGATGTGTCTGTTCCTCATATTCGCGGCCGAGGATCTGTTTCTCATGTGGCTGGCGCCGCCGTTGCCTTGGCCCTATATCATTAATGCCGTGAATTTCAGCATTGTTTTCAGCCTGCTGGTGGGCGAGTACCTTTATCATAGTCGCCGTTACCCCAACCCCAAGCACAATAATTTTCTGGACTTTGCCCGTGACGTCGCGCAATTCGATTATCACAGCCTGCTGGATGATTAAGGCCTGTTAACACTGATTTGGCGGTGTCGCCGGAGGCCGTAAAGCCCCAGCGCACGAAACGAGGAGTGAAATTTGCCAATTGTAAATTTAACCAGGGCAAATGAACGACGAGAGACACAGCGATGGGGCTTTACGGCCCCGTCCCGCAGGGTTGCTCGCCCAAGCCCGCCATACTCTGTTGCGCGGCCCTTCCCTGGGCCGCGTCCTGACGGACTCGCTGCGCTCGCGACAATACGTTCCCTACGCATTGTTGCTCGCCTTGCCCTTAGATTGGCTAAGGGCTGCGGTGTGCGCCTTGTCTGGCAGACTTGGTTGAGCAACGCCATCCGCCGAATCAGTGTTAACAGGCCCTAGCCCATGAGCAGCCTGCCGTTGATCAAGGGCCATGCCGCCGATGAGGTCATGGTGCGGCATGAGGGCCGTGATATCACCCGGGCTGAATTCCTGTTGCAGGTCGAGGCGCTGGCCGAGCGTCTGCCCGAAGCCCGCTATGCCTTCAATTGCTGTGACGACCGTTATCATTTTCTGGTGGCCTTTGCCGCGGTGCTGTTGCGCGGTCAGACGAATCTGTTGCCGCCCAGCCGTGGCCCGGAAACCATTCGTGATATCGCCCAGGATTATCCGCAGTCTTATTATCTGACCGACGAAAGCGTGGCGATCGACAGTGTGCCGGTGCATTGCTTTACCCTGCAGGCGGCCAGGCAGGTCAGGAGTCCCGACCCGCAGATACCGGCAGAGCAACTGGCCGCGGTGGCGTTTACCTCCGGCAGCACCGGCCGTCCCAAACCCAATAACAAGACCTGGGAAGCCCTGCATATCGGCACCGACCTGGCGCGACGCTGTTTCTTTTCGGACCTGCCAAGGCCGCCTTATATCCTGGCTACCGTGCCGCCGCAGCATATGTACGGTCTGGAAAAAACGGTGCTGCACGCCTTGCTCAGTGGCGCCGTCATGCACAGTGGCCGCCCCTTGTTTCCCGAAGATATTCGCCGGGATCTGGAGGAACTGCCTCACCCGCGTGTATTGATCACGACGCCGGTACATCTGCGTGCCTGCGTGAAATCAGGTCTTGAATTTCCATCGCCCGAATTCATCATCTCCGCCACGGCGCCTCTACCGATAGAGCTGGCGCAAGCGGCCGAGCAGGTATTTGCCGCACCGGTACGCGAGATTTATGGCTGTACCGAAGCCGGCAGTCTGGCGACCCGCCGCACGCTGGACGGCGAGCAATGGACGCTATATCCCGATATGCGTCTGCGCATGGCCGACGACCTGCCGCTGCTCAGCGGGCCGCAACTGGCCGAGCCTGTGCCCCTGCAGGACCTGGTGGAACCACGCGGCGAGCACGCCTTTGTCCTGCGCGGGCGCAATGCCGACATGATCAACATTGCCGGCAAGCGCGCCTCGCTGGCGGACCTGAATATCAAACTACTGGCCATCGGGGGCGTTGAGGACGGTGTGATCGTGATGCCCGACGAACAGGATGGCGCGGTGACGCGCCTGGCGGCGCTGGTAGTAGCACCGTCCTTGAACGAGGCAGCCATCCAGAATGCCTTGCGTGCCTCCTTTGATCCGGTCTTTGTACCCCGCCCCATTTACCTGGTGAATAAGCTCCCGCGTAACGAAACCAGTAAACTTCCGCGCAGCGCAGTTCTCGCCATGCTTGAAAATCTGCGCAACAAAGAACAGGCCCTGACCGAATGACCTCGACAGACTCTTCCAGTCCTGCCATTGATTTCACCAGCGAAACGCTGCGTATTGCTGCAGACCACCCCAGCCTGCCCGGCCATTTCCCGGGCCATCCTGTGGTACCGGCCGTGGTGGGGCTTCAAACAGTCACCGAAGTGCTGCAGCGTCAGCGCCCCAAATGGCAAGTTCATGGAATTCGCCAGGCCAAGTTCATGAGTCCCCTGTTGCCGGAGGAAGACTTCACCATCGTCCTGCGCGGCAGTCTGCCGAACATCGAATTCCAGTGTGTTTCGGGCGAGCGCCTGGTCGCCAAGGGCAGTCTTGAAGTCGGTGTCGGGGAGTCAGAGCACGCATGAGCCCGCAGTGGCAAAAGCAGCGTGAGCGCAGTACGCCGTTCGCATTGAAGATCATTCGCTGGATAGCCCTGCATCTGGGCCGCGGTTTTGCGCGCCTGCTGCTCTACCCGATTGTTGGCTATTTTCTGCTGACCTCGCGTGAGGCCTGCCGCAGCTCCAGGCAGTTTCTCAGCCGGGCGCTGGGCCGGCCGGCCACCGGCATGGATGTGGCCCGGCACCTGCATACATTCGCCAGCACGATTCTTGATCGGGTTTTCCTGATCACCGACCGATTCGATGAGTTCGAAATTGAAATCTTCAACGAGGATGTGGCGCGTGCACATGCCCAACTGGACAATGGTTGCCTGCTGATCGGCTCGCATCTGGGCAGTTTCGAGGCCTTGCGGGCGCTGGGTGTGGTCAAGGGCGAGGATCACGGCATCAAGGTCAAGATGTTGATGAACCGGGGTCAGAACGAAATGATCACAAGGGTGCTGGAAGCCCTTAATCCGTCCGTGGTCGACATGATGATAGATACCAGCGGCGGCGATGCGGATACTGCGCTTCGCATCAAGAACGCGCTGGATGAAGGCTGTGTGGTCAGTATGCTCGGCGACCGGGTCAATTCAGCGCAGGAGAAATACACCCACTGCAACTTCCTGGGTGAAAAGGCTGTCATTCCCCTGGGCTGGCTGTTGCTGGCTTCGGTACTCAAGGTGCCGGTGCTGCTGTGTTTCGGTCTTTATCGCGGCGGTAACCGTTACGACATTCATTTCGAACTGCTCAGCGACGGCATTCATCTGGAACGGGGGCGGCGTGAAGAGCAGGCGGCCGAATGGGCGCAGCGCTATGCTGACCGTCTGGCGCATTACGCCCGTCTGGCGCCCTACAACTGGTTCAACTTTTTCGATTTCTGGGAAAGCGCGTATGTCGATCATCTGGAATAAGCGTCTGGCCTGCGCCATTCTGCTGCTGCTCAGTTCGCCGGTCATGGCCTGGGACGCGGCCGAGGTGATTCGCGGGCTGGCGCATGCCCAGGCGGACGCTGCGCGCTTTACCGAGATCAAGTACCTGCAATCCCTGGAACGTCCGATCCGCCTGGACGGTGAAGTGCGCTTCACGCCGCCTGACGGCATGGAAAAGCATGTCACGGCGCCTTACGAGGAACGCATGCAGGTAACCAACGGCATGTTGCGCCTGGAGCGCGGTGACAAGGTGCGTGAACTGTCGCTGGAACGTCATCCCATCGCCCAGGCGTTCGTCACTGCATTTACCGCCACTCTGGCGGGCGATGCAGAAACATTGTCGGAGCATTACCTGATTGAATTGTCGGGCAACAGCCGTGCCTGGCAACTCGATCTGACGCCACGTGACGAGGACTTGACGGAAAAGGTCAGCCTCATCCGGGTGACAGGCAGCGGAGAAACCCTGCAGTCCTTCGAGACCCTGCAGCCTGGCGGTGACCGCGCGATCATGTATTTCTCGGCACTACCCCAGGGTGTGCTGGAGCCGACACCGGGTAGCACGGATTCCCGGAGTGAATAAGCGCGGTCTGGTCAGCCTGTGGGTGCTGTGGCTGGCCGCTCTGGCAGCCGCCGGTATCTGGCTGCTGCTTGATCTGCAGGTACGTTCCGATCTCACCGCCTTCCTGCCCCGGGCCGAAACCGAAACCGAAACCCTGTTGCTTGATGAGCTGCAGAACGGTGCAGCTTCGCGGTTGATGCCGATAGCGGTCAGTGGCGCCGACCTCGACAGCAGCGCCGCGATCAGTAAACACATGGCGGCCACCTTGCGTAGTGATACGCAGTTTGCCCAGGTGTTGAACGGGCAGCAGGATTTCGACGCCGGGCAGCTGGAATGGGTCATGGCGCACCGTTATCTGCTCAGTCCGGCCATCGATGCGCAGCGCTTTAGCGAAGCCTCACTGCGTGAGGCTCTGAACGAACGGCTGTGGGAGCTGGGCTCGGCTGCCGAGCTGGCAGTGAAGGATTTGCTGGCGCGCGATCCCACGCACGAAAGTCTGGCCGCGCTGGCGCAATGGCGGCCACCGGGCGAGCCGGACACCCACCGGGGTGTCTGGGTGCAAAAGGCGCAGGCCCGTGCACTGCTCATGGCTGAAACCACCGCACCCGGATTCGATCTGGACGCGCAGGCAGCCGCGGTACAGGCGGTGGAAACGGCATTTGCCGCCGCCCTGGCGGAACTGGATTTGCTGGCCGGTGAGACGCAACTGGTAATGACCGGCCCCGGCCCTTTCGGCGTCGAACTGCAACGCACCACCAAGCAAGAAGCGCAGATGTTCAGCACACTGGCGGTGATCATACTGCTTGCCTTCCTGCTGTGGATCTATCGATCAGTAAAGCTGGTGCTGCTGGGCGGATTGCCCCTGGCCAGTGGGCTGCTGGTGGCGTTGTTGCTGCTCAACAGCGGTTTTGGCGGATTGCATGGCATTACGCTGGCCTTCGGCGTGACTCTGCTGGGCGTGGCCATCGACTATCCCCTGCATCTCTTCAGTCATCAGGCCGCGGGTCAGAGTGCGGTCATGGCCGTACGCAATATCTGGCCAACGCTGCGTCTGGGCGTCGCCAGCACCTGCATCGCTTATCTGACCATGGTCGTCAGCGATTTCGAAGGCCTTGCCCAGCTGGGCTGGTTGACGGTGGCCGGTCTGACCGTGGCGGCATTGAGTACGCGCACCCTGCTGCCCTTGTTGATGGATACCCATCGTGAATTCGATGCGGCCGACGGCTGGGCAGCAGGCTGGCATGCGCGTCTGGCACGGAGCCCGCGTGTGCCCTGGTGGCTGATGCTGTTGCTGGCGGCTGGCCTGCTGGCGTTTCTCGCCACCCGCCCCCAGTTATGGCAGGACGACCTGGGCACCCTTACGCCGGTGCCCGAGGCGCGACAGTTACAGGATCATGATCTGCGGCAGGCGCTGGCGGCGCCGGATCTGCGCTATATGGCCGTGTTGCGTGGCGCTGATGCCGAAGCGTTGCTGCAGGCCAGCGAGCAACTGGGCCAGGCCCTGGCCGAGCCCCTGGCGCAGGGCTGGCTGGCGGGTTTCGACAGTCCGGCACGTTATCTGCCGAGCCAGGCAACGCAGCGTGAGCGGCAGGCTCGGTTACCCGACAGCGAGTCGCTGGCCGCCACCCTGGCGGCGGCCGGTACAGGCCTGCCCTTCCGTGAAGGTTTGTTCCAGCCTTTTCTGAACGAGGTGGCGCAGGCGCGTGAACAGAGCCTGCTGACTCCGCAGGACATGGTCGCTTCTCCCCTGGCCGGCCCCGTTTCGGCCCTGCTGCGGACCGAGGCTGACGGCCGCTGGCATGCATTGCTGCCCTTGCGTGCGGTGAGTGAGCCGGCCTTGCTGCAGGCCTGGTTCGCCGAACAGCAGAGCGTGCAGCTGCTTGATATGAAGCAGGCGTCGGAAGGGATGGTGGCGGGTTTTCGCGGTGAAATGCTGTGGCGTATAGCGGCCGCCGCCTGCGTCATCCTGGCCATGCTGCTGCTGGGCCTCAAGCCGCGCCGTCGCTGGATGTTCGTATTGTTACCGGTAATGGCCGCCGTGCTGGCGACGGCAGCCTTGCTGCAAATGGCGGGTGTAAAGCTATCGCTGTTTCATATGACCTCCCTGATGCTGGTAGCCGGGATCGTGCTGGATTACGCCCTGTTCTTCGACCGGCCGGAACATGATCACGCCGAAGCTGTGCGCACATTGCATGCCTTAAGTGTTTGCTGTGTTTCCACGGTGACAGTGTTCGGTATACTGGCCCTGTCCCAGATACCCGTATTGCGGGCAATAGGCGCGACCGTCACTTGTGGCGTTGTTCTGGGATATTTTCTGGCGGTATTGGGACGCCGTCAGTCCTTATGACTACAGCTACTAAAAGATGCAGAGTTTACAAATCAGCCATTACACCTTGACCAGTGCGCTGGGGCGGGGCGTTGCAGCACACTGGGAGGCGCTGCAAAACGAACGCAGCGGCCTGCGCGCCTGTGATTTCGATACCTGTGACCTGCCGGCCTGGATTGGCCGGGTGGACGGTGTTGAAGACGAGAAACTGAACGGGGCCTGGTCTGCGCATGACGGTCGCAATAACCGCCTGGCGCATATCGGTCTGCAGCAGGATGGTTTTGCCGAGGCGGTGCTCGCCGCGCGTGAACGTTACGGCGCCGAGCGCATCGGCGTTTTCCTGGGCACGAGCACATCCGGCATCTACCAGACCGAGCTGGCGTTCAGGCATCGCGTGCCCGAGACTGGCGAGCTGCCCGCCGATTTCACCTACCGCCATAGCCAGAATTGCTACTCCGTGGGCGACTTTGTGCGCGGCTACCTGGGCCTGCAGGGGCCGGCGCTGGTGGTGTCCACCGCCTGTTCTTCAAGCGCCAAGGTCTTTGCTACCGCAAGCCGCTACATTGCCAGCGGGTTGTGTGATGCTGCCGTGGTAGGGGGCGTCGACAGCCTGTGCCTGACTACGCTTTATGGTTTCAGTTCATTGCAGTTGGTGTCACCACAACCCTGCCGGCCGGCCGATGTGGATCGCAACGGAATTTCCATTGGCGAGGCTGCCGGGTTTGCCCTGCTGGAAAAGGCGCAGGATGCCGAAGCCATCCAGTTGCTGGGCTATGGTGAGAGCAGCGATGCCTATCATATGTCATCGCCGGATCCCGAAGGCAAGGGCGCTGCCCTGGCCATGCAACAGGCGCTGGACAAGGCCGGGCTGAATCCACAGGACATCGGCTACGTGAATCTGCATGGCACGGCCACGCCGGCCAATGATCTGTCCGAGGGGCGCGCCGTTGCCCATATCTTTGGTGACGACGTGCCCTGCAGTTCCACCAAGGGCTGGACCGGCCATGCGCTGGGCGCCGCCGGAATTACGGAGACGGTGATCTGCGCCCTGGCCGTTGAGCATGGTTTCCTGCCACGCAGCCTGAATACCACCCGACTCGACCCCGACATTCCCAATCGCATACTCATGGAGTCGCTGAACTCGCCGATTGAGGCGGCGTTGACCAATTCCTTCGGTTTCGGCGGCAGTAACTGCAGCCTGGTTATCGGCCGCCGCAGGGGGGGCGCGGCATGAGCGAAATGATGATCGGTGTAAAGGCCATCGGCATGGCCGCCCCGGGCCTGCCGAGCTGGGCGGAAGCCCAGGCCGTATTACGCGGCGAGTCGCCCTACCATGCGGAAGAGCTGCCCCGTTATGCCCCCAGCCTGTTGCCCTCCAACGAACGCCGGCGCACAACGCCCGTTGGCCGGTTGGCTTTCCAGTCCGCCGAGGAAGCCATTGGGGTAGTGAATGGGGAAGCCTCTCACCTCGCCTCGGTGTTTGCTTCCTCCGGAGGTGACACCGATATCGTCTGCAAGATCTGCACGGCCCTGGCGACGGAAGAACGGCTGGTCTCGCCCACCAATTTCCATAATTCGGTACACAACGCCGCGGCTGGCTACTGGAGTATAGCCACGGGTTCACATGGCGCCTCCACCAGTCTGTCCGCCTATGACGGCAGTTATGTGGCGGGTCTGCTGGAAGCGGCAGTGCTGGCCCTGGGTGAAGACGTTGATGTACTGCTGGTCGGTTACGACGTGCAGGTGAGCGAGCCTTTGCACGACAAGCGGCCCATAGACGATCCCTTTACGAGTGCGCTGATATTGACGGCCGATATCGAAAACGCGCCCTGGCGTTTGCGACTGTCTCTTAGTCATGAAGGTGATGAGACAGTGATGGAAAACGCCGCGCTGGAGGCCTTGCGCCAGAACAACCCTTCTGCCCGCGCCCTGCCTCTGTTGCAGGTGCTTGCTGCGCCGCAGGGCGGCGCCGTCAGCTTGCCCGGTGTGGACGGTCTGTATCTGAATATACAAATCGAGAGAGCGCAGGACTAGATCGTGTTGCTGCAGCGTCAAGAACTCGAGAGTCTGATACCGCATGCCGGCGGCATGTGTCTGCTGGACGGCGTTACCGCCTGGGATGACAGCAGTATTACCTGCGTAACGCAGAGTCATGCGCTGGACAACAATCCTCTACGCACGGCCGCCGGGTTGCATAGCCTGCACCTGGCGGAATACGGCGCCCAGGCCATGGCGGTGCATGGTGGCTTGCTGGCCCGTGCCGAAGGCCGCAAGGCTGCACCCGGTTTTCTGACCATGTTGCGTGCTGTGAAGCTGCATCGCCAGCGGGTGGATGACCTGGCGGGTGAACTTACCGTGCAGGCGCAGCAGATGATGGCTGCCGACAGTGGCTGGACTTACAACTTTGTTGTCAGCCACCAGGGTCAGGCGCTGGCTGAGGGCCGGGTGATGGTGATGATGCAGCCGGAAGCTGTGGCATGAGTGCTCCTCGGCGCGCGCTGGTTACCGGAGGCAGTGGCGATATCGGCAGCGCCATTTGCCGACGGCTGGCCGGGCAGGGCCTGGAAGTCGTGGTGCATGCCAACAGCCGTCTGGAAAAAGCCGAAGTTGTGGTTCAGGAGATTATGGCAGCAGGTGGCAAGGCCTCGGCGGTTGCCTTTGATGTCAGTGACGGTACTGCCAGCGCCGGCGCGCTGCAGGATGTATTGGCCGATGGCCCGGTTCAGGTAGTGGTCAATAACGCCGGCATTCATGACGATGCGCCTCTGGTAGGTATGAGCGCGGAACAGTGGCGGCGTGTCATCGATGTGTCATTACACGGCTTCTACAATGTGACCCAGCCTCTGTTGATGCCGATGATGCGTGGGCGCTGGGGCCGGGTCATCAGCATCTCCTCCATCGCCGGGCAGATGGGCAATCGTGGTCAGGCGAACTATGCGGCGGCCAAGGCGGGCCTGCATGGGGCGAGCAAGTCACTGGCGATTGAAATGGCCTCGCGCGGCATCACGGCGAATGTGGTGGCGCCCGGCATTATCGCGGGCAGCATGACCGAAGACGTCTTTGATGACAGTATGGTCAAGCAGATGGTGCCCGCGCAGCGCCCCGGTACGCCGGAGGAAGTGGCTGCGCTGGTGGCTTTCCTGGCCTCGGACGATGCGGGCTACATCTCTGGTCAGGTCATCGGAATCAATGGAGCAATGGCATGAGCCAAGCCTTGACGCCAGCGGATGTGGCGGTTGTTATCCCGGCTTATAACGAAGCCGCGACCATTGTTGAAGTGGTGCGCCGGGCCCGGGCCCAGGTGCCGCGGGTCATCGTGGTGGATGATGGCTCCACCGATGGCACGGCCGAACTGCTGGGTGATCTGGACGTGACAGTGCTGCGCAATGCCGAGAACAGCGGCAAGGGCGCCAGCATCTTCAATGGCGCCGGGCAGGCGCTGGCCGATGGCGCCAAGGCCATCATCACGCTCGACGGTGATGGCCAGCATCAGCCCGAAGATATCCCGCGCGTGCTCACGGCAGCAGGCATCTACCCCGGCGACATCATTGTGGCCTCACGGCTGCGGCGCACCGAGAACGCGCCGCCGCTGCGCCTGTTCGCCAACCGCTTCGCCAATTTCTGGATTTCCTGGGCGGCTGGATACTGGATACCGGACAGTCAGTCCGGGTTCCGTCTTTACCCGCGCAGGGTGTTCGAGGAAGCCGCGGTGCCGCATAACCGCGAGCGTAGCTTCGTGTTCGAAAGCGAGGTGTTGATCGAGGCGGCCTGGCACGGTATCCGTAGTGAACCGGTGCCTATCGATTCGGTGTATTTCCAGGCGGCGCGGCCCAGCCATTACAAGCCGACACTGGATACAACGCGTATTGTGCGCATGGTGGCCTGGCGTCTGTTGCGCCGTGGCATGAACCCCTTCGGCCTTATCCGGGTATTGCGTGCGCTGCTTAATATGAGCGGGTCGCGCGCAATCGCCTGAGTCATCGCCGATGGTGCGATCCGACGCCCTGCTGCTCAGCCTGCTTGCTGTGCTGCTGGCCGAATGGCTGATCTTCGATCTCAGTGTGGCCGGCGTGCTGATCCCGGTGGCGATTTACCTGATTCTGATGGCGGACGGCGTATTTCGCCCGGCTTCACCCTGGTTCATGCCGCTGGTGGTGCATGGTCCGCGCGATGTGCCGGCGGTCGCCATGACTTTCGATGACGGGCCGGACGCCGCAGTGACGCCCGAGGTGCTGGATGTACTCAAGTCGGCGGGAGCCAAGGCCAGCTTTTTCACCATTGGCCGGCATCTGGACGCGCACCCACAGCTGGCGCAGCGTATCTGTGACGAAGGGCATGAGCTGGGCAATCATTCCTATGACCATTCCCGCACCCTGAATTTCGCCCGCCCGCCCGCCATGAAGGCTGAAATCCTGCGGGGCGCCGGCGCCATACAGAAATTTACCGGTTCGGATCGCCTGCCCCTGTACCGACCCCCGGTGGGTTTGAAGAATCCACCGCTGGCGCGGGTGGCACAGGCACTGGGGCTCAAGGTCATTGTATGGTCGCTGCATAGCCATGACAGCCGCATTCAGGACCCCCAGGCGATCGCCCAGCGGGTGCTGTCGCGAGTAAAGCCCGGTGACATCATTCTCATGCATGACGGGCATGATCTTCAGGGCAAGGATCGTCCGGCCACGGCGGAGGCGCTGCGGCGGATTCTGCAGGGTTTGCGCGAGAAAGGCCTGGAGTCCGTAACAGTTTCGGAATTGCTCAGGCAGACTTGAGCGTTTCGAATGCGGCCAGCGCGGCCTTGCGTTCTTCGGCCAGATCCACCATGGGCAGCGGATAATCCCGACCCAGCGACAGTTGCGCGGCCTGCACGGCGGCCGGTTTGTTCCAGGGCTCGTGAATGGCATTGGCCGGCAATGCAGCCAGTTCCGGCACCCAGCGGCGCACGTAATCACCCTGCGGGTCGAATTTTCTGCCCTGCAAGACCGGATTGAATATGCGGAAATAAGGCGCGGCATCGGCGCCGCAACCGGCAGTCCATTGCCAGCCCAATGTATTGTTGGCCAGATCGGCATCCACCAGCGTATCCCAGAACCAGGCAGCGCCCTGCTGCCAGGGCAGGCGCAGGTGTTTGGTCAGGAACGAGGCGACAATCATGCGCACCCGGTTGTGCATCCAGCCGCTTTGCCAGAGTTCGCGCATACCGGCGTCGACAATCGGGATGCCGGTTTTCCCCTGCAGCCATTTGCGCAGGTTTTTTTTCGAACGACGCCAGGGAAAATGTTCAAAGCGTGCGTCCAGTGGGGCGGTCGGTGTCTGCGGGAAATGATGCAGCAGATGATGGGCGAACTCGCGCCAGCCCAGTTCACGCAGATAGTCCGCGGCGCCTGCCGGTTCCTTGCCCGGGGCGCTGTAGTGCACGGCATGTACGATCTGCCGTGCCGAAACTTCACCGAAGTGCAGATGCGGCGACAGACGAGAAGTGCCCTGCCGATCAGGCCGGTCACGCAGTACCGGGTAATCGGCCAGTGCGGCAAGGAATTCATCCAGTCTGCGGTGGCCGCCGCTTTCGCCCGGCGTCCAGCTTGCGGCGAGACCGCTGTCCCAGCGAATTTCAGGCAACAGGTTCAGTGTGTCCAGGTTGTCGGACAGCTCGCCAGGCGGCAGCGGTGGCAGATGCATCGGGGCTGCCGTGGGTTGACCGATATGGTTCAGCTGCGGCGCCAGATTTTTCCAGAAAGGGGTGAAAACCCGGTAGGGCTGACCTTGCTGATTATGCAGGGCGCCGGGTTCGCACAGCAGGTTGCCGGGGCAGTTCAGGGTTTCAATGCCAGCCGCGGCCAGGGTTTCGGCGACATCATGATCACGCTGCGCAAGCGCGGGTTCGTAAAGGCGATTCCATACCACGCGCCGGCAGTTGAATTGTTCGCAAAGCTGACGCAAGGCAGCCGCGCTGTCCGTGGCCGGGAGAATATACAGACGGCTGCCACGCCGCAGTAATTCTTTTTGCAGCTGGGACAGGCTGTGGTGCAGCCACCAGCGGCTGGCCGCACCCGGTAGCCAGTCTCCCCCCTCTTCCGGCGCATGGATGTAGACCGGCAGCAGCCGGCTGCTGTTTTCCATGGCGGTCAGCAGGCCGGGGTTGTCCGCCAGGCGCAGATCACGCCGGAACCAGAAGAGGCTGGCCGTCATGTCAGGGTCTGCAACCACTGGCGCCAGAGTTTGCGCCAGGTCTTCCAGTCGTGATCCCCCTCGATTGACTGCATCGGGAAGTCCGCACCCAGGCGCTGCAGCGCCTGGTAATGCGCAGAGAAATCGTCGTCTTCACCATAGACCAGTGTGACCGGGGGGTGTTCGCGGCCGAGCAGAAAGCGCCATATGGGCACCAGTTCCTGCTGCAGTTCCTCGTCGCCGGGCCGCGGTTCGGGCGGGCCGGATGCGCTGCGTTGCAGGAATTCCTCTTCACCGAGGAAGGGTGCGAGCAGCAGCAACGATTCGATGCGCGCGGGAAAACGACGGGCTACGGTCAGGGCGCCGAAACCGCCCAGGGAGATGCCGGCCAGAACCAGTTTGCGCTGTGGCCAGGCGTCCAGTACGTCGGACTTGAGGCGTTCAGTGACGATGCGTTTCCGGTAATAGCCGACGTGGGCATCGGCGACCAGCAGCGCCACACGGTCCTGCTCGATCAGTGGCCGGGCATCGGCGACGAAGCCTTTGTCGATGAAATCCGTACCACGATCCCGAATACCCGGCAGTAGCACAATGACATGATCCGCCTGCGCCGGGTCGCCGAAGATCTGCACTGGCATGGGCTGCGTGGTTTCTGCAAACAGATTGCAGCCGCCGCAGAACATTAGAAATGGTGCGGCCAGCCAGGGTGGGCGCATGATCAGGCGGTTGGTGAAGCTGCGAAGGGACATGGCATGCAGCATACTCCTGCCTGAAGAACTGTCCCAAACGGAGAGGGATAATGGGTGGTAATACAGATATGGATATGTCGCTACTGGATTCGCTGCTGGCGTCCTGGCAGCCCCAACTGGGGCGCGACTATCAGGCCTACCGCAATCACTGTGCGCGGGTCTGTAGCTTCGGTCTGGCGCTGGCAGAGCGGGAGACGCAGGCCGGTGCGGATACTGCCGAGCTGTTGCAGATCGCGCTGGCCTTTCATGATCTTGGCATCTGGTCGCATGCAACCTTCGACTATCTGGATCCCTCCGCCGGGCTGGCCAGAGAGTGGCTGCAAGAGAAGGGCCGCGCAGACAAAGTGGAACTGGTGGAGGCCATGATTGTGCAGCATCACAAGCTGAGCCGGGCGCCTGCCGTGAGCGGCAGTGAGCTGCCGGATATTGTGCGCCGAGCCGACCTGATCGATGTTTCGCTGGGGCTGATCCGTTTCGGCCTGCCGCGCGCTTTCTATAAGGAGGTGCGTGAGCGCTACCCCATCTGCGGCTTCCACGGCCGGCTCGTCAGTTTCACCTTGCAATGGTGGTGGCGCCATCCCCTGCGGCCGCTGCCGATGATGCGCCGCTGAGTTTGATGCGTCTGAAGACAGGATTCTGTTGCTGTCTGCTGCTCGCCGGCCTGGGCGGGCCCGCCGTCGCCATTGATCGCCTGACCTTCAGTATGGAGAGTCTGGAGGGGGCTGACTGGCGCGCGGAAGATCTGCAGTGGCATGTGGATTTGAGCGATCAGGGTGCCAGCCGGGTACGCATAGCCCGCCTGGCGCTGCCGCAACCCTATGGTGAAATAACGGCTCTGCGTATCGATTGCCCGGGTTTGCGCTTCGAGGCCAAAACCATTGCCTGTCCGGCTGGTACCGCACAGGCCCGGGCGCCGTGGCTCGGGAAAGAAGCGTTCAGGCTGAGCTTTAGTTATACCGTCGCGAGCAAGGCGTTGAACCTGCAAGTCGAGGCCATGCCGGCGTTTGGGGGGCGTTTTGATCTCAATGCTGACTACGCGCAGGACTGGCGCGCGCAAGTCAGCGCGCGCCATGTGGCCGCGGCCCAGTTGGGCGCCTGGTTGCCGGCACTGTCCGAAGCGTTGGCGGGCTGGAGTTTCGAGGGCCCGCTGGACGCGGATGTCGAAGCCACATCGCAGCATGCGAACTACCGTTTTTCGGCGGCAGGGCTGACGCTGTCTGACGACAGTGGCCGTATCGCCAGCGAGGCGCTGAATATAGTCGTGCAGGGCGAGCTGCATCGGCAGAGCGGCGCCTGGCGGGGGCCGGTCAACATCGAGTTGCCCTCGGGCCAGGCCTATATCGAGCCGGTGTTTGTCGATTTTGCCGCACAGCCGGCTGAGTTCCATGCTGAAATCGGTTATGCCGATGACGGCAGCCTGTATTGGCAATCCGCGCAACTGAAACAAGGCGAAATGCTTGCGCTGCAGGCCAGCGGTCGTTGGGCGGGAGAACTGCAGGCTCTGAGCCTGCAAGTAAAAACCGCGCGCCTGCCGGCAGCCTACGAACTTTATGCCAAGCCCTTTCTGCTGGGCACGCCGTTCGAGTCGTTGCAGACCGTGGGCCGTATCGGAGGGAATCTGGAATGGGATGCCCAGGGGCCGCAGTCACTGCAGGCCTCACTGGACTCCGTCGTGCTGGAAGATGCGCAAGGCCGCTTCGCCTGGGATGCAGTCAACGGCGAGCTGTTCTGGCGCGCCAGCGGCGAGAGTCGGCCCAGCCGGCTGCAATGGCGCGGGGGCAGCGCCTACAAAGTGCTGTTCGGGCCCGCTGACATGCAGTTGTTGCTGCAGGGTAAAAGCGGACGACTGCTGCAGCCTCTCAATCTGCCGGTGCTGGAAGGTGCCTTGAAAGTGAACACGCTGGCCCTGCAGGATTGGGGTGCGGAGCAGATGGCGCTGCAGTTTGATGGCGAACTCAAGCCGCTGAGTCTGGAGGCGCTGACGACGGCGCTTGGCTGGCCGCGTTTCGGTGGGCGCCTGGGTGGACGCCTGCCGGAACTGGATTACCGGGACGGGGTACTCACGCTGGGTGGTGCGCTGAAGGCGCAGGTTTTCGATGGCGAAGTCAGCGTGGAAAACCTGAAGGTGCAAGACCCTTTCGGCCGCTTGCCGCAGCTGTTCGCCGATGTGCGGGCGCGCAATCTTGATCTCGAGGCAGTGACCCAGGCGTTTTCTTTCGGTCTGATCCAGGGGCGGCTGGATGGGGACATCGAAGCCCTGCAAATGCTGAACTGGAAACCGGTGGCCTTCGATGCGCGCCTGGCTACGCCCGAGGACGACGACAGCCGGCATCGCATCAGCCAGCGCGCCATTGAAAACATCAGCGCCATAGGCGGTGGTGGCGCCACCGCGGTTCTTTCTCGAGGTTTTCTGCAGTTCTTCGAGGACTTCGCCTATGATCGTATCGGTCTCTCCTGCCGGCTGGCGGGGGGTGTCTGTCAGATGGGGGGTGTAGGTCCGGCCAAGGATGGCAATGGCTATATTCTGGTCAAGGGAAAGTTGCTGCCGCGTATTGATGTCATCGGCTATGCCAGGCAGGTCGACTGGGCCACCCTGGTGGAACAGTTGAAGTCGGTCAGTGAAGGCGAAGGTCCGGTACTGCGTTAGCGGCCCAAAATCCCGGGCAACGCGCTACACTTGCAACCCTGTGCATGGTTTTACTGTCATAGGGATATTGGAGCCGGTTCGACCGGCTGATTGGAGACAGAAATGAGAAAGCTTGCTGCCCTGAGTGTGCTGGTATTCACTGCCGCCTGCGTCACTATTAACGTCTACTTTCCGGCCGTCGCGGCCGAGAAAGCAGCCGACCGTATTATCGATAATGTCTGGGGCAAGGATCAGGCGCCGTCTCCCGGCGAAGACAAGGCAGCGCAGGAGCCGACCTCGGCCCTGGAAACCGCACAACGCTGGGTTGCCCAGGCCATGGGTTCGGTCATTGGTACGGCTCACGCACAGGCTGATATCGATGTCTCCTCCCCTGCCATTCAGGCCATCACCGCTTCCATGGAAGCACGGCATGGCAAGCTGGCGCCCTTCTATGATTCCGGCGCCATCGGCCTGACCCAGGACGGCGAAGTGGCGATTCGTGACCCGGGGCAGGTGCCGCTGAAAGACCGTAATACCCTGCGTCAGCTGGTAGCCGACGAGAACGGTGATCGCCGCAGCCTGTACCGTGAAATCGCATCTGCCAATGGCCATCCTGAATGGGAGGCCGATATCCGCAAGACTTTCGCCAAGCGCTGGATTTCCAAGGCACGCAAGGGTTGGTATTACCAGGACGGTAGTGGCGACTGGCAACAGAAGTAAGCTTCGGGAATGAATCGGGGGGAGCCGACCCGCTGGCAGCAGATCGGGGCTGACGGCGCATGGACACTATGTCTTTCCTGTCTGTTAATCGGCGCCACGCTGGGCCTGTCATGGCTGGCGATGATGCTGTATGTGGTTTTTCTCGCGGCGCTGAGTAAAGCAAACGTATCCGCCCGCGACTGGATCGTAGTGCTGGGCAAGCGTCTGCTCGGCTCTGCGGTCACACGTGAATACGCAACCCGTTTGCGCCGTGCCGAACTACTCTATCGCGACAATCCGGGGGCCAGAATCATGCTGTTGGGCGGTCATACCAGCGAGGGGCCGTTCACCGAGGCGCAACAGGGCCGCCATTTCCTGCTGCAGCGTGGCATCCCGGCAGAAGTCATACAGGTCGAGGAGCAGTCCCTGCATACCCTGGAGAATTTGCAGAACGTCCGGCAGCTGGTGCAAAGCAGTGTCGAGCAACCCATAGTGCTGATCAGCAGCCGCTATCATCTGGCGCGCAGCCATATCCTGGCAGACGGCATGGGCCTGCAGCATCGGCTCTGTGCCGCCGAAGACAGCTTAAGTTGGTCGCCGGCCTTGCTGCGCCGCCTGCTGGTTGAGAGTTTCTATCTGCACTGGTACTGGGTGGGCAGAATCTGGTCGACCTTGTTGCGCAATCAGAAAAGCCTGGAGCGCATTTCGTGAGTTATCCGGTCCGTTTCGGGCTGGCGCTACTGGCAGCTGTGTATGTAGTGGCCGTACTCACCGCCGACACGCTGGCGGCGCAGCGGGTGGAATGGCTGATCGACTGGCGCGATCTGCACTGGAGCCTTTCCGATCTACACCGCTGGCTGTGGTCGGTGACTGAAGGCTGGGGCGTGGAACTGGGCCAGTTGTCCTGGCTGCAGGACAGGCGCTGGCAGTCTTTCGATGTATTCAAGTTCGCTTTCTGGCTGTTGCTGCCGCTGTTGTTCTGCCTGCCGCGAATGGAGTGGGCCTGGCTGGGCCTGCGGCGCATGCGCGGCAGCGACTGGCTGGGCCTGATGATGATCGCCGCGGCCGGCGGCGGAGCCATGGCGATCATTCCGATGGTGCCGGAATTGAGGCAAACCTACCCGGGGTTGGGCTATCTGCCCGGCGCCGCGCGCTGGGAGTACTTCCAGCTGCAGCTATTCTGGATTCTCTCCTGGCTGATTGGCTGGGAGTTTCTGCACCGCTATGTATTGCTGCGTGCGGTATCGCGCATTTCACCGGCCTGGGGCTGGTTGCTCGTGCCCTTGTGTGAGGGGGCCTATCATCTACAGAAGCCGCTGCTTGAAGCCGGCGGCATGGTGCTGCTCTCGCTGCTACTCACCCACTGGACGCTACGGCGGCGCACACTCATGCCGGCGTTGCTGGCGCATCTGTTGATTGAACTGGAATTGCTCGCCTACCAGCTGCTTTAGCTGCCGCCCAGTTCGGCGTGGCGGTAGCAGCTCACCAGATGATCGTTGACCATGCCGGTCGCTTGCATGTGGGCATAGATAATCGTGCTGCCGACAAAGCGGAAACCCCGTTTTTTCAGATCCTTGCTCAGGGCGTCGGAAATGGCGGTGGTGGCGGGGACCTGCTTCAGTGTTTTCCAGGCGTTCTGGACCGGTTCGCCATCCACAAAATTCCAGATGTAACGATCGAAGCTGCCGAACGCCTGCTGGATTTTGAGAAAGGCATGCGCGTTACTCACGGCCGACTCGACTTTAAGACGGTTACGGATTATGCCGGGGTTTTCCAGCAGTTTCTGGATTTTTGCGGGCGTGAAGCGCACGACCTTTTCCGGATCGAAATCGGCAAAAGCCTGGCGGTAGTTTTCCCGCTTGGCCAGCACCGTGGACCAGGACAGGCCGGCCTGGGCGCCTTCCAGCATGAGGAATTCGAAAAGCTTACGGTCATCGTGCACCGGCACGCCCCACTCCCGATCGTGGTATTCCCGGTACATGTCACTGCCCAGGCACCAGGGGCAGCGTTCATCATCCTTGTGTTTTGCTGACATGGAGGCTTCCTGTTGTCCGTGCGGCCAAACTGACTATACTGGTAAAAAAATTTGTCAGGAGGGTCCGCCTTCAATGGCTACAGACGCCCAACAAATCGAGACCCTCGACGAATTTTATCCGTTCTATCTGAGTGAACATAGCGACCGTACTTGCCGGCGTTTGCATTTCGAGGGTTCCACGCTATCGCTTATGTTGCTGGTTTACTTCCTGATCAGCTTTAATCCCTGGGCACTTTTGGGTATTCCCTTGGCGGGCTATGGCTTTGCCTGGGCCGGGCATTTCTTCTTTGAGAAGAACAGGCCCGCAACCTTCAAATATCCCCTCTACAGCTTCATCGGCGACTGGGTGATGTACCGGAATACCATTACAAGGAAAATACTTTTTTAAACTTCGTAAACAACTGTAATCTTATGGCTCACCTAGAACAGCAATTCTTTATCCAGTACTTAAGCCAGCACCTGGCACATAACTGGAATGGCTTAAGTATCCTGGAAATTGGTTCGCTTAGCCGTGAGGGGGGGGTTAGGCAGTTTTTTCAAGGCTCCCGATTTATTGGCACAGATCTGGTAGAGGGGGAGGGTGTTGATATCGCTGCGTGTGGGAGCAAGTTGGATTTTCCTGACAATACTTTCGATGTGACGATTTCCTGTGAGTGCTTTGAACATAATCCAGTTTGGCCGGAAACCTTCGCTAACATGATTCGTATGACTCGGCCGGGGGGCTGCGTCATTATGACCTGCGCTACACGGGGGCGAATAGAGCATGGAACAATGAGAACCGATGTGTTGGATTCAATCGGTACTACCAAAATTGGATGGAACTATTATAAGAATCTTGTAGTGGGAGACTTTACTCAGCGATGTGATTTCGAACAGATTTTCCAAGCGCATATTTTTCTTAGCAACAGCAGATCAAGGGATCTGTTTTTTGTTGGACTAAAGGCAGGCGTTTCGCCGGGCACCACGCAATTTAATCTCAATTCGAAAGATCTAATTGATTCTTTTAAATCATTTCGTAGACGGCGCTGGATAACATCTCCTCTTCAGGAGGTCCTGCACAGCGTATATTATTTTCCAGTGAGAATTTTGGAGTGCTTAGTTAAAGACGAAGTGCGCTTTCAGAGTGCGGCGATTTTATATAAAAAATTTATAAGCCGTAATTTTCAGTTTCTTCGGCGCGTGTATGATCGATACAAGTGATTTTAGTTTGGTTTTTCAGATTCTTGCTCGGTGCGTCTGAAATGGCGGTGGTGGTGGGGACACTGTTTGATTGTGTTCCAGCAGTTTCCGGATCGAAATCGGCAAAAGCCTGGCGGTAGTTTTCCCGCTTGGCCAGCACCGTCGACCAGGACAGGCCGGCCTGGGCGCCTTCCAACATGAGGAACTCGAAAAGCTTGCGGTCATCGTGCACCGGCACGCCCTACTCCCGATCGTGGTATTCCCGGTACATGTCACACTGCCCAGGCGCCAGGGGCAGCGTTCATCATCCTTGTGTTTTGCTGACATGGAGGCTTCCTATTGTCAGTGTGGCCAAACTGACTATACTCGTAAAACATTTGTCAGGAGGGCCTGCCTTCAATGGCTTCAGACGCCCAACAATTCGAGACCTTCGACGACTTTTATCCCTTCTATCTGAGTGAACACAGCGACCGCACCTGCCGGCGCCTGCATTTCGTGGGTTCCACGCTATCGCTTATGTTGCTGGTTTACTTCCTGATCAGCTTTAATCCCTGGGCGCTTTTGGGTATTCCCTTGGCGGGCTATGGCTTTGCCTGGGTCGGGCATTTCTTCTTTGAAAAGAACAGGCCTGCAACCTTCAAATATCCCCTATACAGCTTCATCGGCGACTGGGTGATGTACCGGGATATAGTCGTCGGCAAGATAAAGATATAACCAACAGAGCTGTCGGTGCGGGCTCCAGCTGCAGGTCAGCTTGGCCTAAGCTTAAGCGTTATTTAAGCCGGCTCTGCGTATTCTTGCGCGCTGAGCAATGCTGCGTGCGTCCGCAGGATGTGTTGGAGCTGGATGCGGTTATTCAGACTCCCCTTTTTAGACATCGGCGTCCCAGATGTCCAGCGGGGTCCGGGTATGGATGGTCGTTGAAAAAAACCAGTTATTGGTGAGCACTGTGAATATTTCAATACCGTTTGTGGGTCTGAGCAGCCACGGTGGAATCCGTATCCTCGTGCAGTTTGCGAATATTGCGGCCAAAGCCGGACACAAAGTCAGTTTTTATTATCCACGGGGCAAAAGTTCACATGTCTACAGGATAGACGAACGGGTTGAACTTGTGGAAGTCGGTCCCCGTATCCGCAATAAGTTTGTGGGCTGGGTGGTTTTCGGCTGCATTTTCCCCTTTGTAAACAAGGGCGATCTGATTGTCGCCAATCATTTTGTTACTTACTACCCATCCGTTTTCGCCCGCCGCAAGAAAAAGGTTGTTTATCTGGTTCAGGACATTGAATTCCGTTTCTATCCCTGGCTGCTGAGCAAGATCGCCTATCTCATTTGCCGGGGTTCTTACCGTTCCGATCAGATGTTCGCGGCCAACAAGTACTTATACGAAGAACTGAAGGCTTTTGGCTCACCCCGGGGTTGTCTGGATTACGGCATTGATCCGATTTTTATCAAGCAGCCGTTGACTAGTGTGCCGGCTGCGGAAAAGTCCTTTGATGTTATTTATTTTCTGCGCAGAGAGTTCCACAAGCGCCGGGGGCGTTTTGAAAAGATACTGCCAGGGTTGCTTGAAAAGGGTTACAAGGTGGTCTGTGTCAGTCAGGATCAGTCACTGCTTGATGAGTTTGCACAACGTTTTGAAGTCGAGGTGAGAAAGCCAGCCAACGATCTTGATCTGGTGGCATGTATGGATTCGGCCAGGGTGATGGTATTGACCAGTGACCACGAGGGTTTTGCCCTGCCGCCGCTGGAATGTATGGCCAGAAAAATACCGGTCATTGTCTATGACTGCGGTGGCCCGCGTGATTATGCCGTACATGGGGAGAACGCGTTGGTTCTGGAGAACGATGACTCGGCACCTCTGCTGGAAACGATCGAGCTGTTGCTGGAAGACGGGGCGCTATATGCCAGATTGGCGGAAAATGCTCGCAAGACGGCGGAACGCTATGACGTTGAGCTTGATCTGGCGCGCTTTCTTGAAGAGGTCACGGCCGACATCGACATCTAGGTGCCCGTGTTAAATTTTCTCCAGTATGGTGAAAGTCTGGGCGTGGATGCGTGGTAACCATGGCCGGTATTCCACCACACGCAGGCCGGCGGCAGCGACATCGGCTTAGAACGTTTCTCTCGAGATCATCTGCACGCGTACCGGTTTGCGCTTGAGCCAGGCCAGCAGTCGCTTGCTCCAGTAATGCAGGCAGCCGCTGTCGTAGAAAGTAACCATTGCGTAACGATTGCTGACGCGGGCGAATTCCTTCAGTGCCTGCTGGCGCCACTCCGGGTAGTGGAAGTGCTGGAACAGGCGAATACAGCACACAGCATCAATGCTGCCATCCTCCAGCGGCAGACCGGCGCGCACATCAGCCGCCTCGGCATGGTCATTGGGGCCGAAGTCCGGGCGCTTGCGGACGTAGTCGGTCATTGCTTCGGAAATGTCCATGGAAGTGACTCGATAACCGAGGCCGTGGAACAGCGGCAGGAAGCGACCGTAACCACAGGGCAGATCGAGCACATGCTTGCCGCCCTCACCCACGTGGTCGCGCAGCAGTTCGCGCAGGGTGGATTGTTCGCGCTGATCAACGCGGCGCTGAATACTGCTCTTGTAACGCTTGCTTTCGTAGTATTCAACGGCCCCTTCGCTGCGAAAGGGTTTTTCTTCCTGGTCGGGATTCGACATGACGGCTCTCATCGATTGGCTGGCGGCATTATATCAGCCGCAATAGCGCATTCGGCTGCCAACAACCGGTATCTTCGATAAAATACGCGGTTCGCCATTTCCGAGCAGGTCACCGTAACGGCCATGTCCAGTAACGTTGGTAAAAATCAGCAGTCCCGGCACTACGATGTCATCGTGGTGGGTGGCGGCCATGCCGGCACCGAAGCGGCCGCGGCCGCTGCGCGCATGGGTGCGCGTACCCTGCTGCTGACGCAGAGCATCGAAACCCTTGGTCAGATGTCCTGCAACCCGGCGATTGGCGGTATCGGCAAGGGCCACCTGGTACGGGAAGTCGATGCGCTGGGCGGGCTCATGGCGCGCGCCGCGGATCAGGCCGGTATTCACTGCCGCCGTCTCAATTCACGCAAGGGGCCGGCCGTACGCGCCACGCGTTTCCAGGCCGACCGCCAGCTTTACCGTCAGGCGGTCCGCAGCCTGCTGGAGGCCCAGCCGAATCTGCAGATGTTCCAGCAATCCGTGGAAGACCTGATCGTGGAAGGCGGCCGTGTGGCCGGCGTGGTGACGCAGATGGGGCTGCAGTTCCGGGCGCCGGCGGTGGTGCTCACTGTGGGTACTTTTCTGGGCGGACGCATTCACATAGGCCTGTCCAATTACGCCGGTGGCCGTGCAGGCGATGCGCCGTCCAACACCCTGTCTGTGCGGCTGCGTGAGCTGTCCTTCGCCGTGGACCGGCTCAAGACCGGCACGCCGCCGCGTATTGACGGCCGCACGATCGATTATGTGGGTCTGGAGGCCCAGCCGGGCGATGATCCACGGCCGGTGTTTTCCTTCATGGGTTCGGCGGAGGATCATCCACCGCAGGTGCATTGCCATATCACGCGTACTACCGAGCGCACGCATGAAATTATTCGCGGCGGTCTGGATCGTTCGCCCATGTTTACCGGTGTTATCGAGGGTACCGGGCCGCGCTATTGTCCCTCCATCGAGGACAAGATCACGCGTTTCGCCGACAAGGCCTCGCACCAGATATTCATCGAGCCGGAAGGTCTCAATACACATGAGGTCTACCCCAATGGCATTTCCACCAGCTTGCCCTTCGATGTTCAGCAGGATCTGGTGCGCAGCATTCCGGGTTTCGAAAATGCGCATATCACGCGGCCCGGCTATGCCATTGAATATGATTACTTCGACCCGCGGGAGTTGAAGCCGAGTCTGGAAACCCGGCCCATGCCCGGCCTGTTTTTTGCCGGCCAGATCAATGGCACCACCGGTTACGAAGAGGCCGCTGCCCAGGGTCTGTTGGCGGGCATCAATGCTGCTCTGCAGGTGCAGTCGCGTGAGGTCTGGAGTCCCGGTCGCGATGAGGCCTATATTGGCGTGCTGGTCGATGACCTGATCACCCGCGGTACCATCGAGCCCTACCGCATGTTTACCTCGCGCGCCGAGCATCGCCTGATTCTGCGGGAAGACAATGCCGATCTGCGCCTGACAGAAAGCGGGCGTGAACTGGGTCTGGTCGGAGAGGCTCAATGGAGGGCCTTTTGTCGCAAACGCGAGTCGATCGTCGAGGAAAATTCAAGAATTTCGTCGAAAATAGTCCGATCTTCAGGCATCATGCCGGAGCACGAGGCCCTGCTGGGCGGCCCACTGAGCCGTGAACAGAGTGGCATTGAACTGCTGCGCCGGCCGGAAATGGACTATACGGCACTCATGCAGCTGCCGGGCATGGGGCCGGGCGTAGCCGATCCCGCGGTGGCCGAGCAGGTGGAAATCCAGGCCAAGTATGCCGGCTATATCGAGCGTGCGGTCCAGGAAATCGAGCGTGCCCGGCGTTATGAAGACACGGCCATTCCGGAAAACTTCGATTTCACAACGGTGCGGGGTTTGTCCAACGAGGTACGCCAGAAGCTGGACAGCCATCGTCCCTCGACACTTGGTCAGGCAGGTCGTATTTCGGGAGTGACGCCGGCCGCAGTGTCTCTGTTGCTGGTGGCGCTCAAGCGTCAAGGTGCAAGGCTGCAACGCAGCGCCTGAGGGGCTTGTCAGGGCAGCATGCGGATGCCCATCTTTCGTTGAACTGTGAAGGCTGCCAGCACATTACGCAGAGCAAAACCGCAGGCACCGCCAATGGCTGCCCCTACGATCCCGTAACTGGGCACCAGTAGTAGATTCAGTATCAGGCTGACGATTACCGCAATCATCATGTTGCGGCGGTGAAGACGTTCATGCCCGGTCATCATCAGTACCTGGCTGGCGGCGCTGGTCGCAACGCTCAGAAACATGCCAATGGCCAGGATTCTCAATGCGGGCGCTGCGCGTACAAATTCTTCGCCGAAGATTAATAGAATCCAGTCGGCAGCGATCAAAAAGCCCAGAGTGAAAAGGCCCCCGCTGACCAGCAGCAGGGCCGACGTCCGCCGTACAACCTTCCCCAGCACGACGAGTTCGCCTACGTGATGAAGCGCAGAAAACTTGGGGGAAGCGAGTGAATTCAGGGCAGCCTCCAGCACGATGATCAGCATGACTGAGCGCATGGCAGCGTTATATAGGCCGACCGCTTCAGCATCATGGAAGGCGCCGATGACCAGAGTGTCGATCCAGTAAAGGGCCTGGGTCAGGGCCTGGCTCCACAGCAGAGGAATACTGATGCGCATCAAAAGCCCGTGATCAAAGCTGCCATATTCAGGGATGGACGCCTGCTTTTTCAGATGGCGCCAGTACAGGCTTGCACTCAGGCATAGCAGGACGCCGGCGAGCGTGTAAAACGCGCCTACCAGTGTTTCACTGAGGGTCAGAAAGTAATAGCCGATAAGTAGCAAGACCACATTCAGGGCATGCATGCCTACCGTCTGGGTGATATTGGACGCTGCGATATGCTGGACTGCGCGGAACAATTCCGCGTAGTACATGACCATGCTCGCCGGCAGCAGTACTAGCGCCATCCATCTGAGCGTCGGGCTGAAAGCCGGCTCGTGGAAAACGTAATCACCCAGCCACGGAGCGATGATCAGCAGGATCAGACTGAGGCTCAGTGAGGCCAGTGCAATATTACGCCGGCTTAGTCGATGTAATCCGGCGATAGCCTGCATGTCGCCAATGGAAATGCTTGCCGAGGCAAACCGCAGGGCGGCAATGGGGATGCCCAACGTGCCTACTACAACAGCCAGGGCGATAATGGAGAGGGTCAGAAAGAACACGCCGGCGCCATCTGCATCAAGGAAGCGCGCCAGCAGAATGAAAAAACCGAAGTTGAGCAGTGCGCCGATGATCCTCAGCGCAAAGGTGACAAATGCGCCGCGCAATATTTCGTCTATATGATGGCGGAGTTCACTGGCCATTACGGAATCGGGCAACCAACTAAAAATATAAGCGCGATGCTTGACGGAAATAAAAAGGAAAATCGCATACTCCGGCCATGTACAGCATAATTCACACCACTCATCCGTCGTGTTGAAAGATCGCTAGTTTTGAATGGTCTAAAGAAATTAATCAGCTTACTCCTGTATCTCGGCAGAGCCGCGTTGAGGCAGTTTACGCATTTTCCACACAAGGCATGGTGTCCGATTTGTGATCGGGAAAGAGTATTCGTTGATATCGATCCGGATATGCGCGTTGGTATTCGCTGCCTGGGGTGTCGTAGCAGTTCCGTACATAGAGCCATATACACAGTCTTGTCCGGAGAATACGGACAACGCCTGGAGCAGCTTGACGGTAAATCAACCTACGAACTATCAGCACATGGTGCATTTTTCGAGATATTGCAGAAATACGCCGCCCGGTCCGGGTTCACACTCACTTGCTCAGAGTATATGGCGTCCGTCAGGTCTGGTGACTATCAAAATGGCGTACGTTGCGAGGACATTGAAAAGCTTACCTTCGAGGATAATAGCTTCCATCTGGTAACCAGCACTGAAGTCATGGAGCATGTAGAGGACGACAATGCCGGCTACAGAGAAGTGCACAGGGTATTGAAGCCTTCCGGACAGTATATTTTTTCAGTGCCCCTGGATATGACTCAAACCGATACGATTATACGTGCCGAACGCGCAGCGAATGGAACCATCAAACATCTGCTGCCGCCTGAGTACCATGGTGACCCAAGGCAAGGTTTGGGGGGTGTTTTTACATGGCGAAATTACGGCCGGGATATTGTCAAGCAACTCAGGACAGTCGGTTTTGAAGCTGAAATAATGGTGATCAAGCTGTCGGAATTTGCAAGCAGGCAAGTTTCCGGAATACCTATAGTTCGTGCCTGGAAGCTCTGAAAACGGGTTGCTGAATACTTGTTCGACACAGGCACTGCGTTCCAAGCGAGCCCGATTTGAGTACCACCTCTTTGCCGACATCTAACATCACAGTATCCATCGTCAGCCATGGGCATGCTGCCATGGTGGAGCGCCTGCTCGGCGACCTGGCGGATCTGCCGGAAATTGACCAGATCATTCTCACGCATAACCTGCCTGAGCCGGCGGTGCAGATTCCTGCCGGGTTGGCCGGCAAGGTGGAGCACATCAACAACCCGCAGCCGAAAGGTTTCGCGGAAAACCACAATGCGGCCTTTTCCCATTGCCGCAATGCGTACTACTGCGTGCTCAATCCCGATGTGCGGTTGCTGGAGAATCCTTTTCCGGCTTTATGTGCACAACTCGCCAGACCTGGTGTGGCACTGGCCGCGCCGATGGCGGTGGGTGCCGACATGGTAAAACAGGATACGGCACGCCATTACCCCACCCCCCTGCGTATTGCGATCCGGGTGCTGGGCCGTCGACGCAACAACTACGCTTTCGAATTCGGTGATGCGCCGCTGGAGCCGGAATGGGTGGCGGGCATGTTCATGCTGCTGCGCGCCGAGGACTATGCCGCGGTCGACGGGTTCGACGAGAGTTACTTCATGTACTGCGAGGATGTGGATCTCTGTGCACGTCTTTGGCAGCGGGGCGGCAAGGTGGTTCTTGTACCCGGGGTGCGTGTCATTCATGATGCTCAGAGGAGCAGCCACCGGAATCTGCGTTTTCTGTACTGGCATGTTTCCAGTCTCATCAGGTTTTTTCTGCGCAGGGCGCTGGGCCGCTTCAAACCCGCGCGCCATTAATTTTGCAACCTCACGGGTACATTGAGATGATCGACTTTTGTTCCCGCAAACTGCTGATAGTAGTGCTGTGCCTACCCTTGCTGGCCGCCTGCGGCAACGGCAAACAGGATGAAGCACCGGCCCAGTCACGCAACGCGCCACTGATCAACAAGGATGGCAGTACCGTACTGCGCCGTGGTAATGGCGCCGAGCCGGAAACCCTGGATCCGCACCGCGCGCAGAGCGTGAACTCCTCCAACATCCTGCGTGACATCTACGAAGGCCTGGTCAGCGAGGCGCCTGACGGTGAACTGGTGCCGGGCGCGGCCGCGCGCTGGGAGATCAGCGAGGATCTGCGTACCTACACTTTCTATCTACGTGAGGAAGCGCACTGGTCCAATGGCGAACCGGTCACCGCCGCGGATTTTGTCTATGGCCTGCGGCGCTGCGTGGACCCTGCCACCGGTTCGGTCTATGCCGAGATTCTCACGCCCATTGAAAATGCCAAGGTCATTATCGCCGGCGAAGCCGCGCCCGAAACGTTAGGCGTGAAAGCCTTGTCGGATCATGTGCTGGAGATTCGTCTCAAAGCCCCCACACCCTACTTCCTGGGCTTGCTGGCACATTCCAGCGCCTACCCGGCCCATCAGGCCAGCGTGGAAAAACATGGTGACCAGTTCACCCAGCCGGGCAATCATGTTTCCAACGGCGCCTACCAGATCACCGACTGGGTAGTGGCTTCGCATATCACACTGGAACGCAACCCCCACTATTGGGACAACGACAATAGCGGCGTGGATGTGGTCAAGTATCTGCCGATTGAAAACGCTGAATCCGAATTCAAGCGTTATCTGGCTGGCGAGCTGGACATGACCTCCACGCTGCCGATCCCCCAGATCGAGTGGGCGCAGAAGAACCTGCCGCAGGATTATCAGAAATATCCCTTCCTCGGCGTTTACTACTACGGACTGAACCTGACCCGGGCGCCCTTCAAGGACAATCCCGAACTCCGGCGTGCCCTGTCATTGGCGCTGGACCGGGAAATCATTACCGAAAAAGTCACGCGCGGCGATCAGATTCCGGCCTACTCCTGGGTGCCGCCCGGAGTCAGCGATTACCAGCCCGCTGAGGCGTCTTTTGCCGGCTGGTCACGTGAAAAGCGCATCGAAGAAGCCCGCCGGCTGTATCGTGAGGCCGGGTACTCGGACGAAAATCCGCTGGAAGTGGAGCTGCGTTACAACACCAGCGAAGGCCACAAGAAAATCGCCACGGCTATAGCCAGCATGTGGAAGACTACGCTGGGCGCCAAAGTAGTGATGGTTAACGAGGAATGGAAGGTCTTCCTGCAGAACGTCAACACCAAAAAGGTCACCCAGGTTTATCGTTCAGGCTGGATCGGTGACTACAACGATGCCAACACCTTTCTTGAGCTGATGCATTCAAAATTCGGGCTCAACGGCACGGGTTATTCCAACCCGCAATACGACGCTTATCTGGATGCGGCTTCGCATGAAAGCGACATCAACAGACGTCGTGAACTGATGCATCAGGCCGAGCAGGTGTTGCTCGAGGATATGCCGGTGATCCCCATTTACCACTATGTCGGCACGCGCCTGGTCAAGCCGTACATCAAGGGTTTTGTCGGCAATATCATGGGGCACTTCTACAGCAAGCACCTGAGCATCAGGGCCACGGCCGGTGCCGGCGATGCACAAACGGCGGGCATGCAATAAGCTAGGCGCTGGCTAAATCACAAGTGGACCTATGCTGGCCTACGCGGTGAAGCGCGCCCTGGGCGCAATACCGACATTATTCATACTGCTGACCCTGGCGTTTTTTCTGATTCGTCTGGCGCCGGGCGGGCCGTTTGACGCCGAACGCCAGCTGCCGCCGGAAATCGAGGCCAATCTCAACCAGAAATATCATCTCGACGAGCCGCTCTATCAACAGTACGGGCGCTATCTATGGGACATTGCCCGTGGCGACTTCGGGCCTTCTTTCCAGTACCGGGATCTGACCGTGAACCAGCTCATCGCAGACGGCTTTCCGGTGTCGCTGAGGCTGGGCCTGATGTCGCTGCTGTTTGCACTGTTTTTCGGCGTCATGCTCGGGACACTGGCCGCACTGCGCCAGAACAGCGCCGCCGACTACGGTCTGATGACCGTGGCCATGCTGGGTGTGTCTATTCCCAATTATGTGCTGGCGCCGCTGATGATTCTGGTGTTTGCGGTGTATCAGGGCTGGCTGCCGGCGGGTGGGTTGGGCGGCTGGCAGAACTATGTGATGCCGGTGCTGGCGCTGGGCACGGCCATGATGGCCTATATTGCCCGCCTCACCCGCGGCAGCATGATCGAGGTGCTGCGTTCCAACTTCATCCGCACCGCCAGGGCCAAGGGGTTGCCCTTGCGGCTGCTGCTGTTCCGGCATGCGTTGCCGGCCGCCATGGTGCCGGTGGTGTCCTTCCTGGGGCCGGCCACGGCTGGCATTATCACCGGCTCGGTAGTAATCGAAACCATCTTCGGCATTCCGGGGCTGGGGCGTTATTTTGTGCAGGGCGCGCTCAATCGTGACTACACCCTGGTCATGGGTGTAGTGCTGTTCTACGGCATGTTGATCATAGTCTTCAATTTCATTGTGGATCTGCTCTATGCCTGGCTGGATCCCAGGGTGAAATACGCATGAGTACGCCGGCCGAAGTCCTGCCTGATATCGAGCTGGTCGAGGGGCGCAGCCTGTGGCAGGACGCCATGCGCCGCATGCTGCGCAACCGCGCGGCCATGGTCAGCAGCTTTCTGTTGCTGGCCTTGTTGATCACGGTCACGGTCGGCCCCTGGATCAGCGGCTATGAGTATGACCAGCTGGACTGGGATCACATCTGGGAGCCGCCGGCCATGGAGACCGGGCACTGGCTGGGGACCGACAGTCTGGGGCGCGACCTGTTCGTGCGCATCTGTCAGGGTGGCCGTATTTCCCTGATGGTCGGTATTGTGTCGACGATAGTGAGTCTATTGATCGGCGTCAGCTGGGGCGCGATCGCCGGCTACTTCGGTGGCCGCGTGGATGCCATCATGATGCGCATCGTCGACATTCTCTATGCCATGCCCTTCCTGTTTTTCGTCATTCTTCTGATGGTGTTTTTCGGCCGGCATATTCTGCTCATCTTCATCGCCATTGGCATGGTCAACTGGCTGGATATGGCGCGTATCGTCCGCGGCCAGACCTTGTCCATCAAGAACAAGGAATTCATCGAAGCGGCCTGGATGGCTGGCGCCAGCAACCGACGGGTGATCTACCGGCATATCATTCCCAATCTCATGGGCGTGGTGGCCGTCTATGTCACCCTGACCATTCCGCAGGTGATCCTGGTGGAATCCTTCCTCAGTTTCCTCGGCCTGGGCGTGCAGGAACCGGCCACGTCCTGGGGTGCGCTGGTAAACGAAGGCGCACAGGAAATGGAACGCGCGCCCTGGCTGTTGATCTTCCCGGCGAGCTGCCTGGCATTGACCCTGTTCTGCTTCAACTTCATCGGCGACGGACTGCGCGATGCGCTGGACCCGAAAGACAGATAAGAGATGTATCCACAGATTACACAGATTGCACAGATTATTAAGAAAGAATTCAGGAATATTTCTGAGTCCTGGCAGTGTAGTACGTCGACTGGCCCTGAGCATTCTTCTGCACAGTTTTTCTTAAATATTAAATCTGTGGAATCTGTGTAATCTGTGGATCAATATCAAATGCTGCTGGAAGTCGAGAATCTCAAAGTTAGTTTCCGCACCGCCGACGGTACGGTCGACGCGGTGAAGGGCGTCAGCTTTGTCCTGGACCGGGGCGAGAGTCTGGGAATCGTGGGCGAGTCCGGTTCGGGCAAGAGTCAGACCGTGCTCGGCGCTCTGGGGCTGCTGGATGCGAATGGGCAGGCGTCAGGCTCCGTTCGTTTCAAGGGCGAACAGATTCTTGGACTGAGTCGCCATCAGCTGAACCGCATACGCGGCCATCAGGTCGGCATGATTTTTCAGGACCCCATGACTTCGCTGAATCCGCATCTGCGTATTCGCACGCAGATGACTGAGGTGCTGCGCCTGCACAAGGGTCTGGATAAAAAGGCCGCCCTGTTCAAGGCGATCGAGATGCTGGAACTGGTGAACATTCCGGATGCGGCTCGCCGCATACAGCGCTATCCGCATGAGTTCTCCGGCGGCATGCGCCAGCGTGTCATGATCGCCATGGCGCTGCTGTGCGAGCCGGCCCTGCTGATCGCGGATGAACCCACCACGGCGCTGGATGTGACGGTGCAGGCCCAGATACTGCACCTGCTGGATAACCTGCGCCGGGATACCGGTGCGGCCTTGCTGCTGATTACCCACGATCTGGGCATCGTGGCCGGGCATTGCGATCGTGCCCTGGTCATGCAGCATGGCGAGGTTCGCGAACAGGCGATAGTCGATGATCTTTTCTATCGACCGCAGCATACCTACACGCAGAAGCTGTTGGCAGCGGTGCCGAGACTATGAGTACGGCGCGAGCGGGTGATCCCCTGTTGCTGGTGCGGCAGTTGCGCGTGGAATTCCAGTTGCCCTCTGCCAGCCCTTGGGCAACGCCCTGGTCGAAAAAGGAAACCCTGCGTGCGGTGGACAGTGTCCAGCTGGACCTGCGGCCTGGCGAAACGCTGGGTATCGTCGGTGAGTCCGGCTGTGGCAAGTCGACGTTGGCACGCACTCTGGTAGGTCTGCAGCAGCCGACAGCCGGCGCGATTTTTCTGGACGGCAAGGATATTACCCATCTCGGAGAAGAGGGGTGGCGTCAACTGCGGCGGGATGTGCAGATGGTGTTTCAGGATCCGCTGGCAAGCCTGAATCCGCGCATGACCGTGGGTGAAAGTATTGCCGAGCCCTTGCATAACCTGTATCCGGAGATGCCGCTGCAGCAACGCTGGCGGAAAGTGCGCGACATCATGCCGCGGGTAGGACTGGAGGCTGCCTGGATCAACCGTTATCCGCATGAATTCTCTGGCGGTCAGTGCCAGCGTATCGGTATTGCCCGTGCCCTGGTAGTGGAGCCGCGTGTGCTGATTTGCGATGAGCCTGTGAGTGCGCTGGACGTGACCGTGCAGGCGCAGATCATTCAGTTGCTCAAGGATCTGCAGGCCGAACTCAATCTGGCCATGCTGTTCATTGCGCATGACCTGGCCGTAGTGAAGGACATCAGTCACCGGGTCATGGTGATGTACCTGGGCAAGGTCATGGCGCAATCAAGCAGCAAGATGCTTTTCCAGCGAGCACGGCACCCCTATACCCGTGCGCTGCTTGGCTCGGTGCCGCTACCCGATCCACAGCGTGAACGGGCACGCGAGCCGCAGGTGCTGGAGGGTGAGTTGCCCTCGCCGCTTAATCCACCCAGCGGTTGCGTGTTCCGTACCCGCTGTCCACTGGCCGACAATCTGTGCAGCATGCAGGTGCCGGCCCTGCGGCAAACCATAGCCGGCGATTACGCAGCCTGCCATTACGCTGACCAGACGCCCTGATCGTCGCTGCTGGTGCTGCAAGCCTGAACAGGTAACAATGGCCCACTTATATGGAGCAAACGGTTAGTCATGGTTGTCCGTGTATTCAAGTTTCTGTTGCCGGGTTTGGTAGCCGGCCTGTTGGCCATGCCAGCGGCAGCTCTGAATCTGGAAGAACGCGCTGACGCTCTGATGCTGGATATGCTGGGCCTGATCAGTTCGGTACGGGATTATGAAGCGCGCTTTGTGGTGCAAACCCGTGAGGCCGGGCGCATGCGTCCTCCCGAAGCGGTGTATATCAAACAGCGTCGTTCTCCCAGCTGCATCCACACACGCTGGCTGGACGGGCCGCGCAAGAATGCCGAGCGGGTCTTTTGCAGCGAGGAATCTGCGGATAACGTCACGGTTCGCAGCCGCGCCCGCACCCTGATGAATCAAAAACAGCTTTCCCGCGCGCAATTGACAGCCTTGCAGGTGGTATTGCGCCCTGTGGATGATGACGGCCTTTACGGCATGGTGGCACGCTATGCCAACCAGTACTTTGACGCGGCGGAAAGCGTTCGTCAGGGTGACTATAAAGTGGAGGTACGGCATGCCACGGTCTATGAGCGGCCGGTCATCTGTTTGCGTTTGCGGCGCAAGCATGCTGTGGCCGACGCACACTATCAGGGCCAGACCGAGTTGTGCGTGGATGTTAAAAACAAGCTGCCCAGTGCCTTTCGCGCCTGGGATGCGCGAGGCGAGTTACTGGAGTCCTATCTGATCGGGGACTACCGCATCAATAGCGGGTTGCAGGATTCGGACTTCGAGCTGGAGTCCGCAAACTAGAAGAACCAGCCGCCGTCCAGATCGTCTGCACAGGACGATAGCTGGGTCGAGTAACGTTGCGCCTGGGCTTCCACCTGACGTGCCCGCTTGATCAGCCAACCCTTGCGTTTATAGGTGCCGCGGGCATAACCACCCTGCCCCTCGTGATAAGCCAGATACTGGCTGTAGGCGTCCCATTTCGAGATCCCCAGTTTTTCGTGGCTCTGGTGGCAGTACCAGGCAACGAAGTCGATGGCGTCGTCAAAGTTATCCCGTGACGACCAGCTGTTGCCCGACTTTTCCTGGTACCAGTCCCAGGTTTCGTCCTTGGCCTGCGGATAGCCATAGGCGGATGAGGGCCGCCAGAGCGGAATGCCAAGAAAGCGTTTGCGGGCGGGTTTGGCGTCGTCTACGAAGCGGGATTCCCAGTACATGATGGCCATGGTCACATGCACAGGCGTGCCCCAGCGCTTCTCCGCGTCCTTGGCGGCGCCGTACCAGTCGTCTTTTTCCTGGAATATGGAACAGGCATTGCCCGGGTTTCTGGGCGGGGATGTCGCGCAGCTGGTTAAAAGAAAGAGAGTGATGAAAGCCGTGCATGCCAGCAGTAGTCGACGGCTTTTCATCCACTTCTCCCCAGGTGCTTTCCAGTCAGTGCATAGGTTACTACAGCGCTAAATGTTCAGCAGTTGGGCTTTTTACCCGCAGCCCTTGCCTGCTCGTAATGTTGCATGGCCTTGGGCATGCGCGCCTTGAGGTCGGCAATACGGGTACTGTGTGAAGGGTGAGTAGACATGAATTCAGGCGGTTGTCCGCCCCCCTGGCGGGCCATGTTCTGCCACAGTGTGACGGCCTCGTTGGGATTGAAGCCAGCCTTGGCCATGAGGTTGAGACCGAGGACGTCGGCCTCGGATTCCTGCGCGCGGCCATAAGGCAGCAGAATGCCAACCTGGGTGCCCAGGCCCAGGGCGGCCATCATGTACTGCCCCTTGGCGCTGCCGCCGGAAATGGTCGAGGCAATCTGCAGGCCCACATCGGTCAGGGAGGCGGCCGACAGACGGGCGTTGGAGTGGTGGGCTTGCACATGGGCGATTTCGTGGCCGACCACCGCTGCCAGCTGATCGGGCGTGGTGGCGACTTTCAGCAGACCCTTGTAGACGCCGATCTTGCCACCCGGCAGGGCGAAAGCATTGGCCGCATCATCATCAAACAGCGTGACTTCCCAGCTGCCGCCCACAACGGCGGTCAGGGTATTGGATACGCACTGCACCCGGCGATTGGGCGCGGCTTCCTTGGCGGCGGGGGTTTTCTTTTTCATTTCCGTGTAACTGGCCGAACCCATCTCCGCCATTTGCGACTCGGAAAACAGGCGCAGCTGGCGCTGGCCGGTGGGTGAAGTGGCGCAGGCCACGACGATGGCGCTCAACAGCAGGGCGGTAATGACGATGTTCTTGTTCATGACGAGCTTGCCTGGTCCCGGGTGATCATTCGACAGATAACGGCCCGTGAAATTCCCGGCCATATCAGGCCTCCAGTTTACGCCAACAAAACCGGCAGGAGTATGACGGTACAATGGGCCGATGCAGGACTTATTCGGGGGCGATGTCAGCCCCATCATCGACGGACTCAATGATGCCCAGCGCGAAGCGGTGACCGCCCCGCCCGGCCACGTGCTGGTGCTGGCGGGCGCCGGTTCGGGCAAAACCCGTGTGCTGACCCATCGCCTTGCCTGGCTGATGGCGGTGGAGCGGGCCTCGCCCTTCAGCATTATGGCGGTGACCTTTACCAACAAGGCGGCGGCGGAGATGCGTTCGCGCATCGAGCGGCTGGTGGATGTCCCGGTGCGGGCCATGTGGGTGGGTACCTTTCACGGTATCGCCCACCGCCTGCTGCGCCAGCACTGGCAGGAAGCGAACCTGCCGCAGAGTTTTCAGATCCTCGACAGCGAGGACCAGCACCGGCTGATCCGGCGGGTGCTTAAAAACCTGGATCTGGACGAAGACCGCTGGCCGCCGCGGCAGGTGCAGGGCTTCATAAACGGCTGCAAGGATGAGGGCAAGCGTCCACAACATATGGCGGATACGGGCGATTATTCACGTTCGCAGCTGATCAGTATCTACGCTGCCTACGAGGAGCATTGCCAGCGCGCCGGCGTGGTCGACTTTGCCGAACTGTTGCTGCGGGCGCATGAGCTGTGCCGCGACAATGAATCCATCCTGCAGCACTATCGGCGCCGCTTCCGCTATCTGCTGGTGGACGAGTTCCAGGACACCAATGCCCTGCAGTACGCCTGGATTCGTTTGCTCGCCGGTGAAACGGGTCAGGTCTTCGTGGTGGGCGACGATGACCAGTCGATCTATTCCTGGCGCGGCGCCCAGGTGGGCAACATTCTCAGCTTCACCAAGGATTTCCCCGGCGCGCTGACCGTGCGGCTGGAGCAGAATTACCGCTCCACCAGCCGCATTCTCAAGGCCGCCAATGCCCTGATTGCCAATAACAGTGGCCGTATGGGCAAGGAACTGTGGACGGAGGGAAACCAGGGCGAGCCGATTGAGCTCTATGCCGCCTTCAGCGGTTACGACGAAGTGCATCATGTGCTGGGCCGCATCCGCACCTGGATGGACCAGGGCGGCCGTCGCGACGAAATCGCTATTCTCTATCGGTCCAATGCCATGTCGCGGTTGTTTGAAGAAGCTCTGCTGCGCGAGGACATTCCCTACCGGGTTTATGGCGGTCTGCGCTTCTTCGAGCGCGCCGAAATCAAGGACGCCCTCGCCTACCTGCGCCTGCTGCGCAACCGGCATGACGATCCCGCCTTCGAGCGGGTGGTGAATACGCCCACGCGTGGTATCGGCAATACCACTGTCGACAAGATCCGCGGGCTGGCGCGCGCCCAGAATATCGCCCTGTGGCAGGCGGCCGGCATTCTGGGCGAGGACGGTTTGCCGCCGCGCGCCGCCTCCGCCGTCAAGGGTTTTATGGCGCTGGTGGATGCCATGGATGAGGCTACCCGCGACAAGGTGCTGTCTGAAATCATCGACCATGTCATCCAGGCCAGCGGGTTGATCGAGATGGCCGACAAGGAAGGCGGCGAAAAGGGTCAGGCGCGCAAGGAAAACCTTGAAGAACTGGTCAACGCGGCGCGTGGATATGAGCGTCTGCCGGAAGATGGTGCCGAAATCGACGAAGATATGCCTGAATTAGACCCACTTACCGCATTTTTGACGCATGCAGCACTGGAGGCCGGTGAGCACCAGGGCGAGGCCTGGGATGACTGTGTACAGCTCATGACCCTGCATTCCGCCAAGGGTCTGGAGTTTCCGATGGTGTTCATGGTGGGCATGGAGGAAGGTCTGTTTCCGCACCAGCGTTCCAGTGAGCAGCCTGAAGGCCTCGAGGAAGAGCGCCGCCTCTGCTATGTGGGCATGACCCGCGCCATGCAGAAGCTGCATCTCAGCCATGCGGAAACCCGCCGCCTGCATGGTTCGGAAACCTACTGCAGCCCTTCCCGCTTCATCCGTGAACTGCCGTCGGAATTGCTCAATGAAATCCGCCCGCAGATACAGGTCAGCCGGCCCGTTTCGCAGAAGCAGTACGGCCAGCGTGGCGGCTATGGCGGCTACGGCAACTATGGTCGTAACAAGCAGGAGACCTATGGCGGAGGCGGACTGCCGCCCGGCATGCAGGAAACCACCATTGGCGGGCTCAAGCTCGGACAGCGGGTGTCGCATCCCAAGTTCGGCGAGGGCGTAGTGCTGAATTTCGAGGGCGAGGGTTCGCGCGCCCGGGTGCAGGTGAACTTCAGTGATGCTGGCAGCAAGTGGCTGGTGGTGGGGTATGCGAAGTTGGAGGCGATTTAGGCCTGAGTCAGGTCGTGTTATGTCTGCCTACGAATCGCTGTGAAACATCCCTGTACGCTCCGGCGGCGACGTCCATGTCGCCGACGAGCTCCCGCGGACGGGTTCACGGCGTGTCACAGATCAATGCATCAAACATAAGCAGCCAGGCTGGACTGTAAGAAGGTTTAGGTGACGGCTATTTTTCCGCTACCCGCCAACCTTTCTACCAGATCCGAACCACAGAGTCTGGCCGGCGTATAACTGCCGCCTTCGACGCTGTTGTTTTCCAGGAAATCCAGTACCGCCAGGGCGCCGTGAAAGGTCACGGTATAGCCATTCGGGGTTTTCACGCGGGCGGTTTTGCTCTGCCCTTGCGCGTTGGTCGCTTCGCCCCAGACATACATGGGATATTTTTCGCGGGCGGCGGCATCCAGGCCGACGGCGTTCTTGCCGGCCTGCTTTTTCATGAAGCTCTGCACTGGCTTCAGCGCGAAAAACCAGCGCAGCTTGTTGGCGGCTTTCATGTTCTTGGCCAGCTTCGGCGGTACCGACATGTAGACCTCGATATTGGGGATGCCGGTGGTGTAGTAGGCCGTGGAAACGTCGCCCCAGGGGATGGTGGCGCCCAGGTGTTCGCCGTCACCGAAGTCGATCTTGCGGGTCTTGAAGCCCAGCGGCACGGTGATGATCTTGCCATCCTTTCTTGTCTTGCCGCCGCTGGCCAGGCCCTCGACCGAGGTCTTGGCGGTGCCCGGTGAGTTCTTGGAGCGGGACTCGAAGCCCAGCGCCAGGTGGGTCGCATCCGGTAGTGCCTGCTTGAGCGTCGCTGCCACGCAGTCGGTGGGGATGACGTCGAAGCCCACACCGGGACAGATGACGATGCCGGCCTGCTTCGCCCGTTCGTTCTGCGCATGGGCGTGTTCGAAGACCTCGATTTCGCCGGTGATGTCCAGGTAATTCGTCTTGCTGGCCAGGCAGGCTTCGATCATGGGTGCGCTGGTGGCCGAAAACGGACCGGCGCAATGGATTACGGTGTCGATGTCCTGCAGATTGGCGGTGGCATCGTTCAGATCGAAGACGCGTGCTTCGAAGCCGAGTTCATCGGCCAGTGGCTGCACCTTGTCTGCTGAGCGGCCGGCCAGAACCGGGTTCAGGCCGCGCTGTTTCGCCTCGCGCGCGATGAGTTCGCCGGTGTAGCCGTTGGCACCGTAAATCATCCACTTACTCATTGCTCTATTCTCCTTTTGATTCCTGACTCTGCAACTTGCGCAGCATCTCGAAGCGCGGTTTCACGCGCTTACGCACCATCCGGTAGAAGAACTCCGGTGCCATGCGTTTCATGCGCCATTGCATGCGTGCGTCCTTGTGGGTGATGACCATGAAGTGCTTCTTCATCACGGCGTCGTAGATGTCGTCGGCCACGTCCTCGGCGGTGACGGTCATACGTTCCATGATCATTTCGGTGACACGTTTCATGGACGGGTCGGAGCTGACCATGGAGTCGGCCAGGTTGGTCTTGAAGAACGAAGGGCAGGCCACGCTGACATCCACGCCCTGGTCGATGATCTCGGCGCGCAGGCTTTCGGACAGTGCCACCACGGCGGCCTTGGATACGTTGTAGGAAGCCATGGAGGGCGGCGTTGCTACAGCGGCGAAGGAGGCGGTATTTACCACATGGCCGTCGCCCTGTTCCAGCAGCAGCGGCAGCAGTTCCCGGCAGCCACGCACCACGCCCATGAGGTTAATATCGAGTACCGTGTCCCAGTCTTCGTAGCTGGTATCAACCACATCGCCGGCCGAGGCGATGCCGGCGTTGTTCATGACCACGTCCACCCCGCCCCACTGCTCGCGCAGGGCCTGGGCCAGCGCCTGGAAATCGGCCGCTTCACGCACATTGCAGTGCTGCGTGAAACCCTCACCACCGGCCTGCTTGACCAGCCCGAGGGTTTCGGCAGCGCCGGCGTCGTTGATGTCGGCAACACAGATGCGCCAGCCTTCGCGGGCGAAGCGCAGCGCGACGGCGCGGCCCAGGCCGCTGCCGCCGCCGGTGATGACAACGCGTTTTTTACTCAGTCTGGCCATGGAAATCTCCAATGTTTGATCGCCGCATGAGAACATAAACTTGAAATAATATCAATCGAACGTTCGTTCGTTATTGACAGTTCCGGGCCAGCTGACATATGGTATCGCCACATTCAATAAAGCATCGTTATGGCCTTTATACATCTTATTCGCCACGGTCAGGCCTCCTTCGGCAGCGCCAACTATGATTGCCTGTCGCCTATCGGTCACCGCCAGGGTCAGGTGCTGGGCGAGCATTTCTCCAGCATAGGCCAGGGCTTTGACGTCTGCATTGCCGGTGAAATGGATCGCCAGCAGAAAACCGCGCACGAGGTGATGCAGCGTCTGCCGGGGCAGGTGCCCGAACTGGTGACTGATGCAGCCTTCAATGAATACGACTCGGACGGCATCTTCAAGGCTTTTATGCCTAGTGTGTTGCAGGACGATCCCGGACTCGCCGAACTGCTCAAGGACGATTTCCGTGTCATGTATCGCGACAAGGCTATTTTTCAGCGCGCCTTTGTGAATGTGGTGCGGCACTGGTCCGAAGATGCGGAGCACGGTCTGCCGGAACTGGAAACCTGGGATGCGTTCATTGGACGTGTGCAGGCTGGCCTGCATCAAATCCGCGATGCACATGAGCGCAAGGCACAGGTCGCGGTGTTTACCTCAGGCGGCGCTATCTCCATCGCGCTCGGCATCGTGCTGGGCTTGAACAGCCGCGATGCATTGCTGCTGAGCTGGGGTATTGCCAATGCCTCGGTTACTGAACTTTATGCCTCGGGCACGGGGCTTTTTCTGAACGGTTTCAACAATTTCACCCATCTCAAGCTGGCGGGTGATTCCACATTGGTTACTTATCGATAGGAGGAGTCATGGACTTCGCCATACCTGAACATATCCAGAAGATGCGCGCAGACATTCGCGCGTTTGTGGATGCCGAACTGATCCCGCGTGAAGCGGATTTTGATCTCAATGACGGTCGTGCGCTGGAAGCTTCCCTGCAAGCGGTGCGTGCCCAGGTCAAGGCCAATGGCTGGTGGGCGCCGGGCCTGCCGAAGGATGTCGGGGGGCTGGGCCTGCCGCTGACGGATCTGGCCCTGATCTCGGAAGAGGTGGCCCGCTCACCGGTAGGCTATTTCTGCTTTGGTATGCAGGCGCCGGATATGGGCAACGCCGAATTGCTGCACATGTTCGGTACGGATGAGCAGATCGAAACCTGGCTGAAACCATTGGCGGCCGGGGACATCCGCTCCTGTTTTGGCATGACTGACAAGGGTACGGCGGGTTCGAATCCGACCCTGCTCAATGCGCCGGCCGTGAAAGATGGCGATGACTATGTGATCAATGCCCACAAGTGGTTTACCTCGTCCTATGACGGCGCTGCCTTCTGCATTGTCATGGCTGTCACCAATCCTGACGCTGAGCCGCATTCCCGCGCCAGCATGATCATTGTGCCGACCGACACGCCGGGCTTCGAGATGGTGCGGAACATCCCGGTGATGGGCGAATCCGGCGGTGGCTGGTTCAGTCATTCTGAAATCAAGCTGACGGATGTGCGTGTCCCGCAGACCAACATTCTGGGCGAGGAGGGCGCGGGCTTCCTGCTGGCCCAGAAGCGGCTTGGACCGGGCCGTATTCATCACTGCCAGCGCTGGATGGGTATCTGCAATCGCGCGCTGGAATTGATGAAACAGCGCGCCAACGAACGTGAAATCAAACCCGGCGAAGTGCTGGCCGACACCCAGATCGTGCGGCAGTGGATGGCCGAATGCACCACGGAATACATGGCGGCGCGCGGACTCATTCTCCAGGCCGCCTGGACCATTGAGCAGCGTGGCTTTGCCGAAGCACGCGACATGGTCTCCATGATCAAGTTCCATGCGGCCAACGTCACGCAGAAAGTGCTCGACACCGCCATCCAGCTGCATGGCGGCCTGGGCATGACCGACGACACGCCGATTGCCTACTGGTGGCGGCATGAACGTGCGGCTCGTATCTTCGACGGGCCGGACGAAGTGCATAAACTGTCGCTGGGCAAACGGCTGTTAAGGCAGTGATCCACAGATTACACAGATTTCACAGATTAGAAGAGAAAGCTCAATCATGATTTTTTGTTCTGCGCCGTGTAATCAGTTGCCTGATAAAAGTTTCTGCCAAGGCAGGAGCCCGGAAATGCATCTGTGTAATCTGTGAAATCTGTGGATAGATCATGACCCAGGAACCCCTGTCACTAAACGTGTTTCGTCGCGAACTGGGTCTGTCCATGCAGGGGCTGGCGCGGCAGATGTATCGCGACAATGCCGCGCGGTTCAAGGTGCAGAAGGAGGGGGTCGCGGTCCGCAATCTGTCGAATATTCTGGACGCCACTCTGACCCTGGCTAACCGCAAGGGTTTTTCCGCCATGAGCTTGCGGGATCTGAGTGAAAAAACCGGTATGTCGCTGGGTGGCCTCTACGCCTATATCGGCAGCAAGGATGACCTGGTGGAGCTGATCCAGGGCCTGGGTATCGAAACGACTGAGCGCGTAATGCAGGAACAGACAGCCGGTATTGCCGATCCTGTGGAGCGGCTGCGTCATGCGATTCGAGTGCACCTGTTTCTGAGCGAAATCCTGCGGGCCTGGTTCTATTTTTCCTATATGGAGGCGCGGCACCTGGGTGCGCAGCAGAAGCAGCGCGCTGTAGCGGCGGAACTGCATACGGAAACCCTGTACCGCGAAATCATCGAAGCTGGACAGAGAGCAGGGCAGTACCGTGAAACCGATCCCCTGATGGCGGCCGCCATGCTCAAGGCGTTGCTGCAGGACTGGTATGTGAAACGCAACAAGTTCCGCGACCGCAACGTGGATGTCGAGCAGTACGCTGAATCAGTGATCGAGCTGATGGAAAGCTATTTGAAAGATGAATAGATCCACAGATTTCACAGATTACACAGATGAAGATGAATTTTCTGGATTCATGCCTGAGTAGAAACTCTTATCAGGTAAGTAATTAGGCCGCAGAGAATCAAGAATCATGCTTGGACTCTCCCTGTTGATCTGTGAAATCTGTGTAATCTGTGGATAAAAAGTGTTAACTGTTATGACCAAAATTGACCAGGCAAGAAAACCCCGCGAGGGCGAGGAACTGGATGCGGCCCGGCTGGAAAGCTGGCTGCGCGATACCCTGCCGGAGTTGCAGGGTGAGGTTTCCATTTCGCAGTTCCCGGGCGGCGCTTCCAACCTCACCTACATGGTTCAGGTGGGGGATACCGAACTGGTGCTGCGCCGGCCGCCATTTGGCGCCAACATCGCTTCGGCGCATGACATGGGTCGTGAGTACCGCGTGCTGTCCAGGCTCAGCGCGGTGATGCCGCAGGCGCCGAAGCCGCTGGCCTATTGTGAGGACGAATCAGTATTGGGCGCACCGTTCTATGTGATGGAGCGTATCAAGGGTGTGATCCTGCGACGCGAACTGCCCAAGGATCTGGGCTTCGGGCCGGATGAATGTCGGCAGCTCAGTGAAAGTCTGCTGGACGTGCAGCAGCAGTTGCACAGTATCGACTACACCGCGGCCGGATTGTCGGAGCTGGGCAAGCCTGAGGGTTATGTCGAGCGCCAGGTGCGCGGCTGGGATGGGCGCTGGGAAAAGGCCATCACCGATGACATCCAGGACGCGCCGCAGGTGCGTCAGTGGCTGATGGACAAGCAACCGGGTGATTCCGGTTATGTCGGCATCATCCACAATGACTACAAGTTCGATAACGTCATTCTCGATCCGGTCGACCCGACAAAACTCATTGGCGTACTGGACTGGGAAATGGCCACCCTGGGTGATCCGTTGATGGATCTGGGCTGCAGCATGGCTTACTGGGTGCAGGCCGACGATCCGGCGCCCTTGCAGGTTGCGCGTATGGGGCCGACGCATGTGCCGGGTATGCTGACCCGTCGTGAATTGGTGGCCCGGTATGCTGAACGCGCCGGCATGAAGCTGGACAACTTCGATTTCTATTATGTGTTCGGCCTGTTCCGCCTGGCCGTGATTGTGCAGCAGATTTACCGCCGCTATTACGAAGGCAAGACCCGCGACGAGCGTTTCGCCGTGTTCGGCCAGATGGCCATGTTGCTGAACCGGACTGCGGCGGCGGCCATCGAGGCGTCAGATCTGTAATGGGCAGTATCCCGCAGGGCTACAAGCCGATCTTCCGGCTCAGTGAATATACCGAACTGATCGGGCCGCTGTATTCACGGCGCAATGCCGATGGCATCAGTTTGGGTATTCTGTTCGAGGAGAAGCACGGTAACAGCCGCGGCAAGGGGCATGGCGGCATGATTTCCACGCTGGCGGACCTGGCCATGGGCTACAGTCTGGCGTTCAGCGAGGATCCGCCGAAGCCATACGTCACTGTCAATATGAGCGTCGATTTTCTCGGTCACATCGAAATCGGCGAATGGGTGGAGGTCAGGGTCAATATCGACAAGAAGGGCGCGACCATGGCGTTTGCGCGCTGCGAATTCTGGGCGGGTGATCGACAGGTCGCCCGTGCGACCGGTGTGTTCAAGACAACACGCGCCGAGTTCAATATTCCAATTCAAGGAGAGAGTAATGAGTGATCTGTTCAATCTGAAAGGGCGTGTGGCCCTGATTTCCGGGGCCAGCCGCGGCATCGGCGAGGAAGCCGCCCTGTTGCTGGGCGAAGCCGGGGCGCATGTCATTGTCTCCAGCCGCCGTGAAGAGGGCTGCCAGGCGGTGGCGGACAAGATCATGGCCGCCGGCGGACAGGCTACGGTGAAGACCTGCCATGTCGGTGATCCGGCTTCAATTGACGCCTTGATCGACGGTATCGAAGCCGATTTCGGCAAACTGGATATCCTGGTCAACAATGCCGCAGCCAACCCCTATTTCGGACATATCCTGGATACACCGCTGGAAGCGCTGCAGAAAACCATGGATGTGAATCTGCGTGGCTACTTCTACATGTCGCAGAAAGCCGGTCAGCTCATGCGCAAGAAAGGCGGCGGCGTGATCGTCAATACCGCATCCATCAACGGCGTCAATCCCGGCATGATGCAGGGCATCTATTCAGTGACCAAGGGCGCCATCATTAACATGACCAAGGCTTTTGCCAAGGAATGCGCGCCGCAGGGTATCCGCGTGAATGCGGTGCTGCCCGGCCTGACCGATACCAAGTTTGCTTCGGCATTGACCAAGAACGAGCAGATCATGCAGGCGGTGGTGCCGAAGATTCCCATGGCTCGCGCGGCTGCACCCAGCGAAATTGCCCCGGCCATCCTCTTCCTGTGCAGCGATGCCAGCAGCTACATGACCGGCTCCTGTGTCACGGTGGACGGCGGCTTCCTCGTCGGCGGAGGGCTCTAGGCGCCTGAAACCCCCATTCTGGATGAAGATCAAAGCCCGGCGGCCTGCTATCATGCTGCATTGATTTTATACGGGGCCGGCTTGCCGGCCCCGCTCTATCAGATTGTTGCGGGTACAGGAGAGAACCGTTGGGCGAGGTAGCAAAACAGCGTACACGTCGCGGACTACGTAACGGGCTGTGGCTGGCCTGTCTGGCACTGTTCTGTGCGGCCACTGCGGTGGTGGCGCAAACCGCCATTGAAGTGCGTGAACTGCTGGAGTGGGGTGACAATGAAATGGCCCTTGAACGGGCCGAAAAAGGCCTGGAAAAGAACCCCCAGGACGCTGAACTCAAGTTCTATCATGCGCTTGCCCTGGCCCGGACCGGGGAAACCGATGATGCCATCGACGCCTTCAAGGCGCTCGCCGAACAGTATCCCGACCGGCCGGAGGTGCATAACAATCTGGCTGTCCTCTATGCGCAAGACGGTCAGTACGAACAAGCCCGGGCCTCGCTGGAAGCGGCCCTGAACACCGACGAAGTCTATTCCACGGCGCACAAGAATCTCGCGGATATCTACTCCGCGCAGGCTGCCGCCGCCTACAATCGTGCGCTGGCACGTGGCGAACAGCGAGACGTGCCCAAGCCCGAATTGAGTCTGTTAAATGACTGGAGCGCGGACGCCCCGGTGACCACCGTTGCCAAGCCCGACACCGTGAAGCAGGCGCCTGCCAAACGGCAGGTTGCCGAAAAGTCCAAGCCTGAGAAGAGCAGCCCGTCCGCACCCAAAGCCGAGCCAGCCAAGCCGGAACAGGACGCAAAACTGGCAAAAGCCGAGGCCAAGACCGATTCAAAGGTAAAAACACAGGCGTTGCCGGAAGCACCCAAGGTCACCGAAAAAACCGCGCCGGCCACAAAGCCCGAGCCCGAAACTCCCAGGCGTCCCACTACCCTGTCAGATGTTATTTCAGCTGCTGAAGCCGCCGGCGCCAAGGTGGTATATCCGGATAAAAAGGCGTCTGAAGAAAAAGATGCAGAAGAACTGAAGCTGATCAGCACCGAGGCTGAGGCGGCGAACCAGGAGCAGGAGAAGGCCGGACAGGAAACCGAAAAGCAAACAGCACCGGCTGAAGAGACCAAAACGGCCAAGACAGAGTCGCCTGCGCCCGTCGTTGCGCCGCAGCAGGCACAGCGTGCGGCACAGGCGGTGGAAAACTGGGCAGCAGCCTGGCGCAAGCAGGATGTGGAGGGATATCTGGCGGCCTACGCCGATTTCTTCCGCCCCGAAGACGGGCTCAAGCATGATGCCTGGGCAGCCCAGCGTCGCGACCGGCTGGCTTCACCCAAGTTTATTCGACTGACACTTCAGAACCTGCGTATCCGCCTAAAGGGCGAGGGCAGAGCTATCGCCAATTTCCAGCAGGACTACCAGTCCGATACTTACCAGGACTCGGTAGCAAAGGTGCTCTACCTTGAGAGAATCAAGGGCGAGTGGCGCATCGTAAGAGAAGTCTCCCAGTAACCGGATCCGTTTGATGTTCTCGCAGGGCGGCAGCCCTGCCGGTGCAATCTGTATGCGTTTTGTTTTGCTTCTGACAGTTGTGATGGTCTGCCTTGGTCCACTGGCCCGGGCGGAACTTGGTGGTCATACGCTGCTGCCCCAGACCATGGCGCTGAGTCCCGATAGTCAGGCGCATCCCGAACAGCGGCTGGTCGCGGCGCTGGACCGTCTGGCGGCTGGTCAGACCGAAATCGCCATGCGTGAACTGGAACTGCTGGTGCGCGAGCAACCCAATTTCCGCCTGGCGCAACTGATTTACGGTGATCTGCTGCAGACCTATGCAGGCGGTGTTCAGGGTCTGAAGATGAATTCGAACAATCGCCGTCTGCGCTCACTCATAGAAGAGGCGCGCCTGCGCTGGCAACAGCGGCGTGAAGCGCCGCCGGCAGATGCAGTACCGGGAAATCTGCTGCGTATGGCGCCCTGGGAAGAGCGTGTGGTGCTGGTCGATCTGAAGGCATCACGGCTCTACCTGTTGTGGAGTGTGGGCGGCCGTCCGCGGGTGCTGGAAGATCACTATATAGGTATTGGGCAGGCCGGCTTCGGCAAGCGCCGGGAAGGGGACCGCCGCACACCCGTGGGCGTTTATCGGGTCACGGGTTACCTGAACCGTGAAGCCCTGGCGGAGGAATACGGTGAAGATGCCGTGCTCTATGGCGTTGGCGCCCTGCCCGTGAGTTACCCGAATCTTCATGATCGCCTGCTCGACCGTACCGGCTCGGGCATCTGGCTGCATGGGGTGCCGGACAACACCTATGTGCGCCCGCCCCGCTCCAGCCGCGGCTGCGTCACCATGGCCAATGATGACTTCACCCGTCTGCTCAAGGATGTTGTGCCCGGCCATAGCATGGTCATTTTCAGTGACGGCGTGGAATGGCTGAGTATTGAGGAGGCCAGGCAGCGCGAGCAAGAGGCGATGGCGGCGCTGACGGCCTGGTTGGAGGATGCCCAGGCCGCTGACAGTGATGCATTTATCAGTCATTACGCGGAAGACTTCCGCACCCGGGAACTCGATTTCACTGCCTTTGCGCAACAACAGCAAAGATTGCGCGCTGGCCAGGGCAGCGCAAGAATCGAAATCGACGATCTCAGCCTGATGAGCTATCCCGGTGAGGAAAACACCTTCCTTGCCACTTTCAAACAGATCACCATCCATCCCGACGGTGTTCGCGGCCATATCCGCAAGCAACAGTACTGGCGGCAACAGGCGGACGGCCGTTGGCAGATTATTCGTGAGGGACTGGATTCGGGCACATAAAAAAACGCGGCAGTGGCCGCGTTTTTTTATTAAGACGGAAAGCCGATCAGGCTATTTGCCCAGTTCCTTGTTGGCCAGAAACTGCGCGACTTTCAGCATGTTTTCGTAACTGCCGGCCATCGAAGCCGTAATCCAGTATTTGCCGGCAACGGCCAGCGCGGGCACGCCAGTCACGGCATAGGCCTGGCCCAGCACTTCGCCGCGGCGTACCTGGTTGTCGACCGTGAAACCACCGAAGGTTTTCTTGAAATCCTCGGCCTTGACGCCGTTATCCACGAACACCTTTTCAATGGTGGCTTCGTTGTTGAGCGCCGTATGCTGTTTGTGGATGGCGTCGAACAGGGCGCCGTGCACCGGATCCTTCACGCCGAGGCTGATGGCGGTGTAATGCGCCTTGGCATGCAGTTCGGCGTTGGGGCCGAAGGAAGCCGGGATAGTCTTGAAGCTGATGCCGGCGGGCGGGTTCTTGGCCCACTGGCCGATCAGCGGCTCGAACTTGTAGCAATGCGGGCAGCTATAAAGGAAGAATTCCACCACTTCCACCTTGCCTTCCTCGGCGGAGGTGGGTACTTCCCTGGCCAGGGTCTTGTAGTGTTCGCCGTCCTTATAGGGCTCGGCAGTCTCCGATGAAGTTTCGGCCGAGCACCCCATCGGCAGCCACAGCAACAGCAATAATAATCCCAGGAGCTGTCTTTGCCCCGTCCATTTGCGCATCATCATTCTCCGGCGGTGGGCCGTATTATTCGTGCAGGCCCGACAGGTAGGATGCGACCGCGGCAATATCATCCTCGGTCAGCTTGTTCGCTACTTCGGACATCATCTTGGCCTTGGCAGTTCCATTGCGCTGGCCGTCGCGGTAAGCGCGCAGCTGCGCGGCCGAGTAGTCGGCGTGCTGGCCACCGATGCCCGGATAAGCGGCGGCAGCATTGCCGGCGCCGGCCGGGCCATGGCAACCGCTGCAGGCCGGAATGCCGCGTTCGGCGTCGCCGCCACGGTACAGGGCTTCACCCACCGGTGCCAGTTCCTCGTTGGCCGCACCCGGCAACACCGACTGTGTGGCGAAGTAGGCAGCCAGATCTTTCATGTCCTGGTCAGACAGGTTGGCGACCTGGCCGGCCATGATCGGATTGCTGCGGGAACCGTCCTTGAAAGCCTTGAGCTGCTCATAGGTGTATACGGCGCCCTGTCCTGCAAGCTTGGGCCATGCCGAGTTGGTACTGTTGCCACCCTGACCGTGGCAGGCAGCGCAGACGGCGGCTTTGCCCTTGCCGGCTTCGGCGTCACCGCCAACCAGAGAACCTGCCATTGCCGGGGCGGCGCCAGCCAGTAAAATGCTGCTCACGGCAAGCCATGCAAACTTGTTCATTTATTCCTCTCCTGAAAGGCTATACGACCCGGCCGGACAGGCGTCGGCGGTAGAATCGCTTCCCTGAGTCGTTGCTCAGGGCGGCAATTGTAACCCAAGCCTCCCGCACTCTGAAAACTGGAAATGCCAGCAAGATGGAAGAAGACATCGATTTTCGCCGCTGCGAGTACCTGACGGGTGCGGGCGACATGCGCCACTGTCCTCCGGCGGATGTGCCGGAGGTGGCATTTGCCGGCCGTTCCAATGCCGGTAAATCCAGCGCCCTGAATGCCATTACCGACCAACGCAGTCTGGCGCGTACCAGTAAAACGCCGGGTCGAACACAGCTGATTCATTTCTTTGAGTTGGCCGATGGCGGCCGCCTGGTGGACCTGCCCGGCTACGGTTATGCCAAGGTACCGGTCAAGGTGCGAGCGCAGTGGGGTCGCCTGATCGAGGGTTACCTGGCAAAGCGCGAATGCTTGCGCGGCGTGGTGCTGATGATGGATATCCGCCATCCGCTGACACCCTTCGACGAGCAGATGCTGGAGTGGTGCATGGCGGCGGGCCTGCCCTGCCATATTCTGCTGACCAAGGCCGACAAACTCAGTCGCGGCGCCGCCAAATCTGTGTTGCTGAAGGTCAGAAAGACGCTGAATCCCGAGGCCCCGATAACCGTGCAGCTTTTTTCCTCGCCAGCAAGAACCGGTGTAGATGAGGCGCGTGCGTTACTCAATAGATGGTTAGCGTCCGATGGGTCGCAGGACAGTTAGAGCATCTCGCGGCACAGGGATGTGCCGCCATTTTCAATCTCGTTCATTGAAAATGAAGGAAAGCAAAAAACACTTTTTTGCTTTCCGTACCCCGAGAAATCCAAGATGGATTTATTCGGGGGATAAAAAAGAAACCCGGCGGTAGGGGAAGCCGCCGGGTTAGTGTGTCCGGCTAGAGGCCGGAATGAGGACCCGCCCAGGGAGGAGAGGCGGGGAGCGCCGTCACTACGCTCACAGGATTAGTCATTGGGAATCGGCAAAAGTTCACGGCCAGCGAAAAAATTTTCAAAAAATTTTATTTTTCTTTTAATTCAATTAATTAAACAAGAGGTCAGCCAGAAAAAGTCAGCTAGAAACGTAACGAGCGGGTGGCTGACAGCAACCGCCGGAGCGCAGGAACCGGAGTGTATAAATCAATACATGAGGATTGCGAGCACCGCCGGATGCTGTCAGGCGCCCGCGCAGTAGTTTATAGGGGCTTTTAGTGGGCGGCGTCCCAGTTGTCGCCTACTCCCGGCTCCGCCACCAGCGGCACTTTGAGTTCCCCCACCGCACACATGCGCCCGGCCAGCTGGTTGCCCAGTTCGTCGGCCTGCTTTTCCGGGATTTCGAACACCAGTTCGTCATGCACCTGCATGATGATGCGGGTGTCGGCGGCGTTGTCTTCCAGCCAGGCATGCACGTCGATCATGGCCATCTTGATCAGGTCGGCGGCCGTACCCTGCAGGGGGGCGTTAATGGCGGTGCGTTCGGCATATTGCCGGTGTTGGGGGTTTTTTGAATTGATTTCAGGCAGATACAGACGGCGGCCATAGAGGGTTTCAACGAAGCCCTCCTTGCGGGCGCGTTCCTTGGTGCTTTCCATGAAGTTCTGCACACCCGGATAGCGCTCGAAGAAACGCTGGATGTAATCACCGGCCTCGCCGCGCGGAATATTGAGCTGCTTGGCCAGGCCAAAGGCCGACATGCCGTAAATCAGGCCGAAATTGATGGTCTTGGCGGCGCGGCGCTGGTCATCACCCACCTGGTCCAGGGCCACATCGAAGATTTCACTGGCGGTGGCGCGATGGATGTCCAGGCCTTCATGGAAGGCGTTGAGCAGGCCTTCGTCGCCGGAGAAATGCGCCATCAGGCGCAGTTCGATCTGTGAATAGTCGATCGACACCAGCTTGCAGCCCTCGGGTGCGATAAACGCCTGACGGATGCGGCGGCCCTCGGCGCGGCGCACCGGGATGTTCTGCAGGTTCGGGTCGGAGGAGGACAGACGCCCGGTGGCGGCTACGGCCTGATGATAGGAGGTATGTACCCGGCCGGTTTTCGGATTGACCTGCTGGCCCAGTTTTTCGGTATAGGTGGAGCGCAGCTTGGCCAGCGCGCGGTAATCCAGGATCAGGCGCGGCAGGTCATGCTGGGCAGCCAGTTCCTCCAGCACATCCTCGGCGGTCGACGGCTGGCCCTTGGGCGTCTTGCGTACTACCGGCAGTTCGAGCTTCTCAAAAAGGATTTCCTGCAACTGAGCCGGTGAGTTCAGGTTGAAGTCGCCGCCGGCCGCGGTGAAGGCCTGGTCGGTGAGTTCTTCCATGCGGCCGGCCATTTCCTTGCTGATGCGGCCCAGCAGACCGGTGTCCAGCAACACGCCGTTGCGTTCGATTCTGGATAAAACAGGAATCAGTGGCACTTCGATGTCACGATAGACCTTTTCCACCGACGGCGTTTTGGCCAGTTCGCCGGCCAGCATCCGCTGCAATTGCAGGGTGATGTCGACATCTTCGGCAGCGTAAGGCGTGGCCTGCTCCAGGCTTACTTGGTTGAAGGTGATCTGGTTCTTGCCCTTGCCGGCCACCTCCTCGAACTTGATGGTTTTGGCGCCCAGATACTTGAGGGCCAGCGAGTCCATGTCATGGCGCGTGGCGGTGCTGTTGTAGACATAGCTGGCCAGCATGCTGTCTTCGGTGACACCGCGCACTTCCACGCCATGGCAGGCAAGCACGTTCATGTCATATTTGATGTGCTGGCCGAGTTTGGGCCGTTTGGGATCTTCCAGAATCGGCTTGAGCGCCTTGAGCACTGCGTCGCGGCCCAGCTGTTTCGGCGCGCCCAGATAATCATGGGCCACCGGGATGTACCAGGCCTCGCCGGGCTCGACGGCAAAGGACAGGCCCACCAGGTTGGCCTGCATGGCGTCGAGGCTGTCGGTTTCGGTGTCGACGCAGATCAGCTTGGCTTTTTCCAGCTTTTTGATCAGGGTGTCGAGTTCGTCCTGCGTGAGTACCGTGTGGTACTGGCCCTGGCTTTTGCTCGGGGCATTGACCGGTTCGCTGTAGGTGTCGTCTTCTTCAGCGGTCTCGAAATCCTTCAGCCATTGCTTGAATTCATAGCGTTCGCAGAGCTCGCGGAAGCGCGCGTCGTCCTGGGCGCCTGGCTTGAGGTCGTCGTTGTCCAGATCAAGCTCGAGTTCGGTGCGAATGGTGGCCAGGTCTTTCGACATGGGCAGCTGCCCGAGATGCTCGCGCAGGTATTCGCCCACCTTGCCGCCGACTTCATCGGCCTTTTCAATCAGCGTGTCGAGATCGCCGTATTCGTTCAGCCACTTGGCCGCGGTTTTGGGCCCGACCTTGGGCACACCGGGGATGTTGTCGGAGCTGTCGCCCATCAGCGCCAGCAGATCGATGATGCGCGCCGGTCCGACGCCGAACTTTTCCTGCACGGCGTCGGCGTCGGTCAGTTTGTTCTTCATGGTGTCCAGCAGCTTCACGCGGTCGTCGACCAGCTGGGCCATGTCTTTGTCGCCGGTCACCACCAGCACTTCGCCCTTCTCGCGGACCGCTAGCGTACCGATGACGTCGTCGGCCTCAACTCCGGTTATCTGGATCAGCGGCAGACCCATGGCCTCGATCACATTGCGAATGACGGGGAACTGGCTTTCCAGTTCCTCAGGCACCGGCGGGCGGTTGGCCTTGTACTCGGCGTAGATGTCGTTGCGGAAGGTCTTGCCGCGCGGATCGAAGATCACTGCAATGCGTTCAGGCTCGAATTCACGCAGCAGCTTGCGCAGCATGTTGCCCATGCCCAGCACCGCGCCGGTGGGTTCGCCGCGGCTGTTGGTCAGCGGCGGCAGGGCGTGGAAGGCGCGGTACAGCCAGGAAGAGCCATCGATCAGAATCAGGGGTTTGGAGTCGGGCACGGCAGCATCAGTAAAAATGTGGCCGACAAGTATGCCCCCTCAGCGGGCCGGGTGAAAATCAGGGCAGCATGGTCTCGCCGGCGAACAGCGATTCCACGGTTTCCCGTTCGCGTACGACGTGTGCCTGGGTGCCATCCACCAGAATTTCCATGGCCCGCGGCCGGGTGTTGTAGTTGGAACTCATGGTGAAGCCGTAGGCGCCGGCCGAACGTACGGCGAGCAGGTCGCCTGGCTGCAGCGCCAGTTCGCGCTCCTTGCCCAGCCAGTCGCCGGTTTCACAGACCGGGCCAACGATGTCATAGATGCGCGGTGTTTCGTCTTCACGCGGTGCAACCGGAATGATGTTCATCCATGCGCTATATAGTGTCGGACGTATGAGATCGTTCATGGCCGCATCAACAATGGCGAAATTGCGGTATTCGGTATGCTTGAGATATTCCACGCGTGTCAGCAGCACGCCGGCGTTGGCGGCGATGGCCCGGCCCGGCTCAATCACCAGTTCCAGGTTTCGCCCTTCCAGCAACGGCAGCAGGGCCTTGGCATAGTCGGCCGGCAGCGGAGGATTTTCGTCGCGGTAGCGCACGCCCAGGCCGCCGCCCAGGTCGAGGTGTTGGAGCTGAATGCCAGCCTCTGCCAGGCGGTCAATGAGCGCTAGCAGGCGCTGCATGGCATCCAGAAACGGCGACAGCTCGGTGAGCTGGGAGCCAATGTGGCAGTCCACACCGACCACTTCAATACCGGGCAGCGCAGCGGCTTCACGATAGGCCTGTTCAGCTGCGTTGAAGTCGATGCCGAATTTGTTTTCCTTGAGCCCGGTGGAAATGTAGGGATGTGTTTTGGCATCCACGTCAGGATTGACGCGCAGGGACACGCGTGCGGTTTGACCCATATCGCTGGCCACGGTGCTCAGCCGCTGCAGTTCGGCAGTGGATTCCACATTGAAACAGCGAATGCCCGCTTCCAGGCCCTGACGCATTTCCACCGCGCTCTTGCCGACGCCGGAGAAAACGATCTTGCCGGGTTCGGCCCCGGCCGCCAGTGCGCGCGCCAGCTCGCCGCCAGAGACGATGTCGAAACCGGCACCCAGGCGGGCGAGCACATTCAGCACCGCGAGGTTGCTGTTGGCCTTGACGGCATAGCAGACCAGGTGCGGGATGTCTTTCAGCGCTTCATCGAAGACCTGATAGTGGCGCTCAAGGGTGGCGCGCGAGTAGACATAGGTCGGCGTGCCGTACTGGTCAGCAAGCGCAGAGAGATCGACGGCCTCGGCAAACAACCGGCCGTTCTGATATTCGAAATGATCCATTACTGCCCGGTGCTGCTTTGCTGGTATTGCTGGCCGCGTTCGGGATGATACAGGTCACCCTTCTGGCCGCAGGCCGCGGTCAGCAGGGTAAGACTGATAAAGAGCGCACCCAGGCACCCGGAAATATGGCGTGTTGTCATGCGCATCTCTGCGACCCGCTCAGGAAAAGTTTAAGATCGGCATTATACGCTCCACCCATTATCAATAAAGACAACAGGCCTTATATAGATGTCTCTGGAACTGGAAACCGTGGAAATCGGCGCCCAAGAGGACGCCACGCACAGCATTATCTGGATGCATGGCCTGGGCGCCGATGGTAATGACTTCGTGCCCATCGTGCCGGAGCTGCGCTTGCCCGAGGAACTGAAAGTGCGCTTCGTGTTTCCACATGCGCCGGTTCAGCCCATCACTATTAACGGTGGTATGCCCATGCGCGCCTGGTTCGACATCCAATCGCTGGATCGGGAGTTGAAGGTAGATCACGAAGGCATAGAACAGTCCCGTCAGGGGATAGAGGCCCTGATGGCGCGCGAACAGACGCGCGGTATTCCCGCGGACCGTCTCGTACTGGCCGGATTTTCGCAGGGTGGCGCCATGGCCCTGCATATCGGATTGCGTTATCCGCAAGCCCTGGCGGGCATCATGGCGTTGTCCACCTGGCTGCCGCAGAGTGAGGCTTTGGGCGAGGAAGCCAGCGAGGCCAACAAGGGCACGGAGATTTTCATGGCGCATGGCAGCTATGATCCGATGGTGCCCTGCGCGTTTGGCGAGATGAGCCGCGATAATCTGCAGCAGGCCGGTTATTCGGTGAGCTGGCATAGCTACCCCATGCAGCACCAGGTGTGTCTGGAGCAGATTGCGGATATCGGTCTTTGGCTGAAAGCGCGTTTTCAGATCTAGGGCAGGAAGCCCGTGACTATCTGGCTGCCAGCGCCTGGTTGAAGAACCCGGTCACCCAGTCGCTCAGTGCCTTCCAGTCCGGTGAGGTGTTATCCGAAAGGGCTGTCAGATGGCCGCTGTCCCGCACCAGAATGAACTCGGTCGGCTGGCCCAGCAGTCGCAGGCGCCAGTACAGATCCATACCCTGTCCTGGGCCCACTACCTGGTCCCGGTCGCCATAAACCAGCAGGCTGGGAAGATCCAGATACTCGGCGTAGGACACAGGACTGGCGCGTTCCAGGCGCGCGGCATCCGGCTCTGCAAACAGCAGCTTCATTAATTCGTCGTGGTAATCGGCAGGCTGTATCAGCCACAGCTGATCCGGGCGATTGAGGTTGGTAGGCGCATACAATGCCGCCACTGCCTGCAGGGCTGTCTGCCCCGTGGCTTTGCGCCGCCCCGCTGTCAGCAAACTCAAATGGCCACCGGTGGTAAAACCGAGCAGGCCGACATTGTTACCGTCAAAACCCAGCTCATGACTGCGCCGGCGCAGATAATCGATGGCGCAGTTGAGGTCTTCCTGCATATCGGAAAGCCTGTGATCAGGCGCCTGCCGATAGTCGATGGCGGCAATGTTGAGTCCGCCATCACGCAGCGCCGTGATCATGACCGCTGCGGATTCTCCGGGAATGCGGTCGCCTTTGCGCCAGCCGCCGCCATGCACGTAGATCACCAGCCCCATGCCTGTCTGGCCGGGGTAATAATCCAGTAACAGGGAAGCGTCGCCCTGCTCGCAGTACAAAAGGCCGCGCTGTACGGTTTCATCCCGCAGCAGTTTTTCGTGGGGCGGCAGCAGGAAAATATAGAGACACCAGCCCAGCCAGGCCAGCAAGGCCAGGCCGAGGACAAGCGGAATCAGAATCCTGGGACGCAGCATCAAGGCGTGACAGGTTCCAGATCGCTGCGGGCGTGATTGCGGATGAGCCAGTCACGCACGGCATGGCCTGTGCCCATGGGCCAGGGTTGCAGTTCGGTCGGGTTCACGCGTTTGAAAGCCGCCAGTTCATCACCCAGTACAATGTCACCGCTGGCGCGCACGTGGTAGGCAATCAGCAGCTGGTTCATCTGGGTAAAATCGTAGTGGCCGACGAACTCGATGACTTCGCCCTGCAGGCCCAGCTCTTCCTCAACCTCGCGCAGCACCCCGGTTTCCGGCGATTCGCCAAACTCCAGAAAACCGGTAATCAGGCCGAACCAGTCCTCCGGCCATAGCTTGTTGCGCGCCAGGATCACTTCGCCTTCATGCTCCACGATGGCGGCTACAACAGGCGTGGGATTATTCCAGTTGACGTAGTTGCAGCTGCCAGCAGTACAGCGCTGACGCTCTACTTCGGCGTCCTGGTAATGCTCCAGCTCGGAGGCGCAAATCGGGCAATACTTGAATTTCATGAGCGACTTTTATCCGGTTGACCAGGCCAGTTGTAAGTCAATCGTGGTCTCCCCGTCTACCCGGCCGCCGGCATTGAAGCGTCGTTCACTGAATTTTGCCTGGCCGTTGTTATCCACACTGAGTACCGTGGTGCAGCGGGTGCCGTAAACCGGCAAGCGGATAAAGACTGGCGACAGTTGCCGTTCCAGCACTTTGCCAACCCCGGTATTGGGCAGATCCTGTTTATTTGCCGGACTGCGATCGGTCATCATGTCGAACAGGCTGGAATGATCGATCTCGTTGCCGGCGAGCCGCTCGCCAAGACCATCGCGCACCTTTTGCATCTTGGGCCAGAGGTGGTCGATATGGCCATTGCTAAGGGCATGTAAACCCGGGGCAAGCTGACGCCGCTCCGGTTGCGGGTGATTGGTGATATACCAGAGCTGACCTGCATCCGCCAACAGCAGATTACAGCCGGCATAGCGATGGATCTCCGCCATAATGTTCGCTGCACAGTCTTCCACCGGGTCCGTTCCCTGCAGAAAATCGCGCACCAGAAACCCGCGGGACGGTGCGTCCTTGGCGCCGCCCACCCCGCGGGCGTTGGTAATGGCGGCGAAGCGGCCGTGTTCGGCTATACCCAGCCAGGTGCCACCCTGTTCTTCGTCGCGCCCCGCAACGATGCGCGAGTCATCGGGCCAGCGTGCAGCCGCAGTGGCCGGGCGCCGGTAGAACTCGTCACGGTTGGCCGCTACCACCAGGGCATGTGTGGGGTGGTACTGCCAGGCAAGGGCAATCAGGCACATCAGAATATTCGGTCCATGCGGGTAGGCAAGGCTATCATGCCCGGGTGACAACGGCAGATACCGGGGCATCCCCCTATACCCCCTATGAGCAGGCCAGACTGGCCGAGCTGCAGCAATGGCTGGCCAAGCCGCCGGGATTGGTGGCGCGTGGCTTTGGCCGCACCACCAGCCCGCTGGTGCGGGCCATCAAGCCCTGGGCGCCAGAGGCGGCGTTGCAGCGGGCGTTCTCCCTGGCCAGTCAGGCGGGGTCGCGGCCGGCCTGGCGCAAGCAGATGCTGTCTGATCTGGCGCTGGATGAGGCGGCGGCATTGCGCGACTGGCCGCTGGAAGATTGTGATGATATCTGGCGCAAGGTGCGGCGGCGCATGATGCTCACCGCCGGCGGGACCGGTGCCGTAACGGGACTGGGCGGCGCTGCGGGTTGGGTGCTGGACGTGCCGGCATTGCTGGTGCTGGCGCTGGAAGGGATTCATCGCAGCGCGCTTTGTTATGGCTTCGAGCCGGAGGATGATCAGGTACCGCTGGCGATCTTCAGTCTGGCGGCCGCCAACAACATGCGGGAAAAACAGGCGGCATGGCAGGCCGCACTGGTCGCTCAAATCGACAGCCGCCAGATGCTGGGGGGGCTGGAACGCAGTTTTAACCAGTCCTTTGCCAAGCACGCCGTGGCTGTCGGGATCCATCAGGTCGCCCGGCAACTGGGCCTGAATCTGGGCAGGCGCAAGGTCCTGGGCATGGTGCCGCTGGCCGGTGCTCTGGTGGGGGGATCGGTCAACGCCTGGTATTTACGCGATGTGGTGATGGCCAGTCGCTATGTCTTTCATGCACTGCGCCTGGCGCCGGGTTTGGCAGCGCAAGGGGCGGCATCGGTATAATGGCCGGCTTTTTGCGCCTCCGGACCCATTATGACGTCACCCGCAAGCAACGCTGAAACCGCACCGAACCGCCCCCACCGTGTCCTGATTGTGGGCGGGGGGTTCGCCGGTCTGTTTGCAGCCAAGGCGCTGGGAGAGCGCCGCAAGGACGCCGATTTTGAAGTCACCCTGCTGGACAAGCGCAATTTCCATCTATTTCAGCCCCTGCTTTATCAGGTAGCCACTGGTGGCCTGGTGGTCGGCGATATCGCCACCCCGCACCGGGTCATGCTGCGGCGCTATAAAAACGTACGTTGTCTGACCGGCACCGCTTATGACCTCGACCCCGAACAGGGCAAGGTGTATCACGAGTTCGGTGAGCTGGAGTACGACACGCTGATCGTCGGCACCGGCGTCAAGCACTCCTATTTCGGGCATGACGAGTGGCGTCCCTATGCGCCCGGTCTTAAAACCGTGGAGCATGCCCTGGAAATGCGGCGCAAGATATTCAGCGCCTTTGAGCGGGCCGAGGCCACAACGGATCCGGAACGCCGCAAGGCCATGATGACTTTCGTCGTGGTGGGCGCCGGCCCCACAGGCGTTGAGCTGGCCGGGGCGCTGGGTGAACTGGCCCACCACACCATGGTCAATGATTTTCGCTCCATTGACCCGCGCGAAGTGACCATTCTGCTGGTGGAAGGCGCGCCCAGGGTGTTGCCCGTTTACGACGACAAGTTGAGCGCCTCGGCCGAGAAGATGCTGGGTGAGCTGGGCGTCACCGTGTTCAAGGAAAGTTTTGTAGAAAACATCGAGCCCGGCCGCGTAACTATCCGGCGTGGCAAGGAACTCGAGCGCGTACATACGGAAACCGTGCTGTGGGCAGCCGGTGTCACCACCTCGGCATTCGGCCGTGTGCTGGCGGAGCGTACCGGCGTGGAACTGGACCGTCAGGGCAAACTTCCGGTCGAGCGGGATATGTCCCTCAAGGGCCACCCGGGCATCTTTGTGGTGGGTGACCTTGGCCGTTACGAAACCGAACCGGGCAAGGCCTTACCCGGCCTCGCGCCTGTGGCCATCCAGCAGGGCGAGTATGTGGCCAGACTGCTTAAGGCCCGGCATAAGGGCAGCCAGATCAAGCCTTTCCGTTATGTCGACAAGGGCACTATGGCCGTGATTGGCCGTAACCGGGCTGTGGGTGATCTGAATTTCATGCGCATCACTGGCTTTTTCGCCTGGGCATTGTGGGTGGCCATTCATATCTGGTCATTGATGAATATCGAGCAACGCCTGTCGGTAATGACCAACTGGGCCTGGAAATACATCACGCGCAAGAGCGGTTCCCGGCTGATTACAGGTGACCCCCCCCATACACGGGAAATCCAGTCACGCTACGGCAATAAATAAATAAAAGAATAGCCATTGCAACTACGTTTTAGGTGAGCAATACTTTCTGCGTAGGCTGATTCGGACAACTGTCCGGGAATAGCGCTTACAGGGGTATTTTTCGATGGCTGCCAGGCAGGATGTTTCGCAGCGGTCGAGTTTCAGTAAAAGGCAGGATGCCTTCAATCGAGTACTCGAGGTACATAGTTATGTCTAGACAAGCTTTCGGCAGGGCTTGTGGAACCCTTATTTCTACACTGGTGCTGAGCTTGGCGCTGGCCGCCTGTGGCGGTAGCGACGAGGGCGGCGATTCCACCAAGAGTCCGGATTTACCCGCTCCACAAGCTTCTGTCACGCTGAATTGTCCCACAACGCTACCAGTGGGCGTCAGCGGTCAGTGCAGCGCTAGCTGTACTACAACCTCTGTCGATAAAAATGGCAACAGGAACACCTCGACAGGGTGCCCTTCTTTCCGTTGCGAAAGCCAGAATGATCAGATAGCAGAAGTCGTAAGCTCCAATGACGCCGCTGACTCTTGCCAAATTCGGGGCGTGAGCGAGAACATCGTAGACATTGTTGGCATCAGCTCTGTGGGGAATGGCAGCGATACCGTGCAGATCACCAATGCCGCTATCACCCAGTTCGAAATTCAGCCGGACACGATGACCTTGCCGGTCGGTGTAAGTCAGCAGGCTCAAGCCTTTGGGGACTTTACCGATGGCGTAACCCGTCAAGTTACCACCAGCACCAACTGGGTTTCAGCCACGCCCGCTGTTGCGGCTGTTGGGAACGCCAATCCGGTTCAGGGTCTGGTTACTGGCGTGATGTCAGATCCGACGGCAGTAACCGTTACCGGCACCTATATTCCGGACAATAATTATCTGGATACTCTTCAGGTAACTGTTAACGATGCAGTGATTGTCAATGGTGGCTTGTGTGTGATGCCTGCCCCTGCAGGGTACGCTTTCAATGCAGCGGCTCCTTGCATTCCATTGGCGCAGCGTCCCGCTTGCGCGCCGGGTAATACAGTCATCAACCTTAACCAAACTCAGCAATTCGTTGCCTTTGGTGAATTTACGAATGGCGACTCTTGCGACCTGACCCGAACTGTCGACTGGTCCCTGAATCCACTTATTACTAATGCGGATATCGATACTATCGGTCCTGATTTCGGCTTGGTAACAGCGGGTGATACGACCGGCTCCACCAATGTGACCGCTGTTTTTACCCACTCTGGCGGAACAGAAACCGGTTCGGCACCGCTAACAATTGGCGGCGGTGGCCGTATTGCAGCCAATTCGCTCAACGTGGGTATCCCGGTTGAAGATACCAATAACGATGGCGTGCTGAATGGTGCCGATGATCTACAGAAAGTTGTCTGTTTGGGCGCCTATGACCTGGTTCAGGGTCTGCAGGAAAGCGATGACTTACCCGCAGCCAAACAAACCTATGCGAATCATAGGATATGTCAGGATGGGGGCACTTCCGGTGATTGCGACGAGGCCGATTTCGGTAGTGTAGTAACTCCCGTCAATCAAACCATCAATCTGGTTGAGTGGACTATTGGCGGTGACTACTTCACGGGTGGTCAGTGTGTGACATCGGATACGGGTCCGGTTGGCGCAGATAACGATCCTCCTGCTGTGGTGGGTAGCACGACCGACTTCACATTGCCGGAAACTGATGACCCGGCAATCAAGGGTAATATTAGCCCGACGGGTGAGTTGCGAATTGGTACGGCCTGCGTTGAAGGCACGCTCACCATCAACGGTGTGCCGGGCAGTTCAACGGACGGTTTGACCGCAATTATATTGCCGGCTACCAGTGATGAAGTGCTGGGTCAGGCTGTGCAACTCTGTAACACTCTTGTGCCTCTGTTCCTGCTTGGTGGTGATGAGGGTGCGGGCGCAACGGTTCAACTTGTGGCCGCTGTGTCTGACATCCTGAATCCATTGCTGTTGGCATTGGGTGAAGGTGGTCTGGATGATGTGCTGAATACGGTTTTGACCCAGGTCAGCGACAATCTGACCAGTGAGGATACGGGCGCGTTGAGTCCGCTTCTTACGCCAATCCTGGGTGACGTTGTACAAGGCATCGTGGACGAAAATGTCTTTAGCCCGGTCAACTGTGCGCTTGGCACGCTGCTGCAAGGCCTGCTGGGAGGGGATCCCAGTGAAATAGCCGCCTTGGCGGAGTGTGCGCCTGACCCGTCGAATTTCGCGCCATCGCAGACTACTGATCCCTAAGGTTCAGATTACGTCAACAGGGGTGGAAAAATGTATTGCATGCAGACAGGGAAGGAAGGTTCCCCAATGAAGAAAAACTTACTAGCTGCTTCGGTTTTCCTGGGGTTATCAGCACTATCAGTTGCTGCGCAAGCGCAGGGCGAAGAGATCGAATACGATCTGTCGGAAGTGGTGACTCATGTCGAGGACAACCGCTGGTTTCTGACTTTGCATGGCGGTATCGTTTTCGCGGATGAAAGCGACTTCGATAACGGCCCGTCTTTCGGTATTTCGCTGGGCAAACCCTTCCGCAATACCTGGGGTCCAGGTGTATGGGCGTTGGAAACCACCCTTCGCTACGATGATCTGGATACCGAGAACGCCGGCAACTACGAGCGTATCGGCCTCTCCGGTCAGGCCTTGTGGTTCCCTTTCTCTGATCCCTTCATTTACCCCAGTGACGGCACCCATTACTTCGCCATGGGCGGTATTCAGGGCGCGCGTATTGAATGGCTGGGTGAAGAGTTCGGTGGCTACGGCCCCATGCTCGGCTTGGGTATTCTGCATGACTGGGACTGGGTGCGTCTGCGTGCCGATGCGCGTTACCGTCTGGATGACGTCAGCGGTAAGGGTGTGGTGCCTGAAGCCAGTTACTACACCTGGGCAACGACGCTGGGTGTGACTTTCCCGCTGGGTGAAACGCCTGCATTGCCGGATTACGATCTGGATGATGACGGCGTGCCCAATAACCGTGACAAATGTCCCAATACGCCTCCGGGCGTGAAAGTGGGTCCGGACGGTTGTCCGCTGGACAGCGATGGTGACGGTGTACCGGATACCTACGACAAATGTCCTGACACCCCCCCGGGCGTGGCCGTGAATGCTGACGGTTGTCCGCTGGACAGCGACGGCGACGGTGTGCCGGATGGCCGCGACAAGTGTCCTGATACGCCTCCGGGTGTGATCGTGAACGCTGATGGCTGCCCGCTGGACAGCGATGGTGACGGCGTACCGGATGGCATCGATCAGTGCCCGGGCACCCTGCCGGGTCTGGAAGTCAACGCCAAGGGCTGTGTCATCCCGCAGGTCTTCGAACTGCGTGGTGTGCACTTCCTGTTCGACAAGTCGACCCTGCTGCTGGATTCCAAGGTCATTCTTGATCGCGTAGCAGAGTCGCTCATGAACGAGCCGGATGTGAAAGTCATGATTGCCGGTCATACCGACTGGATTGGCAGCGATGCCTACAACATGAAGCTGTCGCAGGCCCGTGCCCAGTCGGTGGTGGATTACCTGGTATCCAAGGGTATTCCGGTCGGCCGTCTGAGTGCCCGCGGATTCGGCGAAAGCCAGCCGGTGGAAACCAATGAAACCGATGCAGGTCGCGAGCATAATCGCCGCGTTGAGATGCATATCCTCGAAGGGGAGAACACTCAGCCGGTAGAAGAAGCTCCGGCCATGTCGGAAGAGGAAGCTTCCACCATGATGGAGGAAGAGGCTGCGCCTATAGAGGAAGAAGAAATCCCGGGCTCAACCTTCGGGTTACAGCCTCCGGAATAAGGCTTCCGCGCTAACTGAAAAGCCCGGCCAATGGCCGGGCTTTTTTTATGCCTGCAACATTTGATTGTTGTCTGATTCAGGCAACTGCAGGATTGGCTCAATCGCTGCTGTTCATTTTCAGTTCCTTCATCTTGCGCGTCAGGGTATTGCGCCCCCAGCCGAGCAGTTGAGCCGCATCCTGCTTGTGTCCCTTGCTCTGGGCAAGCGCGACTTCAATGAGGTTGCGCTCGAACTCGGGAACAGCCTGGTCCAGTAAACTGCTGCGGCCGGCCTGTAATTCCCGCTCTGCCCACTGTCTGAGCAGGCTGATCCAGCTCAGGCCCTCGACCGCTGCAGCCGGTGCTTCACCATTGGCGGTGCTCACCGCCGGGGCGGCTTGTGCGACAGGTTTGCTGGCCTGCATTTCAGAAGGCAGGTCTTCCATGTGGACTTCGCGGCCGGGGGCCATGACAGTCAGCCAGCGGCAGAGATTCTCCAGTTCACGCACATTGCCGGGCCAGTTGTGGCGGCTGAGGAAGGCGCGCACCTCCGGCTTGAGAATCTTGGGTTCGGTCTTAAGATCAGCGGCGGCACGATGCAGGAAATGCTGCAGCAGCAGGTCCACATCCTCGCTGCGCTCACGCAGCGGTGGAATACGGACCCGGATCACATTCAGTCGATGAAACAGATCCTCGCGGAACTCCCCTTTCGCCACCTTGGCTTCCAGGTCCTGGTGCGTGGCTGCGATGATGCGTACATCGGCGGAGATGGCGGTATGTCCACCCACACGATAGAACTGTCCGTCTGACAGTACACGTAGCAGGCGTGTCTGCAGATCGAAGGGCATGTCGCCGATTTCATCCAGAAAGAGCGTGCCCTGATCCGCCTGTTCGAAGCGCCCCTTGCGCTGGGCCTGCGCGCCGGTAAATGCGCCCTTTTCGTGGCCGAACAGTTCGGATTCCATCAGGTCCTTGGGAATGGCAGCCGTATTGATGGCAATAAAGGGGTTTTCCGCCCGCGGGCTGTGTTCGTGTAAAGCGCGCGCCACCAGCTCCTTGCCGGTGCCTGACTCGCCCGTGATCAGTACGGTGATATGTGACTGGCTCAGCCGCCCGATGGCGCGGAAGACTTCCTGCATGGCGGGCGCTTCACCGACCAGAGTGGTCCCCTGTTGCAGGCTGCTAGGCTCGGCCTCGGTCTTGATCTCGCCGCGCTTGGCGGCGCGTTGCACCAACTCGACTGCGTCGTCCACGTCGAAGGGTTTGGGCAGGTATTCAAAGGCGCCGCCCTGATAGGCAGCGACAGCGCTGTCCAGGTCGGAATGGGCGGTCATGATGATAACCGGCAGGTCCGGCTTTTGCCGGTGTACACGCTCCAGCAGTTCGAGACCATTGATGCCCGGCATGCGTATGTCGGTAATGAGCACGTCGGGCTCGGCGTCCTCAAGTTCATTCAGCATTTCCACGCCGCCCTCGAAGCACTGGGTATGCATGCCGGCGCCCTGTAGTGAGCGTTCCAGAACCCAGCGTATGGATTGGTCGTCATCGACAATCCAGACAGTCAGCGAATTAGGCATCTGCCTTCTCCAAGGGTAAGAATATTGAAAATACGGTGTCTCCGGGGCGACTTTGGCATTCAATCAACCCGCCGTGCGCATTGATCAGCGACTGGGCAATCGACAGGCCCAGGCCGCTGCCTTCGGCGCGTGAGGTCACCATGGGATAGAAAATCTGTTCGACCATTTCCGGGTCGATGCCGGGGCCGTTGTCGGCGATATCGATCCGCACCACCAGGCGATAATGATTCGGCCCGATAGTAAAACGCCGCTGTGTACGGGTACGCAGCGTGATCTTGCCGCGATCACCGATCGCCTGCACGGCATTGCCGACAATATTGAGAAAGACCTGAATCAATTGTTCGGGGTCGGCTTCAAGGTCGGGAATGCTGGGGTCGTAGTCGCGCTCCAGGCTGATGCCTTCACTGAGTTCGGCCTCGACCAGCTGGCGTACGCGCTCCAGCGGTTCATGCACATTGATGGGTTGCATCTCCAGCGGCCGGTTAGGACCCAGCAGCCGGTTGACCAGGTTCTGCAGGCGATCAGCCTCGCCGATAATCACCTGGGTGTATTCCTTGAGCGTATCGTTGTCCAGTTCCCGTTCCAGCAGCTGGGCCGCGCCACGCAGGCCACCCAGGGGATTCTTGATTTCATGCGCCAGTCCGCGCACGACAACGCGGCTGGCTTCATGCTGTGCCAGGAGCTGATCGTCGCGTGAAATACGCAAATGCCGGTCCAGGGGGGCGAGTTCCAGCAACAGGCCGCGTTCCCCTTCGGGGCCCATCAGCGGTGTCACAGAACAGTCCACGGTTACGGTACCGTGCCCCTTGGGCAGGCTCAGCTCACGGGCCGTGTAGGCATGCCGGTTGCGCAGCGCCTCTTCCAGCTGCTGCTGATGCTGAGCGAGTGACGGCAAGGCGAAGGCCAGAGGCTGGTTCTCGGCATAACGGCTGCTGACGCCGAACAGGACTTCACAGGCCGGATTGAGATAGCTCACACGCAAGCCGCTGTCGAGACAAAGCACGGCGTTGCTCAGGTTTTCAAGAATCTGTTGCGGGCTCTTTAGTGGCATAGCGGCATAGAAAAAGCAAAATACGGGCCATCCGGGCGCTATGAAACGGAGTTTTTGCACACGGTCCATGCACAATTATGGTGCATGGACGGCATAGTAGGTAGTTCTGAGAGGGAAAACGCAGATTTTCTTTCTGCGTAAGGAGTTAGGAACCACTATTCCCCCTTGAGTAAAGGGGGGGCAGGAGGTTGTGGAAACAAAAAAGGCCCCCTGACCGGGGGCCTTTGTCTCGACGATGACCTGGTACTTACAGGCTGTAGTACATGTCGAATTCGACAGGGTGGGTCGTCATGTGCAGACGGGTGACTTCTTCCATCTTCAGTGCGATGTAGCCGTCAATCATGTCATCACTCATGACGCCGCCAGCCTTCAGGAACTCGCGGTCTTCGCTCAGGGCTTCCAGAGCTTCCTTCAGGGAGGTAGCTACGTGTGGAATGGCAGCTTCCTCTTCCGGCGGCAGATCATACAGATCCTTGTCCATGGCTTCGCCCGGGTGGATCTTATTCTGGATGCCGTCCAGGCCGGCCATCATCATGGCGGTGAAGGCCAGATAAGGGTTGGCGGTGGAGTCCGGGAAGCGGACTTCGATACGGCGCGCCTTCGGGTTCGTCACGTAAGGAATACGGATCGAAGCCGAGCGGTTGCGGGCCGAGTAGGCCAGCAGCACCGGTGCTTCAAAGCCGGGTACCAGACGCTTGTAGCTGTTGGTGGAGGCGTTGGCGAAGGCGTTGATGGCCTTGGCATGCTTGATGATGCCGCCGATGTAGAACAGCGCCATTTCGCTCAGGCCGCCATACAGGTCGCCGGTGAACAGGTTGACACCGTCCTTGGCCAGCGACTGGTGAACGTGCATGCCGTTACCGTTATCACCTACCAGTGGTTTCGGCATCATGGTGGCGGTCTTGCCGTAGGCATGGGCCACATTCTGCACGCAGTACTTGTAGATCAGGACCTCGTCGGCCTTCTTCACCAGGGTGTTGAACTTGCAGCCGATTTCACACTGGCCCGCAGTCGCCACTTCGTGGTGATGTACTTCGGTTTCCAGATTCATCTCTTCCATGGCCAGGCACATGGCAGAGCGCAGATCCTGCAGAGAATCGACCGGCGGAACCGGGAAGTAGCCGCCCTTTACGGTTGGGCGGTGGCCCATGTTGCCGTCGGGGAAGACCTTCTCGGAACTCCAGGAGGCTTCCTCGGAGTCGATCTTGTAGAAGGAGCCGCTGATATCGCTGGACCAATGCACGCTGTCGAACACGAAGAATTCATTCTCCGGGCCGAAGTAGGCAGTGTCGGCGATGCCGGTCGAGTTCAGGTAGGCAATTGCACGCTTGGCCAGAGAGCGAGGGTCGCGCTCGTAGCCCTGCATGGTAGCCGGCTCGATAACGTCGCAGCGCAGGATCAGTGTGGTTTCTTCAAAGAACGGGTCAATGACGGCAGTTTCCGGGTCGGGCATCAGAATCATGTCGGATTCGTTAATGCCCTTCCAGCCTGCGATGGAGGAGCCGTCAAACATCTTGCCCTCTTCCAGCACATCCGCGTCAACGGTGTGAGCGGGCACGGTGACGTGCTGCTCTTTACCCTTCGTATCGCAGAAACGGAAGTCAACAAACTTCACGTCCTGCTCTTCAATCATCTTAAGTACGTCAGCCGACATGGCCCCTCCTAAGAATTTCTGTTGCAAAATGGCGGTCGCAAGACCACCCCCTAATAGAGTTGGCGACCAACATTAACGCAGAAATCGTGCCAGATATAGAGGGGTCATTTCTGCTCACAGACGTCTGTACAGCGGTTAAACTCGATTAATTGCACCGTTATGATGCATATTCAAACTAGTGCGCACCATATATGTGCAAGCCCCGCCTTAGTGCAGTGTTTTCGAGGACTTTAGCTGCTGATTTTTAATCCCGAATTCGGGCTTGAACTGGAGAAATAAGCACTGGCTGGTGGCTGCAGCCTCGCATTCGTTATACTTGCGCGCTATTTTGGGGGGCCGCAGCGCAGGCCCCGGCAGTCCAACCGACGAGTGCAGACATGGCGGCGAATGCAATCCTGAGTTTTCAGGACCTGATCCTCAAGCTTCAGCATTACTGGGGGCGGCAGGGTTGCGTGCTGGTTCAGCCACTGGACATGGAAGTCGGCGCCGGTACATTCCATCCTTCCACCTTTCTGCGAGCCATCGGTCCCGAGCCCTGGCATACGGCCTACGTGCAGCCCTCACGCCGGCCCACCGATGGCCGCTATGGCGAAAACCCCAACCGCCTGCAGCACTATTACCAGTTTCAGGTCATTCTCAAACCCTCGCCGCTGAACATTCAGGATCTGTATCTGGAATCGCTCAAGGAACTGGGCATTGATCCGCTGGTGCATGACATCCGTTTCGTGGAAGACAACTGGGAATCCCCCACCCTCGGCGCCTGGGGACTGGGTTGGGAAGTCTGGCTCAACGGCATGGAAATCACCCAGTTCACGTATTTCCAGCAGGTCGGCGGTATCGACTGCAAGCCTGTGTCCGGCGAAATCACCTACGGCCTGGAACGTATCGCCATGTACCTGCAGGAAGTGGAAAGCGTCTACGACCTGGTCTGGTGTGAGCATGAAGGCCGGGTCGTGACCTATGGCGATGTGTTCCACCAGAACGAGGTGGAGCAAAGTACCTATAACTTCGAGCACGCCAATACCGATGCCCTGTTCGCCGCATTCGATGTGGCCGAAGGCGAATGTAACAAGCTGGTGGCGGCCAATCTGCCCCTGCCTGCCTATGAACAGGTGCTCAAGGCTTCGCACACTTTCAATCTGCTGGACGCGCGCAAGGCGATTTCCGTGACCGAAAGACAGGCTTATATTCTGCGTGTGCGCAGCCTGGCCCGGGCCGTGGCCCAGACCTATTACGAGGCGCGCGAGGCGCTGGGATTCCCCATGTGCGGCACCGACGCTCAGGCGGAGGCCGGTCATGACTGATCGCGCTGATCTCCTGCTGGAATTGGGTACTGAGGAGCTGCCGCCGAAAGCCCTGCCGGCACTGTCGGCTGCTTTCAGCGAAGGTATTCTCAAGGGCCTGTCTGACGCAGGGCTGGATTTCGAAGATGCCCGGTCTTTTGCGACACCACGCCGCCTGGCGCTGCTGGTCAGACGTTTGCAGACTGCGCAGCCGGATCGCGAAGTGGAGCGCCGGGGTCCGGCGAAGTCTGCTGCATTTACCGTGGCTGGCGAACCTACGCAGGCCGCCACAGGGTTTGCGCGGTCTTCTGGTGTATCCGTCCCGGAATTAATAACTATCGAAACCGATAAGGGTGAATATCTCGCCTATAGAGGCGTAGAGCCAGGTCAGTCGGTATCTGCGATATTGCCGGATATTCTGGAAGAAACCATCAAGCGCCTGCCCATTCCCAAGCGAATGCGCTGGAGTGATCTGGACGTGAGCTTTGTGCGGCCGGCGCAGTGGCTGGTGGCCCTGCTTGGCGAACAAGTGGTGCCCATTGAAACGCTGGGCGTGAAAGCCGGGCGGGTTACCCGCGGTCATCGTTTTCATGCGCCCGGGGCGGTGGAGATCCCGTTGCCGTCTGAATACGAGAGCCGCCTCGAAAAGGCCTACGTGATTGCGGATTTCGCCAAGCGGCGTGACCGTGTACAGGAACTGGTGCTGGCTGCGGCCCAGGAACTGGGCGGCAGTGTCATTCTCGATGAGGCGCTGCTGGATGAAGTGACGGCTTTGCTGGAGTGGCCCGTGCCGATTACAGGGCATTTTGAAGAACGCTTTCTGGAAATGCCCAAGGAAGTGCTGGTGACCGCGCTGCAGGAGCATCAGCGCTATTTCTGTGTCGAGAACGAGCAGGGACATCTGCTTCCCGCCTTCATTACCTTAAGCAACCTGCAGAGCAAGGATCCGCTGCAGGTGCAGACCGGCAACGAGCGCGTGGTGCGTCCGCGTCTGGAAGACGCCATGTTCTTCTGGAGTCAGGACCGCAAGAAACCTCTGGCCGATTTCGCATCCGGTCTGGACCAGGTGACATTCGTCAAGGAACTGGGGTCGGTTGGTGACAAGGTGCGTCGAGTCGCGCAAGTGGCCGCATTGCTTGCGCCGGCGACCGGCGCCGAGGCCGCCAAGGTGGCCAGAGCAGCCGAGCTGGCCAAGGCGGATCTGCTCACCGATATGGTGTTCGAATTTACCGAGCTACAGGGTGTGATGGGGCGCTACTACGCGCTGGCCGCAGGTGAGGACGCTGAAGTGGCGCAGGCCCTGGACGAGCAGTATCAGCCGCGCTTCGCCGGTGATGAGCTGCCGCAAACGATGACCGGCAGGACGCTGGCATTGGCGGACAAGCTGGATACCCTGGCGGGCATCTTTGCCATTGGCAAGCGCCCGACCGGCGATCGGGACCCCTATGCGCTGCGCCGTGCGGCGCTGGGTTTGCTGCGCATACTGGTCGAAACCGGCGCCTCGGTGGATCTGCAGCCCCTGCTGCGCGAGACGCTTGCATTGCAGCCGGTCGAAGCCGACCGGGCGGAAGCCGAGCAGGCTTTGCTGGCATTCATAAGCGACCGTGCACGGGGTTATTTTGCCGAGCAGGGCGTGAGTGCGGATGTATTTGAGTCGGTACGCGCTACCGGCATCACCGATCCGCTGGACATGTCCCTGCGTATCAAGGCGGTGCAGTCCTTCCTCAACCGGCCTGAAGCCGAAGCCCTGGCGGCGGCGCATAAGCGCGTGCGCAATATTCTCAAGGATGTCGCGGCAGGCACCAGTGATGCCGGATTGCTGCGCGAGGCCGAAGAGAAGGAGTTGCATACGGTGACGCAGCAGCTGCTCGCCGAAGTAACAGAGCTGGAAGCCGCCGGCCGCTACGAGGACGCCCTGGCCAGCATGGCGGCATTGCGTGCGCCGGTTGACGCCTTCTTTGATGCAGTGATGGTCATGGATGAAGACATGGCCGTGCGCAACAACCGCCTGGCCCTGCTCTCGGAACTCGACCGGCTGTGCCGCTCCGTAGCCGATATTTCCTGTCTGCCCGGTTGACCGTTCCCGGGTTGCTGGGCAGAGTGTGCGCATGCCGCTGACGAGCAATCTGAAAAAGCCTGGCCCGGGAGCATCCTATGCTTCCCGTCTGGTTGTGCTCGATCGCGACGGCGTTATTAATGAAGACTCCCCCGATTACATCAAATCCCCCCAGGAATGGCATGCCATTCCCGGCAGTCTGGAAGCCATCGCCCGTCTCAACCATGCCGGCTGGCGGGTGATCGTGGCCAGCAACCAGTCGGGCCTGGCCCGCGGGTTGTTCGATTTCGAGGCTCTGGGCAGCGTGCATGACAAGATGCAGCGTCTGCTGGCCGAGCTGGGCGGGCGCATCGATGGCATTTTCTTCTGTCCACACGGCCCGGATGACGGCTGTGAATGCCGCAAGCCGAAGCCGGGCTTGCTCAAGGACATCGGTCGCCGCCTGCAGGTGGATATGCAGGGTGTGCCCGTGATCGGGGATTCGCCAAGGGATCTGCAGGCTGCCCGGCAAGTGAAAGCTCTGCCTATACTGGTTCGCACCGGCAATGGCGCCAGATCAGAAGATGAAGTGCGTCGGGAACTGCCCGAAGCGGCTGTTTATGATGACCTGGAAGCGGCAGTGAGTGCTCTGCTGGATGGACGTAATGGTCAGGCAAACGGGCCGGCCTGAGATGGATATGCAGCCCCTGACCCAGGCGCAATTTCAGGCCCTGATCAAGGGTGCTGAAGTGCTGGAGTCACAGGAGGACAAGCCTTCGGCGCTGCTTGCCTGCGACGGTAACATCATCAAGATCTGGCAACGTCGCTCCGGTCTGTCATCCGACCGTCTCAAACCCTACAGCCAGCGTTTTCGCAGTAATTGCGAAGAACTGAACCGGCGAGGCATTCGTGCCCCGGTGGTCACGTCCGCCTTTGAAGTGAAAGACAGTGGCGAACATGTCCTGCTGTATCCGGAAATACCCGGAAAGGCATTGATCAGCCTGGCCCGTGAAAACGACCTGCCTCTGCGGGATCTGGCGGGCTTCTACGCAGAACTGCATGGCAAAGGCGTGCATTTTCGCTCGATTCATCTGGGTAATGTATTGCGCCTGGAGCCGGATGGCTTTGCACTGATTGATGTCACTGACACCACCTTCACACGCAAGCCGCTCAGCCTGCGCAAACGGGCGGAAAATCTCGGCTATGCCTGGGCCTATCGCAGCGATCATGCCTACTTTGATGCTGAAGTGCGGGCGCGCCTGCTGGCCTATTACGAGACCGCTGCCGGCCTGCCGCAGGCTGAAGCCGGGCGTTTCCGCAAGTTGCTCGATCAGGCTTACGACCACTACACAGTGAGACGCCGGCGACAGGCAGCCGCCTGAGCAACAGATTGCCTGGTATCGCTAGGGAGTGGCGGCGGCGTTCAGCTGCCTGAAGTCGGCCGGTGGCGCGTAGATATCCTGCGGCGGCTCGCGTTCTTCCACAGCCACAACCCGCGTCTGCCCGAAGTACTGCACACCCTTGTGCTCCATCTGCACTTCCTGCAGGACCGGAAAGCCATCGATCTGCCGGTAGGCCGCCATCCATTCCGAACCCGGGCGTCGCGCCAGGCCGGTCATGATGTTGCGGAAATTCTCCAGGTCAATGTCTACATCACGCGTGGCCCAGATGATGATCTGCATGCCGGCAGTAGCGGCCCCGATCACTTCATATTTTCTGGCGGTCCATGGGCCGATGCTGCGTGTTTCGTCACGCGCCAGGGCGCGAACGTCCAGAGGTTGCCCGGGGTTGTTCAGCACCGGCAGTTTGCTCACGCTGTAGTTTTGCGCCAGGCGATCAATGGTGTAGATGCGCGCCTCGTCCAGCCGGGTTACCACATAGCGACTGCCGTCGTCGCGCGTCGAGCGCTTGTCCCCGAACCAGTGCACTGCGGTGATCGGCAGTTGTCCGTTAAAGGACTCTTCTACCCGGACCATGATATCCGCCGCGGCCGGAAAACTGACAAGCAGGCCAAACAGCACAACGACTCTGTGCCATCCCTTGCCTGCCGCGCCTCGATTAGCCCACATGCGGCTATTGTAGCCCTCGATCCGAGTCGGTTGCGACTTGTCATCCGGCGCGAGGCGCGCGACGATGGATGATGACAGGCCGGCTATAGATTCTTGCGGAGGCAGAATGCATGCGAGCATGGAACTCTGCGTGGTGCCCATAGGTACGGATGTCTCGTTGTCCGACTATGTGGTCGCCTGCGAGCGGATTCTGGAAGAGGCCGGTTTGCAGCCGCAGCTGCATGCCTTTGGCACCAATGTAGAAGGTGAATGGGATGTGCTTATGACAGCGCTCAGGCGTTGCCATGAAGAACTTCACGCCATGGGCGCGCCGAGGCTGCAGACCAGCATCAAGCTGGCAACACGCACCGATCGCCCGCAAAGTCTGCAGGACAAGGTAAATTCAGTCAGGGAAAAACTGTAAAAAGAAAAGACAGCATCATGACAGGGAAAGTAATCGGGGCTTGTGGCATGGCGGGTCTGCTGCTGTGGGCATCAGCCTGTATGTTGATGGCCCAGCCCTGGGCGCCGCCCGCCCAGGACAGTCCGGCAAGTCGTATCGTCGTCTATCGTCCGGGCAATCTGACCGGCTTCGCCAAGCAATTCATGCTCAGGCTGAACGATCAACGCCAGGCCGCCATGGCCAACGGGCAATATTTCGTCATGGATCGCGCGCCTGGCACCCATGTGCTTGCGCTGGAGGATACTGACGCGCGTCAGGCGCTGCAGTCGCGGCCGGCGCAGGCGCATTACTATCGCCTGCAGGTAATCAGGCAAAAAGACAGCCTGGGCGCCAGGCTCGAAGCCGTGCCGGCGGAACAGGCGCAGCGCGAACTAGCCGAGTTGAAGCCGGCGCAGGCCTACGTGGCGCCTGAGCAGGACGGGTTCCATACCCTCCCTGCCGAAACCGGGCCAAGAACATGAGATCCCTGACCGTCGCAGTAGTGTTGTTCACCAGCCTGGTCCCCGTGGTGTGGGCGCAGGGCATGCAGCACGGCCTGGGCCAGGAAAAAAAGCTGGAGCTGACCGAGGGAGAGCAGCAGAAGATCGCAGAACACATCGAGAACTGGCGGCCGCAGGGCGAGACGCCGGAGGCCAAGGGGCAGTCCATCGTCGATGAGGCCGAGCGCCGCGGCGAGGGCTACGGGGACATGAGCGCCGAGCTGGAAATGATCATTCGCAATGCCCGTGGTGCAGAGGCGCGTCGTGAGCTGGAAGTCCGTAGCCTGGAAACCGAAGACGGGGCGCGCAGCCTGACGGTGGTGCAGGCGCCCAAAGATGTGCGTGGCACGGCCCTGCTGACCCATACCTACGATCAGAAAGACGATGAACAATGGGTTTATTTCCCGGCCGTAAAACGGGTCAAACGTATTGCCGCCCGGGGCAAATCCGGCCCTTTCATGGGCAGTGAGTTCTCCTACGAGGATTTCTCCGCCCAGTCCTCGGAAAAGTACAACTATCGCTACCTGGGCGAGGACACGGTCACCATGGAAAGCGGTGAATCCATCGACTGTTACCAGGTTGAGCGCATTCCCAAACCGGAAGCCGAATCCAGTTACAGCCGGCATATGTCCTGGGTGGAGAAAAAGAACCTCTGGCTGGTCAGGGTCGAGTTCTACGATCAGAACGATGACCATCTCAAGACCCTGCAGGCCGGAAACTTCGAACTCTACAAAGACAGGTACTGGCGGCCGCGGGAACTGGTGATGACCAATGTGCGTACCCGTGGCGTGAGTATCCTGCGCTGGAGCAACCTGCAATTCGGCCAGGGCATGAGCGAACGTGATTTCGATATCGACAGCCTCAAGGCGGCGCGATGAAAGACCTGCTCGATCGCTACACTGCCTTTGTGCTGGATCATCCATGGCTGACCATGCTGACCGGCCTGCTGCTGACGCTGGCCGCGGGCAGCGGGCTGACGCAACTCGGGTTTACTACGGATTACCGGGTTTACTTCGGGGAGGAAAATCCCGAGCTGGCGGCTTTCGAAGCCATGGAAAACGACTTTGTGCGCAGCGAGGCCGTGCTCATCGGGGTGGAGCCACTGGATGGTCAGGTATTCACGGTCGATACCCTGCGTGCCCTGCAGACGCTGACGGATGAAGGCTGGAAACTGCCCTATGCGCGGGCCGCCTACTCTCTGACCAATGTCTACGAGGCGCATGCCGAAGACGATGACATCATGGCCGAGCCCATGCTGCCGGCCGGCCCGCTGGAAGACATTGATATGGAAGCCTTCCGCGAACGGGCCATGCGCAGTGATCAGCTGCGTAACGGCCTGCTGGCGAAGAATGGCGATGTCACCGGCGTGGTGATCTATATCGAACTGCCGCATGAGCAGTCGCAGCAGGAGATTGAGGAAGTCGCGCTGGCTTCGCGTGCGTTGGCGGCCGACATCGAGGCTGCGCATCCCAATCTGCGTTTGCATCTGACCGGGGTAGTGATGTTCAACCACGCCCTGTCGGAGGCCATCGAATGGGATTCGGAAAACCTGTTTCCCCTGTCCTACATCGTGATGTTTGCCCTGCTGCTGTTGTTCTTTCGCAATGTCAGCAGCATGGTCAGCACCCTGGTGGTAGTGCTCATGGCGGTGATCACCGCGCTGGGGCTGGCCGGCTGGCTGGGCATCCAGCTCAACACCACATCCATTTCCGCCGGTGTGATTATTCTCACGCTGGGGATCGCGGACTGTGTGCATTTGCTGACCACATTTACCCACGAACGCCAGACCGGGGCGGAGCGGCGGGCGGCCATGGCCGAAAGCATGCGTATCAATTTCCAGCCTATTTTCCTCACCAGCCTGACCACGGCGTTGGGTTTCCTGGGCATGAATTTTTCCGATTCACCGCCGAATCATGATCTGGGCAATATCGTGGCTATGGGTGTATTGGCCGCCTGGCTGGCCTCGGTGTCTTTCCTGCCGGCTTTCATGCAGGTGATTCCGTTGGGCAAGCCGCGCGAGCAGGTGCAGATCCAGCACTGGATGGAGGCGCTGGCCGAATTTGTGATTCGCCACCGTCGCGCCTTGTTTGTAGCCAATCTGCTGATCATTGTCGGATTGGCGACCTGCATTCCGCTGAATCAGTTCGGCGACAACTACGTGGAATATTTTGACGACAGCATCCGATTCCGCAAGGACGCCGAGTTCGTCAACGAGCGTCTCATGGGTCAGCAGGTGCTGGAATATCCCATCCAGGCGGAGGGTCCGGGCGGCGTGAATGATCCGGAATTCCTGGCGCATCTGGAGGCGCTGGTGCACTGGTTCGAGCAGCAGCCGGAAACGCGCAAGGCCTCCAGCATGATCAATCTCATGAAGAAGCTGAACCAGACCATGCATGGCGATGATCCGGCTTCGCATCGTTTGCCGGAGACCCGTGAGGAAGCGGCGCAGTATCTGTTTTTCTATGAGATGTCCCTGCCCGCCGGGGTGGATCTCTCTCACATGATCAATATGGACAAGTCGGCCGCCAAGCTCACGGTGATGCTGGACACCATTACTTCCGAGGAGCTGATCGAGCTGGACGAGCGGGCGCGGGCCTGGATGGCCGATAACCTGCCGGGTTACATGTTGACCCGGGCCAGCAGCATCTCGGTACTGTTTGCCCATATCGCCCGCCGCAATTTCAGCAGCATGATCGTCGGTACCGGGCTGGCTTTCCTGTTTATCTCCCTGTTGCTGCTGCTGGCCTTTCGTTCCGTCCGACTCGGGTTCATCAGTCTGGTGCCCAATCTGGTGCCTGCTGCGATGGGCTTCGGCATCTGGGGGCTGCTGGTCGGCCAGGTGGGTATGAGCCTGTCGGTGGTGGTCAGCCTGACTCTGGGCATCGTGGTGGATGACACGGTGCACCTGTTGTCCAAGTACCGGCGGGCGCGTGTCGAGCGCGGTTTGTCGGCCGAGGATGCCATCCGCTACGCCTTCTCCAGCGTCGGTATGGCGTTGTGGATCACCTCCATCGTGCTGATCGTGGGGTTCGCCGTGATCATGGCCTCCAGCTTCATTCTGACCGTGCATATGGGCGCTCTGGTGGCCATCATTATTGCCTGCGCCCTGTTCGCGGATTTCTTCTTCCTGCCACCCCTGCTGATGCGTCTGGACCGGGACAAGGGCCATGCGCGCGTCTGAGTCCTTCGAGCAAACCGCGGCCGATTACGACCGTGCCCGCCGGGCGCTGGTCAATTGTCAGGACATGCTGCATGCACGCAGTGTGGAGTGCCTGCCGCCGGCGCCGCAACGCGTACTGGAGCTCGGTGCGGGCACCGGCCTGATGAGCGCGGCGATCTCGGTACGTTGCCCGAACACGGAACTGGTGCTGGTGGACGCCGCGCCGGCCATGCTGGCGCAGGCACAGCGGCGTCTGGCCGGGCACCCGGCGCTGCGCTGTGAAGTGCTGGACTACAGCCAGGGCCTGCCTGCCGGGCCCTTCGATGCTGTGATGTCCTCCCTGTCGATCCACCATTTGACGCATGCTGACAAGCAAACGCTGTTTGTCCGGATACTGCGGGCACTGAAGCCGGGCGGTGTGTTTGTGAATGCCGACCAGGTGCTGGGGCCAACACCCGAAATCGAAGCCCATTATCAGCGCGTCTGGGAGCTGCAGGCCCGGGCCGCCGGGGTCAGCGAGCCTGATCTGCAGGCAGCGCTTGAGCGTCAGAAACTGGATATCAGTGCTCGTCTTGATGAGCAACTCGACTGGCTGCAGGCAGCAGGTTTCGAGCAGGTCGATTGCGTGTTCAAGGACTATCGCTTTGCCGTCATGAAGGCCGTCAGGCCACGGTAAGACTGGGGCAAAAAAATGCTGGTGGAAAAAACCAACTGTGCCTAAACTGCGCGCACACAGGGTATTCTCACCCGCAACGGAGACGCCATGGCCGCCAGCGGCATAGTGCGCTTGACAGACCATCACCTTGGGGCATTAATCGCCCTGGAACAGGCGGCGTTCATGCCCGCCGACCAGCAATCGCCGCGCAGTCTGCGTTATCTGCTTGTAAAGGCTCATGCCGATATCTGGGGCAAGATGCAGAAGGCCGACTTGCTGGCTTCGATTATTGTGCTTTACCGCCGCGGCAGCGAAGTGGCGCGCGTCTATTCTATTGCCACCGACCAGTGCCGGCGACAGAAAGGTCTTGGTCGGCAGTTGCTGCGGCATGCCGAGCAGGCGGCCGCAACAAAGGGTTGTCGCCGCATGCGCGCGGAAGTGCGGGAAAACAATCCCGCTTCGCGGCGCCTGTTCGAACATGCCGGTTATGACCTCATCGGGCGGTTGCCGGGGTACTATCCAAATGGTGAGGATGGCATGCATTACGAGAAACAACTGACTGCAATTCGCAGCGGAGCCGCTCATGGCTGAATCGATTGTCATTGTCGAGAATCTGCGTGACTGGAAAAGCGGATTTCCGGAGTCCAATCTGGTAACCGCGCGTGAATACCTGTCTGGCGCAGACTACGCGCGCCGCAGCGCCTATCACATCATCAACCTGTGTCGCAGTTACCGTTATCAGAGCGTGGGCTACTACTGCTCGCTGCTGGCAGAAGCGCGGGGTCACCGCGTATTTCCCTCGGTGCGCAGTCTGCAGGATCTGAGCCGCCGCTCTCTGTACTCACTGGATGTAAATGGCCAGACATCGCCGCCGTTGCAAGCACTGATTGAACGCCTGGAAGGCAGCACGCTGAAGGTGCCGGTGTATTTCGGCAGTACCTCGGTAGAAGAGTTGCGCGACCATGCCCGGCAGGCCTTTGAGCAGTTCCCCTGTCCGGCATTGGAACTGGAGGTGCGCCTGTCGGGGCGGGTGCAGGTGCAGGCGATCCGGCCATTGACCCTGCGCCAGGTGGTGGAAGACGACTATGAGGCGTTTGCGCGGGCCATGACGGCGTTCCAGTCACGCCGCTGGAAGCCCAGTCGCAAGCCCCGAGCCTTCAGTTACGACCTGGCGATTCTGGTGAACCCCGAAGAGCACATGCCGCCTTCCGACGAGCGCGCGCTCAAGAATTTCGTGTCGGCGGGCAAGCAACTGGGCATCGATGTCGATCTGATCGGACCCAAGGATTACGGTCGCGTGGCGGAATACGACGCGCTGTTCATTCGCGAAACCACGCAGGTAAATCACCATACCTACCGCTTTGCCCGCCGGGCCGAGCGTGAAGGCATGGTGGTGATGGATGATCCGAATTCCATTCTGCGTTGTACTAACAAGGCCTACCTGGCCGAACTGCTGGCTGCGCACCGTTTGCCTACACCCAAGACCCGTCTCTACGACAAGACCTCCCTGCTGCAGGCAGGCAAGGACATCGGCTATCCACTGGTGATGAAGCTGCCCGAAGGGGCTTTCTCGCGCGGCGTATTCAAGGCGGAAAACGCAGAGCAGCTCGAGTCGCTGGTACCGACCCTGTTCCAGAGCACTGAGCTTGTGCTGGCACAGGAATATGTCTATACCGAGTTCGACTGGCGCGTGGGGGTGCTGAACCGGCAGCCGCTCTATGTCTGCCAGTACCGCATGGCCAAACAGCATTGGCAGATTGTGCGGCATGAGGCCGATGGCACGTTCGATGAGGGGGGATACCGGACCCTGGCGGTGGAGGACGCACCGGCTGATGTGGTGACCATGGCGGTCAAGGCGGCGGGCCTGATTGGCGATGGACTCTATGGCGTGGACCTCAAGGCCACCGACAAGGGTGTGGTTATCATCGAAATCAACGACAACCCCAGTATTGATGCGGGCGTGGAAGACGCCGTGCTCAAGAAGCAGTTGTATGCCCAGATCATGGGTGAGTTCCTGCGCCGCATGCAGCTGCGCAGGGCCGGACCGGAAACCACCGGCGTTGGAGGGAAAACCGGCCATCCGGTAATATAAGCGCCCCGTCGCAGCCCGTGTTTATTCATGTCCGTTTATACCACCGTCAGCCGTGAGGAACTGATCGCCTTCCTCAAAACCTACCCGGTAGGTGAGCTGGTGGACTTCGAGGGCATCAGCGCGGGCATTGAAAACACCAATTACTTTGTTGATACCAGCGATGGCCGCTGGGTGCTGACCCTGTTTGAACGGGCGCGTGTCGAGGATCTGCCTTTCTTCCTGGGGTTGATGGATCATCTGGCGCATCGTGGCGTACCCAGCGCCAGTCCGCTGGAGGGCGCCGACGGTCAGCTGCTTTCCAGACTCAACGGTAAACCGGCGGCGCTGGTGCATCGGCTGGATGGCGCCAGTGTCATGAGTCCTGCCCCGGCGCATTGTCATGAGGTCGGCCGGGTGCTGGCCGAATTACACAAGGCCGGCCAGTCATTTTCCATGCAGCGCGTGGATTGCCGCGGGCTGGACTGGGCGCGCGACTGTGCCGCCGAACTGTTGCCCGTGCTCGAACCTGAAGCGGCCGGGATTCTGAGCAGTGAGATTGATTTCCAGTCGAATCATGACACATCTCACCTTCCAGGCGGTGTGGGGCACAACGACCTGTTCCGCGATAACGTGCTGTTTGATAACGACCGGCTTTCCGGCGTGATCGACTTCTATTTCGCCTGCAACGCCCCCCTGTTGTATGACCTGGCCATCACCGTCAACGACTGGTGCCTGATTGAAGACAACCACCACGATGCCGGTCAGGCACAGGCGCGTTATGCCGCGCTGGTTGACGGTTACCGCCAGGTGCGGCCGTTGCGGGACGAAGAAATAGCTGCCTGGCCGCAGATGTTGCGTGCCGCCGCCTTGCGTTTCTGGGTGTCGCGGTTGTATGACTGGCATTTCCCCCGTGACGGTGAAATGACCCACAGCAAGGATCCCGAGCCTTTCCAGAAGCTGCTGGAAAGACATCGCGATACTCCGCCCTCGCTGGCCGCCGTCTGACGTGAAAATCGCCAACTGGATCGATGGCGTCAACGGCATGCTGGGCCGGGGTGTGGCCTGGCTGACGGTGGCCATGGTGCTGATCTACTTCGCCATTGTGCTGATGCGCTACTGGTTCGATTTCGGCTCTATTGCCCTGCAGGAAAGCGTCACCTATCTGCATGCCCTTGTATTCATGGGCGCTGCCGCCTGGACATTGCAGGTAGACGGCCATGTGCGGGTGGATATTTTCTACAATCGCTGGGGTCCGGCGCGGCGCGCCCTGGTCGACCTGCTTGGCAGCCTGTTACTGCTGCTGCCCTTCGCCGCCGCCCTGCTGGTGTTTTCCTGGGGCTATGTCGAGGCCGCCTGGGCGCGAATGGAAATCTCGGCTGAGCCGGGTGGCCTGCCCTGGGTCTATCTGCTCAAGAGCGTCATTTTGCTGATGGCCGTGCAGCTCATGCTGCAGGCGGTGGCCCAGGCGCTCAAGGCCTGGCAGACCTTGCGCGGGGCGGACTGATGGAGATCATGGCTCTGGTCATGTTCATAGCCGTCTGCGCAGTTCTGCTGCTGGGCTACCCGGTGGCGTTCACGCTCGGCGGGGTGGCGCTGACCTTTGGTGCGCTGGGCGTGATGCTGGGTGAGTTCTCGGTCAATCAGCTGTGGGATATTTCCAGCCGCCTCTACGGCATCATGGGCAACGAAACGCTGATCGCCGTACCGTTGTTCGTCTTCATGGGCGTCATGCTGGAGCGCTCGCGCATTGCCGAGCAGCTGCTGGATTCCATGGCGCTGTTGTTTGGTTCCCTGCGTGGCGGCCTGGGTATTTCGGTGGTGCTGGTGGGCGCGCTGCTGGCCGCCAGCACCGGCATAGTGGGCGCCACCGTGGTCACCATGGGTCTGCTGTCGCTGCCGACCATGCTGCGGCGCGGCTGCTCACCTGAGTCGGCGACCGGTGTGATATGTGCCGCGGGTACGCTCGGCCAGGTCATCCCGCCGTCAATTATTCTGGTGCTGCTGGGTGATGTGCTGTCATCGGCCTACCAGCAGGCGCAGCTGGACATGGGTATCTGGTCCACCGAAACCGTTTCCGTGGGCGATCTTTTCGTTGGGGCGTTGATTCCCGGCCTGTGTCTGGTTGTGCTGTACATACTCTGGCTGCTGTTCCAGGCCTGGCGCCATCCTCATCACATGCCGGCCCTGTCGGACGAAGAGCGCGCCAGTCTCTTGCAGGCAGGTTTCCTGAGGCATCTGCTGGGTGGCTTGTTGCCACCGCTGTTGCTGATCGTGGCGGTGCTGGGATCCATCATTGTGGGCTTTGCCACGCCCACCGAGGCCGCATCCGTGGGTGCCGTAGGAGCCATGTTGCTGGCCCTGTTGCGGCGTCAGTTCAGCCTGAGTCAACTGCGTGAGGTGGCGCAGAGCACGACCAGGGTCACGGCCATGGTGTTCATGATCCTGATCGGCGCTTCCATGTTCTCACTGGTGTTTAACGCCTATGGCGGCGATGAACTGGTCAAGGAATTGCTGCACGGGCTGCCGGGGGGGGTGATTACCGCCATGGTTGCGGTCATGCTGCTGATGTTCCTGCTCGGATTCATTCTCGACTTTATCGAGATCACGTTCGTGGTGGTGCCCATCGTCGGGCCGGTATTGCTGGCCATGGGGCTCGATCCCGTCTGGCTGGGTGTGATGATGGCGATTAACCTGCAGACGTCTTTTCTTACCCCGCCCTTCGGCTTTGCCTTGTTCTACTTGCGGGGTGTGGCGCCGGATTCGGTCAAGACCAGTCAGATCTACCGCGGTGTGGTGCCCTACATCGGCATCCAGCTGGCGATGCTGGGCATACTGGCCCTGTTTCCCGCGCTGGCTACCTGGTTACCCGGTCTGGTTTACGGAAACTGACCCCCCGCTTGCGCAGGGGGTGTTTGTTCCTGAGTTGTTTGGGCCTCTAGATCGCTTCCTGCTGAGCGGGTTCGTCGTCCGGTGACTGCAGGCCCCTGGGTGTTTCCTCGGGCGCAGCCGGTTCACTGACCGGTTCTTCGGCTGCAGGTTCCGGTATAGGCAGCTTTGCCTCGTAGGAAGAGACCTGTCCGGGGAAAACAGCCTCTTCGGCATCCAGGAAAGCCTGCACGGCTGCGGTTTCTCCGTTTTGCGCAGTTTCAAACAGGCCAAGCAGGGTCTTGATATCCGCTTCCATCTTGCTGAATACATCTGCGTAATCAGGTTTGATGTGACCGGCGCTTACCGCCAGGCCGAGCTTTTCAGCCGCCACCTTGCCTTCACCCGTGAGGTAGAGGTAGCGGGCCTCGGTCAACATGGCCAGGCTGCGTTGCTCGTTGTAGTACACCGGCGCGGCCGGTTCCGCAGGGGCCGGCTTTTCAGCCGCGGGCTTGGCGTCGGTCGTCTTGGCAGAAGCGGCCTTGGGCGCCGGTGCAGGGGTTGGCTCTGACTTCGGTTTGGCTACCGGTGCGGGCGCTGCCTTGGGCTCAGGCTCGGCTGGCGCGGCAGGGCCGGGTTCAGGCGCAGGCTGTGGGGCGCTGGCCACGGTTTCCGTACGGCCTTCGGATGTGCTCGTCGGCGCTTCGCTTTCGGCCGCTGGCGCCATGGCGGGCTCGGGTGTTTCGGCAGGAGCAGTCGTTTCGGCCGGACTTTCCTCGACCGGGGTTGCCATGGCCTCTTCCGCAGCGGCGGCCATCACGGCTTCTGCCGGTTCTGTAGTACCGTCCTCAGCCATGGATGCGCTTTCCGCCTCTGCAGCGACGGCACTGTCCCCGGCCGTACTGGCGATCTCGGCCTCTTCGTCGGGAGTGAGGGCGCTGTCAGCTACCATGCTTTCTTCTGCCGCCGGCTCTGCTGTCGTTTCCTCGGCGACCGCTGTTTCAGGTTCGGCGGTAACGGTAGCAGGCAGGTTCATCAGGTAGGCCAGACACAGGGTGAGCAGCAGCACGGATGTTACGATGCCCGGCATGCGATGGCTGTCCATATTACCCAGCAGGGAATTCTGCGAACTGGCCAGCCCGGACAGTGGTGCATTGTCCAGCCAGGTACTGGCGCTGACTCTGGGCGCGCCGAACAGCTTCACGCCGGCCAGCGGCGGATTGGCTGGTTGCTCGGCCAGGAACGCATGCGGGGTCGGGCCAAACGCATAGCGCTCGCCGGGACGCCGCTTGGGCAGGCGGGAAAACAGCCGTTGCAGCAGCGGCTCCTCCGGCTGCTTGTCGAGATTCACTTTGAACAGCAGCGGTTGCGGCTGCTGGCTTAGTTTATCCAGAAGTCGGGCCATGACGTTGCCTCTTGTCCAGGGACTTTAATGTTTTACCTGGTATTAATAAGCAGAAAACGTACCAACTCAGGGCTTTTTATTGATAATTTATTTCAGGTTCAAGCACATAGATGCGGTTGGGTTCGGCGCAAACAAATAGCCTTCCGTCTCCGGCAACAGCGAGGCGTTCGGCGTTGTCGAGTTCGGGCAGGCTCAGATGGCCAAGGAATTCGCCTTGCAGGCTGTATTCCACGATCCAGCCGCTGCCGGCGGGTTCTGCCAGGCATTCAGGGCCATAACGAGACCAGCAACAAGAACGAGGCCGCTCCGGCCAGTGGCGATGCGCCGTCCGCGCCGGGGCATTATTGCGATTTAAGGCTGTCCAGGCGGAAGCGCTTGCTGAGCATGCGATCGATGCGGCGGGTCGGCACCCAGCGCTTGATGGCGGGCAACATGCGGCTGCCGTTGCCGATACGCGTGACTGGCTCGGGGTCTTTCGCCATCACGGCCGCAATCATTTCTTCGGCGAATTCCTCGGCCGGGGTCGGGTTTTCCTGCGAGGCGCGGGTGCGGGCTTCAATGCCGGCCCTGACCGGCGCGTACAGGGAATCATCGTTCAGCCAGTCGATGCTGGCCGCCGAGTTGTCGCCGAAGGAAGAACGTATGGCGCCGGGTTGAATGGTGATGACCTTGATGCCCAACGGCGCCAGTTCCATGCGCAGTGCGTCGGACAGCGCGTGAATGGCTGCCTTGCTTGCGCAGTAGGCGCCGGAGAAGGGTGTCGTCAGGATGCCGGACACCGAACCGATGTTCACCACCCGGGCGCAGCCCTCCTGTTTTGCCGCCTGTCGTAACAGCGGCAGGCAGGCCTGGGTCAGCACTACCGGCGCAATCACATTGGTTTCAAACTGACCACGCAGCCGGGCCGCGGGCAGTTCCGCCAGCGGTCCCATGGCCGCGAAACCGGCGTTGTTGACCAGCACATCCAGACGGCCCTGCTCGTCACTGATGCGCTCGATGGCGGCATGAATGCTGCCTTCGTCATCGACATCCAGCGGCAGGCTGTGAATGCCGCGGCTTGTCAGATCATGCAACTTGTCGATCTGACGGGCGCTGGCGTAAACGATGAAATCGCCTGCGTTGCGGAAAGCCTCGGCCAGCGCGCGGCCAATCCCGGTCGAACAGCCGGTGATCAATACGACTTTATTCATCATCAGTTCCGGGCATTGAGGTAGGCACGCTCTGCCAGCGCACTGGCCTGGCGCACCTGCTCGCGGTAGGTCTGGTAGGAGTCATACACCTTGCGGCTGAAGGCGTCTTCGGCCACCAGTTCCTTGAGCACCTGTTCGCTGGCGTCGCGTATGGCGGCGAGCACTTCATCCGGGAAGGCGCGCAGTTCCACACCGTGATCGTTGACCAGGCTTTCCAGTGCCTGCTGGTTGCGCGCCGCGTATTCCGCCAGCATCTGGCTGCCGGTGGCCTGGCATGCCTGCGAAACAATGGCCTGCAGGTCGGCCGGCAGGCTGTCCCAGGCATCCTTGTTTATGATGCATTCCAGTGTGGGGCCGGGTTCCTGCCAGCCCGGGTAGTAGTAATACTTCGCGGCCTTGTAGAGGCCGAAGGCCAGATCGTTGTAGGGGCCGACCCACTCGGTGGCGTCTATGGCGCCGGATTGCAGCGAGGTGAAAAGCTCACCGCCGGGAATATTGACGGTGGTCACCCCCAGGCGCTGCATGACATCGCCGCCCAGACCGGGGATACGCATCTTCAGGCCCTTGAGATCGGCCAGTGAATTGATTTCACGATTGAACCAGCCGCCCATCTGGGTGCCGGTGTTACCGGCCTCGAAAGGCACCAGATTGAAGTTGGCATAAAGCTCCCGCCATAACTCCAGGCCGCCGCCGAAATACAGCCAGCCATTCATTTCCTGGCCGGTAAGTCCGAAGGGCACGGAGGTAAAGAACGGTGCGGCGGGTGACTTTCCCTTCCAGTAATAGGCCGCGCAGTGGCCCATCTCCGCTGAGCCGCGTGAGACCGCGTCAAAGGTTTCCAGCGCGGGTACGCGCTCGCCGGCCCCGTAGACCTTGACCGTCAGGCGGCCATCGCTCATGGCTGTGATTTTTTCAGCCAGAAAGGCGGCGGCGGTACCCAGGCCGGGAAAGTTCTTCGGCCAGGTGGTGTACATCTTCCACTCGAGCGTTTCGGCCTTGCTGGTGGTATTCGTTGAGCTTTGTGCACAGTCAGCCGAAGGCGTGCGGCTGCAGGCAGCCAATGCGCCGGCGGCGCCCAGGCCGGCAATCAGATTACGTCTTTTCATAGCGGTGTTTCGCGGTGTTTTCGTCGAATGTTGCGTATTTGAATCAATCGGCCAGGCCGGCGTAGAAAGCGTCTTCCTCCCCTTCCTGCTCCTGCCGGGGACGCCGACGGAAGCGGGCATAGGCCCACCAGTATTGTTCCGGCATGCGGCGGATACAAGTTTCCACGCCGCGGTTAACTGCGGCGGCCGCGCGCGCGTCGTCATCAGCGGTCACCTCGCCGGGTGCGGGGACGAAGTGCAGGATGAAGCCACGGCCCCAGCTGAGGCGCTCGGCATACATGTAGAGAATGGTCGCGCCGGTGCGACGCGCCAGCCGCGACATCAATACCGGGGTATGCGAGGGAATGCCAAAGAAGTCGGCAAAGACGCCGGAACCCTCCGGCGGATCCTGGTCGGGAAGAATGCCGGCGGTTTCGCCCCGTTTGAGGGTGCCGAGCAGTTCACGTACGCCGCCGTGCTCACTGGGCACCAGGTTGGCGCCGAAGCGTTCGCGGCCCTGTTTGATCAGTGCGTCCCAACTGCCTTTCTGCGGTTTGTACAGGCTGGTGATGGGATGCCGGCGGGAATACTCCAGCCCGGCCATTTCCCAGGAGCCCAGATGCGGTGCGGCGGTAATCACGCCCTTGCCCCTGGCCAGGGCTTCAACCACCTGCTCATAGCCCACGCAGTCGCGCACCAGGCGGCTAACCCGCCGTTCACTGCCCGCCCACAGCAGCGGTCCTTCCGCCAGCGCGCGGCCGGCCTGCACCATGGATTTACGTAGCAGCCGCTTTTGTTGCCGGGCGCTGAGTTCGGGCAGGCAGCGCGCGATGTTGATGGCGGCAATGTCCCGGTGCTTGTTGGGCACCAGCCACAGCAACCAGCCTGCCAGGGTGCCCAGCAGGTGCAGGACCGGCAGCGGCAGACGGGCAAGTATGCGAAAACCGAGAGGGGCGTTTGTGCTCATGGGGGCAGTTTAAACGCTGTAGACCTTGTCTTCGCCCGGCGGGCGGCGGCGGAAGCGGGGTACATTCCACATATATTGCGGCAACGCGTAGCGAATACAGGTTTCCATGGCCTGATTCACCGCAGCCACCGAGGTTTCCTTGTGCCTGCTGTCGATGCCTGCCGGCGCGGGCAGGAAACGCAGTTTGAAGCCCCGGCCCAGTCCCAGGCGCTCCACCTGCAGCAACACCACCGGCGCCTGCGAGTGTTCTATGAGCCGGCCGACAATACTGGGGGAATGCGCGGCCACGCCGAAAAAAGGCGCGAACACGCCACGTTCACGTGGCGGATCCTGGTCTGGCAGCATCAGTACAGTATGGCCATTGGCCAGGCGTTCCTGTAATTGCTCGCGCACATTGCCCGGAATGGCGTGCACGAAGCGGGTGCCGAAACGGCCGCGACCGGCGCGCACCAGTGCTTCCACATTCGGATTCTGCGGTTTGTACAGAAAGGTCGAGGGACCCTGCAGACCCAGATACAACACCGCGACTTCCCAGTTCAGGTGCGGGGACAGCACTATGACCCCCGTCTTGCGCCGGGCGGCGGCAGCTTTTGCCTGTTCGAACAGCTCCTCGTTCAGAACCTCACGGAACAGCTGTTTGACTTGCTGCGTGGGTCCAAACCACAGGCGCGGGGTTTCCAGCGTGGTGCGACCCAGGTTGATGAGGGCCTGGCGTCCCAGCCGGCGCCGTTCGGCATCGCTCAGATCAGGCAGGCAGAGACGCAGGTTCACACCCACCCGGCCGGCGCGCCGGGTCGGCAGCAGGGTCATCAGCCAGCCAATAGCGGTACCCAGCAGTTGCAACACGGCTAGTGGCAGCTGGCCCATCGTGCGTAAAATGATGTTCAGAAACGGTCGCATGGTTGCGAGCATTTTACCCGAGCACCGGAATTTTATGACGGGCAAAAAAATTGCCCGGTGGGGGGCACCGGGCAGAAGGCCATACAGGCTGGAGAACAGGAGGTTCGATTGGGAAAATCGAACTTCCCAGGGGAGGCCCTTCCTTGGGGATCCACTGCGTATCCGCCTGTGCTATCCATAGCATCCCTGTCCATGGCAGATACGATGGATAAAGTATGGGCCAAAGCCGTTTTGAATAAAGTCGGGCAGCGTCGACACCTTATGTAAGAATTTTCCTACAAATGACTCACAACCCATTCATGGAAAAGCGCTCGTGATCGGGCTCCTGCAGCGCGTTACCGAGGCCCGTGTGGATATCGCCGGGCAGACCGTGGGGCGGATCGGCGCCGGTCTCATGGTGTTGGTGGCCGTGGAAGCCGGCGATGATGCGGCGCGGGCAGACCGCTTGCTGGACAAGCTGCTCAACTACCGGGTGTTTCCTGATGAGCAGGGGCGCATGAACCTGAGTCTGGCCGATACCGGTGGTGGCCTGTTGCTGGTATCGCAGTTCACTCTGGCGGCCGACACCCGCAAGGGCTTGCGGCCCAGTTTTTCCGCCGCCGCACCTCCCGAACAGGCACGTGCGCTGTTTGATCATCTGCTGAATCAGGCCAGGTCCAGGCATGCCGAGGTGGCCTGCGGCGAGTTCGGCGCCGACATGCAGGTGGCCCTGGTCAACGACGGGCCGGTGACCTTCGAGCTGCGCACCTGAGCATGCGCGTTGTGACCCGCACGCATGCGGAGTATCCTATGCGACCGCAAACACCATTTGGATCGATTCGCAATGCAAGGCCGCACGGCTAGCGTTAAGCGCGACACCCTCGAAACCCAGATTGAAATCAGCCTGAACCTGGACGGAACCGGTGTGTCCGAACTGGATACCGGCGTGCCGTTTTTCGAGCACATGCTGGATCAGGTAGTCCGTCACGGACTACTGGACCTGAACATCAAGGCGAACGGTGATCTGGAAATCGACGCCCACCACCTGGTGGAAGACGTCGGCATTACCCTGGGCCAGGCTTTTGCCCAGGCGATCGGCGACAAGAAGGGTATCGTGCGTTACGGCCATGCCTATGTGCCGCTGGACGAGTCGCTCTCACGCGTGGTGATTGACCTCTCCGGCCGCCCCGGCATGGAGTACCACGCCGACTATCCGCGTGCCCGCGTAGCCGATTTTGATGTGGACCTGATTCACGAGTTCTTCCAGGGCTTCGTGAACCACGCCAATGTCACCCTGCACATTGACAACCTGCGCGGCCGCAACGCACATCATATTGCCGAGACGATATTCAAGGCCTTCGGCCGCGCCTTGCGCATGGCGATAAGCGCCGACGCGCGCATGGGCGATATCACACCATCCACCAAGGGTACGCTCTGACAGCGACTGACTAGCATTCCCGGTTTCGAATAAGACGATATGGCCACCATCGGTGTAATTGACTACGGCATGGGCAACCTGCACTCCATTGCCAAGGCGCTGGAGCGTGTAGCGCCCGGCCAGCGCGTGGAAGTCACCTATGATCCCGAGCAGCTGCTGCGCGCCGACCGCCTGGTACTGCCCGGCGTGGGCGGTATTTCCCACTGCATGCAGGAACTGCAGCGCCTGGAATTGGATGAGCTGATCCAGGAAGTGGCCGGCAGCAAGCCGCTGCTGGGTATTTGTCTGGGTATGCAGGCCCTGCTCACCTACAGCGATGAAAACGATGGCGTGGACGCGCTCGACGTGATTCCCGGGCAGGTGCAGCGCTTTATGCAGCCTGCTGATGGCAGCCGCTTGAAGATTCCTCACATGGGATGGAACCAGGTACGCTGGGAATTCGAGCACCCGCTGTGGCGTGATGTGCCACAGGACAGCTGGTTTTATTTTGTGCATAGTTATCGTGCGGTTTCGGACAAGCCCCAGCACGTGGCGGGCACCACGGAATACGGTTCGCGCTTTGCATGCAGCCTGTTGCGCGATAATGTGTTTGCCGTGCAGTTCCACCCGGAAAAGAGCCAGGGCACCGGTCTCGCGTTATTGGCGAACTTTGCCCAATGGGATGGTCAGGCCTGAGTGCTGGCCAGAGATGTCGAGTAGAGAAGCAGCAGGTTAAGAACAGTGCTACTCATTCCCGCTATTGATTTAAAGGACGGACACTGTGTGCGTTTGCGCCAGGGCCGTATGGATGATGTCACGGTTTTCTCGGAAAACCCGGCAGAGATGGCCAGAAAATGGGCCGACCAAGGGGCGCAGCGCCTGCATGTGGTCGACCTGGACGGGGCGCTGAACGGCACCCGGGCCAATGCCGCCGTGATCGCAGAGATTGTTGCAGCCTGTCCGGAACTGCCGGTTCAGGTAGGCGGCGGCATCCGCGACGAGGAGGCCGTGCAGGCATACCTGAACGCCGGCGTGCAGTACGTCATCATTGGTACTTCGGCCATTACCCAGCCACATCTGGTGGGTGATCTGTGCGTGGAGTTTCCCAAGCACATCATCGTGGGTCTGGACGCCAAGGACGGCAAAGTGGCCACTGACGGCTGGTCCAAGCTCTCCAAGCACGATGTCATCGACGTGGCCCAGCAGTTTGAGCAGGACGGCGTGGAAGCCATTATCTACACCGATATCGGTCGCGACGGCATGATGCGCGGCTTCAATGCCGAAGCCACGCGCGCACTGGCCGGGTCCATCACCATCCCGGTGATTGCCTCGGGCGGCGTATCCAGCATGGATGACATCCGTTCGCTCAAGGAAATCGAAGAAGATGGCGTCATGGGCGCCATCATTGGCCGTGCGTTGTACGAAGGCACGCTGGACCTGAAAACCTGCCTGGCAGAAGTGAACAATGCTGGCTAAGCGCATCATTCCCTGCCTGGACATCGACAAGGGTCGCGTCGTCAAGGGCGTGAAATTTGTCGACATCCGTGACGCGGGCGATCCGGTGGAAGCCGCGCGCCGCTATGATCAACAGGGCGCCGACGAGCTGGTCTTTCTGGACATCACCGCCAGCGCCGAACAGCGTGAAACACTGTTTGAAGTCGTCGAGCAGGTCGCCAGCCAGGTATTCATCCCGCTGACCGTGGGCGGGGGCGTACGCAAACCCTACGATGTCCGTCGTCTGCTGCGATCCGGCGCGGACAAGGTTGCCATCAACACCGCCGCTGTCGCCGACCCCAGTATCGTCAGCGAATCCGCCAGCCGCTTCGGCGCCCAATGCATTGTGGTGGCCATCGATGCCAAGCGTGTCAACAAGAAGAAAGAACCCCCGCGCTGGGAAGTCTTCACCCATGGCGGCCGCAAGAGCAGCGGTATCGACGCCATCGAATGGGCCAAAGAGATGGCCGAACGAGGTGCCGGTGAAATTCTGCTCACCAGCATGGACAAAGACGGCACCAAGAGCGGTTTCGATGTGGAGCTGACGCGTGCTGTCAGTGAAGCGGTGGAAATCCCCGTTATCGCCTCCGGCGGTGTCGGTACTCTGGAACATCTGCAGGAAGGGCTGGAAGCTGGCGGTGCCGATGCCGTACTGGCCGCCAGCATCTTCCACTTCGGCGAGCACACCGTGGGTGAGGCCAAACAGTTTCTGACCGAGCACGGCGTGCTGGTGCGCGGCTGATGGGCCCGGCCGTGAAAAGCCCTTCTGGCGACGCCTGGCTGGATGAGGTCAACTGGAACGCAGACGGTCTGGTTGCAGCCGTTACCCAGGACAGGTTCAGCGGACGCGTACTCACTGTTGCCTGGATGAACCGTGAATCGCTCAAGGCCACGGTGGAATCCGGCTATGCAACCTATTGGTCACGTTCGCGCGGCAAACTATGGCGCAAGGGTGAGCAATCCGGCCACGGCCAGAAGATTGAATCCATTCGTCTCGACTGCGACGCCGACGCACTGGTCCTTTATGTGGAGCAGGAAGGCGGCATTGCCTGTCATACCGGTCGTCACAGCTGCTTCTACCGTGTGCTGGGCGAACAGGGCTGGGAAGCCCGCGAGCCGGTGCTGAAGGATCCTGAAACCATCTATGGGAAGCAGGATGGCTGAACCGCGCGATGTGCTGAGCGAGCTGGGCGAAATCCTGGCGGCCCGCAAGTCGTCGGATCCGGCGGACTCCTACGTGGCAAGCCTGTACCATAAAGGGGTTGAGGCGATTGCGGCCAAAATCGAGGAAGAGGCGGGTGAGGTGATCGAGGCGGCCCGTCACGAGGGTGACGACGCCCTGGTTCACGAAGTAGCCGACCTGTGGTTTCACAGCCTGGTCATGCTGGCTCACCGTAATCTCACGCCAGCCCAGGTGCTGGAAGAATTGGCGCGCCGTTTTGGCGTATCCGGGCACGAGGAAAAGGCGTCCCGGAACAAGGACTAGGAGACTGACATGGGTTTGGGTGGAATCAGTATCTGGCAGTTGTTGATCATTCTGGTCATCGTCATTCTGCTGTTTGGCACCAAGAAGCTGCGCAACATGGGCGGCGACCTGGGCTCGGCCGTCAAGAATTTTCGCGGCGCCATGAAGGAAGGCGAAGAACAGGAAAAGAAGGCCGACGAATCTTCCAAGGTCATCGAAGGTGAGGCTCACCGCGAAGAGAGCGCCAGCGAAGACAAGGACAGCAACAAGGTCTGATCCGGGCTTGATGCAACGCCATGTTCGATATCGGCTTCTGGGAGCTGTTTCTACTTTTTGTGCTGGGTCTGCTGGTGCTCGGGCCAGAACGCCTGCCGCGCGTGGCCCGCACCCTGGGGATGTGGGCCGGACGCGCCCGCGGCTACGTACGCCAGCTTAGCAACGAGCTTGACCGCGAACTGCAGACCGAAGAACTGCGCCGTCAGTTCAAGGAAGCCAACAAGGCCGTCCAGACCTCGGTGAACGAGTTCCAGTCGCTGACCAGCAAGAACAGTCAGCAGCCCGCCACAACCTCTACGGAAAAACCATCTGCAGAAGCGCAGAAGGATCTCTTCGAGAATAAAAAGAAAGACGACGTATCCGGGGAAGAACTGTGAGCAGGGAGGACCGCGAACAGCCTCTGGTAGCGCATCTGCTGGAACTGCGCCAGCGCCTGCTTTATGCCGCCGTCGGCGTGCTCATCATTTTTCTGCCACTGGCTTTCTTTGCCCAGGAAATCTTTACCCTGCTGGCCGGGCCGCTGCTGGCGCATCTGCCCGAAAGCAGCCAGATGATCGCCACCGAAGTGGCCTCGCCGTTTCTAACGCCCTTCAAACTGGCGATGATGCTGGCCGTGGTGCTGGCCATGCCCTGGGTGCTGTTGCAGGCCTGGGCGTTCGTGGCGCCGGGGCTGTATCACAATGAGCGGCGTCTGGTGGTGCCGCTGCTGGCGTCCAGTACCCTGCTGTTCTACTGCGGCATGGCGTTCGCCTACTTCGTAGTGTTCCCCCTTGTATTCGGGTTCCTGGTCGGCATTGCGCCTGAAGGTGTAGCGGTCATGACCGATATCGCCCGCTACCTGGATTTCGTACTCAGCATGTTCCTGGCCTTCGGCCTGGCCTTTGAAGTGCCCATCGCCATTATCCTGCTGGTCTGGGCCGGCGCGGTTACACCCGGGCAGCTGGCGGAAAAGCGGGCCTACGTCCTGCTGGGGGCATTCGTGGCCGGCATGCTGCTCACGCCGCCCGACGTTATTTCCCAGACCCTGCTCGCCATCCCCATGTATCTGCTCTATGAAGCCGGCATCATCATGGCCCGCATCATGGTGCCGGGTTACAAGGAAGTGGAAGCCCAACGCAAGGCGCAACAGGAAGAGGCCGAAAGCTGAACCTTTGTCTGGCTCGCCTGTCAGGAATAACAATATTGCATGGAAACGAGACAAGCTATCTCCACGCCAGCCCACGATATCAAGCGCCGCGACATCCACTTTGATCTGGACAAGGTGGATATGAATGATTGGCACAAGGAAGGCTTTCACGTCAGTCATTTCTTCAACGTGCAGTCCCTGCTGTTTCCCAAGGGTGAACGATTCTTCATCCACAGCGTGCGTTATTACCGGGACGAAATCACCGACCCGCACCTGCAAAGGCAGATCGGTGGCTTCATCGGCCAGGAAGCCATGCATAGCCGTGAGCACGAGGTCTACAACGTCCGGCTCGAAGCCATCGGTTACAACGTGCAGAAGATGGACCGTCTGCTCAGTCGCGTCTTTTCATTTGCCGAGCGTTACCTCTCACCTAAAACCTGTCTGGCCATGACCACCGGTTTCGAACATCTCACCGCCACCTGTGCCGAGGAACTGCTTGGCCATGAAGAAGTGCTGGACGGTTCTGACCCCGACATGGTCCGGCTGTGGCGCTGGCATGCCCTGGAAGAAGCCGAGCACAAATCTGTCGCCTTTGACGTTTACCAGCAAGTAGAAGGTGGCTTCATGGGCTGGTTGCGCCGCAGTGTTGCCCTGCTGCTCACTGGACTGGGCATGCAGGTAACCATCGCCATCGGCCTGATCTGGGTCAGCGCCCACTCCGGCCGCCTGTTCGACTTCAAGGGCTGGGGCCGGCTCATCCGCTTCCTCTGGCTCAAGCCCGGCGTCTTCCGCCGTGGCATTCCGCGCTTCTTCGGCTACTTCAAACCGGGTTTTCATCCCTGGCAGATCGATAACTCCGAGCAGCTGCAACGCTGGCAGCAGGAGTTTTCAGACAGACGTCAGCAAGCCAGCTAGCCTAAGGGCAGTTCTATAGTCACTAGTGGCCTGTCGCCTATCATAATCGCGTTAAATGGCTCTGGAATTGGAGTGAATCCCAGAAATTTTGCGTAATACGGCTTTTCGAATATATTGATGATTCTGATTTTCAGACTAATAAGAAATCGTCATGACAAAACTTCTACTTGTTCCTGTATTCCTGGTTCTAGGAATTTTTTTTCTGGTTGGCAGTTACGGCGAGCGCCATAGGCCGATAAAGATTGCCGCCTATGGTTCATTCGCGGCTGCCGCAGTCATGTTTTTAATGTCGGTTGTGATTACGGTTCCTGCCGGTCACGTAAAGGTAGCGACCCTGTTCGGAAAGGTTCAGGACGCTACTTATCACGAAGGTTTGCACGTGGTGAATCCACTGTTGGCGTTTACCACCTTCGACCTAAGGCAGAAAACATATAAAGAAACCGCAGGTATTCCCGCGGAAGATAAGCTGATCACCAAGATGGATGTTTCCGTCCAGTACCGCACCATAGGAGAAATGGCTCCCGATATCTTGCGGAATACCGGTACAACAGAAGCGCTTATTCAGGTCCACATGATCCCCAAGCTACGCTCTATTTTGCGAGAACAAGGTAAAGGCGTGGCCATGTCCCAGGACTTTTTCAGAGAGTCGATCCAGAGGCAGTTGCAGGAAACCCTGCAGGTCGGCCTCGCAGAATTCCTGGCGCCCAAGGGACTGCAAGTCGAGACAGTACTGATTCGTGATGTCGAGCTACCCGAAGTTATTCGTACGGCTATTACAGAAACCAAGAAGCGCGAGCAGGAAGTATTAAAACAGCAGGCCGAACTGGAGCGATTCGCTACAGAACAGGATCAGAAGGTCAAACAGGCCGAATCAGAGCTTAGGGCCGCGAAACTGGAGGCGCAGAAAATCAAGGAACTGGCCGATGCAGAAGCTTACAAGATCAATGTCATTAACAAGATGTTGGCCCAGTCACCTAATTACATAGAGCTAAAAAAGGTCGAACAGTGGAATGGCATTCTTCCCATCTATGTGGGAGGGGAGAATGTGCCCATGATCGATTTGAGGGGTAAGCGGTAAGGTGATCATTTGATTTTGTGATAGAGGAAAATAAGAAATGACTGATTGGATACCTAAATTCTCCGATGTTAAATCACTGCAAGATTTAGCCAAGGTGTTGGCTTTACCAATGGTTATGGCAAGTTGGGTGCTCCAATCTGGGTTACAACTCGATTTTCCTAATAGTGAATGGGCTTTGAGCATTCCTAAGGAAAGTGAGCTTTGGATCAAGGTAGTACTTTTTATAATAATTTTCTTCGGAAAGTGTATTTATGCGGCTATTTGTGGAGGGTTGGTGTACGCTGCGCTGGCTTTTGCCACAATTTTCACAAAGGTTGAGTGGCTCCTTTTGGCAGCAATTTTTCTTTTGGCCTTTGGGATTTTCGGATTAGCCGGAGGTATCGAAAGCGTGGAAGAATTCGAATTACATGGCCTATGGTTTTATACGGCTGTTGTGTATGCATTTTTCTTGCATGGCGCTAATAAAGATATGTCGGACGCATGAGTTCATAGATATGCATACTGATCGACGTTTTCCAGATTAGGTGTCATTGAATTATGCTCGCGGAGTTACTTGCCTTTGAGCCTCATTGGATGATTCAGGGTTTGGTACTTATTCTGATCGGGGCGGTTCTTAAGAAACTATACCATCGGGGGTTCCGGCTCTTTCGTTTGTTTTCTCGCCGGCTCCGTCTAAAGTATTTCAATAAAGTGCGACATATTTCACAACGTCACTATTTAGTACAAGAACAAATCGCTAAAACTTACGTTTATCTGGCTATGTTCGTTTTATCTGGCGTGGTTTTTATGTTCGCTTTTCTGGCCGGGCCAGTGTTCTTAGGCAGTCCTGCCTCAAGCAGAGTACTTTGGATGTTTTTATCTATTCCAATATACGTGCTCGAACTTGGTTACTTGAGCCAAAAAACGTTACTCGAGGGAGTGTTAAAGAGGCATTCTATTATTATTAATAATTCGTCGAAGTCTTTTTCTCTGTAGTAGCGCTTCATAGCCTGTTGTTGGTGTTTCCCGTGAATTATGCGAGCCATTTAAAACTACTGGCCGAGTACAACCAGTGGATGAACGAAAAGCTGTATGGCGTTTGTTCGTCCCTGTCTGATGAAGGTCTGCGACAGGATCGCGGCGCGTTTTTCGGTTCGATCTATCTCACCCTGAATCACATCATGTATGGTGATCTGGCATTCATGTCGCGGTTTACGGGTGATCCGGAGACAGTGCCTGAGTTGGGGGCCGAATTGTTTGCCGGTTTCGAGGAACTGAAACAGGCGCGCTTCGCCTTGGACAGCCGTCTGGTTGCCTGGGCGAAAAGTCTTTCACCCGAGTGGCTGGCTGAGGTGCAGACCTACAAGAGCAAGGTGGATGGCAAGATGCGGTCGGTGCCACGCTGGGCGCTGGTGACGCATATGTTCAATCACCAGACGCATCATCGTGGCCAGATCACGACGCTGTTGGCGCAGATGGGGCTGGATGTGGGCAGCACGGACATTCCGTTCATGCCGCAATTCGTGGCCGAATAACCTGCCAGGTAATCGTGGCTTCTGCGGATTTACCGCATAGTGGCTTCAGGTGAGCCAGCGGGATAATACATGACGATAAACACACCTGAACTCCCACCGAGAAAAACCCTGCAGGTCGAGGGCGCCCGGCTGTCGCTGATTGATGCCGGCGAAGGTGAGCCGTTGCTGCTGTTGCATGGCTATCCGCAGTCGCTGTTGACCTGGCGTCATCAGATCGGGCCTTTGTCCGGGCGATACCGCGTGATTGCGCCGGACTGGTTTGGCTGGGGGCAATCCGAGCGAGGCTATGATCATCCGCCGCGTTATTGGGATGAGGCTAAGCGTATCGGTAGTTTGATGGACGCGCTCGAACTGCCCCGCTGTACTCTCATCGTGCATGACTACGGTGGCTTCCTCGGGCTGGGTTTTGCTGGCCGTTATCCGCAGCGCGTTCAGCGTCTGGCCATTTTGAACTCGCGTGCCCACCGGGTGTTTCCACCGTCTTCCTATGCACTGTTCTGGATGCTCTGTACCGCCGGCAGGGTGTATGGCCTGCGGCAGTTGATGGCGGAGATGCCAATAGGCTGGCTGCATCGCCAATTGATGAGGCGCTATCTGCGGCGGGACTGTTTCGACCAGGCGCAGATGGCGGACTATATCGACTGGATGAGCAGCCGCGAAGGCAAGCGCTGGTTGCTGCACTTCTTCCGCTATTACGAATTGCCCGAACGTCCCGAACTGATTGCCGGGCTGCAAAACATAAAATGCCCGGTGGCAATCATTTGGGGCGATCAGGACCCCTACTGTCCCTGGACAACAGCGGTAGACCTGGCCCGACATATTCCCCAGGCACGCCTTACACGCCTGGAGGGCGCGGATCATTACGTGATGGAGGAGCGGCCGGGTGAGGTGTTGCAGGCACTGAGCACCCTGCTGGGGATGTCGCCGGGTTAGTTTCGCCGAGGTTAACATCTGTGTTAACCTCGGCGAATGAAAAAATAATTTTCTACTGGATGGTGTCCGGGCGATGTCCTGTGGAAGAGTTTCTGAATTCACTGGACTCGAAACGGGCACAGAAAGTTGCCTGGGTGCTCCAACTGGTAGAGGAGCTTTCTCGTACCTGTTCAGTACTTCAAGAAGCTGATTGGTTCTGAAGACATTTGGGAGGTTCGAGTTAAGGCGGGCAACAATATATTCAGGATTCTTGGTTTTCTGGACGGTGACAGGTTGGTAGTTTTGAATCATGCCTTTCAGAAGAAGACGCAGAAAACGCCGCTGAAGGAAATTCGGGTAGCAGAGAATCGCAAACGCGATTACCTCGCAAGGAAACGATCATGAGTGATCTCCAGGCATATATATCTAAGCGCCGTACTGAAGATCCGGCTTTCGATGAAGGTTTTGAAGAAGGTTACAAATCTTTCAGGATTGGCGCGTTGCTGAGACAAGCCCGTGAAGCCTCTGGTCTGACACAGGCCGAAATGGCTGAGAGACTGCATACGAAAAAGTCTGCCATCTCCAGGATCGAAAACCATGCCGAGGATATACGGCTCTCTACGCTGGAAAAATTCGCCTCTGCGCTGGGTCGTTCGCTCGAAGTATCAATTCGATAAGGTTTTTCGTATTTCCGCGGTATCCGGCCGCACCCCTCGCCAGATATAAAACGACTCCGCCGCCTGCTCCACCAGCATGCCCAGGCCATCGGCGGCCGTGGCCGCGCCATGCGCTTTGCCCCATTGCTGGAAGGCGGTGGGTTCATTGCCATAGGCCATGTCGTAGACCGCAGCGCCGGGTTTGAGGATGTCGTTCGGTAGTTCGGGCATCTGCCCTGAAAGCCCCATGGATGTGCCGTTGATGATGAGGTCGAAGGCCTGGGTGCCGAGCTCGCCGTAGTCACAGCCGCTGAGATTGCCCCAGGTACAGAAGTGGTCGGCCAGCAGGATGGCTTTCTCCAGGGTGCGGTTGGCGATGACGATGTGTCGTGGGTGTTCGGCCAGCAAGGGGCCCAGTACACCGCGCACAGCGCCGCCGGCGCCAAGGATGAGGATGTTCCGGTCTTTCAGCGTCAGGCCCAGGTTACGGGTGAGATCGTTGACCAGGCCGGCACCGTCGGTGTTGTCCGCCAGAATCTGGCCTTCGTCGGTAAAGCTGAGGGTGTTCACGGCCTCGGCCATGCGGGCGCGTTCTGAAACCTCGTCAGCGATGTCAAAAGCCTGCTGCTTGAAGGGCACGGTGACATTGAGACCCTTGCCACCCGCCTGCCGGAAATGCTGCACGGTGTCGGCAAAGGCGTCTTCTTCAGCAAAGACTTTTTCGTAGCTCAGGGATTCGCCGGTTTGTTCTGCAAAGCGGCTGTGGATCTGTGGCGACTTGCTGTGTTCCACCGGATTGCCGATGACGCCGTAACGGTCCATGACGAACTAGTCCAGAATCAGGTCGGAGAAAAATTCCGCCCGCATGCGGGCGCAGTAAGCCGGCAGGTTGGCGTGGCGGTTCACCAGTTTGGGGAAATCCCAGTGCAGTTCGGGCGTGCCCAGGTTGGCCACAAATGCGTACACAGTCGCGTCTATGCCATGCGGCTTGTCGCCGAGAAAATAGGGCTTGCTGCCCAATTGAGTGGCCACCGCATCAAGATCCAACCCGACGCGATGCATGACCTCTTCCTTGGAATGCCGGCTCAGGCCCTGGCCATGCGCGTCGCGGCGCGCCTGCTTGTTGGCCAGGCGGCAGACCAGTTGTTTGATGCCGGGTGGGAAGCTGCCAAACCAGACTTCCTTCACTTCGGCCCAGACGGCCGGGTCGACCCAGCGGCCATAGACGATACCCCAGTAGCTGTGTTCTTCCAGCATGCGCTGATAGGCGGTGGCGATGGCGCGCTGCTCGGCCGTCAGGTCGCTGTCCAGCTGTACGTCACAGGCCCGGGTGAGGTATTCAATGATGGAGCTGCTGTCGGCAATGCGGTTGCCGTCATGCTCGATCATCGGCAGCTTGGCCATGGGCGCCTTGCGCGGGTCCAGCAGTTCCTTGATCTTGTATTCCAGCCCGGCCAGCCGCAGCCAGGTTTCCATTTTCATGCAGAAGGGGCTGGCATTGGGCAGGCCCATGGCGCGTTTGTACTGATACAGCGTGATCATGACGGCCTCCTTGCGAGTGAGATATGAGCCTGAGCCCCTGGGGTCATGATGGCAATAACCTGCCGGGTTATCAGCCGGCTTTCAACCAGCGGGCAACGTCCATGGCGAAGTAGGTCAGGATGCCATCGGCGCCGGCGCGTTTCATGCTCAGCAGGCATTCCAGCACGGCGCTGCGTTCTTCCAGCCAGCCGTTCTGGGCGGCGGCCTTGAGCATGGCGTATTCGCCACTCACCTGATAGGCGTAGGTAGGCACGCCGAAGCGGTCTTTCACGCGCCGCACGATGTCCAGGTAGGCCAGGCCAGGCTTGATCATGACCATGTCGGCGCCTTCGTTGATGTCCAGCTCCACTTCGCGCAGGGCTTCATCGCTGTTGGCCGGGTCCATCTGGTAGCTGTATTTATTGCCGCCGCCGAGGTTGCCGGAGGAGCCCACGGCATCACGGAAAGGACCGTACAGGCTGGAGGCGTATTTGGCCGAATAGGCCAGGATGCGGGTGTTGCGGTGGCCTTCGGCCTCCAGCGCCTTGCGAATGGCGCCGATGCGACCGTCCATCATGTCCGAGGGCGCGACGATATCCACGCCGGCGTCGGCATGACACAGCGCCTGTTTGACCAGCACTTCGACGGTTTCGTCATTCAGCACGTAGCCGCTGTCATCCAGCAGGCCGTCCTGACCATGGCTGGTGTAGGGGTCCAGGGCGATATCGGTAATCACGCCGATGTCCGGGGCGGTTTCCTTCAGGGCGCGTACGGCGCGTGGTACGAGGCCGTCCGGATTGAAGGCCTCTTCAGCCAGCTCGGTTTTTTTGTCCTGCCCGACCACCGGAAACAGGGCGATGGCAGGAATGCCGAGATCGGCCGCCACCTGTGCCTGGGTACAAAGCAGATCAATGCTCAGGCGTTCCACGCCGGGCATGGAGGCCACATCCTCACGCTGATTTTCGCCTTCCAGCACGAAAACCGGCCAGATCAGGTCATTGACCGTGAGATGGTTTTCCCGCATCAGGCGACGCGAGAAATCATCGGCACGCATCCGGCGCATGCGCGTGGACGTATATGCACTGGAAAAGCTTGGTTTATGCTTGCTCATGGCGTCAAAGTATACCGGGATTAACGGGCAGGACGGGATGCAGGAATTTATTCAAACACAGGAAGCCTGGCTTCGTCTGGGCAGTTTCGCTGGCGCGCTTCTGTTGCTGGCGGGCGTGGAACGGCTGTGGCCCCGGCGGCGCTTCTCCACTGGCCTGCGGCGTATCGCCGTGAACCTGTTCATGGTGGTGTTCAACACCCTGGTGCTGCGCATGACGTTTCCGCTGCTGGCAGTGGGCGCTGCGCTGTGGGCGCAGCAACAGGGCTGGGGTCTGTTCAATGCAATGGCCTGGCCCTGGGCGCTGGAAGTGGCTGCCGCGATCGTGCTGCTGGACATGATCATCTACTGGCAGCATCGTTTGATGCATGCCGTTCCGCTGCTGTGGCGCCTGCATCGCATGCATCACAGCGACCTGGCCTTCGATGTCTCCACGGCGGTGCGTTTTCATCCCGTGGAAATCATGCTGTCCATGGGCATCAAGATGGGCGCGGTCGTGGTGCTGGGCGCTGATCCGGTGGCCGTGATTCTGTTCGAGATTTTGCTCAATGCAGCTTCTTTGTTCGAGCATGCAAACCTGCGCTTAACAGAAGCTGTGGATCATGGGCTGCGACGCCTGATCGTGACGCCGGATATGCACCGGGTGCATCACTCCTGGTATCGCGAGGAAACCGACAGTAATTATGGCTTCTGTCTTTCCATCTGGGACCGTCTGTTCGGCAGCTACCGGGCGCAACCCCGCGACGGCCATGACGAGATGACAATCGGTCTGCGTGAATTCCGCGAGGGCGAAGATCAGCAGTTCGTGCGCCTGCTCTGGCAGCCGATACGCAACAATGTTGCGCCTGAGCCGCAAGATTAATTTGCCACGCCCGGTCCCAGAGTATGATGAAACGAAAATATACCGAGAGAACGCACCATGCATGACACCCTGCCCCTGCTGGAGCTGACCGATTTTCCGCCGATTCGGCGCAAGACGCTCGACACTCTGCAGGTGAACCTCGGCTATCTGTGCAACATTGCCTGCCTGCATTGCCACGTGGGCGCCGGCCCCAGGCGCAAGGAACTCATGGACCGCGACAACATCGAGCTGGTGCTGGAGTTTCTGGACAGACAGAACATCAAGACGCTGGATGTTACGGGCGGTTCGCCGGAAATGAATCCGCATTTCCGTTATCTCATGTCCAGCGCTGCCAGCATGGGCGTGCATCTCATGGACCGCCTGAACCCCACCATCATTGAAGAACCCGGCTATGAGTGGGTGGCGGATTTTCTGGCCGAACAGCGCATGGAAGTGGTGGCCTCCCTGCCCTGTTATTCCGAGGACAATGTCGATGCGCAGCGTGGTGACGGGGTATTCGAGAGCAGCATACGCGCCCTGCGCAAGCTCAATGACCTGGGCTACGGCAAGCCCGGTACCGGGCTGGAACTGAATCTGGTCTATAACCCGCTGGGCCCGAGTCTGCCACCGCCACAGGCCGCGCTGGAAGCCGACTACAAACAGCATCTCGGGGATGAATTCGGTATTGAATTCAATCAGTTATTTACACTGGCCAATATGCCGATCCAGCGTTTCGGCAGCGTGCTGGTGTCCAAGGGGCAATTCGACGATTACATGCAGCTGCTCAAGGATGCCTATCGCCGCGACAACCTGGAAAACGTCATGTGCCGGACACTGATCAGCGTGGACTGGCAGGGCTATGTGCACGACTGCGATTTCAACCAGATGCTGAGCATGCCGATCGGCGCCTACCCCAAGCCGCGCACCCATCTGCGCGAACTGGTTAACGAAGATTTGAAGGGCAAGCCGATTGCGATTGCGGATCATTGTTACGGCTGTACAGCAGGACAAGGATCCTCGTGTGGAGGGGCTTTGAATTGAAATGTTCTCCTGCAAAGTGTCGGGACCTGAACCCATGAAGGCATCACAGAAAATTAATCTGTGTTCATCTGTGTAATCTGTGGATAAGAAATCATGAGCGTATCAAGCGTATTGGAAAGATATTCAGCCGGCGCCAAGGCGCGTGAGGAAGCCCTGTGCTGCCCGGTGGATTACGACACCGAGTTGCTGAAAATCCTGCCGCAGGAAATCATCGAGCGGGACTATGGCTGTGGCGACCCGTCGCGCTATGTGCGCGAAGGCGACACGGTGCTGGACCTGGGTTCCGGCGGCGGCAAGATCTGTTACATGGCAGCCCAGCTGGCTGGCCCCGAAGGGCGCATTCTGGGTGTCGACATGAATGACGACATGCTGGCCCTGGCGCGCAAGTACCAGAAGGAAATGGCGAACAAGCTGGGCGGCGACCGGGTGGCCTTCCACAAGGGCCAGATCCAGGATCTGGCGCTGAGCCTGGATGCGGTCGAGGCCCATCTGGAGCAGTATCCGGTGAAGACGGCCAGTGACCTGCTGGCTTTCAAGGCCTGGCAGGAGCATGAACGTCAGGCGCGCCCCATGATTGCTGATAACTCGGTCGATCTGGTGGTATCCAACTGCGTACTCAATCTGGTCGGCGAGGCCGACCGTGCCCAGCTCATCAGCGAGATTCAGCGCGTGCTCAAGCCGGGCGGCCGCGTGGCCATTTCCGACATCGTGGCCGACGAGCATGTGCCGCAGCATCTGAAGGATGACCCCAAGCTGTGGAGCGGCTGCATTTCCGGCGCCTTCCAGGAGCATGATTTCCTGCGGGCCTTCGCAGACAACGGCTTCCGTGCGGTGGGTTACGACAAATGGGACCCCAATCCCTGGCAGGTGGTGGAAGGCATCGAGTTCCGCTCGGTCACGCTGACCGCCGTGAAGGCCGACCCCAGTGAATGCATCGACCGCGGTCATGCAGTGATGTACCGCGGCCCCTTCAGCTCGGTATGGGACGACGAGGGGCACGAATTCCGCCGTGGCGAACGCATGGCGGTCTGCGAGCGTACCTACAAGCTGATTACCGAAGGTCCCTACAAGGATGCCTTCATCGGCATTACGTCGGTCGAGTTGCGGGAGCCACAGGCCTGGTGTGCGCCCAGCGGTACTGTGCGCCCGGCAGCCGAAACCAAGGGCGCAAGCCATGAGGGTTCCGACAACTGCTGCACACCGGGGAGTTGCTGCTAAACTCCCCGCATGAGTGATACGGGAGACACCTCGATGCGTGCACACGGACTGGCACTGGGCTTGTGCCTTGCGATAGCCATGGTCATTTCCGCATGGATGGTGGCCAACACCATTCGCTACGTGAAACTCTCCAACGACACCATCACGGTGAAAGGCTACGCCGAAGTGGGCGTAACGGCCGACACCGGCGTCTGGCGCGGCAAGCTGGTGGCGCGCGGGTTGAATCTGGAAGACGCCTACCGTGAGCTTGAACTGGCCGTACAGCGCTTTCTGGAATTCGCCAGTAGTCAGGGCATCGAGGCGACGCTGATCGAGCTGGAGCCGGCCAACAGCTACATCAATCATCCGGTGGTGGATGGCCATACTCTCACCGGTCAGGTGGAGAGCTACACCCTGGAACGGCGCTTCAGTTACACCTCCAGTGACGTGGCGCGTATTGGCGAGATCGCCCGTGCGTCCGTGGATCTGCTGCGCCTGGGTGTGGACATGCAGAGCTGGTCGCCCGAGTACTATGTGAGCGCGATTGACGATGTGAAGCTTGAGCTGCTGTCCAAGGCCACCGCCAATGCCATGGAGCGCGCCGAGCGTCTGGCTGAAAGCAGCGGCGTCAAGGTGGGTCGGCTGCGTTCAGCGAGTCAGGGCGTGTTCCAGATCACACCGCCGAACTCCACCGATGTGTCGGACTACGGCATGTATGACACCCGCACTATCGACAAGACGGCCAAGGCGGTAGTGACCGCAACCTACGCTATTCGTTAACGTGCTGGGCCGAAGGCCTGCCTGTCAGATGGCAGGGATTCGTCGATTCGGCTATAGCCTCACTCGAAGTGTTAGACGAACATCACCAGAATTACGCTGCCCAGCACTACCCGGTAAATCACGAAGGGCAGAAAGCCGATTCGTTCCAGCAGCTTCAGCAGGAAGTGAATGCAGCCCAGGCCGGTAACAAAGGCCGCGCCTGAGCCGACCACAATCGCGCCCCAGTCTTCCGCGCCCGGAGTCAGGATCAGCACGGTCAGTTCGTATATGAACGCCAGCAGAATCACCGGCAAGGCCATCAGGAAGGACAGCCGGGCCGCAGCGGTACGCGACAACCCCAAAGCCATGGCGGCGGTCATAGTGATGCCTGAACGCGAGGTGCCGGGAAACAACGCCAGCGCCTGGGCGCAGCCGATCAGGAAGAACTCGCCCCAGCGCAGCTCGCCTTCCTTGCGATCACCACGCAGGGAGGCGTCGGCCCACCACATGAGCAGGCCGAATATGATCAGGTTGCCGGCGACCAGTGAAGGCGCATCGAACTCCAGTTCCAATACATTTTGCAGTAGCAGCCCCAACACGCCGGCCGGGATGGTGGCGACCAGCAGACCCCAGGCCATGCGCATGTCGGGATCGCTTTCGCGGCCGCCTTCCGGGCGGTGATACAGGGAGCGAAAGCCGCCGCTGATGATGGGACCCAGATCCCGTCGAAAGTAGAGTGCTACCGCCAGAAAGGTGCCGAAATGCACCGCCACATCAAAGGCCAGGCTCTGGTCCTTCCAGCCCATCATCAAGGGGGCGAGCACCAGATGGCCCGAACTTGAGATGGGCAGAAATTCTGTCAGTCCCTGAAGAATCCCCAGCAGGGCGGCGTGCAAATGATCCATGGCCTCTCAACTCTTTGGTTTTTACAGTGAAAACGCCGTTAGACTAGGCGCAACCACAATCCATGGGGCGCAGTCAGATGGGCGATCAAGTGAAGGATGATAGCGGAATGCAGGAACGCGTGGCGCTGGTCACCGGCGGCGCCCGCCGTATCGGTGAAGCCATCGTGCGTGAACTGCATGACGACGGCTACAAGGTGGCCATTCATTGCCGTGATTCCGTGGATGACGCCAGAGTGCTGGCCGAAGAACTGAACGAGGCCTATCCCGGCACGGCTATCGTCATCAGCGGTGACCTGCTGGATGTCGAAAGTCTGCAGGATCTGGTGGACGAAGTGCTCAACGAATGGGGCCAGCTGGATGCGCTGGTCAACAATGCTTCCAGTTTTTATCCCACACCGCTGGCTGAAGTGGCCGAGCCGGATTGGGATGACCTTACGGGCAGCAATCTGAAAGCGCCCCTGTTTCTGTGTCAGGCAGCCATGGATGCCCTCGCCGAAAGCGGCGGCGCTATCGTTAATATCGCTGACGCCGGCTGGGAGCGGCCGCTGGCCCGGCATCCCGTATATGCAGCCGCCAAGGGCGGGTTGGTAGCGCTCACGCGCTCACTGGCGCGCGACCTGGCGCCGGACGTGCGGGTCAATGCCGTTGCGCCCGGCATCATCCTGTGGCCCGAGCATGAGACCCCGGAAGCGGAGGTGGCCGAACGTTATATCAGCCGCATTCCCATGCAGCGTATGGGCGAGCCGGAGGATATAGCCAGTGCGGTGCGCTTCCTGCTGAGCGAGGAAGCCAGCTATGTCACCGGGCAGGTTCTGAATGTAGATGGTGGCGCGTCGGTAATGAGGTAACTGCGGACATTGTGACGGTCTTGCCGACGTCGTCAGGTATTCTCCCGCAGCCAGGCCAGGCGTTTGTTCAACCTGACCTGCCAGTCAGCGTTCAGCGCGGGGAGTTCCGCTGCGGCGGCCAGCCGCGCCAGGTCGGGCCGTAGTTCCTGACCCAGGTCATTGAGCGCCAGAACACTCCAATCCGGGTGAGGCCGCGCCTGCAGTTCCATACCGGAGCCGGGTGAAACCTCGCCGTTCTCCAGCACCCGGTAATACCAGCCGGTGCAACCCGCCAGTTCCACGAAGCGGGTAATGCCCTCCTGGCCGTAGCGGCTGTCGATCTTCCAGCAAGGCCGGCGCGGCTGGTTGATCTGGATCAGCGCAGTGCCCAGCCGGTAGATGTCGCCGATGCAGGCCTCGGCCTCGGTCAAACCCTGCGTGGAAATGTTCTCGCCGATGCTGCCGGGCAGCAGCTTGTCAGCCACCAGCGGGAACTGCTGTTGCAGCTCCGCATAGTTTTCCGCAGCGTAGTGATGCAGCGCCTTTTCCGGTCCGCCATGCACCTTGCGGTCGGCCTGTACATCGCCCTGCAGACCCTCCTTGCCGATCTGGCGAGTTTCGGTGATGGGCTGCTTTATGATGCCGGAAGGCAGGCCTTCCGGTTCCAGAATAGTGGTGCCGCCGGCGTACAGGCCCAGCAGGGCGATGCCGCTCACGGTTGCAATACGAAAGGTACGGGGATGAGCGGATCTGCCTGATCGGTGCGCGCGGCCCACAGCTCGGCCAGGCTGTTACCTGTTGTGGGGTGGATCAACCCGGGGGCGAGATCGGCCAGCGGCCGCAGCACGAAGGCATATTCGAGAATTTCATCGCGCGGCAGACGTAACCCGGGTTCGTCCAGCACCAGGTCGCCATACAGCAGCAAATCCAGATCCAGGGTGCGGGGACCAAAGCGGGCCTCGCGCCGGTCGCGGCCGCATTCGTTTTCGATTTCGTCTAGGGTGCGATCGACATCCTGCACTGAATCATTGGTTTCGAAGGAGGCGGCCAGATTCAGAAAGTCGTCGCCGTCGAAACCCACGGCACGGGTGCGGTAAACCGGCGACAGCAGAATCTGGCCGTATTCGCGCTGCAGGCAGTCGATGCCGCGGCGGATATTGTCTGCGGGGTCGACATTACTGCCGACACTCACGTAGACAGTCGTCATGAATAGTCGTCGGCGCGCCGTTCAATAATGATGCCGACACCGTCAGCGCCACGAACTGCGCCAGCCTTGTTCAGAGTGACTTTCACCCAGGGCACGCCAAATTCATCAATTATGAGTCTGGCCACCGATTCAGCCAGGGTTTCCACCAGATTGAAGCTGCTCTCTTCCACAAAGCTGATGACGCGTTTGGCCAGCGATTTGTAGTCGAGAGTGTCGCTGATGTCGTCACTGGTGGCGGCATTCTTGATATCCGCGCCCATTTCGAGATCAAAACGCACGTTTTGCCTGATGCGGCGTTCCCACTCGAAAATGCCGATGACCGTATCAATGCGCAGGTCTTTCAGATAGATGATGTCCATGTCCCAATCATCTCACAGCCGGTGGTTGCAGTTCCTCCAGAGACCAGCGCGCCTTCGCTTCGATGGCGAACGGTGGCTCAAGTCCGTCGCTCAGACGTTGCCAGCCGGCATAGGCGATCATGGCGCCGTTGTCGGTGCAGTAGGCTGGCCGTGGAAAATGCAGCCTGGCGCCCTGCTGGTCGGTGACTTCGCGCAGTCGTGCGCGTAGCCGCTGGTTAGCACCTACGCCACCGGCGATAACCAGGGCGCCGGCGCCGGTCTGTTTCAGCGCGCGGCCACACTTGGCCGCCAAAGTATCCACCACGGCATCTTCAAAAGCGCGGGCCACATCGGCTTTGGTCTGGTCGTCGAGCGGATCAAGCGTCTTCAGCAAATCACGCACCGCCGTTTTCAGGCCGCTGAAACTGAATTCCAGGCCCGGCCGGTTGAGCATGGGGCGTGGCAGTTTAAAGCGGTCCGCGTCGCCCTGCTCTGCCAGCCTGGCCAGCGCCGGTCCGCCGGGATAACCCAGTCCCAGAAGCTTGGCGGTTTTGTCGAAAGCCTCACCGGCAGCGTCATCCAGGGTTTGCCCGAGCACCTTGTACTGTCCGACGCCGTCGACTTCCACCAGCATGGTATGGCCGCCGGAAACCAGCAGGGCAACAAAGGGGAATTCGGGGGCGTCGTCTTCCAGCATGGGCGCCAGCAGATGGCCTTCCATGTGATGCACCGGAATCAGCGGAATACGCCAGGCGGTGGCCAGACCCGAGGCGACCGAGGCGCCGACCAGCAGCGCGCCGATCAGACCAGGGCCCGCCGTATAGGCGATGCCGTCGATGTCCTTGCCCTGCAGCCCCGCCCGCTCAAGCACTTCTTCAATCAGCGGCGTGAGCTTGCGAATATGGTCCCGGGACGCCAGTTCCGGAACCACACCGCCGTGTTCGGCATGCAGTTCTATCTGGCTGTGCAGGGCTTCGGCCAGCAGGCCGTGATCGCTGTCGTAGACGGCAACGCCGGTTTCGTCACAGGAGGTTTCAATGCCAAGTACACGCATGGCGGGGGATTTTACTCGTTTTGGTTTTGCTTTGGTTTTGCAAAATGTCGATTTGACCAGTAAAATTTCGCACCCTTTTGGCCGGGACCCCCGGCCGATGTTTATTTTTCCAGAATATTTTGGAGAGTGAGGCTAAATGCCCAGCGTACGAGTCAAGGAAAACGAGCCGTTTGAAATCGCCCTGCGCCGCTTCAAGCGCGGTTGCGAGAAGGCCGGTATTCTGCCGGAAGTGCGGCGTCGTGAATTCTTCGAGAAGCCCAGCCAGGAGCGCAAGCGCAAGAAGGCTGCTGCCGTGAAACGCCACATGAAGAAGGTGTATCGCGAGCAGTCCCGCCATGTGCGCATGTACTAAAGCCTGACTTTCTAACCATCCTCCGCGGTTATTCGCCGCTTATACGATGAGCCTGAAAGACCAGATCACGGCCGATATGAAAGACGCTATGCGTGCCCGCGAAAGCGAGCGCCTGGGCGTCATTCGCCTTTTGCAGGCCGCGATCAAGCAGCGCGAAGTCGACGAGCGCATCGAACTCGACGATACCGCGGTGCTGGCCGTGATCGAGAAAATGATCAAGCAGCGCCGGGAATCCATACAGCAATATACGGCTGCCGGTCGCCATGAGCTGGCCGATCAGGAAGCCGCTGAAATCGCCATTCTCGAACCCTACCTGCCCGAACAGCTCGGCGCTGACGAAATCGCTGAAGCCGTCAAGGCCGCCATTGGCGAAACCGGCGCAGCCGATATGAAAGACATGGGCAAGGTCATGGCTGTGCTCAAGCCCAAACTGCAGGGCAAAGCCGACATGGGCCAGGTCAGTGCCCAGGTCAAGGCGCAGCTGAGTTCCTGAATCTATCCACAGATTACACAGATTGCACAGATAAGAATGCGCTATCCCCGGCGCAGCGTGCATTGTGTGTGAGGTCAGGGGCCGCTGGTGACCATCACAGCCGAGAGGCGACCCCATCACACTGCGCCGTATGCTTCGTATCCCGCCCCAAGAAGGGAGAGGGGCTCTTACCTTGGAAGCTGTTCTTTGAAATCTGTGACATCTGTGTAATCTGTGGATGTATTCTTCCTTGTGTTCTTGGCGCCCCCGGATCAATGTTCGAGACGGACTTTGCCTGAGACCAATCTCCGTTAAACTTCTCCGATGGCCCGTATTCCGCAATCCTTTATCGATGACCTGTTGTCGCGTACCGATATTGTCGCGCTGATCGATACCTATGTGCCGCTGAAAAAGGCCGGCCGCGAATATCAGGCCTGCTGCCCCTTCCATAACGAAAAGACCCCCTCCTTCACTGTTTCACCCAACAAGCAGTTCTACCATTGCTTCGGCTGTGGTGCGCATGGCACGGCGCTCAGTTTTCTCATGGAATACCAGCGTCTGGAGTTCCGCGAAGCGGTGGAGGAAATGGCGCGGCAGGCCGGTGTGGAAGTGCCCGAGGAGATCGGTGGCGAATCGGACGGCGGCGAGCGGCGCCAGTTGTTCGAGGTGATGGACAAGGCGCAGCAGTATTTTCGTGATGGACTGCGCAATCACCCGCCGGCGGTGGACTATCTCAAGGGGCGTGGCCTCAATCGGGACGTGGTCAACCGCTTCGGTGTCGGCTTTGCCCCGGAAGGCTGGAGCGGTCTGGTGGACGCGCTGGCCAAACAGGGTGTGGACGACAAGATGGCCATCAAGGCCGGGCTGGCCGCGCGCCGTGAGGGCAAAACGGATGCCTACGACCGCTTTCGTAACCGCATTACCTTCCCTATCCGTGACAGCCGCGGACGTATTATCGGCTTCGGCGGGCGCACCATCGGTGAGGATTCGGCCAAGTATCTGAATTCACCCGAGACGCCGCTGTTCCATAAGGGGCGGCATCTCTACGGTCTTTACGAGCTGAGGCAGGCCTGTCGTGATATTTCGCGCATCATGGTGGTGGAGGGGTACATGGATGTGGTTGCGCTGGCCCAGAATGGCGTCCCTTATTCCGTGGCCACGCTGGGTACGGCTACGACGGAAGAGCACCTGAACACACTCTCGCGCATGACGCCGGAAATCCTGTTCTGTTTTGACGGCGACCGCGCCGGCCGCAGTGCTGCCTGGCGGGCAGTGGAACGTGCCCTGCCCGTGCTCAGGGACGGCTGCGAACTGCGTTTCATGTTTCTGCCCCAGGGTGAGGATCCGGACAGCCTGATTCGCGCAGAAGGCCGGGAGGCATTCGAGGCGCGGTTGTCCGGCCAGGCAGTGCCCCTGTCCCGCTTCCTGCTCGACCATCTGAAAGGCGAAGTGGATCTGGCCAGCCTGGACGGCAGGGCGCGTCTCATCGAGCTGGCCCGCCCTCATGTAAGCCAGATCAAGGCGCCTGCTTTCAGGCGACTGTTCCTGGGGCAACTGGCTGAACTGGCAGGCCTGGCCGTAAATGAGCTCGAAGCGGTGCTGGGTGGTGCACCGGTGCCTGCGTCGGTAGCCAAGACGGCCAAGCCGTTGCAGGACAGCCCGGGCATGACACCTGTGCGCCGCGCGCTGCAATTGCTGTTGGAGCAGCCAAGCCTTGCTACTGAGGCGGAAGAACTGGAAGCACTTCACAGTGTGGATGTGCCGGGTGTGCCGTTGTTGGTGGAAGTTATAGAATTGCTCAGGGCGAATCCCGGCTACACGACGGCCAATGTGCTTGAACATTGGCGCGACCGCGAAGAGCAACGCCATCTCAATAAACTGGCTGCGGTGCGGCCACAGTTTGAGGAGGCCAATCTGGTGGCGGAATTCCGGGATTGCCTGGTCCGCCTGCAAAGTCAGGCAACTACCAGCAAGCTGGATGCACTGTTAAGGCTCAGTCGTCAGCGGGACCTGACCCGGGAAGAAAAAGCGGAACTGAACCGTTTACTTGCAACGCGGTCTTAAGGGCTGAAAGCCGTGATTTCCCCGGCTTGAGCACGTCTGCCGGCACAACGCCAATAAAAATTAACATTGAAATTTGGCAGCGGGGCCACTATATCGATAAAATGGTTGGTTTATTGCGCCCTTTTGCCGGGCGTTCTTCATATTTCCGGAATCCTTAGTTTATGAGCGAAGAGAAGCAGTCGCAAATCAAGCTCCTGATTGCCCAGGGCAAGCAGAAAGGTTATTTGACCTATTCAGAGGTAAATGACCATCTGCCGGACGATATCGACTCCGAACAGGTTGAAGATATTGTCAACATGATCAATGACATGGGCATTCCGGTGCATGAAGAAGCCCCGGATGACGCCGAGTTGTTGCTGTCCGATTCGCCGGTGGTGGATTCCGAGGAAGATGACGACGAGGCCCTGGAAGCGGCTGCTGCCGCAGCTGCGGTAGCAGCCGAATTCGGCCGTACTACCGACCCGGTTCGCATGTACATGCGCGAAATGGGCTCGGTGGAACTGCTTGATCGCCACGGTGAAATCCGCATTGCCAAGCGCATTGAGGAAGGTTTGCAAGAGGCGATGCACTCGCTGGCGTTCTACCCGCCGACGGTCAAGCGTGTGCTCGAAGACTACACCGTGGTCGACGCCGGTGAAAAACGTATTGCCGATATTCTCGGTGGCACCGGTTTTGTCGACATGAGCCCCTACGAAGTGGGCAGCCCCAGCGCGAACGACAGCAGTAATGACGATGAAGACGCTGATGTCGACGAGGAGGGCAGCACCGGGCCGGATATGGTGGAGGTTTCCGCCAAGATGAAGGCCATGGAAGATCAGTACAAGACGGCTGTGCGTTCGCTCAACCGTGGCGGCCCCGGCAATGCCAAGACCCAGGAACACTGGAGCGCGGTGGCAGACATCTTCATTGAATGGAAATTCAACCAGATGTTTGCCGAGTCGCTGGTCCGCCAACTGCGTGACCAGATTGATAACATTCGCGGTATCGAGCGCGAAATGATGATGATCTGCGTGCGCGTGTCCGGCATGGACCGGCGCGACTTCATCAAGCAGCTGCCTGAAAACGCCACCAATCCCGACTGGTGGAACAAGCTGATTCGCGCCAAGCGCAAGTACTCCTCCACCATCGCCCAGCACAAGGACGAACTGGTGCGCCTGCAGAACAAGCTGCTGGCGATTGAAGAGGACACCGGCCTGGCTATTGCCGACATCAAGGAAATCAACCGCAAGATGTCCATCGGCGAGGCCAAGGCCCGTCGCGCCAAGAAGGAAATGGTGGAAGCCAACCTGCGTCTGGTGATCTCCATTGCCAAGAAGTACACCAACCGTGGCCTGCAATTCCTGGACCTGATCCAGGAAGGTAACATTGGCCTGATGAAGGCGGTGGACAAGTTCGAATACCGCCGTGGTTACAAGTTCTCCACCTATGCCACCTGGTGGATTCGCCAGGCCATCACGCGTTCCATTGCCGACCAGGCCCGCACCATCCGTATTCCGGTGCACATGATCGAAACCATCAACAAGCTCAATCGCATTTCCCGCCAGATGCTGCAGGAAATGGGTCGCGAGCCGACGCCGGAAGAACTGGCGGAAAAGATGGAGATGCCGGAAGACAAGGTGCGCAAGGTGCTCAAGATCGCCAAGGAACCGATCTCCATGGAGACGCCCATCGGCGACGATGAGGATTCACATCTGGGCGACTTCATCGAGGACGGCAACGCTGAATCCCCGGTGGACTCCGCTACCAACGAAAGCCTCACGGAAGCCACGCACAACATCCTGGCCAGCCTCACCCCACGTGAAGCCAAGGTGCTGCGCATGCGTTTCGGCATCGACATGAACACCGACCACACCCTCGAAGAAGTGGGCAAGCAGTTCGACGTCACCCGTGAGCGTATTCGCCAGATAGAGGCCAAGGCCCTGCGCAAGCTGCGCCACCCCAGCCGCGCCAACTACCTGCGCAGCTTCCTGGACGAAAACAGCTAGTCAGCCAGTCAGGCAATCGTTATCATTCCCCCTCCTCGTGAGGGGGAATACAAGTTTTTTGTGGGCCTGTAGCTCAGTTGGTTAGAGCAGGCGACTCATCAAAAGGTGCGTTCATGCTGAAAGGCATGAAATGAACGGGATGAATTCAGGGAAACCGTAACGGTCAGGCCGACGGCAATCCTGAGCCAAGCCGGAGGTACACCGCCGGAAGGTGCAGAGACTACCTGAGGGCTGAATAACATATTCAAGTGCCCTTAATCACAGGCTAGAGCTTCCCGCGCCCTAACGGTAACGTCGAGGGTGATGAGATAGTCCGCTGCCACCAGAAACGGTGGAATCAGTGAATCGCTTGGTCGCAGGTTCGAGTCCTGCCGGGCCCACCATTTCACTTCGTTCATGCTGGGCGGTGGTACTGCGACTTGTTTTTAGCCATTTGGCCAAAAGTAGGTCACACGCGACATAGTTTTGGCCAGTCTTTCATGCATACAATTATTCCAAAACTAGATTCAAACGTTGAGAGGCCAATTCTAACCGCGCAGCAATACCAGAGTTGAACTCCAAATAATCGTTCTCGATTCCATCACCAAAAATGACGCCGCCAGCTGGCATGCGGGAAACAATCTCCAACTCGGCCCCTGTCTCAATCCAACCACTGATAACTTCCGTCCTTGTCATTAAGCTCGGCCAAGGCTCTCTAACGTTGAAAACCAGCTTGTCAGTGTCCCAGGGAATTGGCTCAGGAGCAGGAATATCTATGTCAGGGAAAATACCGTGCACCACTCCCGCAGCACCAGCATAGACCGACTTCAACCAACCTGTAGACCCCACACCAGTTGAAACGATAATCCCCGATGAGGAGTGCTCTTCCTCTATTCCGTCATGGCTAATCCTGTAGCGGGCTGAGAAATGGCTTTTGGCACCGATGAAAATATCGTTAACAGCTCGCAGTGTCTGGCCATCGCTCAGACGAGCCTCGGCCATCGTGACACCTTTCACATCTGCAGATTCGCTCATAGTGCGGCCCAGCACCTTGGCAAACTCTTCAACCTGGGTCGGCAGCAAAATGCCATCGATTGTTTTTGGATCGGGGTTAACCGCAATCAACGGTTGCCCATCCAGGTATTTCGCCACATTGGCTACCAGCCCATCCTGCCCCAGCGTGACGACAATATCCGTGGCTTCAAACCGGTACTGGGGCAGATGGCGCCGCTCAAACATATGGACCTTCATATCAGCCGGAATACCCTGCCGGACCGCCTTCAGGGCAGATTGGTAGGTCTCATGCGCCCTTCTGGCCGGCTCAATGTCCTGCCCTTGTTGATTTGCACTCAAAATTGACCCAGGTTTTGCACTGAAAAATGACCCGCCTAAGTTGGCCGGATTATGGCCTAG
>CAJXLF010000005.1 GCA_913055805.1 uncultured Salinisphaerales bacterium
AGCGACCGAAGCGCATTGTGCTGATTGATGCGCTGCCGAAAAACGCCAGCGGCAAGATCCTCAAACGTGAACTTCGTGCCCGATTCGATGGGACTGAGAAACCACCTCGGCTAGGGTAGTAGCGCGACAGGGTTAGATCGGGCGTCGGAAACGGGCTCAGGGTGTATGCGCCCTACTGCGACAGTGGGCGTTCGCGCAGGAAGCTGAACATTTCCTCATTCCACGCCTGCGGCCACAACGCGTGGCGCGCTGTGCCGATGGACAGCCAGCCTGTCGGGCCGTCGCTGTTGTAATCGCAACGGGCATCGCAGGCATCAATCTCGTTCCCCTGGATGTTGACGATGACGGGGCGGTATTCCACCTTTGGAAGAAACCGGCTCATCTTGGCGCTGAGCTGCTCACTGCCGGTCGTGCAGATGCCTATGACGTCACAATCGTTATGAATGGTCATGATCGGCCGCAGGTTGTTGCCGAAGGGGGTCTGGGCGCAGGGGTCATCCACATCCGAGAAAGGGTCCGGGTTGGAATAGATGGCGCTGGCCGCGATGCCCCGCGTGTTCAGGGCGTAGAGCATGGCCATGGCCGCGCCGTTTGAAATGCCGGACATATAGCGGCGGTTCGGATCGACAATGCCGCGCGATTCCACAACTTCTATGAAGTGATCGATGGTGGCGGCATCGACGTTCATGCCGGGGTCATTGCGGTCGAAGTTGCGGTACCAGTTGTCAAAACCCCAGGCATGATCGTCCGGGAAGGGGTAGTGATGCCCCTTGTCGCGGCCTTCCACCATCAGGAGGATGAAGCCCGGACGTGACGCATCGCCGGTGAGGTCGGCGGTTTGGAAGTCAGAGTCGAAACCGATGATGAGTGTTTGTGGATCGCCAGGAAGAATCGAGCCGCCCAGTAAGGTTATCAGTGGTAACGGTGACTCTTCCGAGGCATGCGCGGGGACTTGCAGACAGGCTTCGCGCGGCGTGCCCATGGCATCTTCCCAGGTCAGGTGCTCGCCACCCTTGAGTGGGCAGGTCAGTTCCACCGGATACAGCGAAGCCATTAGGCCCTGCAATGAAGTGGCTGTCGGAAAGGGATGATTGCCATAGATGCCGTTGCAGTTCTCACCAGATGCGGGTTGCGGCGCGACCGCTGTGCCGCTGGCGCCGCCATGGCCAGGCGGCAGTACGGCGCTGTTACCGGAGTCGCCGCCACAGCCTGCCAGGACCAGCAGCGCCGCCAGATTGGCGAACCACAAATGGTTACGCGAGATACTCATATATTTCAGAATTGTTCATTCACCAACGATTCGCTCCTGGCCCACAAGGCTGCGGCTTTTACAGGGTCAAGAGCATAAGAGCGCACCCCGCTGCCAAACGCATTGGCCTCGATATCGCTTGATACCACATGGCAATCCTCGCAGTAGCGGCCGCCTACCTGATCCGCATCGGCGACGACGCCGGCCCAGATGGATGTGGCGGCGCCCTGGGGGATGGATTTGAACTCAAATGGGGGAAGGCCCTGCGCGGCGCGCCAGGCATTCATTCCCTTGAACATGGCCTCGGTCTGTTCGTCTTCCATGTGGCGTACCAGTTCAGTCCGGATAATGCCGGGGTGCACCGCAGTAGCCCTGACGCCGCTTGCACGGTGCCGCCGATCGAATTCTGCCGCAAAGAGCGCATTCGCCGTTTTTGAGCGTCCGTACGCCAGCATCGGATCATAGTCAGTCGTCAGGAAGTTCGGGTCGTCGAGATCGACGTCCGATATCCGGTGGGCCGCGGACGATAATACGACGACCCGGGAACGATTTTTCAGAAGTGGAGCGATGCGGTTGATCAGGACAAAATGACCCAGATGGTTCGTTCCGAACTGCATCTCGAAGCCGTCAGCAGTCCGGCTGAAGGGGCAGGCCATGACGCCCGCATTGGCGATGACAAGGTCGAAGGACTCGCCGGCGGCGAGCAATTGGTCGGCGCAGGTGCGTACGCTGGCGAGTGAGGCGAGGTCCAGTTCCACCAGCGTGAAGGTTTTCTGGTTCACCGACTTTGTTATCTCCGTGCTCGCGGCACCGGCTTTCTCCAGGTCGCGTGCCGTGCCCACCACCTGCGCACCATGGGCGACCAGCGCACGGGCAGTTTCCCGACCGAGGCCGGCGGATATGCCCGTAACGAGAACGCGCTTGCCGCCGAGATCAATGCCGGAAAGGACTTCGTCCGTGGTTGATGTGGCTCCAAAGGGGGCTGACATGGCTGGCTCCTGACGTCTGTTGGTGCGTAATACCGGGCGTCAGTTCGATGCCCGCTGACGGCCGAGCAGATAACCGATGGCGAGGACAACAAGCAGCAGCACCGCGCTATTGAAGTCTGCCGACGTGCCGCCGAGTAATCCGGCGCCGGCTTCGGCAGTCGATTCCACGAAAGCGCGCCAGGCCAGCACCAGGGCCACGCAGGCGATGCCCAGTGCGGCCCAGGCGATCCCCCGGCCGCCACCGGCGCCGGCCGGGCGTGCGGGGGCGCGCACAACACGCCGGGGAGCGGTAGTCCCTGGCGCTGTAGTGGCAGCAGGCGCCGGTTGACCGGCAGCCGCTGTTTCCGGCACAGGCGCAAGCTGATTTGCCAGTTCCTTGAAGAAGGCCGCGGACAACGTTTTCGCCGTGGCGTCGATCATCCGGCCCCCCAGTTGCGCCAGCTTGCCGCCCACCTGGGCATCAACGGTGTAGGACAGGATGGTTTCCTCGCCCTCTGCCGCCAGCCGGACTATTGCATTCATGCGGGCAAACCCGGCAGGGCTCTGGCCTTCGCCGGTGAGGCGGTAGCCGTTGGGCGGGTCAAGCTCGCTCAGCGTCACAGCGCCGTCGAAACGGGCGGCAATCGGGCCGACCTTGACGAGCGCTACAGCCGTCATTTCAGTATCTGAATGCATTTCCAGCTCTTCGCAACCGGGTATGCAGGCGTGCAGAATCTCGGGGTTGTTCAGCGCGGCCCAGACGGCTTCGCGACTGGCTGGAATGCGTACTTCGCCGGTTATGTCCATGTTGGAATTCCTCCCTGTTTCTCCTGAAACGTCATCTGCCTCATACAGGGGGCAGGTGAGTCAGGACGCAGGCAGTCAGATATGTCGTGCAAGGAAATCTCCGATAGCGGGCCGCACTATGTGCGCCTTGTCGTGGCAGCAGTGGCCGCTGTCGCCGAAAATCATGGTCTCGACCAGATCCTTCCTGATGTCGGCGATAAGCTTCTCGGCGTTGTACAGCGGCGTCACCTGGTCCAGGCCGCCGTGTATCACCAGCGTCGGCACATTAATGCGTTCCGCATGGCCCTTCAGGTTCAGGAAAGAAAAGTACTCCTGCGCTTCCGTCGGGGTGGCCTTGCCAGAAATGAAGGTGAGCGCGGCGCGGGTGGCCGGGGTGTGCTCGTCCATTGGCAGCAGGTCATAGGCGACACCCCAGGCCACGAGCACCTTGATGCGGCGATCCGCCGAAGTGGCCCGCGGCGCAAAGTAGCCACCCATGCTGCGTCCCACTATGCCGAGGCGACCGGTATCCACTTCCTCGCGGCTTTCGAGATAGTCAATCGCGGCGCTGACCGCGGCCTCGAAATCCGGGATCGAACGCATCTTGAAGACCGTTTCACCTTGTCCCGGGCCGTCGAAGGAAAACGTCGCCAGGCCGCGTTTTACGCATATGTCACTGACCGAAAGATAGTCTTCCTTGGTGGTGTCGAGGCCGCCGATGAGAATGACGACCGGCGGCTTTTCCTCGCTCTCGGGTACGCGCAGGTAGCCTGTGATATCAATGCCGCGGAAGGGGAAGCTGACGATCTCGACCGGTGGGCCAAGCAGCGGTGCAGCACGCCTGAAGGCGTCGGTTTTGGCCTGGTGTATTTTCTCCTTGTAGCCCTCATCCTCGAAATACATGTACTGCGCGTAGTGGTAATACAGCGAGGCGCGGAAGAACTCCCCGGCAGCCGTCACCCCGGCGTCCTTTGACATCGCCTCGTCGCCACGGCGTTCGGCCTCGGCTGCATAGGCGCTCCAGACGCGGGGCCAGTCTGCCCAGTTCCTTATTTCGTTGCGGATGTTGATCAGGTCCCGATAATGCACGCCATCGGCGAGGAACCGGTCGATCCCCTTGTCGATCATGATTTGCGGTGAGTCGGTAGCCATGTATTTTCCGTTCGCCAGGAAGTGCCCTGTAATGGGTTGGTGAACTTATTGTTTCTGTTGCCGGGCCGCGTTTGAAATAGTTTGTCTTTATGCGAGCAATGCGTGCCCGGCATGGCTGCTCAAGGGTGGGTCAACCCCGCATGGGATTGACCCCGGGTGACTAAATGGGCTCAGTGGAAGATGGCGCTGATCATCAGTTGCCAGTATTTCTCTACGGTTTTGGAATCCTGCAGGGAGAAGCCGAAAGTTGTGTGCATTTCCTCCTTGAGAGAGGAGGGCGTGGTGGCGATGCCAATCAGCATGTAATAAATCAGATTGGGGTCGCCTTGCAGCATGTCTCCGTTTTTCTGAGCCTGACGGATTTGCGGCAGTATGCGTTTTCTGATCGGTGACAGAATATTGTCGATGAGCCAGGCAAGCCGCTCGCTGGAGCCATGGTTTTCCTGCAGCATGAAATGATGGAACGCTGTATGTTCGATCGTAAAATTCAGCAGGGCACGGCCTTCCATCTTGACGCGGTCAGCGGCTGACATATCAGGCGAGGAGCGTATGGTTTCATCCCATACCGTGGTCATCTGAGAGAAAGCGTCAATCGCTACGGCACGCCAGAGTTCATCCTTGTTTTTGAAATGATACGGAATCAGGGTGAAATCGACGCCGGCACGTTGGCCGATTCGGCGCATGCTTGTGCTCTCGAACCCGTTTTCCGCAAATTCAATAAGGGCAGCATCCAGCAGTGCCCGGCGGGTATCGATCGAGCGCTGCTGTTCACGCCGGACACGTTTCACTTTCTGCCCTGCAGCGCGGGCTGAGGTTGCTGGCGCCTTCCTGCTCCCAGCGTTTTCCGATGTGATTTTTTTCTTTGCCTGACGGGCCATCCTGATAGCCTTTTTCGCTAAACCATTCGTGGTGTCACTGCTTGAGTCGGCCCTGCTGTACCTGGTGAGGCGGGCTGTTTACGAGTTGCACAGGTCCGGAAACCAGCAGGCGTTAAATTACCGGCCAAGTTTAGGCTTTGGTCCTTCCATGGGCAAATACCGTTGCCGCGAGATGGAAAAGCCCCCGGAACAAGCCGGTATACAGCTGTCCCGGGGGCCGGACGGGATACTCAGGCGATCTCAAACAGACCCGCCGCACCCATGCCGCCGCCCACACACATGGTGATGACCGCGTATTTGACGCCGCGTCGCTTGCCTTCGATCAGGGCGTGACCCACCAGGCGTGCACCGGTCATGCCGTAAGGATGGCCGATGGAAATGCCGCCGCCGTTGACGTTGTACTTTTCCGGATCAATGCCCAGGTGGTCGCGGCAATACAGGGCCTGGCAGGCAAAAGCCTCGTTGAGTTCCCACAGGCCGATATCGTCAACCGTGAGGCCATGCTGTTTGAGCAGTTTGGGAACGGCGTAGATGGGTCCGATGCCCATTTCCTCGGGTGCGCAGCCCGCCACTGCAATGCCGCGGTAGATGCCCAGCGGACTCAGGCCACGCTGCTCAGCCAGCTTGGCGTCCATCACCACGCAGGCAGATGCGCCGTCGGAGAGCTGGCTTGCATTGCCGGCGGTAATCACCCCGCCTTCCACCACCGGGTCCAGTTTCTGCAGATCCGCCAGAGTGGTGGAAGCGCGGTTGCCCTCATCGTGCTTCAGGGTGACTTCTTCGTAGGTGACCGCCTTGGTTTCGCGGTCCATTATGGCTTTGGTTGTGGCCAGGGGAACAATTTCGTCATCGAAACGGCCGGCTTGCTGCGCGGCAGCCGTGCGCTGCTGGGAACTCAGGGCGTACTCATCCTGGGCCTCACGCTGGATGCCGTAAGTTCTGGATACATGCTCAGCAGTATGCAGCATGGGCATATAGGCGTGCTCAGCCCGGGCGACCACGTTGGGGTCCACACTCTTGCCTACCCACTCGGCGTACTTCAACTGGATTTCGGAAATATTCTCTTGACCGCCCGCCACGACCACCTGCATGCCGTCCACGATGATCTGCTTGGCGGCCGTAGCAACCGCCATCAATCCCGAGGAACACTGGCGGTCCATGGTCTGGCCCGAGACAGTGCTGGGCAGGCCCGCGGCCAGTGCGGCCAGGCGGCCGAGGTTGAGGCTGGCGCTGCCGGCATTGAGCGACGAACCGACGATGACGTCATCTACCTCGGAGCCATCGACGCCGGCACGCGATACCGCATGCGAGATAGCATGGCCCATCAGGGTCGGTGATTTGGTGTTGTTGAAAGCACCCTTGAAGGCCTTGCCTATAGGGGTGCGGGCAGTGGATACGATAACGGCTTCTTTCATGTCTAATAGACTCCTTTGCAAATGATAGGGCTGATGTGGCTACTTGAGCGCCCGCTTCTGGATGGCATTCGGTTCAAAGTCCACATCGTCGAAGGTGACTGAGTAATCGTTCGGCTTGTCCTCGTTGGCCATTGAAGTGAGGAAGTAACGGCCGGAATTGAAGTGATAAATGACCTCGGGCACGCCTATGGCCGACTGAATATTGGAAAGATAGATGGTGTGTCCTTCCTGCATCTGCATCAGCCCGCCGCGCGCGTCGTAGTTGTCCACAACGGGCGGGTACCAGGCGTCCTCGTCCATATAGAAAACGCGCCGGTGAAAGGTGTGGTTGGTGCCTTCGCGGATGCTGGCCTCGACCACCCAGACACGGTGTTTCTCGTAACGCGGCAGATCCTGATTGATGTGCCCGGGTGCCGCCATATCGGCGAACTTGACGCTGTCACCGGAAATCTTGTTGGAGTTGTAGGGCACGATCATTTCGCGCTTGCCGAGCAGCTTCCAGGTGTAGCGTTCGAGCACGCCGTTGAACATGTCCACCTGGTCGTAGAACTGATGGCCGTCGGAGCCCTCATAGGGGTTGTCGCAGCACACATTGGGCGCGCGCCGCAGCCGTTTGATCGCCGGGGAATACAACCAGGCCTGGCGGCCAGCTGCACGGGTGCCTGCGCGTTCATGCACCAGCAGCATAAGCCCTGCCATACGCGGTGGCTCGATGGTCTGTGAGAAATATTTGAAGAACAGTGCGCTGTCTTCCAGCAGGGGTACTGGGTCCTGTTCCGGCGGCAGCGCATAATAGTTTTTCAATTCCTCGATGATCTTGGTGAGCTGGAACTGGCCATCGCGCTGCACGATCATCTGGTTGTTGTAACGGCGTACATCCGAGCCCCGGTAGCGTACCCTGTGATTCCAGATCACCTCGGCGCCGGATTGCGGGATGGGATAAGTGAAGCCGATCTTGCAGTTATCGGGAGTGTCTACGTCCAACAGATCGCAGTTGGTCGCATTCCATTTGGTCCACTCGTAGATAAAGTCCGGAAACGATACCGAGCGATGGCTCGGGTAGACGTTCATCTTGTAGCTGTCGTAGTTCTGCAGCAGATACTTGTGCCCCTCGCTGAGCATGGCCTCGTATTCGGCCATGTTCGCCTTGGTAATGGTGAACAGCGGCTTTTCTGCATCAATCACCGGGTCCGAGGGATATGCGCCTGACAACTCGCCTTTCTGCGGCGCCGGCGTCCATTCCGGAATGCTACCGTCTTCGTTGCCGGCCTTTTCCGCACCCACCGGGGTCAATTCAGTCCCCAGCCTGGCCGCCTCCTCGGGCGATACCTTGGCTATGACCGGGTATGCGGCAAGGCAGGCCATTGCGGCCAAGGAAATGCTCATAAACTTGTGCATGGGAGTCTCCATATCAGAACTGGTACTTCACGAAGAAACGGGCGTTATCGCGGTCAGCCAGGAGGTTGGCTTTGCCGCCGTCAGTGAAGAACTGGTAACCAAAGTTGAACGACAGGTTGGTGCAAAATGATATGGCTGATACGGTTACTTGAGCGCCCGCTTCTGGATGGCATTCGGCTCAAAGTCCGCGTCGTCGAATTTGACAGACCAATCGTTTGGTTTGTCTTCGTTGGCCATCGCGGTAATGAAATATCGGCCTGAATTGAAGTGGTAGATAACCTCGGGCGTACCTAACGCCGTCTGTATGTTCGAGACGAAAACAGTATGGCCCTCCTGCATCTGCATCAGCCCGCCGCGTGCGTCATAGTTGTCAACCGCCTGCGGATACCAACTATCTTCATCCACGTAGAAAACGCGCTTATGAAAGATATGATTGGTCCCCTCGCGGATGCTGGCCTCGACCACCCAGACACGGTGTTTCTCGTAGCGTGGAAGGTCCTGGTTGAGGTGTCCCGGCGCAGCTAGGTCGGCAAACTTGACGCTGTCGCCTGCAATCCTGTTGGAGTTGTAGGGCACGATCATTTCGCGCTTGCCGAGCAGCTTCCAGGTGTAGCGTTCGAGTACGCCGTTGAACATGTCCACCTGGTCGTAAAACTGGTGGCCGTCGGTGCCCTCGTAGGGGTTGTCGCAGCAGACCGTCGGTGCACGCCGCAGGCGCTTGATCGCCGGGGAATACAACCAGGCCTGACGCCCCTCGGGACCGGCGCCGGAGCGCTCATGCGCAAGGAGCATCAAGCCGGCCATGCGCGGAGGCTCGACGGTTTGAGAGAAATACTTGAGGAAGAGGCCATCCCCTTTCAGTAACGGCATGGGGTTCTTGTCTGGGGCCACAGCGTAGTAGAGCTTGGCTTCCTCGATGATCTTGGTGAGCTGGAACTGGCCATCGCGCTGCACGATCATCTGGTTGTTGTAACGGCGTACATCCGAGCCCCGGTAGCGTACCCTGTGATTCCAGATCACCTCGGCGCCGGATTGCGGGATGGGATAAGTGAAGCCGATCTTGCAGTTATCGGGAGTGTCTACGTCCAACAGATCGCAGTTGGTCGCATTCCATTTGGTCCACTCGTAGATAAAGTCCGGAAACGATACCGAGCGATGGCTCGGGTAGACGTTCATCTTGTAGCTGTCGTAGTTCTGCAGCAGATACTTGTGCCCCTCGCTGAGCATGGCCTCGTATTCGGCCATGTTCGCCTTGGTAATGGTGAACAGCGGCTTTTCTGCATCAATCACCGGGTCCGAGGGATATGCGCCTGACAACTCGCCTTTCTGCGGCGCCGGCGTCCATTCCGGAATGCTACCGTCTTCGTTGCCGGCCTTTTCCGCACCCACCGGGGTCAATTCAGTCCCCAGCCTGGCCGCCTCCTCGGGCGATACCTTGGCTATGACCGGGTATGCGGCAAGGCAGGCCATTGCGGCCAAGGAAATGCTCATAAACTTGTGCATGGGAGTCTCCATATCAGAACTGGTACTTCACGAAGAAACGGGCGTTATCGCGGTCAGCCAGGAGGTTGGCTTTGCCGCCGTCAGTGAAGAACTGGTAACCAAAGTTGAACGACAGGTTGGACTTGTAGCGGACTTCCAATCCGAGATCGCCGATCTTGCGGCCCTCGACAAAATTGGAGGCCAGGCCGGGTGAAGTGCCTTCCACGTCATGTTTGAGCAAAATGATCGGTTGCAGGCTGATACCGGGCATTACCGACTCGTAGCGAATCAGGGCCAGGATGACGTAACCGGCTGACCATTCGTCCGGGAACAGATCGAGATCTTCCTGATGAGGATTGAAGCGCAAACCGTCCGGCCCGAAAGAGCAGGCCTGGTTGGTCGAGCATGCCTGACGTGAGCGGTCGGCGCCGGAGCCGTCCGCACCGGCCGAAGCGTGCAGGAAGGTACCGGGAGCCTCCAGTTGAAGCACGTCCAGGGCCGGGATGTCCGGCACCCAGGTGGCGCCGGTTTCAAACAGCAGAATGATCTGGTCGGTTTTTATCAGTTTCGACAGTGGATGGGTGGCGCCCATGATGTAGGTGCCGCCAAGGTTGAACTGGTAGGTGTCGAAGTACTCCCAGCCGCGGATATAGGAATTGCCCGGATTGGTGCCGAGCACACCGCCGCGGTAGGGAATGATGAAGTTCGGGAAGTGACGCCCGGAGCCGGCCAGATGACCGGCGAAGAGGTCGTAGGTGTCATTGAAGCTGCCGGGAGTCCCGTTGGCATCAACAACGTGGTCACTCGAAAGATAGGTAATAGTATTGCCATTGGGGTCGACACCGAAGCCAACAGTCGAGCCGGCACAACCAGCCTCGGGAAGATGGCAGTTGGTAGTGGTCGGTCCGAAACCCGCCAGGGCGAGATCCTCTATATCCACCTGCAGCGGTGCGTCGGGGCGGTAAGCCACCTCGCCCTGCAGGGCGATGTCTCCAAAGGTGGTGTTGAAGCTCAAACCCCACATCTGGATGTCTTCGGGGTATTCCAACTGCACCCTGAATTCATCAAACCTCACTGCATCGCTGGTTGCGCCGTTCGGGTCATTGGGGCTGAGCACGGCATGAACAAACGGTATATCGGGACATGCCGTAAGGAATTCCACGGTGTTGGTGGTATGTTTGGCGCAGCCCTCAGGGACCGAATACACACTTACGAACGGCGTACGCGCGTGGTAATTCATGAAATAGAAGCCGAACTCCGTGCCGTTGTTGATGTTGTCGGCGTAATAGCGCAGCTGGATGCCGTATTGGCCGGAATCCTTCGCCTCGTTATCCGGCATGCGTATTGCAGATGCCGTGGTATTGGTCAAGGCGGAAAACGGGTTGTCGAGCAGGTTTCCAACACGATCCGGGTCCTCTGCATTGGAGCCGAAGCCCAGGTTCAGGGTACGCACGGCATTGTTGGTTCCGATGTCAATCGGCGAGAAAAACGAACCTGGCGCCGGTAATTCTGTCGGCCGCCATTCAAGCTGATAAAAGCCGGACAGTGACAAGGAACTGGTAAGTGAAGTATTCAGCGAGATCATGTTGACCGGCGTGAATACTTCTTCCAGCACCATGCCTACCCGGAACAGGTTGTTGGCGTTGGCGGGGTTGGCCTGATTGAGGGAATCGAAGACCAGGACCGTGGACTCGCCCCAGTTGATGGTTTGGCGACCGATGCGAAAATCCAGCGAACGGCCGCCGACCGGCAGGGGCAGCTCGCCGTAGAAGTTCAGGTCCAACACCTGCAGGTCCTGACCGATCTGTTTCAGTGTCTCCTTGTCCCTGCGCTGGTTTTTCACCACGCCACCTTTGCCGTAGACGATGCCGCAGGGCCCTCCTGTGGGGTTGCGTTCCGGCGGACATGGCTGCGAGTCAGTGCGCGCTGTGAACAGTGAGAAGGTGGAAAAGTTGATCGGTAACCCGACCGGCAGCCCCGGAAACAGAAGCTCATCGCCCAGGGTTGAGACATAACCGACCTCATGCAGATTATCCCTGGTGATGCGGTTGGGATGAAATTCCTCGAAATCGTTGTTGACGAAATCGTGGAAGAACAGGGCGCGTGCGAACAGGCCGAAATCGCCGAAGGACAGCGTGAGGTCTTCGGTGATCTTGAGCGGCGCCTGCACCATGTCGTACTTGTCGTAATTAAGGTTGCCGTCATCGGCATTGGTGCTGAACTGGCCAGGACCAGAGACGAGTCGTTCCGACACAAAAACCTGGTCCCGGTACATGCCCTGACAAGACTGGTAGAGGATGCCGCCATCCGGCGTGCGGCCGCAAATATCCGGGTTGATGTTGGTCTTGCCGACCAGATCATCCGACCGCTCCTCCATGCGCCAGGCTGCGCCCAATGTAATCGAGGTATTCAGTACACCGCTGACTTCCTCGCCTGCGAGGTTGAAGCTGAAGCTGTAAGCATGACTGTCGGTTGAATATCCCGCGGCTGCTGTCAGTAACACAGACCCGAGCAGTCCGAGAATGTAATTTCTGTCTCTCATGTCCCCTCCTATGCACTGCGTTTCCCCCGTGGTGTGCCCTTTGATACGCACCCGTCCAGGTTCCTTTAATTTTCAACAACTGTATAATTTATTAGCACAATGGAATATTTAATTCAACAGTTGATGAAAATATGAATACCGGCAAGCCACGGGCTCGGGGGCGCCCGGCCAAAGACCTGCAAGTCGCACCGGAGCAGTTGTTGCGACAGGTATTCAGGATGTTTGCGAGGGAGGGGTATGAAGGCGCATCACTGCGGATGCTGGCGGCAGATGCGGGGGTCAACTACACACTGTTCCGCCACCACTTTGGCACCAAGGATGCGCTTTGGCGTGCTGCCGTAGAGTCCGAAATGGCGCCTCTGGTCCGTCAGCTCAGCCAGATTCTGGACGGTTCCAGAGAGCCAGAGGATCTTATTGCCGCATTGCGCAAGAACATCACGGCTGTCTTGACGTTAGTAGCGAGTAATCCCGAACCCGCCGGCGTGCTGTTAAAAGATTCCACGGATGATGAACGGTGCCAATGGCTGTACGAGCATTTCCTGGGCCCATATCTGAACCGGGTTGAGCAGGCTTACGAGGAGGCCCGTGAACTTCAGCTGATCCGCGAGGTTCCGTTCGACAGCCTGCACGGAATGGTTATGGGGGTAGCCCGCATGATGGTCGATCCGGGTCCGCTGGCTCCGCGGATGAAACCAATCCTGGAGGATCCGGAGAAACTGCGTGCTTACATCGAAGGTACGGTGGCCACGTTGTTTGACGGGCTTGCGCTTTGATTCAGCGTGACTCACCGAAAAACTCGGTAAGAATGTCAACCAGGACCCGTACCTTGCGGGAAGGAAACGCACCCGGCGGGCGTACGACGAACATGCCGGCTTCCGGGGGTGAGTAGCCGGACAATAAAGGCACAAGTCCACCCGCTTCTATGTGGGCTTCAATCAGGAAGTCCGGTAGGGCGGCAATGCCCACACCGGCCAGGGCGGCAGCCAGCAGGGCTTCTCCGTTGTCGGCAGTAAAACGTCCGTGTGGATGCACGGTGATGCGTTTCCCCTGGTCGATCATCGGCCAGACAGCCCCCTTCGGCATCACTGCCATATGACTGGCCAGGGCATCGGGTGTAGCCGGCGTGCCGTGGGTGGCAAGGTAGACCGGGCTGGCAACGAGTTGACCCCGGAATGTGCAGATGCGTCGGGCTATGAGACTCGAATCGGGCATGAAGCCGAGTCTCACCGCGCAGTCGAAACCCTCCCCGACGAGATCGACGAAGCGATCGGTGTAGGAAGTATCCAGATGTAGCGAGGGGTGGCGGCGCGCCAGCTCGGCGAAGACGGGTGCAAGTTTGGTTGTCCCGAAAGATTGGGGTGCGGCAATGCGCAGCGAGCCGCGCACCTCGCCATCAGGCGACAGGGTTTCCTGGCAGCTATCGAGTTCTGCTACGACGCGTATCGCGTGCTCACGCAAGGTCGCCCCGGCCTCGGTGAGGGCCGAACCCCGCGTGGTCCGGAACAGCAGTTGGGTGCCGAATGCGTCTTCCAGCCGGGTCAGTCGTCGGCTGACAATCGACTTGGACAGCCCAAGGCGGCGGGCAGCCGAGGCGACGCCGCCGGTATCCGCGACCTCAACGAAAGTTCGAAGATCCTCGAGATTCATAGCGTTCCTATTTATGCAACTCTGAAAGCCATTTTTCGCGTCTAGTGTAGCTGATAATGAAGCTATAGGCTGATATTTGCACGATCAGTTACGGAGCTACAAAACCATGCGTGACGCATCAATCACGGCCGTCGGCCGCGTACTTCTTGCCGGACTGTTTCTCAGTGCCGGCTTGTCAAAACTCGGCACCGCCGAGGCTACCATTGCCTACATCGCATCGGCCGGTTTGCCACTGCCAACCCTGGCCTACGCCATTACGCTTGTGGTCGAGATCGGCGCCGGCGCCTTGCTGATGTTCGGATTTCACGCGCGTCTGGCGGCTGCTGTATTGGCGTTTTTTGTTGTCGCCGCCGCGGTCTTCTTTCACAACGATTTCGCCGACGAAAACCAGATGGTTCACTTTTTCAAGAATCTGGCGATTACCGGCGGGTTGCTGCAAATCGTCGTATCGGGCGCAGGCCAGTTCAGCCTGGATGCACGGTTCCGTACGCCCGGACACATCTGAGTTAAGAGGTTTGCAATGAAACTACTGCATGTCGATTCCAGCATCTTCGGTGATCACTCTGCGAGCCGGGAACTCTCGGCCGCAATTGTTGCGACGCTGACTAAGACTGATCCTTCTTCGGAAGTCACTTACTATGACCTGGCCGCCGAGCCGGCCGGGCATCTCACCCTCGGCGAGTTCATGGCGTTTGGTGGCTCGCAGCCCCAGGATGAGGCGACGAAGCTGGATACTGAGAGAAATGCGAAGATGCTTGATGACTTTCTGGCGGCGGATGCCATCGTCATCGGCGCCCCGATGTATAACTTCTCCCTGCCTTCACAGCTAAAGGCCTGGCTTGACCGCCTGGGTGTGGCCGGCAAAACCTTCCGTTACACGGAGAACGGCGTGGAAGGTCTGGTGAAGGGCAAACGGGTGATCATTGCCTCTTCACGTGGTGGTTTCTATAGCGAGGGTCATCCCACCGCTTTCCTGGACCACCAGGAGAGTTACCTCAAGGGTATGTTCTGCTTTGTGGGTATCACGGATATTACGATCATCCGGGCAGAAGGGCTTGGAATCAGTCCGGAAAGTCGCAAGACTGCTCTCGAGGCCGCCGTGGCCGAGGTCAAAAAGCTCGCCGCCTGATTCGGCGCCGGCGGAAGTTGCTGGAGGAATAATGGAAGCATCTCGAGTTGTGGAGTTCCAGCTTCGTAGTAATCTGAGGCCCGGCCCAGCGCATACCCGCACATACGATTTTTCTCTGGCTGAGCAATTATCAACGCGGGAATTGCAGGTGCTCAGTCTCGTTGCCGAGGGCATGAATAACGAGAATATCGCTAGGAGATTAAGTATCAGAAAACCCACTATTGGCTCTCATCTGCGCAACATCTTTGGGAAATTAGGCTGCAACAATCGAACTGAGGCCGCGGTTAAGGCAATCAGGCTGGGCATAATCAAGTAAGCGCTTTGCGAGTGAGCATGGTTTTCTACATTCACGGCATTGGACACTACCATCCCGAAAACGAGATCACGAATAAATTTCTTGAAGAGCTGGATATCGGCACCAGCCATGACTGGATAATGGAGAGAGTAGGCATAACCTCACGCAGGACAGCGCTGCCTCTGGACTACATCCGCGAAACACGTAACAGCGATCTGAGGGCAGCGAACGAGGCTGCCGAGATTTCGCTTGCGGAAACCGGGAAACTGGCAGGGGAGATGGCACTTAAGCGTGCCGGGATTGAGCCTTCCCAAATCGGCCTGATGCTCGCCGGATCATCTGCTTCGGATACACAGACACCAGTAGAAGCTGCCCGCATAGCCAGGGAACTCGGTATCGAGGCGCCCGTTATGGACGTGAACTCAGCCTGCACCAGTTTCTTTGCGGCCTTGCATCTGATGTCCATGATGCATGCGAGGAAGGTGCCCGAGTACGTGATGCTGGTACAGCCTGAAGCTGTCAGCAGGACAGTAAATTTCAACGACAGGAATAGTGCGGTGTTGTGGGGAGATGCGACTACCGCAGTTGTACTGTCTGCTAAAGTCCCGACGAGGGCGAGGATCAGTGGCTGCGAGCTGGTATCCGATCCCAAGGGCGCCGACAATATTGTCGTGCCCCGGGCAGGCTATTTCAGTCAGAACGGAAGTGCGGTACAGAAATTCGCCATCAAGAAGACACTTGAACAGATTCAGCGTCTGAGAAAACGAGCACAGTCAGGCAGGCCTCTGCAGTTTGTCGGTCATCAGGCAAATCTACGAATGCTTGAGAACGTATGCAAACTCGCGGGTATAGCGACAGAACATCACCATAAGAACGTGGATAAGTTCGGTAATACTGCCGGCTCATCATCAACGGCAGTCTTATCCATGCGCTGGGAAGAATGGCGACCTGGAGACCAGGTGGCTGTAACCGGAGTTGGGGCGGGCCTGAGCTGGGGCGGGTATTTGCTCAGTTTCCTTTAATGAACATCACTCCAAATACGTCTCTGGCCTTGAATGGGGAAGTAAGACGCGTTGTGCCAGAAATGTGTCAACGCGAAGTGCGCTGAGATGTCATTGAAGTGTCAGTGAAATACGGTTTGGCAAAGGCAGGCGCCGTAAGTAACTGGTTTTAAATGACCTGTGAAATGCCAAATCGCCTCATAATGCTGAGGTCGGTGGTTCTAGTCTATCCGAATCTAGGCAAGCCGTTTTGCAAGATCTTCAGCTCGAGGATGGTAATAACGCATAAGCATGCGCGGGTCTTTGTGGCCCGTGACCTTCGTTAACTCCGCCAATTGAAATGTCTGTGCCAATCGAGATGTCGCTTCATGCCGCAAGTCATGGAAGCGTAGATCAGCTAGAAACTTCTCGTCGGGACGTATACTGGCTTCCTTGCATTCCTGGACATACTTTCCACGGGCACGGGATACCGCACGCTCGAACGCTCTGGTGACCGCATCCTCGCGCAGGTGAAATACCCTGCCAGTGGAAGTGTCACCACCACAAGCATCTCTCAAGGCCTGAAGTACCTCGGTCGCCTTTGTTGAAAGTGGAACATCACGCGGGCTGCCATTCTTGGTTGCCGGAAGATGCGCAACGCGGCGCTCCAAATCGATATTTTCCCAGCGAAGATTGACGATCTCGCTGCGTCGCATAGCAGTCTCTACGGCCAGATGGAGGATGGAGGGGAGGAGGGTAGAGCCGGTGGCCTTGATAATACATTCGAGTTCATCCGTCCCTTGTTGACTTGTACTTATGCGTCTCGATCTGGAGTCATTCGGTTTAGGTTTGCGGACGAGTTCGACAGGATTGGCCAGCGATTCCATGCCCCATTCCTTACGCGCAATATTGAATACATGGGACAGCAGTTGTAAACGACGCAATACCGTTGCAGCCTTGTATTCCTTTAACCAGGCATCGCGCAAGTGGGCAATATCAGAGCTTCTGATCGATGCCATTGTGCGGGTTGCTAGTTCTTCATTGGCCAGTATTCGTAGACTCGAAGTTTCAGTGATGACACTTTTTTTCGTAGGCGTAATTTCTTTCCCGTAACGTACAAGGGCCTCGAGCAAAGTTGTCTCTTCGGCTTCCGATCTGCTAACCCAGATGCCACGAGACATTTCAGACTCAATCATTGAAGCCCAAGCGCTAGCTTCGTTCTTGGTGTTAAAGGTTTTCTGCTGGTGCGGGAAACCTTTTCTGCGAATTTGCGCTTCCCACTGGTATGGTCCACGCTTTCGAATTGTTGCCATCAGTAGTAGATTGCTGTTTGTAAATAACTGTGGCAATATTGTGGCAAATAATACTTGCAAGCGCAAAATTTGTTGTCAGATTGTATTGTAAGTATTTGAATATATTCATTTGTGGGGCTGTAGCTCAGTTGGGAGAGCGTGTCGTTCGCAATGCTAAGGTCGGCGGTTCGATCCCGCCCAGCTCCACCATTCATACTATAAGTTGATCGCCATGTCTGAAGAGCAAGGAATTCCCGAAATCAAGCTGGATGCCGGACAGTTATACCGGGAAGAAAGTATTACCGATCGCCGTGCAGGCGTTATTCGTTGCCTCATACCCGTGAAAAGTGATGGCAGTGATGACAGCAGCCGCGAAACGCTCTATGAAGGCCAAACCACCATTCTCACCCCGATGGGCAGCTTGCCGGTGAATTTCCAGATCGAGGCGAGCAATCTTGCCGAAGCAGTAGAGGGGTTCGCCCAGGCCGCACGGCAGGGTATTAATGACACCCTTGAAGAACTCAAGCGACTGCAGCGTGAGGCGCAATCCTCCATCGTGGTTCCTGGCCGTGGCGGTCAGGGAGGTGGTATGCCGGGCGGGAGTATGCCAGGTGGGAGCATGCCTGGCGGTGGCATCCAGATGCCCTGAGCAGGGCCTTAACAGTTATTCGGGGCTATAGCTCAGCTGGATAGAGCAGCCGCCTCCTAAGCGGCAGGTCGCAGGTTCGACTCCTGCTAGTCCCACCAACATTGCTTTCGTCCAGGGTAGTTCCGCCTGCCGTGTCTCACCTGCGACGGCGTCGCAGATCGCCAGGGCTTGGCGCGCAGTTTCATGCCCCGAAGCTGATTTCCCGGTGCTAATCAGTTCTATCTCCCTGGCTTTTCAGCTGTCTGCCTTCCAGACTTTCCCGGTCCTGTAAGAAAATACTGACAATTGGTTTTAGGTGGTTTATGGTGGACGGGTTCTGTAAGTTTTTTTACCCGGTCTTTTTTGTATGAACTGGGAATTCACATGGAGGAGGGACGATGCTGAGGGACATTCTTAAGCTTATTTTTCTGACGTTCTGTCTGACGACAGTTGCGGTGTCCGTGACTGCCTGTTCTGACAGCGACGACGATGACTTCATCCTGAACGGTGGTGATGGCGACGGCGACGGGGACGGCGACGGCGACGGAGACGGAGACGGAGACGGTGGTGATGCTGCCAGTTTCTGCCTGCCTGGCGACCCGACCGGTCAGCTTTGTGCCGAGCAGCTGTGTCTGATTCCTGTTCTGGGTGAGCAGATTGTCAGTGCTGCCGGTGGCGCCTGCACTGGCGGTGGTGAAGGCGGCGATAGCCCACTGCCTGTAGACCCGGCTCAGTTATGCGCTATCCCCACTATTGGCGAACAGATCGTCAGTGCGTTGGGTTCCACCTGTATTGATGGTGGCGATGGCGATGGCGATGGTGACGGGGATGGCGACGGTGACGGCGGAGATGTCTGTTTGCCAGGTGATCCGACGGGTATGGCTTGTCTGTCTCAGCTTTGCGCAATTCCGACCCTTGGGCCGGCCATTGTCGAGCAGGCAGGTGGTAGCTGTGGTCCGGGCGGGGATGGTGCCGGCGGGCTTCCTGTTGATCCGGCGCAACTCTGTGTGATCCCGGTTATCGGTCCGCAGATCGTTAGTGGCCTCGGCGGTGTATGCGTAGGCGGTGATGGTGACGGCGATGGCGATGGTGACGCAGGTGGCGACGTCTGCCTGCCGGGCGATCCCACCGGCATGGCCTGTCTGTCTCAGCTTTGCGCAATTCCGGAAATTGGCGCACAGATCGTGTCAGCGGCCGGAGGTAGCTGTGGTGATGGCGGTGATGGCGCCGGTGGCAGCCCGATTGACCCGACCCTGCTCTGTGCAATTCCGGAAATCGGCCCAGCCATAGCTGGTCCTCTCGGCGGCGTATGTACCGGTGGTGGTGATGGCGGAGGTGACACCTGCCTGCCGGGTGATCCGACTGGCATGGCCTGCCTGTCGGCACTTTGCGCTATTCCAACACTGGGGCCGGCCCTCGTTGGGGCGGCTGGCGGTAGTTGCGATGGCGGCGGTGGAGGCGGTGGCGGTAGTCCGCTTGATCCGTCGGCACTGTGCTCCATTCCAGCACTCGGCCCACCTCTGGCGGAAGCTATTGGCGGCGCACCCTGCGGCAATGCCAGCAGTGTGTTCCTGCCATCGGTCAGCCAGTAAGCTGGTTTAACCGGCAACTAAAAGCCCCGCTTCGGCGGGGCTTTTTTTATGACTCAGGTCTTGAGTTTGTAGCCGGTTTTGAATATCCACCAGATCAACAGCAGGCAACTCAACATGAACAGCAGGGTCATGCCGAAGCTGACGGCAACGCCGACGTCCGATACCCCATAGAAGCTCCAGCGAAAGCCGCTGATCAGGTAAACCACCGGATTGAACAGGCTGATTTTCTGCCAGATGCCCGGCAGCATGTCGATGGAATAAAAGCTGCCGCCCAGGAAAGTCAGGGGTGTGACAATCATCAGGGGTACGATCTGCAACTTCTCGAAACCATCTGCCCAGATGCCGATGATGAAGCCGAACAGGCTGAAGGTGACAGCAGTTAGCACCAGAAAACCGATCATCCAGAAGGGATGCAGGATTTCATAATCCACAAACAGGCGGGCGGTAAGCAGGATCAATATGCCCAGCATGATGGATTTGCTGGCGGCCGCACCCACGTAGCCCAGCACCACTTCTACATGCGAAACCGGTGCGGAAAGGACTTCATAGATAGTGCCGGAGAACTTCGGAAAATAGATGCCGAAACTGGCATTGGAGATGCTTTCGTTCAACAGCGACAACATGATCAACCCGGGGATGATGAAGGCGCCGTAACTGATGCCGTCGATCTCCACCATGCGCGAGCCGATGGCGGCCCCGAAGACTACAAAATAAAGCGAAGTGGACATCACCGGAGAGGCGATGCTCTGCATCAGGGTGCGAAAGGTGCGGGCCATTTCAAACTTGTAAATGGCGCGGATGGCATAAATATTCATCGTTTCTCCCTGACCAGGTTGACGAAGATTTCCTCCAGCGAACTCTCGCTGGTATGCAGGTCCTTGAAATCGATATCGTGCGCATTGAGACGGCGCATGAGGGCGGCTATCCCCGTGTGCTCGCTCTGAATGTCAAAGGTGAACACCAGCTCCATGCCATCGGCCGACAGTTCCAGGGGTTCATTGGCCAGTTCGTCGGGGATGGCTTGCAGCGGGCATTGCAGATGCAGGGTCAACTGCTTCTTACCGAGTTTGTCCATGAGGGCATTCTTTTCATCGACCAGAATCAGTTCGCCATGATTGATGACGCCAATACGGTCGGCCATTTCCTCGGCTTCTTCAATGTAATGCGTGGTAAGAATGATGGTGACGCCGTTTTCGCGCAGCCCTCTGACCATTTCCCACATGTCTCGCCGCAACTCCACATCGACGCCGGCGGTAGGTTCATCCAGGAAAAGAATTTCGGGTTCATGCGACAGGGCCTTGGCGATCATGACCCGGCGCTTCATGCCGCCGGAAAGCTCGAGAATGCGTGCGTCCTTCTTGTCCCAGAGAGACAGGTCGCGCAGAACCTTTTCCACATAGTCATGGTTGCGCGGTTTGCCGAACAGGCCGCGGCTGAAATTGACTGTGGCCCATACGGTTTCAAAGGCGTCTGTAGAGATTTCCTGGGGCACAAGGCCAATCAGGGAGCGCGCGGCGCGATAATCGCCCATCACATCATGACCGCCAGCAAAGATACTGCCGTCAGTCGGATTGACGATGCCGCAAATGGTGCTGATCAAGGTTGTTTTGCCGGCCCCGTTGGGGCCGAGCAGGGCGAATATTTCACCCTTGCGTATTTGCAGGTTGATTCCTTTCAGGGCCTGGAAGCCGGAATCGTAGGTCTTGTTCAGATTCTGGATATCTATGATTGGCTGCACGCAATCTCCTTATTCGTTTCGCCGGGCAGTTGAATTCAGCTGGTCACTCAGGAGGCCGTGGCTCCCGTAGCCGGCGAGTGTAGCCGGTTTTCAAAAATCGAGATGACCGGCTTCATGTGCGACTTCGTAATAAGCGGGTTCCACTTTTTCCACCAGTTGCAGCACCTTGACGCGATGTTGCTCGAATTGTTCGCTTGCGATCCAGGCTTTGTGATGCTCGACCGTATCGAACACTGTCATCATGACTGCCGTGTTACCGCCCAGGCCTTTATGCAGACGACTGCCGCGCCAACCGCTGATCCTGTGGCTGAAAAGCTGAATGGCCGAAGTCTGCAGTTCAATGAATGCGTTGAGTTTGCCCGGCTTCACGGTAAAGACATTAATCAGCACAACAGGTTTCATGCAGCCCTCCCATAGGGTGTGATCTCTCTGGCGCTCTTCAGCGCGGTGGCCCACCATTGCAGCTGCGACAGCATGTTGTCCATGGACTTGTTGTATCTCAGCGGCGATTTCAGGTGACCGTTTTCGTCGAACTGGTTCCAGACGTCTGCGAAGCTCACGCTGTTGCGAATGCCAACCGCATGCAGTTCCGCGAACACCAGGCGCAGATGCTCGACTGCACGCAGCCCGCCGGAAATGCCGCCATAGGATACAAAACCGACCGGTTTGGCCCGCCATTCCTCGTTCACAGAATCAATCATGGCTTTTAAGGGAGCCGGATAACTGTGGTTGTATTCAGGGACGACTACCACGAAGGCGTCGGCCTGGCCCACTTGTTTTTGCAGATTCGCCACCGCCGCGTTTTCCCCGGACGTCATTCGCACCGGCAGATCCATGGTGACAGGGTCGAGTACATCTACTTCAAAACTGTTGCGCTGCCATATGCGTCCAGCGGCCCATTCAGCGACAGATTCGCACAAGCGCCCTTCGCGTGTGCTGCCATATATCAGGCCTATACGTGTCTTTTGCATCTTGCGACTCCTTCACATTTGCCAAACACTGTGGAGAAGGGTAAAACCTCAAGTAATGTTTAGGTCAAGGGGGTGTTCATGATCGGAAAAATTAATCCTGAAGACTGGGGCAAGGAACTGACCGTCGGTGAAGTGGCTGAGCGTAGCGGCGTGGCGGTTTCCACCCTGCATTTCTACGAGTCGAAGGGCTTGATTCGTAGTTGGCGCAATGCAGGCAATCACCGCCGTTACCCGCGCGCTGTCCTGCGTCGCGTCGCTCTGATCAAGGTGGCGCAACGCACGGGTATCCCGCTTGCTGAAATCAAGCAGGCGCTGGATACCTTGCCCAAGGGGCGCATGCCCACAGCCGCTGACTGGAAAAGATTATCGAAGAAATGGCGAGGGGATCTGGATGACCGGATACAGCGCCTGACGGCGATGCGCGATCAGCTCACGGATTGCATAGGCTGTGGCTGTCTGTCCGTGGATGCCTGTCCGCTACGCAATCCCTGGGACGAGCTGGCGGAGCAGGGCGCCGGTCCGAGATTGCTTGACCCGGATTAGGCAGCAGGAGGCTGTACCAGTTTCAGCAGAGACTGCATGCTGCCGGCAAAGTCGATCTCCATGTCGAGGTCATACAGCGTATGCAGGCCAATCACCAGGGTGACAAGCCAGAAGCCCAGCTGCTGCGGCGTGATGTCATTCCTGATCTCACCCTGCGTTTGTAGCCGCTGACAGATGCCGCCCAGGCGATCCATGCTGGCGCGGACATGTTCCATATACTGATCGCGTATGGCGCTGGAACGTGCGCAGGCATCCAGTAGCTGGTAGGGCCTGACGCCCCCGTTCCGGGTCAGCGGGTAATCGCCGCTGATCAGGGCCTTGATAAAACGGTTTACCAGGTCGCCAAGATTTTCGATGGGCTGCGCCTCGTCCGTGCCCAGCAACGTATCGAGTACGCCCTGGCCGACACGCTCCATGACCGCGGCCGCCAGTTCATCACGGTTCTTGAAATGCACATAGAAAGCGCCTCGGGTATATCCGGCATGGGCGCAGATTTCGTCCAGACTCGCGTCGATGCCCTTTTTTGAAAAGACTTCAGTCGCGGCGCGAATGAGAGCTGCGCGGGTTTCCTGTTTGGCAGCTTCCCGGGCGCGTGCGTGTCGGCTGGGTTTTGCATTCATATCGAATCCCGTTGACATACCACTTCGTATGTGAGTAAATAATATCAACATACGAACTCGTATGTCACATACATTTTCGTATATTAAGGAGCGGCGATGTCCAGAAAAGAGTTATCCGGCCTTGTCGTAGCCATTACCGGCGGTGCACGTGGTATTGGCCTGGCAACGGCGAAGGCGCTGGCGGCAGAAGGCGCGAAAGTCAGCATCGGGGATGTGGATGCGGATCTGGCCGAACAGGAAGCCGCGGCGTTGCATGGTTTTGGCTGCGCTCTTGATGTGCGGGACCGGACTTCATTTGCAGCCTTTATCAACGCCACAGTGGGTGCGCTGGGACCTGTGGACGTGCTGATCAATAACGCCGGTATCATGCCGATGGGGGCTTTCCACGAAGAAGAACCGGCGCTGGCCGATGCGCAAATAGATATCAACTTCCGGGGTGTGATTACCGGCGCTCAGCTGGTACTGCCGGAAATGCTGGAGAGAGGTTCGGGGCATGTTATTAACGTAGCCTCTCTGGCCGGACGCTTCGCGATTCCCGGCGCGGCCATTTATGCCGGGACCAAGTTTGCCGTCGTTGGCCTGACGGAGTCGCTGGCCGCCGAGTACCGGGATAGCGGCATTGCATTTACAGCGATCATGCCTTCAAAGGTGCGTACCGAGCTGGCATCCGGAACCGAGGAGGCCGGCCGGGGTATTCCGGCGGTCGATCCTGAAGACGTGGCACAGGCCATTGTCGACAGCATCCGCAGGCCGCAACTCTTTGTTGCGGTGCCCCGCTACCTGGAAGCGGCGTCTGCCCTGTATCGCCTCATGCCGCAATCCGTTACCCGGGCCGGGCGTCGTGTCCTGGGTGATGACCGGATATTGAAAAAACTCAACCGGGCAGCGCATGAAAGCTATGACCTGCGAATCAAACGGCTTGTGAGGTAAACATGTCCCTGAATATTCACGACTGCATCATTATCGGCGCCGGTATCAGCGGCATAGGCACGGCCATCAAATTACGCGAGGCGGGTTTCGATGACATCGTTTTACTGGAGAAAGCCGAAGAAGTCGGCGGCACCTGGCGCGACAACACTTATCCCGGTTGTGAATGCGATGTGCCTTCAGCCCTGTATTCCTATTCCTTTGCGCAGAATCCTGACTGGAGTCGGACTTTTGCCGGCCAGGCCGAGATCCAGGACTATGTGCTGCAGGTCGTGGAGCAGTATGGCATTCGGCCCTATATCCGCTTCCAGCAGCCGGTTGAGCATGCCCAATGGGATGAGGCAGCCGGTTACTGGGTGGTGCGCACGTCCGACAACACCTGGTATGGCCGTACAGTGGTTTCCTGCGGCGGCTATTTGCATGAACCTGTCATTCCGGATATTCCCGGACTCAAGGATTTCAAAGGCAAGCTGTTTCATTCCTCGCGCTGGGACCATGCGCATGACTTGACGGGTGAACGCGTGGCCGTGATTGGCACGGGCGCCTCGGCCATACAGTTTGTACCGGAGATACAGCCGAGGGTTTCCAGGCTCAGTATTTTCCAGCGCACGCCACAATGGGTCCTGCCCAAGCCCAATCGCCGCATCCCTGAACTGGAACGCAGGGCCTTCGGACTGGGCTGGTTACTCGGCAGCTGGCGCAAGATGATCTACGGAGGTTTCGAGAGTTTCGGCATCGGCTTCCGGCGCCCGGCGCTTCTGCGTCAGTTCCAGAAGATCGGACTCTGGCACCTGAAGAAGTCCGTGCCCGATGCGCAATTGCAGGCCAAACTCACACCTGACTACACCCTTGGATGCAAGCGCGTATTAATGTCCAATGATTATTACCCGGCTCTGTGCCAGGACAATGTCGATCTGTTTACGGCAGCCGTGCAGGAAGTGCACGGTAGTGTGGTGGTCGGTGCTGATGGCAGCGAAGCCGAGGTGGATACCATTATTCTGGGCACGGGCTTTCATGTGACCGAGCCGCCTATCGCGGAAAGGATCTTTGACGCTGAGGGGTGTTCCTTGTCACAGATATGGAAGGACCGGATGCAGGCCTATCGTGGAACCACCATCGCGGGTCTGCCGAACGCCTTCATGGTGCTGGGGCCCAATCTGGGTATAGGCCATAACTCTGCGTTTGTGGTGATCGAGGCCCAGATCCAGTACATCGTCAGCGCACTGAAGACGATGCGGCAAAAAGGGCTCTCACGCATTGAGGTGCGTGAAGAGGTTCAGGTCAGTTACAACGAAAAGCTGCAGCGTGATCTGCAGGGCACAGTGTGGAACACCGGAGGATGCTCGAGTTACTACCTGGATCGTAACGGCTTTAACTCGGTGGGTTTTCCCTGGAGCACTTTCAGGATGCGTAGCCTGTTGAAAGAGTTTGACCTGGAAAGTTATCACAGCGAGTGTTCATCTCAGGCAGTGATGGGGAAGGCAGCATGAAAAGGGCTTTGGTTCTCGGGTGTGGCGGGGTCGCGGGCGCGGCCTGGGAAATCGCTACCCTGGAAGCACTGGAAAAGGAGCTGGGCTGGGATGTGCGCGATGCCGATGTTCTCATCGGCACTTCCGCCGGGGCAGTGCTGGCCGCGCTGCTGGGTGCCGGCGTCAGTGTGGCGCGTCTCGCGGCCTGTCAGCGCGGCGAGGTGGATGAACACTGTGTATGGAATCACGATACCGATACAGGAGGCGCTTATCCGCCTTTGCCCAAGTTGGGGTTTACCGGCGCCAGGCTGTTATGGAAAGGCCTCAAAGGCGAGGTGTCGAGTCTGTCCGCGCTTTGTGGCGTGTTGCCCAAGGGCGGATTCGACATGACGCCTTTCCGTAATCTCATTGATTCGGCTGTGCCTGTGGGAGAATGGGCGCCCCATCCGGCGACCTGGATTGTTGCGGTCGATGTTGAAAGCGGCAAGCGCGTGGCTTTCGGCGGGTCGGATGCACCGGCTGTGGCGCTCAGCGATGCAGTCTGTGCGTCCTATGGTGTGCCGGGCTGGTGTCCGCCCGTGCATCTTAATGGTCGACAGTACATTGATGGGGGTGTCGCGTCTCCGGTTTCCGCGGACCTGCTGGTAGATACTGACATCGAGGAAGTCATCATTCTGGCCCCTATGGCTTCCAGCCGGCCGGATTCACCCAGTTCGGCCATGGAGAAGATAGAGCGGCGCGTCCGTCGTTACATGACGCGGATCGTGGACAGGGAGGTGGCCCTGTTGAAGTCATACGGCAAACGCGTCATTCGTCTGGAGCCGGGGCCGGCTGACCTGCAAGCCTTTGGCTCGAACATGATGGATCCCAGGCGCCGGCGGCAGGTTTTTGATACTGCGATGGACACGGCGCCGGGTCTGCTGAGAGACGCCCTGGCCTGAATCGGGTAATCATGCTTGCCCCTGCCCGGGCCTCTTGCCTGGCTTTGTACTACCATCGCGGCATTCACTTTCGAGAGTTCCAAGATGGCAATATCCGATTCCCTGCAGAAAGGCGCCGACCTGGTGCGGCGTAGTGGCCTGCCCATAGACGCGCTGGCCGAAAAGCTGAAGCCGCGTGTGATGAAGCTGGCGGTCGAGAAAAGCATCGCCTTCGTGCGGCGTACCGGTTTTCGCGCCAGGGTGATGGAGCGCGGCCATGTGGTCTGTGAAATGCCGCTCAAGGGCAACGTCAATCACATAGGCACCATGTACGCAGGCGCTTTATTCACCCTGGCCGAAGTGCCGGGCGGGGCCTTGTACCTGACCACCTTTGATACCAAGCGTTTCATACCCATCGTGACCGAGATGAGTATCAAGTACCTGAAACCGGCAAAAGGTACGGTTTCTATCGAAATCAATATGCCGGACGAACGTATTGCCGAACTGGAAGCCGAGGCGGCAGCCAACGGCAAGGCTGTATTTGAACTGGAAGGTGAGCTGAAAAACGCCGATGGCGAGGTGGTGGCAGTCAGCCGTGCGGTGTACCAGCTCAGAAGCAAGCGGGCAGCCTGAAACGGCTGACTGTCAGTCTGCCGTCTGCCGGTGCTGAACAGTTGATGCCTGTGGCACCGGTTGGCCGCTGTCTAGGCGGCTGCAGGTTTGGCAATTGCCCGCCAGATCATCTCGAACAGAATCTCTGCCCTGTCCGCGAGAGCGGTCTCCTCCCGTCGCACGATATGCATCTGGATCAGGCGCATGAGCACGCCATATACGTAGTCAAGCAGAATGGCCGGTTCAACTTCGTCGGTGAGGATGCCTTTTTCCACGCCTTCATTGAGTACATGCAGGAAGGTCTGCGTCAGTTCCTTCTGCTGGAAACTCTCGTCCTTGCGCCAGGTGCGGCCATAGACCGATCCATGAATCATTTCTGCGACCTTGGGATTACGGTCGAAGAAATCCAGCACCACCCAGAATACTTTGCGCAGGCGGTCCTTGTAGGTCTCAATGCCCTTGAGGTGGTCGACCATGCGAGTGGCAAGTTTGCTGAGCCAGAAGTTCAGGCAGGCGCGTTGAATGGCGTCCTTGCTGCCATAGTACTTGTAGATGGTCTGTAGTGAGGCGTTGGCCTCGCGAGCGATTTCGTCCAGTCCCACTCTATGGAATTCGCGCCTCGAGAACAGCTGCAGTGCAGCATCCTCAATACGCTGACGCACCTGTGGTGAGAGATTTTCCAGGTCATGGGTGGGTGTGCGGTCGCGGACTTTCATCGAGTGCGGCTTTCCATTGTGTAATATAAATTACATATTAGCAGGGGGTAAGCATTATTTCTAGCACGCCTTGACAGTGCAAGACAATCAGAGCCTATAATTCGGTCCGATATATCTATAAAAGCATACTCATTTCTCGGGTGGTGTACAGAAATTTACATTTGCTTTATCAATCATTGGAGTTGTTATGAGCGAGGCAATTATTTACGACGCGGTACGCACACCGCGTGGTAAAGGCAAAAAAGACGGTTCTTTACATGGCGTTACGCCGATTCATCTGCTGAAGAACCTGTTCGATGCCGTGCAGGAGCGCAATGCGCTGGATACCAGCCGTGTGGATGACGTGGTACTGGGTTGCGTGACCCCGGTAGGTGAGCAGGGCGCCGATATTGCCCGTACCGCCGTGCTGTATTCTGGCTGGGATCAGTCGGTAACCGGCGTGACCCAGAATCGTTTCTGTGCTTCCGGGCTGGAGTCGGTGAATCTGGCCGCCATGAAGGTTATGTCGGGCATGGAAGACCTGGTTGCTGCCGGTGGCGTGGAATCCATGAGCCGCTGGCCGATGGGTTCCGATGGTGGCGCCATGGTCATGGACCCGCGTGTCAACGCGGCCATGGACTTCGTGCCGCAGGGCATCGGTGCCGACCTGATTGCCAGTATCGAGAACTTCAGCCGCGAGGATGTCGACAATTTTGCCGTGCGCTCGCAGCAGAAGGCGGCCGAAGCCAAGGCCGAAGCGCGTTTCAACAATTCCGTGGTGCCGGTCAAGGATGTGAACGGCCTGGTCGTGCTGGATCATGACGAAACCGTGCGTGGCGAAACCACAGCTGCCAAGCTGGGTGAACTGAAGCCGTCCTTTCAGATGATGGGCGAAATGGGCTTCAACGCCACCGCGCTGCGCAAGTACCCGGAAGTCGAGTCGATCACGCATGTGCATCATGCCGGTAACTCTTCCGGTATTGTGGACGGTGCGGCGCTGACCCTGATCGGCAGCGAGAGCATCGGCAAGGAACTGGGCCTGAAACCGCGCGCGCGTATTCGTGCGCTGGCCACGCAGGGTTCCGAACCCACCATCATGCTGACCGGCATTGCTCCAGCGACGCGCAAGGCTTTGGCCAAGGCCGGTATGCAGGCCAGCGATATTGATCTATGGGAAATCAACGAAGCCTTTGCCGCGGTGGTGCTGCGGGCCGTACGTGACCTGGATATCGATATAGACAAAGTCAACGTCAACGGCGGTGCCATTGCCATGGGCCATCCGTTGGGCGCCACAGGGTCGATTCTGGTCGGCACCATCATTGATGAACTGGAACGCCGCGATCTGAACACCGGCTGCATCACCCTTTGTGTGGGTGGCGGCATGGGGATCGCCACGATTGTAGAGAGGATTTAACAATGGCTGCGACAGAGAAAGAAGTCATGAACGAAGCCAGTGCCAAGGAAAATAGTGCAGTTCGTCAGGACCTGGATGCCGACGGCATCCTGACCCTGACCATGGATATGCCCGGCCGCAGCATGAATGTGCTGAACGAGCAGTTGACCGAGCCGTTTGCCGAAGCGATCGAACGCATTGAAAGCGACGACGCGGTCAAGGGTGTGATCATTACCTCCGGCAAGAAGGAATTCCTGGCCGGTGCGGATATCGACGGTATTTTCAAGATTACCGATCCCGGGGAGGCCTATGAGGCGGCCCGCGCCTATCAGGGCTTCCTGCGTCGTCTGGAAACCTGCGGCAAGCCAGTGGTTGCGGCGCTGAACGGTACTGCCCTCGGTGGTGGTCTGGAAATGGCATTGGCCTGTCACTATCGCGTGGCGGTGAATAATCCCAAAGCCAAGTTCGGCCTGCCGGAAGTGAAACTGGGCCTGCTGCCCGGTGGTGGCGGTACCCAGCGTCTGCCACGTCTGATCGGCATCCAGAACTCCTTGCCGCTGATGATGGAAGGCAAGGAACTGAGCGCCGAAAAGGCCAAGGGTGCCGGCATTATCAACGCACTGGCCAGCGATAACGACGACATGATGAAGCAGGCGCGGGAGTGGTGTCAGGCCAATCCCAAGGCTACCGCGCCCTGGGATGCTAAAGGCTTCAAGTATCCGGGCGGCGATGCCAAGCATCCGGCTGTGGTGCAGGTGCTGGCCATTGCGCCCTCCATGCTGCGCGACAAGACCAAGGGCAACTTCCCGGCGCCGGAAAATATCTTGGCTTCCGTGGTCGAGGGCTCGCTGGTCGATTTCGACACCGGTCTGGATGTCGAGGCCCGTTACTTTGCCGACCTCGTGGTCAGCCAGGTATCGAAGAACATGATCAACACCTTCTGGTATCAGCTGAATGCCCTGAACAAGGGTGATTCACGTCCCAAGGGCTTTGATCGTTCTGAAGTAAAGAAACTGGGCATTCTCGGCGCTGGCATGATGGGCGCAGGTATTGCCTATGTATCGGCCAAGGCCGGTATCGAGGTGGTGCTCAAGGACGTCAGCCAGGAAGCGGCTGACAAGGGCAAGGCCTATTCCGAAGGTCTGCTGGACAAGGGCATGAAGCGTGGTCGGGTCACCAACAGCCAGAAGGAAGAGCTGCTGGGTCGTATCAAGGCAACTGACAAGGTCGAAGACCTGAGCGGCTGTGATCTGATCATCGAGGCGGTTTTTGAAGACCGTGATCTCAAGGCCAGCGTGACGAAGGAAACGGAAGCGGTGATGGACGCAAATGGCGTATTTGCTTCCAATACCTCGACCCTGCCGATTACGGGTCTGGCCGAAGCCAGTATCCGCAAGGACAAGTTCATAGGTCTGCACTTCTTCTCGCCAGTCGACAAGATGCCGCTGGTGGAAATCATCGTGGGTGAGGAAACCTCCGATGAAACCCTGGCCCGTGGTTTCGACTATGTGCAGCAGATCAAGAAAACGCCGATTGTGGTCAATGACTCGCGTGGCTTCTACACCTCGCGCTGCTTCGGTACCTATGTCAACGAAGGCGTGGCGCTGCTGGCCGAGGGTCAGAATCCACGCGCTATCGAGGTGGCAGGTCTGCAGTCAGGTATGCCTGTTGGTCCTTTGGCACTGCAGGATGAGGTGTCGCTGTCACTGGCGCTGCATGTCATGACCCAGACTCGCAAGGATCTGGGCGACGACTACAGGGAGCCGCCAAGCGAGGCGACCTTGCGCAAGTTTGTCGAAGAGCTGGATCGCCCGGGCAAAAAGGCCGGCAAGGGCTTCTACGACTATCCGGAGGGTGGCAAGAAGAAGCTCTGGCCGGGACTGGCTGAACAGTTCCCGCCAGCAGCCGAAAAGCTCTCGCAACAGGAAATGATCGATCGCATGCTGTTTGCGCAGGCCAATGAAACGGCACGCTGCGTAGAAGAGGGCGTGGTCGAGAAAACCGGCGATGCCAATATCGGCAGTGTCTTCGGCTGGGGCTTTGCTCCGCATCAGGGTGGCACACTGCAGTTCATCAATGCATATGGCGTGAAGAACTTCGTGGAACGCTCACGCGAACTCGCGGCCAAGTATGGCGAGCGCTTTGAGCCTGCTGCCATTCTGGTGAAGATGGCCGAGAAGGGCGAAACCTTCGCCTGATCGACTCTCGGGGGAGACGATCTGTGGGCTGCACTCCCAAGGCCAGCTGCAAGGCTGCTGGAGGGGTGTGGCCCATTTCTTTTTTGATTATTGATTGAACGGAGAATTCAGCCATGTTCAAGGCCATGATGAATACCATGCGGGCCAACAAGATGTTGCCGCAGATTTCGGATACCGAGCGCCTGGCGCTGGAGTCCGGCGATGTCTGGGTGGATGGACAGCTATTCTCCGGCAATCCCGATTGGCGCAAGATGATGGCCGAAGGCTATTTGCGTCTGTCGGCGGAAGAGCAGGCCTTTCTGGACGGGCCCTGCAATGAACTCTGCGCCATGGTCGATACCTGGGCACAGAGCCGGCGCGCGCATGTGGATGAAAAGGCGCTGGCCTTCATGAAGGAAAACGGCTTCCTGGCGCTCAATATCGACAAGCAATGGGGTGGGCTGGGCTTTTCGCCGGCCGGTGTGGCGGCGGTCATGGCCAAGACGCTGGCCGTTGGTTCCGCCGGCAGTTTCATCGTGATCCCCAATTCCATTGGGGGCGCAGAACTCCTCCAGCACTACGGTACAGACGACCAGAAGCAGCAATATCTGCCCCGGCTAGCAAAAGGAGAACTGATTCCCTGTTTTGGTCTCACTGAACCCACTGCCGGTTCGGATGCCGCCTCTATCAAGGCCGATGGCGAAGTCTTCAAGGACGACGACGGCGAGATCAAGATTCGCCTGAATTTCCGCAAGCGTTACATCACGCTTGCTCCGGTAGCTGATTTTGTCAGTCTCGCCGTACGCCTGCGCGATGCCGACAACCTGCTGGGCAAGGGCAAGGATGTCGGTATCAGTGTCGTCATTCTGGAGCGCAGCATGCCCGGCATGCAGATGGGTGAACGTCACTGGCCCATCGGCGATCCCTTCTACAACGGCCCCATCGTTGGCAAGGACGTAGTGGTGCCGGCCGACAATATTATCGGTGGCCGTCAATGTGCCGGCGAAGGCTGGCGCATGCTCATGGAGGCGCTGGCCGGGGGGCGGGCTGTGTCCTTGCCTGCTACCGCCAATGCCGGCCTGCGTCTGGCCGCCAGCGTCGTCGGCGCCTATTCCATGGTGCGCCAGCAGTTCGGCATGCCCATTGGTCAGATGGAAGGCATCGAGGTGCCTGTTGCACGCACGGCCGCCATGACCTATCTCACCACTGCGGGGCACAATTACTGCCTGCATGCGCTGGGCAAGGGCATTGCACCACCGGTGGTGTCTGCCATTCTCAAGCACCAGAGCACCGAGCTTTCGCGCGAAGCGCTGATAGATACCATGGATGTATTTTCGGGCTCGGGTGTCATGCAGGGACCCAATAATATTCCGGGTCTGGGTTTCCAGGCCTCTCCTGTGGGCATCACAGTCGAAGGCGCGAACATCATGACGCGCACGCTGATCATCTTTGGTCAGGGCGCCACGCGCTGCCACCCCTACGCACAACAGGTGCTGGCGGCGGTGGATGCCGAAGATGTGGCGGCCTTCCGCAAGAACCTGCTGGGCTGGATCGGTCACATCGGCATGACCTTCATGCGCAGCCTGGTACGCGGTCTCACCCGCGGCTACAGCGCCGGCTCGCCGGTGGCCGGTCCCACGGCCACCTACTTCCGCCGCCTGGGCTGGGCCTCTTCAAGGTTTGCGCTGCTGACCAACCTGGCCATGCTCACCATGGGCAGCAAGCTCAAGGCCCGTGGCCGTCTGACCGGCCGCTATGCCGATGTCCTGTCCTGGATGTACATGGGCTTTGCCACCCTGCAGCGCTGGGAGGCCGAAGGCCGCCAGGAAGCAGACCTGCCGGTGGTACGCTTTGCCATGGATACCGCCCTGCAGCGTATCCAGGAAGGCTTTGAAGGCATCTACGCCAACTTTGATGCCCCGGTGATTGGCCTGTGGCTACGGACCATTGGCCGCGTCCTGCTGCGGATCAACCCGATCGGCACTGGTCCTACGGACAGCCAGTACCAGGAAACGGCCAGAACCATTCAGAGCCTGAACCCGACCTATGACCGTATTACCGACGGTGTTTTCCGTCCGGCGGCGGACAAGGCCGGTGCGGGGCGTCTGCTGGAGGCTTTCCGACTGGTCTGTGAAGCCCAGCCGGTGCTGGGCAGGATTGCCCAGGCGCAGAAGGCGCGCAAGCTGCCGCGCGGTCATGTGGAAGACGTGGCGCAGGCGGCGGCGGATGCCGGCATCATCACGACCGAGGAACTGGCGCTGGTCAATAAGCAGCGTGAGGCCCGTCTGGCCGCCATCGAGGTCGATGTGTTTCCGTTCGAGCTGATTGCGGGTGCGCTGAAGGCGAATGAACAGATGCCTGAGGCTGCCTGATGCTGAATTCTGGTGCTTTCGGAGGAGGCGCGTTCGCCTGTGTCTGCCGATACTCTTGCCATTGATTTCCAGACGGAGCCCAGTGTGAGCAACTTTGAGACTTTACTGTTTGACCGGCATGACAATGTTGTATCAATCAGTCTGAATAACCCGAAAGCGAAGAATGCGCTGACCCACAAAACGGTGCAGGAACTTGCCGAGGCGCTTGCCCGCGCCGCTGCAGATGACACTGTGAGCGCGGTTGTACTGACGGGTGAGGGTGGCGCTTTCAGTGCCGGCGCGGACATCTCGGTCATCAGCAGTGAACAGGAGCACCCGATTCGCATAGAAGATGACATCAAGCGCTATTTCAAGGTGCCGGTGGAGATTATTGCCGGCATGGAAAAGCCGGTGATAGCGGCGATTGAAGGACCAGCGGCGGGCATTTCCATGTCCTATGCCCTGAGTTGTGACCTGGTGGTCATGGCCGAGAACGCTTTCATGATGTCGCCATTTGCCAATATCAACCTGGTGCCGGATGGCGGCGCAACCTGGTTGCTGGTGAATCAGCTGGGTTACCGGCGGGCCTATGAGTTCTTTGCCGAGTCACAGCGCTTGCCTGCGGCGGAATGCCGCGACAAGGGGTTGGCCAACCGCGTGGTAGCCGATGGCGCAGCCAGGGATGAAGCCATTGCCTGGGGCAAATCATTGGCTGAGAAAGCGCCGATGGCGCTGGGCTTTACCAAGCGCATCCTGCGTGCGGCTGAAAACCAGACCTTGAGCGAGACACTCAACCTTGAGGCGGCCTATCAGACCATCTGTTCAAACAGCGAAGATGCGAAAGAGGCTATGAAGGCCTTTTTCGAGAAGCGTAAACCGGTGTTCAAGGGTTGCTAGTCAGCATGCCACATAAAAAAAGGCCTCTCTCGAGAGGCCTTTTTTACAGGCTGGATCAACTCTCCCAGATGACTTTTTTTCTGGCGCTGTACCAGGCTTCGATGTTTGGCGCATAGTGCTCTTCAATCACATTGCGCTTGATCTTCATGGTAGGCGTAAGGAAGCCGTTCTCGATAGTCCAGTTGTCCTTGACCACAACCATGAACTGTACATGTTCATGCGGGTCCAGCGTGGCATTGACTTCATCCAGGATTTCACTGAATTCCTCGGTGAGGCCGGCCTCATCGAGTGTGCCTTTGGCCCGTTCCGCCAGGGCATCCTCAGATAGAAGAACCTGTGCATAGGGTTGTGGCTGGTTCGCACCGGCCACGCAGACGACTTCGATCTTGGGGTGGTGGCAGAGTTTGTTCTCGATCGGCACGGGGGCAACATATTTACCCTTGCTGGTCTTGAACAGTTCTTTCACACGCCCGGTGATTTTTAGACGGCCATCGTCGTCAATTTCACCCATATCACCGGTACGCAGGTAACCTTCTTCGGTAATGTCCTCCGCCGTCTTTTCCGGATTTTTGTAATAGCCCATCATGGTGCCCGGGCTCTTGACCAGAATTTCACCGTTCTCGGCAATTTTGGTCTCCACGCCTTCCTGGGCATGGCCGACAAAACCGACGCGGCTGCGGCCAGGCATGGAGCAATGTGAATAGGCGAAGTTTTCGGTCATGCCGTAACCTTCGAGCAGTTCCAGCCCCAGGCCGCGATACCACTCGATCACACTGGCAGGCAGAGGCGCTGAACCGGTGGCGGCAATCTTTACGTTCTCCAGACCCAGCTGCTTGAGAATCTTCTTCTTGATGATGCCGCGCAGAACGGGAATACGCATGAGCCTGTGATATTTCTCTTCACCAATCTTGTCCATCACCGCAAGCTGGAATTTCACCCACAGACGCGGCACGGAATGGAAGAACGTCGGACTGGCGCGGCGCAGATCGGCAGCGAAGGTGTCCAGCGACTCGGCAAAATACACATGGGCGCCATAACGCAGTGTGTTGGCCTCGATGGCGGCACGTTCGTAGACGTGGGCGAGCGGCAGGTATGAAAGCACGCGGTCGTTCGGCCCAACATCCGTCAGATTCTTGACCAGGTTGGAGGTGGCGCAGATGGAACCGAAATTGATCATCACGCCCTTGGGTTTGCCGGTACTGCCGGAGGTATAAACGATGGTTGCCAGTTCATCCAGTCCGCGGCGCGGTTGGCCTTGCAGAGGCTCCTGTTTTTCAATGACGTCGTACCAGTCCTGGCACTCGGCTGGTAGTTCGTTTTTCTGCGGACACAGCGGCAGGCTGATGGTGGGCATGTCGGCAGGCACACCGTCTTTCATCATGCCCCAGTCGTCGAGTTTGCCGATAAACAGCAGCTCGGAATCACTGTGATCCAGGATATAGCGGACCGTTTCGGCATTCAGGGTCGGATAAAGCGGCACGCTGACATGGCCGGCCATCCAGATGGCGAGGTCGGCAATGATCCAGTGCGCGCAGTTCTTGGAAACCAGGGCAATCTTGCTGTTTTCCGGCAGGTCGAGCGATTTCAGGTAGCTCGCCATGCGGCGAGCTTCATTACCCACCTCGGCCCAGGTGTAGTCAGTGGTCTGGCCACCGCTATGCGGTTGCGTCATGTAGACGTTATTCGGCGTGGTTTCTTCCCAATGATATAGGCCATCCAGTCCTGTCGGATGTTCTGGTAAAGACATGTTTTCTCCCCCGAGAGAATCAAGATTGCGCAGTAGAGTCTTGCTTTGTGACAACCCCGCCTGCGCAGTGACTGTTCCGGCCAAAGCCGGGTTATCAGGTGCTTAGTTTACCTGTAGCGGCTGCCCAGCCCAAGAAATTACTCCATTCAGACGATACGCCGCAGGTTGATCGGCAGCTTGTCGCGCGGGATGGGCAGGGTCCTGAAATCGTAGCGCACGCGGTAATCTGCGGGCACGGACCACTCGTAGTTCAGCAGTATCTGGTGCAGAGCCGCCATGACTTCCATTTCACCGAAGTGCAGGCCGATGCATTTATGCGCGCCGCCGCCGAACGGAACCCACTGGAACGGATGTTGTTTGTCTTCTTCGCGGCCCGGCGCAAAGCGCTCGGGGTCGAAGTACTCCGGCTCCTGCCAGTATTCCGGCATCTTGTGAGCAAACCATGGGCTGATGGTCACCAGCTGGTTGGCCGGGATTTCGAATCCCTTGAATTCACAGTCCCGGGTGGTCCGTCTGGGCATGCTGGGAACAGGGGCGCACAGTCGCAGGGTCTCTTTCATGACCCGTTTCATGTTCTGCAGACTGGCCAGATCTTCATACGACAGCTGTTGCTTGCCCAGTGCGCGGCTCTCCTCGCGTAAACGGGTCTGCCAGTCCGGGTGGCGGGCAAGCTGGTAGAGCATGTTGGTGAGGGTGATAGTGCTGGTGTCGTGTGCGGCCATCAGCAGAAAAATCATGTGATTGATGACATCTTCGTCATCGAACAATTCGCCCTGGTCGGTTTCGGCATGACACAGACGACTGAACAGGTCGTCCTGGCTGGAGCGTCTTTTCTCGGGTAGTTCGCGGCGGAACCAGTCTTCCAGCAAGCGACGGCTTGTGATGCCCTGTCGCCAGCGTGTGAATGGCAGGGGATAGCGGATAACGCTGGCGCCGGCGCGCACCAGGTAGACAAAGGCGGTCTTGAGTCGCTCTGCTTCGGCCCCGGGAGGATGGCCCAGGAAGACTTCGCTGGCGACGTTGAGGGTCATGTCCTTCATGGCTGGCAAGACTTCGAAATGCGCACTCTCGCGCCAGCTGCCAATATCATGCGCTATGCGGGGATTCATGATGTCCAGATAGCCTTCCAGCGCCTGTTTCTGGAAGGCCTGTTGCATGATGCGCCGGTGCATGCGGTGCTCATCAAAATCGAGCAGCATCAGGCCTCTGGGGAAGAAAGGGCCGATCAGGACATTCCAGGCGGCGTTCTCGAAGAGATCGCCGCGGTTCTGATAAACAAACTGATTGGCGTCGGGACCCAGCAGGACAACGAAATTATTCCCGAACATGCGCATCCAGGAGACTTCGCCATAACGCTCATAGCGCTCCTTGACCACATGGTCCATGTTGCGAAACAGGTCAAGGCTGTAGCCGACCAGCGGCCAGCCGGCGTCGCCGGGAATGGATTTGCTCATGGTCGCTGTGGTCATGATGTTACTCCCGGTTTTTGCAGGCTCTCCGGCTGAGGGCCCAGCAGCGGGCCCAGCACGGTTTCCAGCGTGGGTTTGATCAGTTCCTCCAGGCTGCGCCCGTGCACCAGTTGATTGGCTGAATGCAGGGTGAACAGGCCATGTGAGCAGGTCCAGATGATATGCGTCAAAGTGCGTGCGTCGGCCTGCACGAGGCCGGCGTCTATGGCCTGCTGAACCACGCCAACCATATGATCAAAAGTTGCCTGGCGCTCCGCCATCAGCTCCTGCACGGTTTCCAGATCGGGCTGGTTGAGCGAGTAGATCAAACGATATTCGGCCGGGTGATGCAGCACGTAATGCACGCCGGCATAAGCCATGGCGTAAATGCGCGCCAGCGGTCCCCGGTCATGAGGGTCACTGGCAATGAGATGTTCACGGAACCGGACCACGCAGTCGATGCGCAGGCGGGTCAGCAGTTCTTCCTTGTCCCTGAAGTAGCGGTAGATCAGGGTGTGACTGATGCCCAGTCGTGTAGCCACATTTCTGAAGGTTACAGCCGGATAACCGCCTTCTGCGTAAATCTGCAAAGTGGCAGCGCAAATGCGCTGACGCATCTGCTCAACATCGGAGTCTGAAAGGGCAGGTCGGGCCATTAAACTGAACTTAGTTAAATTAACTTAGTTCATTAATAACAGCGATGTGTCCGAATGGCAAGAACGGGAGTGCTGGGTGAAATGCCGGCTGCTGCCTTGGCAGCAGCCGGCACTCGGATTGGCGGCAGTCAGGCGGAGGCTGCTGCTAGAGATAGGATCCCCTGAGCAGATAGGCCAGCGCCATGCCTTCCTTGCTGAGTTTCTGCTCGTCCTGGCGGATGCCCTTGGCTGCCGAAGACGAAGGGAACAGGGTAAAGGCACGCCCCAGGATACTGTCATTGAGCTTGGGCCAGAGGGCGTAGCTCAGTTCGGCGGCCTGACCCAGCACGGTCTTGACGCGTTTGGTGCGGTGAACCGCGGCGTCCAGCACCAGATCAGTCGCCGCATCCACCGACCAGGCCGGAGCGTAGTCGTAGAGTTTGGTCGGCGCAATCATGGGCGTACGCACCAAAGGCATGTAGATGGTGCTGATTTCTACGTTATGCAGCTTCACCTCAGCCGAGAGGCAGCGCGAAAAGGCGTCAAGGGCGGCCTTGCTGGCGACATAAGCTGCAAAACGCGGTGCGTTGGACAGGACGCCAATACTGGAGACATTGATGATCTGGCCACTCTTCTGCGCCACCATGGAGGGCAGTAGAGCGTTGATCAGGCGTACGCAGCCGAAATAGTTCAGCTGCATGGTGCGCTCGTAGTCGTGGAAGCGGTCCAGCGATTCGAGCACGGCGCGGCGGATAGAACGGCCTGCGTTATTAACCAGAATGTCGACCCGGCCCAGGTCCTGCAGCACCCTGACGGCAAGCTCGTCGATGGCTTCCATATTGTTCAGGTCGCAGGAGTAGGCGTAGGCGTCACCGCCATGTGCGCGGATGGTCTCTGCCAGTTCCTCCAGTTTGTCCAGGCTGCGGGCTACAAGTACGACGATGGCGCCATTGGCTGCAAATTTCTTGGCTGATTCCAGGCCGATACCGCTGGAAGCACCGGTAATGACCACGACCTTGCCACTGAGGCGCGCACTGGCCCGGCGGCTGCGGCGCGGCCAGTCCATATGGGTTTCCCAGTACTGCCAGAGGTTCTCTGCATAGTCCTTCAGTGCCGGGCATTTAATGTCGGTGCCCTTGAGCGCAGCGCGTGTCTGGCGATCGTCGAAGATTGCCTGATTACGGATGTATCCAAGTGCTGAAACGGGGATGCCAATGGCGCGCGACATCTGACGTTTGGCAATGTCCAGGGGCAGGGCGCCGGCCGTCTGGCGCAGACCGCTCTCCACAATTTCCGGTAACTGGGGTACGTGGAATTTCTTGGCGAAACCGGGGCCATGGGCGGCATCAAACAGGATTTCGATAATGCGGCCTACCGAATCCTGTGGTTTCTGTACCAGATGGAAGGCCTGGCCGTCATGGCCGTCCTGATGGGCTATTTCGACCATGGCATTGGCTACGTAGTCCACCGGTGCAACCGGGATGTTGCCGCCGTCTATGCCGAGCAGCGGCAGCCATTTCGGAACCTTGTTGCGGATCTGCTTGATCAGCGGGAAGAAGTAGTACGGCCCGTCAATCTTGTCCATCTCACCGGTTTCTGAGTGGCCGACAACGGCGCCGGGGCGGTATACGCGCCAGGGCACGGTGCTTTCTTCGCGGACGATCTGCTCGGACTGGAACTTGGTGCGGAAGTAGGGATGACTGGTGTCCTGTGCCTCATCGAACATCTTTTCAGTGAAGGTGCCTTCCCACTGACCGCCGGCCACGGCAACTGAGCTGACATGCTGTAGCCGGACTTCGCCACCCAGCTCATTGGTGAATTCGACGACGTTGCGGGTGCCTTCATTGTTGATCTGGTCACCGGTCTCGTCATCCATGTTCATGTCGTAGACGGCAGCCAGGTGGAAAACGTGATTGATTTTTCCTCTGAGCTTCTTGCGCGTGGTTTCATCTGTAAGGCCGGGCGTGGTGACGTCGCCCCAGACGGCCACCAGTTGCTTGTCGGAGGCTCCAAGGCTGGAACGCAAATCCTCGAATTTTTCCTTCGAGCCCTTGCGCACCAGGGCGTACACGACAGCTGCCTCGCGCTGCAGCAGGCGTTCAACTACAAACCGGCCGATAAAGCCGGTGGCTCCCGTCACGAAATAATTCATGGCTATCCTCCGTCCAGAACCGGCTGTTCAGCCGGTGCCGCTATTCTTGGGTGTTAAGTTTGATACTGCCTATATCCTAGCTCTACAAACACTGAAAAGCTTGTTAACAGCGCTTGTAAAAATCGCTTGCCCGTTTTCAGGCAATGATCAGGCCGTGTGGCAGCGTTCCATCCGTATCTGATCAGATTTCAGAAAGCGGGTGGGAGACAAACCGAAAAGCTCTACAAAGGTACGGTTGGCATGTGACAAATCGTGGAAGCCGGCGGCATGAGCCACTTCCGTGATTGTAATGCCCGGGCGCCAGAGTTCGGCGGTTTTCCAGGCCATCGCCCAGCGCAGATAACTCACGGGACTGCAGCCCAGCTCTTTTTGCACCAGGCTGCGCAAACGTGGTTGGGAGAGGTTAACGGCACGGGCAAGGCTGGCGACGGAGAGTTCTTCGCGATGTGTTTGCTCAATGCTGCGCAGGATTTTCTGGATGCGTACATCCCGGGGCCTGGCGGGCGGGCATTCCGCGGTGAGTGTATCGATGATGTCCTGATAGAACGCAACTGCCGTGTCTGCACTGAGCGGGGTGTCTCGCATGCCGGCAACCATATCGAGCAGGCCTGCCGCAATCCGGGGTGCGGGTTTGCCCAGGCCTCTGAGCGGCAGAGTTGACCTGAGACGTGCACAGGCGTCGCTGGTGATGTCTATATCGAACAGAAAACCATCGCCGCCATTAAAGGCCATGTGCTGGCGCCGGCTGTTGGCTGACAACAGGGCTATATGGCATTCCTCGGGTGGCAGGTCGTCTACCTGCAGGGTAACGGGTTTTTCGGCATTGATGATCAATGTGGTGGACAGGCGCTGGTAGTGACGGTCCCGTATGGACTGCTGGAAGCAGTTGCTTCGCATGACGAAACTGCGTGGCCAGTAATAAATTTTTGTGGGGCAGTCGAGAGCGCTCACTTTTCCCCGTAGCGTTGCGCGCCGATCATCAGGGCACGATATATGAGGACCATTTCCTGGGCCAGCTCTTCCGGAGTCAGTTGGCTGTCAGTCGTGAGCCACTCCACCACCAGTTCGACAGTGGCGCCCACCATGGCGATGGAAGGCAGATAGTAATCACGCCTGGGCAACAAACCCGAGCTGGCCAGGGTATCTGAATACTGCTGAATGATTTCCGCAAAGCGGTGGATTACGCGGCGCCGCTGCAGTTCCATTTCGCGGCTGACACCTACAGTTTCCAGGCAGAGAATGCGGGCCTGACGCTGGTCGCTGAGCAGGGATTGCACACCGGTACGAATGGCGTGTGTAACGCGCTGGGTCATGTCGATGGATTCTTCCGCCAGGGCGTGGGCAATATCCCGGCCGATATCCTCGACAATCTTCTGGAACAGGGCGGACAGCAGGGCTTCACGGCTGCCGAATTGTTCGTAGAAATGTCTGGTGGTGACACGCGCCGTTGAGCAGATCAGTTCAATGGGAGAATTGCTGTAGCCGCGTTCGGCAAACAGATCCAGGGCGGCCTCGAGCAGACGTTGCCGGCGTTCGGCGCGTAGCTGTTCAGGGGTCAGACCCTTGTAGCGTCTCGGTTTGTTTGTGTTGCCGTTCCTGGAAGCACTCATGCCGTGCCTTGTACTGACTTTGACACCTGGCCTGAATCTTACACTATCCGGCTAATAAGAAAAGATTTCTTTTCTGTTTATTGACAGCCCGGATAACGCGGATTAGATTTGACAAGAATTATTTCCTGTTTTGCAGGTCTTGTCTTGAGGAGCATTCAATGAGCGATATTCAACAGGCATTTGAAGACGCTGTCGAGAAGGTGCGTACTGCACCGGGCGATGGCGATTTCAAGCCTTCCAATGATTATAAATTACGTATGTATGCATTGTACCGTCAGGCAACTGACGGTGATGTGACTGGCAAGCGTCCGGGTATGCTGGATCCGGTTGGCCGTTTCAAGTACGACGCCTGGGCAAAGCTCAAGGGCACCGGTGCCGAGCAGGCCATGCGCCAGTACATCGAAGAAGTGAACAAGGTCGAGGCGAAGTACGCCTGAACAATTCGCTTTCCTACCGTTTTAACTGTTAATGAGGAATCTCATGGCGAGAGATATACAAGGTTGGGGGCTGGCCTGGCTGAACAGGTTCGCAGGCAGTGCTGTTGTGCAGAGAATGAAACTGAACAAACCGGCAGAGAAGGCGCTGTATCAGGCCAGTAAAACCGGTTTCAAGACAGCGGGTGCCGCTAACAGGGCTTTCAAGTCGGTTCAGAAGCTGGTCAAGCCGGCCCGGCTGGACAAGGCCCGGCCACGCGATCTGTTTGACCTGACGCCGACAGACGAACAGGCCATGATCCAGGACACCATGCAGCGTTTTGCCGAGGAGCGTCTGCGCCCGGCAGCCTATGATGCCGACAATGCCTGCGAAGCACCGGCGGCGTTGCTGCATGAAGCCAACGAACTCGGCCTGGCCATGATGGCAGTGCCGGAGGAGATGGGCGGTGCGGCCACCGAGTATTCCGCAGTGAGTGGCGTTCTGCAGGCAGCCGCCCTGGCCCAGGGGGATATGGGGCTCGCGCTTGCCTGTCTGGCACCGGTCTCCGTGGCCAACGCCCTGTCACGCTGGGGAACAGCCGAGCAGCAATCCGCCTATCTGGCCAGCTTTCTGGACGAAAAGCCGCCGGCGGCGGCATTGGCCGTCACCGAACCCGGTGCATTGTTTGATCCCTTTGTGCTCTCCACCACGGCAACCGCATCGGACGACGGTTTTGTATTGAATGGGGTCAAGTCGCTGGTGCCATTGGCCGCCTCTGCCGAGCTATTCCTGGTGGCCGCCAAGACCGACAAGGGACCCGCGCTTTTCATACTGGAGTCCTCGACGCAGGGCGTCAGTATTGAGGCCGAGCCTGCTATGGGCTTGCGCGCCGCCAGCCTGGGGCGTTTGCTGCTCAAGGATGTGAAAGTCCCGGCTGCCGCGATACTGGGCGGCAAGGACAGTTTCGACTATGCCGAGATGATTGCATTGTCCCGACTCGGTCTGTGCGCCCTGGCCGTGGGGCTTGCGCAGGCCGTGCTGGATTACGTCATTCCCTATGCCAATGAACGCAAGGCTTTCGGTGAACCGATCAGTCATCGTCAAGCGGTTGCTTTCATGATCGCCAATATCGGTATCGAACAGGAAAGCATGCGTCTGCTCACACTGCGGGCTGCTTCCCGTGCCGACCAGGGCAAAAGCTTCATTCGAGAGGCGGCGTTGGCGCGCAGGCTGTGTGCGGATAAAGGCATGGCCATTGGTAATGATGGTGTGCAGGTGCTGGGCGGACATGGTTTCGTCAAGGAACATCCGGTGGAACGTTGGTATCGCGACCTGCGAGCGGTGGGCGTGATTGAAGGCAGCATGCTGTTATAAAGGCAGGGGACATAAAATGATCAATCTTGAAACTCCGAAAAAATTTGGCGTCCTGATTAATCAGGCGCATCAGGTGGCTTCCGAAATTTTTCGCCCGAATTCGCGTAAATACGATCTGGCGGAGCATGCCTATCCCAGGGAACTGGACATGCTCGGCGCCCTGCTTGACGGCATGAACGAGGGCAGTGACCGGGGCGCAGGCGCCGGTGGCGTACGCCGCGAAGAGAACGGTGACAATGCCGAGGTACGTAACGCCAGTAATCTGTCTACCGTTCTGGGCGTATTCGAAATGTGCTGGGGGGACGTGGGTCTCTTGCTCAGTATGCCGCGTCAGGGTCTGGGCAATGCTGCTATCGCCTCGGTAGCCAATGAAGAACAGCTCGAGCGTTTTGACGGGCGTTGGGCCGCCATGGCCATTACCGAACCGGGTACCGGCTCGGATTCGGCCAATATACGCACCACAGCCACGCTGGACGGTGATCACTACGTCCTCAATGGCGAGAAAATCTTCGTGACCTCGGGCGACCGTGCTGATCTGGTTGTGGTGTGGGCAACGCTGGACCGCGATGCAGGGCGGGCCGCGATCAAATCCTTCGTGGTGGAAAAGGGTACGCCGGGCATGGAGGTGGTGCGCCTGGAGCATAAGCTGGGTATCCGTTCATCCGACACGGCCACCATCAGTTTCAGTAACTGTCGTGTGCCCAGAGAGAATCTTCTGGGCACGCCTGAAATTGACACCAAGAAGGGTTTTGGCGGTGTCATGCAGACATTCGACAACACCCGTCCCCTGGTCGCTGCGATGGCTGTCGGTCTGGCCAGGGCGGCGCTGGAGGAGACTCGCAAGCATCTGGAAAAGGCGGGTGTGCAAATCAGTTATGAGCGGCCTGCCAATAGCCAGTCTGCCGCGGCAGCCGAGTTTCTGCGCATGGAGGCGGATTGGGAAGCTGCCCGCCTGCTGACGCTGGAAGCGGCCTGGATGGCAGATAATTCACGGCCCAATTCGCTGCAGGCCTCGATGGCCAAGGCCAAGGCAGGCCGCATGGTGGTGGATGTCACCCTCAAGTGCGTCGAGCTCTGCGGCAGTATCGGCTACGCAGAACACGAGCTGCTGGAGAAATGGTCACGGGATGCCAAGATTCTGGATATCTTCGAGGGTACACAGCAGATTCAGTTGCTGATTGTGGCGCGCAGACTGCTGGGTCTGTCTTCGTCAGAACTGAAATAGCGAAACGGTCCGGTATTGTGCCCGGTCCCGCGAAACCGGCGGGATCGGGCGCTAATCCGTTAGCGGACTATTCCGGGTCATAACCGCCATGTTCGCCCAGGAAAGCCCAGCGATTCAGGCACATGTAGTCCCGGCGCGATTTCTGGCGGATACCGAGCCGGTACAGTAATGTCACCAGAGGATTGGGGGCATGCAGATACTGGGGCATGAGATTGAAGTCATAAACAATCAGCCGCCAGTCGTCATCTTCCTGCCGCACCATGATATTGCTGTCGTTCATGTCGAGGTCATGCAGGCCGGCCGCATTGGCCGTTTCTATAATCTGCCGGCCGCGTTCCAGAATGCGCTCTGGCAGATAACCCAGTTCCCGTATTACATCGATCAATGGGCGGCCCTGCACGAATTCCTGCACGAAGGCGGGTGAATATCCGTCTTCTTCACTCAAAACCCGCAAAGGCTCAACCGTGAACTCCCGCAAGCCCGGGACGGCGCGGAACGCGGCATTGCGATCATATTCAAATTGGGCAATATCCACGCCGTAACGTCTGCGGAATTTGTCCACGAATTTCGAGCGGTAGAACTTGATCGCTACCTTGCGATTTTTGTAGGTACCGGCGTATCCCATGGAACGCGCGCCGCGTCCAAGTATTTCACCTACCTGCAGTTCATCCGGAACGCGGATCTGCAGATTTTCGTCCTCGTGATATTTGAAACGTTCGCGTTTGAAGCCCATATCCTGTCTTGTAGGTGATTCCCCGCACAGTATGCGTAAAGACGTCCCTGTGAGCGAATTCAGCGCAGGCCGAAAAACGTATTGGCGGTATCCGTGGTTTCTGCAGCGATCTGCTCCAGAGGCTTGCCCAGTACGCCAGACAGGGTCTGTGCAACAGCCACCAGGTGCATGGGCTCGTTACGACGACTCGCCGGCTTTGGTTTCAGGGTGCGGGGCAGCAGATAGGGAGCGTCGGTTTCTATCATCAGGCGGTCAGCGGGCACGTCGCCGATGAAGTCCCACAGATGCCGGCCGCGCCGCTCGTCACAGATCCAGCCGGTCACACCGACATAGAGGTCCTGGTCCAGGTAGTCATGCAGTTCCTTGGCATTGCCAGTGAAACAGTGCACTACAGCCCGGGGTAAATGCGGCAGGTATTCCTTCAGTATGGGCAGGAACCGGTGGTGGGCGTCGCGTTGATGCAGAAAAACGGGTTTGCCCATTTCTACTGCAAGTTCCAGCTGGGCGTGAAAGGCCTTTTCCTGGGTGGAGTGCGGTGAAAAGTCCCTGAAAAAATCCAGACCCATTTCACCGGTGGCGACGATTTCCCTGTGTGTGGCCGCTTCGGCCAGTACTTGCAGGCCTTCGCGCGTGGCCTCGGCCGCGTGGTGAGGGTGTATGCCGGCCGTGGCAAACAACCGGCCCGGATGCGCCTGTGCCAGTTCCAGGGCCCTGGGCACGCTTTGTACACAGCTGCCGGTCACAATGATCTTGCTAATGCCGGCATCCGAGGCACGCTGCAGCACTTCGCTGCGGTCAGCATCAAAACTGTCGTGACAGAGATTGGCGCCGATATCGATCATGCTGTGTTTCCTGGCGAATGACAGGGGCGCGATTATAGTGGATGAGGGCTTTCTACACAGAACGCTTTCGCGAGGCGGGGTTCTTGCTACAATCGCCGCTTATTCGAAATCCGCTTCTGCAAGACTGTTCACTACATGAGTTCACATTTCACATTTTCCACCCGGCGAATGCTGCTGCCGGTTATGGGCCTGCTGCTGTTGAGTAACGCCGCCTGGGCCGACTCGCGCTATATCATTGACGAACTATCAGTAAACATGCGCAAGGGCATGGGTACCGACTACGCCATTAACGCCATCCTCAACAGTGGCGACAATGTCACCGTGCTGTCTGACGACGCGAAAAGCGGATATAGCAAGGTGCGCACAGCCGATGGCAAAGTGGGTTACATCCTGACACGTTTCCTCAGCCGTGAGGCGCCCGGACGCATCCAGGCCGAGCGCATGCGTTCTGAACTGGAAACCCTGAAACAGAAGAACGCCGAGCTGCAGCAGTCACTGGAAAGCCAGCAGGCAAACATGGGGCAGATCGAATCGCAGAAGACGCAGGTCTCGGAGGAACGTGACAAGCTGCAATCCCGGCTGGACTGGATTGAGGAAGCTTCGGCAAATACCGTGCAGATTGCCGAGGAGAATCAGAAGTTGCGGGAGCAGTTGCTGGCGATTGAATCCGAAATCACCAATCTGCGTCAGGAAAACCACGAAATGAAAACCCTGCATCAGGGGCAGAAAGTCGGCGCCATTATTCTTGGCATTGGTCTGGTGATCGGCTGGCTGTTTGGCCGCTTCCGCCGTAGCAGCGGAGCCTGGAGCAGCGGCGGGCTCTAGGCTTCCGTCACTGGCGGTATATCCATGGATTCACATCTGAGTCACGTCCTGGTCATGGTGGTGGCGCTCGGCGTAGGCGCCCAGTGGCTGGCCTGGCGCTACCGCGTGCCCGCCATCGTGCTGCTGGCCCTATCCGGTCTTTTTGCCGGCCCAGTATTCGGCTGGATCAATCCCAGTGAGGATATTGGGCCCTTGCTGCGTCCCATTATCGGCCTTTGCGTGGCAGTAATTCTGTTTGAAGGCGGTTTGAGTCTGCGCTTTCATGAATTGCGCGAGGCGGCATCAGGCATCAAGCGTCTTTGCAGTATTGGTGCCGCCTTTGCCTGGCTTGTCGGCAGTCTCTGTGCCTATAGTTTCGGCCAATTATCGCTGCCGGTATCCATGGTGTTCGGTGCGATTATTGTGGTGACCGGGCCGACCGTGATCATTCCCATGCTGCGTCAGGCGGGCCTGAACCGGCGGACGGCCTCCTATCTGAAATGGGAGGGGATTCTCAACGATCCCGTTGGTGCCCTACTCGCCGTACTGATGGTGCAATACTTTGTTTTCAGTGGTGATGCCGCTACATCCGACCAGGTCTTCGTGACCATGGGCTGGGGTGTTTTGGCGGCCCTTGCGCTGGGTACAAGCGGCGCCTGGCTTTTGGGGCAGACATTCCAGCACAACTGGGCGCCTGATTACCTCAAGGCGCCCCTGAGCCTGGGCCTGGTCCTGGTCGTTTACGTGGTGGCCAATACGGTGCAGCACGAAGCAGGTCTGTTGGCGACTACGGTTATGGGCGTTGTGATGGGCAACATGGATTTGCCTAACATGGAATCAATGCGCCGCTTCAAGGAATACATCACCATTCTGATGGTGTCCTCGGTATTTGTATTGCTTACGGCCGATCTGGAGCCCGAGATTCTCCTGCATCTGAACTGGCATGCGGTTGCCCTGGTCGTGGCCGTGCTGTTTCTGGTGCGACCCATGGCGGTCCTGCTGGCAACCAGCTTCACCGATATGGCCTGGCGGGACCGCATCCTGGTTTCCTGGATAGCGCCCCGCGGTATTGTGGCGGCAGCCGTGGCAGGTGTATTCGGTCCGGAACTGGTAGATGCCGGCTATCCGGATGGCGATCTGCTTGTGCCACTGATTTTCTCGGTTATCTTTGCCACTGTGCTTCTGCATGGCTTCACAATTACCTATCTGGCCCGCTGGCTGGGTCTGGCCAATGATCCTCATGGCGTGCTGATTGCAGGGGCTTCACCCTGGTCAACCGAGTTGGCCCGTTATCTGAACAAGGAGCTCGGCATCCAGGTATTGCTGGTTGATTCCTCCTGGCATCGTCTGCGGGAGGCGCGCCTGGCAGGTGTACCTGTTATTTACGGGGATGTGCTGTCCGAGAACGTAGTCAACTCCCTGGAGCTGACCGAAATCGGCTGTGTACTTGGAGCTACCAGTAATGACGCCTATAACTCGCTGGTCTGCAACCAGTTCACCGCGCAAATGGAAGGCCGTCAGGTGTTTCAGTTGCCGATGTACAGCGATGACAGCAATGGCGCCCGCGGCACCACGCGTGCGCTGGCAGGCATAGCCGCCTTCAGCGAGAATGCCCAGTATGAGGAATTGTGGCGCTGCCATTTCCAGTCCTGGAAGTTTTTCAAGACCCGTATCACCGAAGGGTACAGTTACGAGGATTTTCAGCGAGACTGCCCGACCGGCGCCATGCTGATCGGCACCTTGAGAGAGGATGGTTCATTCCGTTTCTATTCCCGCCTGAGTCCTACTCGCCCGCGTGCTGGCGATACCGTGGTGTTCTATTCCAAGAGCAAGCTCATGAGCAGGGGCGGGCGACGGCCCAGTCACAAGCCGGTGGACGCTGACGGTGAAGCGGACGCCGAGGTGCCGCATGGCTGAATGGCCTGAACCTGGCGGTCAGCGCGGGCTGATGCTTGAAGGGCCGGCGGGCATGCTGGAAGTTCTGGCGGAAACGCCTCAGAGCGATGCACGTGGCCTGTTGCTTGTGTGTCATCCACACCCCCGGTTTGGCGGCACCATGAATAACAAGGTGGTGCATACGCTGGCCAGGGCAGGACTGTCCGCGGACTGGGCTGTTTTGCGTTTCAATTTTCGTGGTGTGGGCCGCAGTGAAGGCAGTTTTGCTGATGGTAAGGGCGAGCTGGCGGATGCAGCGGCTGTTCTGGACTGGGGGCGGCAACGCGCACCAGGTGCGTTGGCGCTGGCCGGATTCTCTTTTGGCGCGGCAATTGCTTTGCTATTAAGTGAGCAGGTCAGTCCGGATCGGCTGGTGACCATAGCGCCTCCTTTACGTTATTTTTCGGAGCTTGAATGGGGCAGGGAAACTTTGCCGCAACCTGACTGTCCGTGGTTAGTCGTTCACGGCGATGAAGATGACGTTGTGGACTGCCAGGATACCCTGCAACGATTGCAGGAATCAGAGAAACAACCTCAGGTGGAAGTGATGGCGGGAGCCGGGCATTTTTTCCACGGACGCTTGACTGAGTTGCGTCAGATCGTGGAGCCTTTTCTGGCATCTTAGCCCAGCCTGTAATGTACCGGGGAATAGTGATGGCAGTGCGTAAAATTTCGCTTCTGTGCCTGGTTTGGCTGTTTATGCCATACCCGGCACAATCCAGCCCGGCCCTGTCCCCGGGCGCAGGGCAGCATGCCAGCCATCTTGTCGTAGGCGCTTTTTCCAGTGGTGACCTCGTTTCCTGGGAAAAACATGGTTTTAACGGCGAAACCCGTTATCAACTGGTCAGGCACAAGGACACACAGGTTCTGGAGGCACAGTGCCGCAATAGTGCTTCGGGCCTGGTGCGCAAGCAAAAGATTGATCTCAATACCACGCCGCTCATGCACTGGTCCTGGCGGGTCGATAATATTTACGAAGACATTGACGAGACTCGGCGTGAAGGCGATGACTACCCGGCGAGCCTGTATGTGGCGGTGCAGACAGGGCTGACCATCCTGAGTGTGAGGGCGCTGCACTATGTCTGGTCAAGCAATCAACCCCAGGACAGCAGTTGGCACAGCGCCTACACCGATAATGTCATACAGGTGGCGGTGCGTTCCGGGCAGGACGCCAGGGCGGGGCGCTGGTATACGGAAGCGCGTAACGTGAAGGAAGACTTCAAACGTTACTTCGACCTCGACGTTGAGCAGATCGACAGCATTTCGCTGATGAGCGACTGCGATAACAGCGAAGGCGAGGGTCGTGCCTTTTATGGCGATATACTTTTTGGCCCGGACTCGGGTTCGTTACTGAGTCTGGAAAGTCCCGAATAACCAGAGACTGGATTGGGAATGGGTCTGTTCAAATCCCTGGCCGAGGCGATTGGCCAACCGACGCAGGATGAGCGTCAGGCAATGACGCCTGAATTGGCCGCCGCCGTGTTGCTGTTGGCCGTTGAGCGTGCGGATTTCGACAAGAATCCACGGGAGCGAGAGATCATCAGGCGGGACCTCGCCCGGCATTTCCAGTTGGCGCCCGGAGAGCTGGAAGCTTTGCTGGAAAGAGCCGAAAGCGAAACCGGCGAAGCGGTTTCCTTCTATGAGTATGTGCGGCAACTGAACGATTCGCTGGACGTGCAAAGCAAGAACGAGATTTTCCGCACGCTCTGGCGGGTGGCTTACGCCGACGGGGAGCTTGATCCCTACGAGGAGCAATTACTGCGCCGCCTGGCGGACATGCTTTACCTGCCGCACAAGGATTTTGTGCGACTCAAGCTGGAAGTGGTTGAAGCCTGATCAGTCAGTGTAGAACTGGTGCTGAAAGCTCAGAGGCAGCGGCTGCTGACTCCCCTCGGGTGTGATCTTCAGAATGAAATTGATGCGCTCCCGGTGGGTCACCGGGAAATGGCTCAGGCTGTATATGGAGCCGGCGTCTTCCACCTGCTGCCATTGCATGCTGCGTACCTGACCCACCAGATTGCGAAGTTCCCCATCAATGGAAACCGGCACGCTGCTGTCTTCGTCAAGCCTGCGGGTGTGAATCATGACAAAGGCACGCTTGCCGCTGCGGGGAATGTCATAGGCACGGGCAACTTCGGGCGTCAGGTCGGAAGTGAGCATGGCGGCGTAATGCACTTCGTAATCCTGATAGACCTGCTTTTGCTCGGCCGCCGCCGGCAAGGCCAGCATGAGGGCGAGGCACAGGGCCAAGAGGCTTATGGGTCGTGATCTCATCTCTTAGTCCGGCTTGCGCAGTTCATACAGGGCAATTTCGCCTAACAGGTTGGGCCATAGCCGCGCGCCCAGCGTAGAGCGATGGCGGAAGTCGACCACGCTGCGCTGGATGACTTCTATGCCTTTCTGGTGACATAGCTGATCAAAGTCACGCACGGTGCAAAGGTGGATGTTCGGTGTGTTGTACCACTGATTGGGCAATGATCTGGACATCGGCATACGGCCATTCAGTCCCAGTCCGAGGCGGCAGCGCCAGTGCCCGACATTGGGGAAGGTAACCAGCACACGCCGGCCCACGCGCAGCATGTCGTCCAGCAGTTCATCCGGGCGCCGCAGCACTTGCAGTGCCTCGGTCATGATCACATAGTCGAAGGCGCCCGAGGCAAAGCTGCTGAGTCCCTTGTCGAGGTCGGTCTGGATAACGTTGACACCTTTGCCGACACAGGCGATCAGTTCATCCACATCGATTTCAAGGCCGTAACCGCTGACCTGGCGCGTGTTCTGCAGATGATGCATCAAGGTGCCATCACCACATCCCAGATCAAGTACACGCGTACCGGGCTTTATCCAGCTGCTGATAATGGCGAAATCCGCGCGCAAGCTCATGCGCCTACCTCCGCTGCAATGCCGTTCAGATAAGTACGCAGCAGTTCGATGTAATCTGGCTGGGTCAACAGAAAATCATCATGCCCGAGATCGGATTCGATTTCGGCGTAGGAGACGTCCTTGCCGGCTGCAATCAGGGCATCGACGATTTCCCGCGAACGCTCGGAGGCAAAACGCCAGTCGCTGGTGAATGATACGACCAGACAACGCGCCAGAATGCCGCTGAAAGCGGCAGCCAGATCATCGCTGTGTTCCCGAGCCGGGTCGAAATAGTCCAGCGCCTTGGTCATCAGCAGATAGGTGTTGGCATCGAAGCGGTCGACAAAACTGCGCCCCTGGTATCTCAGATAGCTTTCCACCTGAAATTCCACATCGAAACCGAAATTCAGCTTGCCATCGCGCAATTCGCGGCCGAATTTGGCGCGCATGGCGCTGTCGGACAGATAGGTAATATGTCCCAGCATGCGCGCCAGCATCAGCCCGCGGCGTGGCGCGGTACCCTTTTCTTCGTAACGGCCCTCGTGAAAATCCGGGTCGGAGACGATGGCCTGGCGGGCTATTTCATTAAAGGCAATGTTCTGGGCCGACAGTTTGGGTGCGGCGGCGATCACCAATGCATGGCGCAGCTGATCCGGAAATTCTATGGCCCACTGCAGGGCTTGCATGCCTCCCAGGCTGCCGCCAGCCACGGCCGCCCATTTGCTGATTCCCAGAGACTGGCCCAGCAGATTCTGCGCGCGCACCCAGTCACGCACGGTGACAACCGGGAAATCCGGTCCGTAGAGTTTGCCGTTGGCGGGGTTGATGCTGCTGGGGCCGGTCGAACCTTTGTAGCCACCCAGGTTGCTGCTGCAGACAACAAAAAACCGGTTGCTGTCGATCGGTTTGCCCGGGCCAATGCAATTCTCCCACCAGCCGGGCTTTTTGCTGTCGTTACTATGGTAGCCCGCGGCGTGATGGTCGCCGGAGAGCGCCGGACAGATCAGGATGGCATTGCTCGCTGTGGCATTCAGCTGTCCGTAGGTCTCGTAGACTATTTCGCAACCTGACAGTTCCCGGCCGCAGTCCAGCGCCAGTGTCTGCTCAATGGTCAGCCGTTGTGGGGCAACCAGCCCCACGGAGTCCCTGGGAAATTCGTCGGTCATCTCAGTACAGCGGCAGGGCGAGAGGAATCAGACGGCGGACGACCTGCAACGCCAGAATGACGAACAGCGGAGAGAGATCCAGTCCGCCGATGGGCGGGAGATACTGACGCACCGGACGCAGCAAGGGTTCGTTAAGGCTCCATAGCAGTGCGGTAGCCGGTGTATGCACGCCCTGGCTGATCCAGCTCATGAGTGCCTGAACCAGGATGGTGACGGTGTAGATATTAATCAGCAGTACTACCAGGTTCAGGATGGACGAGAGCAGTAGTATGCCCAGGCCAGCCTTGTAACCCGCAATGCTCAGGGCTAATTGCAGGTTGATCAGTGTAAGTATCCAGGCCAGCAGCAAGGCGGCTATATCCAGTCGTCGCCAGCGTGGAATGAATTTCAGCAGATCCATGGGAGGCTGGGTAATCTGCCAGATAAACTGAACCAGCGGGTTGTAAAAGTCAGTACGTAACCACTGCAGCAATACGCGCAGTAATAACGCAGCGTTATACAGGCCGAACAATGTGTTCAGCAGGAATAGCAGGGCATTGTCTACATTAGAAGTCATAGGGTTTCCGGTCAGGCAGAGCCTGGTTCATCACTTCCCAATTGGTCCGCAAGTTCTTTTGCCCGGCGGGCAGCGGCCTTGGCCGCACGTTGTACAACTGCGCTCAGATCGTCGTCCGTAAATTGCCGGATGGCCTGTTCGGTTGTGCCCCCCGGTGATGTTACCTGTCGCCGCAGTTCAGCCAGATCACTGTTGCTCTCCAGCGCCATGCGGGCTGCCCCCAGTGCTGTCTGCAAGGTCAGCAAACGGGCGCTTTTCTCTTCGAGGCCGAGAGACACCCCCGCATGCTGCAAAGCCTCCATGAACAGGAAGAAATAAGCAGGTCCGCTGCCCGAGATGGCGGTGATGCTGTCCAGCAATTCTTCGTCATCCACCCACAGAGTCAGGCCGGCTGCCCGCAGCACAGCTTCAGCGCCGGCCCGGCCATCGGCATTGACCGCGTCGCAGGCGTATAGACCGGTTGCACCGGCCTGGATCAATGCCGGGGTGTTGGGCATGGCGCGAACAATCACGGGATAGCCGCCCAGCCAGCGGGCGAGATCGCCTGTACGGATACCAGCGGCAATGCTTACCACAACCGGTTCCCTGCTCTGAACAAAGTCAGACCACTGTGCGGCAACGGATGCCATGAGCTGGGGTTTCACGGCCAGAACCAGAATATCGCATTGTGCGGGTTGTTCAGCCGATGGTTCGTTGCAGCTTATGCCAAAGTGGCTGCCGAGCCATTGTCGGCGCTCAGGATCCGGTTCCATGACCTGCAGGGCAGCAGGGTCGTGGCCATCTGCCAACAGCCCGCCGATGAGGCTGGCCGCCATGTTGCCTCCGCCAATGAACAGAACTTTACTTTGCATGCCTTTCAATAACTCTTCGTCTTTCTCGCTGCTTCCGGGACAGCGGCCGTTGTGGGGGCTTATGATACGAATACCGAGGATGAGAGTACATTTTATCTATTGATTTTTCCGGGAAATTTAGCAGTGCACGTTGAGGCTGGCACGGGCGGCACGTAGAATTCCGCGGCTACATTGGTTTTCCCGAGCCTGACAGGCTCAATCGGGCGGCAACATGCTACTGGAACAGTTTGATAGTGAACGACTGAGGCGGCTGGAGAAGAATGACCCGGCGCTCGAAACGCTGCTGTCTGACTATGCAAACGCGATTGAAAACGCCAGTGTCTATGATGTGGCCGTGCGCAGCCCGCTGGAGTGGGCGCCGGTGCTGTCAGGCCGCCTCGGTAATCAGCTGTATATCAAGCGCGAAGACCTGCAATCGGTTTTTTCCTTCAAGTTGCGAGGCGCCTATAACAAGGTTGCTCACCTCGACGAGGCTCAACGTGCCCGCGGCGTCATTTGCGCTTCTGCCGGTAATCATGCGCAGGGTCTGGCGTTGGCCGGTGCACGGTTGGGTATCCCGGCCACAATCGTCATGCCGCGCACCACGCCGCCCATCAAGGTGGAGTCGGTCCGCGCGCTGGGTGGCAATATCGTGCTGCATGGCGACAGTTTCGATGAGGCCAGCGAAGAAGCCCATCGACTGACACAAGAGCAGGGGCTGGCCTATGTGCCGCCTTATGATGATCCGCAGGTCATTGCCGGCCAGGGTACCGTCGGGCGTGAAATTCTCGAGCAGATAGACGCACATGGCCTGGAAAACCTGGACGCTGTGTTCATACCGGTGGGTGGAGGCGGTCTGCTCGCCGGTGTGGCGGCCTGGATCAAGCAGCGACGTCCGGAAGTGAAAATCATCGGCGTGGAAGCTGAAGACTCAGCCTGTCTTTATCGTGCAATGGAGGCGGGTGAGCGCGTCACATTGGCGCAAGTCGGCCTGTTTGCTGATGGCGTGGCCGTGCGGCAGGTCGGAGAGGAGCCGTTTCGCCTTGCCCGGCACTTGGTGGATGCCATGGTGCTGGTAACGGTGGATGAAATCTGCGCGGCGATCAGCGATATATTCCGGGATAACCGTTCACTGGCTGAGCCGGCAGGGGCACTGGCAGTGGCTGGCGTCAAGCGCTATGTGGAAATGACAGGTGTCCGGGAGCAGACGTTTGTCGCCATCGAAAGTGGCGCCAATGTGAATTTCGACCGTCTGCGGCACATTGCGGAACGGGCCGAGCTGGGTGAGCACCGTGAGGCGCTGCTGGCCGTCACCATACCCGAGAGGCCGGGCAGTTTCCGCCAGTTTTGCGAGATCATCGGGCGCCGCTCGGTGACCGAATTCAACTACCGCTATGCCAATGCCAGCCAGGCGCATATTTTCGTGGGCGTGGGTTTGCGCGACGGGGTGGCGGAGAAGGAAGCATTGATTGAGCGGCTACGCAGGGCCGATTATCCGGTTGTGGATATGAGCAACAACGAAATGGCCAAGGTACATGTGCGCTACATGGTGGGTGGACGCTCGCAGCATGTGGACGACGAAATCGTGTTCCGTTTCGAGTTTCCTGAACGTCCGGGTGCGCTGCTGGACTTCCTCAACAGTATCGGCGGGCGCTGGAATATTTCGCTATTCCATTACCGCAACCATGGTTCGGCCTATGGCCGCGTGCTGGTCGGGTTGCAAGTGCCGGAGGCCGAGCACGACGACTGCCGCGCGTCTTTCGACGAGCTGCATTACGAGTACGAGGAAGAAACCAGCAATCCTGCCTACCGCTTCTTCCTGGATTCGCCACAACAAGGATAGCGCGCGGCGCCCCTGCTTATTATCTCCGGCCCGTCTCCGGGCCGGTCTGCGGCACGCCGTGACGTACTCAGAAATTGTAAATCAGGCTGATGCCCAGATTATCGCGATCCCGGCGCAAATTGCGTTCGTCGCCATCGTGATACTGGTAAATGATGTTGCCCGAAAAATCGCTGCCCAGTTCAAAGAACAGACCAGGCGCCATCATGCGGGTATCTTCCACATAGTTTTGCATGGGCGAGGGTGATATTCCCTCAATATCCTCAAACCAGATCAGGGTCGGGTAGAGGTTCACATCCTTGCCAAACAGGTTGAAGACGTTGTTGTAGGTGATGCGCAGCAGTGTGCGCACGCCCCAGGCAAAGTCCTCGGCAAAACCTTCAGTCTGCTGGGTGGGGTTGATGGACAGGGTATTGACCGGCTGGCCAGCAGGTTGTCCTGTGCCGTCTGAACCGGGCGTGGGGTGGCTGAAGTCCCCGGCGCCCTGGAAAGCCAACTCCGTCGGGTCCGGCAAGTCCCTGACATGGGTGAAGCCAGCTTCCACCAGCCAGATTATCTGATTGGCTTTGATTGGGTTGCTGGAGGAGAATATGCGTACGCCGGTCAGAACAAATTGATCTACCTTGAAACGTTCATAACCGGGAATGTATTCACCGGGCAAGGGTGTCTGGTTGCGGTATTCAGTAAGCAGAGCGGGGAATACTGAACGTGCGCCAGGTATGGTGAACAGCGTTGCGCCCGGGATTACACCAACGCCGACAGGAATATCTTCGGCTGGCACAGAGTTCTGCAGCGCGGTGAATACCACGTCGCTTTGTAATACCTGGAGGGGCAGGTTGTCCCGGTATGCGTATTCGCCCGATACCGACCATTTGCCCAGTGTCGTGTTGAAGCTGGTGCCGAAAAGCCGGATATCTTCAGGAAAATCCTGAAACAGACGCATCGTATCCACCGGGGTGGGTTCGAGGCCAACTGGGTTGAACGCACCATTGAAGCCCTGACATGCGGCCAGTGCCGAGACAAGGTCACCGGGTATCGCCGCATCCCTTGTACATGAGCGATCACCGGCATGAGCGCTGGCATAAGGCAGGCGGCTATGATAGTTCGCGTAGTAGAAGCCCAGTTCGGTGCCATTGAGAAGATCTTCCGCATACCAGTTCAACCTGAGGCCGTATTGGCCGCCATCCTCCGGGGCGGCGAAGCGCTCGTTGGGAATAAACAGGGTGCGGGTAGCGGAACTTATCAGCCGGGCATTGCCCTCGGAGACATACTGTTTATTGGGGTCTTCGGCAAACTGGCCGAGGCCGAGTATGGCGTAGTCGCCGCCACCCGCCACGTCGTTAACAGAAAGAAAGCTGCCGGCCGGATCGGGCCGCACCGGTTCCCAGTCGTATTGGTAGAAGGCCTCCAGGGAGAGGGATTCGGTCAAGGTGGCGGAAGCGACCGCCAGACCGACAGGAATATTGATTTCGCCGATGGAAAACCCGGGCATGCGTGCCAGGCCGGCATCCAGGGGGTTGATGACATCCAGGGTGTTGAACAGGTGCAGATTCGCTTCGCCCCAGCGCAAACGCTGCTGGCCCAGGGTGAGGCTCAGTTCACGATCGAAAACCGTGAATAATCCGTTAATGAAGGCCTCGCGTACTTCGGCGTTCTTGGCATAGCGCTCTTCAACTTCGCGGCCACGATCCGTGTGGCGCGGTTGCAGCCGGGTGTTGTTATGCGTTTCTTCGAAATCGGTGTTGATCGGATCGTAGAAGCCGATGCCGGAGAACTTGAAAATGAAATTGTCCCAGGTGGCCGTGATCTTGGTGCTGAGCTTGGTGACCGCGGCAACCGGATCGTACTGGTCGTAGTTCATGTTGCCGTTGTCGGTGTTGTGCAGGGTGTAGCCGCCTTCGGCATTCACCAGACGCCGGATGGGTTCGACACTGCCATCCAGGCCGAGGCAATCCTCGGGCGCGCAGAGATTCTGTTGGCCAGGGACGTTGAGCTTGCCCAGCAAGGCATTATCGCGTTCTTCCATACGCCAGGCGGCGCCGATGGAAACGCGGTTTTCAATGGAAAAATCGATTCCTGCCCAGGAATAGTCCCAGGCAGATGCTGATGTGGCCGCCAGACAGGCCACAGGAATGGCGACAACAGGCCAATACAGGCGCCGTGTCCTGAATAGAACTCCCCCCGACATGCTTTGTCCTCCCGCACAGGCAGTTTGAATGAGCTTACCCAGCTCTCTGGACGCTTCAGCGTCTCTTGGTTTCGATGTTACGAGTTAATAAGAAACATGTCTAATCATGAAATAAAAAAAAGCGGAGGCAGTTGCCTGCCTCCGCTTGGCTTTCTGATTTGAAAGTTACTAGTCAGCAGAGTCTGTAATTAACCCCTGTTTCCGGGCCTTGCGGACTTCTTCATCCGACACGAAATGCGCCAGGGCCGGCAGGACCAGAATGGCGCCGAACATGTTGGCCGTAAACATGAATACCAGCATGATGCCCATGTCGGCCTGGAACTGCAGTTCGGACATGAGCCAGGTTGACACGCTCAGGCCCAGCGCAATACCTGTGAAGATTACCGCCTTGCCGGTCTTGTGCAGGGTTTCGTAGAAAGCCTGCTCCAGAGACTTGCCGCTCTTCAGTCCCTCCGCAAGTTCGCTGTAAATATAAATGCCGTAGTCCACACCAATACCCGCAGCGAGAGCCACAACAGGCAGGGTGGCGACCTTCATGCCGATGCCCAGGGTGGCCATGACGCCATAGGCCATGAAAGACACCAGCGACAGGGGCAGCACCACGCAGAGGATGCCGGAGAGGGTGCGGAATGAAAGGAATATGAAGGTGATGATCACGGCGTACACCCACATCACGACCCGTACTTCTTCGGCTTCTACCACTTCATTGGTGGCCGCCATCACGCCCGCATTGCCTGAAGCCAGGCGGAAGGAGACTTCGGTACCTTTGTTGGCTTCCTCGAATTCCTTCACCTTGTTGACGATGTGCTTGAGCGTGTCAGCCTTGTGATCCTCGATGAAGATGAACAGCGCCAGGGCGTCGCAATCGTCGTTGAGCATGCCGGTGGTGGTCGGTACCAGCGCGGTAGCCTGAGCCAGGGCATAACGGTTGCGGGGAATAAGCTCAGCATTCAGACGGCCTTCGCTCAGTCCGCTGTAGACCAGTTTCGCCAGCACCTGCAGCGACATGACAGATTGCACGCCTGCGGTATTGGTCATATGCCAGGAGAAGCGATCGATTTCCTCCATGATGGGGTAGTCGATACAGGCGTCCGGCTTGGTTTCCGCGATCACCTTGAACACGTCCACGCCGAGGGTGTAGTTGTCGACGATGGTGTAAGAGTCCTGGTTGTAACGCGAGTCCGGACGCAGCTCGGGCACGCCGGGCAGGGTGTCGCCGGTCTGCAGATCCGGGTACTTGTACATGGCCCAGCCGAGTGCCACCGCGCAGATCAGCAGGGTCACAATCGCGGGTTTGCGATGGGTGACCTTGGCGATCAGTTTCCACAGGCCATCGCCCATCTGCTCGCGCTTGAGCTGTTTCTTGCGGAACTCCTCGATGTTGCCGATTTTCATGTAGGTGAGCCAGATCGGCATCAGCACCTTGTTGGTAATGATGATGGCGGCGACACCGAAGGCGGCGTTCAGGGACATTTCCTGAATACTGTCGATCTGTATCAGGTAGATGGTGGCGAAACCGGCTACGTCCGTGATCAGGGCGACGGTGCCGGGGATGGCCAGGCGCCTGAAGGTATTCACCGAGGCGTCAAAGCCGTTTTTGCCCTGGTCGACTTCACTTACCCAGGCATTCACATATTGCACGCCATGGCTCACGCTCACGGACAGCACCAGGAATGGCACCAGAATGGCGAACGGGTCGACCCCCTTGCCGGCCAGTGTGAGCAGGCCGAATTCCCAGATGACGGCAATAATCGAGCAGCCCATGGGCAGCAGGGAAAGCTTGAAGGTACCCGTGTATGCCCACAGCAGCAGGGTGGTCATGATCAGCGCCAGCCCGAAGAAGCCCACCACCTCGACCGCGGCGTCGGTCATGTCACCCACCACCTTGGCGAAGCCGATGATATGCACGGTGGTGTTTTCGTCTTCGTATTTGGCGCGAATTTCCTCAAGCGTATTGGCAACATCCTGGTATTCGAGCTTTTCGTTGGTGACAGGATCGAATTCCAGCAGTTCAGCCATGACCATGGCGCCGTCCTGGTTTTCCGATACCAGGCGTCCAATGATCTGCGCCTTACCGACATTGGACTTGATGCGTTTGAACATCTCCGGCGTCGGTTCATAGTCCGCGGGTATGACGTTGGCGCCTGACAGCCCGCCCTCGATGACTTCTACATAAGTCACGTTCGGCGTAAAGATCGACATCACACGCGCACGGTCGACACCGGGAATGAAGAAGACGTCATCCGTCGCCTTCTGCATTTTTTCCATGAATTCCTTGTTGTAGATGTCGCCGTTCTTGTTCTGCAACGCCACGATGATGGTGTTGGCGCCGCCGAAGTCCTTGTAGTACTCCGTAAACGTCTGCATGTAGGGGTGCTCAAGGGGCACCATCTTCAGCCAGCCGGCATCGACCTTGGTCTGTGATGCTTCGTAACCGAACCATGCTGTCAGGACGAGCAGAATGGCAAGCGTGATGATGCGCTTGCCAAAGATGATGGGCTCGACCAGTTTGAGAATGAACTGGGTTGCGGTGTTGTTACCGCTGGATGCCTTAGCCATTGCGTGTCCCCTTACCAGTCGAAGGTGCCGACGCCGTTGCGTCCCACCACATAAAGTTTGTTATTCACCAGGATTGCATCGGAGAGGGGTGCGTCGAATTCGTTGGGCACCTTCTCAAGCTTGTTGTTGTCCAGGTCGCCGCGCACGATGGTGCCGTTCACTCCCACCAGCACCACGGAGGCGGGTGCAAAGCTGGAACCGCCGAACAGGCTCTGTATGACGGGGTTATCGATCAGGCGCCAACCCATCGGAGCCAGTACATCCGCATCGGTTTGTGTGGTGACGTCGTATTCGCTCCACTGCTCGACGTTTTCGGTCGCCAGGCCGGCAACATTGTCCGCCAGGTAAGTATTGCCGCGCAGACCAAAGGCAACCATGCCGGTTTCACCGTAGGGCAGGGCATTGAACCAGGACCCGCTGTATGGCGAAGTCAGCAGTTCCCAGTTTTCGCCGTTATCGCTGGAGCGCGCCAGCAGGCTGCGTTCGCCTGCCAGGAAGAGGCTGCCGTCGCCGAGTCGCAGGATGACATTCAGATGCAGTCCAAGGTCGAAGACCGGATTTTCCATCTCCTCCCAGGTTGAACCGCCGTCACGGGTGCGAATGGCCCGGCCGTTGGCACCGATGACCATTCCGTTTTGCTCATCCAGGAACAGAACGTCGTAGAAGGGCTTGCCCCACTCCGCGTCGAAGTGCTGCAGAGTCCAACTCAGACCGCCGTCGTCGGTGCGCAGGACAGTGCCGTCATGGCCGACTACCCAGCCAGTCTTGCTGTTCAGCATGCGCAGGCGATTCAGCATTGCCCTTACCGGTACTTCCAGTTGCTGCCAGTCCTGTCCGTCCTCGGAAATCAGGATGTGTCCGCGGTCACCCACGACAATGAAACGTTCGCCCGTGTGGTGGATATCCAGCAAGGTGGATTCGATGGCCTTCGGCATGATTTCGGCCGGCTGGGGAACCAGTGTGCGGTCATCCGCCTCCGGTTCTGCCTGGGCACCCGTTGGCGCCAGCAGGCACAGACCGATAAGTACGCTGGACCAACCGGTCAGCGAAATAGAGCGCTGCATGTTTTTCCCCTTGGTTTTGAGTTTTGACGACTCGCTCCTGATGGCCCAGTGTAATCGCGCCACAGTAGTCTCCTCTGCTTTTGCTTATAGTCTTGCGTAAATCATTCTAGTCGCGATAATCATTACAGTCATCACTGTCATGATTATATTTTGCAGAGACTAACATAAGTCATATTGGCCGCAACATCGGCAATGTATTTTTTGTTGCGGAGTCTGTTAGTATTCCGGCCTAACGGTTGGAGAAATAAGACAAAACCCTGGCAGCCTATGTATTCTTGCAAGCGTCAGGGGAATGTTCGGTAATCAACCAGCAGGAAGGTTGCCGGTCAGATAACAACAAGTCCCGGATTTTCATTCCGGGCAAACAATTTCGGGCCGGTTGGTGTGAGAGGGGGAGAAGATGAATTTGCGACCCTTGTTTCTGGCAGTCGCGGGCGGTATTGCTATTGGCGCCCTGTTGTTTCTTGTGCGCGGCACACAAAGCGTAGACCTCGAGGTTCATGCCCAGGTGCAGCAGCACATGCGTGATCTGAAGCAGCTTGATGCCAAATTCAATGAGGAAATCGTCAAGGCGCGCCTTTTTGTGGACGTGGAGTCCGAGGCGTTGCTGAATATGATTCCGGAAGTGGAAGAAGCGCCGAAGGTGCTTACCGAAGGTGACTACAGCCTGCGCGGTATCAGCCCGGAGGTAGATGCGGCGCTGGATGCCTACCTTCAGGCCATGGCGGAAAAAGTGGAAACCGCCGAACATTATGAATTCCAGAACCTGCGCCTGATTAACAGTCTGGAAATTATCCCGCGTGTTTCCGACGAGTTGCTGGAAGGTCTGGCTGCGGAGGAATTCCTCGATTCCCGCATCCAGGTTCTGCGTCTGCTGAAAGAGGCCATGACCTATGGCGTGTTGCCGGAACCACCAAACGAAGCTGTGTTTGAAGAACTGGTCTACCAGTTCAGCAAGGTGCCCAGCGATATTCCGGATGAGTACCGCGGCAGTTATGTGCAGCTTTCTTCTACAGGTAATGACCTGCTCAACGACAAGCGTAATGTGGACGCCAGCCTCAAACAGCTGACCGGTTATCCCACTGACCAGCGGCTTGAGGAGTTGCAGGCCACCTATGGCGCCTTCCACGAGGCGCGCCTGGCCGAGTCGCAGCGCTATCGCCAGATTCTGGTGATTTATGCTGTTGTCCTGCTGCTGGTGCTGGCCTATCTGGGTCTGCGTCTGCGCAAGAGTTATCAGGATCTTGACCGTGCCAACGACGAGCTGAAAAACACCAACGAACATCTGGAAGACATGGTGGCCGTGCGCACCAAGGATCTGCAGAGCGCCATGAAGGATCTGCAGGAATCCCAGACCCAGCTGATCCAGTCCGAGAAAATGGCCTCACTGGGTCAGATGGTGGCCGGCGTTGCGCATGAGATCAATACGCCGCTGGGGTATGTGCGCAGTAACAACGAGATCTTCGGTACTTCGTTGCAGGAGCTGAGCGAGCTGTTGCGATGCCATGCGGATATCTTCCGGTTGATGAATGACCCGGAGGCCAAGGATGAGGAGGTTGCGCAGGCCATGCAGGACCTCATGGCCATTCAGCAGGATGTGAATTCCCAGGAACTGCAACAGGAATTGCAGCAGTTGCTGGAAGATAATGATCACGGCCTCAAGCAGATTTCCGAGCTGGTGAGCAACCTCAAGGACTTCAGTCGTCTCGATCGTTCGCGTGATGCGCATTTCCATGTCAACGATGGCATCGATGCCACGCTCAAAATCAGTTACAACCAGCTCAAGGCGGGTGTGGAAGTCATCAGGGAGTATGGCGAAGTGCCCGACATCGAATGCGCGCCTTCACAGCTCAACCAGGTATTCCTGAATCTCATTACCAATGCTGCACAGGCGATGGATGGTCAGGGGCAGCTCTTTATCAATACCAAGGCCGTGGGTGACAAGGTGGCGATCAGCTTCCGTGATACCGGCTGTGGCATGGATGAGGAAACCCGCAAGAAGATTTTTGATCCCTTCTTTACCACCAAGCCGATTGGTGAGGGCACCGGACTGGGTCTGTCCATTGTGTTCAAGATTATTGAGGAGCACGGTGGGCATATCGCGGTGAAGTCCAAACCGGGAGAAGGCACGGAATTCACTATCGTGCTGCCGGTCAAGCAGAAGGCAGGCAGCAGTGCGCAGGGAATGAGTGATCTGTCCATGCCAGCTATGGCAGGCGCATAAAACATACGAGGGGATATTCATGGACAACGAAAGTCAGACCGGAAGCAAGCCCAAGATACTGTTTGTGGATGATGAGCAGCGCATCCTGACAACCATGCGCATGCTGTTTAGGCGCGATTACGATGTCATTCTCGCCAATGGCGGCGAAGAGGCGCTGGAAAAACTGCGTCATGATCAGGTGGATGTGATTGTCAGCGATCAGCGCATGCCTGGCATGACGGGCTACGAGTTGCTGCGTACCGCCCGCAACGTTCAACCCAACGCCATGCGTATTCTGCTGACAGGTTATGCCGACCTGAACGCTATTATCGGATCCATCAACGAGGGCGAGATTTTCCGCTTCGTCAGCAAGCCCTGGTCCAATGAGGATCTTCGCAACACTATTGCCAAGGCGGTTGAAGCCTCCCGCACCGAAGCGGCGGCCACCGGGCGTTTGAGTAACGAGCAGCAAGAGCTGGTTACCGGTTCCGATGACAAGCCTGGCGTGTTGCTGCTCGACGAGGAGGCGGACAATCGCAGTTTCATGGCGGATATGCTCGGCGCTGATTTCAGTATTTACGAAGCCGATACCATTGCTGGCGCGCTGGATCTTCTGGAGCAGAAGGAAATCGGCGTGGTGATTTCCGACCTGCGTATTGAAGGCAAGCCGGTGGTTGAGTTCCTGAGCCTGCTCAAGCGTCATCAGCCGCATCTGGTATCCATTATCGTGACCAATCGTGCCGATGCGCATGACGCTATTGATCTCATCAATCATGGGCAGGTTTACCGCTTCCTCATGAAACCGGTGCGTGAAGCGATGGCCAAGATCAACGTCCGTTCGGCAGTGCGCCGTCATTCTGCCTTGCTGGAAAGTCCTGAGGAGTCACGCCGCTACGAGGTGGAGGAGATTCAGCAGCCAGCCACGGAGACCTCGGGCCTGCTCGAGCGCATCAAGGGTATGCGCTCCATGTTCCGCGCCAACGCCAGTTAGGCTCCCGTGCAAAAACGCCCCCGCCAGGGGGCGTTTTTCTATCTGCGGAAAGAGCTGTTACCCGCCACATTGTCAGTTGTCGGGCATCCCCATAGTATTGAGCGCCTTGGTCATTTTCCATCCGTGATTTAGGAGTATCCATTGAAGACTGTACGTATTGGCTGTGCCTCGGCGTTCTGGGGCGATACGAGTACTGCCGCCGCACAGCTGGTGCACAAGGGAAATCTCGATTATTTGGTCTTCGATTATCTGGCCGAAGTCACCATGTCCATCATGGCGATCAAGCGCATGCGGGATCCCAGTCAGGGCTATGCCAACGACTTTGTAGATGTACTGGAACCGCTGCTGCCCGAGATCAAGAAGCAGGGTATCAAGGTGGTCTGCAATGCCGGTGGCGTCAATCCGGCCGCCTGCCGGGAGGCGTTGAAAGCAGCCGCCGAGAAGCAGGGTCTGGAATTCAAGATCGGCCTGGTGCTGGGTGATGACCTGGCTCCCCGTCAACAGGAGTTCCGCGATGCCGGAATCACCGAGTGGGAAAGTGATCAAGCCCTGCCGCCACAGGTGGTGACCATGAACGCCTATCTTGGCGCGCTGCCGGTCAAGCAGGCGCTGGATGGTGGTGCGGAAATCGTTCTCACCGGTCGTGGCGTGGACAGCGCCGTAGTGGTGGGGCCGCTGATGCATGAATTCGGTAAACGGCCTACGGACTACGACTTCCTGGCCGCCGGCTCGCTGGCCGGACATATCATCGAGTGTGGTACGCAGTGCACAGGCGGTAATTTTACTGACTGGGAAACCGTGCCCGGTTATGAAGACATGGGTTTTCCGATTGTTGAATTCGACGAAAGCGGTGAATTCATAGTCACCAAGCCGGAGGGCACTGGTGGTCTGGTCACCCCGTTTACCGTGGGTGAGCAGATGCTTTACGAGATTCATGACCCACGGGCTTATCTGTTGCCGGACGTGGTCTGTGACTTTACCCGGGTCACGCTGGAGCAGGCGGGCGATAACCGGGTCAAGGTAGCAGGCGCCAGTGGACTGCCGCCAACGGATTCCTACAAGGTTTCCGCTACCTTTCCACGCGGCTTCCGCGCCACGGCGACTTTTGTGATTGGCGGCATTGACGCTGTCCGCAAAGGCGAGCGGGCTGCCGAGGCCATCCTGGGCAAGGCGCGGCTGATCTTCAGGGACAAGGGCCTGGATGATTTCAGCGATACCGATATTGAAGTGATTGGCGGCGAGGCCATGTATGGCCCCCATGCAAGACCCGGTGCCAGGGCAACGCGTGAGGTGCTGGTCAAGATTGCGGTCAAGCATGTCAGCAAGGAAGCCTTGGTGATTTTTTCACGGGAAATCGCCCAGGCGGCCACCAATATGGTGCCGGCCATTACCGGTTACTTTGGCGGGCGTCCGAATATCACCCCCATGCCGCAGCTTTTCACCTGCCTGGTGAAGAAAGACCGGGTACCGGTCTCGGTGGATGTGGATGGTGAAAGTGCCCCGGTCGATATTCCGGCCGAAGGCGGCTTCAGTTCCGAACTGGTTGCCGATGCAGTAAATGGCGAGTTGCCGGACACTATCGAGGATGCGGTGGAAGTGCCGCTGGTGAGGCTGGCCGTGGGCCGCAGTGGTGACAAGGGTGACCACTCGAATATCGGTGTCATTGCCCGTAAACCGGAATATCTGCCCTATATCCGCGCCGCGCTCACGGCCGAGGCGGTCTCCGGGTATTTCGCCTATATGCTCAAGGGCGAAGTCACCCGCTGGGAGTTGCCGGGCACCGGCAGTTTCAATTTCCTGTTACGCCATTCTCTGGGGGGAGGGGGCGTTGCTTCGCTGCGGATCGATCCGCAGGGTAAATGCCATGCGCAGATGCTGCTGGATTACCCGATTCCGGTGCCCAGGGCACTGGCCGAAGCCTTATCCAACTAGTTTTATTATTCAGACTCCCGGAGGACGACATGGAATTTACCACTGAACATGAAGAGATCCGGCGCACTACGCGCAGGTTCATCGAGAACGAGATCAATCCTTTCGTCGATGAATGGGAAGAAGCACAGATTTTCCCGGCCCATGAACTGTTCAAGAAAATGGGCGACCTGGGTTTGCTGGGCATTCACAAGCCCGAGGCATACGGCGGCATGGGTCTGGATTATTCCTATGAAATGGCCTTTGCCGAAGAACTGGGGCATATCACCTGTGGCGGTGTTGGTATGGCCATCGGCGTGCAGACCGAGATGGCGTCTTCGGCGCTGGCCCGCTATGGCTCGGATGAGTTGCGCGAAGAGTTTCTGACACCTGCGGTGGCCGGTGAGAAAGTATTGTCGATCGGGGTCTCCGAACCGGGCGCCGGTTCCGATGTGGCGGGCCTGAAGACCACCGCAGTCAAGGATGGCGACGATTACATCATCAACGGCAGCAAGATGTGGATTACCAATGGCATGCAGTCGGATGCCATCTGTCTGCTGGCCAACACCTCGGACGGCAAGCCGCACCAGAACAAGTCACTGATTATGGTGCCCATGGATGCGCCGGGCGTTGAGCGCGCCAAGAAAATTCACAAGATCGGCATGTGGTCCTCGGATACCGCGCAGATCTTCTTTGACAATGTGCGCGTGCCGCAGCGCAACCGCATCGGCATGGAAGGCATGGGCTTCATGATGCAGATGCAGCAGTTCCAGGAGGAGCGCATGTTCGCCGGCGCATCAACGCTGAAAGGGCTGGAGCATGTCATTCAGGCCACCATTGAATACACCCAGCAGCGCAAGACTTTCGATCAGCCGCTGATTGATAACCAGGTGATTCACTTCCGCATGGGCGAACTGCAGACCGAGGTCGAAGCGCTGCGTGCGCTGGTGTACCGCACCTGTGACCTGTACGTGAAAGACCAGAACAGCATGGAGGTGGTCAAGCTGGCCTCCATGGCCAAGCTCAAGGCCGGGCGTCTGGCGCGTGAGGTGACCGACAGTTGCCTGCAGTACTGGGGCGGTATGGGTTATACCTGGGAGAACCCGGTGTCCCGTGCATTCCGCGATACGCGCCTGCTTTCCATCGGTGGTGGGGCCGATGAAATCATGCTGGGTATTATCGCCAAGCTGATGGGGACGCTGCCCGGCAAGAAGAAATCCGCGGACGCCGATAACAAGGCCGCTTGATGGCTGCGGGCCGAAATAATAGGAAAGATTTATTTCCTGATAGCGGATTTGCCTCCAAAAACGTTAGAATGCGCCCTTCGCCTATGGGTCTGGCCCGTAGTTGAACCACAAACGTACAAGAGAAACGTATGACGGAGAATGAAGCCGTAGAGCGCGACGTCATGGAATATGACGTCGTCATCGTGGGCGCAGGACCGGCCGGTCTGTCTGCTGCCATTCGTCTGAAGCAGCAGAATGAAGACCTCGCGGTCTGCGTGGTGGAAAAGGGATCAGAAGTCGGGGCTCATATTCTGTCCGGCGCCATATTCGAGCCGCGCGCCCTGAATGAACTCATTCCGGACTGGAAGGACAAGGGTGCTCCGCTGAATACGGCAGTCAGCCGTGATGATATCTATTTCATGACAGGTGAAAGCGGCGCCTTCAAGATGCCGGGCCTGTTTGTGCCCAAGACCATGCACAACCATGGCAACTACATCATCTCGCTAGGCAAGCTTTGCCGCTGGCTGGGAGAGCAGGCCGAGGCGCTGGGTGTTGAAATCTACCCGGGCTTCCCGGCCCAGGACGCCATTATCGAAGACGGTATCGTGCGCGGCATCGTGACGGGTGATATGGGCCTGGACAAGGAAGGCAAGCACAAGGAAGGCATGTACACGCCCGGCATGGAGCTGCGTGGCAAGTACACCCTGTTTGCCGAGGGTTGCCGTGGCCATATCGGCAAGAAGCTGATCCGCCAGTATGAACTGGACAATGATGCCGACCCCCAGCATTTCGGTATCGGTATCAAGGAGCTGTGGGAAATTCCCGCTGAGAAACATCAGCCGGGTCTGGTCGTGCATTCCGCCGGCTGGCCGCTGGATCTGATCGGCACTGGCAGCCTGGGCGGCAGCTTCCTCTATCATCTGGAAGACAACAAGGTTGCCGTGGGCCTGATTGTGGACCTGTCCTATACGAATCCCTATCTTTCTCCTTTCGACGAATTCCAGCGCCTCAAGCACCATCCTGTATTCAAGCAGTATCTGGAAGGAGGCAAGCGCCTTTCCTATGGCGCCCGCGCTCTGAACAAGGGCGGACTCTACTCCATCCCGAAAATGGTGTTCCCGGGTGGCGCCCTGATCGGCTGCGATCTTGGCACCATGAACTTCGCCAAGATCAAGGGCAGTCATACGGCCATGAAGTCAGGCATGCTGGCCGCCGATGCGGCGGCAACCGCACTCAAGGCTGGCGGCCAGGGTGCCGATGTGCTTGAGTCTTACCCGGAAGCCTTCAAGGCCAGCTGGTTATACGACGAGCTTTACCGCAGCCGTAACTTCGGCGTGTTCCTGCACAAGTTCGGCGCCCTGATTGGCGGTGCCCTCAACTTCATTGAGCAGAATCTGTTCGGTGGCAAGCTGCCTTTTACGGCGCATGATCGCAAGCGCGATCATGAAACGCTGGTGCCTGCCTCCCAGGCGCAGAAAATTGATTATCCGAAACCCGATGGCAAGTTGAGTTTTGACAAGCTGTCCTCGGTGTTTCTGTCCAGCACCTCGCATGAGGAGGATCAGCCTTCGCACCTGCAGCTGACAGACGCCAGTATTCCGATTGATAAAAACTTGCCCGAGTATGCCGAACCGGCGCAGCGTTATTGCCCGGCCGGGGTATATGAGGTGGTTGAGGAGAAGGACGGTGGCAAGCGTTTCCAGATCAATGCCGCCAACTGCGTGCATTGCAAGACCTGCGACATCAAGGACCCTGCCCAGAACATTACCTGGGTGGCGCCAGAAGGCGGTGGCGGGCCTAATTACTCAGCTATGTAATGGCATCTATTTTAAATCCAATCATCAACTTATGAGACATAAGTAATGAAAGTTCTAGTTAGTGTTAAACGAGTAGTGGACTATAACGTCCGTATCCAGGTGAAGGGTGACGGTTCGGGTGTAAACCTGGACGGCGTCAAGATGAGCATGAATCCCTTCGATGAAATCGCCATGGAAGAGGCCGTGCGCCTGAAAGAGGCGGGCACGGCTGAGGAAGTCATCGCCGTGACCATCGGTGGCGACAAGGCTGAAGAGCAGCTGCGCAGTGCGCTTGCCTTTGGCGCCGACCGGGCCATTCACGTCAAGGTGAATGAAGAAGTCTCCCCGCTGACCGCTGCCCGCATTCTCAAGGCGGTGTTCGAGAAAGAGCAGCCGGGTCTGTTCCTGATGGGCAAGCAGGCCATTGACGACGACAACAACCAGACGGGGCAGATGACCTCGGCGTTGCTGGGCATCCCGCAGGCCACCTTCGCCGGTGAACTGAAGATCGACGGCAACAAGGCTACCGTGGTGCGTGAAGTGGACGCCGGCCTGGAAACCATTGAAGTCGATCTGCCTGCGGTGGTTACCGCGGATCTCCGCCTGAACGAGCCGCGCTACCTGAAGCTGCCGGACATCATGAAGGCCAAGCGTAAACCTGTTGAAACAGTCAGTATGGCCGATCTGGGTGTGGAAGCCGCGCCTGGCCTGACCGTGACCAAGACCAGCCCGCCGCCGGCTCGTGCCGCGGGTATCAAGGTGAAAACCGTGGATGAACTGGTTGCCGCTCTTAAAGACAAGGGCCTGGTCTAGGCTGACAAGGGGAAAGTAATGAGCAAGATTCTAGTTGTCGCCCAGCATGACGATGGGCAATTGAATGTGGCCACCGCGCGCGCAGTGAAATGCGCATCGGAAGTAGGTGGTGAAGTGGAAGTTCTGGTACTGGCCGAGAGCGGTCAGTCGATTGGCGAGGCTGCGGCCCAGCTGGAGGGTGTCAGCAAGGTGCTGGTGGCGGACAATGCAGCCAATAGCCAGCCGCTGGCTGCCGTGTTGGCGCCGCAGATTGCCAAGGTGGCCCAGGACGGTGGTTACAGCCATGTGTTCGGCCCCAACACCACCTACGGCAAGGACCTGATGCCGCGCGTGGCTGCGCTGATGGGTGTGGCGATGGTAACCGACATCATGGCGGTACATGGCGCGCATGAGTTCGATCGTCCGATCTACGCCGGTAATGCTATCGTGACCGTGCAGGCAGACAGCGGCCAGGCGGTGGTGGCTTCCGTGCGTTGCGCCTCCTATCAGGCGGCCGGTCAGGGCGGTAGCGCTGCCGTGGAAGGTATTTCCGTGGACGCCGAACTGCCGACGCATACCCGTTACGTGGGGCTGAAGAAGGAAGGCGGTGATCGTCCCGATCTGCAGTCTGCGCCTCGCGTTGTTTCCGGTGGCCGCGGTGTCGGTTCTTCCGAGAACTTCAAGGTTATTTTTGATCTGGCGGACAAGCTGGGTGCCGGCGTGGGCGCTTCGCGTGCCGCGGTGGACTCCGGTTATGTGCCCAACGATATGCAGGTCGGTCAGACCGGCAAAATCATTGCCCCGGAGCTCTATATTGCTGTCGGTATTTCCGGCGCCATTCAGCATCTGGCCGGCATCAAGGATGCCGGTTGCATCGTGGCCATCAACAGCGATGAAGACGCGCCTATCTTTGAGGTGGCGGATATCGGTCTGGTTGGCGACCTGTTCCAGGTGCTGCCGGAACTGCAGGGCAAACTCTAAGCCTGACCGGCATTGCCGTTCACGACCAGAGTCAAAGGCGCCGGGGATTCCCCGGCGCTTTTTTGTTTCCATCTCCTGGCGCCCTTGATGCCGGGAGCGATGCCTGAAATTCAGAAGGTGCCGAGATGAGTTACCAATCCATTTTCCGTGATGGCTGTTTTGCCGGTCGAAAGATTATCGTGACTGGTGGCGGTAGCGGCATCGGCCGCTGTACGGCGCATGAGCTTGCCAGTCTGGGTGCACTGGTCATACTGGTCGGCCGCACGCAGGAGAAGCTCGACAAGGTCGCCGCGGAAATTGCGGAAGATGGGGGGCAGGCGGACACGCAAAGCCTGGATATCCGCGATGAAGATGCTGTCAAGGCGGCCGTGACGGCCATACTGGAACGACACGGCCGGATTGATGGACTGGTGAACAATGCGGGTGGCCAGTTCCCGGCGCCGTTGGCGAAAATCTCCAAGCGCGGCTTCGAGACGGTGGTCAGCAATAATCTCACTGGTGGGTTCCTGGTGGCGCGTGAAGTCTATAACCAGAGCATGCATCAGCATGGGGGCAGCATCGTGAATATCGTGGCGGATATGTGGAACGGCATGCCGGGTATGGGGCACTCGGGAGCGGCCCGCGCCGGCATGCTGAACTTTACCGAGACGGCCGCCGTGGAATGGGCCTGTTCCGGCGTGCGGGTAAACGCCGTGGCGCCGGGCTGGATCATGTCCAGTGGGCTGGATACCTATGAGGACCCAGCGCTCAAGGCCATGTTCCCGGTGCTGAAGAAAAAGGTGCCGTTGAAACGCCTGGGTGAGGAGGCCGAGGCCAGCAGCGCAATCTGCTTCCTGCTGTCGGAAGCGGCAGCGTTTATCAGTGGCGATTGCATCAAGGTCGACGGGGCCGCGTCCTGCAATACCAAGCTGGATCCGCTTGCCGAGCACGATAATTCCAGGCCGTTCGAGGGTTTCCATCGAGCGGTGAAGCCCAAGGTCCTGCAGGGCGGCTAAAGGACAAGTAACCTGCATTTCCCTGGCCCTTGTAAAAGCCTGCGAAATCCAAGAATCTTCACGCTTTCCAAACGGCTGCGTATGGTCCGGGCAAGTGTGCCTGCATAGCAGCCGATCATGACAATATGCAGCAGGTGAGACCATGCCGGTCATAGAATCGAAAGTCGATCTCCATAGTGATGCCTTCCGCCAGAACCGCGAAGACATGTTGGGATGTATCGAGGAATTCCGGGCCATCGAGGCCAGGGTGCGCGATACCGAGCTTTCCAAGAAGGCCCGCTTCGAGAAACGTGGCCAGTTATTGCCGCGTGAGCGTGTCAATCTGATGCTGGATCGGGGTTCGCCGTTTCTGGAGCTGTCAACGCTTTGTGGGTACAAATACCACGACGACAAGGATGGCTCGCTGGCAGGGGGTAACAGCATTTACGGTATCGGTTATGTCAGCGGCACGCGCTGCATGTTGACTGCCTCCAACAGCGCTATCAAGGGCGGCACCATGACCCCCTACGGTGTACAGAAGACGCTACGTGTGCAGGAAATTTCCCTGCAACAGAAACTGCCTGTGGTTTCGATGATCGAATCGGGCGGCGCCAATCTGATGTATCAGGAAGACCTGTTCATTCCCGGTGGCAAGACCTTCGCCAATCAAGCCCGTCTGTCGGCAGCCGGCATTCCGCAGGTAACCGTGGTGCATGGTTCTTCAACGGCTGGCGGGGCATATATGCCGGGGCTGTCGGATTACGTGATCATGGTGCGCAACAAGGCCAAGGTTTTCCTGGCCGGGCCACCTCTGCTGCGGGCTGCCACCGGTGAGATTGCCGAGGATGAGGAATTGGGGGGCGCCGATATGCATGGCACGGTGGCCGGAACCTGCGAATACCTGGCCGAAGACGACGCCGATGGCATTCGCATTGCTCGTGAGGTGATGGGCAAGATCGCCTGGAATGAGCATCTGCCCGTATTCGCGGCACGCGAGTATAGCGAGCCGCTCTACGATATCGAGGATCTCTGTGGCATCGTGCCGGCGGATTACCGCAAGCCCTACGATTGCCGTGAGGTGATTGCTCGGCTGGTGGACGGTTCCGAGTTCCTTGAATTCAAGGCTGACTGGGATCAGCAGACCATCTGCGGTCAGGCCACTATCGAAGGCCATCCGGTCGGCATTATCGGTAACAACGGGCCGATCACGACCAAGGGCGCCAACAAGGCCGGTCAGTTCATCCAGCTCTGTTGTCAGTCCGACATGCCCATCATTTATCTGCAGAACATTACCGGGTACATGGTCGGTACGGAGGCGGAGCAGGGCGGCATCGTCAAGCACGGCTCGAAAATGATCCAGGCCGTGGCCAATGCCACCGTGCCACAGATCACCATTGTCATGGGCGGGTCGTTCGGGGCAGGCAACTACGGTATGTGCGGTCGTGGTTATGATCCGGAGTTCATCTTTGCCTGGCCCAACAGCCGTACCGCTGTAATGGGGGGTGAGCAGGCGGCCAAGGTGATGTCGATTGTGACCGAGGCCAAGATGAAGGCCGCCGGCAAGGATGTGCCGGCCGAATTCCTGCAGCAGATGGAACAGCAGATTATCGACAAGTTCAACGAGCAGTCGCATGCCTTTAACGGTACGGCGCGGCTCTGGGATGACGGTCTTATCGACCCGCGTGACACACGACGTGTACTGGCGCTGACCCTGTCTGTCTGTCGGGAGGCGCGCCTGCGCCAGCTGCATCCCAATACCTTCGGCGTGGCGAGATTCTGATCATGAGCTTCTTTACACACGAACATCACGAAATCCGGCGTACGGCCGAACGCTTTGTTGAACAGCATATCAATCCGCATGTCGAACAATGGGAGCGCGAAGGTCTGTTCCCGGCGCACGAAGTCTTCAAGGGTCTGGGTGATCTGGGCATGCTCGGTATCACCAAGCCGGAAGAATACGGCGGCCTGGGTCTGGACTATTCCTATCAGGTGGCTTTTGCCGAGGCTATTGGGACCTGTACCTGTGGCGGCATTCCCATGGCGATCGGGGTGCAGACCGACATGGCCACGCCAGCGCTGGCGCGCTTCGGTTCAGACGAGCTGAAGAAGGAATATCTGGCGCCGGCAATCGCCGGTGATCTTGTGGCCTGTATTGCGGTGAGCGAGCCGGGCGCCGGTTCGGATGTGGCAGGCATCAAGACCACCGCGAAACGGGTTGGCGACGACTATGTCATCAATGGCCAGAAAATGTGGATCACCAACGGCACCCAGGGCGACTGGGCCTGCCTGCTGGCGAACACTGGCGATGAAGCGGACCGTCACGGCAACAAATCGCTGATTGTGGTGCCCCTGGATGCTGCGGGCATTCAGCGGGAGACCAAACTGGACAAGCTGGGTCAGCGCTCCTCGGATACCGCCATCATTTTCCTGGACAACGTGAAGGTGCCGGCGCGCAATCTCATCGGTCAGGAAGGCAAGGGTTTCAGTTACCAGATGCAGCAGTTCCAGGAAGAACGCCTGTTTCTTTCCGCCAGTATTCTGAAAGCCATGGACCGGGTATTCGACGACACCGTCGAATATACCCGCCAGCGCAATATTTTCGGCAAGTCCGTGCTGGACAATCAGTATGTGCATTTCACCCTGGCCGAGCTCAAGACCGAGCTGGAAGCGGCCCGTGCCCTGATCTACCGCGCTACCGAAGACATGCTGGAGGGCCGGGATGTGACGCTGGCCGCCTCCATGGCCAAGCTCAAGACGGCCCGTCTGTCACGCCAGCTGACCGATGTCTGTATGCAGTTCTGGGGTGGGCAGGGTTATATGTGGGAAAGTTCTCCAGCCCAGTTCTACCGGGACCTGCGCCTGCATTCCATCGGCGGTGGCGCTGATGAGGTGATGATGCAGATCATCTCCAAGCACTTGGGTATTTTGCCGGGGAAGAAGAAATGAGGCTGCCGGAAACCACGCATCTGCAGCTTGAGCTGCAGGACGGAATACTGCTCGCGACCATCAACCGTCCCGAAGCGAAAAACGCCATGAACAGCGTGGTGCTGGACGATCTCAACAATGTCTTTGATGCCATTGCTGATGATCGCAGTGTGCGTGCCGTGGTGTTGCGGGGCGCCGAGGGTAATTTCTGCGCCGGTGGTGATCTCAAGGAAATGGCCCAGGCGCGGTTCGCGCCGGCCGCACAAGACGGTCGTGATGCGGTGGAGGCCTATAGCCGACGTTTCGGCGCCATGCTACGCAAGGTGAATAACGCGCCACAGGCGGTGATTGCGCTGCTCGAAGGCGCGGTGCTGGGTGGCGGTTTCGGCCTGGCCTGTGCTTCGGACGTCGCTATTGCGCATCGGGATGCCAAGTTCGGTCTGCCGGAAACCAGCCGCGGCATCCCGCCCGCACAAATAGCGCCTTTCGTTGTTGAGCGTATCGGCATTACCCAGGCGCGCCGTCTGGGCGTCTGCGGCGGTATGTTCAATGGTGAAGAGGCGCAGAAGCTGGGCGTGGTGCACTACCTGGTGAGTGATGATCTGGAGATGCAGACCCGGCTTGAGGAAGTACTTGGCCAGATTCGCCAGTGTGCCCCGGGCGCCAATGCGGTGACCAAGGACATCATGCTGAAAGTCGGGCGCATGGATATGGATGACATTCTCGATGAGGCTTCACGGCGCTTTGCAGACTGCGTGCGTGGAGATGAGGGCGTGGAAGGCACGACTGCCTTTATCGAAAAAAGAAAACCGAGCTGGAATACATGAGCAAGTTCAAAAAGGTTCTGATAGCCAACCGCGGTGAAATCGCACTCCGTGTGATTCGTGGCGCCAAACGCATGGGTTACAGCACGGTTGCCGTCTATTCTGACGCCGATCGTGACGCCGCCCATGTCTGGGCCGCTGACGAGGCCGTGCGTCTGGGGCCGGCGCCGGTAGGCGAATCCTATCTGGTGATTGACAAGATGATCGAGGCGGCCCGCGCCTCAGGTGCGGATGCTGTTCACCCGGGCTATGGCTTCCTGGCCGAGAACGCCGGCTTTGCCCGCGCCTGCGAATCCGCCGGGCTCGTCTTTATCGGTCCGACCCCGGATGCTATCGACCTCATGGGCAACAAGCGTGCTGCCAAGCTGCGTATGATCGAAGCCGGTGTGCCTTGCGTGCCTGGCTACGAGGGTGAGGATCAGGAGGATGACACCCTGATCGCCAGGGCAAGGGAAATCGGCTGTCCCATCATGGTCAAGGCTTCTGCCGGCGGTGGCGGTCGCGGCATGCGCCTGGTTGCGGACGAGGCCAAGCTGGCCGAAGCGATCAAGTCGGCGCGTTCCGAAGCACAGAATGCCTTCGGCTCCAGCGAGTTGATCCTGGAAAAGGCCGTCATCAATGCCCGCCATGTGGAAATCCAGGTCTTTGCAGATACGCACGGCAATGTCATTCACCTGGGCGAGCGCGACTGTTCGGTGCAACGCCGCCACCAGAAAGTGGTGGAAGAAGCGCCATCGCCGGCTGTGGACGAGGCCTTGCGCGACAAGATGGGTCAGGCGGCCGTGGAAGCGGCGCAGGCCATCAAGTACCGCGGCGCAGGCACGGTGGAGTTCCTGCTGGATACCTCCGGTGAATTCTATTTCATGGAAATGAACACCCGCCTGCAGGTGGAGCACCCGGTCACCGAACTGGTCACCGGTCAGGATCTGGTGGAATGGCAGTTGCGCGTGGCCGAGGGCGAGACCCTGCCCATGGCGCAGGCCGATCTGCAGATGAAGGGGCACGCCATCGAAGTGCGCCTTTGCGCCGAGGACCCTGAGCAGGACTTCCTGCCGCAGACCGGCAAGGTATTGCGCTGGCACGAGCCGCAGGGCGACGGCATCCGCGTGGACCACTGCCTGCAAGAGGGCGGCGAAATCAGTCCCTTTTACGATTCCATGCAGGGCAAGCTGATTGCCTGGGGGCCAAACCGTTACGTGGCGCGTTGCCGCCTGATCAAGGCGCTGGAAGAGTGCGTGCTGCTGGGTGTGGTCAGTAACAAGGACTTCCTGGTCAGGATATTGAATCACGAGGCTTTCGCTGCGGGTGATTTCGACACCAAGTTTATCGACAGGTATTTCCCGCGTGACGAGATAGAAGCGGCCTTACCCGGTCTGCGTCATCGGGCATTGGCTGCTGTGGCGATGTACCACCGTGATGCGACGGCACTGAGGTCTGATCAGGGCCTGAGTGAGAGCTTTATGAGCTGGCGCAACTCGAATGCTGTCTCCTACCAGCTCAAGATCGGGCATGGCGAAAACCTGTGGGAATGTGCCATCAGGGCGACCGGGCCCTGTGCCTATGAAGTCGATCTTGGAGACAAAGAGGAAAAACAGCACATTACCCTCACCAGTTTCTCGGATCACGAGTTCCATTACGTATGCGAAGGCGTGCAGGGCAGTGCGGATTATGCGGGCGCAGGCAATCTCCTTTGGCTGTCCTGCGAGGGTGAAACCTGGGTCTATAGCGACAAAACACTGCTACCACCGGATGCGGGCGCAGAAGGCAGTGACGGCCGGATCCTGGCATCGATGGATGGCAAGATTCTGGCCGTGAATGTGCAACCAGGCGATTCCATCAGCAAGGGTGAAACGGTGCTGGTGCTGGAAGCCATGAAAATGGAGTTTCAGGTGGCCGCCGCAGTCGACGGGATTGTCGAGGAGGTCGGTGTTTCCGCGGGTGATCAGGTCAAGGCGCGCCAGTTGATGGCCGCTATCAAACCTGTTGAGTAGGCGCCTCGATGACCAGTCTTTTCCCGCTCACATGCTCGCTGTCACGGCCAAGCAGGTAGAGGATGGCCGGAAGCACTTCCTGTGGTTGCCGGAAACTGTTGCTGGCCGCAGCCGGGTAGGCAAGTTCATGCAATTTCGACTTGACCGGACCCGGGTCCAGGCTGTTCATGCGCAGGCCCGTATTGCGGAGTTCGCCGGCCCATAGCTGGCTGAGACAGTCCAGTCCGGCCTTGGCAACTGCATAGGGTCCCCAGAAGGGTTTGGCCTGAGCGCCGGCACTGTCCGACATGAAAATCACCGAGCCGTTATCTGATGCATTGAGCAGGCCCAGACAAACCTGGGTCATGAACAGGGATGCATTCAGGTTGATGTGAAGATGTTTCATCCAGTCAGGCGGTGTGGTTTCCGCCATGGGTTTGAGGCTTTCAAAGTGGACTGCGTTATTCACCAGGCCGTCGAGCCGACCGAATTCGGTTTGCAATGTGGCAGCCAGTTCCTCGTAGTTGTTCCAGGCGGCGCCTTCCAGGTTCATGGGGTAGATGGCCGGTTCGGGATGGCCCGCCGCCACGATGCTGTCATAGACCATTTCCAGCTTCTTGATGGTGCGGCCCAACAGTATGACGGTTGCGCCATGCGCAGCGCAGGCCCTGGCTATTTCACGGCCCAGGCCGCTGCCTGCGCCCGTCACCAGGATGACCTGTCCCGCTAGAAGATCCTTGGCGACCGTGTAACCAAGCAGTTCCTCGGTGCTGTTAAGGGTCAGTGACATCAGGCAGCCTCCGCTACCAGGCATTCCAGCATTTCTGCCGGAGTATCGATTACCCAGTCGGCGCCCCATTGATCGGCGCTGTCGTCTTCAGCAATGTAGCCGTATCTGACCGCAATGGTGCGCATGCCGGAGCGCCGGCCTGCGACGATGTCACGCTTGGCATCGCCTACATACAGACAATTTTCAGCCGCGTGCCCGGTGAGTTCGCAGGCCAATATCAGTGCGGCCGGGTCGGGTTTCGGTCGGGGCACCTGGTCGGCGCCAACCACACAAGCTGGTGGGGTGGGAAAGGTCAGTTGCGCCATCAGCGGGTTTGCGAGCCAGGCAGGCTTGTTGGTGACCACGCCCCAGTCCAGCCCGCGTTCGGACAAGGCTGCGAGCGCCTCATACATGCCGTCGAACAGACGACTCTCGCGGCAGACATTCGTCTCGTAGATTGCCAGAAAACGCTGGCGCAGGGTTTCATAACCGGGATCTTCTTCTTCAATATCGAAGCCGATTTTCAGCAGCCCGCGTGCGCCTCTGGATGCATGGGGGCGTATGACGTCATGCTCAAGGGGTTTCTTGTCGTTTTCTTCCAGCAGGCAATTCAGTGCGTAGCCAAGATCAGGTGCTGTATCGATCAAGGTGCCATCGAGATCAAAAAGGATGCAGGTTGTTTTCATGAAGGTCGCTCAAGCCGGCTTCACGCAGGCCATGATGTAATTGACGTCGACGTTATCTGCCAGCTTGTATTGCTGCAGCAGAGGGTTGTAATGGATACCGGTGATATCCGTGAGCTCGAGGCCGGCATCGCGGATCCAGCGATCCAGTTCGGAGGGCTTGATGAACTTGCTGTAGTCATGGGTGCCGCGCGGCAGCATGCCCAGAATATATTCGGCGCCGACAATGGCCAGTGCAAAGGCCTTGGGATTGCGGTTCAGGGTTGAAAAGAACAGCTTTCCCCCGGGTCGGGCGAGTCGTGCACAGGCATGAATGACAGACGTGGGGTCGGGCACATGCTCCAGCATTTCCATGCAGGTGACGACGTCGAACTGCTCCGGCAGTTCAGCAGCAAGCTCCTCGACCGGAATACGGGCGTATTGCACCGTGGCGCCGGATTCCGCCGCATGGCTTTCTGCGACATCCAGCGAGGCCTCAGCCATATCGATACCGGTCACCTCGGCGCCCGCCATGGCCATGGCTTCGGACAGCAGGCCGCCACCACAGCCCACATCCAGCGCCTTGCTGCCCGTCAGCGGGCTGTGCTTTTCGATGAAGCGCAGGCGTAGCGGGTTGATCTGGTGCAGGGGCTTCATTTCGCCGTCGGGGTCCCACCATTTATCCGCCATTTTGGCGAATTTCCTGATTTCATCGGGATCGACGTTCCCGGTCGGTTCCTGTGCTTTCATGTTGATTGCCAAGGTTAAACGGCGGCGGCCTGTGCAGACGCGCTAGCCAGTCTGTTTCGCCAGTCCGCCGCCCGGGTCAGGATTTCATTTTCACTCAGTGTGGTGAGCTGACGCTCGCGCAAGAGACGGCGTCCCGCGACCCAGGTGTCGCTGACCTGTGCGCGGCTGGCGGCATAGACGATCTGGGAAATGACGTTATAGAGGGGCTGTGTTTCGATGCTGCCAAGTTCGATCGCAAACAGGTCGGCCCATTTGCCGACCCGCAGGGAACCGGTCTGTTCCTCGAGCCCCAGCGCGCGGGCGCCGCCCAGCGTCGCCATATGCAGCGCCTGGCTGGCGGGCAGGGCGCTGGCATCTTCAGCTACGGCCTTGGCCAGCAGGGCGGCGGTACGTATTTCGCCCAGCATGTCCAGATCGTTGTTGCTGGCCGCACCGTCTGTGCCCAGGGCGACGTTGACGCCGGCATCCAGCAGTCTGGCTACCGGGCAAAAGCCGCTGGCCAGCTTGAGATTCGATTCGGGGCAATGCACCACATGGCAGTTGGCAAGAGCGACCTGTTCGATTTCCCTGTCGTTTAACTGCGTCATGTGTACGGCGATGAGGTCCGGGCCGAGCAGCCCGACTTCGTTCAGTCGCTGCAGCGGACGCCTGCCCGTAGTCTTTTCCGCTTCGGCGACCTCGAATGCTGTTTCGTGCACATGCATGTTAATGCGCAGTTCCATTTCACCGTTGCGCGTGACCAGTTTTTTCAGCGGCTCATCCGAAACGGTGTAGGGGGCATGCGGCGCAAAGCTGGTGCCGATCAGGGGGTGTCCGCGATAGGCATCACGCACCGCCTGGCCCTTGTCGAAATATTCATCCGCGCTCTGGGCCCATACAGTCGGAAAATCCAGCAGAATCATGCCCACCAGTCCCCGCATGCCGGCTTCGGCCGCTGCATGTGCGGCCACATCGGGGAAGAAGTACATGTCATTGAAACAGGTGGTGCCGCCGCGCAGCATTTCGGCCATGGCCAGTTTCATGCCGTCAGCCACAAATTGCTCACTGACATGCTGGGCTTCGGCCGGCCAGATGTGATTGTTGAGCCAGTCCATCAGGGGCAGGTCATCAGCCAGGCCGCGCATGAGACTCATGGCGGAATGCGTATGTGCATTGATCAACCCGGGCAGCAGGGCATGCCGCTCCAGCCTGATATGCTCCCGGGCTTCAATCTGTTCCTGAGCCTGCGATGTGGGTAGAACAGCCTGGATACGGCCGCCTTCATCGATAGCGAGGCTGTGGTTTTCCAGCACCTGGCCCGGTGTTTCCACCGGCACGATCCAGCGTGCATGAATCAGGGTTTCGGCTTGCGCCATAGCAGGTAATCTTTACGGGGTGCGATAATGCGGTTTTCGGAACGCGCACTATACCATCCATGAATACTTTCTTGACGCAGGCAGGTCATGCGGCTTTGGCCGCGCAGGTTATCCGTCCCATCGAGTGGCGTGACGGCATGTTGTACCTGCTGGACCAGCGCCGCTTGCCCCGGGAGGAGGTTTATCTCCCCCTGGCAACCGCAGGGCAGGTGGCTGAGGCGATTCACGACATGGTTGTGCGCGGAGCACCGGCCATAGGGATTGCGGCGGCCTATGGTGTGGCGCTCGCGGCTGCGCAGGGTGAAAAGCTTGAGGAAGCCTACCGCTTGTTGGCCGAAAGCCGGCCCACGGCAGTGAATCTGCACTGGGCCCTGGCGCGCATGCGTGAGGTACCGCAAGACGCCGGGGCCTTGCTGGAGGCGGCGATAGCCATGCACGTAGAAGACCTTCAGCAGAATCTGCACATGGCCGAGTTGGGCGCTGCCTGCTTCACCGCACCCGTGACTATTCTCACGCATTGCAATACCGGTTCACTGGCCACGGCTGGCCACGGTACGGCATTGGGTGTGGTTCGCACGGCATTTCTGCTGGGCAAGCTCAAGGCGGTTTATGCAGGCGAAACGCGCCCATGGCTGCAGGGTGCCCGTCTGACGGCCTGGGAACTGGCCAAGGAAGGGATCAAGGGGCAACTGATTGCCGATTCGGCTGCTGCCAGCCTCATGCAGGACGGCAGGATCAACTGGGTCGTGGTGGGGGCCGACCGTATTGCGGCCAACGGCGATGTGGCCAACAAGATCGGTACCTATTCGCTGGCGGTACTTGCCCGCCACCACGGGGTGAAATTCATGGTGGTGGCGCCGAGTGGCACGATTGATATGCAAACCGGCAGTGGCCGGGAGATTCCCATTGAGCAGCGCGTTGCCGATGAGTTACTGGCGATTGCTGGCCAGAGAGTGGCGGCAGATGGTATTGACGCCTGGAATCCGGTGTTTGATGTGACTCCAGCCAGTCTGATCGATGTCCTGGTGACCGAAAAAGGCGTGCTGGAACACCCCGATGCGGAAAAATTACAGACTTTGATGCGGCAATAGCGGGTGTGCGGCGACGGCGGATTGGATTCCCCTGAAAAAAGCACTTGGAATCGTTGGAAAATCCTGATTTGGGGGCAAAATCGGCCTGCCAGAAGGCGGCCCTTGTGGTATCATTTTGCGCTTTATTTCGGTAGGCATTCACCCTCCGGGAACAGAGTGGGCGGCGCATTTGTTATGTGCTCGTCATTAGTGGTTCAGGTATGGCCTGACGTCAATAAGCAAAGCGAGAAAATCACCTCATGACCGAGGTCGCCAAAGAGATTCTGCAGATCAATCTCGAAGACGAGATGCGGCGTTCGTATCTCGACTACGCCATGAGCGTCATTGTCGGCCGTGCGCTGCCGGATGTTCGAGACGGACTTAAACCGGTGCATCGTCGTGTGCTTTACGCCATGCGCGAACTGGGCAACGATTACAACAAACCCTACAAGAAATCGGCGCGTGTGGTCGGTGACGTCATCGGTAAGTATCACCCACATGGCGATTCCGCCGTCTACGACACCATTGTGCGCATGGCGCAACCGTTTTCCCTGCGTTACATGCTGGTCGACGGGCAGGGTAACTTCGGTTCAATAGACGGCGACAATGCTGCGGCCATGCGTTACACCGAAGTGCGCATGGCGCGTCTGGCGCATGAGTTGTTGGCCGATATCGAAAAAGAAACCGTCGACTTTATTCCCAACTACGATGAATCGGAGTCCGAGCCGGCAGTATTGCCGACCAAGGTTCCGAATCTGTTGATCAATGGCGGTTCCGGTATTGCCGTGGGTATGGCGACCAATATCCCGCCGCACAACCTGGGCGAGGTGGTCAAGGCGACGATCGCGCTGATTGAAGATCCGGAAATTGAAATCGATGGCCTGATGCAGCACCTGCCAGGTCCGGATCTGCCGACCGCAGCCATCATTAATGGTGCACGCGGTATTCACGAGGCCTACCACACCGGCCGCGGCCGCATTTACATGCGCGCCCGGGCGCACTTCGAAGACATGGACAATGGCCGGCAGCGCATCGTGGTCACCGAGCTGCCTTACCAGGTCAACAAGGCGCGCCTGCTCGAGCGGATTTCCGAACTTGTCAAAGAGAAGAAGATAGAGGGCATCTCTGACCTGCGTGACGAGTCCGACAAGGACGGTATGCGTATGGTGATTGAGCTTAAGCGCGGTGAAAACGCCGACGTCATGCTCAATAAGCTTTATCAGCAGACTGCGCTGCAGAGCGTGTTCGGCATCAATATGGTGGCGTTGGAGGGCGGCCAGCCCAAGCTGATGAATCTCAAGCAGATTCTTGAGGCATTCATCCGCCACCGCCGCGAGATTGTCACCCGCCGTACCCGTTTCGAGCTGCGTAAGGCGCGCGCCCGCGCGCATATCCTGGAAGGCCTGACGGTTGCTCTGGCGAATATTGATGAAGTTATTGCCCTGATCAAGGCGTCAAAGTCACCCGCCGATGCCAAATCCGGTTTGATGACACAGATATGGACGCCTGGCCAGGTCACCGACCTGCTGTCGCGTGCAGGTTCGGATGCTTCGCGTCCCGAGGAATTGGAGCCGCGTTATGGCCTTGGCGACAAGGGCTACCGGCTCAGTGAGGCCCAGGCACAGGCGATTCTGGAGCTGCGTCTGCACCGACTGACCGGATTGGAACAGGACAAGATTGTCGCCGAATACCAGGAGCTGCTGGACAATATCGCCGATCTGATCGACATCCTTGGTTCTGAAGAGCGTCTGATGACGGTGATCCGCGAAGAGCTCGAATCGCTGGTTGAGCAGTTTGGCGATGAGCGGCGGACGGAAATTATCGAGAATCATGAAGATCTGGATATCGAGGATCTGATTACGCCCCAGGATGTGGTGGTTACCATGTCCCACGAGGGTTATATCAAGTCCCAACCGCTGGACGAGTATCGCGCTCAGCGGCGTGGCGGACGTGGCAAGAGCGCTGCCAAGACCAAGGAAGAGGATTTCATCGACAAGCTGTGGGTGACGCATACCCACGACTGGCTGCTGTGTTTCTCCAGTCGCGGCAAGGTCTACTGGATCAAGGTTTACCGGCTGCCTATGGGCGCGCGCGGCTCACGCGGCAAGCCAATCGTGAATCTGTTGCCATTGGAAGATGGGGAGCAGATCAGCGCCATCCTGCCCATCAAGGAGTTCTCCGACGACTATTGCGTGTTCATGGCCACCCGTAGCGGTACGGTCAAGAAGACCTCGCTGGAGGCGTTTTCGCGTCCGCGCCCCAGCGGCATTATTGCGCTGGATCTGCGCGGCGACGACAACCTGGTGGGTGTCGACATTACCCGTGGTGATCGCGACGTTATGCTGTTCTCGTCCGAAGGCAAGGTGGTGCGCTTCAAGGAAACCGATGTACGGCCCATGGGCCGTACGGCGGCAGGTGTTCGCGGCATCCGTATGCCCGACGACGAAGAGGTGGTGGGACTGATCGTGGTGCGTGAAGGCGACATTCTCACTGTTACCGAGCGTGGCTACGGCAAGCGCACGCCGATTGACGATTATCCGGTCCACAAGCGGGGCGGGCAGGGTGTCTGGGCCTTGAAACGCACCGAGCGGGTGGGCCATCTGGTGGCGGCCAAGGAAGTCCAGGATGGTAATGAAATCATGCTCATTACCGACTGTGGCAACCTCGTGCGCACCGGCGTGGACGACATCTCGCAACTGGGCCGTAACACGCAGGGTGTAAAAGTTATCCGCGTCGATGAAGACGATCGCGTCGTGGGCGTCGACCGGATCGTCAACGAAGACGATGAAGATGATGCGGCCGAAGCTGGCGAAACAGACGCCGTGGCGGCTGAAGACAGTACCGATACCGAAACTACAGAGGAATAGTGCATGGCGCGCGTTTATAACTTCAGTGCCGGCCCGGCAGCTCTGCCGGAGGAAGTCCTGAAGCAGGCAGCTGAAGAAATGCTGGATTGGCAGGGCAGCGGCATGTCCGTGATGGAAATGAGTCATCGCGGCAAGGCCTTTGTGTCGATAGCCAGCCAGGCCGAAGCGGATTTGCGTGAACTGCTTGCCGTGCCGGACAACTACAAGGTGCTGTTCCTGCAAGGCGGGGCGACCGGCCAGTTTGCTGCGATTCCCATGAACCTGGCGCGCGGCAAGGATACTGCCGATTACGTGGTTAACGGTTCCTGGGGCAAGAAAGCGGTAAAAGAGGCTGGCAAGTACTTGCCCAATGTGCGCGTGGCTGCCCAGCCCGACAGTTTTACGGTGGCGCCCGACCCGGCTGGCTGGGATCTGAATGCCGGGGCGGCTTATGTCCATTACACACCCAACGAAACTATTGAGGGTGTGGAATTTCATGCTGTACCGGATGTGGGCGATGTTCCTCTGGTGGCGGATATGTCATCGACCATTCTGTCGCGGCCCATCGATGTCTCGAAGTATGGCGTGATTTATGCCGGCGCCCAGAAGAACATTGGTCCGTCAGGGCTGGTCATGGTCATCGTGCGTGAGGATCTGATGGGGCAGGCTACAGCAGACTGTCCGACGGTGCTGGACTGGAAGGCGCAGGCAGACGCTGATTCGATGCTGAATACACCGCCCTGTTATGCCTGGTACATATGCGGCCTGGTGTTCCAGTGGCTGAAGCGCCAGGGTGGGCTGGCCGGCATGGCGGAGATCAACAAGCGCAAGTCCGACAAACTGTACGCGGCCATCGAGGCTTCCGATGGCTTCTACACCAATCCGGTACAGCCGGGCAGCCGTTCCTGGATGAATGTGCCTTTCGTTTTGCGTGACGATGCCCTGGACGAGGCGTTCCTGAGTCAAGCCAAGGCGGCGGGGCTGGAAACACTCAAGGGCCACAGGTCCGTAGGCGGTATGCGTGCAAGCATCTACAATGCCATGCCGGAAGCGGGCGTGGACGCACTTATCGATTTCATGCAGGAATTTGCCCGCAAGCAGGGTTGATACCGCTTATTAATTCAAGAGTTAACTTTAACTAACATGTTCAAGATTAAGACTTTAAACAATATATCCAGCCTCGGACTTGACCGTTTTCCGCGTGAGACCTACGAGGTGGCCTCGGATATTTCGCAGCCGGACGCCATCATGCTGCGCTCCTTCAACATGCATGACATGGAAGTGCCGGCCACCGTCAGGGCGGTCGGACGTGCAGGCGCAGGCGTGAACAACATTCCGGTCGACAAAATGAGCGCGGCCGGCATTCCGGTATTCAATGCGCCCGGCGCCAATGCCAATGCAGTGAAAGAGCTGGTGCTGACCGGTATGTTGCTGGCGGCGCGCAATGTAGTTCAGGCCTGGGATTACACCCGCGCCCTGGAGGGTGACGACGCTGCGCTCAGTGAGCAGGTCGAGGCTGGCAAGAAGACTTACAAGGGCTTTGAACTGCCGGGCCGCACCCTCGGTGTGATCGGCCTGGGGGCGATTGGCGTAAAGGTGGCGAACACCGCCCTGGACCTGGGCATGAAAGTGGTTGGTTACGATCCGCAGATCACAGTCAAGAACGCCTGGCAGCTGCATTCCGGTGTCGAGCAGGCGCTGTCCGTGGATGAACTGCTGTCGCGGTCCGACTTCGTTACCCTGCATGTCCCGCTGGTAGACGCCACCCGCAATCTCATCAATACCGACCGCATCCGGCTGATGCGCAAGAACGCCGTGCTGCTGAACTTTGCGCGTGGCGGTATTGTTGATGAACAGGCGGTGCTGACTGCACTCAACGAAGGCAAGCTGCTGAACTATGTCTGCGATTTCCCCAGCAATGCTGTCAAGGGCAATAGCAAGGTGATCGCATTACCGCATCTGGGCGCCTCCACAGCGGAAGCCGAGGATAATTGTGCTGTCATGATTGCGGATCAGCTGCGTGATTATCTTGAGAACGGCAATATCGTGAATTCGGTGAATTTTCCTGAGACGGTGATGCCGCGTATGGAAGGCCTGTCGCGTATCGGTATCGTCAACGCCAATGTCCCCAACATGGTGGGGCAGATTTCCACCGTGCTGGCTAACCACGGCCTGAATATCGCGGATCTGCTGAACAAGTCGCGTGGCGAAATCGCCTACACGCTGGTGGATGTCGACTCCGAGGTGCCCGAAGCGGCACTGCAGGAAATCGAGGGTATCAAGGGCGTGCTGTCCATTCGCACTATCTAGAAGGTATGACGGTGAGTGGTGAGTCGGATCGTTTGAAGCAGGCAAGGCAACGTATCGATGGTATCGATGAGCAGCTGCAGCGCCTGATCAGTGAGCGTGCCGGCATTGCTCTTGAAATCGGGCGAATCAAGGAAGAGGCCGGTCAGAGTCCCCAAGCAGGTAATGGAGACCATTACCGGCCTTCGCGCGAAGCAGAGGTGTTGCGCAGGATTATCGAGCGTAATGACGGCCCGTTATCCGACGAAACCATCGCCCGGCTGATTCGCGAAATCATGTCGGCCTGTCTGGCGCTGGAGTCGCCATTGAGTGTGGCCTACCTCGGTCCTGAAGGTACTTACACCCAGGCCGCTGTGTACAAGCATTTCGGCCATGCCGTGAATGCCCATTCGATGGGCGCGATTGACGAGATTTTCCGTGAAGTTGAAGCCGGTAATGCCGACTACGGGGTAGTGCCGGTCGAAAACTCCACCGAAGGCGTGGTCAGTCATACCCTTGATCTGTTTGCCGTGTCGCCCCTGAAAATCAGTGGCGAAGTCACGCTGCCGGTACATCATCATCTGCTGTCCAATGCGCCTGACCTGGCCCAGGTCAAACGGGTGGTTGCTCACTCGCAGTCATTGGCTCAGTGCCGTAAATGGCTGGATAGTAATCTGCCCAATGCCGTACGTGTGTCGGTGAGCAGCAATGGTGAGGCGGCCCGTATCGTCAAGAATGAGCAGGATTCGGCGGCTATTGCCGGCCGTGCGGCTTCTGAGCTGTATGACTTGGGTATTCTGGCCAAGAATATCGAGGATGATCCCAATAATACGACCCGTTTTCTGATTATCGGTCGCCAGTCGGTGCCTTCTACCGGCCATGACATGACTTCCTTGCTGCTGTCCGTGCATAACCGCCCGGGCGCACTCTACGACCTGTTGGCGCCTTTCGCCGCCAGCGGGGTTAATCTCTGCCGCATCGAATCCCGTCCGTCACGACGCGGTACCTGGGACTACAACTTCTTCATTGACATCGTGGGTCATGTGGAAGATGGCCAAGTACGCGAGGTGCTGGACAAGATCAAGCAGGAAGCTGCCTTTTTCAAGGTGCTAGGCTCCTATCCGAAGGCGGCGTTGTAGTGTCCGCGGACTTCCTCGACCGCGCGGTTGAGGGTGTGCAGGATCTGACACCCTACGTGCCTGGAAAACCCGTCGAAGAACTGGAACGCGAGCTGGGCATCCGCAATATCATCAAGCTTGCATCCAACGAGAATCCCCTGGGTCCGAGTCCGGCGGCGCGAAAAGCGGCGGAAGCGGCTATGGCCGATCTTGGCCGCTACCCGGACGGTAACGGCTTCCGCCTGAAGCAGCGTCTGGCCGATCTGCACAAGCTGGACATTGCCCGCATTGTCCTCGGCAATGGATCCAATGATGTGCTGGATATGGTGGCGCGTTGCTTCCTGGGGCCGGGGCGCAATGCCGTGTTCAGCGAATACGCTTTCGCTGTTTATCCCATTTGCAGTCGCGCCACCGGAGCTGAATTACGCGCGGCGCCGGCATTGTCGCGTGATCATGAATCGCAACCGCTGGGCCACGACCTGGATGCCATGCTCGCGCAGATTGATGCGAATACCGGAGTGGTATTCGTGGCTAACCCCAACAATCCGACCGGCACCTGGCTACAGCCCGATGCCGTGAGCGCCTTTCTGGCGGCCGTGCCGGATGACGTGGTGGTAGTGCTGGACGAGGCTTATTTCGAATACATGGCGCCCGAATGGCGCTGTGACAGCCGCGAGTTGCTGGATATCCATGCCAATCTGATCGTGACCCGAACCTTTTCCAAGGTGCATGGCCTGGCGGCCTTGCGTGTGGGCTATGGCCTGGCAAGTGCCGGGATCGCCGATCTGCTTAATCGGGTGCGCCAGCCGTTCAATAACAACTCTGCAGCACTGGCCGCGGCACTGGCCAGTCTGGACGACATGACTCATGTCGAGCATTCGGTTGCCCTGAATAGCACGGGTCTGGCGGGTTTGCGTGCCGGTCTGCAGGCGCTGGGGTTGGTGGTGTTGCCGACGCAGGCGAATTTTCTGACCATCGATTTCGGCCGCGAGGCGGGCAGCCTGTTCCAGGCGTTGCTGCAAAAGGGTGTCATCGTAAGGCCGTTGGCCTCCTACGACATGCCGGACTACCTGCGTGTCACCGTCGGTACCGATGAAGAGAACCGCCGCTTTCTGCAAAGTCTAGCGGATGTGCTGCAGGAGGCTGCGGCGTGAATGATGACTTTCACTGTAACCGGCTCTGCATTATCGGCGTAGGCCTGATCGGCGGATCGCTGGCACGTGCGCTGCGCGCCGCCGGCAAAGTCGACGAAGTGGTCGGCTGCAGCCGTAACGAAATCCACCTGACGCGCGCCCAGAGCCTCGGGGTGATTGACCGGTTTATGCTGGACCCGGCCCGGGCCGTGGAGGGTGCGGACATTGTGGTGCTGGCGACGCCGGTATCCAGAACGGCTGAAATCTATCAAGCCATTGCCCCCCATCTGCTGGACGATGCCGTGGTTAGCGACGTGGGCAGTACCAAGGGTAGCGTGATTGCCGGTATACGCCAGGCGCTGGATCATGTGCCGGTGCGCTTTGTGCCGGCCCATCCTATCGCCGGCACCGAGAAAAGCGGTGTGGAAGCTTCCTTTTCCGAATTATTCATTGAGCGCCGTGTGATTCTGACGCCGCTGGACGATACCGATCCCCTGGCCATCGAGCGTGTCGCCAATATGTGGAAAGCCGCTGGCGCGGTGATTACCCGGATGACGGCCGAGCACCACGACGAGGTGCTGGCCGCCACCAGCCATCTGCCGCATCTGCTGGCCTATGGACTGGTGGATACACTCGCTACCATGGAAGAGCGTCGCGAAATATTCAGCTATGCAGCTGGCGGTTTCCGCGACTTTACCCGTATAGCTTCCTCCAGCCCTGATATGTGGGCCGATATCGTGTTTGCCAACCGTGATGCATTGCTGCCCGTGATGGGACGGTTTCTGGAGGACATGGACCTGTTGCGCAAGGCTGTCGAACAGGGTGATCGTCAACGGGTGATCGATATATTCAGCCGCGCCAAGAGTGAGCGAGATCGTTTCGCCGCCCTGGTGGGACGCTTTGCCAAGCCGGGTGATCTGGAATAAAGATGCTGTCGAGAATTGATTACCGTGTTGCACCTGGTGGTCAGTTGCAGGGTACTGTCAATGTGCCGGGCGACAAGTCCATTTCGCACCGCGCCATTATGCTGGGTTCGCTTGCACAGGGACGCTCCCGTATAGAGAACTTCCTGGAAGGTGAGGATTGTCTCGCAACGCTGGGCGCATTCCGGGCCATGGGCGTGAAAATCGAGCGTACTGCTGGCACGAGTGTCGTGGTGGACGGCGTGGGTGTGCATGGATTGCAAGCCCCGGGGGAAATGCTGGATGTAGGTAATTCCGGCACCTCCATGCGTTTGATGGCGGGTCTGTTAAGCGGTCAGACCTTTGATTCGGTGCTGACGGGGGATGATTCCCTGCGCAAACGCCCGATGGCGCGGGTGATCAACCCGTTGACGCAGATGGGGGCATATATCGAATCCGAGAAAGCCATGGCGCCGCTGAAAATTCACGGTGGCCGCCGATTGCATGGCCTGCATTACGAAATGCCCATTGCCAGCGCCCAGGTGAAATCCTGTCTGTTGCTGGCGGGCCTGTATGCTCAGGGCATAACCGAAGTTATCGAGCCAGGACCCAGCCGCGACCACAGTGAGCGCATGCTGCGGGCTTTCGGATATGCAGTAGAAAGCGGCGAGGGCCGGGTGTGTCTCACAGGAGGTGGCAATCTGCAGGCCTGTGACGTGACAGTCCCTAATGATATTTCCTCGGCGGCTTTTTTCCTGGTGGCGGCCGCCATCGTGCCCGGCAGCGAGTTGTTACTGCCGAATGTCGGCATCAACCCGACCCGCAATGCTGTGATTACCATTCTGAGGGCCATGGGTGCGCATATAGAACAACGTGACGAGCGTTTGCAGGGTGGTGAGCCAGTTGCCGATCTTCTGGTGCGCGGCCAGGGTCTGCAGGGCATAAAGATCGATCCTGCCCTGGTGCCGCTGGCAATTGACGAGTTTCCGGCCATTTTTATCGCGGCTGCCTGTGCCGAGGGCGAAACGCTGTTGACCGATGCCGCCGAGTTGCGCGTCAAGGAAAGTGACCGCATCCAGGTCATGGCCGACGGTCTGCAGTCTCTGGGCGTGGAGGTCGAAGCACGAACGGATGGCATGCGCATCATAGGGCTGGGCGAGCATGGTCACCTGCAAGGCGGCATTGTGAATAGTCATGGAGATCACCGCATCGCCATGTCCTTCGCCATGGCCGCATTGCGGGCAATCGAGCCCGTTGTGATCCGGGATTGCGCCAATGTGGATACCTCATTCCCAGGCTTCGCGGAACTGGCCGCTGATGCCGGTCTGGCCATTGAGAAGCAGGTGCAGGAATGACAGTGCCGGTGATCACCGTTGACGGGCCCAGCGGCTCGGGCAAGGGGACCGTCAGCCGTGCGATTGCCCGCCAATTGGGCTGGCGCATGCTGGACAGTGGGGCTTTGTACCGTTTGACGGCGCTTGCGGCTGAAGACGCCGGACTTGACCCCGATACAGATCGACAGGCCATAGCAGCTCTGGCGGCGCGGCTTCAGGTAGAGTTTTTATCTGATGAAAATAACAATGAAATCATTGAGTTGAATGGTCGGGATGTGACGCAGAGAGTGCGCGCGGAATCGACCGGCGACATGGCGTCGCGCTGCGCTGTTATTCCCGAAGTGCGGGCCAGTCTGGTGGACTTGCAGCATGCTTTCAGGCGTGTGCCGGGCCTGGTGGCCGATGGACGTGATATGGGCACCGTCATTTTCCCGGATGCTCCGCTCAAGATATTCCTTACTGCGAGCGTGGCAGAGCGTACCGAGAGACGCTTTAAACAGTTGGGAGAGCTGGGAATATCTGCTAATATAGATCGGATTTACAGCGAGATAGCGGCCCGCGACGAGCGGGACCGGACGCGCAGCGAGTCACCCTTGGTGCCGGCTGCGGATGCCGTAGAGCTGGATTCCACCGGTAAACCTGTGCAACAGGTGATAGCCGAAGTAATGGACTTGGTGGATCAGCACGGGCTGAAGGAAACAGCCTGATACGCTTTTCGTTTGTGATGGGTTGCCGTACAGGAAGTAGGGCATTTTGTTTGAAGACCCGCGCACCAGGGACGGAGCGACGGACGTATCTTTAGGAATCCAATCCAATGAGTGAAAGTTTCGCCGAACTCTTTGAACAGAGTCTCGCCGGCCAATCCATGCAGCCTGGCGCCCTGGTTCAGGCCGAAGTGCTGCAGGTCAAGGACGATGTTGTCATCGTAGACGCCGGACTCAAGTCCGAAGGCGTTATCCCAATCGAAGAATTCTATGACGAGCAGGGTGAGCTGGTCGTCAAGGAAGGCGATCAGGTTGAAGTCGCTCTGGAAGCCGTGGAAGACGGCTTCGGCGAAACCCGCCTTTCCAAGGAAAAAGCCCAGCGCATTCGCACCTGGGACTCCCTGACTGAAGCCTATGAAGGCGGTGAAATTGTCACCGGCATCATCAATGGCAAGGTCAAGGGTGGCTTCACGGTCGATATCGGCAAGGTCCGTGCATTCCTGCCCGGCTCACTGGTCGATATCCGCCCGGTACGCGAAACCGCCTACCTGGAAGGCAAGCCGCTGGAATTCAAGGTCATCAAGCTCGACCGTGTGCGCAACAACGTGGTGGTTTCCCGCCGCGAAGTGCTGCAGGAAGAATTCAGCGCCGAACGTGACGAACTGCTCAAGAACCTGCAGGAAGGCGTGGTCCTCAAGGGTATCGTCAAGAATCTGGTGGACTACGGTGCCTTCGTGGACCTGGGTGGTATCGACGGCCTGCTGCATATCACCGATATGTCCTGGAAGCGCGTCAAGGATCCGGCCGAGGTCGTGGAAGTCGGTCAGGAAATCGACGTCAAGGTGCTCAAGTTCGACCGCGAACGCGTACGCGTTTCGCTGGGCCTGAAGCAGCTGGGCGAAGACCCCTGGGTCGATATTGCCCGCCGTTACCCGGAAAACACCCGTCTGTTCGGCAAGGTCACCAACATCACCGAATATGGTGCCTTCGTGGAAATCGAAGAGGGTGTCGAAGGTCTGGTGCACGTGTCCGAAATGGACTGGGCCAACAAGAACGTCAACCCCAACAAGGTGGTCTCCATCGGTGACGAGGTTGAAGTCATGGTTCTGGAGATCGACGAAGAACGTCGCCGTATCTCCCTGGGCATGAAGCAGTGCCAGGCCAATCCCTGGGACGACTTTGCCCAGAATCACGCCAAGGGCGACCGCGTGGCCGGCACCATCAAGTCGATTACCGACTTCGGTGTGTTCATCGGCCTGCCCGGTGGTATCGATGGCCTGATTCATCTTTCCGATCTGTCCTGGAACGAAGGCGGCGAAGACGCCGTGCGCAATTTCCAGAAGGGCGAGGAAGTGGAAGCCGTGGTGCTGGCGATTGATCCCGAGCGCGAACGCATCTCTCTGGGTGTGAAACAGCTGGAACAGGATCCGATGTCCGAGTACGTGGCTGCCAATCCCAAGGGCACAATCGTGACCGGTACTATCAAGACGGTAGACGCCAAGGGTGCCGAGGTTGATCTGGGTAATGGCGTGGAAGGCTACATCCGCGCCTCGGACCTGGCTCGCGAGCGTGTAGAAGACGCCCGCACAGTGCTCAAGGAAGGCGAACAGCTCGAAGCCCGTTTCGTGGGTGTGGATCGCAAGAACCGTACGATCAGCCTTTCCATCAAGGCCAAGGAAATCCAGGAGGAAGCCGAGGCCATGGAGGAATACAACAAGGCCGGCGGCTCTGCCCATACAACCAGCCTGGGTGATCTTCTCAAGGAACAGATGAGCAACGGCGACAGCGAAGACTGAGCCGGTTCGGAATTTCTTAGGAGATACATCGTGTTATAAGCCGGGCAGGCCTTGCGCCTGTCCGGCTTTTATACTAGCCTGCCAAGGCACAGTTCGCACTTTCAGGGGAAGCTGTAGCACTACTTACGGGCTGCCTAACCATGACAAAATCAGAATTGATCGATCGTTTGGCTCAACAACAGACTCATCTGACTCACAAGGATGTCGAGTTGGCCGTCAAGCTCTTGCTGGAAACGGTGAGCGATGCACTGGCACAACAGGATCGCATCGAAATTCGCGGTTTCGGCAGCTTTGCCATTCACGAACGGCCATCTCGCATGGGCCGCAATCCCAAAACCGGTGAGGCGGTCTCCATTCCCCGTAAGTTCGTTCCGCACTTCAAACCTGGCAAGGAGCTCAGGGAACGTGTGAACGCCAGTCTCAAGAGCAAGGTCTGATTCTTTTTACGAAACTTCCGCTATAAGACACAGACCTGTGCCGCCGAATTAGGTACACTTCAAGGCCAGTCTGTTTACTCGTAAAAAGGACAGTCGCATGCTGCCACTGTTAAGAAATGCAGTTATTCTCATGGCGCTGTTAATCGGCCTGGTTTTCGGTTATTTCAATACGGCGAAAGTCAGTGTTGACTACTTGCTGGGACAGCAGGAAATGCCACTGGTCATGGCGCTGAGTATTGCATTGCTATTGGGCCTGGCCCTGGGGATTCTTATCACCATGCCTTCGGCTATCAGGCACCGCGCCGAGACCACCTCCATCAAGCGCCGCTTGCACCAGGCCGAAAGCGAGCTCAAGAATCTGAGAAACCTGCCACTGCATGACGCTTGAAGCCTTTGGCATAGTCGTACTCCTGCTGCCACTGGCCGCCGCTTCCGGCTGGTATCTGGCGCTCAGGCAAAGCAAGACGAAGGACGCAGCCAACCTCAATCCGGATTATCTTCGTGGCCTGAGTTATCTGGTCGACGAAGATGCCGACAAGGCGATAGAAGTCTTCGTCAAACTGCTTGAAGTTGATAACGAAACTATCGAAACCCATCTGGCGCTGGGCAATCTTTTCCGACGGCAAGGTGAAGTTGATCGCGCCCTGCGTATTCACCAGAACCTGGTTGCGCGTCCCGGTCTCGAGCCAGTCCACCGAAACAAGGCCTACTACGAGCTGGGCAGTGATTACCTGCGTGCCGGCGTGCTGGACCGTGCCGAGCAGTTGTTTCGTGAGTTGGCTGACAAGGGCATTCTGCTGGATAAAACCCTGCCCGGACTGGTCACCATCTACGAACAGGAGCGTGACTGGGAAAAAGCGATTGAAGCCTGCCGACGTCTCGAGCCGGTGCAGGGGCACAGCCTGAGACCCATTACTGCCCAGTACTACTGTGAGATGGCTGAGGATGCCCGCCGCCAGCGCAAGGATATGGCGGAGGTGATGGGGTATCTTCAAAAGGCCTTGCATGAAAGCAGGGATTGCGTACGCGCCAGCATGATGGAGGGCGCGCTGGAAGAAAAAGCGGGCAGGCACAAGGAAGCCATTCGGGCCTACCGGCGCGTGCTGAAACAGGACCCTGAATTCCTGGGAGAAATACTCGAACCTCTGGAGCGCTGTTACGAAGCCCTGCAGGATCATGCACAGTGGCGCAAGGAACTGGAGGACATGACTCAGTACTTTGACGGTGCTGCACCACATATTGCGCTGGCCCGCGCCCTGATACAGGCAGGCCAGGAGCATGCTGCGATTGATTACCTGTCCGGGTTCCTGCAGAACCAGCCGAGCTGGACCGGGTTTTATCATCTACTCGATATGGCACGCAGTGCTTCGGCAGAGGGACTGAGCAGTCCACTCGAGGGCGTACGCAGCACCCTGCAGCACATGATTGAGGTGAGTGGCCGTTACCATTGCTCCAGTTGTGGTTTCGAAGGGCGAACGCTGCATTGGCAATGCCCACGCTGCAAGCACTGGAATACAATTGCGCCTCTGAAAGACATTGTGCCCATGCCATCAGAACGCACTTACGTACAGCGGTCGGAACTGAAACCTGTATAGATTGGCTTTCAAGCTATTGAATTTAATAATAAATAACCTTGAAGGAGTATTTACGGGACAGATTCCCAACTATTGAGTAGAATCGGCTCAAGTCTGCTTGTGGGGGAAGCAACAGAATGCCGATTGCGTTTGTGACCGGCGCGGGTGACTTTGTCGGCCTCAATTTGATCGAAGTACTGCTAGAGGATGGCTGGGAAGTCATCGGCATGGCGTCGCCTGGCGATCATGTCGAATACCTGGATCGCCTGGGTGTGGAATACACGCAGGGTGATATCAGTTCACTCGCCGCTATGCGCAAAGCCATGCCCGGCAGGCCGGATGCGGTCTTTCACGCCGTGCATCATGTCAGCCTCTGGTCGCGGGAGGCTGAAGAGCAGACCCGCGCCAACGTCAAGGCTACCCAGTCGGTGGTGCAGGTTTCTCTTGAAAAGAACGCCAAACGCTTCATTCATACTTCCAGTATTGTCGCCTACGGCCTGCATGGGGGGACCGTAACCGAGGCCACCCCGCCCAAAGCCAGCAGTTCCAGCATCAATTTCGTTCGCTCCAAGGCACAGGCAGAGCAGATTGTGCATCGCGGATGCCGCAAGGGGTTGAAGGCAGTTATCGTCAATCCTGCAAATATGATCGGTCGTTACGATTTCAACGGCTGGGCGAGATTGTTCCGCCTGGTGCAGAAACGGCGTATGCCGGTAATGGCATCAGGGGGTGGTTCATTCTGTCATCCCAGGGCGATGGCCCTGGCGCAACTGGCTGCAGTGGAAAGGGGCAAGATTGGCGCCAATTACCTGTTGGGCGGAGAAAACAGCACCTATCTGGGACTATTGCAATCCATTGGCAGCCTGTTGAATCGTCACAGTCTGCCGCGGGCCTTGCCCAATCGGGTGCTGCGCAGTATGGCTGCGGTGGATGAAAGGGTGTCGGGTCTGATCGGGGCCCGTCCAACCATTACCCGCGAAACTGTGGAACTGCTTTCCTCACACAGCTATTGCAGTTCTGCCCTGGCCATCAAGGAACTGGGCTATGAGCCGCTGCCCATTACTGACATGTTGCAGGATTGTTATCAGTGGATGCGCGAGGAGCAGCTACTGAAATAGCGGGTTGCCCACCTTCGTGTAGGGCGTGCGTTCACCTTTGCGTTCCCTCTGGATTTCACGCTGGATTCTTTCGGGAACTTCCTTCTGCAGATTGTTAAGGGCCTGCTGCAGACGCGCTTTGTCCGTCTCGCTGATTTTTTCGTTACGCAAGCCGGCGTGCAGCTGGTTGAGTGCATCACGATACTCGCCCAGCAGGCGATGATGTTCTGCCATCTGGTAATGAGCTTCAGCAATACGCTTCAGGTCACGCGCGGCCACTGCCAGGAGCCGATGTACTTCCGGTTCCGAGCTGTTGGCAAGTTCGCTGGCCAGAATGACCTTGCGGGCAGCTTCCGGCTCACCTGACTGCACCAGCAGGTCGGCGTAAGCCAGAGTAAGTGGCACATAGTGAGGGAAGCGGCGTGTGGCATTTAACATGGTTGTGGTGGCTGTTTCGACCTCGCCCGTGGCCAGTTGTGCCCTGGCCAGCGCGATTTCGACATTGGGCTGATTAATTTCCCCGCTTAATGCCTGCAGCTGTTTCAGTGCATCTTCATAGCGGCCGCTGCGAACCAGCGCCAGACTGTACCCATAGCGCGCCCCGTAGTTTTTCTGGTCATTGATTTCCGGAGTGAAGAAGTTCAGCGCCTCGCTGGCCTGAGGCGCCGTCAGTACGCGTGTGCGTGCACGCATGAGCTGATAAGGCAGGGGGTCATAGTGCTTGATTTGCTCCGGGGAGTAGTCGCCCGCGCGGTTCAGGGCTTCACTGATTCGGGTGTTGCTTACCGGGTGACTTTGCAGGATTTCAGGCAGGCCGCTGCCATACAGGCGGGCGCGTTCTTCCATTTGCTGGAAGAAGCTTGCCATACCTTTGGGGTCGTAGCCGGATTCGGCCAGGGTGCGAATGCCGACGCGGTCAGCCTCCATTTCGTGGGTGCGAGTGAAGTTGATCTGCATTTGCTGGGTGGAAGCCAGGCCCAGTGACAGCGCCGCCTGGGCGACGTCCGGATCGGATGCGCCGGCCAGGATGGCAACAACCAATGCTGCAATGGTGGCGATGTTGAAGGTGCCGCTGGCTTCAATCTGACGGGCGATATGTCGTTGTGTGACATGCGCGATTTCATGTGAAAAAACGCCTGCCAGTTCGTCTTCTGTTCGACTGGCCAGTATCAGCCCGGCATTGATACCAATGTAACCCCCGGGCAGTGCGAACGCATTGACCTGGCGGTCCCGTACCACAAAGAAGTCGAAGCCGTCGGCCGAGTAGCCACTATAGGATGCCAGTCGTGTGCCCAGGGCGTGAACGTAATAACGCAGTTCCGTATCTTCCATCAGATAATTGAAGCTGCGTAACTGACGTACGATATCGCGGCCGATCTCTTCTTCCTCAAGCGGGGAGATGGCGGTGTCCACCGGCTGGCCAATACTGGGTAATTCGTAATCGCTGGCTGCCTGCAGCGGGATGAATAAACTCTGCAGAATAAATATGATGGTTATGGCCCAGCGGGCAATTCGATGAATCACTGAGACTCCGGGTTCATGCTAGTCTAGCCAGGTCGGTGGGCTTCTGTTTATAAGGCCGCGATGGCGAACTGATTCAGTTTTCACGGTTCTAATCATACCCGCTTTGGATTGCAGTACAGGGTAAAGGTTCAGCACTGACTTATGAATGTCATTCTTGACTGGCTCAAACGCTGGTTCTCGGATCCGCAGGCGATCGCCCTGCTCATGGTGCTGGGTGTCGGCCTGGCGATCATCCTTGTATTTGGTGGATATCTGGCGCCTGTCATAGCCGCCGTTGTGCTGGCTTATCTGCTTGAAGGGCCAGTCGCCAAGCTTGAAAGCTATTCCGTACCCAGGCGCTGGTCTTCCCTGGGTACATCGTTTGCCCTCATTGTGGGTTTCGTTCTGGTCAGTTTTGCCCTGGTGCCGGTGCTGACACGTCAGGCCAGCCAGTTCATGGTTGAGATTCCGCAATTACTGGTTCAGGCGCAGGCCTATCTCATGGCTTTGCCGGAACGTTACCCCGCCATGTTTACGCCCGCGCAGATCGAGGAAATTCTTGCCCAGGTGCTTGCAGAGATTGGTTCGCTGCGTAAATTCCTGGTTTCCAATTCACTTCTGGTGGGTGTGGGTCTGCTGTACCTGGCGATTTATCTGGTACTGGTTCCCCTGCTGGTGTTCTTTTTCCTCAAGGACAAGAGCGTTATCAAGCGCTGGTCGCTGCAATATATTCCGCATGGCAACCCGCTGATCCGGCACGTCTGGGAAGAGGTGGACCGTCAGCTGGCCAATTATGTGCGCGGCAAGTTTGTTGAGATCCTGGTGGTCTGGGGTGTGACCTATGTCGTCTTCGCCATGCTGGGTCTGAATTACGCCATGTTGCTCTCGGTGCTGGTTGGACTCTCGGTCCTGGTGCCTTACCTGGGCGCGCTGGTGGTAACGTTGCCCGTTGTTTTCGTGGCTTACGCGCAATGGGGGCTGCAGGCGGATTTCGTTTATGTAGTCGTCGCTTACGGCATTATCCAGGGCCTGGACGGTAATGTTCTTGTGCCCTTGCTGTTTTCAGAGGCGGTGGATCTGCATCCGGTGGCCATTATTACCGCGGTGCTGTTCTTTGGCGGTTTGTGGGGCTTCTGGGGTGTCTTCTTTGCCATTCCCCTGGCGACGGTCGTAAACGCGGTATTACGGGCCTGGCCCAGGAATACGGCCAGTGCCGAAACGGCGGCTACAGACTCCGGGACGAGTTCTCAGAGCTGATTCGAGGCGTAATCCGCCAGTCTGGAACGTTCACCGCGCGCCAGCGCCACATGTCCCGAATGCGGCCAGCCACGAAAACGGTCGACGACGTAGGTCAGGCCCGAAGTGGTTTCCGTCAGGTAGGGTGTGTCGATCTGGCTCAGGTTGCCAACGCAGATAATCTTGCTGCCCGGACCGGCGCGCGTAATCAAGGTTTTCATCTGTTTGGGGGTCAGGTTCTGGGCTTCATCAACGATAATGAAACGATTCAGGAAGGTGCGGCCGCGCATGAAATTCAGCGAGCGGATCTTGATGCGCTTGGACAGCAGGTCATTGGCCGCCGCCCGCTCCCAGTCACTGCCATCGGTTGTATGGGTCAGCACCTCGAGATTATCCATCAGAGCTCCCATCCAGGGCGTCATCTTTTCTTCCTCAGTCCCTGGCAGGAAACCGATATCCTCACCCACGGGTACAGTGACACGGGTCATGATGATTTCGCGGTAACGGTGTTCGTCCAGCGTTTGCGCCAGGCCGGCTGCCAGGGCCAGCAGGGTCTTTCCGGTACCGGCAGCGCCGACCAGGGTCACGAAGTCAATTTCTGGGTCCAGCAGCAGGTTGAGTGCGAAGTTCTGCTCCTGATTGCGGGCATGCACACCCCAGACTGATTGTTTCTGTTCGCCATAATCACGCGTCAGTTCGAAAACGGCCGAGCCTTCTTCCTGCCTGCGCACCACCAGCTCCGGCCCGGTACCGTCCGGGAAATACACGAATTGATTGATCAGCCAGTTCTCTGATTCCAGATTGCGGATACGGTAGTAAGTGCGGTCGGCTTCCTGCCAGGATTCCATGTCGTCAGCGTGGCGCGACCAGAAGTCTGCATCCACCTGGTTATAGCCGGTGTAGAGCAGGTCGACATCATCCAGCACCTTGTCATTGGAGTAGTCTTCGGCGTGGATGCCGATGGCCGCAGCCTTGATGCGCAGGTTGATATCTTTTGATACGAGGGTTACCTGACGCTCCGGGAACTGCGATTTCAGATCCAGGGCCGTGACCAGAATACTGTTGTCCGGCTTGTTGCCTGGCAACAGCTCGGGCAGCGAGGAACTGGCCGGGTGTGTCTGGAAGAACAAGCGGCCTCCCGAGGTGGCGCTGTCCTCGAGCGAGCTGGAACCGTTTCCTGAATCACGGGTGGATGCCGGCAGGGCGAGACCACTTTCGATTTCCGCATGGGTTACATCTTTCATCAGCGTATCGAGGAAGCGGCTGACCTGACGCACATTTCGCGCTGTTTCACTCAGCCCTTTCTTGCCTGCGTCCAGTTCTTCCAGCACCACCATGGGCAGGAAAATATCGTGTTCCTCAAAGCGGAACAGGGCGGTGGGGTCATGCATCAGGACATTCGTGTCCAGCACGAAAATACGTTTTGTCATTGGCTAATCTTTGCTGTCTGTGAGTATCGGGCCATACTTCAATCAAGCGCCTTGAGCGTTTCCAGTACTTCCTGGGCGTGTCCCTTGACCTTTACGCTGCGCCACTCATGGCGCAAAACACCTTTCTTGTCGATGAGGAAGGTGCTGCGGTCCACACCCATGTAAACGCGCCCGTAGAGTTTCTTTTCCTGTATGACGTCAAATTGCCGGCAGAGTTTTTCATCCTTGTCGGAGAGCAGGTCGAACGGAAATTCGTATTTGTTCTTGAAGTTTTCATGCGAGCGGATACTGTCCCGTGACACGCCCAGAATCTCAGCCCCTGCCTTGCGGAAGCTGTCATACATGTCACGGAAATCCTGTCCCTCCTGCGTGCAGCCCGGCGTGTTGTCCTTGGGATAGAAGTACAGCACCAGGTGACGGCCGTGAAAACTGGCCAGACTCAATGTCTGGTCTCCGGTGGCGGGCAAAGAGATATCGCCTACTTTCTTGCCAATGCTTACTGTCATTTCATCCTCATTGCACTCATTCAACTTTTAATGGGGTCGAGTATTCCATCAGCATTCAGTTCATCACAGAGGTCCATGAAGGACTCGCGCAGCGCCTGCGGATGCTGGCTGACCGGAATATGCACTACCAGGGAAAGGTTGCACATGGCAGCGCCTGTGTGGGTGGAACGATATTCCTGGGCGAGCAATTCATTGATACGAATATGCTGGTCGTGGAAAAAGTCGAGCACCTGGGGCAACAGATCGCTTTTGCTGGGCGCAATGACTTCCGCTGCATAGGGTCGGTAGTCAGTGTCGGCAGAAGGACGGATTTCGGTGCTTTCGTATTGGATTCTCACGCCCAGTTTATCCGCGAGCGAGGGCAGGGCGGTTTCAAGTCGGCCGAGCGCGCTCCAGTTGCCACTGATCAGCAGGGAGACCGTGAGACTCTGACCCATGGGCGCCATGCGGCAATCCAGGATGACGCAACCACGCTCGCTTATGCTGCGGATCATGTCCAGGGCCAGGGTTTGCTGATTTGGTCCGATGGCTACTACAGCCAGGTAACGTTCCCGATTGGATTTGCTTGTCTGGGTCATTCAAAAATACAGTCGGCAATGAATCCGTCTGGTCGGACTGGCGGCAGAAATTTGATTTGAAAAGCCATACTCAGGAAGCATCCGGTCAATATATGACAAAACCGGGAAACCCGGTAAAAGCGACCTATCGTCTGTGATAGAGAGCATACCGCTAATAATGGGCTTGTACATATTTCTGATATGAATTTTATGTTGTGCAGGCAGGTGCAGGGGCACAACGAATGGATGGGTTGCGTTATACTTTGCGCCTTTCTGATTGGAGTATCTGATGTTTACCGGAAGCCTGGTGGCCCTGGTGACGCCGATGTTTGCGGACGGGCGTATCGATTATGACAGCCTGGAGAAGCTCGTCGAGTTTCATGTGCAGGCCGGCACCGACGCTATCGTCAGTGTGGGTACAACCGGTGAATCGGCAACGCTTGATTTTGACGAGCATGTTGAAGTCATGCAGCAGACCGTGTCTTTTGTAGCCGGACGCATCCCGGTTATTGCGGGCACAGGCGCCAATTCCACCAGTGAAGCGATCAGCCTGACCCGGGCCGCCGCGGACATAGGCGCAGATGCCTGTTTGCTGGTAACGCCTTACTACAACAAGCCTCCGCAAGAAGGCCTGTATCGTCATTTTCTTGCCATTGCAGAAGCAGTGGATATTCCACAAATCCTATACAACGTGCCGGGGCGAACGGGCTGTGACATGTTGCCGGCGACGGTGGGGCGGTTGAGTGGCGTGCCCAACATCATCGGTATCAAGGAGGCGACGGGCACGCTCCTGAGGATCCGTGATCTTCTGGCCCAGTGTCCGGCTGACTTCGCTATTTATACCGGTGATGACGCTACGGCCTGCGAATCAATTCTTCAGGGCTGTAAAGGCGATATCTCGGTGACGGCCAATGTGGCCCCGCGCCTGATGCATGATATGTGTACGGCTGCCTTGCAGGGCGATGCAGAGAAGGCCAGAGCGCTGGACGAAAAGCTGTCCGGTCTGCACCGTTGCCTGTTTCTCGAGCCGAATCCCATTCCGGTGAAATGGGCGGTCCATCAGATGGGGATGATGCCTGAGGGTATTCGTCTGCCACTGGTTTCCATGAGCGTGCAATATGAAGATGAACTGCGCGCAGCCATGCTTCAGGCGGGAGTTCAGTAATGCGAATGATGGTCCTGGTGGCAGGCGCCATGCTGATAGTGGGCTGTTCCGGTAAAAAATACTGTGAGCGGGAGCAGGTCTATGAGCAGGTCGAGAATAGCCCGGCGCTGCGTGCGCCCGCGGGTCTGAGTGTTCCCGAACCTGATCCCAGTTATACGATTCCGGAGGTTTCGGTGAACGCTCGTGCGGCTGCCTTGAATGCCGATCGTCCCTGCCTGGAAATCCCCCCTCGGCTGCGTAGCACAACGACGGTGGAAGAAGAGGGCTGAGGCAAGGCTTAAAAGATTGTCCGCGCTCTGCTAGACTGCGCGCCCTGCCGGGCCAGACCAGCCGGCGGAAAACAATTCATGGAGAGGTGCCGGAGTGGTCGATCGGGCTCGCCTGGAAAGCGAGTGTATCCTTATCGGGGTACCGAGGGTTCGAATCCCTCCCTCTCCGCCAATTTGAACCGATGTGGATGAGGCACAATGGGCCTCGACGCGGGAGTCTCACCCTCGGAACCGAGGGTTGATGTGGGCCATCCATGGCCCACACCCTGCGGGCAGCACTGGCGTGCTGTCCCGTTTCGTTCCGGCGAAACGGTCGAATCCCTCCCTCTCCGCCAATTCGAACCAACGTGGACGGGGGCACAATGGGCCTCGGCGCGGGATTCTCACCCTCGAATCCCCCCCTCCGCCACATGTTCAATGGTAGGCCGTGCCGGTGCCTCCGCGACGATAAGCTGTAAACCCCGCCAGGCCCGGAAGGGAGCAACGGTAGCAGTGGATTCGGGCGCCGGTGTGTGGCTGGTGCGGCCTGCCGCCCTTGTTTACGCGCTGATGAGGCATCCATGCCACACAGCTTTACGTCAGCCGAAAACGTGGTTTCCGGCTTCCTCCGCTTCGCGTTGGTACATCCTTGTACCAATTTCTCCCGGTGACTCGGCTCCTGCCTCGCACCGGAACGGCCATTGAAAACGTGATTTTCGGGTTCCTGCGATTCGCATTGGAGCGCCTGCGTGCCAGGTCCAGCCTCACAGGCGTTGGCAGTGGGGGCCAGCCCCGATATCATGCCTAGCTTCATACCGAATTTCTCCGCGCCTCGACTGGGAGCTTATGAGCTATTACGCACTGGCACGCAAATGGCGGCCTCGTCAGTTTTCTGAACTGGTGGGTCAGGAACACGTTGTGCGGGCGCTGCGCCATGCTCTTGAGCAGAACAAGCTTCATCATGCGTTGCTGTTTTCCGGAACCCGTGGGGTAGGCAAGACCACATTGGGCAGACTGGTATCCAAGGGCTTGAATTGTGACCAGGGCATTACCGCCGAACCCTGCGGGACCTGCCAGAGCTGCAAGGAAATTGACGAGGGGCGATTCGTTGATTTGATTGAAGTGGATGCGGCTTCTCGTACCGGTGTGGACGATACCCGCGAACTGTTGGACAACGTGCAATATGCTCCCGCCCGTGGACGGCGCAAGGTCTATCTGATCGACGAAGTGCATATGCTGTCCAAGAGTGCTTTCAACGCCTTGCTGAAGACACTTGAGGAACCGCCGGGGCATGTCCAGTTCCTGCTGGCCACGACTGATCCGCAAAAACTGCCGGTAACCGTTCTCTCGCGTTGTCTGCAGTTTCATCTGAAACGCTTGCCACAGGGAGAAATCCAGCAGCAATTGGCCAATATTCTGGAAAAAGAAGCCGTTGAATATGAGCCTGCTGCGCTGAGCCAGCTGGCGCGTGCAGCCGATGGCAGTATGCGCGATGGCCTCAGTTTGCTCGATCAGTCGATTGCTTTTGGTGGCGGCGGCGTAAAAGCTGCTGAAGTGGCGGAGATGCTCGGCAGTATCGAACGTGCCGAGGTGCTGGCATTGCTGCGTATGCTCGCTGATGCCGATGCGCGGATTTTGCCGGACTTGCTGGCTTCCCTGGATGAGCAGGCGCCGGATTACGCGCTGGTGCTGGATGAACTGGCTGCCAGTCTGCAACAACTGGCGCTGTTGCAGGTAGTGCCGGATGCGGCATTGCCGGAGGATTTGCAGCAGTACCAGGATGATTTCATTGCCTTGTCACAGGCCATGAGCCCGGAAGATGCGCAGCTTTTCTATCAGATTGCCGTCAATGGCAAGCGCGATATGCCTTATGCCCCCAACCCGCGTACGGGCTTTGAGATGTTGCTGCTGCGAATGCTGGCCTTCAGAGAGGTTCTCGGCGGAACAGGCGCAGCAGCCCGGCATGAACCTCCGGTTGCTCCGGCATCCAGACGTTCCGAAGTGACAGCGTCGGCGCATGCGCCAGTCACCTCAACGGCTGGCAGGCAGGCGCCAGAACCGGTCTCTGCGCCTGTAGTGCCCGCCGAGGCGCCGGTGGTCAGTGCCGAAGTGCCCCGGCCGCCGGAACGGTCTCCGAACGGAGCTAAACTGTCCTCGCTGGACATTGAAAGCTGGCCTGCTTATGTGGCGAACCTGTCACTGGTGGGTCTGAGTGGTGAACTGGTCAGGCAGTGTGCCTGGGGCAGTTATGTCGACAAGCGCCTGACGCTCAAGCTCGCACCAAGTTTCGAAAATCTGCAGACGGATCGTTATCGCAAGCAGGTTGAAGAGGCTTTGCAAACAGAAACGGGCGAGGCACTTTCGCTGAAAATCGAAGTCACCGAGCATGACCTGCCGACTGCCGCCCAATGTGATGCGCAAGCGCAGGCAGAACGCATGGAGCAGGCCGAGCAGTCCTTGCTTGAAGACCCCAATGTAAGAGCACTACAAGAGCGTTTTGGCGCGAGTATTCATCCGGGGTCGGTAAAACCCCGTTAACCTATCAAGTTTTGAGGAAGTTATGAAAGGAGCACTTGGCAATCTGATGCGTCAGGCCCAGCAGATGCAGGCGCAAATGCAGAAAATGCAGGAAGAGTTGGCCAATATGGAAGTGGTGGGTGAATCCGGCGCCGGCATGGTCAAGGTCACCATGAATGGCAAACATGGCGTTAAGGCCGTGGAGATTGATCCCGGCGTACTGGAAGAAGACAAGGAGTTTCTGGAAGATCTGCTGGCTGCAGCAGTCAACGATGCCGTGCAGCGTGTGCAACGTGCGACCGAGGAGAAAACCCAGGAACTGACCGGTGGCCTGAATTTGCCTCCGGGTTTCAAGATGCCGATGTAACGGGTATTCGCTCTATGCGTTATTCACCTGTCCTGCAGGAGCTTATCGATGCCCTGCGTTGCCTGCCCGGCGTAGGCCCCAAGTCTGCCCAGCGTATGGCGTTCCAGCTGCTAGAGCGCAATCGTACCGGTGCACTGACTTTGTCGTCGGCGCTCAGTACGGCAGTGGAAAGCATCCAGCACTGCAGTGTCTGCCGTATGTTTACAGAGCAGGATGTTTGCGAAATCTGTCAGGACGCGACGCGTGATGACAGCCTCCTGTGCATTGTTGAAGGTCCGGCTGACGTGCTGGCGGTGGAGCAGTCTACCCATTATCAGGGGCGTTACTTTGTACTCATGGGTCATCTTTCGCCGATAGATGGCGTGGGTCCCGATGAACTGGGCCTGGATGTGTTGGAAAAACGCATCGACGCGGGCGGGGTTCAGGAATTGATTCTGGCTACCAACTCAACGGTTGAAGGTGAGGCGACGGCGCATTTTCTGGCCGAACTGGCGCGTGCGCGTGGCGTCTCGGTCAGCCGTATTGCACATGGAGTGCCGGTAGGCGGTGAACTGGAATACGTAGATGGAGGCACCCTGGCGCATGCCTTCAATGGCCGCCAGGTAATCTGAGCAAGCGGCCGGATTACAGCATGAGCTCAGCCAGTTGCTTGTAGCTGGCATAGCGCGAGCTGTTTACCCGGCCTTCCTTGACGGCTGCCGTGACGGCGCAGCCCGGCTCCTGCAAGTGGCGGCAGTTGGAAAAACGGCATTGGCCGAGTAAAGGCCGGAATTCACGAAAACACTGCGCCAGTTCCGCCTGGGCGAGGTTCCAGAGTCTGAAATCACGTACACCCGGTGAGTCGATGATGGAGCCGCCGTTTTCAACAGGCAGTCGGTAGAGGCGCGTGGCCGTGGTGGTGTGCTGACCCTGGCCACTGGCCTGTGACAACGCCTGGGTGCGGGGAGCGTGGTCGGGCACCAGTGCCTTGATGAGACTGGACTTGCCGACACCGGACTGGCCCAGCAGGATGCCGCAGTTGCCGGATAGACAGTTCAGCAGCTCCTGCAATCCTTCCGCCCGCTTGGCTGCCGTCCAGTGCAGGGTGTATCCGTTAGCGCAATAGGGTGCCAGAACTTGCTGCCAGTATTTTTTCTGTGACTCATCCAGCAAGTCGGCTTTGTTGAACACCAGATGCAGTTCCAGTCCAAGTGCTTCGCCGGCGACCAGGTAGCGGTCGAGCAGGGCGGTATCCGGTTCGGGACGTATGGCCATGACCAGTAAGAGTATGTCGACATTGGCTGCCAGAATTCTATGCCCCTGGCGCGGGTCATGGCGCAGCAGTTCACCATGCCGTGGCAGGATTTCCTCGATGACCGCCTGTCCGTTATCGCTGGCGAGCCAGCGCACATGATCTCCGCACACGGGCCGCAGTCTGCGGCCGCGCGTGACTGCCGGCATAAGGGTGTCGTTAGCCTCTATCAGCAGGTGTCGGCCATAATTCACCACCACCTGACCTTGCTGAAGATGGCTGTTGCTACCTGCGTTTTTACTATTCGACGAGGGCGTCAATCTTGGCCGCGCATATAAAGTCGTTGTCGGAGAGGCCGCGGATGGCATGTGTGCTGTACTGGATGTCGCAGTGCTTGTAGCCAAAGCTGATGTCCGGGTGATGATCCTCGGTATGCGCAATCCAGGCGACCGCATTCACGAAAGCCATGGTCTGGTAGTAGTTCTTGAAATCGAAACCGGCATTAATGCGTTTGGCTTCTGCATCGAGTTGCCAGCGACTGCTCAGCTCCTGCAGAAGCGTTTCGGCCTGTTCTCGTGAAAGCGGATCGGTCTTGCCCTCGCAGGGTACGCAACGTCTTTCCGTCAGTTTCATGCTTGCCTCGATATCGATAGACAAGGTCAATGATAAGCCAATGCTAGAATGGCTGCGATGTAAACGCCCGGGATGAGCATGCAGAAAGACATGAATAACCTGATCTGGATTGACCTGGAAATGACCGGGTTGAATCCTGATGAGGACAGAATCATCGAGATTGCGACGATAGTTACGGATAAGGACCTGGCTATCCTGGCAGAAGGGCCGGTGTTGGCGATTCAACAGACAGATGAGGTTCTGGCGGGTATGGACGAGTGGAATACGCGCCAACACAATGGTTCAGGCCTGGTGCCCAGAGTACGTGACAGTCAGGTCGATGAACTGGAGGCGCAACGTCTGACCCTGGAATTTCTTGGCCAGTGGGTGCCGCAGGGCAAGTCGCCCATGTGTGGCAACAGCATCTGCCAGGATCGACGTTTTCTCTATCGCTGGATGCCCGAGCTGGAGCGCTATTTCCATTACCGGCATGTGGACGTGAGTACGCTGAAAGAGCTGGCCATGCGCTGGTCGCCCGAGATAGCGACGGGCTTGAACAAGAGCTCACGACATCTTGCACTGGATGATATACGCGATTCCATTGAGGAGTTGCGCTATTACCGGGACCGCTGGATACGCCCCGGATAAACGTTGCCAGCATCGCGTTCAGCGATGCATGCGTGTGGCGAACTTGATCAGGTTCTGGGGGTTGAAGTAGCTGGTCTTCAGGTCTACATCCCATTCGATCAGCTTTTTCTCCTCATTGCTCATGTTCAGGACCACGTACTGACGTGATTGCAGGTCATAGTGAACCTGCATGAGATTGATCAGTACCGGGACCTGGTAGAACACCACGGCATAGGATTCCGAAGTCCGCCAGAATTCCTCACGGGTGTCGTACATGTCTTCGAGCAGTATCTGCCAGCTGTCTTCGTCGATGTAGAACACCCGCTTGGGATAGATATGCGTCTGTCCCGGAATGACTTCGGCTTCGACCACCCAGACCCTGTGTAATTCATAGCGCGCCAGATTATTGTTCAGATGGCCCTTGCCGATCAGATCGTCATAGCTGTGTTGCTGGCTGTAAAACTCGTAATTGTTGTACGGAACGAAGATTTCCTTTTTGCCCACCAGTTTGAAGCTGTAACGGTCGAGCGGGCCGTTGAACATATCCACCTGGTCATGCGTCATGAGACCGTCGAAGAGGGGATTGTCATAGCCCACTTCTCCGATACGGCGTGTTTTACGCTGGCCTGCGTTGTAAACCCATACCCCGGTATCTGAAGCCTTGCGGTCCAGCGGGACATGCACCAGGTAGGCATCACCCGTTTTGGTCGCTGGCGCCACGACCTTGAGAAAGGCAAACTGGTTCTTGTTGTCGAAGTTTTCCAGTGTGGTGTCCGGGTCGTTATAACGCATGGCGAATTCGAAATAGGACCGTTCGACCACATAATCGCCATCCGGCGTCACAACAGCGTTGTTGCTGAAGCCACGGTATCCCGTCGTGTTGTAACGAAGAACATGGTTCCACATGACCTCCCTGCCGCTGCCCGGGATAGGGAAGGGGAAACCGTGCACCGTGCCGGCGATGCCATTGCCTTCATTGGCCAGTTCAGCACGCTGTGCATTCTTGCGGGTTTCCTCGTATATGAATTCCGGCAAGGCGGCTGATCGCCGGGTCGGGTAGACGGGTATCTTGAAGCTGTCAGGATAGGTCTGCAGCAGGGCGATCTGCCCTGCAGTCAGGTTGTCCTGATACTGCTGATAGTTCTCGGCGGTGATGGTGAATAACGGTTTGTCATCTGCATAGGGATTCACCAGCAGGCCGTCCTTTTCATAATTCGCAGGGGGAGTTTTCAGACCCCCCTCCCAAGCGGGAATACTGCCGTCTTCATTGCCGGCCTGAACGGCTCCTATGGGCGTAAGGTCTTTGCCCAGTCGGGCGGCTTCTTCAGGGCTGACCTTCGCATGGGCTCCGCCGGGCGCCAGGACCAGGCAGAGTAATAGCGCAAGGCGCGGTGAGCGGCAAGCATTGTCTGCTATTGCCATCGATGAATCTCCTATTCGCATTCACGGCTAATGCCGGATTTGATATGGCTTCTGTTAATATGACCGAGTCTGCCAGCACAGGTTCGCATTTTCCATTCTGGCCCCGGAGGCAGCCATGCCGGAAATCATTTTGGTCGTTGTGGCCACCTCAGTACTGACCGCTCTCTGCACGGCAGTTTTCGTGCTCTGGTTTTATAACAGGAAAATCAGGCCGCAACTGGAAGCACAGCTCGAACAGGCGGGCGAAACCATGCAAGCCCGTGTGCGACAGGGTGTACTTGATGCAGGTGAGGAGTTACTGCCGAAATTTCGCGAAAAGGTTACGGAAGGCTTTACCAGGGCACTGGCTGAGTGGCCAAGTTCTGAAATGACACGTATGGCCCGCAGTGGGGCCAACCTGGTTGGTGAGGGGTTGAATACGCTGCTGGGCAAGAAGCGGGAGTAACCTTGCTTACCGGCTTTACCTTGCTGAAAAGAAGGCGTAAGCTACATCGGATTCATCTCCCGAAAGATGATTCAGTCATATGTTTCGGCGCCGGACGCGCCTGACTGTCATGGACGCACAGGAAACCCCAGGTTTGATCAGGAGTGAACAGGTGCGTCGTCTTCTTTGCGGATTAGCCATCATGATGAGCTGCGGTGCTGCAAGCGCTGCAGACATTGTCGTGGATACTCGCCCCGCCTTTGACGCACTCGGACTGAGCGATCTGCAATCAGCCCTACTTCCCGGTATTTCCAACGTCAACCTGAATGTGCCATTACCGGATTCGGTTGATGGTGCTTTGCCGATGGTTGGCATTCAGGGTGAAGATGGGCTGGATATCAGACCCGGAATGAGCCAGAGTTTTCCCGAATTGCCAGGTCTGGGGTCGCTTTCGGAACTGACTGCGGACGTGGAGCTGCCCGGCCTGGACGGCTTACCTATTCGTATGCATGCGCCCTCACACCACAATGGTCCGCAGATTCCCGGGATTGACGGTCTGCCGTTGGGCTACGGGCGCCGCTAGGGCACACATCGGACGCTGATTACCAGCGATATTCCAGATTGAAATAGAGGCTGCTTTCGCCAGCTTCCGTCAACTGCTCGTGCAATGTCGGATCAGACAGTGGTTCGGCAGCTGTCAGCTGTAATTCCCATCGTTTGCCATAGTTCATTTTCAGGCTCAGACCTGCGTCGTAGGCGCGCTGTGTTTTGTCGAGTTCACTGTTGCCGCTTTTAAAACGACTCGTGCCCGCCTCCAGGAACAGGCTGGGCTTGAAAATGATTCCCCGCCAGTTGTATTGCGGTGTGAAGACTTCAAGGTTGAGGTAATGGCCCTCATCCCCCAGCAATGAACCCGGCAACCAGGCGTGTAGACGTTCATTGCCCCCGAGTATCCACTGTTGTTGTTCCGGAACCTGCCGGTCGGCATATTGACTTTCAGCCTCCATGTTAAATTGCCAGCCACTGGCAAAGCGGTACTCCATGGACGCGGCCGGAAGAAAAGTCAGAAAACCTGCGTCCCGCTGGACGCCATTGTTCTCAATGCCCAGAGTTCCGGCATTTTCAGAAAGGCCCTTGCGCAGGTTGCCGCGCAGCTTGAGGCTGGTTTGATAACCCCAGAGGTTCAGCAGACGCGTCGTTTCGGCACCTATTTCGGCGGCGAAATAAACTTCTTCAATAGCGGTACGCCCGCTGCGACTTTCTTCCAGCCTGGAATCAACGTAAATGAGACGCTGTGTGAGAAGGTTTCTTTGCCGGGTATTCGCAAAAGCAATCTCCTGCATCAGAATTTGCGCCTGCGTTACCTCACCTTCGAACTCGCCGCCCTGGCGACTGGTATAACGATAGTCGGTCGAGTTAATGCCGGCAGCCACTAACCCGACTGGCAGGATGGAACTGGCTGAAATCTGAAGGCCTTGCAGGTCTCCGTCTCTTTCGTCTGCATCATCGTCATAATTCAGGGATTGGTTGGCGTTGAGCTTCCATTGGGCCGGCTCTGTATTCCAGAGTGCTTCCGCCCTGGCGAAATAACGCCCGACAAACCGGTTGCCCGGGTTCCCCAGCTTCAGACTGTACTCGCTGCGTTTTTTCTCCGGAGTCGTTTCTGCTTCAATGAGAAGGCGTGTGGCGGGCGAGTCCTGCGTAACCGGCAGGTAGCGGCTTTGGGCATTCAGATTCAGGCGTTCGGACTGGATATTGGCCAGTGTGCGCCGGATTTCAAAGCGGGGCAGATCAAAGGTACGGCCCTCCACTTCCCAGAAATAACGGGTCAGGCTGTCCGGCCCCTCAACGCTGCTGATGTGTCCTTCAATGACGGATATATACAGGACATCGCCTTCTACCAGATAGCGAAGGCGGGCGAGTCGGTGACCTGCGCGAATGTAGGCGAAGTGCAGGTGCCAGACGGCATCCGACAGGCTATCTCCCTGTTCCAGAGCCTCTGTGACCTGTGTTGCGGACAGCAGGCTGTTCCCCAGCACGACAATGTCATAACCTGCAAGGCGGGTTTTGACGGTGGTGTCGCCAGATTGCGCCGATCGCTGGAAATGCTGGATTTCCTGTGGGCTGGCGAGTGAAGGTTGTATCCCCTGTGGCAAATCTATGGGCATGCCTGATGGCGTCCTTGTCCTTGTGTCTCCCTGTTATGGGACAGAGTATATGTATGTTGGGCTTTTTCAGCGAATCATGGCGCGAGCGGGTTTATGCAGTACTTAGACGCAGTGCTGGAAATCATGCAGTCGGCCAGGCGTCTGTTGTTTATTACCGGCGCCGGTTTGTCCGCAGACTCGGGTTTGCCGACGTATCGGGGCATCGGCGGGCTATACGAATCCGAGTCAACCGAAGACGGCGTGGCCATTGAGGATGCATTGTCAGGACAGATGCTGACTCTCAGGCCCGAGCTGACCTGGAAATATCTTTCCCAGATAGAAAGGGCATGCCGGGGCAAGCGGCCCAACGCTGGGCACGAAGTCATAGCCTCCCTGGAATCACTCTGGGATGTGTCAGTGATTACGCAGAACATTGACGGATTTCATACGGCTGCCGGGAGTTCGCGGGTAATCGAAATGCACGGCAACATGCAGCGCCTGCGCTGTATGCAATGCGGCGCAATGAGATCCATTGCCGATTACAGCAGCGTGGTCGTGCCGCCTAGCTGTTCACGGTGTGGCGGCACGGAGCGGCCGGATGTGGTTTTGTTCGGTGAAATGCTGCCGGAAAACGCGCTGGCTGAATATTACCGGGTTCTGAATGGGGGTGTGGATATGGTTTTCAGCGTCGGCACAAGCAGCCTGTTTCCCTATATCTATGGGCCGGTTGAGCAGGCAATTCAAATGAATGTGCCGACCGTGGAAGTCAATCCTGCCCTGACACAGCTCTCGGGACGCGTGCAATTTCCGGTTAAAGCGCGCGCCGCGATCTGGCTGCAGGCTCTCTGGGAGAAACTGGAAGGCCCTGCAACGCGAACATAAAAAAAGCCCCGCCAGCTGGCGGGGCTTTTTCGTCTGGTCGAGTTGTGTTATTTCACAACTGCGCAGCCGTTGGCGTCGGTCTGATCGCCAGCCTGCGGGGGCAGGCAGAGACGCTCATCGACAACGATGACTTCCACGCGACGGTTTTGCGCACGTCCGTCCTTGGTGTCATTGCTGGCAATCGGGCTGGATTCTCCGTAACCGCGGGTTGCGATACGGTCGCCACTGATACCCTGACTGACCAGATAGTCACGTACTGATTTTGCACGCCGCTGCGACAGGCTCAGATTGTAGTTTTCCGGGCCGGTGCTGTCGGTATGGCCTACGGCAACAACATCAATACCGCTGCGCGTATTCATGGCTTCCACAGCCTGGGTCAGGATGCTCTTCGCTTCGCCCGTGAGTTCATGGCTGTCAAAGGCAAAGTGCACACCCTTGAGCTCAACAAGCACTTCAGGCTCGGGCTCTGGCGCGGGGGCTGGAGCAGGCGGTGGCGGCGGAGGGGGTGGTGGCGCTTCAGCCGCGGGTTGGGATTTGGCGCCCAGCGGGAATTGCAGGCCGAGCATGAAAACGTTGTCTTCCAGTTCCGCCACATCGACGTCGTTTTCGCGATAACGGTATTCGGCGCGGATAGCCGTGCCATGGTCGTTTACCTGATAGAGCAGGCCAACACCCAGATCCAGAAGGTCGCCATCCAGGTCGGCTGACTGGTTACCCAGGGTTACTTCCGTCTCGGAATCCATGTAGCCAACCAGCGCAAAAGGCGACAGGCGCCCACGCATGGGGAACAGCAGAAAATCGATGCCGTAACCGGTGATTTCCGCAGACGCATTGGCATCTTCTGCTTCAACGGTACTGAACTGCAGTTCAGCATTGAGGAAAGAGGTGATGGGTTTGCCGATCGAGAGATGGAATCCTTCGTCGTCGTCTACGTTATAGCCGTCATCAAAGCCGGTATAGGTTACAGCCGGAGCAATGTAAAAGCGGCCGTCCCATTCTTCGTCGTTTGCCTGCGCTGACGTTACCGCCACCGTTGCAGCTAACGCGAAGGGTAATAATGTATGCTTATGCTTCATCTCGCTCCCCATGGTTTTGCGTGATACCTGAAATGGTGCGGAATATTGTGGACGTCCTGAGCAGAGAGAGCAAGGCGATCAGGGAAAGCGCGGCAAACAAGGCGGCAGAAGCGTTAATATGCTGCTTTAAATCGATAAATGATGAACAGGGAAGGGAGACCTTAAGTGCAGATTACTGTATTTGGATCGGGTTACGTCGGGCTCGTAACCGGAACCTGCTTTGCGGATGAAGGAAATCAGGTGCTTTGTGTGGATATTGATCCCGCCAAGGTCGAGCGCCTGAAAAACGGTGATATTCCTATCTTTGAGCCCGGCCTCGCGGAACTGGTAGAGCGCAACATGGAAGCCGGACGCCTGGAGTTTACGACTGATGCGGCACAGGGAGTTGCGCATGGTGAGGTGATTTTTATTGCCGTCGGCACGCCTGAGAAAGAGGACGGTTCGGCCGACCTGCAATATGTGTTCGCGGTTGCCCGCACCATCGGTGAGCTGATCGAGGATTATCGCATCGTCGTTGACAAGTCGACTGTGCCGGTAGGTACCGGAGCGAAGGTGCGGTCAATCATTGCCGAGGTGCTCGCCGCACGTGGTTCGCAGGCTGGCTTCGACGTGGTTTCAAACCCCGAATTCCTCAAGGAAGGCGATGCCATCCAGGACTTTGTCAAACCTGACCGTATTGTGCTGGGTTCCGATTCGGAACACGCCCTGCAAGTGATGCGGGATCTGTACAAACCGTTTTTGCGCAGCCGCGACAGGGTCCTGGCCATGGATCTGCAATCCGCTGAGCTGACCAAGTACGCTTCGAACGTGATGCTGGCTACCAAGGTCAGCCTGATGAATGAACTGTCCAATCTGGCGGATGCCGTGGGCGCCGATATTGAATTGGTACGCCAGGGTATAGGCGCTGATCGGAGAATCGGTTATCACTTCATCTATCCGGGCTGTGGCTTTGGGGGTTCCTGCTTTCCCAAGGATGTGGCGGCGCTTGCCAGAACGGCGGACGAAGTGGGCTGCGAGACCCCGATTCTGGATGGTGTGCTCAAGGTCAACGACTTCCAGAAGCGTGTTCTGCCCACCAAGCTGAAAAAGCATTTCGGCGACCTTGCCGGCAAGAAAATCGCCCTCTGGGGGCTGGCTTTCAAGCCGAACACGGATGATATGCGCGAGGCCCCGTCACGGGTGTTGATGGAGTATCTCTGGGAGCAGGGGGCTGTCGTGCAGGCGCATGATCCCGAAGCCATGCGCGAAGCCCGTAAAATCTACGGAGAGCGCCCGGATCTCGTTTTGTGCAAGGACCCGATGGCGGCCTTGTCCGATGCCGATGCCCTGGTGGTGGTAACCGAATGGCATTTGTTCCGTAATCCGGATTTCGGCAAATTGAAGGAGCGCTTGCGGGAGCCCGTGATTTTCGACGGCCGTAACATCTACGATCCCCGTGAATTGGCCGAGAAAGGCTTTGCCTACTACGGTATCGGCCGTTCCAGTAATTAGGCATTAACGAGTTCGGATATATCTATGCAGCATTTAACGGCAAAGCGCATTCTGGTCACCGGGGGCGCCGGATTCATCGGCTCACATTTGTGTGAGCGCCTGGTTGCCGAAGAGAACGACGTGATCTGTGTGGATAATTTTTTCACCGGACGCAAGGCCAATATTGCGCATCTATTGGGCAAGCCGAATTTCGAACTCATGCGTCACGATGTCTGCTTCCCCCTCTATGTAGAGGTGGACGAAATCTACAATCTCGCCTGTCCGGCATCGCCGATCCACTACCAGCATGACCCGGTGCAGACCACGAAAACCAGCGTGCACGGCGCCATCAATATGCTGGGACTGGCCAAGCGGGTGAAGGCGAAAATCCTGCAGGCCTCCACCAGCGAGGTGTATGGCGACCCGCAGGTGCACCCGCAGCCCGAGGAATACTGGGGCCACGTCAATCCCATCGGCTTCCGTTCCTGTTATGACGAGGGCAAGCGCTGCGCGGAAACACTCTTCTTCGATTATTACAGGCAGCACAACTTACGTATCAAGATTGCACGCATCTTCAATACCTACGGGCCGCGTATGCATCCCGAAGACGGGCGCGTGGTGTCCAATTTCATCATTCAGGCGCTTAAGGGTGAGTCTATTACCGTCTATGGCGATGGTTCCCAGACGCGCTCCTTTGGTTATGTGGATGATCTGGTCGAAGGGCTGATACGACTGATGAATTCGCCGGACGACTTCACCGGGCCGGTCAACCTCGGAAATCCGGGCGAAATGACGATTCGCGAACTTGCGGAACTGGTCATCAAGCTGACCGGTTCTTCATCCAGCATCGTTGAAAAGACACTTCCGCAGGATGATCCCAGGCAACGGCAACCTGATATCCGGCTTGCCGGGGAGGCACTGGGTTGGACGCCGCGGATTCCCGCCGCAGAGGGGTTGCCCAAAACCATCGAGTACTTTTCTGCCCTTCTGGCAAAAATGAATTAATGGCTGCGAGCAGGGCGAGCCGATGAGTAGCAATGAAATGCGCTATCTGGGGCGCAGCAATCTGTTTCAGTATTTTTCGGAGATGTGGGTTCAGCGTGAATTGCTGGTCTTTCTTGTCTGGAAACATGTCAAGGTGCAGTTCGCGCAAACTGCACTTGGTGTGGCCTGGTTAATTGTTCGGCCGTTGCTGAATGTCATCGTACTGACGTTCGTTTTTGGCAGGCTCGCGCAGCTGCCCAGTGATGGCCAGCCTTATTTATTGTTCGTGCTTGCCGGTATGTTGCCATGGGCCTACTTTTCTTCAGTGACCAATCAGGGGGCTTTGGTATTACTTGGTAACTCGACGTTGATTACCAAAATATTTTTTCCGCGCTTATTTCTGCCGTTCAGTGTGGCTATTGCCGGGCTGATTGATTTTCTGGTCACCTTGGTGCTTTTCATACTGATCAGTGTGTTCATGTATCAGCAGATGCTTTCATTCTCTATTCTCGAATTTCTTGTGCCGCTGGTTTTATTATTGTCGTTCACCATGGGGGCCTGCATGTGGATGTCTGCGCTGGCCGTGGATTTCCGCGATGTTCGTCATGTCACTGGTTATATTCTGCAGATGCTGATGTTTGCCGCGCCTGTGGTGTGGCCAGTCGCCTTGCTTGCCGACCGCGTCGGCGAATGGGCCATCAGTTGGTTCGCCTGGTATCCGATGGTGGGCGTAATTGAAGGTTTTCGGCATGTACTGTTTTCCAGGGAGGGCAGCTTGCCGTGGGAGTTGCTGGGGCCTGGTTTTATTTCGACATTTGTTGTGTTGGTGACTGGATTCGCATATTTCCGTTGGCGCGAACGTCAGTTTGCTGATGTGGTTTAGCTCAAGTGCAGCTATTTAAGTCATTGGGGTGAAATGGATCAATTAGCGGTACGAGTCGAAAACCTGAGCAAGGTCTACCGTCTTGGTGAACATATCACCGTATCGGAAACTTTATTCCAGCAGTTAGGCGTGCTCGCTCTAAAGCCGATTAACCGGATGTTAGGACGCGCGCCCAGTGGCGAGGCAGTGCCGTTGCTCAAAGCGCTGGACAACATTTCTTTCGACGTTCCAACCGGTCAAACCCTCGGGATAATTGGCCACAATGGCGCCGGCAAAAGCACATTACTGAAAATTCTCTCGAGAATTACAGAGCCTAGCTCTGGACGCATAGGTGTACGAGGGCGCATGGCCAGTCTTCTTGAGGTGGGCACCGGCTTTCATCCAGACCTGTCAGGTCGCGACAATGTTTTCCTGAATGCGGCCATTCTCGGCATGCCCAAACGGGAAATTCAACGACGTTTCGATGACATTGTTGCCTTTGCCGAAATGGAGTCCTTTATTGATACGCCCATAAAGCATTATTCCACCGGAATGCGAGTCCGGCTGGCCTTTGCCGTGGCGGCACATCTTGACCCCGACATACTCATTATTGATGAAGTGCTTGCTGTTGGGGACGCAGAATTTCAGAAACGCTGTCTGAATCGCATCGAGGCTGTGGGCGAGAGTGGCCGTACTGTGCTTTTTGTGTCGCATCAATTAAACACCGTCTCCCGCCTCTGCCAGCGGACATTGGTGATGGATCATGGTCATATCGTGCATGATGCGGGCACGCTTGAGTCTATTCGCTATTACAACGAGCGACTTGGCATGGCGCGCTCCTACAACTCCTGGACACCGGAAGAGAGTCCCAGTCGTCCGTTTCTTACTCTGCATGAGGTGGAAATCCTGCTGGATGGAGTCAGGGTTGATGGGGCGATTGATGTTCGGCGTGATATCGATGTGCGAATACGATTCAGCGCCAATGAGGAGGGTCATGAACTCAGCCCCTGTCTGCAGATTTTCGACAGCAGTGGTAACTGGGTGTTTGTTTCGCTCGATCCTGATCCCGCATGGCAGCGGACAAAAAGGCCTAAAGGGGATTATGAGTCGCTTGTGACTATCCCCGGCAATCTGCTTAACGAGGGGATGTACTCGGTGTCGGTGTCAATAGGTACGCATGACGTTTATTACAAGTACTGCTTTGCTCACGATTGTGTGGCCTTCTCGGTCTACGATTCCATGGAACCTGGTAACACTCGTGGCGGCTATACCGGCGAGTTGCCCGGACCGGTGCGGCCTGCATTGCGATGGCAGTCACGACGTATAACTTGAGTGGAAGTTTGTTTTTCATGGCAACCAGTGACAGCACGCAATTCGAATACGTAGCCGGTGAACGGGAGCATCTGCCTCTGAATCCAAAGCGCAGTCACCGCTATCGCTGTTGCATACTCGCGCTGAATCAATGTCTGCGTGATTATCTTGAGGTCAGTGAGCTGGGCAGCGGTAGCAAGGTGCTCGATTATGGCTGTGGCATTCAGCAATATCGGGAGTTTCTGCCCAAGGGTTGCGAATATATGGGCGCTGATCTCCCTGGTAATTCGCTGGCCAATATCGAAATCACACCGGACGGCGGCCTGCCAGTGGAAGACCAGTCTATTGACCTGCTTCTTTCAACTCAGGTGCTTGAGCACGTTGACGATCCTGACTTTTACCTGAGCGAGAGCTTTCGGGTGCTCAGGCCGGGTGGGCGTTTGCTGCTTTGCACCCATGGGGTGTTCCGTTACCACCCCGGGCCCAATGATTACTGGCGTTGGACACACACCGGTCTGCTGCGCATTGTGCGGCAGACCGGTTTTGAGGTTGAGCAAGTCCGCGGGCTGGTCGGCGGCTCTGCCGCAGCACTGCAGATGTTTCAGGATCTGACGATGCAGCACCTGCCGGGCTGGCTCAGACCGGGCTACTGTGCAGTATTGCAGACACTAATGGGTTGGCTTGATGCGCATCACAGCGAAGCAGCTCGCCTGGCCAATGCCTGGGATTATGCCGTTCTGGCTCGAAAACCATGAGAAGCAGCGAGCAGAAAAATCTGGTGATGGGTGCGGCCCTGGGTTATTCAGTGGAGCAGATACGGCCCTTTCTTCAGAGTCTGCGGAGTGCCGGTTATGAAGGCCAGGTTGCGCTGATCGTCACCCCCGACTTCGTAAGTGAGGCCAAAGGCACGCCGCTGTTTGAGCGGGTTGCCTTCATGGTGGCCAGGCAATGGCTCCCTTTTCGGATAGCATTGCCCGCCGCCGGGTCGAGACGGCGTTGGCGCTGGGGGACGCGCGTCATTCCGTATTGGATACTCGTCCGCCTCTTGCGCGTGGCAGGTCTCGAATCTCTGTCTATCATATTGGGCAAACGACTCTACCCGCCATCGGAATCCCGCTACCTGCACTACTACAGTTTTCTCAAGAAGCACGACTATCGGCGCGTGCTTATCAGCGATACCCGTGACGTGGTCTTTCAGTGCGACCCTTTTACAACCCTGCCTGAACAAGGGCTGGGGGTGAGCATGGAACCGCCGAACTACAGCATTGACGAAGAGCCCTCTAACAGCGGCTGGATCAGGGTGATTTACGGTGCCGATGAACTGAAGGCCATCGGCGGCAACCAGGTCTCGTGTTCGGGGGTGAGTTATGGCGACCGTGCCTCCATGCTGCGCTATCTGGGCCTGATGCTGGACGAGATATTCGGCCTGGGCCTGAGAACCACTTACCGCGCCACCACTGGTTTCGACCAGGGTATGCACAATCATCTGCTGTGGCGCGAACGGTTGGAGCCGACTGTGCGGCTCTATGCCCTGGAAAGTCCGATCGCTACTATTGGTGGCTTTGCGGAAACCGACATACCCCGCGATGACAGCGGCCGGATACTGAACCGCGATGGTCGGCTGTCGAGTGTGGTGCATCAATACGATCGTCACCCCCAACTTGAAAAACAGCTTATGCAGGCACTGGAAATATCATGAAAGCTCTGGCTCGCAATCTGGTACAAACGGCCCTGGGAAAAGCCGGTTACCGGCTAGTCAGAAAGAGGGACTGGGATGAAGCCTTCGGCCGCTGGCCGGGCCGCGTCGAGGGCCCGGCGCCCGATGCGGATGCTATTGCAGCACTGCGCGGCGATCATCCCGAGCTGTCAGCATTGCGTGACGCCTATAAGAATCTGAATGTCCCGGCAACCGCACATTCACTCTGGGGCCAGGACTACGTGCAAACCCAGGTGAATATGCAGCGCTTCCGCGACCACAGTGCCTATGTGTGGGTCTACCGGGAGCTGCCACGGGCCACCCAACTCAAATACTATGTCTACGCCCGTTACGTTCAGGAGCTTTGTCCGGAGGTGCTGGAGACGCTGGACGAAGACGGCGCCTTCGGCTGTCTTTGCTATGACTTCGAGGACCTGGGCAGGGTCAGCCGCGACCGGCTGGACTCGGCGCTGGAAATCGCCTTTCTGGAACGTAACCTGGGCACGGACTTTTTCCAGGGCGCCCGCATTCTGGATATTGGCGCAGGCTATGGTCGCATGGCCCACCGCATGCACGAACGTCACCCCGAAATCGCCGGCTACATCTGTACGGACTCGGTGGCCGAATCCAGTTATCTGTGCCGCTTCTATCTGAAGCATCGCGGCCTGGAAAACAGCACCACGGTGCTACCACTCAACCAGCTCGTGGAGGACCCCGGTCGCATTGGCGAGATTGATCTGGTGATCAACGTCCACAGTTTTTCCGAATGCCGTTACGAGGCCATCCGCTGGTGGTTCGACCAGCTTGAGGCCCTGGGACCATTAAAGCTGTTTATCGTACCCAACGACCCCGAGGAATTCCTGGCCACCGAACCCGACGGCAGCAAGAAAGACTTCCTGCCGCTGATCGAGGAACGCGGCTTCAGGATGACGGCCAAGGAGCCGGTGTTCAGGGACAGTAACGTGCGTGAGCTGCTCAACATCCAGGACCACCAGTTCCTTTTCGAACGCCGTTGATGCAGATCGCACTGGCTGCCAATGAAGCCTATCTGCCGCATGCCGCGGTAGCCATTCGTTCACTGCTGGATACCCAAACCTCTAATCTGACCATTCACTTGCTGCACAGCCGGCCCTACAGCGAGACTGCGCTGCAGAAGCTCGAACGACTGATGCGCAACACGTCAGCTAAATGGCAAAGACATGAGGTCGGTCTGGAACATCTGCAGGGGCTGCCCGGTCTGGGTAGCGGGGAGAATGAATCGGTCGATATGTGGCTTCGTTGCCTGCTGCCCGAACTGCTCCCCGAGCAGGACCGGGTGCTGTATCTGGACTGCGACACTGTGGTCTGCGAACCGCTGGATAATCTTTATGCCCTTGAGATGGGCGATCACGAACTCGCCGCGGTCAGTTCACCCTTCAGTGAAAAACTCAGACACATCCCGCAGACACTGGGGCTGCCGCATGCTCAGGCTTATTTCAACAGCGGTATCCTGCTGCTGAATCTGGAAAAACTGCGCAAATCGGGGCATATGCAGGATGTCATGGCCTATGGCCGGCAGTATCCCGAACGCATGCGCTGGCAGGATCAGGATGCGCTCAACGTTATTCTCTGGAAAAACCGCCTCGCCCTGCATCCGCGCTACAACGTCATGACCAGCCTGGGCCGGCGGGAAGACGCCTGTCACGCCCATCCCGAATCCGAACGCCAGTCTGCTATGCGCGTCCCCGCCATCGTGCATTACGAGGGCGGGGCCAAGCCCTGGCAGGCCGGTTGCCCACACCCGTTCCGCAACCTGTATTTTCTTTACCTGGCCCGAACCCCATGGGGCAGTATTCGCGACTATCTGCATGCCCCGGCGCGACCCGAAAAACTGCGGGCAGGCGACCGGCCACCGGTTCTTTCCGCCTATCAACCGGACAGCATCCTCGTATCCGACAATCCCGGCATCTCTGTGGTGATCCCGACACACAATCGCGCGGACATGCTGGAGCGTGCGATACGCAGCGCCCTGGCGCAAACTCTCAGGCCGCTGGAAATCCTGGTGGTGGACGATGCCTCCACGGATAACACGCACGAAGTGGTTGAGCGTTTGAGCCGTTTACCGGAAGGTAACATCCTTCATTACTTGCGTAACGAGAAAGGCGGCAGCGCCGCGCGCACTCGCAACCGGGGCGTAAAAGAGGCGCGTGGTGATTACATCGGTTTTCTGGATGATGACGACGAATGGCTGCCGGAGAAGTTGGAAAAACAGTATGCCCAATTGCGCCGGGACGGGCCCGCGCTCAACCTGGACGGGTTCTATCAGATCGTGCATGGACAGAGGGAATACGTAGCAGGCACAGACGAGTTTGCCCGCATAGATTACAGCCGCGGGTTTCACTACTACTACCGACTAATCGCAACCACTGGTTGGCTGGTCAACCGCCAGATTCTTTTGGACGTAGGTATGTTCGATGAGAGTTTCCCTATCTGGGAAGATTGGGAGTTGGGCCTGCGCATAAGTCAGCGCTATCCGGTCACCCACAGGCCTGAAGCCTTGCATCTGTACCACCGTGACCGGCCATTCGGTTTGACAGAAATTCGAAGTGCCTGGTTGCCAACGCTGGAACGGTTGATCGCCAAGCATGGAGCGATGTGGGTAAATGACAACAAGGTGGCGTCACACTATTTTCTGCTTAAAGCGCAAATGTCACCTCCAGAGAAATCACTTTACAAGCTGCTTTGTCTTGTCCGATCGCTACTGCTCGATCCGAGGAACGCTTACGCCTGGGGCTGGCTGAGGAAGATGATCAGTCTTCGTGTGTTCAGGGTCTAGTCTGGATCAAGAGGGGAATATCGGGGGCGAGATGCGATCTCAAGCTTGACCTTCAGTTTGCGGTTACGGAGTTCCGGACGATTGTCAGAGTTGGCGTGATTGTTATTGTAGACATACAGCACTTCATCTATATAGCGAATATGTTTGGCCGTTGCCATTTCAAGCATCGGGAACCCTGCTGCTGCGTCGCCCGCAGCCCAAAAGTATTCGCCATCGGTATCTCGAAGATCCTCGTCCCGGACCTTGTCCCAGAGAAATTTCCGGTAAGTGCGCAGGTGGCTGGCGAGGAACGTGTGGTAGCGGAACAGGTTCGTGTCCAGTACAGGCTGGGGATAGGGCTCCGTGCCCTTGACCTGGCGGCCCAGCAGCCGTGCGCGCCTGGGCCGGTTAAGCAGTTCTGAATTGCCGTAGGTCAGCCACACATCAGGATCGGTATATATCTGCGCAATTTTCTCGAAGACGCGGTCATGTTTTAGCCAGTCATCGCCATCAACGATCACGATCACATCTTCAGGCGAGTCAGCGGCCTTTTGGGTGGCCATCAGGGTGTTGGCCAACACGAATCTTCGTTCTGAGTTTTTAATGACAATAAAGCGCTCATCATCCCCGACTGTTTCCCTGGCTATTTCGTAACTGCGGTCGGAGGAATTGTCATCAACGACGACACAGCGGAAATGACGGTAGGTCTGGTTCTGAATGGATTCAAGCGAGCGTTTTATCCATTGTTCGCACTCCCAGACCGGGGTGACGACACCCACATGTATGGATGGTTTGTCCATCTACAGTATCCAATCGAGTCGGTGAAATGTGCCACAATCGTGGCGCCATAAATATTCTGTATGTAGTTGTTGCCTCATTATGCATGAACCTGACGAGACCTTGGTGGCGCAGACTGAAAAGCGAATACACATTGCTTGCGCCACCGACGACAATTTTGCTCCCTATGCGGCGACCATGCTTCTCTCGGCATTGCAAAAACATCCTGGGCAGATTGCCGTTCATTATTTGTGTCCTCCGGAATTTTCCGAGATCAACAAGACGAAAATTTCGGGGATGGTGAAAGAATATTCAAGCAACATTCTGTTTCACCCGATTCCTGATGCCGATGTGGCGAGTCTGCCGCCCATGCGCGGGATATACAGGACAGTATGGTACAGAGTGTTTCTTCCTGACTTGCTCCCTGAAACAAACAGGGTTCTGTATCTGGATGCAGATACCTTTGTGGCAGGCAGTCTGGATGAAATATGGCAAACCGATTTAGAAGGTAAGCCGTTAGCGGCGGTGGCGAATATTATCGATCCGCAGTTCCAGAGCGAACAGCAACAAAGATGTGAACTGCCGGCGGATGCGATCTATTTTAATAGTGGCGTATTGCTGATGGACCTGGATTTGATGCGTCGCGAGGGCACCATGGAGCAGGTACTGTCCTATACCAGGGCGCACGGGGAAAGATTTATATGGGGGGATCAGGATGCGCTGAATGCCGTGCTGGCTACCAACTACCTGCAGTTGCATCCCAAGTTCAACAGTCAGTGCAGTCTGTTCTTCTGGTCAGCGTCACATGCCCTTTATTCCAGTGATGTTGTGCGAGAAGCCATGCTTGAACCGCAAATTCTTCATTTCGAAGGCGGGGCCGGGGACCATGTGAGGCCCTGGCATTACATGTGCGATCACCCTTTTCGGCACGAGTACCGGAAAATCCTGAGGCAGACACCGTGGCATAGAATCGAACTCAAGGACAGAAATCTGAAGAATATGTTGAGAAAGTATTTGCCTCTGCCCGTGTACAAGTTTCTTCGTGCACTCAAGAATCGCGTGTACTAGTCGGCAGCACAACATCCATCACCAGGCTGATTCTTTTGATTCTTGAGCTTAAATGCCTGAATATCTGATCTCGATAATACAGTTACACCTAGCCGTCAGGCAGGGATGAGCATGCGAGACAGGGAGTTGGACGGTCTTAGGGGATTTGCGGCCATCGGGGTCGTGATTTTCCATGCCCGCTATGGGGCCGCTTTTGCGTGGATGTGGACACTGGTGGATCTGTTTTTCGTCCTGTCGGGTTTCGTTATTACGCGCATCATCCTTGATGGCCTGAGTACGGGCGGTTTTTCTTTCAGAAACTTCATGATCAGGCGCGTTCTGCGGATATGGCCGGTTTATTATTCCGTGCTCTTGCTATGCCTGTCCTATCTGTTTCTGAAGTTTCTGGTTTCCGGTGCATGGCCGGACGTCACTGGCCTGAAATCCGCGCCCCTGTTCCTGCAGTTCACGCATCATTACCTTGCGGCAGGGCTGAATGCCGGTGAAGAAAACTTTATTCCCTGGTTTCATCACAGCTGGTCTATTGCTGTCGAGGAGCAGTTTTATCTGCTGATGCCGTTGTTGTTGGTACTTTTCAGGCGGCAGTTGAATTACGCCGTGTATCTCATAGCAGCACTGGTGCCACTGGCAGTCTTCTTCCGTTACCAGGAGGCCTATCCATGGTTGCTGGTCAGCCGCATGGATGCTTTGGCTCTCGGCGCTTTGCTGGCTTTCTACTGGCGTTATCTCCAGGGCGGCGATATGCCTCGGTTGCGTATCAGACCTGCGTACGTTGCTTTGCTGGGGGCTGTGGCGCTGTATATGGCCATGAGCCTGTATTTCGGCCTGTGGATTCCCGTCGCTTGGCGCTACCCGCTTTCCCTGCTGGGCTTCAACCTGCTCTACGCCTGTGTGATCTTGTGCCTGCTGAGCCAATGGTTGCCATGGCTGGGACGCATTTTCCGGTCAAGGGTGATGCTCTTCCTTGGCGCTATCAGCTATGCGCTGTACATGATTCATCTACCGGTGCGTGGTGTGATTCTGTCCCTGACGGACGGCGATCTGATATCCAACGAGCCGCTGTACATACAGATCGGTTATTTCGGGTTGTCCATACTGGCAGCCTGGCTATCGAAGGTGATTCTTGAGGACCGGGTGAACAGGCTGAAACATAAATTCCCGGTTAAGCTGTCCAGTGAGACGGCGGCAGGGCAGGAGGCCGTCGCAAGATGATGATGCCGGCCCGATAATATCAGAAGGATTGAGCACAGGAAGATGGGAAACAAGGGACAACGGTTCGCGGAGCTGGATGGCATACGCGGAGTAGGGGCAACACTGGTGGTGCTGGGGCATACCCGGCCGGATGAGCTTTTCTGGGCAGTGACGCTGATGGACATTTTCTTTGTCTTTTCGGCGTTCATGGTCGGGCGTCTGGTTTTGCTCAAGGTGCATAGCTTCAAAGGCATGCTGTCCTTCTTTCAGCGGCGTATCGAGCGTCTCTGGCCTGTGTATATGCTGGTGATTGTCGGTATTTTCGCTGGCGATTTTCTTCTGGCGCAGATATCTCAAACCGCAAAGTTTGATGGCAGCTCGTTCTGGCGATATATCACTTTTTCGCAATTCTCGGAGCTGCTTTTTCATGACCGCTTTTCTTACAACTACATCTATCCAGCTGCGCATACCTGGTCACTGGCGGTAGAGGAGCAGTTCTATATTCTTTTCCCAACAATCGTTCTGCTGTGTACCTATATCAGCCGTTCGCTGATTTTCCCGGCGCTGGTCAGCCTGGTGCTGTTGGGCATTTATACGCGCATGAACGGTGCATTCTTCTCTGTGCTGACTTTCCACATTGACGCCTTTGCCTGCGGTGGTTTGCTCGCGCTGTGTTACCCGTGGCTGGCTGAAAGACCGGTATTTTCCACGAAGCTGTTTCAATGGATGGTCGTGTTTGGTTTATTTGGTTTCTGTTATTACACAACTTCGGGCTTTGTTCTGTACTTCTCCGGCTACGAACCCTGGCCGCCGCCCACCGAGATGTTGCTCAGACCGTGGCTGTTTCTGATTATTCTGCTCTGGACAGGCATCATCGGGCTGGTGGCCGTTAATCCAGAGTCCGAGCGTGGCAGGTTCTGGCGAAAGCCCGGATTGGTCTATCTTGGCCTGATCAGTTACCCGCTTTACATGGTGCATCTGCCTATCCTGGTTGCTTCGGAGAAGCTGATGTTTCTGGTTTTTGATCTGGAATACACGAACATAAACAGGAATTGGTCTCGTGCAGTCTCCTTGCCTCTGGTTTTTCTTGCTGCTCACATTTTGTACGTGTTGATTGACAAGCGTGTGCAACAGAAGGGTACCGGCTTCATTCGTAAGGAGGCCGCGAAAGTTGAGCCGGACAGTCAGGGTTAAGAAGTGTTTGTTATGTCCCCGGGAGCCGGATGAGTTAATGAAAAATACGGCTCATCAATAGTGGTGGTAAATGAAACCCAGTATTAAAGACCGCCTGATAAAGCGGCTGATTGCCCGGCTGCCGGTTGAGAGTCGCTGGCGCAGAAAGCTGCTTCAGTACTATTGGCGTAGCCATGATATGCCCGTGTTTATGTTGCCGTCCCTTATCGACGCTCTGGACAAACTGCGGCCGGCTCTGCGTTTTATACAGATTGGCTCCAACGACGTGAGCTACGGCGATCCGTTGAGTTTCCACATGCTGCATAGTGGCTGGTCAGGTATCCTTGTAGAACCGGTTCCTCATGTATTCAGGCGCTTGCAAGATAAGCTGGGCGGGCGACCGGAAATGATTCTTGAAAATCTCGCTATTGCCGAGCAGAGCGGACATTTTCCTTTCTATCATCTTGCCCCTGACGCTAATCCCGATTTGCCCCCCCTGGTACGACCAACTGGGGTCATTCATGCGTGACCATCTGGTCAAGCATGGCGACCGCATACCTGATATCGAAAGCCGGATAATCGAAACACAGGTGCCATGCGTCCGATTCGATGATTTGTGCAAGAAGCATGATTTTCAAGACTTTGATTTTTTGCATATTGATACCGAAGGGTACGATTACGAAATACTGAAAACCATTGATCTGGAAAGATATCAGCCGTTGGCGATTCTGTATGAACACAAGCATTTGGGGGAGCAGGACAGAAACGCGGCATTACAGCTTTTACATGGTTTGGGCTATTCGAGCCTGTCAATTTTTGAGGATACGCTGGCTGTAAAACGACATATTCTGGAGAACTGTGCCGGTGTCAGACGTATCTGGCGACGCTGTCTGAATTATGCTGGCCATGAATACCCGGTTACCCATGCAATTGCTGCTGAACCGATGACGTAACAACGGCTGATACCTTGATTGAATGAAAATAGCTGTTCTGACCAAGCGATTCCCAAGTGTTTCAGAGACTTTCGTAGTCGATCATGTGCGTGAGCTTGCTCGGGCAGGACATGAAGTGCATGTATACGCCAATGAATCCGAGTTTGATGCGGCCGATCTGAATATGGCTGCAGACGGCAAGGTGGCGATTTATCTTTTGCCGGAAACGACCATTCGTCTTGTCAGGAAGTTATCTATATTTATCCGGCTGCTGCTAACAATGCCCTGGTGGCGATTGACACCCTTACTGCATCTGAAGAGTACTTCCAGGCTTTATGCCATGATGCGGACCAGGCAGTTTCTGGAGAACGGTCATGTTTATGATCTTTACCACGGGCATTTCGCGCATGCGGGTGATGAGCTCGGGTGTCTGAAGCAGGCTGGCATCATCTCGGGGCCAGTAGTTGTATCCTTGCATGGCTATGATGTGAACCGCACTCCTGATGCCGGAGGGGCAGAGTATCATCACCTCTTCGAGCATTGTGAAAGATATCTGGTAACCACCCGTTTTATGGCCGGGCAAGCGAAAAAACTGGGTTGCGATACAGACAAAATCACGATCCTCCCCACCGGGATTCATTCACAGAAATTCCAACCGCGTAGAGTCAGAACCGCTGCGGACTCGGCGATAGAATTGCTTACTGTGGCGCGGCTGGTTAGCCAGAAGGGCCTGGATTATGGATTGCGTGCCGTTGCAAGGCTGCTTGGTGAAGGCTGTCGGGTCCATTACCGCATTATTGGTGAAGGCCCGCTGTTGAATGATTTGATGGCGTTGGCTACTGAACTGGAAATCGCGGATTCGGTCACATTTGACGGGGCGCAGCCTCACGCCTCTGTTGTGCAGGCGCTTCAGACAGCAGATGTTTTTCTTTTTCCGACTATTCGTAGCGAAGAGGGTGACGAGGAAGCGCAGGGTATCGTATTGCTTGAAGCGCAGGCTTCCGGAGTGCCTGTTGTAGCAACCGATTGTGGCGGCGTGCCGGAGGTTGTGAGAACAGATGCTTCGGCAATTCTGGTGACGGAACGTGATGTGTCAGCTTTGTCGGAGGCTGTCAAAACCGTCGTGTCAGGCAATCGCTGGCAGGAGATGTCAGAGTCCGGGCCGCCCTTTATTCGGGAAAATTTCGATATTCACCGGCAGATGGAAAAAATGATCGATCTTTATGGGCAGTTGGTCTCCAACAAGGTGAGTCCGTGAGGCAAGCATCCGTGCCCCGGGTATCTGTAATCATTCCCGTCTACCGTGACTGGCAGAGTCTGCAGGCGTGCCTTGATGCATTGAGGACGCAAACACTGGCGACAGGGGAATTTGAGGTCTTGATTGTTGATAATGACGAGTCCTCTCCCGGGCCTGTTCCGCAGCTGCCGAATTCACTATATATCCACGCACCGGAAGGTTTTTCCTATGCCGCCAGAAATGCGGGTATCAGGCAGGCAAAAGCACCGGTGCTGGCCTTTACCGATGCGGACTGCGTGCCGGATCCGGAATGGTTAGAGCAGGGGCTGCAGGCGCTGCGTGTGGAATCGGCGGATATCCTCGGGGGGCACATCGAAATGTATTCCGTCGAGGGAAGCTGGGCCGGCCGTTACGATCTGTGTTTCGGCCTTGATCAAGAGGAATTTCTGCGCAGTTTCAATGCAGTGACCACGGCAAACCTGTTCGTGAAAAGGGAAGTGGTCGAGTGCCTGGAGGGCTTTAATGCAGCTTTGCAATCAGGAGGGGATTTTGATTTCTGTTATCGTGCATCCGCTCAGGGATATCGTATTGGCTATTCGGACTTGGCAAAGATCAAACACCATACGCGGGACAGTTTTGACGAATTGATCCGAAAAACCCGGCGCATTGCGGGGGGTGTTACGGATATGTCGTTTTCAGACATCTCGGGTAAAGAGATTTTGACAACATGGCGGTACTGGCGGGCCTTCGTTTTTCCTCATTTGGGGGACTGGTGGCGTACACTGTCGGGCCGGAATGGTTCAAAGTTTGTGCCGTTTTGGCAACGCCCGGCTTTGATGCTGTTGCGTGTGTATTTTCAGTACCTCCTTGCCTGGCAAATATTGCGCGTCGCGGGGCAGTCGCAGCGCAACAAGACAGTATGGTGAACTCTGCATGACGGAAGCACAGTCAACTGGCAGACCTTCTGTATCGGTAGTGATTCCGACGCGAAACAGACCAGAGCATGTGATTGGAGCGGCAGAAAGCGTTTTGTCGCAGACTTTTCCCGTGACGGAGCTTTTACTGGTCGATGATGCATCTGATGATCCGAACGTGGTGAAGACACTGGAGAAACTGGCTGTCCAGGATCAGCGTGTCAGAGTCATCAGCCGGGAAACTCAGGGCGGTGTCAGCGCGGCACGAAATACCGGGGTTCGACAGGCATGTGGTGACTACCTGGCCTTTCTGGATGATGATGACCGTTGGCATGCAGAGAAGCTGGCGGCACAGATCGATCTGCTGGATGAACTCGGCAATGACTGCCTGTTTGTGGCCTGCGGCCTGGAGCGCACTTCTTTTGATGGTCAGAAGATCTATTTTAATTGGCCACATGTAGCAGGGGAGCGCTGGATTTCATATGAACTTTTTGTGCAAAGTCTTTGTGCCTTTGTGCAGACGGTGCTGGTTCATCGCTCTCTCCTGACTGAGGACGGTTTGTTCAGTGAAGACATTCCAGTGATGGAAGACTTCGAATGGTCATTACGCCTGTTGCAGAAAACCCGTGGTGCCCTGGTTGACCGGCCGTTGGTGTTTTCGCAGGAGCTAATGGACGGGCTGACTGTGAAATATCACCTCAGAGCAGAAGCCATACAGCGTATTCTTGAGCGACACGCCGGGTTGCTGTCTGCATACCCGCGAGCGCTTTCGACGCTGTACTACGAACAGGCGAAGTCTTTGACTATGACAGGTAAGCGTCTGCCGGCATTGAAAAAACTGTGGTCGGCATGGCGGAACAACCCCACGGACCCTAGAATATACGGCATGCTGTTGCCCGCAATGCTGGGCCATAAGGCCTTCATGTTCGCTCGTGCGATTTATCGGTTATTTGTGAAAAACCCGATCAAGCATATCAACGGCACTGTTGGGTAAGTTAATGCGCAATCTCAGTCACAGCCTGCCCAGACGCCCCATGGATGCGCCGGAGTCCAGACTCTTTCTGTCTGAATTCCTGTTGACCCTGCCGATCTTGCTTGCAGTGGTGCTGAGTTCCATGAATGAGTTGCGTCTGTTGGCGCATATGACACCGGCCGATCTGGCACTTTTGTTTGCTGTGATGTCGGTGGTAATCAGGGCGCTGATCACAGGGAAAACTGTCCAGGTACCTGTGGTTTTCTTTTTACCGGGTCTACTCATGTTGCTGCCAGCGCTTTTGCAGGTTGCCTTGTATCAGAACGTTGCCAGCTTTGTAGGTCTGCTGTTTTATCTAGTTGCGTCCACTGCTGTACCGCTGGTCATATACTGGTCGGCTCAGGGGAACTCCAGGCTTTTGCTGCTGCTGGCCATTGGGTGGTTGGCTGGTCATCTTTTCAGCATCATGGTCGGGATCACCACTCATCACGGAATCTGGTTTTTCGGGTTACATGACGAGTCGGCACTTAATGCCTGGGGCGGTTACCGTATTTCGGGGTTATCGACCCACCCGAATATGCTGGCAACTTTTACCACGATCATGCTGCCATTTCTGGTGGTCATGGCTTTCGCTCTCAAACGTTGGCTGTTCAGGTTTGTCGCAGTGTTGGTGGCCGTGATTTTCTTCTATGCCCTGGACTTGACCGGATCAAGGGCGGGCATGGCGGCCGTACTTGTGGCTGTACCTGTGGTGTTATGGATATGTGTGGGGTTCACGGGCAAGGGTAAGCGCATTCCCTATCTCATAATTATCGTAGGCATGCTGGGCCTGAGCTGGATTGCCACGGATATGCTCAGCGGTAAATATGAATCAGCCTCGGCCATAGAAAGGATACTCGGCGGCGGGGATAGCGAAAGATCCGATTCAGAGCGCAAGAGTATAAGAAAGGCGACCTTTGAAAGAATTGACAAGGCTCCGGTTCTGGGCAGTGGGTACCAGGATCTGCGCCAGGCGCATAATTTTTTCCTCCAGTTCCTTCAGTGTGGCGGCGCCCTGGGTTTGCTGGGCTTTGTCATCTACATCGGGTTGCTGGCTTATTGGTCGGCAGGTGCTTATGCGATGAGCCTTTCCCACTCAGTGACTATCCAGATGGCAGTCATTGCAGTTTCAGCCGGTTTGTTGAGTTGGTTAATGATGGGCATGTTCCAGAATGCCGTTACCGAGCGGCCCATCTACGTGGCAGTGGGTATTTTGCTGACACTTTATTATGGCTTGAAGAATGGGGATTTTACTCCGGACCGTCAGGCCTGACCTCTGAGCAACGATGCGCATCATTCTGGCTAATGACTATGCTTATCCTAACGGTGGTGCGAGCCAGGTAGCCTTGTCTCAGGCCGCTGATCTGGTCAAGAGAGGGCATGAAGTCGTTCTGTTTGCCGGAATGCTCTCTGCCGATGATCCCGGAACTCCGGGAATGATCCGCCATCCTGAACTTGGATTGCCCGTTTATATAACCGGCCAATGGGATCTTCGCGGAAACCCGAGCAAGATTTCGGCCTTCGCTCAGGGTCTGTGGAACAGGGATATCCGCTTCGCGCTCAAGAAAGTAATTGCGAGCATGTCCGGGCCACCGGATGTCCTGTTACTGCATACATGGGTGAAAACGCTCTCCCCGAGCATATTTCATGCTGCGGCGGCGGAAGCGATCCCTGTTGTCGTAATGCTGCATGACTATTTCATCGGCTGCCCGAATGGGGCTTATCAGGACTTCGTACAGGGTGAGCATTGTTCGCGCAAACCCCTCTCCCTGAGCTGTGTGGTGGCTAATTGTGATCGTACCTCGCGCCTGGAAAAATACTGGCGTGTGGCGCGGCAGTTTATTACCCGCGACTTTGCACGGGTCATGAGCAGGATGGATGCGGTGATTTACGTCTCTGAGTATCAAGCGAGCATTATCAGGCCCTGGCTACCCGCTCATCTTCCACAGTTTGTCCTGCCGAATCGTGTTACTGATCCGGGTGATGAACGGAGGGTCGATGCATCCGGCAATCGTTTATTTGTCTATTTGGGCCGCCTTGCCAAGGACAAGGGTGTGGCAGAACTGGCTAAGGCCGCAAGAGATGCCGATGTTCCGCTTCTTTACATCGGCGATGGAGAGGAGCGCGTCACTATCAAGCGCATCTATCCACAAGCTGAAATTGCCGGTTGGAAAAGTAGAGAAGAAATATATGAATTATTGCGTGACGCCCGTGCCCTGGTGGCGCCCAGCCTGTGGCATGAAACCTTTGGGCTGTCTGTTTACGAGGCTGCTTCACTGGGTGTTCCGGCCGTAATACCGCAGGACTGCGCCATGAAAGATTTTGTAATTCACGGTGAAAATGGTATTCAATATGCAACACAAGATGCGTTAAAAGAAGCTTTACTAGAGCTGAAATGGGATGATGCTCTGGTAGCACGGCTCGGTCGTGAAGCGCGCAACTCCTTCAATAAATTTAAAAAAACGAACGAAAGCTATTATTTGGAATTGGAGAGAGTGTTAGAACTGGCAGGTTGATTGCTTTGGAGGCAGACAGGGATGTATCAAAGACGCGGACTCATCCGCAGAAACAGCCACTACCTGGTCGCTGCGGTGGTGTTGCTTGATACATCAGTCGTTTTTTTCAGCGCCTATGTATCGTGCCTGACAACCAATTTTTACCATACCGGTCGTCTTGAGTATGGCTGGCCACAACACTTTCAGACCGCGGCGCTACTCGGCGCAGTTATAGCGCCTTTACTCTTCTCCAATCTGGGCATGTACCGTGATTTACGCGGCAGTACCCTCCTGCAGGAGTTTTTGCGCCTGTTTAGCGGATGGTCGATTATGGCCGTCGGGCTGATTGTTCTGGCCGCTTTGCTGAAAATAACTGCGGATTATTCCCGCCTCTGGTTTGTGCTGTGGTTCGGTTCAAGTCTGTTCCTGCATTTCCTGTTGCGTTTTCTGATTATTTCCACGCTCTGGCGGATTCGTCAGACGGGGGCAGATATCAAAAGCGTGTTTCTGATCGGGGGTGGGGATTGTGCAAGCAGGGTAGTGCGGGCCCTGCATGAGCATCCACAAACCGGTTATCGAATTGCAGGTTATTTTGCCGCCAGGCCGATGAGCAGTCCGGACACTCTTTCTTTACGCTATCTGGGTCCTGTGCAGGAAATCTCCAGCACGCTGGATGCTTCAGCAAACGCTTCAGATGAGGTGTGGGTTGCCTTGTCACCAGAGGAAAGCGAGGCGCACAAGGTCGCCATGGAACAACTGAAAAACATTGTGATTGATGTGCGTCTGATTCCTCATCTGTATCAGTACCGTATGCTGAATGCTTCGTTCGTGGAGGTTGCGGGTTTGCCGGTGGTAAATATCAGCCGTAGCCCTATTGTAGGCTTTAACCGCGTCCTTAAGAGGCTGGAGGATGTATCGGTGGCAAGTGTTGCAATGCTGCTCTGTGCCCCAGTCATGTTGCTGATCAGTATCGCGATCAAACTCACCAGCAGGGGGCCGATTTTATATATGCAGAGCCGGCATGGCCTTAGTGGGGAAGAGTTCACGGTTTATAAGTTCAGGACGCTGTATCACAGCACAGAGGATGATGAGCAGGTCGCCCTTGTCAGGGGGCGTGATGATCCTCGAATTACTCCATTGGGCAAGATTTTGCGCCGTACCAGTCTTGACGAGTTGCCACAGCTCCTGAACGTGCTGCAGGGCAACATGTCAATTGTTGGGCCGCGACCTTATAAAGTAACAATGAATGATGAGTACCGCCCCGTGGTCGAAAGCTATGTTCGGCGGCATAAGGTCAAACCCGGGATTACAGGATGGGCCCAGGTCAATGGCCTGCGCGGCGAACTGCTCAGTGTGGACGAGATGACAAGCCGTATTGAACATGATCTCTACTACATCGAAAATTGGTCGATATGGCTTGATATGCAGATCATCATCATGACTGTCTTTAGCGGCTTTTCCAGTCCGCGGGCTTATTAGTATGACGGGTGGGTTCGTGTATACTCACGAAAACTATTTGGTCGGGGCAGGAGAAGAGGAGAACAAGGGTGAGTTCTGTAACGAATATCGCATGGATAGCGAGATATGCCGGCGTATCGGCAATGCTGTCAATTCTGGTGTCTACTCCCGGGTATGCCGATGAGGGTCGTGCCGCAGGTGGAGTGAACTATTCCGGTAGCCTGAAATTAAGCGCCGGACATATCGATAACATGTATTACAGCGGCGATGGTGAGGAAGTCGAATCAGACGTCTGGTTGCTGGCGCCGCGGCTGGGTGTGTCCCTTGCCCGCGGGACCGGGCGTTATTCCCTGGACTATTATGGCGAGGTCGGTGAGTTCGATATCAGCTCGGAAGATGACTATTTCGACCATACGATTGAGGCCAAGGCCGATATAAGGCCTTTAACCCGACACAGTTTCAATATTTCCCTGAAGGCTGAGGATCAACACGATGAATACGGGTTCAACCGTACTCTGGGTGATCCCGTTATCGCCGACCGGGAATTGGATCAGTACCGGCAGGGTACCTTCTTTTTGAAGTACAACTACGGAAGTGAAACAGGTCGTCTGCAGCCCTATCTTGCACTGCGCGCATTGGACAAGAACTACTACACAAACGAAGACGATACGCAGTTTCTCGATCATCAGTCACTCGGTGGTTCGGCCGGGCTGATCTATCGTTGGCGTCCGAAAGTGCATTTCCTTGGTCAGGTCCTGGTTGGCCAGATCGAGTACGACGAGACCATACCCGGTCTGCCCAGTTTCGATGGTGATTTTACCCAATACCTGGTCGGTGGGCAGTGGGAAGCGACGGCGAAGACCACGGGCCGTATCCTGGTGGGCTATTTTTCCCGTGAATTCGATGATGTCGACCGGGTTGAACTGGACGGCGCCAGCTGGGAAGTGGAGTTGGGCTGGACGCCAAAAAGTTATTCGCGCGTGTTTTTCCGTTCCGGCCAGTCCGTAAAAGAACAGATTCTCCAGGGCGAAAATTCCATCAATACCGAGTTCTATGCGCTTGGTTGGCGGCATAACTGGACGCAGCGATTTTATACTGAATTTGAAGTCGAGCAGTTTGACTACGAATTTGCGGGTATTGGACGTGATGACGACAGCCTGAGGTTCGAAGCTGCGCTCGGCTATCAGTTCTACGAAAGATACAAGGTCCGGCTGGCGTTCGACAGTCTTGACTATGATTCCAGTATTCCTGCAGTACCTTCCGAGCGCAACAAGATATTTCTTTCCATAGAAGCATCGATTTAACTTAATGATCCGGATATCGAATGCGCAGGGACTGCGCAGATTCATCTGCCTTATCTGTTTAGTAATCGCGCCAGCGGGCTGGGCTGATAATGAGCTTGTCGCCAAAGACTACCTTATTGGGGTAGGCGACCTTGTTGAAATCAAGGTTCACGGCGAAGACGATCTGACAGTGCAGGCCAGAATCGAGGAGCGGGGCACCGTGGATTTCCCGCTTCTCGGAGAAATGCGAGTTGCGGGTCTTACCGCGGAGCAGGTTTCCACAAGACTGGAAGATGGCCTCAGGGGAGATTATCTGATTGAACCTGATGTGCAGGTGATAGTCAGGGAATATCGGCCGTTCTATGTTCACGGCTTTGTGTTCAGGCCCGGTAGTTATCCCTATCGTCCAGGGCTGAATATCCGGACTGCGACAACTATTGCGGGTGGCTTAACTGAAAGGGCCTCCGAGGGGAAGATTTATATCGTGCGTGAGGGGGATCTTAAGCACGAAAGGGAGAAGGCAACACTGGAAACTCCTGTGTATCCAGGTGACACCATCATTGTAGAGGAAGGCTTGTTTTGAGCGGCGACCAACCTTTTCCCACCAACTACCAGGACCCGGGCGAAAAACGTAACCCCGAACTGGTTGACCTTTTTCAGCTGATCGGTGTTTTCTGGGAAGCCAAATGGCACATCATGGGACTGACTTTTGTCGGCATCATGCTTGTCAGCCTGTACCTGATCAAGGCTGATTCCATCTACCGGGCTACGGTGCGGATGATTATCGAGCCAGACGCCTACAATGTCCTGGAAATTGAAAAGCTCTATAACCGTGAGCAGGCAAGCTACCTCTATTTCATGACTGAGGCGCAGATTCTTCAGTCCAGGGAGATGGCAGCTCGTGTGGTGAATCGGCTGGATCTACTGGACAACGAAATTTTCTATGAGCCGCCCAAGGAAGATAAAAAGCGGCGCATCGATGTCTATCTTGACGAGTTCCGCACATTGCTTGGCAGTGCGCCGGAGCCGGAAATTGAAAGAACGCCACTGCAGCAGGCCGTCGATACTTTTCTTGAGGCTATCAGTGTTGAATTCGTACCGAGCACGAATCTGATGGATTTGCATGTGGATCTCGAGGATCCCGTGCTGGCGGCAGAAATCGCCAATGTCCTGTCTGACGAGTATCTGCGTTACGGTCTGGAAGAGCAGCTGAAACTCTCAAGTGAGGCTTCAGACTGGCTGGATCAGCGTTTGCAGGAGGCCCGAGGTGATTTGCGCGAATCAGAGAGTGCGCTCTTGCAGTTTTATGATCAGGAGGAGCTTGTCAGCGTAAAAGCTGCGAGGGGAATCCTGGAAAGTGAACTGGCCGACAATGCGCATCGCTATCGAGAAGCCGTGCGCAAGAAGGCCGAACTGGAAAACGTCTACCGCCTGATCGTCAAGGCAGGCGGAGACTGGGAACTGCTGCAGGGTGTGCCCCGGGTTCAAGATGAACCCCTGGTTATCCAGACCAAAACCAGTTTTCTCAAGGCCCGTGAACTGGTCAGCCAGCTTTCTGCGCGCTATGGGCCCAAGCATCCGCGCATGATAACCGCACAGGCGCAACTGGATGAAGCAAGAGATGCCTACAAGAAACAGTTGGTGATCGCGGCTGAGGGTATACGTTCTGATTATGAAATAGCCAGCGAAACGGCATCAGCACTGCAATCAATTACTGATAAGTCCAGATCCCAGATCAAATCACTGGATCGAAATCAGGCCGAGCTCGAGTCTCTTGAGCGTGATGTAGAGGCCAATCGCGAGTTATATCAGACGCTTTTCTCACGCATGAAAGAAACAGGCGTAGCAGACAAGCTGGATTTCAAGACCGCCCGGGTGATTGATGAAGCAACGCCTCCGGTGAAGCCGATAAAACCCAATGCGGCGCTGGTTCTCATGATGGGATCCATCGGCGGCTTTATCTTTGGCGTTCTGCTGGCCCTATTGAGATTCCTGTTGAACAACACGATCCTGGACCCGGAAGACCTGGAACGTCTGAGCGGCCGGCCGTTACTGAGTGTATTGCCTTACGAACGTTCTGGCGTGGGTCATCCTGGCCGCATGGCGAAAATGGAAGTTGAGCACAGTAACACTGCATTTTCCGAAGGCATCAGGAACATCCGCACCAGCATACTTCTGGCGGATGATGCCAAGAAGAACAAGAAGGTCATGATTACCTCTTCTGTACCTTCGGAAGGCAAGACCAGTGTGGCGATCAATCTGGCGATCGCCATGGGCAAGATGGAGAAGGTTCTGCTGGTGGAAACAGACCTGCGCCGGCCCAGTATCACCAAATGTCTCAATATCGTCACTCAGGGAAATGGTATTTTCACCCTGATGGCGCAGAAAGCGCAGCTTTCGGAATGTATTACCCGTTATGAGGAGGGGGGGATTGATGTGTTGCCTGCGGGTAGGGGCGGTCACAACCCTGCGGAACTGATTGCTTCGCTTCGATTCAGGCACCTGGTGGATATTCTCGAATCACAGTACGACCGCATCATTTTCGACTCTGCGCCTTGTCAGGCCGTCAGCGACCCTCTCATGCTTTCCAGAGTCAGTGACGCGGTCATATTCCTGGTCAGGGCGGACGATACCAAAACAGATCTCGTACTCGACTCGATCAAGAAGATCAGAATGGCGCAGGCCAATCTTCTCGGTACGGTGCTGAATCAGTACGTGCCCAAGCGCGGCCAGGATTACCGGTACCAGTATTACCGGGAGTACTACAGCGCAGCGACCTGATGGCCTGGGTCGGTCGCTTCGTTTTAGCTTTTGCCGTTGCGGCACTCTTTGGCGCACTGGCATTTCAGAACTGGCAAAACCTCGATGCTGAGCGACATTATCTGAAGGCCGGTCGTGCCCTGATCGCCGGCAATAATCATGTTGCCCGGGACCATGCCGAGCAAGCTGTGCTCGGGAACAATAAGAATGCTGATTATTGGGGCAGGCTGGCGGAGGCCGAATGGCGACTCGAACGCTATCGCATGGCGCTTTTTGCGCTGGAGAGAGCAACGAAGGTAAATCCCGAGTGGCCAACTTACTGGGGACATCTTGCATTCCGGCGTGCCTTGCTGGGGTTGGGCGTTGGTGAGGCCTGGGACAGGGCGTTCCGGAGCGGGCGCACCTTGCCCAGCGTGCAATTGAGTCTCGCGCTGGCCGCTGTGATCGACAGCAGTGAACAAGAAGGGGAAGAAGCACTGATTCGTGAAGTCTGGCAGGGAAACCTTGCCAGACAGTTCCTGATTGTTGTCTCTCGATTTGGTCTCGACACCAGAGTTTGCACAGCTTATCCGGGCCTTATGGAACTCACACTGGATTACTGCACCAAGGCACGCGCTTTCCGCCAGATATGCGCCCGGGCCGACGCTTCCGAGAAGGCCCGGGAGGTATGCCGGGCGGGTATGGAATTCATCTACGGCACGGGTAACTGAACTATGACGGATTCAGTGCGCAAATCACAGATACTGGAGCGGCTTTTATATGGTCTGCTTCTTATAGGTATTTTCTGGGCGCCTTTACCCTTTGGCAGCAATACTCCCTGGGCCGAGAGCTTGCTGGGTATTTATTTCACAGGTCTTTGCTGTGCATTCCTTGTTTTTGTGTCTTTGGGATGGGCCCGTTTCGCCAGTTGGAATGGGCGGGTCTGGGTATTCCTTCTGATCTATCTGCTCTGGGCGCTATGGGTCTCGGTGCCATTGCTGGTACACAAGGGTTACATTGATGCGCCTGCTCTGAATGCAGTGGATTATGCCGCCACTCGAAGTGCCTGGTTACTCACTCTGACCTATTTGGCAGCGATGCTGCTGGTGCTGGGCCTGGTGTCCAGTTCCAGAAGAGTGCGCGGTATTCTCTGGGTCATTGTGATCGGCGGTGTGTTGCAGGCAGTGTACGGGGTTTATATGGTGACAACCGGCACGGAGTACAGCTTTTTCCGTCCAAAGCAGGCTTATTTCGGCGTCGCCACGGGAACATTCGTTAACCGGAATCACTTCGCCGGCTATCTGGAACTCAGCCTTGCAGCTGCCTCTGGCCTGGTATTGCCTACCCTTACCACTTATATGCCGGTGAACTGGCGTCGGCGGTTACTGTCGTTTCTGAACTTTTTCTATGGCCAGAAAGTTTATGTGCGCATGCTCATGATATTGATGGTCATAGGACTTCTTTTATCGCAATCCCGCATGGGTAATACAGCTTTCGTTGCCGCACTGCTAACTGCGGCTATTGTGTATCTTTTCGCACGGCGTATGCGGCCTTCGGGTCTGGTTCTGGTCCTGATTGCGAGTGTGCTGATCGTTGATATTTTCCTGATAGGCCAGTGGTATGGTCTGGAAAAAGTGGCCGAGCGTATTGAACAGACGCGTTTTGAAGCTGAAGCCCGTACCTATCTGACTGCCGAGGTTATGGATACTTGGGAGCATCACTCTCCCTATGGAGTCGGGCTGGGCGGATTTACTACAGTATTTCAGCACCATAGGCAGTTACCATCCCCACGCTTCTGGGACCATGCGCATAATGACTATTTGCAGTTCCTCATCGAGACCGGATGGCCAGGTGTGGCGTTTCTTGGGGTACTGGTGCTGTACTCGGCTTTTCATGCGTTCAGGGTGCTCGTGACAAGAAGACGATCCCATAATATGGCCATTGGTTTTGCTGCGATTATGGCCATGGTGAGTATTGGCTTGCACAGTCTGGTTGATTTTAATTTGCAGATTCCGGCCAATGCGCTGACTCTGCTGGTGCTCATGACCGCTGCCATGGCAGTAAAAGTGAGAAAAAACATACATTTGTCAAAAAACAGGACACCTCGGGAAACGATGTGAGATAATCGCGTGGCACTTAGCAATAGGGGCAGGAGATGGAGCAGATGATAAGGAAATTAGCTCTGGCAGCGGCGTTATTCATGGCAAGTGGTTATGCTGCTGCCTACGCACAGGATGCGGCGGGCTATACATTACACAAGCGCGGGCATGCTGAGGTTCAGCGTAATGCCCAGGCTATCGGTGTTAGTGAGGGCGATCCTATCGTTACAGGTGACAGATTGGTCACGCTTTTCGATGGTTACCTGGAAGCACTTCTTGCGGATGAATCTGCAATGGTGATGAGGCCTTCGTCCGAGCTTTCTGTCCTGGCAAACAATTATTCACCAGAATCACAAAAAGGTGACATTCGCCTGGCCTTGAGCAAGGGAGGCGTACGCATAGTTTCCGGGTCGGCAAGTCACTCCGGGCAAAGCCGATTTGTGATTGAAACGAGTCAGGGTGCAGTGAGTCCGCAGGGTACGGATTTCATCAGTTTCATCTGTGCCGGGGATTGCGCTGCCATTGATGAATCGATGGCCGATGGTTTGTATGTGAGTGTCGCTGAAGGGGCGGTGCAGCTGGTTAACAGCGCCGGTTCCTTGTCGGTGCCTGCGGGCAGTGTTGCTTTTGCCGCGAATGATCAAACGGCGCCGGCGATAGTCAATATCAATCTCGCGGCTCTTGAAGGTGAATATGACTTCACGTTTGGAGGATTCGCCTCGGGTGTGGAAGTGTATCCTGAGTTGACCAACGGAATACCTAACCGACCCATTAATCCGCCCGGACCACCTAACAACCCACCTCCCAACAATCCGCCGCCGGTGATTCCGCCGCCGGATCCACCTGCAAGTCCATCCTGAATGGAGAAGTAGGAATCTGATTGGTCGGGGTGAGAGGATTCGAACCTCCGGCCCCTGCCTCCCGAAGACAGTGCTCTACCAGGCTGAGCTACACCCCGTTCTAGAAAGTACGTGAAACAGCGAAGCGGGCCAGGTCGGCCAGCGAAGATTTGCAAGGCGATTCGGGAATCGGCGCGAGGGCGGCGATAGCCTTGTCTGCTTCCTGTTCGGCGCGGGCGGAAGTGTACGCGATTGCCCCAGTGGATTCAATCGCCTCGAGCACTTCCTGCATGCGTTCACGGCTACCGTTGCGAATGGCTTCCTGAACCAGGGAAACCTGTGCCGTGGTGCCGTGTTGCATGACGTGAATCAGGGGAAGCGTAGGTTTGCCTTCGGCCAGGTCATCCCCCAGATTTTTGCCCAGATTCTTGACGTCCGCGTTGTAATCCAATGCGTCGTCTATCAGCTGAAACGCAGTGCCCAGATGCAACCCATAATCGGCCATGGCCTTTTGCAGCGATTCATCCGCTCCTGCCAAATGTGCGCCCAGTCGGGTGCCAGCCTGGAACAGAACAGCGGTCTTGCGCCAGACAACTTCCATATAGCGCGTTTCATCGACCTCGGGATCATGCACATTCAATAGCTGAAGAACCTCGCCCTCGGCAATGGTGTTGGTGGTATCGGCCAGTGTCTTCATCACCGCCATGCTTTCCAGATCCACCATCATCTGGAAAGCCCGTGAATAGAGGAAGTCGCCGGTCAATACGCTCGCTTCATTGCCCCACAAGGCATTGGCCGTGTCCTTGCCCCGGCGCAGGTCAGATCCGTCTACGACATCGTCGTGCAGAAGTGTCGCCGTATGGATGAATTCGATCACCGCGGCAAGCAGTGCGTGTTGTTGATCCTGCTGCCCACATGCCCTGGCGGCCAGCAGGACAATGGCAGGCCTGAGTCGTTTGCCGCCACTGTTGACGATGTACTCGCCAAGTTGGTTGATCAATACGACGTCTGAGCAAAGACGATTGCGAATAATCGCATCAACCAGCTGCATGTCCTCGGCGATGGGGGAGAGGATGCTTTTAAGGTCCATAATTCTTTAGTCCATCGGTGTGGAACGAGGCCCCGGCCTCTGCAGCGATTGCGTAAGTTCTGCGGCGCGATGCTAGGCAAGGATTGGCATACCGTCAAGCACACGGTTGACGGCAAGGCCTGGAATAGATAACTTCAGTCATGCCAATAACGGCATCTCATAGAACCAAGATAATACGAGGAAACAAAATGAAAGTTATTCGTAATCTATTTGTTGTTATCTCCCTGTTTTTCGCCGCTGCCGCATGGGCTGAGGCCATTAACATCAATACGGCTGATGCCGCGACACTCGAGGGTCTGAATGGAATCGGCCCTGCAAAAGCACAGGCGATTATCGAGTACCGTGAGCAAAACGGGCCTTTTGAGTCTGTAGATCAACTGGCTGAAGTCGAAGGCATAGGTGGTAAAACCCTGGAAATGCTCAAACCTGAAATCACTATTCAGTAGCTATTGCTTCTGTGTTGACTGAAAGCCCCGCCCAGGCGGGGCTTTTTTGTGCCTGTTGCAGGTTCAGAAAGGCTATCGAACTGGCCTTGAATGGGTGCTTCAGGTATCCTTAGCGCCCCTCGGAGAGGTGGCTGAGTGGTTGAAAGCGGCGGTCTTGAAAACCGTTAACCCGCAAGGGTTCGGGGGTTCGAATCCCTCCCTCTCCGCCAGAGAAATGTTAAGTAAGGTGCGATACTTCCCAGCGTCACACCGCAGGGTATTCAGATTAGATCCATGGAGTTGAAAAAATGAACGCGCAGACCTTGATCGATACCGCACGCGCGATGGTCGCCCCGGGTAAAGGTATTCTTGCTGCTGACGAAAGCACGCCGACTATCAAGAAGCGTTTTGACAGTATCGGCGTCGAATCCACTGAAGAGAGCCGTCGAGCCTACCGTGAAATGCTTTTCACCACGGCAGAGATGGAAAATCATATCAGTGGCGTGATCATGTATGAGGAAACGCTGTTCCAGAGCGCGGCTGACGGAGTTCCGTTCAGCAAGCTTCTGGCAGACAAGGGTGTTATTCCGGGCATCAAGGTGGATAAGGGCGCCAAGCCACTGGCGGGCGCTGGCGAGGAAAAGGTAACCGAAGGTCTGGACGGACTTCGCGACCGCTTGATTGAATACCGTAACGCTGGAGCACGCTTTGCCAAATGGCGCGCGGTGATTACCATTGGTGATGGCATTCCCAGTGATTATTGTATTGCGGCCAATGCCCATGCCCTGGCCCGTTATGCAGCGCTGTGTCAGGAACAGGACATCGTGCCGATCGTGGAACCGGAAGTCCTGATGGATGCCGATAACAGCATTGAGGTTTGCCAGGACGTGACGGATCGTACCTTGCAGGCGGTGTTCAACGAGTTGCACACCCAGCGTGTCCTGCTTGAAGGCATTGTGCTCAAGCCCAATATGGTTATTTCCGGCAAGCAGTGTCCGTCGCAGGCAGGTGTAGAAGAGGTGGCCGCCCGTACTGTGGAAACACTCAAGCGTCATGTGCCGGCTGCCGTTCCGGGTATTGCCTTCCTTTCAGGCGGGCAGAGCGATGAATTGGCAACTGCGCACCTGAATGCCATGAACCAGCTCGGGCCACTGCCATGGTCGCTGACTTTCTCTTACGGGCGTGCCCTGCAGGCACCTGCCCTGAAAGCCTGGGGCGGCAGCGCCGAGAAACTGGGCGCGGGCCAGTTGGCATTCCAGCACCGCGCGCGTTGTAACGGCGCCGCGGCCGAGGGTGAGTACTCCGACGCTATGGAGAAGGCTGCCTAGGCCCCGAGTGCTGAAAAGTCTGGAAAAAGGCCCCGCCGGCATTGCCTGCGGGGCCTTTTTCGTTCTAATTTGCATCTATGGATAAAATTCAGGCACTCAAGGGTAGCGAACTCTTTGCTGACCTCGGCGACAAGGCGCTGGCTGAGTTGTCGGAGCGCGCGCAATGGGTCGAGCTCAAGAGTGGCATGGCGCTGTACAAGCTTGGTGATGAAGGGGACGCACTCTATCTGATTGCCAATGGCCGCCTGAGTGTGAACACGCTGCGTGAGAACAGTAATGAGGAGCAGCGGCTGTCTGAGCTGGGCCGCTATGAAATCGTCGGTGAGATTGCCCTGATTACGGGCGAGCGTCGTTCGGTCACAGTCCGGGCAGTGCGAGACAGCGCCTTGATCCGCATTTCCAAAGAGGATTTCAGTGGCCTGATGGTTCAGCATCCGCAGGCAGGTCTGCGGGTTATGCGGCATATTGTTGAGCGCCTCAGACGGCCACGCACCAGTCGTTCAAGGGATGCGATGCTTTCCAGCCGGACGATGGCAGTGATTCCCGCGCATGAAGGCTTGCCCTATCGGGAATTCGCCAAGGGAATAACGGATGCGCTGGGCGATCGCGGCGCGAGCCTGAGGCTGGATGCCGAACGCGTCGACTCCGCATTGGGCAAGGGCGCCGCGCAGATTGTCTTTGAGGACAGTGATCGTAACGAAACGCTATACAGCTGGTTGAATGCCCTGGAGGGGCAATATCGCTATGTAGTGTACGAGGGAGATTGCAATACCGAGGCCTGGACGCGTCGCTGTCTTAGGCAGGCCGACCGCATCCTGCTGCTGGTGGATGCACGCCGTGAGCCGGGCATGACGTCGATATTGCAGTGCATTCTTGAGAACAGAATCAAGGCGCCGATCGAGGTGGTTCTGCTTCATGGTGACGATTACCATTCGGCAACCGAGCCCTATGGCTGGCGTGATCTGCTGAACAGTCGCAGACATCATCAGCATGTGGGAGGTTATGACCGTCAGGCGCTTTCACATATTGCCCGCATGATCAGCGGTCATGCACTAGGTCTTGTGCTGGGAGGCGGCGGCGCGCGCGGCTTTGCGCACCTGGGCCTGATTCGGGCCTTGGAGGAACGCAATATACCTATCGACCTGGTCGGCGGCACAAGTATTGGTGCATTGGTAGGCGCGTTGTGCGCAACGGGTTACCGCTTTGATGAGATTTTCCGCATCATGCGTGAAACTTTCGTAGACCAGAATTACCTGAATGATTTCACCCTGTCACGGATTTCACTGATACGTGGCCGCAAACTGCTGCATCGGCTGGAGGATGTATTTGGCGATACACGTATCGAGCAGCTTTCCAGGCAGTTTTTCTGCATCAGCACGAATCTGACACGCGATGAGCAAATCGTGCATCAGCGGGGGTTCCTGAGCGACTGGGTGAGCACGAGTATGTCAGTACCGGGCATCGCCCCCCCGTTTGTCTATCACGGCGAATTGCTGGTGGATGGTGGATTGCTCAATAACCTGCCGACTGATGTCATGGCTGGTTACGGGCGTGGCCCCGTGATTGCCTCGGACGTGAGCAGCAAGACCGAACTCAAGGTTGAGGAAATGCAGGGCAGGGAGCGGCCATATCAGCTCTATCGCAGCCGTAGCGAGTCAGTCAGTCTGAATATGTTCACCATCCTGTACCAGACAGCGACCATGACCAGTGAAGAGGAGATTCTCAAACAGAGGGACAGTGCCGATCTTTACATCAGCATGCCGGTACAGGACGTAGGTATGTTTGACTGGCACAGCATGGACGAAACGCTCTACCGGGGTTATCACCATGCCACCGAACTGCTTGAGCAGGCCATAGCCGATGGCGTGCTCGGGGCGATCTGACGCGGTCAGACCAGGAGGTGTTTGAGTATGTTTCTGTATACCCGACTCAGGGCCTCCAGATCGTCTACGCGCACAGATTCGTTAACCTTGTGAATGGTGGCATTGACCGGGCCGAGTTCTGCTACCTCTGCACCGGTAGGCGCAATGAAGCGCCCGTCCGAGGTACCCCCCGCAGTCGATAAACAGGGTGTTACGCCGGTGCACTCCTGCACGGCTGACTGCATGGCATCCACCAGCTTGCCCGGAGGGGTGATGAACGGCTCGCCGGAGTGACGCCATTGCAACTCGTATTGCAATTGATGACTCTCCAGGACGGCGGTTACTTTTTCACGGATTAAGTCAGCGTTCAGGGCGGGGGAGTAGCGCAGGTTGAACATGACTTCGGCATGCCCGGGTATGACATTGTCGGCGCCTGTACCGCTATGCAGGTTGGTGATCTGAAAACTGGTAGGCGGGAAATGTTCATCTCCCTCATCCCATTGTATGGCGCATAACTCCGCCAGCGCGGGCGTCAGTCGATGAAGCGGATTGTCCGCCAGATGCGGATAAGCCACATGTCCCTGACGCCCATGTACGCGGAGTAATGCGCCCAGCGAGCCGCGCCTGCCATTTTTGATGGTATCGCCCAGGTGCTCGGCACTGGAGGGCTCGCCGACTACACAGAGGTCGATCTTCTCGCCGCGCTCAGTGAGCGTTTCCATCACTTGCCGGGTGCCGTGAACAGCCGGGCCTTCTTCGTCGCTTGTGATCAGGAAAGCAATGCTGCCCGCGTGATCAGGATGCTGCGAAACGAATGCCTCGACAGCCGTCACCATGGCGGCCAGACTGCCCTTCATGTCCGCAGCGCCGCGACCATAGAGGTAACCATCCCGTATCTCCGGCTCGAAGGGCGGGGACTGCCAGTCTTCCAGAGGTCCCGGCGGGACCACATCGGTATGCCCGGCGAATACAAACAGAGGCGCGCTGGAGCCGCGCCGGGCCCATAGATTGGAAACCTCGCCAAAAGCCAGGAACTCTATCTCGAAACCCGCTTTTCGCAGGCGCTCGGCCATAAGCGCCTGACAGCCGGCGTCTTCAGGCGTTACGGATGACCTGCGGATGAGTTCACAAGCAAGCTCTAGCGTGGCATCTGTATCGCCCATCACCATTCCTTAATTGCCGACTAGTCGGCGCCGGCCAGTATGACCTCGTATTTTGCCGTGCTGAAGCCCGCTGCAACACCCGCCGGATACTCCAGTACGGGTCTTTTTATCAGTGTGGGTTGTGACAGCATAAGCTTTGTCGCCAGTTTTTCGTCCAGCGGTTCGCGTTCTTCCACGGACAGCATGCGCCAGGTTGTGCTGCGCCGGTTGAGCAGCGTTTCCCATCCCAGGGATTCGATCCATTGCGTCAGGCGCCTGGATTCCAGACCATCGGTGCGCAGATCATGAAAACGATACTCGATGCCCTGGCTGTCCAGCCATTTGCAGGCCTTGCGGCAGGTATCGCAGTTCTTCAGGCCGTAGAGCGTGAAAGGCATGTCTAGTCGATGTTGCGCAGCAGTTCGTTGATACCCACCTTGCCGCGGGTGCGCGCATCGACACGCTTGACGATAATTGCGCAGTTCAGATTGTAGGGGCCGGCAGGGCCGTTCTTCGGTAGGGAGCCCGCAACAACCACGCTGCCTGCAGGGACGCGGCCATAACTGATGTCACCGGTTTCGCGATCAAAGATAGGCGTGCTCTGACTGATGAAAACACCCATCGAAATGACCGTTCCTTCCTCCACAACGACGCCTTCAACCACCTCGGAGCGGGCGCCGATAAAGCAATCGTCCTCGATGATTGTGGGGTTGGCCTGCAGGGGCTCAAGTACGCCGCCGATGCCAACGCCGCCAGATAGATGAACGTTCTTGCCTATCTGGGCGCAGGAGCCAACGGTGGCCCAGGTATCGACCATGGATCCACTGTCAACATAGGCGCCGATATTGACGTAGGAGGGCATCAGCACCGCGTTAGCTGCGATATACGAGCCCTTGCGGACTGAGGCAGGGGGTACGACCCGCGCACCTTGCCGGGCAAAGCGCTCTGCGTCGAAATCTGCAAATTTGCTGGGGACCTTGTCGAAATAGCGCGTTTCAGCACCGTCGATGACGACATTGTCGTGCAGGCGGAAATAGAGCAGTACAGCTTTCTTCAACCACTGATTGACCTGCCACTCGCCCGAAACTTTTTCCGCTACCCGCGCCCTGCCGTCATCCAGCTGTTCAATAGCCTCGAGCACTGCGTTGCGCACGTCATCCGGGCAATTGCGGGGGCTGAACTGGTCGCGGTTTTCAAAGGCTTGCTCAATTATCGACTGCAGGTCACTCATCGTACTCTCGGTATTTCTCTTGTTGGCAATAAGGTTTCAAGGGGCCGAATTGTACTATTGTCCTTGCCCCTGTGCTTGGAGCTTCGGCTCAAGACGCCATATGTGTTGGCTAGGCCAGCAGGGCGCGTATGCGTCGTGCCGCTTCAGTGCATTCCTCGACACTGGCCACGAGCGACATGCGCACATGATTCTGGCCCGGATTGTGTCCGCCGACCTCGCGTGAGAGAAAACTGCCGGGTACCACACGAACATTCTGTTCACGCAGCAGGCGCCGGGTAAATTCGCAGTCATCCATCGGCAGGCGAGGCCATAGATAAAAGCTGCCGTCAGGCGCCTGACAATCGAGCATGTCGCCGGTAATTTCCAGGAAGGCTTCAAATTTCCGGCGATACAGGGAACGATTCTCCTGGACATGCAGTTCATCATTCCAGGCAGCGATGCTGGCGGTCTGGACAGCGGGGCTCATCGTGCAGCCATGGTAAGTGCGGTAGCGGCGGAAAGCCTCGAGTGCGGCGGCATCGCCTGCGACAAAACCTGAACGGATGCCAGGTACATTGGAACGCTTGGACAGGCTGTGAAATACCACGCAGCGGTCAAAACCCTGCAGACCCATGGCCGAGGCCGCCTGTAACAAGCCGGGCGGAGGGCGGGCTTCGTCCAGATAGATTTCGCTATAGCACTCGTCGCTGGCAATGATGAAGTCATGTTGCTGGGCCAGGCCGATCAGTTTTTGCAGAGTTTCCACTGGCATAACGGCGCCAGTGGGGTTGCCGGGACTGCAGAGGTACAGTAGTTGGCAGTCATTCCAGACAGCATCACTCACGGCATCGAAATCGGGAAGCAGGCCATTGTCATCAGTGCAGGCAAGGTAATGGGGGCTTGCTCCCGCCAGCAGGGCGGCACCTTCGTAGATCTGATAACAGGGATTGGGCATCAGCACCTTCGCGTTTGGACGGCGCTCAACGATGGTTTGCGCGAAAGCAAACAGGGCTTCGCGCGTGCCGCTCACGGGCAGTATATGGCGGTCGGGATCGATTTCGTCTTCTGCAATACCGAAGCGGCGCCCGAGCCAGCCTGCGATCGCGTGCCTGAGTTCGGGTTTTCCCAGCGTATTGGGATACTGGCCGATTTCTTCAAGCGCGCCCTGATAACTTTCCAGAATGATCCGGGGAACAGGATGTTTAGGCTCGCCGATGGTCAATGCAATGGGTGCAAGACCTTCGGGAGGCCTGATGTCGGCCACCAGTGCTGCCAGTTTTTCGAACGGGTAGGGTTGCAGCCTGTTGAGATCGGGATTCAAATCGTGACCTCGACGGTGGTTCTGTTGCCGTTGCTGTCTTCTTTGTAATCAAGTTCCTGTGCCAGCTCGGAACGAATCTGGTTGAAGACGGCTTCATCTTCCAGCATGCGATTCTGGTGGTTGGTGATAAAGAATACGTCTTCTGCACGCTCGCCAATGGTTCCGATCTTGGCGTCATGCACCAGTATCTGATGACGGCGGAAGGCCTCGCCAACGGTTGACAACAATCCGGGCCGATCCGCGGTTACCAGCTCCATGACTGTGCGGTTACGGTCCATATCCTGCTGGAAATGGACCTGGGTAGGTACGGAGAAATGACGAACCTGGCGGGATGCCCGCCGACTGACCCGCATCTTGTCGCTGTCAGGGTGTTCTATCGCTGCAGCCAGACGACTCTCGATTTCCCTGACACGGGCCGGGTCCACGATGGAGCGCCCGTCTTCCTCGGAAACCACATAGGTATCGAGAGTGAAGTCGTCCATGGTTTCGGAAATGCGGGCATCCAGGATGTTCAGGCCCATCTGCGATAACACGCCGGTCATCAGGCCAAACAGGTAGTCCACATCCCGCGTATAGACAAAGACCGAGGTGCCACGACTGGTGTGCGGCTCAACGAGCACGAGGGTCTGCGTAGGATCGTCCAGGCCGGCCACGCCTTCGGTATAGGCAGTGATTTCATCGGGAGTGAAGCGCCGGAAACTGTCATCAGGGAAGCGTTGCCAGACAGCGTCGATTTGTTTGTCCTGCAAGCCGCGGTTGTGCAGCAGGGCGCGCGCGCGCGCCTGACTTTCGCTGATCAGTTCCTGCTCGCGTATCGGGTCATCCAGGCCACGCTCCAGACTGCGTTTTGCCGAGCGGTAGAGGTTAACCAGCAGACTTTCCCGCCAGGAATTCCACAGGCTTGGGTTGGTGGCGCGAATGTCGGCTACGGTCAGGAGGAAAAGATAATCGAGCCGCCGGCTGTCACCGACCTTCAAGGCAAAATTGTGGATGATTTCGGGGTCGGAAATATCCTGGCGCTGGGCCGTCATCGACATAAGCAGATGTTGTTTGACCAGCCAGGCAACCAGTTCACTGTCATAACCGGACAGGCCGTGCTGCAGACAGAAGTCCCTGGCCAGTTCGGCGCCGATTTCTGAATGATCGCCGCCTTTGCCCTTGCCGATATCGTGAAAAAAACCGGCCAGATATAGCAGTTCGGGTTTGGGGATGCTGTCCATCACTTCGCTGGCGAAGGGGAGTTCATCGCGGAAGCGTTCCATGGCGGCGCGTCTGAGGTTGCGTACCACGAAAATCGTGTGTTCGTCGACGGTCAGCGTATGGAACAGGTCATACTGCATGCGCCCGATCACCTGTCCGAAGTCCGGAACATAACGACCCAGTACGCCATAGCGGTTCATGCGACGCAGTGCCCGCGTCAGCCCCTGTGGAGCACGCAGGATTTCCATGAAGAAGCTGCGGGCCCGGATGTCTTCGCGGAAATCTTCGTCGATCAGGTGGCGCTCGCGACGGATAAGGCGCAGTGTTTCGGCGCGAATACCGGTCAGTTTCGAATCCTGCTGCATGAGATAGAAAATCTCCAGCAGGGCAAAGGGGTTCTGATTGAATACGTCCTGGTGACTGACCTCGATAAAACCGTGGCGCGACTGGAATCGGCGGTTGATAGGTTCTGGAGGCGTGTCGTCATCAGCATGCAGGATGGCTTCCTCGAAGAGCTGCAGTAGCAGGTCGTTCAGGCAGGACAACGACTTGATTGTCCGGTAATAGCGCTGCATGAACTGCTCGACGGCCAGGTTGTGGCTTTTGTCCGTATAGCCGAAAAGCTTGGCGACTTTGAGCTGATGATCGAAAAGTAAGCGATCTTCGCGTCGGTTGGTCAGCATGTGCAGGGCAAAACGAACCTGCCACAGAAAGGACTGACCATTGGCCAGATCCTGATATTCCTGCTCAGTCAGAAAGCCATGGTCGACCAGATCATGCAGTGTGGTTGCGTTGAAATGTCGTTTGGCTACCCAGGCAATGGTCTGGATGTCACGCAGTCCGCCCGGGCTTTCCTTGACGTTGGGCTCCAACTTGTAGGCAGTATCTTCAAATTTGGCGTGGCGTTGTTCCTGTTCGGCCTTCTTGCCGTGGAAAAAGTCGGCCACCGGCCAGAGATGCTCTGTGGACAGCCCCTCCTGCATCGCGTTGAAAAGCGCCGTATTGCCGGTAACCAGGCGGGTTTCCAGCAGATTGGTCATGATGGTCAGATCAGCCCGCGCCTGCTCGGTACAGTCCTGCACTGTGCGCACACTGTGTCCGACCTCCAGGCCCACATCCCAGAGGAAGGTCAGGAACTGCTGCAGAGGTGTTTCATTCCTGCCGAGATCACCATCCGGTATCAGTATCAGAAGGTCGACATCGGAGTGGGGCAGTAATTCACTACGCCCGTATCCACCCGCGGCGATCAGTGCCAGTTCGTCAGACGCATCCCCGAAATGCTGCTGCCAGGTGGTAACCAGAAGACGATCAACAAAATAAGCCTTGGTCTGTACAAGATCGACAGGGGTCATGCCGTTGGCAAAGCCGGAATACAGGGTTTCGCGCACCCAGTTGACCAGCTCCCGAACACTGCCCAGCTCGAATTGTTCTGTGATTTGCCCGATGCGTCGATCAATCTGCTGGTGCAGATTGTGGGCAAACAGGTCCTGTGAGGCGTCTGTGCTACTGCCGGAGGTCAGCGAGCCTTCTATGCCGCTCATGCAGCCTGTTTTTCCTCGCTGCGCAGGGTCATGACCTCGAAGCTGTCTTCAGTCACCAGTATTGTGTGTTCCCATTGTGCAGAAAGGCGGTGATCCTTGGTGACTACGGTCCATCCATCCGGTAGCAATTTCACCTCTTTGCGGCCGGCATTAATCATGGGCTCGATGGTAAAGGTCATGCCGGGCTCCAGTGTGAGGCCGGTGCCGGGCTTGCCATAATGGAGTACCTGGGGATCCTCATGAAATTCGCGTCCGATCCCATGGCCGCAGTATTCGCGGACAACCGAGAAACCCTGTTTTTCTGCGAATTGCTGGATGGTGGCGCCAATATCACCCAGCCGTGTGCCAGGGCGGACTTTCTCGATGCCGAGCCACATGGCATCGTAAGCGGACTGCACAATCCGCTTGGCCAGGACGCTGGTTTCGCCTACGTGAAACATCTTGCTGGTATCACCGTGGAAGCCGTCCTTGATAACGGTGACGTCGATGTTGACGATATCGCCTTTCTTGAGCTTCTTGGGGCCGGGAATCCCGTGACAGACCACGTGGTTGACCGAAGTGCATACTGATTTGGGAAAACCACGGTAATTCAGGCAGGCGGGAATGGCTTGCTGTCGGTTCACAATATGATCGTGACAGATAGCGTCCAGTTCATCGGTGGTGATGCCGGGCTGAACGTGCTCGCCGATCATCTCCAGCACTTCGGCGGCGAGACGTCCGGCTTCACGCATGCTCTGCTGTTCTTCCGGGCTCTTGATTGTAACGGCCATGAATGTTCCGTAATGGTGGGCGAATTATCTGTCAGATCGCCTGATCCCCTCATGATGCAGGGCTAAGGGGGTAAAGACAATTCAAAACTGGTAAGGACAATTGTCGAAAAAGGCGCGTTAGGGTATTATGCGCGCCCTCGATTTTCAATTTCATTAACGCCACACACATATCGCAACCTGTCACTGGGTGCCCGGATTTTTCAAAGCGGGTGGTGAGCGGGGATATGTGGAGGAAGGTCCTCGGACCTTAATTAACCCGGAGTAAAAAATGAGTGAAGTAAGTATGCGCCAGTTGCTGGAAGCAGGTGTTCATTTTGGCCACCGCACCCGTTACTGGAACCCCAAGATGGCTCCTTATATCTTCGGCCATCGCAATCAGATCCACATTATCAATCTTGAAGAAACCCTGCCGCTGATCAAGGAAGCGTATAACTATGCTTCACGCCTGGCGGCCAGCGGCGGCAAGATCCTGTTTGTCGGCACCAAGCGTGCGGCTCGTGACACCATCGCGGCCGAAGCCGAACGCTGTGGTATGCCCTATGTCAACCAGCGCTGGCTGGGCGGCATGCTGACCAACTTCAAGACCATCAAACAGTCCATCAAGCGCCTGACCGACATCGAACAGATGAGAGAGGACGGCAGCATTCATCGGCTGACCAAGAAAGAGCAGCTCAATCTGAGTCGTGAACTGGAGAAGCTGAACAAGAGCCTGGGTGGCATCAAGGACATGCACAGCCTGCCCGACGCGCTGTTTGTTATTGACGTCAACTACGAGAAAATCGCCATTGCCGAAGCCAACAAGCTGGGTATTCCGGTAATTGCCGTTGTGGATACCAATTGTTCTCCTGACGGTATTGATGTGGTTATTCCCGGCAACGATGACGCAATCCGCGCCATACGTGTCTATTGCCAGATCATGGCCGACGCCGCGCTGACCGGCCGCGCTTCCGTGACCACGCGCACCAAGGAAGGCGATTTCGTTGAAGTGGCCGACGAAGCTGAAACCAAGCCGAAAGCCAAGGTGCGTACCCGCAAGGCCAAGGCCAAGAGCGATGAGGCTGAGGAAGCTGCAGAAGCCACAGCAGAGGCTGAAGCAACCGGCGAGACTGAAGAGGCGCCTGCCCAGGAAGCCGAGGCTCCCGCTGAGGACGCCGCCGCCGAAGAGGCCAAGTAAGACACCCATTCGACTGATTAAACGAGGTTTATCTCATGGCGATTACCGCAGCCTTAGTGAAAGAACTGCGTGAGCGCAGTGGCGCCGGCATGATGGAATGCAAGCGTGCCCTGGAAGCGACCAATGGTGATATCGAAGCGGCCATTGAGAAGATGCGTATGGAAGGCCAGGCCAAGGCCGACAAGAAAGCTGATCGCACCGCGGCGGAAGGCGTCGTTGTAGTCAAGACTACTGCCGACAACAAAGAAGCCGTCATTGTCGAAGTGAACTGCGAAACTGACTTCGTTGGCAAGGACGAAAACTTTGTCGGCTTTGCCAATGCCGTTGCTCAGGCAGCTTTGGACAAGGCGCCTGCCGATATCGAGGCGCTTCAGGCCGAAAGCGTTGAGGGCGGCACTGTCGATGAAGCGCGTCGCGCCCTTATCGCAAAATTGGGCGAGAACATGTCTGTTCGCCGCTTCAGCCGTCTGAATGCCGGGGAAGGCCAGCTCGCGAGCTATCTGCATGGCAGCCGTATCGGTGTTGTCATTGCCGTTAACGGTGGTGACGAAGAGCTGGCGCGTGATCTTGCCATGCATATTGCTGCCAGCAACCCTCAGTATGTTTCTGCGGATGACGTGCCGGAGGATACGCGTGCCAAGGAACGTGAAATCCTGATTGCACAGGCAGCTGACAGCGGCAAGCCCCAGGACATCATCGAAAAAATGGTGGAAGGACGCTTGCGCAAGTTCCTGGCTGAAATCACTTTGCTGGGCCAGCCTTTTGTCAAGGATCCGGACCAGTCGGTTGAGAAGCTGCTCAAGTCCAAAGGTGCCAGTGTGGCCGGCTTTGTTCGCTACGAAGTGGGTGAGGGCATCGAGAAGGAAGAAGTCAACTTTGCTGATGAGGTCAAGGCCCAGGCCAAAGCCGCAGGCTAACCTCTTGGCCAATACTTGAAATGAGCCCCGTTCGCGGGGCTCATTTGTATCTGCGCCATACGGGTCAGTCCATGTACAATGTGCGGCATTTGCTGTCCGCTACAGGGAAATAACAACGACTATGTCAGGTTCTAAGCAAGCAGTACGCAGAATTCTCCTCAAACTCAGTGGCGAGGCTTTGATGGGGGAAGCGGATTACGGCATTGATCCGGCCGTGATTAACCGACTTGCAGAAGAAGTGAAGGAAGTCGTTCAGAGCGGTGTGGAAGTGGCTATCGTGGTCGGTGGCGGCAATATTTTTCGCGGCGCGGGGCTGGCCGGTGCTGGCATGGACCGCGTGACCGGCGACCAGATGGGCATGTTGGCCACCGTCATGAACGGTCTGGCCATGCAGGATGCGCTGGAACGAATCGGGATCGCTACCCGGGTGATGTCGGCTTTGAGGATTAATCAGGTCTGCGAGGAGTACATCCGCCGCCGTGCAGAGCGCCATCTTGAAAAAGGCCGCGTCGTTGTATGCGTGGCTGGTACCGGCAACCCGTTCTTCACGACTGACTCTGCCGCCAGCCTGAGAGCCGTTGAAATCGGTGCTGACTTGTTGCTGAAGGCCACCAAGGTTGACGGTGTCTATGATGCCGACCCCATGAAGGATTCTGCAGCCAGGAAGTACGAGCGGCTCAGCTATCAGGAAGTGCTGGATCGACGCCTCGGTGTCATGGATGCCACGGCCATAGTGCTGTGCAGGGATAACAAGCTGCCCTTGCGCGTGTTCAATATGAACCAGGCGGGAGCACTGAAGCAGATAGTAACGGGCGCCGAGGAAGTCGGCACTCTGGTCAGTTGAGGAAAACTTATGATTGACGATATAACCAAGGACGCAGACAAACGGATGCAAAAAAGCCTGGAGTCGCTGCGCGCCGAGTTTTCCAAGATTCGTACGGGCAGGGCACACACCAGTCTGCTGGACCACGTCATGGTCGAATATTACGGTTCAGAGGTGCCTCTTAATCAGGTGGCCAACCTGTCGGTAGAGGATGCCCGTACGCTGAGTGTGACACCCTGGGAAAAGCCGATGGTGCCGGTGGTTGAAAAGGCCATTATGACTTCAGATCTGGGACTGAATCCCTCCACTGCCGGCCAGGTGATACGTATTGTACTGCCGCCGCTGACAGAGGAAAGACGTCGTGAACTTGTCCGTGTGGTGCGTCAAGAGGCAGAAAATGCCCGTGTGGCCATTCGCAATATCAGGCGTGACGCCAACCAGGACCTGAAGGACCTGGAGAAGGAAAAGGAAATTTCCGAAGACGATCAGCGTCGTGCGGAACAGAATATCCAGGAAATTACAGACCGTCATGTGGGTGCCGTTGACAGCCTTTTGGAAGATAAAGAAAAAGAAATGATGTCGGTGTAGCGCCGCATCGGGAGCAGAAGGCTATGGGGGGCAATCAGTCGGTCTCGGAGGAGATCAGGCCAAGGCACATCGCCATTATCATGGACGGCAACGGGCGTTGGGCACAGCAGCGCAATAAGTCCCGCAGTGCGGGTCATCGGGCTGGAGGACGTGCCGTACGCCAGATTATCGAGGCCGCCTACAGGCTGAAAATTCCCTGTCTTACGTTTTTTGCCTTCAGTAGCGAGAATTGGCAGCGACCTCAGAAAGAAGTCGACCTGCTAATGGAATTATTCATGCGCGCACTCAGGCGCGAGATCAATGAGTTGCATGATCAGCAGGTGAGAATCCGCTTTATCGGTGAGCGTAGTGACTTCTCCCGCCCTCTGCAGGAGGCCATGAGAGAGGCCGAGAACTTAACGCTGAAGAATGATGAGCTGCTGGTACAGATTGCAGTGGGCTACGGTGGGCGCTGGGATATTACGCAGGCCTGCCGCACAATAGCCGGGGAGGTGGCCAGCGGACAACTGCAGGCCGATAAGATCGATGAGAATATGCTGGCTCAGAAACTCAGTTTCCATGATGCGGAAACGGGCATGCAGATACCCGATCCAGATTTGCTTATACGTACCGGGGGAGAGAAACGCATAAGCAATTTTCTGCTTTGGCAAATGGCCTATACGGAGCTGTATTTCTGTGACACTCTCTGGCCGGATTTTAATGCCCAAGGTCTTGATCAGGCACTGGCATGGTTCGCTGGCCGGCAACGCCGTTTCGGTAAAGTGCTGGATACCTGATGAGTAACCTTTCTGGCAGGACCAGATCCTAGGAAAGACAATGAAAACCCGAATTTTGACCGCCGTCATTGCGTTGCCGCTGGCTCTGGCAGCCGTTTTCTACCTGCCCATGGAAGGTTTCGCTGTGCTCTGTATGGCCATGCTCGGTGTCGGTGCCTGGGAGTGGGGCGGATTTTTACGTGTCAGTGTAGCGGCCAGGGTTTTCTATCTGGCACTGTGTTTTTCCGGATTCATATTTCTCTGGTGTTTGCTGGAAACCCCGCAAGTCCTGGATGCAACGTTATTGATAGCGGCCATATGGTGGTTAATGGCTTCGGTCTGGGTAGTTATTTACCCCAGGGGTTTCGGTGACGGCGCACCCGATCGGTTAATGGTGGCAGTGACTGGCCTGTTGGTGCTGTTGCCAACTTTTGTTGCGATGGTGACTCTGCAGGCCAGGGAGCCCAATGGTCCGCTGCAGTTACTTGTTGTGCTGGCGATGATCTGGGCGGCAGACAGCGGCGCCTATTTTGCCGGGCGTTTTCTCGGACGGCATAAACTGGCGCCCAAGGTCAGTCCGGGTAAAACCTGGGAAGGTGCAGTAGGAGGCTTTGTAGCCGGCATGCTGGTGGTGTTGGGCGGTGGCTTGTGGGTCTATGAACTCCAGGCAACGGTTTTGCAGCAGTATCTTGTGCTGGGCGCACTCGTGGTGGCGCTTTCGATTGTCGGAGACCTGACGGAAAGCATGTTCAAGCGGGCCACCAACATTAAGGATAGTGGCAGTCTGTTTCCCGGCCATGGCGGTATCATGGACCGTATCGACAGTCTGACCGCAGCTGCGCCCTGTTATTTGCTGGGTTTGCATTACCTGGCGATCTGAACGCATTCAATGACATCGTCCACCTGAACGTATGCAGCAACTCGTTATTCTGGGAGCGACCGGCACCATAGGCCGTAACACACTTGACGTTGCCGAACGGCACCCCGAGCGTTTCACGATCTTTGCCCTGACAGCGCACAGGGACGTGGCGGGCATGCGCGAACTCTGCCTGATTCACAAACCTGCCTATGCCGTTATGGCAGACGGCCATGCGGCAGCCACACTGCGCAGCAATCTCCAGGATGCCGGCCTGAAGACCGAGGTCCTGGAAGGTATGGACGGTATCCAGGCCGTTGTTTCGATGCCGGAAGCCGACCAGATCGTGGCGGGCATCGTGGGTGCCGCCGGACTCTTGCCTGTACTGCGGGCCATAGAGCATGACAAACGGGTGTTGCTGGCCAATAAGGAGCCTTTGGTCATGGCCGGGGCGCTGGTTATGCAGGCACTGTCCCGTAGCCGGGCCGAAATTATTCCGCTGGACAGTGAGCACAACGCTGTATTTCAGTGTCTGCCCGGTGGGTATCGCTGTGGTCAGGCGCCTGCCGGGGTGGTCCGTATTCTGTTGACGGCTTCTGGTGGCCCGTTCCGTAATACGCCGCTGGCGGAACTGGAAAATGTGACGCCGGCACAGGCGGTTGCACATCCGAACTGGAACATGGGGCGCAAGATATCGGTGGACTCTGCCACCATGATGAACAAGGGACTGGAGACCATCGAGGCGGCCTGGTTGTTCGGTCTGGGCCCTGAGCAGATTGAGGTTGTCCTGCACCCGCAGAGCCTGGTGCATTCTTTTGTAGAGTACCGCGACAGTTCCGTACTGGCGCAGCTGGGACAGCCGGATATGCGCACGCCGATTGCCCAGGCGCTGGCCTCGCCTGAACGTATCGATTCCGGGGTCAGTCCGCTGTCTCTTCAGCGTCTGGGGCAGCTCGATTTTGAAGATGTTGATCTTGAACGCTATCCCTGTCTTGCACTGGCCAATGAGGCCGCGGAAGCAGGTGGTCACTATCCGAATGTGCTGAACGCGGCCAACGAAGTGGCAGTGGACGCTTTCCTGCAGGGAGAAATACCCTATCTGGTGATACCGTCGCTTATCCGGCGTTGCCTGGATACCGTGCATGAGAGCCCCGCCGAAGGTGCATCCCTGATGGAACTGGAGGCGGTTCTGGCGGTCGATGATTGGGCACGTGGGCAGGCTCGTGCCATCATGTCGGACCTCATATGAATCTGAACCCGGGTTTCCAAGTGAAAAAACCGTTGCCACTTCCTGCGGGGAATCACGATCATGCCTGACTGGCTGCTCTCGATACCCGCTTTTATCATTGCTATTGGCGTGCTGGTGGCAGTGCATGAGTATGGCCATTTCTGGGTGGCCAGACGGCTGGGTGTGCGGGTCTTGCGGTTTTCCATAGGCTTCGGCCCCAGAATCTGGGGCACCAGTCGTGGCGGTACAGAATACTGGCTTGCGGCCATACCGCTCGGCGGTTACGTGAAGATGCTCGATGAACGGGAAGGGCCGGTGGCCCGTGAAGAGCGGCATCGGGCATTTAACCGGCAACCTCCCTGGAAACGCATACTCATCGTTGCCGCGGGTCCGGCGGTCAATTTTCTCTTTGCGGTTTTCGCCTACTGGTGGGTCTTCAGTATGGGGGTGCCGGGTATGCAACCCCTTCTGGCCGAGCCTGAGCCCGGAACTGTGGCCGCGGAGGTTGGTGTCCAGGCGCAAGAGCGCGTGATCAGTCTTGACGGACGTTTGACGCCTACCTGGCATGAGTTACGGCTGGCGGCGATGAAGCAGGCGCTGTTCAATGATGAACTGAAACTGCAGATTGAAGATGCTGCCGGCGCTGTACGCAGCGTGAGCCTGCCAATGGATGGCATTGGCCTGGATCCGCAGCAGCTGTTCCCCGGCCTGGGTTTGATGCCCTATCGCCCGCCGGTTGCTCCTGTCCTGGCAGAAATATTGCCTGGTGAATCTGCTGAACAGGCAGGTTTGCAGGCAGGCGACCGGGTGCTGTCCTTTAACGGGCAGCAAACAACGGACTGGTCCCGGCTGGTGGCCCTGATCGCGAAGCATCCCGAAAAGGATGTTGTTCTCGAAATCGAGCGCGGTGAGGAAGTCATACAGCGGACTGTTCACCTGGGGTCGGTCGTGCAGAACGAGGAATTACGCGGCCGCCTCGGGGCTGGCGTAGAAGTAGACCCCGGCTTGTGGCAGGATTTGCGCGCTGAGTATGCGCCCGGCGTACTGGGTGCGCTGCCGGCCGCGGTACAGCGCACCTGGGATATGTCGATTTTGACGCTGGGCATGCTAGGCCACATGCTGGTAGGCGACGTTTCATGGCGAAACGTCAGCGGACCGGTGCAGATTGCCAGTTTTGCCGGGCAAAGCGCGAATATCGGTCTGGATGTGTACCTGGCATTTCTTGCATTGGTAAGCGTCAGTTTGGGGGTGCTCAATCTGTTGCCGATACCGGTGCTGGACGGTGGGCATCTGCTGTATTACACCGTTGAACTGTTGCGCGGCCGCCCGCTCTCCGAGAGAGTGCAGGCTGCGGGCCAGCGACTCGGCCTGGCTATGTTGGCGGTGCTGATGACTGTGGCCTTGTATAACGATTTTCTTCATTTATTTGGTGGCTAGTTAGGGGTTCGAAGGCGTGAAAAAAAGATTCCAGCAATGGCTGGTAGGGGCGGTGCTGGCCTGCGTGTGCGGCAGTGCCCTGGCCTTTGAAAGCTTTGTTGTTCGCGACATCCGGGTCGAGGGGTTGCGGCGTCTGGAACTGGGCACGGTGCTTACCTATCTGCCTTTTTCGATAGGCGATGAGCTGAATGAGCGCAGCAGCCGGCAAGGGATTCGTGCGCTGTATGACACCGGGTTGTTCCAGGATGTGGCTTTCGGGCGCGACGGTGAGGTGCTTGTTGTCAGTGTCAGGGAGCGCCCGGCCATTTCCAGCTTTGAAATTGAAGGCAACAAGAAGCTTGGCGGCGATGAACTCAAGGAAGGGCTGAAAGAGGCCGGGCTGGCGGAAGGCGAGTTGTACCGGCGTGACCTGCTGGACGGCGTCGAGCAGGAGCTGCGGCGTCAGTATTATGCCAACGGCTACTACAGCGTACGTATCGACACCCAGGTCACGGAAGAGGGCGACAACAGCGTTGCCATCAAGATCGATGTGAGCGAGGGGCCGGTTGCCAAGATCAGCAACGTAAATATCGTCGGTAACACCAAGTTCGAAGAAGACGATCTCATGGACGACTTCGAGCTGCGCCCGACACGCTGGATTTCCCTGTTTCAGACCAGTAACCGTTACTCCAAGGAAAAACTGCTGGGTGATCTCGAGCGGCTGACCTCCTACTACCAGGACCGCGGTTACCTGCGCTTCGAGGTTTCCTCGGTGCAGGTTGCCTTGAGCACCAACCGGCGCGATATCTCGATTACGATTAATGTGGCCGAAGGCGACATCTATACAGTCGAGGATTACCAGCTGGCAGGCGAACTGGTGGTCGAAAAGGATTATCTGAATCGCCTGGTGCTTGTGCGCGAGGGGCAGACCTTTTCCCGCAAGCTGGTGACCGAAACCGGCAATCTCATCAGTCGCCGCCTTGCTGACGAGGGCTATGCCTTTGCCAAGGTCGAGCCGCTACCGCGTATCGACGATGAGGCCAGGACTGTTCACCTGACTTTCAACGTCGATTCCGGCAATCGGGTGTATGTACGGCAGATCAACTTTGCCGGTAATACCTCTACCAATGACGAAACCCTGCGGCGTGAAATGCGTCAGCTCGAAGGTTCAAGCTTCTCACGAGCCGCGGTAGAGCGTTCACGCGAGCGCCTTCAGCGTCTGCCGTTCCTGCAGGAGGTTACGGTGGAAACCGAGCCGGTGCCGGGTACGGATGATCTGGTAGATGTCGATTACAAGGTGGAGGAGCGGCCCGCCGGCTCGGTACAGGTAGGTGTGGGTTTCTCTGATGCCTCCGGCTTCCTGATCAATGGTGCACTGTCACATACCAATTTCAGGGGTACAGGCGACCGTATCCAGTTGCAGGCGGAACGTAACGAGTTTGCGGAATACCTGAACCTGTCGTGGACAGATCCCTATGCCACCGATGACGGTATCAGTCGCACGATATCAGCCTTTTTCCGCAATTCCGACCAGGTAGTACGCTTCAGTTCCGGTTTCGATACCAATTCGCTGGGCGCGGCATTGACTTATGGTTTGCCGATGTCGGAATACAGCTCCTTGCGACTTGGCGTGGGTGTAGATCGAACCGCCGTCAATGCTTTCGCGGGGGGGAGTTCCAATGAGGTGCTGGAATTCCTGCTGAACAATGGCACGCGGTTTACCAATTTCGAGCTGCGCACCGGTTGGACGCGTGATACACGTGACCGCACCATATTCCCGCGCCGCGGCATGCTGAATCGATTTACCTTTGATATTACCGTGCCAGGCAGTGATCTGGAGTTCTATCGCACCGCCTATGTGCATCAGCAACTCCTGCCTCTGGGCCGTAGCTGGGCCCTCCAGTTCAATGGCAATATTTCCTACGGTGACGGCTACGGTGACGGTGAAGACATTCCACCCTATGAACGGTTCTTCGCCGGGGGTGCGGATTCGGTCCGTGGTTTCCGTGACGGCACGGTGGGGCCGCGGGATACGCCGTTCAACAATCCGTTCGGCGGCAAGCTGAAAACCACGCTGCAATCCGAACTGATTGTACCCATGCCGTTTCTTGAAAGTGACCAGAAAACCACACGTCTGGCGCTTTTCTATGACGTCGGTGGCGCCTTCAATGACACAGACAGTTTTGAGTCGGATGAGCTCAGGAGCTCGGCGGGTGTGGCCTTCTCCTGGTTTACGCCGTTCTTTGGTCTGCTGAAATTGAGTTATGGCCTTCCCATTGATGAACAGCCTGAAGATGAGATCGACCGCTTCCAGATTTCATTCGGGCTGGGTTTCTGATTTTTTAGTGTGCGAATTAACCAGGTAGACATTATGCGAATTTCCGTGTTTTCTTCCCGTCTTGTGGCTGTTGCCACCCTGATTCTGGCGCTCGCGGCGGCGATGCCCGCCCAGGCCGCCGACCTGAAGATCGTGGTCGTCAACTTGCCATATATTCTGGCCAAGTCTCCCCAGGCCACTGCTGCGCGCAGTCGCATGGAAAAAGATTTTTCTGCCCGCCGTAACCGGCTTGAAGCCATGCAGAAAAAATTTGTCTCCGATGCCGAAAAAATCCAGCGTGACGCCGCCACCATGAGTGCCGAGGCTCGCGCCAAGGCAGAAGACGATCTGCGTGGACAGCAACGTGAGTTCCGTCGTCTGCAGGATGAGTACAACGAAGACGTGGCCCGGGCGGAGCGCGAAGAAATGAACAAGCTGCGCGAAGTGATCAAGGAAGTCATCAGCAAGATGGTCAAGGAAAAGAAATACGACCTGGTGCTGACGGAAGGCATTCTGCATGCTTCCGATGCGGTCGACATTACAGACGAAGTGCTCGGGCGCATGGGTAAGTAGCCGCGGCGGATACATCGATGGGTTATCGTCTGACCGAACTGGCTGAACGTTTCAAACTGGAGCTGGATGGCGATGCCGGTATTGTCGTAGATGGCGTCGGCAGTCTGAAAAGCGGCCAGGCGGGGCAGCTGGGATTTCTGGCGGAATCCCGTTATAGCGGCGACCTGGCAGGTAGTCGCTTGAGCGCCGTTATCCTCAGATCAAGCGACCGACCAGCCTGGGCTGGTGCAGCGCTGATCAGTAAAAATCCGCAGGCGGATTTTGCACGTATTGCCGGCCTGTTTGATCCCATCCAGCGCCCTCCTGCCGGTATTCATCCAACCGCCTGGGTATCCGAGGGTGCCGAGCTTGCCGATGGTGTTGCCGTTGGACCCAGGGCTATTGTGGAATCCGGGGCGCGTATAGGCGCGGATACCGTGATTGGCCCGGGCTGCTATGTTGGCGAACACGTCACTGTAGGCGAAGAGAGTTGGCTGACTGCCAATGTCACGCTCTACCACCGAGTCACCTTAGGTGCGAGGGTGCATGCCCAGCCGGGCAGCGTCGTAGGGGGGCGGGGCTTCGGCCTGGCGCCGGAAAACGGCCACTGGGTTGAGGTGCCTCAGCTTGGCAGCGTGATAATTGGTGATGATGTCGAGATTGGCGCCAATACCTGTATTGACCGCGGCGCACTCGGCGACACCGTGATTGGGGACGGTGTGAAACTGGATAACCTGGTACAGGTGGGCCACAACACGCGTATCGGCGAGCATACGGCTATTGCCGGCTGTGTGGGTATTGCCGGCAGCTGTGAAATCGGCGCCCGCTGTCAGATTGGCGGTGCGGCAGGCATTCTCGGCCACCTGCGTATTGCTGATGATGTAGTGGTTACGGCTTTCAGTCTGGTGTCGTCATCAATTGAGACTGCAGGGCTGTATTCGGCGAGTCTGCCAGTGGCGCCAGCCAGAGAATGGCGCCGCCAGGTGGCGAGATTAAGAAATATTGATGATCTTGCAAAGAGAGTGAAGAATCTCGAGAAAGATCAGGGGTAAAAGATGAAAAAATTATTGTTCAGGGGAAACTCCACGGAAGCGGATATTGGCAGCATTCTGGCGAATGTCCCGCATCGTTACCCTTTCCTTCTGGTCGACAGGGTCAAGGACTGTACCCCCGGCAAGGAGATCGTGGCGATCAAGAACGTGACCATCAATGAGCCGTTTTTCCCTGGGCATTTTCCCGGGCACCCGGTAATGCCCGGGGTGTTGATTCTCGAGGCTCTGGCGCAGGCTTCCTTGTTGCTGGGTATTGCTTCCACCGAGCAGGATCAGGAGAACATGCTTTATTACTTTGTCGGCATCGACAAAGCGCGTTTCAAGCGTCCTGTTGTGCCAGGCGATCAACTGGTACTGCACTCCAGGCTCCTCAAGAGCAGGGCGGCCATGTGGAAGTTCTCCACCGAGGCCAGGGTCGATGGCCAGCTGGCCTGTACAGCAGATATGATGGCGGCTCCGAGGAGTGTTGCCGATGATTGACCAACGCGCGGTCGTACATGAGGGCGCCAGGCTGGGCAAAGATGTAGAGATCGGCCCGTTTACAGTGATTGGCCCTGATGTTGAGATCGGCGACCGTTGCAGGATTGGGCCGCATGTGGTCATCAACGGCTGGACCCGCATTGGTAACGATTGCCAGATTTTCCAGTTCAGTTCCATTGGTGAAGAGCCGCAGCACAAGGGCTACAAAGGCGAAGCCACCAGGGTGGAAATCGGTGACCGCAATGTGCTGCGTGAATTCGTCACTGTTCATCGTGGCACCCTGTTTGACGAGGGCATCACCAGTATTGGCAATGACAATATGATCATGTCCTATTGTCATATCGCTCACGATGCGCGCGTGGGCAGCCATGTCACCATGGCCAACGGAGCCAGCATGGCCGGCCATGCCCATGTTGGTGATCATGCGATTCTGGGTGGCTTTGCCCTGGTTTATCAGTTCTGCCGTATCGGGGCTCACAGTTATCTGGGTTACGGTAGTGGCGTCAGCAAGGATGTACCACCCTTCGTCATGGTATCCGGTTATCCGGCGCATCCTCATGGCGTTAACAGTGAAGGCATGCGTCGCCGGGGATTTGCCAAAGAGGATATAGCCGGCATTCGCGAATGCTACAAATTGCTTTATCGCAGCAATCTCAGACTGGTGGAGGCCAGGGAAAAACTGGCTGAACTGGCAAAAGGCAACGAAACCGTTGCCATGTTCAGTGAGTTCCTGTCCGACTCCAAGCGGAGCATCATCCGCTAGCGGGCCGCTCTCCATGCCTGATTCCGCGGACGCAGCCATACAAGACCCTGCCCATGTTCCACTCAGGATAGCCCTGCTCGCCGGCGAGGAGTCCGGAGATGTCCTCGGCGCACCCTTGATAGAGGCACTGCGCGAACGTTATCCGGATGCGCAGTTTGCTGGAGTGGTAGGTCCGCGTATGCAAGCTGCTGGCTGTCAGCCAATGGAAAGCATCGACGTGCTTTCCCTGTTCGGCATAGGGGAGGTGATTGCTGAACTGCCGAGGTTGTTCAAGCTGCGGAACAGTCTTTTTCAACGCCTGATTGACTGGCAGCCGGATGTTTTCATCGGCATAGATGCGCCCAGTTTCAATCTGGGTCTGGAGAAACGTCTCAGGCAGGCGGGTATACCTACGGTGCACTATGTGAGTCCAACGGTCTGGGCCTGGCGGGAAGGGCGTATCAAGGGAATTCGCGAGTCCGTGGATCTCATGCTGACCCTGATGCCTTTCGAGGCGGAGTTCTACCGGGAGCATGGCGTGGATGTGCGTTTTGTCGGCCATCCACTGGCAGATGAGTTGCCCCTTGAGCCGGACCGTGAGGCGGCACGCGATGCCCTGGATCTGGCGCCCGAGGCAGGCAAGCCCTATGTGGCGGTATTGCCAGGTAGTCGTCGCAGCGAAGTAGGCAAGCTGGCCACGCCCTTTCTTGAGACCATGCGCTGGTTGCACAAGCGGCTGCCTGACGTCGGTTTTCTCGTGCCCCTGGCCAATGCCGCTGTGCGGGAGATATTCGAGTCGGCCATGCAGGGAGGCCACTACGCCGGTCTAGATATAAAGTTGCTTGATGGTCAGTCCCATCAGGCGATGACTGCCGCCAATGCGGTGCTCCTGGCGTCGGGTACTGCTGCGCTAGAAGCCTGCCTGCTCAAGCGGCCTGCGGTGGCGGCTTACCGGTTGTCGCCTTTCACGCACTGGTTGTTACGTGGCATTGGCATGCTGAAAGTGGCGAATGTGACCCTGCCAAATCATCTGGCTACCCGCCCCATCGTTCCGGAATACATTCAGGATGCCGTCAGCCCCGAGGCGTTGGGGCCTCATCTGTATCGTTGGCTGACGCGGCCCTGGAGTGCTGACCCCATTGTGGCCGAATGCGTGAGTATTCACCGTCAATTACGTCAGGATGCGAGTCATCACGCCGCCGAGGCTGTGGCTGATTTACTGGAGAAGCACACATGAGTCCGTACTGGATCGCCGGTGTGGACGAGGTAGGCCGTGGACCTCTGGCCGGTCCGGTAGTGACGGCAGCGGTCATACTGGACCCGGAGCGGCCTATCGAGGGTCTGCGTGATTCGAAGAAACTCGCTGAAAAACGCCGTGAAGCGTTGGCCGAGGAAATACGTGACAAAGCCCTGGCCTGGGCCATGGGCCGCGCCGATCATCATGAAATCGATCAGTTGAATATCCTGCAGGCCTCTCTGCTGGCAATGAAGCGCGCCGTAGAGGCGCTGGCGGTGCGTCCCAGCGAGGTGCTGGTTGATGGCAACCGGCTGCCCACCATTGATATACCTGCCCGTGCCATTATCGGCGGTGATGACAGCGTTGCCGAAATCAGTGCGGCCTCGATACTGGCCAAGGTTGTGCGTGATCGCGAGATGAGTGACTACGACCTGACTTACCCGGGCTATGGATTCGCCCGCCACAAGGGTTATCCGACGGCGCAGCACATGCAGGCCCTGCGGGAGCAGGGGCCTTGCGAAATACATCGTATGAGTTTCGGCCCCTGTCAGCAGTCTCATCTCGATCTGCAAACGCGCTAATATGATTCATCGCCTGATTCGAACAGACTGTGCCTGCGAACCATGACTGCTGATTTCGTACATCTCCGTGTACATACCGAGTATTCGCTCGTGGACGGTATAGTGCGTATTCCGGAGTTGATGGCGGCAACACGCGACAAGGGCATGCCTGCCGTCGCTGTGACGGATCAGTCAAATCTGTTCGGCATGGTCAAGTTTTACCGCTCCGCGCTGAACACCGGCATCAAGCCCCTGGTGGGCGTGGATGCCTGGGTGGCGGAGGCGGATGCCGAAGAAGAGCCTGCGCGATTAACCCTGTTGTGCCAGAACGATGCCGGCTATCACAACTTGACCCGACTGGTGACCCGCAGCTATATGGAGGGCCAGAACCGGGGTCGCGCTGTCATGCAGAAGGACTGGTTCGCCGGGGCCAGTGAAGGGCTCATCGTGCTGTCCGGTGGTCTGCATGGGTCTGTTGGCCGACGTTTACTGGCAGGTCATGAGGATCAGGCCAGTGAGGAAGCAGCCTGGTGGGCTGCGCAGTTTCCGGATCGTTATTACCTGGAAGTACAGCGTTGTGGCAGACCCCAGGACGAAGCCTATGTCTCTGCGGCGGTTGCGCTTTCCCTGCAGGCGGATCTGCCCCTGGTTGCAACCAATGATGTGCGTTTCCTTGCCCAGGAGGATTTTGAAGCTCACGAGGTGCGGGTCTGTATCCATGATGGCTATACCCTCAATGACAACAGGCGTCCCAGGCACTACACGGCTGAGCAATATCTGAAAACTCCGCAGCAGATGGCCGTCCTGTTTGCGGACTTGCCCGAAGCTCTGGAAAACACGGTCGCCATTGCCCAACGCTGTAATCTTGAACTTGAATTTGGCAAGAATTATCTGCCCGACTTTCCGGTGCCCGAGGGTCATACAGCCGCCAGCTGGCTGCGTGAGGAGTCTGCAACAGGCCTGAAAGAGCGTTTGTCGCAGATCGAGACCGAGGACGTCGCCGCTTACGAGCAGCGCCTGCAAATTGAACTTGATGTCATCGAGGGCATGGGATTCCCCGGTTACTTCCTGATTGTGGCGGATTTTATTGCCTGGGCGCGTAATAACGGAGTGCCGGTAGGCCCGGGCCGCGGTTCGGGTGCGGGGTCGCTGGTTGCCTATGTGCTTGGTATCACGGATCTGGACCCGATCGCCTACGACCTTCTGTTCGAACGATTTCTTAATCCGGAGCGTATTTCCATGCCGGATTTCGATATCGACTTCTGCATGGAAGGCCGTGACCGCGTGATTGAGTACGTGGCCCAGCGCTATGGCTCGGAAAAGGTTTCGCAGATCATTACCTATGGCTCCATGGCCGCGAAAGCCGTCGTGCGTGACGTAGGACGCGTGCTCGGCCAGCCCTATGGATTCTGTGACCGTATCGCCAAGATGATCCCCTTCGAAGTCGGAATGACCCTTATGCGGGCCATCACCGGCATGGAAAAGGACGTATACAAGGACGCCCTGGCTGCCGGCAAGACAGATGGCGAACTGATTGCAGCAGCGGATACGGAACTGGCGCAGGCCTATCGTGAGGACGAAGCCGTGGCCGCCGTGCTTGATATGGCGCTTTCCCTTGAGGGACTGGCGCGTAATGCCGGCAAACATGCCGGGGGTGTGGTAATCGCGCCCAGCGCGCTGACAGATTTCACGCCGCTTTACTGTGAACCCAGTGGGCAGAGTCTGGTCACCCAGTTCGACAAGGACGATGTGGAAGCCGTGGGCCTGGTCAAGTTCGACTTTCTTGGCCTGCGGACCCTCACGATCATCGACAAAGCGGTCAATATCCTGAACCAGGTGCGTGAGCGGAAAGGCGAAGCGCAGCTGGACATTCGGGATATCCAGCTGGACGACAGTCGGGTCTTCGAGCTTTTGCAAAGTGGCGAAACACACGCGGTATTCCAGCTTGAATCCTCGGGCATGCGGCGCTTGATCAAGGAGCTTAAGCCTGACAAGTTTGAGGATATTGTCGCCCTGGTAGCGTTATTCCGTCCCGGACCCTTGCAGTCAGGCATGGTGGCGGATTTCATTGACCGCAAGCACGGACGCGCTGAACTGGTTTACCCGCATCCTTCACTGGAGCCGATACTGGAACCCACCTACGGTGTGATTCTGTATCAGGAACAGGTGATGCAGATCGCCCAGGTGCTTTCCGGTTATTCACTCGGCGGGGCCGATTTGCTGCGCCGGGCCATGGGCAAGAAAAAAGCCGAAATCATGGCCAGGGAGCGTTCAACTTTCGTTGATGGCGCCGTGGCCAATGACATTGATGGCGGTCTGGCCGGCGATATCTTCGACCTGATCGAAAAATTTGCCGGTTACGGGTTCAACAAATCGCATTCTGCTGCCTATGCGCTGGTCTCATACCAGACTGCCTGGCTGAAGACGTACTATCCAGCTGCATTCATGTGCTCGGTGCTCTCCGCCGACATGGATCACACCGACAAGGTCGTGGGCATGATCGACGAATGCCGCCGCATGGGTCTGGAAGTACAGCCGCCGGACGTGAATGCCTCGGCCTACAGCTTTTCCGTGGAAGACGAGGCGCATATCCGCTATGGCCTGGGGGCGATCAAGGGCGTCGGGCAGGGCGCCATCGAAGTCATGCTCGGCGAGCGCGACAGCCATGGTCCTTTCCAGAACCTGCATGACCTTTGCCGGCGGGTGGATTTGCGCAAGCTGAATCGTCGCGTGCTGGAGGCCCTGATTGCGGCCGGCGCCATGGATGAACTGGGTGAGCATCGTGCCGCCCTGATGGCGGAGCTGCCGGGCGCGCTGGCCGCCGCCGAACAGGTAGGTCAGGCGCTGAGAGTCGGACAGAGTGACATGTTCGGGCTTGGTGGCGCAGAGCAGGAAGCCCCGGTTGAAATGCCCCGGGTACAAGCGGCGGTATGGCCCGACCTGGAGCGGCTACGCCGGGAAAAAGAGTCGCTCGGCCTCTATCTCACGGGTCATCCCTTTGAAGCCTACGCTGAAGAGCTGAAAGCGCTGACCAGCGGCAGAATCAGTGACCTCATGGCTGAGGCGGGGTCCGGGGGTAATGAACCTAACCCGCGTCGAAACGGTCGTGGCGGGGGCAGGGAAGTGACTGCAGCAGGCCTGGTGGTAGATCTGCGGCGCTTTGGCGGGCGTACCATTCTGACTCTGGATGACAAGAGCGGACGCATTGACTGCATGTGCTTTGAGCGCACCGCCGAAGCCTGCGCGCGCTATCTGCAAAAGGACGAAGTCCTGTTGGTGAAAGGGCGCATAAGCTATGACGACTTTTCGGAAAACTACCGCATCACCGCAGATGATCTGATGGATGTGGAGCAGGCGAGGATGCGCTACGGACGCCGAATCCTGCTAAAGTTACCGCAGGGGAAATCACCTGATGTCGAGGCTCTGGAAATGGTCCTGAGCCGTTACCGCAGTGATAGCGGTTGTGTTGTCAGTATGAGTTACAGCAATGATCAGGCAAAAGCCTGGCTGAACTTCCACGAGGACTGGCGCGTCCAGCCTTGTGACGCCCTGCTGCAGGAAATTGAGCAGCAACTCGGCAGCGGGTCAGCCCAGGTATTGTGCCGTACCGGTACGCCGGCCAACGCGGCGGCGAATGGATAATCGGCGCCTGACAGAGAAGATCAATGAATCTGGATTATTTGGATTTTGAGCAGCCGATTGCAGAGCTGCAGCAGAAAATCGAAGAGCTGCGTCATGTGGCGACAGGGAGCGAGGTCAATCTCAGTGAGGAGATCGGCCGCCTGGAGTCCAAGAGCCGCAGTCTGACCGAAGATATCTTCGGCAAGCTGACCTCATGGCAGGTTGCCCAGGTTGCCCGTCATCCACGGCGTCCCTACACGCTGGACTATATCGAGGCGATCTTTACCGACTTCACGGAACTCCACGGTGATCGTGCGTTTCGTGATGATCCTGCCATCGTAGGTGGCCTGGCGCGTCTGGATGGACGCGCCGTCATGGTAATCGGCCAACAGAAGGGGCGTGACACCAAGGACAAGCTGCATCGCAACTTTGGTATGCCCAAACCCGAGGGTTATCGCAAGGCGCTGCGGCTGATGAAACTGGCCGAACGTTTTCGTGTGCCTATTATTACTTTCATCGACACCCCGGGCGCCTACCCCGGCATAGGCGCTGAAGAGCGTAACCAGAGCGAGGCAATTGCCAGGAACCTGTTCGAACTGGCGCGTCTGCGTACTCCAGTTATCAGTGTGGTGATTGGCGAAGGGGGCTCTGGCGGCGCGCTGGCTATCGGCGTGGCAGATCATCTGGCGATGCTTCAGTACAGCATTTACTCGGTTATCTCCCCGGAAGGCTGTGCCTCGATTCTCTACCGGAGTGCCGAAAAGGCGGCCGAGGCGGCAGATGCCATGGGCGTAACCTCGTCACGTATCTATGAATTGGGCCTGATTGACGAAATCATCCCCGAACCACTGGGCGGTGCGCATCGCGACCCGCAGGCAACTGCCAACAACATCCGCAGCCGGCTGCTCTCCAATCTGGAACGGCTTTCCCAGGTTTCTGGTAACAAGCTGGTTGAAGCGCGCTACGACCGACTTATGCGGCATGGCCGCTTCAAGGAATAACCGGAGTCAACAGGCGTGAGCGGGTCGGGCGACATTGACCTGCCGGCCAAACTTCCTTCAGTACCCCATGGGGGGCGTCTGTGGGTGGCCTTTAGCGGGGGACTGGATTCTACGGTACTCCTGCACTGGTTGTGGCGACATATTCCCCAATCCTTGCACGCGGTGCATGTACATCATGGCCTGCAGCCGTCGGCCGATGCCTGGGTAGAGCACTGTGAGCGTGTATGCGGCCATTGGTCCGTGCCGCTGCGTGTAGAACGGGTCAGGGTAGAGGGTATTGCTGATCACGGTCTGGAGGCGGCAGCACGGCAATCCCGCTACCGGGCCCTGAGTGCTTTGCTCACAGGCCATGACGTGCTGGTTACCGCGCACCATCGTACGGACCAGGCCGAAACGTTGCTGCTGCAGTTGCTGCGTGGCGGTGGTCCGCATGGACTGGCCGGTATGCCTGAATCAAGCACCCTGGGATCGGGCCGCATGCTACGTCCACTGCTACGGCTGAGCCGGGAACAGTTGCTGGCCTATGCGCGGGCGCATGCGCTTGAGTGGGTTGAAGACCCGAGCAATGAAGACACAGGCCTGCGCCGCAATTATCTGCGCCATGAGGTAGTGCCTCTGCTGCAGACGCATTGGCCGGAGTATGAAGAAACCCTGCAGCGTAGCGCCGGGTTGCAGGCTGAAGCTGCCGGCTTGCTTGACCAGCTTGCGGCCCAGGACCTGGATACCTGTGCAGGTGACCTGGCCGCTTCGCTTTCCGTGGGCGCGATCACCCGGTTAGCTGGCGCGCGCCGCCGCAATCTGCTTCGTTACTGGTTGCGTCAACAAGATTTGGCTGTGCCCAATCAGGCGCAGATGCGGCGCATTGAGCAGGATATGCTGACCTCGCGCGAGGATGCCAATCCGCTGGTGACATGGTCCGGTGTGGAGTTGCGCCGCTATCGGGATGCGCTGTTGGCCATGCCTGTTTTGCCGTCGCCGCCTGGTGAAAGCCTGAGCTGGGACCTGCGCGAGAAGCTTCTTTTGCCGGCAGGTTGCGGTGAGCTGGTGGCGGAACGCGCGCATGGCGCGGGGTTGCGGTTGGAAAACGCCTCTGTGGAAGTGAGATTTAACCAGACGGGCGAGCGCATTCGGCCTGTTTTTTCCAAGCATCATAAGCGTTTAAAGCATTTGTGCCAGGAGGCGGCTGTGCCGCCGTGGGTGCGGGAAAGGTTGCCACTCATATATCATGGGCAGCGTCTGGCGGCGGTGGCGGATGCCTGGCTGGCTGCTGATTATGCGGCCGGACCGGATGAGCAGGGATGGCGATTGCGCTGGCTTCATGCGCCAGCAGGCTGGCCCGTTGCCGAAGCCCAGGCGGATTCCGGAAGGGAATAAAACTTTTTGCAGTGTCCGGCGGTTGAGTATGTCCGAAACGCGTTTTATTTTTGTTACTGGCGGCGTGGTGTCCTCCCTCGGGAAAGGAATAGCGGCCGCGTCTCTGGCCGCCATACTGGAAGCCCGTGGTCTCAAGGTCGGGCTGATCAAGCTCGACCCCTACATCAATGTCGATGCCGGCACCATGAGCCCATTCCAGCACGGTGAGGTCTATGTGACCGCGGACGGGGCGGAGACTGATCTGGATCTGGGTCATTACGAGCGTTTCAGCCGTAACCGCACCAGCCGCCACAGTAATTTCACTACCGGCCAGATTTATAACAACGTCATCAGCAAGGAGCGCCGCGGCGACTATCTTGGCGGCACCGTACAGGTGATTCCGCATATCACTGATGAAATCAAGAACTGCATCAAACAGGGTGGTGAAGGGCTGGACATCTGTATCGTCGAAATTGGCGGTACCGTTGGCGATATCGAATCGCTGCCCTTTCTGGAAGCCATCCGCCAGTATGGCGTCGAGTTGGGTCATGAAAACGCCCTGTATATGCACCTCACACTGGTGCCCTACATAGCCTCTTCCGGTGAGATCAAGACCAAACCTACCCAGCACTCCGTCAAGGAACTGCGTTCCATCGGTATTCAGCCGGACATCCTGGTGTGTCGTACCGATCGGGCGCTACCGGAAACCGAGCGCAAGAAAATTGCCTTGTTCACCAATGTGAAAGAACAGGCAGTCATCTCGGCCATAGATATGGATGATATCTACAAGATCCCTGCCTGGCTGCATGACCAGGGGCTGGATGAGCTGGTGGTCAGGCACTTCCATATGCAGGCGGCTGAAGCAGATCTGTCGGAATGGGATCAGGTCGTGCAGGCGCGCGACAAGCAGGATGCCGAAGTCAAGGTGGCCATGGTAGGCAAATACGTCGACCTGGTGGATGCCTACAAGTCTCTCAATGAAGCGCTTTCGCATGCCGGGCGTCACACCGGCACCCGGGTGAATATTGAATATATCGATTCCGAAGTGCTGGAAATCGAAGGGCTGGATATTCTCAATGACGTCGATGCCATACTCGTGCCTGGCGGGTTTGGCGAGCGTGGCATTGAAGGCAAGATTGCCGCCGTGCGCTATGCCCGTGAACACGGCGTGCCCTACCTGGGCATTTGCCTGGGCATGCAGGTGGCGGTGATTGAATATGCGCGCCATGTGGCGAAGCTGGAAGGCGCGCATAGTACTGAATTCCAGCAGGATACGCCGCATCCGGTCATTGCGCTGGTAACCGAATGGCATGATCCGGATGGTGGTGTGCAGCAACGCCAGGCCAGCTCCGACATGGGTGGCACCATGCGTCTGGGTGAGCAGATGTGCCGTGTTTTGCCAGGCACGCTGGCGCATGCCATCTATGGTCAGGATGAAATCGCCGAGCGGCATCGACATCGCTATGAATTCAATAATTTCTATCGTGACAGGCTGGAGCAAAGCGGATTGCGTTTTTCCGGTGAATCCGAGCAGGATCAGCTGGTGGAGATCGTCGAACTGGGGGATCATCCCTGGTTCATCGGCTGTCAGTTCCATCCCGAGTTCACCTCCACGCCGCGCGATGGACATCCCCTGTTTTCCGGCTTTATCCGGGCAGCCAGGGCGCGTAGCGAACAGTCCGCTGCGGCCTAGTCTTTCATCTGGGACAAGGAACCCGAATGCAAGTTTGTGATTTCGAGGTTGGGCTCGATAAACCCTTTTTCCTGATTGCCGGTCCCGACACGCTGGAGAGTGAGGCGCTGGCGCTGGAAGTGGCAGGTCATTTGAAAGAATTGACCGCCCGGCTGGGTATTCCTTACGTCTTCAAAGGCTCTTTTGACAAGGCCAATCGTTCCTCGGGGGCCAGTTACCGGGGCCCGGGGATAGAGGAAGGTCTGCGTATTCTGTCTGAGGTCAAGCGCCAGATCGGTGTCCCGGTATTGACCGATGTGCATGAAGATACGCCACTGGATCCGGTGGCTGAAGTGATCGATGTGGTGCAGACACCGGCGTTTCTGTGTCGTCAGACCAATTTCATCCAGAACGTCGCGCGCATGGGTCTGCCGGTGAACCTCAAGAAGGGCCAGTTCATGTCGCCCTGGGAAATGGGTAACGTGGTGGAAAAGGCCAAGGCGGCGGGTAACGACCGCATCATCCTTTGTGAGCGCGGGTTCTCCTTTGGCTATAACAACCTTGTGTCTGACATGCGTGGACTGGCTGCCATGCGCGCCTACGCGCCCGTGGTATTTGACTGCACACATTCCGTACAGCTGCCTGGCGGGCAGGGCAGCAGTTCCGGTGGTCAGCGTGAATTCATTCCGGTGCTGGCGCGCGCTGCTATCGGGGCGGGTGTGTCCGGCCTGTTCATGGAGACGCATCCGAAACCCGATGAAGCACTTTGTGACGGCCCCAATTCCTGGCCCCTGAAGCTTGCCGAGCCGCTTCTGGAGCAGCTCAAGGCGCTGGATGAGGTGGTCAAGGCACAGGGACCGGTAGAAGAGCGATTTAAGTCCGAACTTTAGAAATTAGTTTTAATTTATTGAATTGGAGTCATTTTTAATGGCCGAGATTAAAAAAATCACTGCACTTGAAGTTATCGATTCCCGGGGCAATCCCACCGTGGAAGCCGTCGTGGAACTGGCCAGCGGCGCCGTGGGATCGGCGATTGTCCCTTCCGGTGCTTCTACCGGTAAACGTGAAGCGGTGGAGCTGCGTGATGGCGACAAGAAGCGTTACATGGGCAAGGGCGTGCAGAAGGCTGTGGCCAACGTTAATGGCGAAATCGCCAAGGCGCTGAAGGGGCAGGAAGCCGGCGACCAGGCGGCGGTGGATCGCCGCATGATTGAACTGGATGGCACCGAGAACAAGGGCCGACTGGGCGCCAACGCGCTACTGGCCGTGTCGCTGGCCAATGCCAAGGCGGCAGCGGCGGATGCCGGCCAGCCTCTGTACCGCTATCTGGGGGGCACCAAGGCTACCCAGATGCCTGTGCCGATGATGAATATTCTCAACGGCGGCGCGCATGCCGACAATAACGTTGACCTGCAGGAATTCATGATTCTGCCAGTCTCAGCACCCAGCTTCAGTGAGGCTCTGCGGCAGGGCACGGAAATATTCCATCACCTCAAGACAGTGCTCAATCGCCGGGGCCTGAATACGGCTGTGGGTGACGAAGGCGGATTTGCGCCAAACCTGCCCAGCAATGAGGCGGCACTGGAAACCATTGCCGAGGCAGTCGAGGCCAGTGGTTACAGGCTGGGCAAGGACATTCTGCTGGGCCTGGATGTGGCCAGCTCCGAGTTTTACAAGGATGGACGCTATCACCTGTCTTCCGAGAGCAAGCGCTACAGCCCCAGCGAGTTTGCCGATTACCTGACTGATCTTGTTAAGCGTTACCCCATTATTACCATCGAGGACGGTATGGCCGAAGACGACTGGGATGGTTGGGCAGCGCTGACCCAGCGGTTGGGCAAGAAAGTCCAGCTGGTGGGGGATGACCTGTTTGTAACGAACCCCAGGATTCTGCAGGAAGGAATCGACAAGGGTATCGCCAATGCCATCCTCATCAAGGTCAATCAGATTGGTACGCTGACGGAAACCCTGGATGCCATCGATATGGCGACCAAGGCGGGTTATGCGTCCGTGGTGTCCCATCGTTCGGGCGAGTCGGAAGATAATACGATTGCCGATATTGCAGTGGCGACTACCGCTACGCAGATCAAGACGGGTTCCTTGTGCCGTTCCGATCGCATGGCCAAATATAACCAGCTGCTGCGCATAGAGGCGCAGCTTGGCAAGAAGGCGACCTATCCGGGCCGTGCTGCATTTCCGGTCAAGGCCGGTTGAACATTTCAAGAAAACACTAGGGTGTTCCGCTTCTTCATCATAGCTCTGGTTCTGCTGCTGCTGGCGCTGCAGTACAGGCTGTGGGTGGGCGCGGGTGGCCGTGCCGACGTACACCGGTTGCGCGGCGAGATTGCGGTCATGGATGCCGAGAACAGTCAGTTGCGTGCCCGCAATGCGGCTCTGGAAGCGGAAATAGAAGACCTGAAGCAGGGTGAAGAGGCCATGGAAGAGCGTGCCCGTACCGATCTGGGCATGGTCAAGGACGGTGAGACCTTCTACCTGATTGTGGAACCCAAAAAATCCGAAAATCCGCCTCAGGCGCCTGCCGAGGGCGGCGGAGAGTAGCGCGATGTGGGCGATCCTGGTGGCAGCAGGCCGGGGGGCGCGTATGGGCGGTGATCTGCCCAAGCAGTACCAGCTCCTGGCGGGCAAGCCGATAATCGAGCGCAGCCTGCGTGCCCTGGAGGCTGCGCAGGCGGTTAACGGCATCATGGTGGTGCTCGGGCAGAACGATGAACACTGGGACAAACTTAAGCTGCGCTGCAGTAAACCGCTGAAAACCGTGTTGGGTGGGGCAGAACGCGCCGATTCGGTATTGTCCGGCCTTGATGCCCTGGCCAGTGAATGTGGCAAGGACGACTGGGTGATGGTGCACGATGCCGCGCGGCCCTGTCTGGATCCTGCCCTGGTAGACCGGCTGGAGGCGGCGCTGATGGGGCACCCCTGTGGTGGACTGCTGGCGATACCGGTGCGCGACACCCTCAAGCAGGTTCGGGAGGGTGAGGTCGTGGCAACCCTGGACCGCGCACAGCTGTGGCAGGCCCAGACACCCCAGGTGTATCGTTATGACCTGCTCAGGCAGGCGCTGCTGCAGGCCAGCGACAAGGGCGTCCAGGTGACTGATGAAACCATGGCCATGGAGCTCGCCGGCTATCATCCCAGGATCGTTGAGGGGGCGGCCGGCAACATCAAGATTACTGTACCCGAGGATATGCTCCTGGCCGAGTTTCTGCTCGACCGGGCAGGCATGGACCCGCTGGAACTGGATCTCTGATGCGCATAGGGCATGGCTACGATGTTCACCGTTTCGGTCCGGGCGACCATGTCATGTTGGCCGGCGTCAGTGTGCCCTGCGAATTTGGCGTGATCGCACACTCCGATGGCGATGTGCTGCTGCATGCGCTCTGTGATGCCCTGCTAGGTGCGTCCGGGCTCGGGGATATTGGCCAGCATTTTCCGGACAGTGATCCGGCCTGGAAAGGTGCGGATAGCCGTCAACTGCTGGCTCAGGTACTGATGATGCTGACGGCACAGGGTTTCAGGCCGGGCAATGTGGATCTCACCCTGGTCGCGCAGACGCCGCGGGTGGCGGATTATATTGCCGTCATGCGCAAAACCCTGGCAGCTGATCTGTCTCTGTCGGAGTCACGGGTCAATATCAAGGCGACAACCACGGAGGGCCTGGGTCCGTTTGGACGCAAGGAAGGTCTGGCGGCGCATGCGGTCGTCTTGCTGGAAGATAGCTAGTCTGGTCCATCACTGTCTGGGGCCGCGAAGCAGAACATAGACCGCGCCCGTGCCCCCGTCCTCCGGTCGGGCGCTGCAAAACGCCATGACCTCACTCCGTTGCCGTAGCCAGTAATCCACTCGTGCCTTGAGTACGGGTCCGCGATTGCCTGATCCGCGGCCCTTGCCATGAATAATGCGTACACAACGCCAGGACGCCTGCTCACAGTGCTGCAGAAATTCCGTTAATGCCGGGCGTGCGGTTTCTACTGTGCAGCCATGCAGATCCAGTTCACCCTGTAGCCGATACTGGCCGCGACGCAGCTTGCGCAGGGTGCTGATCTGTACGCCGTTATAGCGGTAGCTGAGTTCTTCTCCGCTTTCCATATCGAAGTCGTCAAGCCATTCCGGAGGTGGATCAAGCAGTTGCTCCATGACCGCGACATCGTCCGCTTCGCGCATGCGTGCCTGTGGTCTGGGTGGGCGCTTGCGCACATGGTGGCGGTTGCTGGCGCGCAGGGGCGCGGCATCAGCCACGGCCTGACGAAACAGTGCGCTATCTTCCTCGCCGGAAGAGCCGGAGGGGGATTCCGGTGTTTTTTTACGGGCCATCAGCAGGAAACTCTACGGCTTGTGCATGGATATAGGGTAAGATGACGGCACGCACGGGTCGAGTGCGTAAAACTCTAAGTAGCAATATGCACATCCTGGTAAGTAACGACGACGGCTACGAGTCATCGGGCATTCGTTGCCTGATGAAAGCTCTGAGGCCGATGGGCAAAATCACGGTAGTGGCACCAGAGCGTAATCGCAGTGGTGCCAGTAATTCCCTTACTCTGGATATGCCGCTGCGCATCCGGCGTCATGCCGATGCTGTCGTCAGCGTTGATGGTACGCCTACCGATTGCGTACACCTGGCCATTACGGGGTTGCTGGACGAAGAGCCTGACATGGTGGTCTCAGGCATTAACGAGGGCGCCAACCTTGGCGACGATGTCCTCTATTCCGGCACTGTGGCTGCCGCGACCGAAGGACGTTTTCTGGGATTACCGGCCATCGCCATCTCCAATGTTTCACTCAAGCCCAGGCATATGGGGACGGCCGGCAAAGTGGCGTCCCGCCTTGTCGAAATGCTGGCTGAGCACCCGTTGCCCGCGGACAGCATTCTGAATGTGAACGTCCCTGATCTACCCTGGGAGGCTATTCGGGGTTACAAGGCCACCCGTCTGGGGCATCGACACAGGGCAGAGCCTGTGATCAAGGACAGCGATCCGCGTGGACGCCCGATTTACTGGATCGGTCCAGCCGGGGAGGAACAGGATGCCGGCCCGGATACCGATTTTCATGCCGTACGCGAAGGCTATGTGTCGATCACACCCCTGAAGATTGACCTCACCCGGCATGACGCCTTGCCTTCGATCCGTGACTGGATAGAGCAGATATGAGTCTGCTGCATCATCATGTGCTGGGACGTGGCATGGCCTCGGACCGCAGCCGCGCGCGCCTGGTCAAGGAATTGAAACGTGAAGGAATCATTCATTCGGACGTGCTCGAGGCTATTGGTACTGTACCGCGGCATGCTTTTGTCGATGAAGCGCTGACCAGTCGCGCTTATGACAATACCGCGCTGCCGATCGGGCATGGGCAGACGATTTCCCAGCCTTACGTGGTCGCGCTTATGACGGAGCTGCTCATCGCCGAGTCCGATCTGCCAAAGTACGTGCTGGAAGTAGGTACCGGCAGCGGTTATCAGACAGCGGTACTGGCGGAACTGGGCATGACGGTTTATACGGTGGAACGCCTGGAGCCTTTGTACCAGCAGGCGCGGCAACGGTTGCGAGCAATGGGCTATCAGAAAGTACGTTGCCGTTTGAGCGACGGTAGTTGGGGCCTGCCGGATTACGCGCCCTTCGAGGCGATTATGGTGACGGCCGGAGGCGCCGAAGTGCCGCAGGCACTGAAGGAACAGTTAAGTGACGGCGGGCGCCTGGTAATGCCGGTAGGGCCACAGGGAAGCCAGCGCCTGGTGGTGCTGACACGCCGCGGTGACGTTTTCGAGGAAGAGCAACTCGACTGGGTGACATTTGTGCCTCTGGTGCGCGACGAGAATCACAATGGGGCAAAAACCTGATGTGGCGACGCCTGTATGACTGGACTCTGAGTCTTTCCGCGCATCCGCACGCGGTTTTCTGGCTGGCTGTTGTGGCCGTTGCAGAGGCTTCCTTCTTTCCCATCCCGCCCGAAGTACTGCTGGCGCCGATGGTGATGGCGCAGCGCGACCGTACATTGCGTTTGGCCATGATTACCACGGTATTTTCCGTTATCGGTGGTGTTATCGGCTTCGCCATCGGTTATTTCCTGATTGACGTAATCACCCCCTGGCTACATAGCCTGAATTACTGGGATTACTACCTGCGTGTTCAGGAGTGGTATGCGGAATGGGGGTTCTGGGCAACCTTCCTGGCGGGTTTTACGCCGGTGCCTTACAAGATATTTACCATCGCTGCCGGCGCCGCCCATATGAACCTGCCGTTGTTCATACTCGCGTCATTGTTGAGTCGGGGTGCCCGTTATGCGTTGGTGGCGTATCTGGTACGCTGGGCCGGTCCGGCCATGGAGCAGAGGCTGATCAAGTACATTGATGTGATCGGTTGGTTGCTGGTGGCACTGATTGTAATCGCCGTAGTCGTACACCAATGGTAGAGCTCAGGATGCGGATTGCAGTTTTCACACTGCTGACCTGGATAGGCCTGCTGGCCGCATGCAGCACAACTTATTCGCCATTCCCGAAAACCGAGGAACATATTGTCGGTTCCGGGGATACACTCTATTCCATCGCCTTCGAGTACGATCTGGATTATCGCGATCTTGCTCGCTGGAATGGCATCAACCGTCCGTACAAAATCTACACCGGCCAGATGCTGGTGTTGCACCCCTATCATCCACTGGCGCGCAACAGTGTTTATGAGAGTGAGAGCGAGCAAAAGGCTGAGAAAACGCGCGGAAACAAGGTAGCGACCAAGCCGCTTGAAACGCGCAGTTCAGGTTCCGTTCGCGAAATCGAGGTAAAACCTGTCACGCCTCTGCCTCCGCCAGTCGCTACTTCGACTGAGCGGGTAGTGCAGGTCACACCCGGACAACAGGCCAGCGAAGAGGCAACGGCGGATGTGCCGCAAGAGGTGATGCCGGCTGAGCCGGCGGTCCCGCCACCGGAGCAGGTTGCCAAAGCCGAGCCGGTAGTGGCCACGCCTTCCTACAAGCAGACGGTAATCCCGGAATATGACGATCCCTGGATCTGGCCCATCCAGGGCAAGGTGCTGGACGCGTTTTCCGGCACCAACAAGGGTCTGGATATAGCCGGTCAGCCGGGTTCGCCGATACGTGCGACATCAGGCGGCAAGGTGGTTTACGCAGGTGAGGGGCTCAAGGGTTATGGGCTGTTGCTGATTATCAAGCATGACGATACTTATCTCAGCGCCTATGGCCACAATGAACGCTTGCTGGTTGTACAGGGTGAAAGCGTCAAACAGGGACAGCATATAGCCACGGTTGGCCGCGGACCGGAAAACCAGCCCATGGTGCATTTCGAGATCCGCCGCAATGGCAAGCCTGTCGACCCCAGCACGCTCTTGCCCAAATAGCCCGAGCTAGGCGACAAACCACAGTATTGGTAGTCTGTAGCCATGGTTGCCAAGTCCGGAAACAAGGGGAAACAGCGTGGCAGGGCGGATTTCTCGCCTGACGCGACACAGCTGTATCTCAACGAAATAGGCTTTTCAGCGCTGTTAACGCCTGAGGAAGAAATCCAGCTGGGAAAACGCGTGCAGCAGGGAGATCCTCAGGCACGCAAGCGCATGATCGAAAGCAATCTGCGTCTGGTGGTACGTATAGCCCGAAACTATCTGGGCCGTGGTTTGCCGCTGCTGGATCTGGTGGAAGAGGGCAATCTGGGGTTGATACGCGCCGTCGAGAAGTTTGATCCCGAACTTGGTTTCCGTTTTTCCACCTATGCCACCTGGTGGATTCGTCAAAGCATAGAGCGTGGTCTGATCAACCAGTCCCGCACCGTGCGATTGCCGATCCACGTGGTCAAGGAATTGCATTCCTTTATCCGTACCGACCGGCGTCTGGCCCAAACCCTGGAGCGCGAGCCCAGCCTTGAGGAACTGGCCAACGCTTTCCATAGTTCGCTGCCCGATGTGCAGCGTATGCGCTCGTTGCGCGAGCCCATTACCTCCGCCGATGCGAGTCTGGATCAGGATTCCGAGCACAATCTGCTTGATGCGCTGGCGGACGAACACGCCCATATGCCTGATGCCTATCTTGAAGTGGACGATATGCGTGATGTCCTGCATCGCTGGCTCAAACAGCTGCCGGACAAGCAGCGTGTGGTCATCATGCGCCGCTTCGGGCTTGAGCGTGGCGAGATTGCCACCCTGGAACAACTGGGGGAAGAGCTGGGCGTGACGCGTGAGCGCGTACGCCAGATTCAGACTGAAGCACTGAAGCGCCTGCGCAAATTCATCAAGCGGGCAGGGCTGAACCAGGATCAGCTGCTCGACGGTTAAAAGAAGGCCGCAAGCGTCTGAAATCGCTGCAAACCTCCCCCTTGATGGGGTGACTCCTGCTACAATGCGCGCTTCATTTTTGCCATTGTTTCCACTGAATCTTCCGAACTAACAGCGACCGGGCGCGACCAACGTGAAAGCAGAGTTTCCTCGCATCAAGCGGCTACCTCCATACGTCTTCAATATCGTTAACGACTTGAAGCGTGAGGCGCGAGCGCGTGGCGAGGATATCGTGGACTTCGGCATGGGCAATCCCGACCAGGCGACGCCTGATCATATTGTCAACAAGCTGGTCGAGGCCGCACAGCGTGAGGACACGCACCGTTATTCGGTGTCTCGCGGTATCCCGCGCCTGCGTCTGGCCATTGCCGACTGGTACAAGCGACGCTATGACGTTGACCTGGATGCCGAAAAGGAAGCCATTGTCACTATCGGTTCCAAAGAGGGCCTGGCACATCTCATGCTGGCGACTCTGGGGCAGGGTGACGTGGTGCTGGTGCCCAATCCGGCTTATCCCATTCATCCTTACGGCGTGGTGATTGCCGGCGCGGATGTGCGGCATGTGCGCATGCTGTCAGATGTGGATTTTTTCGAAGAACTCGAAAAGGCCATCAAGGAATCCTGGCCGCGTCCCAAGATGATGCTGCTCAACTTCCCGGCCAATCCTACGACGCAGTGCGTCGAACTGGACTTTTTCGAACGTGTCGTTGCTATTGCCCGTGAGTACGGGCTCTGGGTTGTGCATGATCTGGCCTACGCCGACCTGGTATTCGATGGTTACGAGGCGCCTTCTATCCTGCAGGTTCCCGGCGCCAAGGACGTCGCCGTGGAATCCTTTACTCTCTCCAAGAGCTACAACATGCCTGGATGGCGTATCGGTTTCATGTGCGGCAACCCGGAACTGGTCGGCGCGCTGGCGCGGATCAAGTCCTATCTGGATTACGGCATGTTCACCCCGGTGCAGGTCGCCGGTATTGCGGCGCTGAATGGTCCCCAGGACTGTGTGGGTGAAATCCGTGAGCTTTATCGCAAACGACGCGACGTCCTTTGTGAAGGGCTGAATGCCATGGGTTGGGCAGTGGAAAAGCCCAAGGCCACCATGTTTGTCTGGGCGCCGATTCCCGAGCAGTTCAGGGAAATGGGTTCGCTGGAATTTTCCAAGTTATTACTCAAGGAAGCCAGGGTGGCGGTCTCACCCGGGATTGGTTTCGGTGAGTATGGCGACGACCACGTCCGTTTTGGCCTTATTGAAAATGAACATCGTACCCGTCAGGCACTGAGAGGCCTCAAACGTTTGTTGCGGGCCGGTGCCTGAGAGTGACGGAAAAGCTGACTGATTAGTTGATCTTATGGAATCTGTAAAAATCGGCCTGTTAGGGCTGGGGACAGTAGGCGCAGGCACCGTCAATGTGCTTAAACGCAACGCCGAGGAAATTGAACGGCGTGCGGGCCGGAGCGTGGAAATCGTCTGTGCCTCGGCGCGCGACCTGAACAAGCCGCGCGCCTGCGACCTGGACGGCGTACGTCTCGTTGCCGATCCGTTCGAAGTGGTGACTGCCAACGATGTTGAGGTGGTCGTGGAACTGATCGGTGGTGCCTCCCTGTCCAGGGAGCTGGTGCTCAAGGCCATAGAACAGGGCAAGCACGTAGTCACCGCCAACAAGGCGCTGATTGCGCTTCACGGCAATGAAATCTTTGCGGCGGCGCAGGACAGGGGCGTTGATGTAGCGTTCGAAGCTGCGGTGGCGGGCGGGATTCCGATTATCAAGGCAATTCGCGAAGGCCTGGCCGGAAACCGCATTGAGTGGCTGGCCGGCATCATCAACGGCACGGGGAACTTCATCCTTACCGAGATGCAGAGCGAGGGCCGCAGTTTTGCGGATGTGCTGGCTGAGGCACAGGCCTTGGGTTACGCCGAAGCTGATCCTACTTTCGATGTGGAGGGAATTGATGCGGCCCATAAGCTGACCATTCTGGCTTCGATTGCTTTTGGCATGCCTCTGCGCTTCGCCGATGTTGAAACCCAGGGCATCAGCGCGGTTACCCAGGAAGATGTGCAATATGCCGAGGAACTGGGTTATCGCATCAAGCATCTGGGTATCGCGAAGCGCCAGGGACGGGGTGTCGAACTGCGTGTGCAACCGGTGCTGGTGCCGGAGCAGGCTCTGTTGGCCAACGTTAACGGCGTGATGAATGCCGTCATGGTGCACGGTGACGCCGTGGGCTCCACGGCTTATTACGGCGCCGGAGCCGGTGCGGAAGCAACGGCCTCGGCTGTTGTGGCGGATATTGTCGATGTGGTGCGTTTGCTGACAGCCGACCCGGGGCACAAAGTGCCGCACCTTGGTTTTCAGCCTCACGCAATCAATGACCTGGAGGTTCTGCCACCTTCGGAAATCGTCTGTGGTCATTACATTCGCATGCGGGTGGCCGATGAGTCGGGTGTGCTGGCCAAGATTTCAGGTCTGCTGGCCGAATCCGATATCAATATCGATGCTATTCAGCAAAAAGAACCGGAAGGGCCGGAAGATGACGTGACGGTGGTCATGCTCACCGATGAGGTTCGCGAGGGCGATCTAGCCGAGGCCCTGTCACGGATTGAGTCCCAGTCATTTGTGCGCAACGGCATCAAGCGTATGCGTGTTGCCCATTTTGATCATTGAAGGTAATCAGATGAGTCAGACAGAACAGCGTTATACCGGTCTTGTTGACCGTTATCGCCAATACCTGCCGGTGGATGCGCATACGCCGGCTGTATGCCTGGGTGAGGGCAATACACCGCTCATCCGTCTGAATAATATCCCCGCTGCCCTGGGTCTGGACGTGGAAATGTACGTCAAGTTCGAGGGCCTGAACCCTACCGGTTCCTTCAAGGATCGCGGTATGTGTATGGCGGTCACCAAGGCTGTTGAAGAAGGCAGTGAGGCCATTATCTGCGCTTCGACCGGGAATACATCCGCTTCCGCTGCTGCCTACGCGGCCCGTGCCGGCATACGCTCGTTTGTTCTTATCCCCGAGGGCAAGATCGCCATGGGCAAACTGGCGCAGGCGCTTATGCACGGCGCTGTAGTGTTGCAAATCAAGGGCAACTTCGATGCCGGCATGCAGCTGGTCAAGGATGTTGCCGAGCATGCGCCGGTCACGATCGTCAATTCAATTAACCCCTACCGCCTGCAGGGCCAGAAAACAGCTGCATTCGAGATCATTGAGGCCCTGGGCAAGGCGCCGGATTATCACTGCCTGCCCGTTGGCAATGCCGGTAACATCAGCGCGCACTGGATGGGTTACCGTGAATGGCAGGAGCAGGCCGGTAATACGCCGGTAATGGTCGGCTATCAGGCGGCTGGCAGCGCACCTTTCATGCACGGCGGCCCGGTAGAACATCCGGAAACCGTGGCCACCGCCATTCGTATAGGCAATCCACAAAGCTGGGACAAGGCCTGGGTAGTACAGAAAGAATCCGGCGGCTGGTTTGACGCGCTGGAAGATGATGAAATCCTGGCGGCACAACGCCTGTTGGCCAAACACGAAGGGGTATTTTGCGAGCCAGCCTCGGCAACATCGGTTGCAGGCGCCTTGCGTGATCTCAAGGCAGGCAAGATACCGGCCGGCAAGTCCATCGTTTGCACGCTGACAGGACATGGACTGAAAGATCCGGATATCGCCATTGAGCAGAGCAAGGGTGAAGACGGTACCAAGGTCATTACTGTCGATGCGGAACTGGAAGCGGTCAAGCGCGCCTTGCTTGATAATCTTGGTTGACTTCAGAACGGGTGCAAATACAAAAGCGCATTCGCATACGCCAGGCAGCGGCTCAGGATCATCTGCCTGATTCCCTGAGTCCATTGCTCCGGCGAATTTACCTCAACCGCGGCGTGGGTGATGCCTCCCAACTCGACCTTGGACTGGCCAGTTTACTGAGCTTCCATAGCCTTAAAGGTATTGCGGCAGCGACAGAGCTGCTGGTGCAGGCGATCGAGCAAGACTGGCATATTCTGGTGGTAGGTGATTTCGACGCCGACGGTGCGACCAGCACCGCCCTGGCCCATACTGCGCTGACCCGGTTTGGTGCCACCCGTGTGAGTTATATCGTTCCTGATCGTTTCCGCTTCGGTTACGGTCTGACGCCGGAAATTGTAGCGCTTGCCGCAGAACAAAAGCCGGATTTGATCATTACCGTGGATAACGGCATATCCAGTATCGAGGGTGTGGAAGCGGCGCGCAGGGCAGGGATCAGGGTGCTGATCACCGATCATCATCTGCCCGGCAGTGAGCTGCCTGCGGCTGAAGCTATCGTGAATCCCAATCAGCCTGGTTGTGATTTTCCCAGCAAGGTTCTGGCGGGTGTCGGTGTTATTTTCTATGTCATGGCGGCCTTGCGCGCCGAGTTGCGCCGACGCGGCAGCATCAGTGACGAGATTACCCTCGGTGATCTGCTTGATCTGGTAGCGCTGGGGACGGTGGCTGACGTTGTGCCGCTGGATTACAACAATCGAATTCTGGTTCAACAGGGCTTGCAGCGTATTCGCGCAGGCAGAGCACGGCCGGGTGTTCTGGCGTTGTGCCGGATTTCGGGCCGCGATGTGAGCAGTATGGGGGCGATGGAGCTGGGCTTCTTCATCGGCCCGCGCCTCAATGCTGCTGGAAGGCTGGAAGATATGTCCATCGGTATCGAGTGCCTGCTTGGTCAATCCGATGATGCGGCCATGGCATTGGCACAGCGATTAGATGATCTTAATGCGCAGCGCCGTGAAATTCAGGAACAGATGCAACAGGATGCAGAATTCCTGTTGCGAAAACACGGGCCCGCCGGCAAGCAGCAATTTTCGCTCTGCCTCTTTGACCCCGAATGGCATGAGGGAGTTGTGGGCCTGGTCGCTTCCAGAATCAAGGAGCGCTATCACCGGCCCAGTATCGCTTTCGCACCCTCTGGTGAGTCTGGCGTGCTCAAGGGTTCAGCACGTTCAATACCCGGTCTGCATATTCGGGATGTGCTGGATGCTGTCGCTGCAAGACACCCCGGCTTGATCAGCAAGTTCGGCGGTCATGCAATGGCCGCTGGGCTCAGCCTGCAGGCCGATCAACTTGAAGCGTTTGGCGCGGCTTTCGAGGAAGAGGTTCGCGGCCTGTTGCGTGAAGATGATCTGGAGCCCGTGGTTGAAAGCGACGGAGAGCTGGCCGGCAACGAACTGACTCTTGAGGCCGCCGAACTAATCGCAACCGCAGGCCCCTGGGGGCAACGATTTCCGCAACCTGTCTTCCATGGGCGCTTTGAAGTGGCGGAAAGCCGTATCGTCGGGGGGCGGCATCTCAAGCTCAGCCTGCGCCGGGAAGGCGGAAATGGGCTGATTGATTGCATCGCTTTCAATTCAGGCGAGATGAAGGAGCGCGTGAGTCGTGGCGTGTTATTGGCCTATCGCCCTGAAGTAAATGAGTACATGGGGCGGCGTTCATTACAGCTGGTAGCGGAACACATCGAACCTGTAAGTTGATGCAAAAGAAATCTGCGCAAACGTCTTGATTACGGTAAGATTTTCCCCAGCGTCACCAAGAATCGAACATAAAAAATGGCAGGGAGCTGTTCGTGAAGATATTGCTCATAGATGATCATATTCTTTTCAGGCAAGGCCTGAAGTTTCTTCTGTCCGATCTCGACCAGACCGTGGAATTTCTGGAGACGGACCGTTGTTCCGAGGTTGGCTTGCTGGCTGCGGAAGAAGAGGTGGATATTGTCCTGCTGGATTTGCATCTTCCCGACAGTGGCGGCGTGGAAGCCCTGCATTTCGTGCGCGACAGCTTGCCGGCCAGCAGAATAGTGGTGCTGTCCAGTGAAGACGACCCGCATATCATTCGTAACGTGGTTGACGAGGGTGCCGCCGGGTTTATTCCGAAATCCTCGACCCAGGAAATGCTGATTGCTGCGTTAAGACTGATACTGGCGGGCGGCGTGTATCTGCCGGCGCATGTCTTACAGACTGCTCAGATAGAAGCGCGAGTGCCTGGTAACGAAAGTCTGGACACTCAACTGGGGGAGCTGACAGAACGCCAGCGAGAGGTGCTCGCCAGAGCTGTCCAGGGCAAGGCCAACAAGGTTATCGCCCGGGAACTGGATATTTCGGAAGCCACTGTGAAGGCGCATTTGTCGGCCTGTTTCCGGGCCCTTGGAGTCAAGAACCGGACAGAGGCCGTTTTTATCGCTGCCAGTGCCGGCCTTACACACTGAGTGTTCTTGTAAACAGCAGATCCCGCTCGCTATCGGCTCTTTCAAATTCGCAGGACATTACCCAGCGTCCATCTGCGTCCTTGGCGAAATTCAGTAATGTGAAGCCCTGCCCGGAAACGAACTCCGCCTCCACACGGCATTGGCAGGGTTTTGTATTCTGGGTTGTCTGAAATCGGAAGCTTTCCTCGGCCACAAGGTCCGAGGGATGGGCATTGGCAAAGGGATAAGGCGCGTAAAGTGCCGAGGTATGGATGGAGTAAACGGATATCTCGTTCTCTTGCCTGTCCGGCCGGGAAAGCCGCGCCTCGGCAAAACAGCCCAGGTGTTCATCACCGGAGACGAAGACCACATTCTGTATTTCTTTTTCAAGAATCAGTGACAGCATGTTGTAGAACGACGACGGATAACCATCCCAACTGTCTGAGTGCAAAGCCTGCATTTCAGTGCACAAGGCGCCATTACGTTTGTAATCAGTGCTGGCGACGCGGGAGTGCCGCGGCAACAGAATTGAAGGCGACACAACAATTTTGGGCAGACCGGCCAGCTCCGGTTTCTGCAACCATGCGGTAAGTTCGTGGAATTGCTCCGGACTCATGATCCCGGCGCCCAGCAGATCTTTTACCGGGCGATGGTTGCGTTCGGTACGCGTATCGGCAACAAACACGGGCAGGCCGCGTGATTCCAGTGAATACCATAAATTCGGGCTGGCGCGGTCTGTACTTGCCGCTTGCGGGAACGGGCCTGAGGCGCGCTGATAGCGCAGGTAGTTTTCGCGGCCCCGCTTCAGCGCGGTCTCAATGCCTTTTTGCAATTGCTCATCAGAATGTTTGGCGAGTGGTTCCCAGTTATTGTGGATTTCATGATCATCCAGCATGCACAGGGGCGGGATTCGGGCCATGAGACGGCTGATGGCAGGCTGATGCAGCCAGCGTTCATAGGCGCGGCGATAACCATCGTCGAGCTGTGTGGGATCGAAGAGACCGGCTGTAACATCGATATAAATCTGGTCACCGGTAAGAAGAAGAGCGTCCGCAGAGCTGCCCTCGCGCTCGACACGCTCTGCCAGACGCTGCCAGGAAGCATAGGCTGGTTGCCGGTCGAGCAGGCCCGAAGGATATTGGCAGGCGCCCAGTATAAAACCCAGCCTTTGCCGTTCCTGAACATGCGGCCATTTCGTCCGTGCAAAGCAGGCGGCGCGTTCCTTGTCCGCTTCAGCGGATTGTTTGAACCAGTGGCTGACGCTTTCTGCGACAGCCGCTTGCCTGTCATGGAGAGCGTCAGAAGTTTTCATCAAATGTCCTCGCCGTTAATGTGGATGACTGGTCATGAACAGTGACGACCATGACGGCTTCGGCAGGGGAACGAAACATTTCGTCCGGAATGTCTATCCTGAACCAGTCCTCGACATCTGTTGCCACCGGCCTTATGTCCATGGCCGCCTGAGGTATGTCGGCGTTATTCGGTATCAGCGCACCGTTGTAAACAACCTGCCATTTGCCACCCTCACTGCCTTTGGCGACAGGAAGCAGCACAACAGCCTCCGGCCGCCCAAGGCTCGGTGTGGCGCTAAGGCTGACAGGGACGACCTGTTGGCCTGTATCAGGAGTTATAACTGTAGGCAGACCGGTAACAGGGCCTGCCCAGGGCGGCTTGACCAGCAGGGGAGGTGGCGCTGAAGCGGTGATGTCCTTTGTTGGACGCTCTTTATCCAGAAACCGCTGAATCACTGGATATACATCACGAGCCGCATGCTTGCCTATCCAGCAGTCCTGGTGCCCATATCCTGCTACACGGAAAATTTCATAGTCCCTGCCCGCATCCTGCATTTCGCAACGCATACGTTCCAGAGTGGCGATATCGCTCAGGCCGTTCTCTTCACCATGGATACTCAAGGTTGGAAAAATCCAGTTCTTGCGCAAGGCCTTTCTGAAAATGAAGCGATTGCGTCCATACCGGTTGCAGATCATTTGCAGGCGGTTGAAGTGGATAACCTGACTGACTGTTTCGGGGTTCAAGGGGCCGAAGAAGTCGTCAATATATTCCAGCGTATGGTGGTCGATATTGGCAAGTTTGAAATCTCGCCCGTACATGGCGTCCATTCGATGGCGTGTGCCGACGAACTCCGTCCCTCGCCAAGGCGGCCAGCAGGGGTTCTCAAGCAGGAATTCGTCGTCGGGATAGGGCAGTGTGGCCAGTAATCTGTCCATCAGTTGTTCGGCCAGCCCCGGTGTTCGGGAGGGACGGAACTGGTAATTTTCCACCGGCAGAAAATAACGGAGATAGTTCGTAACGTAAGCACTGAAAACATTACGAGGACTGAACACTACCAGGGGCCCAACCTGTGACAACACCACGCGGCGGATACGTTGTGGCAGGGCATGACGCTGGGCGCGGTACTCGTCACGAAAGCCCTCGTCCCAATCGGTGATGATTTCATGCGCGGGGCGGTCAGCTGTCAGAACAGCCATGCTGAACATCACTGACCCCATGCAGTGTGCGAGTACGTCTATTTTCTTGCCGCCGGTGGCATGGAAGATATGGTCGATAGCGGCGGGTATGTCCTTCATGCCGACTCGTTCGAAAGTCCAGGGTTGGGTGGCAGTGGGCAGACCACAGCTGGTACGCAGATCGACGACCCAGATGTCTCTGCCGGATTCGTGCAATGTGCGCGCTATATCACTGGGCGGCGCATGATGGGCGAAGGTCGTGCCGCTGGCACTGTAACCATGGAACATGGCGACGGGTGTGGCATCCGCTGATTTTCCCCTGTAGCGAGTCAGGCGGACATGAATCGGTTGATGCTTGATTTGATCGACCACCAGTGTGGTAATTTCGGGTTCCGGCAGACCGGGGATCCTGCCTGGTAGACGCTCGGGTTCATTGAGCGGGGGTTCGGGCAGGCGCGCGTTCCATATGTGGATGCTGAAGAGCATGCGGATGAAATAGCCTGCCAGTGCAAGCAGGTCACTGAGGGCCTCTACCTGGTTTTCCTGACCGACGATTCTGAATAAAGGTATGCCGGTATTGGCCATAAAGCCGTTATCCAGGCTCAGAAGGTTTTTGCTGCCGCGCCTTCCGGGGCTTCTAGCCAGACCCGGCATTTCAGTTACCGTCATTTCCATCATTTGCCGCCAGGGGTTGCTGGGGCGGGCATAGGTAATGCGTTTCACGCCCCTCAATGAGGCTGTTGCTGGCCAGTCCAGCAGCTGCTGCTGTGAGGGTTGGCCGATACCCAGGTCATATTCAAACAGCCGGACTTCTCCGGCATGAGAAGCCAGACGAAGGGCATCCAGGAACCTGGATTTGATTGCTTGCAGCCAGCAACGCTGAATGTGCTGCTGTGCAAGACGCTGTTTGTGTCTGGCCGTAAAAAACTGCCAGCTGTCCCGCATACCCCGGTTACGCCACCAGGCCCAGAGCGCACGGCTGGTCCGCAGGCAGCTGTTGGCAGATTCCCGGCGCATGATGGTGAGACTGCCCTCGAGCGGGGCTATTAACAAAGCCCGCTCATCAAGATACTGTTCGCGCTGTTCTGCGGTACAGTTTTTCTCTCTTAATTCATGCCAGGCTTTGGGTTCGAATATGCGGATTCGGCTCTGTCGATCTTTCTGGCTCTGATCGCCAATGGTGAGGACTGGGTGTTTCAGCGCGCCGAATTCATCAGTTTCCAGCAGATCTCGCAATGGAAGTTTTTCATAATGCAGTGTCAGTTCGGCGGAAAACTCCTTCTTTCGCCCCTTGCTGTCGGCTAGAGTTACGGGCCCGCTGAGTCTTTCCGTGAATTCACCAATGGTCGGTTGTGGATGACCCCGGGTAAGAATCTCCTTTTTTGCGTCCCGCCATACAGGCCGCCTTGTTGGCTGACCGGCTGTAGTGTCTGTATCGCTTCGTGGCTTGAGTATCCATTGCTTTTTTAATTCGCGTACAGCCCGCAGGGAGACAGCGGCAATAGTCAGTGCGGGGTTGGTACCCAATGCGGCAGGGATGATTGAGCCATCAAGCACGACCAGCCCCTCGTGATAAGGATTCTCATGCTCGGCTGCTGCGGGATTGAATACCCGGCCCAGGTCATCCACAACCCCCTGTTTTGCGTCGTCCGCCATGCCGCAGCCCCCGAGTGGATGTACTGTAAGCAGGGGGCCGCGCTGATTGTTGATTAGCGCTTGCATGTTGCCGGGCAGTAATTGCCAAAGTGGATTGGCTATTGTGATGCCGGCCAGGCCTGCGCTTTCGGCGAGGTCTCTGAGTTTCTCGATCTGGCTTTCAAAAAGTGGATGATTTTTTATGCCGGGCCAACGGATACTCACGGCTCCGTCACTGAGACGACTTGCTGATTGTCTTTCGAGTCGCATGACGCCTTGGGCGCCATCGTCACCCATGGCAGCGTAAATCTGCGTGTTACCAATGGCTGTCTCATGCACGGCAAAGGGGTCGGAGGCCGGGTGTCCATGATGATGCTGCGATGTGTCTGCTTTTTCGAACCAGTGTAACGTCGATGCCGTGCTGTAAACTTCCTCGAATGCGCGGCGCATGGAGCCCGGCACGGCCAGCTCTTCAAGTGTCAATTTGGGACGATACTTCTCACCGGGCTTTCCCCCGGTCGTCTTGATTACTGTTGTGATGGTGGGCCCTATCGCACGTCCATCAGGCTGTTCGTTTTCGTCGGCAACCGCATTAACCTTCTGTTTTTGATGAAAGCCTGCCGCGATCATGTCGCCATTGGTTGAAAAGTGCCGCCCGAGTTGTTGGGAAAACAGCAGCTGGCGGCTGTTTTCTTGCGAGCGCAGCAGTATTTCAGTTGAGCCGAGTGTGCCTGCGGCCAGTATGACGCGCCGCGCGCGTATTCTGACAGGCTTGCCTTGCCGCTCATTCAGATGTTTGTCTGTGTAAACCGTGTTCAGTACCCAGTGTTCAGGTATGTCGGCCTCTGCCGGGGTACGGTCCAGATCCAGCACCGTTGCTCCCGTATAGATGTCAGCGCCCAGGCGGTAGGCTTTTACCAACAGGTTTGTGTCAAGAGATTCCTTGGCGCCATAGTTACAACCTGTGGCGCAATCCCCACATCGCTTGCAAGCATTGAGTTTCACTTGGGCACAGGTTTCGTGCCCATTGTCATTGGCGATCGAGATGGCGGCCTTGTACAGCGTGTCGCCCTCTGCTCCGAGTTTCGAGAATGCGAGGTGTTTATTAAGTTTCTTGCTACTGCAAGGGGTGGTTGTGCTGATAGTGTTGTCCTGGCCATCCTGTATGACGCCAAGTAACAGACGGGCGTCTTGATAGTAATCATCCAGGGCTTTGCGAGTCCGCAGTGCTTCAGGCCAGCGATCGCCGAATATGTCAGTGTCGGGTGTCTCCATGACGCCGGCATTGATCAGCGACCCTCCACCCAGACCATTGGCGACCAGGGTGCTGACATCGGCGCCTAGTTTGAGATCAAAAAGACCCTGTCGTTGGCCTGAAGGATAAGCTGAGGCGGGAAGAGTGAAGCGCAGATGTCCGGGCAGTTCACTCAAGCGGGCCGGAAATTTTCCGGGCAGATATTCCAGGCCGCGTTCTAGTACGCAAACCGAGAGAGGTGAGCCGGAGGCCGTGTTCATAGCAGCCAGTTCGGCGGCGGCAATGGCGCCGCCATATCCACTGCCGATGATGACGATATCAAGGATCAGGGGTTGAGGCTGATCCTCTGCTTGCAGCGCTTCAGCGGCCAGTTCAGCGAAGTCTTTTGAGATCCATCGTTCCGTCGCCATTGCCACCCCCTTGCGACGTCGGCGTCGTTGTTAGTTATTACTGTGATGCCCTCCACAGGCATTCTGAATTGATTGCCTCAATACCTGCGGGGCAACGGGCTTATGCAGCATTTCGATGCCGGCCAGCTTCGCCTCACGCAGACGGTTGGGTGCGGTATCGCCGCTGATCAGCAGAGCGGGCACATTCGGCACGAGTGAGCGTACGGCTTTTATGGTGTTAATGCCGTTATCTGTGCCGCGCAGACGCAGGTCAGCCAGTACCAGCTGTGGGGGATGACGTGTCGCCATTTCTACTGCCTGTTCTGTGGAGTCGGCCACATCCACGCTGAAGCCCATGCTATCCAGCAGCGTCTGCATGCCGATGCGGACTTCGGCTTCATCATCCACAACCAGGACATGTTGATAGGGAAAATTATTGTTCACTTCTGGCTCCTGATCATCATTAGTATTTTCTATATGTGCCACGGGCTGGGGCAGCTCCAGTTCAAAACGACTGCCCAGCCCGGGGCGGGATTCCATGTTGAGTTCGATATTCAGCATGTTGGTTAGTCGCTTGACTATAGAGAGGCCAAGTCCCAGGCCCTTGTTACGGTCACGTTCGGGGTTGCCGACCTGGTAGAACTCTTCAAATATTTTCTTCTGTTCGCTTTCAGCAATGCCCTGACCGGTATCCTCAATGCGTAAATAGTATTTGCCAGCACGTTTTTCCGTAGAAAGGGTGATCTGGCCCACGTCGGTATATTTGACGGCATTGGAAAGGAGATTGCGTATGATTCTTTCCAGAAGTACAGGGTCTGTTTTGACGGGCGGAAGGGGGTCGCAGTGCTGGCTCGTCAGCAGCAGGCCCTTTTCCTCGCAGAGCGGCTTGTATTCCTGTTCGATGTTATCCAGCAGCTGCCTCAGGTCGATGATTGACGTCCTGATTTCTACGACACCTGCGTCGAGCTTGGAGATGTCGAGCAGTGCATCCAGCTGGGAGGCGAGGGTGTCGAGTGCAGTGTTGATGTGATTCGTTATATCGCGTGTTTTTTCATCCAGCTCGCGCATGGAGAGCGCGGCGCTAAACAGAGAGAGCGTATGAATCGGTTGCCGCAGATCATGGCTGGCCGAAGCGAGAAAGCGGGTCTTGGCATTGTTGGCGGCTTCGGCATCAGCCAGTGCGCGCGAGAGCTGATGGTTCAGTTGCCGTTCTTTCTCGCGTATTTCGAAGGATTCCCGGAATACCCGGTGAGCATCCCGCGCCAGGCCAATCAGCAGGAGCCCGAAAATCAGCAGTAACAAACCCAGGGCGACTTCGCGCCAGCCTGCTTCGGGTAAACCCGGGCTGATAATCCACAGTGGCACCATGGCGGCGAATGCCGGAATCAGATAGCCCAGAAATATAGGTAAATAGCCGGCAGTGGTTGCGACGGCACCTGTACACAGGGCAGTCAGAATGACGGACTGAATGGCCCGTTCAAATTCCGGCAGCAACGGGAAAAAGAAAAGCGAAGAACCATGCACCAGGCCGTTTAGAATGCTCAGCGCAATGGCGATGTGAATACGATCCTGAGCACTGCTGTGCTTCATGTGTGGCAGCCGCGGCAGAATCAGCAGGCGAATGAGCAAGACAACGGCCACGGCAACCAGCCAGCTGCCCCAGATATATCGGGGCAGATATTCGGCGGCAAAAGCGGCGATGATAATTGCCGCCAGGAAGGCGGCAATAGGTACACGTCGGCTCTGTTTGGCAATGAGATGCAGTAACTCATCTTCCAGAGTTGCGCTCTCGGGGTTATAGGCATGCGTGCGTACAGCAACCCGCCGACCCGACGTAGGTCTTTTCCTAAACAGGGAAGGTAAGATCATCTCCTGCATCGGCCTGATTGCATGAAGCCTCTGAATACATTCTTATCCGCCTAACCATAAGCCAACCATTCTCCCCAGTATATTAGCCATTGGTCTAGTTTTAGCGGCATTTTTAGGCCGTAGTACGACTTTTACTAATACTTCCGTCTAATTGTTATTCCGCGCCCGGCAAACCATTATTACCTCTAGTTCTCATACAGGGGATTCGAGAGGCAGGCGAGGGAACGTAAACCTGATGTTGTCTCTGGAACGCGGATTAGCGCCCCGAGCGCTATTCAAATAATAAGAGTGTTGTCCTAGTTAAACTGCCCGCCTGCCTGGGCAGTTTTTTTTCGTCCCGTCGAAATTCAGTCCCAGCGGTCGTCCCGGATCTGTATTTCGGCGTTTTCTATCCTCAGGGGAAAACAGTAGACGTCTTCATAGGCCGGGGGTGTGAGCGCCTTGCCATTGCGAATGCAGAACCTGGCCCCATGTCTGGGGCAGATCACCTCATCGTCTTCCACTTCGCCGGAAGCCAACTCCCCGCCGTCGTGGGTACAGAGATCCTCAATCGCGAAGTATTGTCCGTCGATGTTATAAACGGCGACGGGGATGTCATCGACATCGATGAGCCGGCATTTGCCAGGCTTGATATCACCTTCGGCGGCAACCGTAATCCAATCACTCATGCCAGGGCCTTATTCCGTAGTGACGGGTTTTTCGCTATTGCTCAGTGCGGCTTTGAGCGTGTGGCCTGCAAGGGTGGCGCATTTCACCCGGGTGGGATATTCACGAACGCCGGACAGCACAGCCAGCTTGCCCAGGCGCTCGGTGTCAGGAAGGTTTTCCTGATTGGTCAGCATGCCGTGGTAGGCGTCAAACAGTTTTTCGGCTTCGCTGATAGTCTTGCCCTTGAGCGATTCTGTCATCAGTGAAGCAGCAGCCATGGAAATTGCGCAGCCACTGCCTGTGAAGCCGATATCCTGGATAACGTCATTCTCGATTTGCAGGTACAGTGCGATCTGGTCGCCACATAGGGGATTGAATCCCTTGGCTTCATGGCTATGTGGTTCCAGAGCGCGAAAATTACGCGGTTTACGGCCATGGTCGATAACCACTTCCTGGTAAAGGTCTCTGAGGTCGTTCATACAGAATCAGCCAAAAAGTTCGTGTACGCGCTGCAGGGCACGCACCAGGGCGTCGATATCGTCGCGTGTGTTGTAGCAGGCCAGGGAGGCGCGGGCGGTGGCCGGCACGCCGAAACGTTCCATCACCGGCATGGCGCAATGATGGCCGGCACGGATAGCCACGCCCTCGTGGTCGACAATGGTGCCGATGTCATGCGGGTGGGCATTCTCCATCACGAAGGACAGAATACCGGCCTTGCGTTGTGCGGTACCCACCAGGCGAATGTCGCCGATAGCGCTGACCTGCTGCGTAGCATAGTCGAGCAGATCGTGTTCATAGGCCTGTACCAGGGCCAGGTCCAGGCTGTTGACGTAATCAATGGCGGCACCCAGGCCCACCGCGCCGGCAATATTCGGCGTGCCGGCCTCGAATTTGTAGGGCAGTTCGTTCCAGGTGCTGCCGGAAAAACTCACCGTGCGGATCATGTCGCCGCCGCCCTGATAAGGTGGCATGACGTCGAGCAGGGCCTCTCGTGCATAGAGCACGCCGATGCCGGTCGGGCCGAACAGCTTGTGGCCGGAAAAGGCATAGAAATCCGCGCCCAGTGCCTGGACATCCACCGGCAGGTGCGCCACAGCCTGGGCGCCGTCGATCAGTACCGGAATATCATGCGCATGCGCGGCGCGGATGATCTGTTCGATCGGGTTGATGGTGCCTAAGGCGTTGGATACGTGGCCGACCGCGACCAGTTTCGTGCGCTCGGGAGAGAGCAGGCGTTCGAATTCTTCGTAAACGATTTCGCCGGCGTCGCTGATCGGCACGACCTTGAGTTCGGCGCCGCTGCGCTCACAGAGCAGCTGCCAGGGCACGATATTGGAGTGGTGCTCCATGTGTGAAATCAGGATCTCGTCACCGGCCTGCAGACGCGGTCCAAGATAGCTGTGGGCCACAAGGTTGATGGCTTCCGTGGTGCCGCGGGTAAAGACAATCTCGCGCTCGGAGGCGGCGTGGATGAAATCGCGTACCTTGGCGCGGGCGCCTTCGTAATCGGCCGTCGCGCGCTCGGACAGGGCATGCACACCGCGATGCACATTACTGTTGTCAGCCGCGTAATAGTGGCTGACCGCATCAATCACGCTCTGTGGTTTCTGTGTGGTGGCGCCGTTGTCCAGGTAGACCAGCGGCTTGCCATAGATCTCCTGGTGCAGGATGGGAAAATCCGCACGGATGCGCGCCACATCCAGCGGCGGCTGCAGGGTTTGTGAAGTGACCGCACTCATTACAGCAGCTCCTGCAGTTGTTCGGCGTTGGGCAGGCGCGCCAGTAGTCCGCGTTCAATGCGCTTGCGCAGCGGCTCGATGCCCACGCGCTGGATAAGCTCGTCGGCGAAGCTGTAGGTCAGCAGATTGCGGGCCGCCGCCGCGTCCAGGCCGCGGCTTTGCAGATAGAAAATCGCCTGCTCGTCGAGTTGCCCCACAGTTGCGCCGTGCGCGCATTTGACATCGTCGGCGTAGATTTCCAGTTCCGGCTTGGCATCTACCTCGGCCTTGCCGGAGAGGAGCAGGGCGGCGCTATGTTGTTCGGAATCGGTTTTCTGCGCGTCCTTGTGCACGATGATCTTGCCGTTGAACACGCCGCGGCTGCCGCCGTCGAGAATACCCTTGTAATCCTCGCGACTGATGCAATGCGGGCTGGCGTGGTCGATACGCGTCTGGTTGTCGACATGCTGACGCCCGGTTGGCACGTAGAGGCCATCCAGATGCACTTCGGCGCCCTCGGCCTGCAGGCCGACCACGGTGTCGTTACGTACCCAGCGCCCCCCCAGATCCACGGCATGGCTGTGAAAGTGGCTGTCGCGTCCCAGCACGGCATGCGTGGCGCCCACCTGCATGGCCTTGCCGGTTTCTTCCTGCAGCCGGCAACGCTTCAGGCGGGCATTGTCGGCCAGCCGGATTTCCGTGACGAAATCATTGAAATAGGCGTCCTCGCCCAGGCCAACGTAATGCTCGATCACCGTGGCTTCGCTGTTTTTGCCCAGTTCGATCAGGTTACGTACCTGAACCATATGCGCTTCGTCCTCGGCTTTTTCGCCGGGCGTCGCCACAAACAGCAGGTGGATGGGCTTATCCAGTACCTGGTTGTCGGCCAGGCGGATATGGGCACCGTCCACCGCGAAGGCCAGGTTCAGGTCGCTGAGGGCGTGACCATGACCATTCAGGGTGCTGTTGAGGCCCTTCTGCAGGCTGGTCAGTGGCTCGTTCAGTGCACTGGCCAGAGAAACGGCGGTCTCGCCGAGATCCACTACTTCGGATAGCGCCGGGTCGAGCCGGCCATTGACGAACACCAGCCGGTAGCAATCCAGTTCCGGTAGCAGGAAGGCCTCGACATCGGCCTGCGACAGCGTCGATTCGGGCGCCAGTTCAAAGGGTTGTTTCTGCAGCGGCCGCGTGTCGCTGTACTTCCAGGTTTCCATGCGGTTGCTGGGGAAACCGGCTTCCACGAAGCGTTTGAGCGCCGCCTGGCGTTGTTCGGTCACCCAGTCGGCACCCGGCAACTGCGGCTGCACGCGGGCGAATTCCGCCAGGTAGTGATCGAGCAGGGGAGATATCTGGGCAGCCATCAAGCCGCGTCCTCCACGCTAAGGGGCCTGCTAGCCCGGATTCGGTGGATGTCGTTGCCCGCCGAAGCCTGACAGACAAGGCGCACGCCGCCGCCCTTAGCCAACCTAAGGGCAAGGAGAGCAACGCCGTATGCCGGGCTTGGGCGGGCAACCCTTCGGGACGGGGCCTTAAAGCCCCATCGCTTTGTCACTCGTCGTTCATTTGGAATGACCAAATCACACTCCTTGTTCCGCGCGCTGAGACTTTACGGCCTCCGGCGACACCACCGAATCCGGGCTAGCAGGCCCCAACCAGCCGTAGCCTTTCTTCTCCAGCTCCTGGGCCAGTTCACTGCCGCCGCTCTTGATGATCTTGCCGCCCGCCAGTACATGCACATAGTCGGGCACGACGTGATCCAGCAGGCGCTGGTAGTGGGTTACCAGCACAATGGCGCGCTCCGGGCTGCGCAGGGCATTGATACCGTCGGAGACGGTTTTCAGGGCATCGATGTCCAGGCCGGAGTCGGTTTCGTCCAGAATCACCAGCTTGGGCTCCAAGGTGAGCATCTGCAGGATTTCGTTGCGCTTCTTTTCGCCGCCGGAGAAACCTTCGTTGACACCGCGATACAGCATGGCTTCGTTCATTTTTACCAGCTGAATCTTTTCCTTGATCAGGGCCAGGAAGTCCATGGCGTCAATTTCCGGGTGACCCAGATGCTTGCGGCGGGCGTTGATGGCTGCCTTGAGCAGATACATATTGGATACGCCGGCGATTTCCACGGGGTACTGGAAGCCCAGGAAGATGCCTTCGCAGGCCCGGTCTTCCGGCTCCATGTCCAGCAGGTTGTCTCCTTCGAACTCAACCGTGCCGTCGGTCACCTCGAAGCTGTCGCGGCCGGCCAGCACATTGGCCAGGGTGCTCTTGCCGGAACCGTTGGGCCCCATGATGGCATGCACCTCGCCCGGCTTGACCTCCAGGTCGATGCCCTTGAGGATTTCCTTTTCTTCAACTCTGGCGTGTAAGTTACTGATATTCAACATTACTTAATACTCAATAGTTTATCTAGCCGACGGCGCCTTCCAGGCTCACGCCCAGCAGTTTCTGCGCCTCGACGGCAAATTCCATGGGCAGTTCCTTGAACACTTCCTTGCAGAAGCCGTTGACGATCATGTTGACCGCGTCTTCCTCGGAAATGCCGCGTGCCCGGCAATAAAACAACTGATCCTCGCCGATCTTGGAGGTGGTGGCCTCGTGTTCCAGATGGGCGCTGGGATTCTTCACCTCGGTGTAGGGGAAGGTATGCGCGCCGCACTGGTCACCGATCAGCAAGGAGTCGCACTGGGTATAGTTACGGGCGTTGTCCGCATCGGGCAATATCTTCACCAGGCCGCGATAGGCCTGTTCGCCACGGCCGGCGGAAATGCCCTTGGAAATAATGGTGGAACGCGTGTTTTTGCCGATATGGATCATCTTGGTACCGGTATCGGCCTGCTGCAGGTTGTTGGTGAGTGCAACGGAGTAGAATTCACCAACAGAACCATCACCTTGCAGCACACAGCTCGGGTATTTCCAGGTAATGGCGGAGCCGGTTTCCACCTGAGTCCAGCAAATCTTGGAGCGCGCGCCACGGCAGTCACCGCGTTTGGTCACGAAGTTGTAGATACCGCCCTTGCCTTCTTCATCGCCCGGATACCAGTTCTGTACGGTCGAATATTTGATCTGGGCATCGTCCAGCGCGACCAGTTCCACCACGGCGGCGTGTAACTGGTTTTCGTCACGTTGAGGCGCCGTGCAGCCTTCCAGATAGCTGACGTGGCTGCCTTCCTCGGCCACGATCAGGGTCCGCTCGAACTGGCCGGTATTCTGGGCATTGATGCGGAAATAGGTGGACAGTTCCATGGGGCAACGCACGCCCTTGGGGATGAATACGAAGGAGCCATCGGTGAAGACAGCCGAATTCAGCGCCGCATAGAAGTTATCCGAGGTTGGTACCACGGTGCCCAGGTACTGCTTAACCAGTTCCGGGTGTTCGCGTACGGCTTCAGAGATTGAGCAGAAAATAACGCCGGCGTCTGCCAGGCGATCCTTGAAGGTAGTCGCCACCGAAACACTGTCGAACACGGCATCCACGGCCACATTCGGCATATTCGGTATGCCTTGCTTCACGCCAGCCAGAATTTCCTGCTCATGCAGGGGGATGCCGAGCTTTTCGTAGGTTTCCAAAAGCTTGGGGTCAACCTCGTCCAGGCTTTTGGGACCGTCGGAGGCGGACTTGGGTGCCGAATAGTAGGAGATTGCCTGGTAGTCGATAGGCGGGTAGTGCACATGCGCCCAGCCTGGTTCCTTCATGGTTTTCCAGTGTTCAAACGCTTTCAGCCGCCATTCCAGAAGCCATTCCGGTTCTTCCTTCTTGGCGGAAATGAAGCGAATGACATCTTCGTTCAGACCGGGCTCGACAGTATCGGCCTCCAGATCCGTCACGAATCCTGCGCTGTACTCACGTTTGACGAGTTGTTCAAGTTCCTGGCTTTGGGTCGCCATTCTTCACCTCACAGCGAGCGCATGACAGCAATGCCACCGTCACGCGCATCATGTAATTTGTGAACGGTCAGCGGCCGGATCATGTCGGCCAGGCTGACGTTGTGCAGGGCGCTGAGAATTGCCTGATTCAGCAGCTGCCAGTTACCGCGTACATCGCATTCCGATTCAATGCCGCATTTACCGTCGTGCACGGCGCATTCAGTCATGGCGATCGGACCTTCCAGTACCGAAATGACTTCCGACATGGCGATATCTCCAGGCGCTTTGGCCAAGCGATATCCGCCATGAGCGCCACGAACAGACTCCAGCAGCCCGCCATGGGCAAGGGTCTTCAGCAGCTTGCTGACCGTGGGCGCGGCAATACGGGTCTGCTCGGCCAGTTCCGCAGCATTGCGTAATGCCTCCGGCTGGCGGGCAAGTGTGGTCATCACCACAGTCCCGTAATCGGTCATTTTGCTCAGACGCAGCATGAAAATCCTGTATGCGATATATCGCTCTGTTTAATCAGTACTATTATAGTCCAGATTAGAGTCTGAGACATCCCCATTCGAATCAGGAATGACTGGTTGCGCCGGCCCGCATACAATCTGAACAGGGAAGACCAATAAGGATGAAATGTGACGATCGAGTGGGACTATCCTGAACCGTTCAAGGTAGAGCAGCGGGTAGAAGCTGGCGATATCGACGGCCTGGGCCATGCCAATAATACGGTTTATCTGCGCTGGCTCGAGCAGGCTGCCTGGCAGCACTCCATTCACTTGGGGCTGGACCTGGCTGCCTACCAGGCGCACCAGAGGGCCATGGTCGTGCACAGGCATGAACTGGATTACCTGGGCGCCTGTTACGAGGGTGAGCAGGTAACAATCGGAACCTGGCTGGTGGCTTGTGATAACAAAATGCGCCTGTGGCGACGCTATCAGGTGATCAAGAGCGAAAGCGGTGCCACCTGCCTTCGCGGTCTCACACGTTTCGTCTGCGCGGACCTGCTCAGTGGTCGGCCTAAACGCATGCCACAGGCTTTCATTGAAGGGTACCAGCCGACAATTGCCGAGCCTGAACCGGAATTAATGCATGGCTGAGAAGGCCAGAGTGCGGATTGAGTTCTGCATGCTCTGTGGCTGGCATCTGCGGGCCGGCTGGATGGCGCAGGAACTGTTTAATACCTTCGGTGAAGATATTCAGATCAATCTGGTTCCCGTTTCGGGCGGGGCATTCCGCATCTATGTCGAAGAAGACTGTCTTTTTGATCGCAAGGCGGACGCTGGTTTTCCCAGCGTCAAGGCGCTGAAACAGAAGCTGCGCGACCGGGTGTGGCCTGACCGTGAACTGGGGCATATCGACCGCTGAGCAGGGCCGATCTGAAGGTTGGCTTGACAGACAATGTGATTTGTCAGAATCTACCGCCCAATAAATGAACGCATAACTACTCTGTATCAGCATAAAAGAAAGAGTAGAAACGGGGATAATTCATGAACTTACAGTTCAGCCAAGCGGCATTCTGCATGCACGGGATGTCAGCTCAACCTTTTCTACCCGTTTCCTATGCTGTGGCTATATGCCCGTGAGGGCGCTTGGCCGCGGTGTTTAACCGTCTCCTGCCCCCTACCTTTGGTAGGGTTTTGCCCGGCTGCACGCAGCCGGGTTTTTTTATTCTTTTCTCGGCCCGTTTCCTGCGGACATAAAAAAGCCCGGGGTTAGCCCGGGCTTTTTTTATCAGGCTTTATCAGGCAACGCGTGCGTGTTCGGCCTTTTTTTCCGCAGTAACAGACTGCGGATGAACCAGATATTCCTTGGTGAAGTCATCTGTGAGAATCGCCTCAACCCGAAGCTGATCGTACTCGGCTAGCTGATCGGCTTCCTGTTTGCTGAGAATGGCATTGTGTACAGCGCTATGCAGTTGTTCTGCAGTGGTATAGCCGCTGACTTGCCCCTTGGCTACTGCACGGGCGAATTTGTTGTAAACAGGCTCTACTTCCAGAAGCTTCCTGTAGGCGACAACCATGCGGCCTACCTGGTCGTTGGGGTCTTCGTTGGTATAAACCTCACGGCAGAGACGATCCTTAAGCTCGGTAGGCTCCATCATCAGATCTGCCAGTTCATGTGTGAGGTTGTCGGCTGGCACCTTGTAGCTGCGCCCCAGCGGGAAGGTCATGAAGCGCAGGAAGCGGCCGATAACGGTATTCGGGAAGTTGGCGAAAAACTCATCAAAGGCCTTGTCGATTTCACTCAACGAGTGTTCGACTGCCCATTGCGCGTGGGCCAGATCACCTTCCTGTTCGCCCTCATCGTAGTAGTACTTGAGCACAGCGGAAGCGATGAACAGGTGGCTGAGCACATCACCCAGGCGTGCCGACAGACGTTCCTTGCGCTTCAGTTCGCCACCGAGCACGCCCATGGTCACATCCGAGACGAAAGCGAGGGCGGACGACATGCGCGTGAGCTGCCGATAATAGCGGGCCATCGGGCCGCTGACGGGAGAGCCGGCCAGACGACCACCGGTCAGGCCGAGTGTGAGGGCTCGAATACCGCGATTGAGCGAAAAGCCGATATGTCCCCACAGTAACTGATCGAACTCGAGCAGATCATCATTGCGCGCGGCTTCCATTTCCGGGAAGACGTAGGGATGGCAGCGGATGGAACCCTGACCGTAGATCATCAGGTTACGGGTCAGGATATTCGCTCCCTCTACAGTAATGGCAATGGGTACGGCCTGGTAGGCGGCGGCAAGATAATTACGCGGCCCCTGCATGACGCCGCGGCCGCCATGGATGTCCATGGCATCGGTCAGGATGGTCCGCATCATCTCCGTCATGTGGTATTTCATCATGGCGGTTACGACTGAAGGAGCACAGTTATCGACCGCGCTTGCGGTCAGGCTGCGGCAGGCTTCCAGTTTGTAGGTATAACCTGCCATGCGTCCCATGGCTTCCTGTACGCCCTCGAATTTACCCACTGACATCTTGAACTGGCGGCGAATGCGGGTATAAGCGCCGGTAGTCAGATAGCTGGCCTTGCCTGCCGCGGAAGCCAGGGCAGGCAGGGAAATTCCGCGCCCGGCTGAAAGGCATTCAACCAGCATACGCCAGCCCTTGCCCACTTTTTCCTGGCCGCCAATGACAAAGTCGATAGGTACAAAGATGTCCTTGGCGAAAATAGGGCCGTTCATGAAGGGAGTGCCACAGGGGCTGTGACGGCGCCCGATGTCTACGCCCTTAAGATCGGCAGGGATCAGGGCGCAGGTAATGCCGTAGTCGCTTTTGTTCGGATCGCCAAGCAAGCCATCCGGGTCAAAGACCTTAAGCGCCAGGCCTACCACGGTGGCCACCGGGGCCAGCGTGATGTAGCGCTTGGAGAAACTGATCTTCATACCCAGCATCTGTTTGCCGTTCCATTCGCCCATGCACACGATGCCGGTATCGGGGATGGCGCCGGCGTCGGAACCTGCCTCCGGTCCGGTCAGGCCGAAGCAGGGGATTTCCTTGCCTGCAGCCAGGCCGGGCAGCCATTGCTGTTTCTGCTCGTCGGTGCCGTAATGCATCAGGAGTTCACCCGGGCCAAGGGAATTCGGCACCATGACGGTGACCGCGACGGCAATTGAGCGTGTGGCAATCTTGGTAACGACACAGGATTGTGCATAGGCCGAAAAGCCCAGTCCGCCCCATTCCTTGCTGATGAGCATGGAAAGGAAGCCGTTATTGCGGATGTAGTCCCAGATCTCGGGGGAAAGATCATGGTCTTCATGCATGATCTTCCAGTCATCGATCATGGCACAGAGCCTTTCTACTTCGTTATCAATAAAACGCTGTTCGTCAGCTGTGAGAACAGTGCGCTTGAAGTCCAGGAGTTTTTTCCACTCCGGCTTGCCACGGAACATTTCGGCTTCCCACCAGACGTCGCCGGCTTCCAGCGCCTCGCGCTCAGTCGAAGTCATGTCAGGCAGTACTTTTTTGAAACCGCCGAAGATGGGCCGCGTCACAATATTGCGACGCAGGACTGGAATGTTGAAAAGCAGCGCCACTACCGCGAAAGCGCTTGCTGTGTAGGTCAGGGCATTAATACTGATCAGCCCTGTGCCGAACAAGCCGCCGATATAGGCGGCGGCGGCCAGCGTCCATACGAAAAGCGGCGCGCCCAGGTAGGCAAGCAGCCAGAAGGCTGCAACAGCCATAACGATTGCTGTTAAAAGAGTCATGATGACCTCCTGCTGTAGGATCCCGGCCTGCTCTGTAAAGGCAGGCCGGTTAGAAACTAGGCGACCTGGGATTTGATGGCGGGGTGCATCTCGGGAATGAGGGTGGCGAACATATGCGCCATGTATGCCTGATATTCCTCGGATTCCGGTTCTTCCGGCAAAGAGTCCGGCAGGTCGCGGCGTACCTGGAGAATGCCCAGATAGACCGAATAGGCGGTAATTGCCCAGCGCTTGGCTTCTTCGTCGTCCATGCCTAACGCGACATAACATTCTGTCATGTACTCCAGGCGTTGCTGGGCGACACGCTCAACCACCTGGGCGATATGCTTGTCCTTGGCGGCCGCTGCGGCCAGCGCAAAGTACAGGCGGCTGGCGCGTTGACTGGCGTCTACTTTGGTAAAGGTGCGGTGTATACGGCGGCGGGCGTCGGTTTCCTCACCAATGCGGGCAAGCATACCCTCGGTTTCCTGCGCCTCCCATTTGGCGGCGGCTGAATAGAGAAGGGCTTCGCGATTGGGAAAGTGCCAGTAGAAACTGCCTTTGGTGACACCCAGGCGGCGCGCCAGAGGCTCGACTGCCACCATTTCGACGCCGCCTTCTGCAATGGCGTCCAGTGCAGCCACTGCCCAGTCATCCGCGGAGAGGGTTTTCTTTGTTGCCGTCATGCTCGGAATTTTACCATACGCTACCGTATTGTAGTAGCTGGCGTTGCAGGCGAAAGAAATATCGTGAATGATCGCCCGTCCGAATATTGTCTCACAATTTTATCGCACACTCCGACAAGGCAGGATAAATGCAGGATCTAAAACGCGAGCAGTTCGCCTATTGGGTGACTATTCCTACCCGCTGGGGGGAAATGGATGCCCTGGGCCATATAAACCACGCCATGTATTTCCGCTATCTGGAAGAGGGCCGTACCGGCTGGATTGCCAAGATGTGCAACGATTATGACGGCTTGTGGGAAAAGGAAGGCCTGATACTGGCAGATATTCAGTGCAGCTACATCCGGCAACTACGCCACCCGGTTACTGTAGAAGTAGGCACCCGCATTGTGAAGATCGGCAAGAGCAGTATGACAATCCAGGGAGCTGTTTTCGTGGAAGGGGAAGGCAGCCCTGCGGCGGTATCAAGGGGCATCGTCGTCTGGTTCGATTATGCCAGTCAGAAAACAGCGCCAGTGCCCGACTGGCTGCGGCAGAGAATCCGTGACGTTGAGCCGGTGGCACCAGAGGAATAGGGGCTCACGCTAAGGCACAAAGAAAAATGAGCTGCAGATGAATGCAGATTTGCCTGAAGGGCGGTGCGTGCGCCGCAACTGAAAAATCTCAGGCGAGGGGGATTTCTCCATTCGCTCGAAATGACGCTGAACAGCAAAACCTGCTCAGGCTCTATAACAGTCAGTCCGGAAAACGATCGGTAAAACAGACTTCTTCCACTGGCAGCAGATCGCCACGCGGCCAGGGGTCGCGCAGGCGCTTGCCAATTGTCAGCAGCATGCAGATTTCATGGTCACCCGGCAGGTTGATCAGATGTCCAACACGCTTGAAGTCGAAACCGTCCATGGCGCAGCTGTCGTAACCCATTTCCTTGGCCAGCAGCATCAGGCTCTGGGCGGCGATACCACAGGAGCGCATGCCCTCATCATGCTGCAGGGCCTCGTCATCTCGGTAGAAGTCCTGGATTTCGGAGACAAACTGCGTGGCTACATCCTCCGGCGCATGTGCCCAGTAACGTTGCGGATCGCGCGCCCAGGCCAGTTTGTCGAAACACAGCACGATCAGCAGGGAGGCTTCGCTCACCTGGGGCTGATCCCAGGCGGCTTTGCGTATTTCCTGGCGGATTGTTTTATCTTCCACCATGACAAAGCGCCAGTTCTGGATGTTGAAGGCGGTCGGAGAGTACATGACATGCCGGATCAGCTGTTCCTTTTCCGCCGCCGTCATGACGTGCTCGGGATCAAAATACTTGATCGAGCGACGCTGCTCCAATGAGTCACATACTTTCATATAATTCAGTTAGTTATGTCTGGTTATAAATGCAGATTCCGAATCTGCTGACTGGGTTCTCCGCTGTTCCAGTATTCATCAAACTCCTTCAGCGCCAACTTCGCGGCGAGGGGATCATGGTGGAGTTCGGCTTGCATGGAATCCGGTGTCGGCTTCTTGAGTAGTGTCCGGCCGTCAATGATCAGCATATCGCCCATTAAAGGCTGGGTCGGCGCCGGGTCGCGGAAAGAAACGTAGCTGGTCAGCTTCAGACCCAGTTCCACCAGGGCGTTACCCCGCAGCATGGCAGTCTGGCCCCTGTGCACAAGAATCCTTACCTGGGCGCGTGGCTGCCGGGTGAGCCACTCACGCAGTGCCGTAATGCATTCCGGTGTGGCGTAGAGGTCACGATTCAGGTCGACGCTGTACAGGTCGAGGCGGCTGACAGCCTGGCCGAAGAGCCGTGCGACCGTGTCCGCATAAACGGCACGGCCGGTAATGATTTCTGCGCTCTTTTCGTCCGCCACGGTCCGGAGTTACAGGGACTTGGCCTGCTCGTCGGCGTTGCCGATATAGCTGCCAGGCGTCATTTCCAGAATGCGTTTCTTCTCGGCAGCCGGAAGTTTCAGCCCCTTGACGAAATCCGCCAGGATGTCGGCATTCACCTTGCGGCCACGGGTCAGTTCCTTGAGCTTTTCGTAAGGCTGTTCGATGCCGTGGCGACGCATGATGGTCTGGATGGCTTCGCCCAGCACTTCCCAGTTGGCGTCCAGATCGGCAGCCAGGCGAGCTTCATCTGCCTCCAGCTTGCCGATACCTTTCTGAGTTGACTGGTAGGCAATCACGCCATGGGCGATACCGACCCCCAGGTTGCGCAGCACCGTGGAGTCGGTGAGGTCACGCTGCCAACGGGAAATGGGGAGTTTCTCGGCCAGGTGCTGCATGATGGCATTGGCAATGCCCAGATTGCCTTCGGCGTTCTCAAAGTCGATGGGATTGACCTTATGCGGCATGGTGGAAGAGCCCACTTCGCCTTCGACGGTTCTCTGCTTGAAGTAACCTACGGAGATATAGGCCCAGATATCACGGCAGAAATCCGTGAGAATCGTATTGAAACGGGCCACCACGCCGAAATACTCGGCAATGTAGTCATGCGGCTCAATCTGCGTGGTGTAGGGGTTGGGCTCCAGTTTCAGTTTGCTAATGAAGCTGTCGCTGAGCTGGCGCCAATCCACTTCAGGATAAGCCGCCTGGTGTGCGTTGAAGTTGCCGACGGCGCCATTCATTTTTCCGAGTATCTGAACCTCGGTGAGTTGCTGGCGCTGGCGTCTGAGCCGGTAGGCGAACACCGCCATTTCCTTGCCCAGGGTAGTCGGCGAAGCCGGTTGGCCATGAGTGCGTGAAAGCATGGGTACGTTGGCATAAGTTTCAGCCAGCGCCTGGATGCTGCCGATCAGGTTGTCCATCATCGGCAGCAGGAAGCGGGCTCGCGCATCACGCAGCATCAGGGCGTGCGAAAGATTGTTAATGTCTTCAGACGTGCAGGCGAAGTGGAAGAATTCGCTGATCTTCACCAATTCTTCGTTGTGCTCGATTTTCTCCTTGAGGTAGTACTCAATCGCCTTGACGTCGTGATTGGTGGTGTCCTCAATGGCCTTGACGCGTTGTGCCTCGCTTTCGTCAAAGTCCTCGATAATCCGGTTAAGTGACTGGGTCGCTTCGAAACTGAGATTGGGTACCTCGGGAATACCGTCATCGGCGGCCAGAGCCTGCAGCCAGCGGATTTCTACAATAACGCGGTAACGCATCAAGCCGTATTCGCTGAAAACCTCACGCAGATCCCAGGTTTTATCCGCATAACGGCCGTCAATGGGGGAAAGCGCGCTCAAAGAACTCAGTTTCATAACTCTCATTTCCAGGAGATACAGGGGCAGGACCACCCCTGAAGCACAAAAACGGAAGGGGAATGATACAGCACCAGGCATTTTGGGGCTGCCCTTGCAAGTACTCCAGACCGTGAATCGTCTATAGTCTGGACATAACTTTTTAGTCGAGGAGAAACCCCTTGGCCGCAAGCAAATCCTTTCGAATCGAACGCGACAGCATGGGCGAACTGCGAGTGCCCCGCCAGGCATTGTGGGGCGCCCAGACACAACGGGCGATCGAGAATTTCCCGGTCAGTGGCCTGCCCATGCCGCGGGCCTTTATCAGGGCACTGGGGCTGATCAAGGCCAGTGCTGCTGAGGTGAATGCCGACCTGGGGCTGCTGAACAAGACTACGGCCAGCGCGATCTGCGCCGCCGCACTGGAAGTGGCGGAAGGACAGCACGACGCCCAGTTCCCGGTGGATGTGTTCCAGACCGGCTCCGGCACCAGTTCGAACATGAATGCCAATGAAGTCATTGCCCATCTGGCTTCCAGACATCTGGGCAAAAAGGGGGACGTGCATGCGAATGATCACGTCAACATGGGGCAGAGCAGCAACGACGTGATTCCCACAGCCATTCATGTCAGTGCCTGCCTGGAGATCAGGGAACAGCTGCTGCCGGCGCTCAAGCATTTGGCCAGAACGACGGAAAGCAAAGCGCGCAAGCTGAAAAATCAGATCAAAACCGGCCGCACGCACCTGATGGATGCCATGCCGGTCAGCTTTGAGCAGGAACTCGGCGGCTGGGCTGCCCAGATACGGCAGGGCATCGACCGCATAGAAGCTTCGATGCTCAGGCTGCAGGCACTAGCGCAAGGCGGTACCGCCGTCGGTACCGGCATCAATGCACATCCGCAGTTCGGCAAAAAGATAGCCGCGGCACTTAAAAAACGTACCGGCGTGCCATTCAGGGCCAGTGACGACTATTTCCTGAGCCTGAGCAGCCAGGACGCGGTAGTGGAAATGTCCGGACAGCTGAAAACGGTGGCCGTGTCCATCATGAAAATCAGCAACGACCTGCGCTGGATGAATTCCGGACCACTTACTGGGCTGGCGGAAATCCAGTTGCCGACGCAGCAGCCGGGTTCCAGCATCATGCCCGGCAAGGTTAATCCGGTGACACCGGAAGCAGCCGCCATGGTCGCCGCTCAGGTCATCGGCAACGATGCCGCCATTACCGTGGCGGGGCAGTCCGGTAACTTCCAGCTCAACGTCATGCTGCCGGTAGTCGCCTACAACCTGCTGCAAAGCATCGAATTACTGGCTAATGCGGCGCGCTTGCTGGCGGACAACAGCATCAAGGGCTTCACCGTTAACAAGGCGCATATCCGCGAGGCACTGGAAAAGAATCCCATCCTTGTAACGGCCCTCAATGCGGTCATCGGATACGACAAGGGCGCGGCGATTGCCAAGCAGGCTTATAAAGAGGGGCGTGCAATTATCGACGTGGCGTTGGAGAATACTGACCTCAGCGAAGCAGAGCTCAAACGTCTGCTGGACCCGGCTACCCTGACGAAGGGCGGCATCAAGCAATAATCGGAGTCATATGAAACTCACAGTGGAAGGCCGTAGCGGCTTTTTATGGGGCTTTTTTGCCTGTGTTGGCGGCCTGGCCTTTGCCTATTACCTGCAATATTTCCAGGGCCTGGAACCGTGCCCGCTATGCATTTTGCAACGTGTATCCATGGCGGGTGCCGGCGTGTTCTTCCTCAATGCAGCGTTCATCAATGCTCAGGGCTGGAAACGCTGGCTCACGGCGTTGTTTCCCTTTGCCGTCAGCCTCTCCGGCGTCGGCATTGCAGCCCGACATGTCTGGCTGCAGGGTCTGCCGCCGGACCAGGTACCGGCCTGCGGCCCGCCGCTGGACTATTTGCTCGACATGATGCCGGTGACCGAAGCCGTTGCTTTCCTGCTGAGGGGCGAGGGCAGCTGTGCCGTCATTGACGCCAGCTTCCTGGGTCTGACCTTGCCGGGCTGGACCCTGTTGGTCTTCGTCGGCCTGAGCATATGGGCCGTGCTCTGCGCCATGGCATCGGATTAGTGCTTAACGTCATTCCGGAAAGTGCAAAGCACTTATCTGGAATCCACAGCAGCAAGTATGTAACGAATCGAAAAAGAGGATACAAATGACCTACGCCACCACCGACTTGTGTGATGACCACTCAGACAACCTGCAAGTCGCCGATCCCATTTTCCAGGACTTCGGCACCACCACACGCTTCCACGGTCCGATCACCACACTGAAATTGTTCGAAGACAACAGCCTGGTTCGCGACACACTTGAAACCCCCGGCAATGGTGGCGTGCTGGTCGTGGATGGAGGTGGCAGCAAACGCTGCGCCTTGCTCGGCGGCAACCTCGCTGTACTGGCCGAGAAGAACGGCTGGAAAGGCGTGGTCGTCTACGGCTGCATCCGTGATCGCGAGGAAATCGAGGAAACCACCGTCGGCGTAAAAGCCCTGGCCCCGCATCCGCTCAAGAGCAACAAGAAAGGCATCGGCGAGAAGGATATTCCGGTGCGTTTTGCGGGCGTAACATTTAAGCCGGGTGCCTGGTTGTATGCTGACAAAGATGGTTTGGTGGTGAGTGTGACGGAATTGTGAATCAGGGCAGCTGTGCTTAACTTTTCTTAAACAGCGATTGGCGCCACAGAAAAGCCAGTACCATAGACAAAATGCCGAACAAGAGCGCAGAGGCTCCGGTGGCTATACGCGCTTGCTTGGCTAATTCCAGTTGTTCTTTGCCTTGACGTAACTGTTGTTCGCCTGCGGTGAGCTGGCTTTCGCCCTGGGCGACCGTGCGCTCGCCTTCGGCAATCTGGTTCCTAGCATCCCTGTAATCCCTGCCGCCTTGGACTAAGTTCTGCAGTTTCTCCGCATCAGACTTTTTTTCCTGACTTTCGCCGCCCAGAAGGAGGTCCTTAACCGCGTCCTTTTTCGCCTGCCGGAACTCTTCCTTGCCTTCTGCCAACCTGGCTTTGCCACTTCTAAGCTCGGCCCGGCCCGCAGCGAGCTGTTCCTGGCCTTGTGCGATGCGGCTTTGCCCGGCATTGATTTGTGTGGTCAAGTACACAAAGCCGCCAACTGACGCCAGGGTCACCATGACCATGCATAACAATGTCAGTAATTTGACCATAAAATGACTATATCAGGGCATTGGATAATGAGTTTCTTAATGCTTCCAAAATCTTGTGAATAACGGTGAGGTATAAAAATGAATCTTGAAAGCAGGGTTGTGTTTCGCCTGTCAAAAGATGAGCGAAGCATGATTGAAATGGCTGCCGATACTAGCGGGCAGCCACTGTCTGCCTTTATTTGCGCATCTGCCTTGAATAGCGCAAGAGAAATTCTTGCCAAATTGGACATTGTGCAATTGTATGCGCGCGACTCGGAACGGATCATGGCTGCGATGGACAAGCCATTTCAACCGACCCTGCGCATGGCAAAAGCACTCAAACGGCTGGAAGTTGTTGAACGCTAGCACCATTGAAATTCGAATCTTTCAATTGATTAGAACAGGCTCATGTGATGTCGCAGTCTCATCGATTAAACGATAGAGTTTAGACTGAGCTTCGCTCGCAGCAAGAATGCTCATAATGACCTCGTAATTTCTAGGAGATATGACGTACGAAAAATAGTACGCCTATGCAAGCTCGAAGCCGGGGATAAGCGTCTCAATAACTGGGGATGTCACAAAGCTCTTTAAGAACTTTGCGGGATGGGGGGATTGTACATGTGCATTTTTATTTTTATTCAATGTAACCTGCAATCGAATTCTCCGCGAGAAGTATGTCATCGCTGGCTTCGAAGCTCTCGGGGTGACAATCAGGGCAAAGCATAACCAACTCATTAATTCTTCGAGCTTCCAATAGCGCTCTACGCAGACTGGAAAAATTGCCTATCCGAATAACGTTTAGGTTATTTACTAACGCGCCACAGCTTTCTAGGTGCAAGACCAGAAATCCATTATCAGAAGCACGCATGTCGAGTACGTAACGGTCCATCGCCCTGACCTTATTTTTTCGGCCCATCCTGCTCAGTTAGAGCCCTCATTTTTTGGCAAAATACTCGTTTAAATATGTTTGTATATTACCCAATAGTCTTAAGACCTCGTTCTTATTGAGCACCTATAACTAATCGTGTAAACAAGAAGTAGCGGTCTGCTTTTCGCACTTGAGGTGAGAGCAACCCTGAGCAATACTGACTGCAATCGTGGCTAAGTAGAGATATCCATCATTTGTCTGCTACAAACCAGTCACGAATAATTAATTGTAAGAACTCTAATGCTAATTAGGAGTAAAAGTGATGACTATTTGGAGATCAATAGTTCTTTTAGGGATCGTTGGTTGCTCCCTGCTGTCGACCGGTTGCGGAAGCAATGACAACGATGATGATGTCAATGGAAGCAACTCTTCTGGTTCGGATGTATATTCGGATTCGACTGAAGTCCCACCGCCTCCAGTAAGTGACCCAACGATATCGGCATCAGGCTCGCTTGCGCCTAAAGGCGAAGATGATTTGGTTGAAATTAATGTGGCAGGATTTGCTGCACCCACTTCAGCCGATGAAAGTAGATATTACACAGCCGCGAGTACTTATAAAGCCCGTTCGACGAAAGCCGCGTCAACCATAGAAGAATTAACCGCTGATGATTTTGTTGTAGTGGAAGATGGGGTGGTCAAAGGCATTACGGTCGAGCGTATAAGCAGTGAGCGACGCGCCGCAGCTGACATCCTCTTCATTGTTGATACTACTGGTAGCATGGGAGCAGCCCTTGATAGTGTTCAAGACAGTATTATCAAGTTTGCTGACTTTCTCGATACAAATGGCCTGGATGTTCGTTTGGGGGCAGTAACGGCAGGCGATGCTTACGACACGAAAAAAGCTGATTCGGATCGAACGGGCACGTCACTACAGGGCAACGAACCTCCTCCCGGGCTAGACGGAAGGGAGCGCCCAACATTTCCACTCACCACAGACTTAGATGCATTTAAAAGCTTCATAAATGAGGATTCTCCTCGTGCGGGGAATGATTCGCCAGAAAATACGTTGGGCGCCCTTGATTTCGGCTATGAGAATATTGAGTGGCGTGAAGGTGCTCAAAAAATTGCGATTGTTATCACTGATATGTGCTCTCATAACAAATCGACTTTTGAACTTGAGTTTGGCACTGGAGACGACGTTTCCAATTGGACCCCGCCCCAAACCAACGAATTGCTCACACGTTTAAAAGGGAATGCCACAGTACATGTCGTAGCACCTGCTGAGCCAGGATGTTCTGATGATGCAGAAGGGAATATCCATACCAATATGGCTGATATGACAGGTGTTGATGGTACAGGTGGCGTTTTCTATAACTGGGATGGAACTCTGTTTGACCTATCAGAACTGGCGCTTGCTGAAGCATCAGCTGGTGGATATATCGTCACATACCGCGGTACTTTCGATGGTGTGGAAAAAGAAATTCGTGTCGTCATAGACAATGGTGATGAGATACGCGGCGAATTTACAATCACCGCAATTTACTAGTTTGGAGCAAAATACACAGCGTGGTGGGGCGCCCAGTGGGCTGGAGCCCCACTGCTCTCTTAATGACATTCATAAAAATCAGAATAAGGAGATTCTAGGTGCAACGAGAAATCCTGCCGGGTAGGGCGACCTCCATCATTCTTGTCTGCGCAATCGCTTTGGCAATGTTCGTGGGGTTCCAAGTCCAGGCCTCTGACACCCGGGCAGAAATGCAGCGCCAACTCAACGAAGAAGTGATGTCTTCGCCTTTCGATCCTGGCGATGTGGAGAAAGCTGAGGCCTGGGCGAAGGAAGCGATGAAGAAGGATCTCAAGCCAGTCAAAGTGGCGCCAGAGTACTGGCAACCTGGTTGGACTTGCTCAAATCTGATGCATTACCGCTACTACCGCTACCGCCACTATCGGGACTGTATTTACTACCACCGCTATTACGGGCGTTACTGGTAGGTGATTAGAAAATCAGAAGTAAATTAACCAAAATCAAGGGAGCTAATAATGAAAGGATTCTATTTTCTCGGGCTGTTGCGAACGAAGTATTGGCTGCTTTGCATGCTACTCATTGCTGGTGTCACGCTTAGCGGATGTGCAGCGACGAGCGTCGCAATAGGCAAAAAGGATCTTGTGGTTGAGAGTCGGACCAGTACAGCGGTCTTTGTCGATCCGGTTCCGCAGGACAAACGGACGGTTTATCTGGATGTACGCAGCGGCGTCATGGAGTTTGATCGCAACTCCTTCTCGAACTTCGTCAGACAGCAGTTTGCCAGCAATCCTAATGGATATCGCATTATCAACGATCCGGAAAAGGCGCACTATCAGATGTTGGTCTATGTTCTAAACCTCGAACAATCCAGCCTTAGTGCTGCACAAGCCGCACTGCAGGAGGGGTATGTAGGTGGTGGTGAGGCAGTTGCCGGTGCTGTAGTAGGTGGCATTGTTGGTGCTCGCTCAGGTCATGGGTGGACCGGCGCGGGGGTGGGGGCAGTAGCGAGCAGTGCCGCATCAGTTGTTGCAAATGCCTTGGTCAAAGACGTGACTTATATGCTGGTTGCGGATATTTCCATTCGCGAACGTGTTGCCGAAGGTGTTTACGTGCGGCGTGATACACAACTGACCAATAAAGTCTCGGACAGCGGTTCCAGTCAGCAACGTGTGTCGGAAGTATCAGATCGCAAGGATTACCGGACTCGAATTGTCACTACTGCCAACAAGGCTAATCTTGAACTCGCTGAAGCGCAGGGCCAAATGTTCGAGAAAACCGCGTATGCGATGGCCGGGTTCTTTTGAGCAGGTTAGGCGACTTGTTCGGCCCGGAATCCGGGGAAATATAAGTTGAATATTTCTTCACCAGTGTTTTCGGGTTATTTTCTCGATCTGATCAGGCATCCGCATAGCCTTCATGTTCTTGTATCCTACTTGCTTGAAGACAAGGTGGTTGTTTGAGAAGTAGTGATAGGTTTAGTCGTAGATAATGACTATATTATCCGGTGCTTACACTCAGTGATTGCGGCATGCCAAGTATTTCGAATTCAGGTCGCTGCCTACGCGGGTTGTCCGCGCCATATAACTTCAAGCCAAATACAAAACCCGCCGAAAGGCGGGTTTTGTATTTGGCAGGCGCGATCGGATTCGACGAAATTGCCGGGAGAAGCGAAAAAGCCCCCGCGAACGGAGGCTTTTCAGGGTATTGGTAGGCGCGATCGGATTCGAACCAACGACCCCCACCATGTCAAGGTGGTGCTCTAACCAGCTGAGCTACGCGCCTGTTGAGAGGCGCGCAAGATTATACCAGTTACCTGATCGCGGCAAGCCGCTCATACGCTGAGTGGATCGGTCTTGAGTGCGGATTCCAGCTGCTTTATTTGATCACGTACCCGCGCTGCGTCTTCGAATTCCAGGTCGCGGGCATGTTGATACATCTGTTTTTCCAGTTTCTCGATTTCCTTGCCAAGCTTGTCCGGGGGCATGGAGAGATAATCCGTTTTCGGCTCGGCGACTTTGCGCCGTTTGCCACGGCCGCCCTGATAATCCTCGTAACCTTGGTGCATGACATCGGCGACTGCCTTGCGGATGCTTTGCGGTGTGATGCCGTGCTTTTCGTTGTGCTCCATCTGTTTGGCGCGGCGCCGGTCGGTTTCCTCAAGCGCGCGCTGCATGGAGCCTGTGATTTCGTCGGCATAAAGAATGGCCCTGCCGTTCAGGTTGCGGGCAGCACGGCCGATGGTCTGGATCAGTGAGCGATCAGAACGCAGGAAACCTTCCTTGTCGGCATCCAGTATCGCGACCAGGGAAACTTCCGGAATGTCGAGTCCTTCGCGTAGCAGGTTGATGCCCACCAGGGCGTCGAATTCTCCCAGGCGCAGATCGCGCAGGATTTCAGCGCGCTCAACTGTGTCGATATCAGAGTGCATGTAACGCACACGTACGCCATTTTCGTGCAGGTAGTCAGTAAGATCTTCTGCCATGCGCTTGGTCAGCGTGGTGACCAGTACGCGTTCGCCTTTAGCGGCGCGCTCGTTGATCTCGGATAACAAGTCATCAACCTGTGTGCCTACCGGCCGTATTTCCACCTGTGGATCGACCAGCCCGGTTGGGCGAACGACCTGGTCAACGATCTGGCCCGAGTGATCTTTTTCATAAGTGCTGGGGGTGGCGGAAATGAATAGTATCTGCGGTGCCAGTCGTTCGAATTCCTCGAATTTGAGCGGCCGGTTATCCAGTGCCGAGGGCAGGCGAAAACCATATTCAACCAGGGTTTCCTTGCGTGAACGATCGCCCTTGTACATGGCGCCAAGCTGCGGCACGGTTACGTGACTTTCGTCGATGACCATGAGTGCGTCCGGAGGCAGGTAATCCAGCAGGCAGGGTGGCGGCTGGCCGGCGGCGCGGCCCGATAGATAACGCGAGTAGTTCTCGATGCCCGAGCAATAGCCCAGTTCCTGGATCATCTCCAGGTCAAACAGCGTGCGTTGTTCCAGGCGCTGGGCTTCCAGCAGTTTATCAACGCTCTTCAGCTGGGCCAGACGTTCGCGCAGTTCTGCCTTGATTTCGTCCATGGCGCCCAGCAGGCGTTCACGCGGCGTGACGTAATGCGTCTTGGGGAAGATGGTGTAGCGCGGCAGCTTGCGGCGCAATTCACCCGTGAGCGGATCAAAGACGGTGATAGATTCGATCTCATCGTCGAATAACTCCACGCGAACCGCCTCGTCGTCCGTGTCGGCGGGGTGGATGTCGATGACTTCACCGCGGACACGGAAGGTGCCACGCCGCAGTTCCATGTCATTACGGGTGTACTGTAATTCCGCCAGGCGACGCAGGATCTCGCGTTGGTCCAGCCGGTCCCCCTTGTCCAGGTGCAGGACCATCTGAAAGTACATCTCCGGATCGCCCAGGCCATAGATGGCCGATACCGAGGCCACGATGATGACGTCACGGCGCGAGAGCAGGGCCTTGGTCGCAGACAGGCGCATCTGCTCGATGTGTTCGTTGATCGAGCTGTCTTTTTCTATATAGGTATCGCTGGAAGGCACATAGGCTTCCGGCTGGTAGTAGTCGTAGTAGGAGACAAAGTACTCCACCGCGTTATGCGGGAAGAATTCACGGAATTCTCCGTAGAGCTGCGCGGCGAGGGTCTTGTTCGGCGCAAGTACCAGGGTGGGCCGCTGCACCTGCTGAATGACATTGGCCACACTGAAGGTTTTGCCCGAGCCGGTGACGCCCAGTAATGTCTGGTGGGAGAGGCCATCTTCCAGGCCTTCAACCATTTTTTTGATGGCGGCAGGCTGGTCGCCTGCCGGCGCCCAGTCGGCGACCAGTTCAAACGCGGGTTCGTCCATGAGAGTCTGTGTCATTCAGGTATATCAGGCGTGGTAAGTCGTTGGGCCATCCAGTATCATACCGCCCGTTTTGTTTGCGGTCGTCAGACTGTGTTTTCCATCATCAAAACTGAGAGTTTTCCATGCAACTTTCCGAACGTGTCCAACGAATCAAGCCATCTCCGACTCTGGCGGTGACGGCCCGTGCTGCCGAACTGCGTGCTGCCGGTCAGGACATTATTGGATTGGGTGCCGGCGAACCCGATTTCGATACGCCGGAACATATCAAGGCCGCGGCCAAGGCGGCTATCGACAGCGGGTTTACCAAGTACACCCCGGTAGGCGGTACACCGGGCCTCAAGCAGGCCATTATCGACAAGTTCCAGCGCGACAACGGCCTGAGCTATACGGCGGACCAGGTTCTGGTTTCCTGCGGCGGCAAGCAGAGTTATTTCAACCTGTGCCAGGCGCTGCTGAATGATGGCGATGAGGTGGTGATTCCCGCGCCTTACTGGGTTTCGTATCCGGATATGGCGCTTTTGGCCGGTGGCGAACCAGTCATTATCCCGACCTCGATCGAGGATGATTTCAAGATCACGCCTGAAAAACTGGCCGCTGCCATTACACCACGTACCAAACTGGTCACTCTGAACAGTCCATCAAACCCCTCCGGCAAGGCCTACAGCCTGGCTGAACTGGCGGCGCTGGGTGAAGTGCTGAAACAGCATCCGGATGTGTTGATTGCCACGGACGACATGTACGAACACATCGTCTGGACGGAAGAGGGCTTCTGCAACATTCTGAATGCGACGCCCGAGTTGTACGATCGCACCCTGGTCATGAACGGCGTCTCCAAGGCTTATTCCATGACCGGCTGGCGTATCGGTTATGCCGCGGGGCCGGTTGATTTGGTCAAGGCCATGACCAAGATCCAGTCGCAGAGCACATCAAATCCGACTTCGATCTCCCAGAAGGCGTCCGAAGCCGCGCTGAATGGGGATCAGGGATGTGTCGCCGAGATGGTCAAGGCCTTCAAGGAGCGCCACGACTTTGTTGTCGAAAGTCTCAACGCCATGGAAGGTGTGCGCTGCCTGCCTTCTGAAGGTACGTTTTATTCTTTCCCCGACTTTTCGGGAGTGATTGCCCGTCTGGAAGGCGTGGATGACGATCTTCAGTTCGGCGAATTTCTGATTGAAAAAGCCGGTGTGGCGATGGTGCCGGGATCGGCCTTCGGTGCGCCGGGCGCCATGCGAATTTCTTTCGCCACCAGCCGTGAAAACCTGGAAAAAGCACTGGAACGCGTAGCCAGGGCAATTTCTGGCTGAGCAGCCTTGTCACATGGGGCGTGATTCACTAAGATACGCGCCCTCTTCCCGAGTAGCTCAGTTGGTAGAGCAGGTGACTGTTAATCACCGGGTCGGCGGTTCGAGCCCGTCCTCGGGAGCCAAATTCAAAGGGGTCGCCAAGGCGACCCCTTTGAATTTGGCCGAGAAGGGTTCACGCCGAAAGGCGGTTGACGGATGCCATCCATGGCATCCGCCCTGCGGGCGCGCTTTCGCGCGTCCCATTCTGATCCTGTCAGAATGGTCGAGCCGACAGCTTAATAAACCAAGCGGCCTTTGGTAGGGGTCGCCACTGGAGGAAAACATGCCTGTAATTACGCTCCCCGACGGTTCCCGCCGCGAATTTGATTCCCCTGTTACGGTTATACAAGTTGCCGAGGATATTGGCCCCGGCCTGGCCAAGGCCGCGCTGGCCGGCAAGGTCGATGGCAGGGAAGTGGATACCAGTTTTCTGATAGAGAATGATTGCGAACTGGCGATCATTACCGGGCGCGACGAAGATGGCCTGGAAATCATCCGTCATTCAACGGCGCATCTTCTGGCTCAGGCCGTCAAACAGCTGTTTCCGCAGGCACAGGTGACCATCGGGCCTGTGATCGAGGACGGTTTCTACTACGATTTTGCCTACAAGCGGCCCTTCACGCCGGAGGATCTGGAAAAGATCGAGCAGCGTATGGCGGAACTGGCCGCCCGGGACTTGCAGGTCAATCGCCAGGTGATGCCGCGTGACGAGGCAGTGAAGTTCTTCCGCGAGCAAGGTGAGGAGTACAAGGCCGAGATTATCGAAAGCATTCCCGCCAACGAAGATATCTCGCTTTACGGGCAGGGTGATTTTGTTGATCTCTGCCGGGGTCCGCATGTACCCAGTACCGGCAAACTGGGGCATTTCAAGCTGATGAAGGTGGCCGGCGCCTACTGGCGTGGCGATTCGGCCAACGAAATGCTGCAGCGTATTTATGGCACCGCCTGGGGCGACAAGAAACAGCTCAAGCAGTATCTGCACCGCCTGGAGGAAGCCGCCAAACGCGATCATCGTGTGCTGGGCAAGAAGCTGGACCTGTTCCATATGCAGGAAGAAGCGCCGGGCATGGTGTTCTGGCATGACCATGGCTGGCGGGTTTACCGGACTGTTGAGAACTACATCCGGGACCTGCTGCGCAATAACGGCTACGAAGAAGTGCGCACGCCGATGGTGATCGACAAGGTGCTGTGGGAAAAATCGGGCCATATGGCCAAGTTCTCGGACGACATGTTCATGACGGCGTCCGAGAATCGCGAATACGCCATCAAACCCATGAATTGCCCGGCGCATCTGCAGATTTACAACCAGGGTCTGAAGAGCTACCGCGATCTGCCGCTGCGCATGGCGGAATTCGGTTCCTGCCACCGCAACGAGTTATCCGGCGCATTGCACGGCTTGATGCGAGTGCGCGGCTTTGTACAGGATGACGCGCATATCTTCTGCACCGAGGACCAGATCGAGTCCGAAGTGTCGGCCTTTATCGATCTTACCTTTCAGGCCTACAAGGACTTCGGTTTCGATGACGTGACTCTGGCGCTGTCATTGCGCCCGGAAAACCGTGTGGGTGCGGATGAATTGTGGGATCGCGCCGAGGCTGACCTGAAAGCCTGCCTTGATCACAAAGGGCTGGAATACAAGCTGCAGCCGGGCGAGGGCGCCTTTTACGGTCCCAAGATCGAATTTACCCTGCGTGACTGTCTGGGGCGCGAGTGGCAATGCGGTACGGTCCAGCTGGACTTCTCCATGCCAGGCCGCCTTGGCGCGCAGTACGTCGATGAAGATGGTGAGCGTCGCACGCCGGTGATGATTCATCGCGCCATTCTCGGTTCACTGGAACGATTTATCGGTATTCTGATCGAGCAATACGCCGGATCCCTGCCTTTATGGTTGTCTCCGGTGCAGGCGGTGATTATGAATATCACCGATCGACAGGCCGAATATGCCAAAGAAATCTGCGAAAGCCTGAAAAACCGGGGGCTTAGAGCCGCTCTCGACTTGAGAAACGAGAAGATCGGCTTTAAAATCCGCGAGCACACGATTCAGCGCGTACCTTATTTGCTGGTAATCGGCGATAAGGAGCTTGAATCAGGAACAGTGGCCGTGCGTGCGCGTAACGGTGACGATCTGGGTTCCATGAGCCTGGAAGAGGTCGCCGAAAGGTTATCGACCGAGATCGCGCGCCGCGGCCGTTAGTTTTTGCAAGCCCATTTGTTTTCGGAGGAACTGGATATTTCTGAACGTCAAGACCGTCGCAACGAGGAAATTACCTCGCCTGAGTTAAGGGTGATTTCTGAAGACGGAGAACAACTCGGCATTTTGAGCCGGGCAGATGCACTGGCCCGGGCGGTAGAAGAGGGCAAGGATCTCGTTGAGGTCTCGCCGAACGCTCAACCCCCCGTTGCCAAGATCATGGACTACGGGAAATACCAGTTCCAGAAAAGCAAAGCACTGCAGGCGGCGCGCAAGAAACAGAAGCAGATACAGGTCAAGGAAATCAAATTCCGACCAGGTACCGACATTGGTGATTACAAGACCAAGCTGAACAAGCTGCTTGAGTTTCTGGAAGCGGGTGACAAGGTCAAGGTCACATTGCGTTTCCGCGGTCGTGAAATGGCCCACCAGGAATTGGGTCGTGATTTGCTGGAGCGCGTGCGTACAGACCTGGCCGAGTTGGGTTCAGTGGAACAGGAACCCAAGAGCGAGGGCCGCCAGATGACGATGGTATTGGCGCCCAGGAAACAGTAGCGGGCTCAGCTAAACGTATTTAGGAGTATTGAGATGCCCAAGATCAAGACCAACCGCGGCGCAGCCAAGCGCTTCAGCCGCACCGGGAATGGCGGTTTCAAGCGCAAACGTGCGTTCAAGAACCACATTCTGACCAAGAAGTCTCCCAAGACCATCCGCCAGCTGCGTGCCAGCGGACAGGTTCACAGCAGCGATCAGGCTGCCGTGGAGAAAATGCTGCCGCACGCCTGAGCAGGCGGCAGATTTCGGACGCGACCGGGCCATTCGGCATTGCCTGGCCGTCCATGAAGACCCCTAGGAGGTAAAGAAAATGCCACGAGTGAAAAGAGGTGTGACCGCCCACGCCAGGCACAAGAAGGTGCTTAAAAAGGCGAAAGGCTATTACGGCGCCCGCAGCCGTACTTACAAGACTGCCAACCAGGCGGTAACCAAGGCAGGCCAGTACGCCTACCGTGACCGTCGCCAGCGCAAGCGCCAGTTCCGCGCGCTGTGGATTGTGCGCATCAATGCGGCATCCAAGGCGGAAGGATTGTCTTACAGCCGATTTATGAACGGGCTTAAGCTCGCCAACATTGAAGTAGACCGCAAAGTGCTTGCGGATCTCGCCGTCAATGACAAATCGGCCTTTACGGCCCTGGTCGAGCAAGCCAAGCAAGCATTGGCCTGAGACCCGCTTCGGCATTAGCCGAACAATCAAGACTGTAGATCAAAGGGGAAAGGCCGGGCCTTTCCCCTTTATTTTTTGGAACAAGTAAATGGATCTGGATTCACTACAGAAAAAAGCAGAACAAGATATTGCGGCGGCAGATAATCTGCAGGCACTGGACGATATTCGGGTTCGACTGCTGGGCAAGAAGGGCGAAATCACGCAGCGCCTGAAGTCTCTCGGGGCCATGTCGGCCGATGAGCGCAAGATGGCCGGCCAGGCCATCAATCAGCTGAAGCAAGTGATTCAGGACGCCATCCAGAGTCGCAGGGCGATGCTGGAGTCAGCGGCAGTTGAAGGCAGGCTGGCGGCAGAAAAGATTGATGTCAGCCTGCCCGGGCGTGGCCAGCGCAGTGGCGGTCAGCATCCCGTGCTGCGCACCATGCGCCGTATGGAGTCACTACTGAAGCAGGTGGGCTTCTCCGTGGCGGAAGGTCCCGAAATCGAAGACGATTATCACAACTTCGAGGCACTGAATATTCCGCCCGAACATCCGGCACGCGCCATGCATGACACCTTTTATGTGCGTGATGGTGGCTATGTGCTGCGCACCCATACCTCCCCGGTACAGGTACGGGTCATGCAGTCGACCCAGCCGCCTATTCGCATTATTGCCCCGGGGCGTGTCTATCGCTGCGATTCGGATCGCACTCACAGCCCCATGTTTCACCAGATTGAGGGGCTGTATGTGGCGGAGGATGTCAGCTTTACCGACCTGAAAGCCGATCTGCAGGCTTTCATGAACGCCTTTTTCGAAAGTGATGTGCGCCTGCGCTTTCGACCGTCCTATTTTCCCTTTACCGAACCCTCGGCCGAAGTGGATATCGACTGGGCCTCGGTCAGCGATAAACATGAAGGTGGCTGGATGGAAGTGCTGGGCTGCGGCATGGTGCATCCAAAGGTTTTCGAGGCGGTGGGTATCGACCCTGAACGTTACACCGGTTATGCGTTTGGCATGGGCGTGGAGCGCATGGCGATGTTGCGCTACGGCGTAGATGACCTGCGTCTGTTCTTCGAAAATGATCTGCGTTTTCTGAAGCAATTCGCCTAGCCGGACCAAGGAACAGAGAAGATGAAATTCAGTGAACAATGGTTGCGTGAATGGGTGAATCCGCAGCTGGATACGGATGCGCTGTGTGAGCAGCTCAGTATGGCTGGCCTGGAGGTGGATGCGGTAGAGCCGGCAGCGGCGCTGTTCGAAAATATTGTGGTTGCACAGGTCGACGCAGTTGAAGCGCATCCCGATGCTGACAAGCTGCGAGTCTGTCGTGTAAGCGACGGGCGTGAGGATCTGCAGATTGTCTGTGGTGCACCGAATGTGGCTGCAGGCATGAAAGTGCCGTTGGCAAGGATAGGTGCTGTACTGCCCGGTGGCATGAAAATCAAGAAGGCCAAACTCCGGGGTGTGGAGTCGACGGGCATGCTCTGTTCTGCAGCTGAACTCGGCTTGCTTGAGCAGGCAGAAGGCCTGCTGTCGTTACCGGAAGATGCGCCTCTTGGCCAGGACGTCCGTGAATATCTTCAACTGGACGACCGGATAATTGATATTGACCTGACACCGAATCGGGGTGATTGCCTCAGTATTCAGGGTGTGGCGCGTGAAGTGGCGGCACTTAATGGTCTTCCTTTCGACGCCCCGCAAATTCCGGCTGTTGATGCGGTGCATGACCAGGGCCTGGATATCCAGATAGACAATGCCGCGGACTGCAGCAGCTACACAGGCCGTGTCATCAAGGGTATCGATGTGTTGGCCAGTACCCCTTTGTGGATGCGTGAGCGTCTGCGTCGCGCAGGTATCCGCAGCATTCACCCCGTCGTGGACGTGACCAACTATGTGATGCTCGAGTTGGGACAGCCCATGCATGCCTTTGATCTTTCACGTCTGCAGGGAGGAATTCAGGTCCGCCGTGCCCGACAGGGCGAGACGCTGACGGCATTAACCGGTGAGGAACTGAAACTCGGCGGCGATGATCTGGTAATCGCTGACAGTGCCAGGCCTGTTGCCCTGGCCGGTGTGATGGGCGGCCTGGACAGCGGCGTGACTGCAGAGACGGTTGATATTCTGCTTGAAAGCGCCTGTTTCAGTCCGCTGGCGGTGGCCGGCACCGGGCGTCGTCACAAACTGCATACGGATTCATTGCACAGGTTCGAGCGCGGAGTTGACCCCGCCTTGCAGGCCAGGGCTGCAGAGCGCGCCACCCGGCTGATACTGGATATCTGTGGCGGACAGCCCGGCGCCCTTTTGCAGGCAGGTGTGGGGGCAGGCGAGTCAACCGAGATTACACTGCGCCAGGCCCGCCTCGAGCGCTTGCTGGGCTTCGAAGTGCCCGCAGAACAGCTGGAGCGTATTCTGGCGAGCCTGGGCATGCAGCTGACCCGCACGGCGCCGGGCCAGTGGCAGGTATTACCGCCCAGCTTCCGTTACGACATGCAACTTGAAGCCGATCTGATCGAGGAGGTGGTCCGCGTTTACGGTTATGACCGTGTGCCTGACCGGCCGCAACGCATCTCCATGCCACCCATGCAGTCCAGTGAGTCCGTGCTGCCATTGCAGCGTCTGCGGGAAGCACTGATCCATCGTGGCTATCAGGAGGTGGTGACCTATAGCTTCGTCGATCCGGAGAAACAGGCGGCGCTTATTCCCGGCAAGGAGGCCATCAATCTGGATAACCCGATCGCCCGTCAACTGGGTCAGATGCGCACCAGTCTGTGGCCAGGTCTGCTTGAGGTGCTGACGCATAATCTCCAGCGGCAGCAGGGACGTGTGCGCATTTTTGAGTTGGGCATGCGTTTCATTGCGCAGGGCGACGATATTTTGCAGCAACGTGTGCTCAGTGGTCTGGTCTATGGTCCAGTCCTGCCGGAGCAGTGGGATGGTCAGCTCAGGACGGCTGATTACTATGATGTGAAATCCGATCTGGAAGCGCTGTTTTCCATGTCAGGCAGCCAGGTGAACATCGATTTCGAAGCCGCAGGGAACGATACCCTGCACCCGGGTGTATCTGCGGCTGTTCTGCGCCACGGAGAAACTTTAGGATACTTGGGAAGTATGCATCCCAGGTATTTGAAAAAATACGATTTATCCGAGTCACCAATTCTATTTGAACTGGACCTGGATGCGCTCTGCAATGTGCCTGTTCCGCACTATGAAAGTATCTCCGAATATCCGGCCATGAGGCGGGATCTGGCTATGGTCATGCCGGATGAAGTCTCGACGGCCAGGTTGCTGAAATGTGTCAGCGACAGTGAGGAAGCGCATCTGGTTGATGCCTTCGTGTTTGACGTCTTTCGAGGTGCGGGTTTACCCTCAGGTTGCAAAAGTGTCGCTTTAGGCTTGAATTTCCAAGATAAATCGCGCACGCTAACCGAGCAGGAGGTCGATGCGGCCTTATCTCGCATCCAGTTACGTCTCAGTCAGGAACTGGACGCGAACATCAGGGGATAATGAATGGCGCTGACCAAAGCAGAGATAGCTGATGTTCTGTTTGAACAACTTGGCCTAAATAAACGGGAGGCAAAGGAATTTGTCGATCTCTTTTTTGAGGTTATCAGGTTCAAACTGGAAGCCGGGGAGCAGGTAAAACTGTCCGGATTCGGGAACTTCGAGCTACGTGATAAAAATCAGAGACCCGGGCGTAACCCTAAAACAGGCGAAGAAATCCCCATATCGGCACGCCGTGTGGTGACTTTCCGGCCGGGTCAGAAACTGCGAGCCAGGGTGGAAAGCTATGCGAGCAGCAGTAGCAGAGAATAAAGAACTCGACGATCTGCCGCCTATTCCCCAGAAGCGTTACTTCGCTATCGGGGAAGTAAGCGACCTGTGCGGGGTAAAACCGCATGTGTTGCGCTATTGGGAGCAGGAATTTCCCCAGTTGCGGCCGGTAAAGCGCAGAGGTAATAGACGCTATTACCAGCATCATGATGTCGTCATGGTGCGGCGAATCCGTGATCTGCTTTATCGCCAGGGTTTTACCATCGGCGGCGCGCGACAACGCCTGCGTGAACAGCCCAAGGTGGCCAGGACTGAATCGCCGACCGTGCATACGCCCTTGTCAAAAATACGGCTGGAACTGGAATCATTGATCGAACTGGTCGACAGCTGATCCGCGGTCCGGTAAAGACTTTTTACGCCCGGACTTTCCCTCTGACACAGCTTAGGATAGGATACGCCGCCTTTACGGGGTGTGGCGCAGCCTGGTAGCGCACTTGCATGGGGCGCAAGAGGTCGCTGGTTCGAATCCAGTCACCCCGACCAATTCCCTATCTGGCCTGTAATGACAATAATATTGGCTCATTGGGCTCTTTAACCGGGCTCTCGCAGCGGCCACAATCTTCAGTCGGCGCCAAGGCCGGCAATCAGGATTTCCAGCAGGCTATGAAGTTCTCATGGCTGCTGTTAATATCCTGACCAGAAGAAACTTTAGTTACATTTAGTGCGAGAACTCCTTTTGTCCCGAAAACTGTTGCAGGCTCTTGGGCTTTTGTTGGTGGCTGCATACATGTCCGCATGGGCAGGCGCGGCATCCGCTGTGACCGTGGGGCAGGTCGCGCCTGATTTTGAACGCATGCCGCTCAAGGGTGGCCAGCCTGTGAATCTTTCTGACTACCTCGGTCAGGTCATTTATCTGGATTTCTGGGCCTCATGGTGCGGTCCCTGCCGGCAGTCGATGCCGTTGATGAACGAGATGTATCAGGATCTGTCCGGGCAGGGTTTCCTGGTATTGGCCGTCAATCTGGACGCCTACATAGACAAGGCCCTGAAGTTTCTCAAACAGTATCCGGTTTCCTATCCTGTCGTCCGGGACATCGGCGGGGTTCTGCCCGAGATTTACGGCTTGCAGGGTATGCCGACGGCCTATCTGATCGACCGAAAGGGAATTGTGCGATATGTTCATCACGGGTTTCGCAGGGGGGATGCACCAGACATCCGCGAAGCCGTGGAGACGTTGCTTAGAGAACAGCGTCAATAAAACGGAATGAGGCGAAAAGCGAGAGGGAGACCATGCGACTGATCCTGAGATTCATGGCTTTGACCAGCGGCCTGTTTTTGCTGGGCAGTCTTAACAGTGGCTGTGCCGTCAAGAAAGTGGAAGCCTGGGAACGCGGCGAACTGGCGCGGGAAGAGATGGCCTGGGAGCCTGATCCGCAAGAAGCGGCCTATCGTTCGCATGTCTATTTCAGTAAGGAAGCCAGTTCCGGGGGTGCATCCGCCGGTGGTGGTGGCTGCGGCTGTAACTGATCATGAGTATGCAAAAAAAGAACAAACCCGCCAGCAAGGCTCTGCTGGCGTTAACGGGTTCGGCGCTTTCGCTCCCGGGCATTTCAGGCAAGGCGGCCGCCGCTGATCCGGTGACGGAAACCAGTATCGATTACCAGTACTCGAATTACCGCGAAGAAGATCTGCCCAGCAGCAAACATGCGGGCGGAGATGTCGAGCGTTATGAGATCGACACCCATCAGTTGCGTGTCGTGCGGCCGTGGGGCGACAGCTATGACGTCACTGTCGACCTGATGTACGAGACCATGTCGGGTGCTTCGCCATGGTTCATTATGCCGGGCGCAAATGGCGAGCCCTTGCAGGTGATGAGTGGCGCGACCATCGAGGATGATCGCAGCGACATTCTCGCCAAGGTCAGGAAACTGTATGACAATTCAGCGGCGTCATTGTCGCTGGGCTATTCCGATGAGGACGATTACCGGGCCATTAACGTAGGTATCGAGGGCGAATGGGACCTGGGTTCGAAGCAGCGCACTTTCACTGTTGGTCTGGGTTACAGCGATGATGAACTGGAGCCGACCGATGGAGGCACGACGCTCTATCCGAACCGGGTGACCTCTGCCGAAAAGGACAGCCTGAGCGTATACGCCGGGTTTACCCAGGTTCTCAACGCCCGCACCACGGTGCAGAGTACGCTCAGCTTTACCCGTCATGATGGCTTTTTATCCGATCCGTATAAGGAAGCTTTCGTGGCCGGCAACCGCGTGCAGGATAATCGTCCTGATGGCCGTGATGCGATTGCCTGGCTGACCCGGCTACGGCATTTCGTGCCTTCGGCGCGGGGTGCGTTGCACGTGGACTATCGCTACTTTGATGATGACTGGGAAATCGAGTCTCACACCCTGGAACTGGGATGGCACCAGAATCTGCCGGCAGACTGGCAACTATCTCCTTCAGTGCGTTACTACAGCCAGTCACAGGCCTTCTTCTATGCGCCTTACTACAACAGCGCACGCAGTGATGGCTTTGCCTCCAGTGACTATCGGTTGTCCCCTTATGGTGCGCTGAGCTACCGCCTGCGGGCGACCAAGAAGATAGGCACCTGGGCGTTTCATCTGGGCTGGGAGCGTTATACCAGTGAAGCAGATCTGGCCATCAAGAGCGTCAGGGTCGAAAACCCCGGGCTGGTGGAATTTAACGCCATTACCTTCGGTATCAGTCGCCACTTCTAGAGCCTGAGCAGAGGGCGGTGGTGAGCATGCCCGGTGCTGGCGCATGGCGCTTTCCTTTCAGGGCGATGGGCGGTCCTTGCGAACTGCGCCTCTACGCCCCTGAGGAGGCAGAAGCCCGGCGGGTAGCTCAGGCGGCACAGGCCGAGGTCATGCGGCTGGAAAGCCATTACACTCGTTACCGCGAAGACAGTATCACCAGTCGTATCAACGCCGCGGCGGGTGGTGAGCCTGTGCCTGTTGATCCGGAAACGGCGAGCCTGCTGGAATATGCCGATACGGCCCACAAGCAGAGTGGGGGGCTTTTCGATATTACTTCCGGCGTTTTCAGGCGCGTATGGGACTTTAAATCCGGCGTGCTGCCTGATCAGTCCGAGATCGAAAAGACAAGACAACTGGTGGGCTGGAACAAGGTGGAATGGTCTTCCACACATATCCGTCTGCCTCTGGCCGGCATGCAAATCGACTTCGGCGGTTTTGTAAAGGAATATGCCGTCGATGCCGTGGCGCGCCTATGTCGCGAGCTGGGTATCGAGCATGGCATGGTGGACCTGGGCGGTGATATTCACATTATCGGACCACATCCAGATGGCCAGCCCTGGCAAGTGGGCATAAGAAATCCAAGAGATCCGGAGAAGGCCATTGTCAGCATAGGACTGTTGTCAGGCGGCCTGGCCAGCAGTGGTGATTATGAACGCTATATGCTGGTCGATGGACAGCGTTACTGTCATATTCTGAATCCCGGAACCGGTTGGCCCGTACAGGGTCTGGCATCTGTTAGCGTGGCGGCACCGCTTTGTCTGCTGGCGGGCACGGCGTCCACCGTGGCGATGCTCAAAGGCCGGGAGGAAGGTGTCAGCTGGTTGCGTGAATTGGGACTACCCCATTTCTGGGTGGCGACCGATGGGCAGACCGGAGGGGATTACGCGCCCGCCGCAGATGCCGGTCGCAGTATCAGCTAATCCGACACGGGGCTGCGGTCACCAGCGCTCCTTGTCCCAACGTTCGGGATTCGCCCAGTGACGTGCATTCAGCCAGTCTGGGGTGTGTTTGTAGTTCTCGATATCGAATCCGTACAACGCTTCTGATTCGTCATGCTGCAATTCACGGAAACCCAGGGCCATGATTTCCTGTTTTTCCCAGGGCGCACCCGCTTGTACCACCCAGAATACCCGCTGCGCGTTGATGTCCCGCATCCTGGCCAGCAGGGCTTCTGCTGTCGGTTTTCCCAGATCACCGGGCAGGTCGGCCAGCACGGCATAGTCAAAACTGCTTTGATCGAAGGCGGATAATGCCTGGCTTGCGGGTGGGCAGTAATCACATTGCAGTTGCGGTGGGATGCCGTCGCCAGAATCAGCGACCCATAGCACATGCAGATCACTATCCGCGGGTTTGCCGGATAACAGGTGCTGAAGAATGCCGTTGCGGATTTCGGGAGTCATGACAAGTGCTAATCACCGTGACGCAGCTCAGTCCATGCTGTAGTATACGCGCCCTCACCAATGCCACGTTCAAACATGAGCGAAATCAACCAGATAAAGTCCAGGATCAAGGCTCTGCAGGACCGCTTCGCGGACCTGCGGAGCTATCTTTGAATACGAAGAGAAATGCGACCGCCTCGCTGAGGTGGAAGGCGAACTCGAAAATCCAGACGTTTGGAATAATCCGGAAAGGGCCCAGGAACTGGGCCGTGAAAGGGCTCGTCTGGACGCGGTCATCCAGCCTCTGAAAAAAAGCACGGGCAGTCTTGCTGACGCTGCCGAACTGCTGGAAATGGCGGCCGAAGAAAATGATGCCTCCACCATTGCCGACATCGAAGCGGATGTGGAGATGCTGGAAGCCGATGCTGAGAAACTCGAGTTCCAGCGCATGTTCGCCGGCGAGGCCGATCCCTGTAACGCTTTTCTGGATATCCAGGCTGGCTCCGGTGGTACCGAAGCCCAGGACTGGGCGGAAATGATCCTGCGTATGTACCTGCGCTGGGGCGAGGCGCATGGCTACAAGACCGAGTTGACGGAGTGCTCCGCCGGTGAAGTGGCCGGCATCAAGAGCGCCACCATTCGCCTGGAAGGCGATTACGCCTTCGGCTGGTTGCGGACCGAAACAGGGGTGCATCGTCTGGTGCGCAAGTCGCCGTTCGATTCCGGCGCGCGCCGTCATACCTCGTTTGCTTCGGTCTTCGTATCACCGGAAATCGACGACAGCTTTGAGGTGGAAATCAATCCGGCTGACCTGCGCGTCGACGTTTACCGGGCTTCCGGCGCCGGCGGCCAGCATGTGAACCGCACCGAATCTGCGGTGCGTATCACGCATGAGCCCAGCGGCATCGTGGTCCAGTGCCAGAGCGAGCGCTCGCAGCACCAGAACAAGGATCGCTGTATGAAGCAGTTGCGCGCCAAGCTGTATGAGTTGGAGATGCAGAAGCGCCGCGCCGATCAGCAGGCGCTGGAAGACAGCAAGGCGGACATCGGCTGGGGTAGCCAGATTCGTTCCTACGTGCTGGACCAGTCGCGTATCAAGGATCTTCGCACTGGGGTGGAAACCGGCAACACCCAGGCGGTACTGGACGGCGACCTTGATCAATTTATTGAAGAAAGTTTGAAGCAGGGGCTGTAAGGCTCCGTCCAAGAGATTGAAAATGGCAGACGACAACATCCCGCAGCAAGACGAAAACAAGCTCATCGCCGAGCGCCGCGGCAAGCTCAGGGAACTACGCGAGCAGGGCAATGCCTTCCCCAATGATTTTCGCCGCGACAGTCTGGCAGCTGACCTGCAGGCTCAACACAATGAACAGGACGGCGAGGCGCTGGAGGCGGCCGCCCATCGTGTGTCCATCGCAGGCCGCATGATGGCCAAGCGCGTGATGGGCAAGGCCAGCTTCTGCCAGGTTCAGGACATGTCCGGCCGCATCCAGGGTTTTATCCAGCGTGACGCCGTGGGCGAAGAGGTCTACAAGCAGTTCAAGGGCTGGGATATCGGCGACATCATCGGTATTGAAGGTGCCATGTTCCGTACTAAAACGGGCGAGTTGTCAGTACGTGCCGACAGCATCCGGCTGCTGACCAAGTCGCTGCGGCCGCTGCCGGAGAAGTGGCACGGCCTGACGGATACTGAAACCCGCTATCGCCAGCGGTATGTGGACCTGATCATGAATCCGGAGGCGCGCGATGTGTTCCGCGTGCGCAACCGCGTGATCCGCTATATCCAGAACTATCTTGACGAGCGCGGTTATGTCGAAGTGGAAACCCCCATGCTGCAGCCGCTGGCCGGCGGTGCTGCGGCGAGGCCGTTCACTACCCATCACAATGCGCTGGACATGGATATGTACCTGCGCATCGCGCCTGAGCTGTATCTCAAGCGTCTGGTGGTGGGCGGTTTCGACAAGGTCTACGAGATCAACCGCAATTTCCGTAACGAGGGTTTGTCCACGCGTCACAACCCCGAGTTCACCATGCTCGAGTTCTACCAGGCTTATGCGGATTATCACGATCTGCTGGACCTGACCGAGGACATGCTGCGCGGTCTGGTGCAGACGCTGACCGGCGGTACCAGCATCGACTACCAGGGCGATACCTACGAATTCGGTCAGCCTTTCACGCGTTTCACCGTCAAAGAGGCGGTGATGCATTACAACGCAGGCATCGATGCCGGTCGTCTGGATGACATCGAATATCTGCGCGCGCAGCTGACGGCCAACAAGGCCAAGGTGGAAGACACCTGGGGTGCCGGCAAGCTGCTCACCGAGCTGTTCGAGAAGACCGCCGAGCATCGCCTGATGCAGCCGACCTTCATCACCGAGTATCCGACCGAGGTGTCACCGCTGGCGCGTCGTAACGACGACAACCCGGAAGTGACCGACCGTTTCGAGTTTTTCTGCGGCGGGCGCGAGATTGCCAACGGCTTCTCCGAGCTGAACGATGCCGAGGATCAGGCCGAGCGCTTTAAGCAGCAGGTCGAGGCCATGGAGGCTGGCGACGACGAAGCCATGTTCTACGATGCCGATTACATCCGCGCGCTGGAATACGGTCTGCCACCGGCCGCCGGCGAGGGCATCGGCATTGATCGCCTGGTGATGCTGCTGACCAACAGCGCCTCGATTCGTGATGTATTACTCTTTCCTCACATGAGACCTGAGTCTTAGCCGTCCATGGCGATGCGATTTCCCACGAATAACCCCCGGCCCGGCCATCCCTGGCCGGTCGTTCGGCCTGCATCGAGCCGTGCTCGCTGCGGGCGGCCTCACCCCCATATGCGGCCCGAGGCCTGATGCCTGAACGCATCGTCCTGAGCCGTTTCGCGCGCCGGCGTCTGTTTCCGGCTGACGGTCGGCGTAATGCCATCACCGGTACCGATGCCGTCGCTTTCGAAGCCTACCTGAACGCTAACGAACCCGAGCAGGTGCTGGATGGCTATGCGCCGTTCTGCAAGCTGCATGTGCATCGCAACTGGACGACCACCCAATGTGCCGCCGTGCCTATTACCGACGACAATCGCCATCTCCTGCGCTCGGGTTACGAGGCCCGTAACACGGAAGAACTGCCGGTACTGGTGCGCTGGTTCGAAGGGCTGGATGCGCCGCGGGCGGAGTATCTGATCGTGATTCTCTATGATCGCGAACAGATGCTGAAAGAGGGCGATAACATCGAGGCCGACTGGGGTGTCGTCGGCTGCCTGGGCACGCTCACACCCGAACCGACGCCTCTGAATCCCATCACCATGATGCGCAATGCCCTTGGCGTTGAGGAAGGCGGCTCGGGCGTACTGATCAACCGTGACGAGTATCGCCAGGCGGTTGCGTTCTGGGACGCGCACGCCAACTGGCGGGACAGTTCAAGCTGATGACCCCGCTGTCGATCCTGCAGGAAACCTTCGGCTACGACAGCTTTCGTGGTGAGCAGGCGGCGGTGATCGATAACCTGATGGCGGGCCGGCACGGGCTGGTCATCATGCCTACCGGCGGCGGCAAGTCGCTGTGCTACCAGGTGCCGGCACTGGCATTGGAGGGCACGGCCGTGGTGGTCTCGCCACTGATCGCGCTGATGCAGGATCAGGTGGCCGCACTGCGCGCCAATGGTGTCAATGCTGCCTGCCTGAATTCCAGTCTCGCGCCGGCGGAACAAGCTGAAGTGGAGCAGGGCATCATCAACGGTGAGCTGGACCTGCTCTATTGCGCGCCGGAGCGTCTGCTGCAGGAACGCACCCTGACCCTGCTGGATCGCGCCAGGATTACCCTGTTTGCTATCGACGAAGCGCATTGTGTTTCGCAATGGGGCCATGACTTCCGTCCGGAATACCGCGAACTGGCGCGGCTGGTACAACGCTATCCCGATGTGCCGCGCCTGGCGCTGACGGCGACCGCGGATGCACCGACGCGCAAGGAAATATGCGAACAGCTGGGCATCGGCGAAGATCAGACGTTCATCGGCGGCTTTGATCGTCCCAATATCCGCTACCGCATCGCCGAGAAGAACCAGGGCAAACAGCAGATTCTCGAGTTCATCAAGGAGCACCCGAAGCAGGCGGGCATTGTCTACTGCCTCTCGCGTGCCGGTACCGATAGCATGGCGGAATGGCTCAATGAACAAGGCATCCCGGCCTTGCCCTACCATGCAGGCCTGTCGTCGGAGAGCCGTGCTTTCAACCAGCAGCGTTTCCTGAAGGAAGACGGGCTGGTCATGTGTGCCACGGTGGCCTTCGGCATGGGCATCGACAAGCCGGATATCCGCTTTGTTGCCCACCTCGACATGCCCAGTTCCATCGAGGCCTATTACCAGGAAACCGGCCGCGCCGGGCGCGATGGCGCCCCGGCTGAAGCGCTGATGCTTTACGGCCTGCAGGACATGGTGCGCCGTCGCCAGATGCTGGAAAGCGGTGAAGCCTCGGATGAACGCAGGCTGCTGGAGCGGCGCAAGCTCGACGCGCTCCTGGGTTTATGCGAAGTCACCACCTGCCGGCGGCAGACCCTGTTGCGCTATTTTGGCGATGAACTGCCCGAGCCCTGTGGCAACTGCGACACCTGCCTGGCGCCGCCTGTGACCTTTGATGGCACGGTCGCCGCGCAGAAGGCGCTGTCGGCCGTCTACCGCACTGGCCAACGTTTCGGCGTCGCGCATCTTATTGACGTGCTGCTGGGCAAGGACACCGACAAGATGCGTCAGTTTGGCCACGAACAGCTGCCCACCTTTGGTTGTGGCGAGGAGTTCAACAAATCCCAGTGGAGTGCCATCTTCCGCCAGCTGGTGGCGATGGGCCTTCTCAGCGTGGATATCTCCGGCTACGGCGGCCTGCGTCTGGGCGAGGGCGCACGCGAAGTGTTACGCGGCGAGCGCCCGTTGCAACTGCGCGAGCCGCCGAAGCAGCGTTCAGGCAGCAAGGTGAAAATCGGCCGCCAGGAACTGGTCAGCCGCGAAGATGAGAACCTGTTCGAAAGGCTGCGTCTGTGGCGCAAGGAAACCGCCGAGGAACTGGAAGTGCCACCCTACGTCGTCTTCCATGACGCCACGCTGGCGGCTATCGCGAAAGTGAAACCGGGCAGCGTTGATGCATTAGGCAATGTATCCGGTGTCGGCCAGAAGAAACTTGATGCCTACGGCGACGAAATACTGAGTCTGGTTGCGCAGTACGTTGCAGCCTGACATCAGGCAGTCAATATAAAGTCGCCCTCTGATGAGGGCGACTGCTTATATCCAAAGCTGTTTACTGGGCTATCGATGCGTCGGACGCGTGCCGCTATTGTAGCTCTTGCCCTCGATCCTGGGGTCGGTGCTGGTGTAATTGTATTTGGGTGGGCCGGCATTCGGCGCCGCCATCGGCACCTCGCGTTGAATGGCACTGACGACGACACGGCGGTTCTGCTGCCGGCCGGTTTTGGTCTTGTTGTCATCGGCAGGACGTTGCTCACCGTAGGCAACCGAAGTGGTACGTTCCGGTGATACGCCATTGGCCGCCAGGTGTGACTGCACAGCCTGGGCACGCCGTTCGGAGAGCTTCAGGTTGTAATCATCAGATGCAGTGCTGTCGGTATAGCCTTCAATCACTACATCGTAATCCGGGTGTTTGTTCAGATAATCCGAGAGTTGATCCAGATAGGCGGTGGAGGCCGGGCGCAGTTGCGCGCTGTCTGTATCGAAATACAGCATCTGCGGCTCTGGCTGCGTATCTCGCGGTATGGAAGCACAGGCGGAGGCCAGCAGGCACGCCAGCAGGGTTACGATTGAACGCTTCATTTTCTCTCCAGCAGATCAAGTGACGAGTTTGTTATTGCCCGCATTATAGTCTGTCGGGCTGATAACTTCAGTTTGTGACCCGGAATGCTCCGTCATTGCAGTTTTCTGGTGCAACTTTGCTGGATCAGGAGGCAAAAACCTGATTTTCACAGTCCGTCCCGACACTCAAAAATCAAACGTAACTATCAGAATATAAACAAAATAATCAAGTTGGCACAGGGGTTGCTTTAAGAGGCCTAATCGCGAAAGCGAATGGTTTTGGCAATTTCCCAACGAGGGGTGATCTGTGGAATCTACTAATAAGGCTACGGCCATAAATCTATTCAACTTGAAGAGCATTCAAATGCGAACCTTCCATATGACATGGTTCGCGTTTTTCATGTGCTTCTTCGGCTGGTTTGGTATTGCACCGCTGATGGCGGTGGTACGTGAAGACCTGATGCTGACCAAGGCGCAGATCGGTAATACGATCATTGCCTCGGTGGCCATCACCGTCATTGTGCGTCTTATTATCGGCCCGCTGTGTGACAAGATCGGCCCGCGCAAGGCTTACACCGGTCTGCTTATCCTGGGCTCGATACCGGTCATGAGCATCGGTCTGGCAGACAGTTACGAAAGCTTCCTGCTGTTCCGTCTTGCCATTGGTGCTATCGGTGCTTCCTTTGTCATTACCCAGTACCACACTTCGGTGATGTTCGCGCCGAACGTGGTGGGTACTGCCAACGCCACGACGGCCGGCTGGGGTAACCTCGGCGGCGGTGTTACGCAGATGGTGATGCCTCTGGTATTCGCGGCGGTGATGATGTTCGGCGTGAGTGAGGCTGCCGGCTGGCGTATTGCCATGATCGTGCCGGGCGTCATCCTGTTCCTGCTGGGCATTGCCTACTTCTTCGTGACCAAGGATTCGCCGGATGGCAATTACGGTGATCTGCGCGCTGCCGGTCATATGCCCGAGGCCAAGAACGAGCACAGTGCATTCAGCACCTTCAAGGCCGCCGCCTCGGATTACCGGGTGTGGGCATTGTTCGTGGTCTATGGCGCCTGTTTCGGCGTTGAACTGACCATCAACAACATAGCGGCGATTTACTACTTCGATAACTTTGAGCTGGATCTGAAGACCGCCGGCATTATTGCGGGCCTGTTCGGTCTGATGAATATCTTCGCCCGTACCCTGGGTGGTTACTTCTCTGACAGGTTCGCGCTCAAGGCCGGACTGAAAGGCCGTGTGTACTTCCTGTTCGCCGTGCTGCTGCTGGAAGGCTGTGCTCTCATGCTGTTCTCGCAGATGAGCGTGCTGGTGATCGCCGTGGCGACCATGGTGCTCTTCAGCCTGTTCGTGCAAATGTCCGAAGGTGCCACTTACGGCATCGTGCCTTTTATGAACCGCAAGGCCCTGGGCGCTGTGGCCGGTATCGTCGGCGCGGGTGGTAATGCCGGTGCGGTTGCTGCCGGGTTCCTGTTCAAGACTGAATCACTGAGTTATCAGCAGGGCCTGCTGTACCTCGGCATGTTTGTGGTCTGTGCTTCCTTCTGTGCGCTGCTGGTGCGTTTTTCGCCCGAAGTGCTGGCCCAGGAAGACAAGAACCTGAAGGCGGCTGTGGCCTCCCGCAAGGCAGAGAGTTCCTCCGGCGCCGAGCCGGAACCTGTGGCGGCCTGATCCGCTGTAACGGAGAGACGATCTCCACAGCTTGGGATGTTTCATCCCAAGTCCGAGGGGGCCCACGTGAGTGAGCCCCCTCACTTTTTTATCTCGATGTTTATCGCGGTGCATTGCACTATTGCGGTGCAACATAATTGACCATGAAAAACATCCTAACTTATTGATTATCAGTGTATTTAAAACATGGCACAGGCTTTGCTACTTATGTGCCAGAGACATACGCTGTGGAGAGTTCCATGTCTTCCAAGAAATCTATTGTCGTGATCGGCAACGGAATGGTCGGTCACAAGTATCTGGAACTGCTGGTTCAGAAGCTTGAGCAAAGCGGCCAGCGGAATGATTACGAGTTGATCACCTTCTGCGAAGAGCCCCGTGTGGCTTACGATCGCGTGCATCTGTCTGCCTACTTCAGTGGTACGAGCGCAGATGAGCTTTCGCTTGTAGAAGAGGGTTTTTACGAAAAGCACGGCATCACACTGCACCTGAATGACAAGGCAGTGGCGATCGACCGTGAGGCCAAAGTGGTGCAGTCGGCGCAGGGCAAGCAGGTTGCCTACGACAAGCTGGTCCTGGCCACGGGTTCCTACCCCTTCGTTCCACCGGTCGAGGGTGCCGAGCGGGAAGACTGCTTTGTCTACCGCACCATCGAGGATCTGGAGGCAATCACCGAAGCCGGCTCACGATCCAGAGTAGGTGCCGTGGTTGGCGGCGGCCTGCTGGGTCTGGAAGCGGCCAAGGCGCTGAAAGACATGGGCCTGAAAACCCATGTGGTCGAATTTGCGCCGCGTCTGATGACAGTTCAGGTGGACGACGGCGGCGGCCGCATGCTGCGCAAGATGATCGAGGAACTCGGCGTCGAGGTGCATACCGGGAAAAACACCCAATGCATCGAACAGGGTGAAAGCTGCAAGCATGTGATGCGCTTCGCCGACGGCGAGTCCCTGGAAACGGATGTGATTCTGTTCTCGGCCGGCATTCGTCCGCGTGACGAACTGGCTCGCGCATGCGAACTGGAAGTCGGTCCTCGTGGCGGTATCGTGATTGATAACAGCTGCCTGACGACGGACAAGAGCATCTACGCCATTGGCGAGTGCGCCCTGTGGGACGGCAAGATCTTTGGCCTGGTGGCGCCCGGTTACGACATGGCCCGCGTAGCAGTGGATCATTTGCTGGAAAGCGAAAATGAATTCGCCGGTGCTGATATGAGCACCAAGCTGAAACTGATGGGCGTTGATGTGGCCTCCATCGGCGATGCCCAGGGCGCAACCCAGGGTTCCAAGTCCTGTGTTTATGTCGATGAGCGTCAGCGCATTTACAAGAAGCTGGTCATCAGCGAAGACGACAAGCGCCTGCTGGGCGCCGTTCTGGTGGGTGACGCCGAGGACTACGGCAATCTGCTGCAGATGATGTTGAACGACATCGAGCTGCCCGAACATCCGGAAGCCCTGATTCTGCCCAGCCTGGACGGCATGGCCAAACCCGCACTGGGCGTGGATGCGCTGCCGGCGACGGCCCAGATCTGTTCCTGCAACAACGTCAGCAAAGGCGATCTGGCCTCGGCGATCGAGGGCGGCTGCATGACGGTCGGCGACCTGAAGTCCTGCACCGCGGCCGCGACCTCCTGTGGTGGTTGTGCGGCCCTGGTCAAGGACGTGCTGAACGCCGAACTCAAGGCCCGGGGCGTTGAGGTCAACAACCATATCTGCGAGCACTTCGAATATTCCCGTCAGGAACTCGAGCACATGGTGCGTGTGGAGAAAATCCGCAGCTTCGAGGACCTGCTCGGCAAGCACGGTAACGGCCGGGGCTGCGACATCTGCAAGCCTGCGGTAGCCTCAATTCTGGCCACCACCTGGAATGAACATGTCATCGAACCGCATCTGGCACAGCTGCAGGACACCAATGACTACTTCATGGCCAATATGCAGAAGGATGGCACCTATTCGGTGGTGCCACGCGTGCCCGGCGGCGAAATCACTGCCGAAAAGCTGATTGTGTTGGGCGAGGTCGCAAAGAAATTCGGTCTTTACACCAAGATTACCGGCGGCCAGCGTATTGACCTGTTCGGTGCGCGTGTAGAGCAGCTGCCGCTGATCTGGAAAGAACTGGTGGACGCCGGTTTCGAGTCCGGACATGCCTACGGCAAGGCCGTGCGTACGGTGAAATCCTGCGTAGGCTCCACCTGGTGCCGCTATGGCGTACAGGATTCCGTGGGCATGGCCATCCTGATGGAAGAGCGCTACCGCGGCATCCGTTCACCGCACAAGCTCAAGTTCGCTGTTTCAGGCTGTACGCGTGAGTGCGCCGAGGCGCAGGTGAAAGACGTCGGCGTCATTGCAACCGAGAACGGCTGGAATCTGTATGTGGCCGGTAATGGCGGCATGAAGCCCCGCCATGCGGATTTGTTTGCCACCGATCTGGATGACGAAACCCTGATCAAGTACGTGGACCGCTTCCTCATGTTCTATATCCGCACGGCCGACCGGCTGCAGCGCACTGCACGCTGGCTGGAGAATCTCGAAGGCGGGCTGGATTACCTCAAGGAAGTGGTCATCGAAGACAAGCTGGGCATCGGCGAAGAGCTTGAAGCCCAGATGCAGATGCTGGTCGATACCTACGAATGCGAATGGAAAAAGACCATTGAAAACCCGGAGAAGCTCAAACGTTTCCGGCATTTCGTGAATTCGGAATCCAATGACAGCAATGTCGTGTTTGTCCAGGAACGGGGCCAGATCCGGCCCGCCACCGAGGACGAGCGCGAAGAATTGAAGGAGAAAGCAGCATGAACTGGGTAGATATCTGCAGTATCGACGACATCGTGCCCAATACGGGTGTCGGCGCACTTATCCAGGGCCACCAGGTAGCGATTTTCCGCTTGCTGGGCAGCGATGAACTCTACGCCATCGACAATTATGACCCGGCCAGCAGCGCCAATGTGCTGTCACGCGGCCTGGTTGGTGACCTCGGCGGCAAGGTCGTCGTTGCTTCGCCCATCTACAAGCACCATTACTGTCTGCAAGACGGTGTGTGTCTCGAAGACGCCGGTTACTCCGTGAATGTTCACGAAATACGTGTGAGCAACGGGCGTGTCGAGGTCAGGCTGGGCGAAGGCGTGATGGAACGCGCGGCTTAAAGATAGCAGTCCACAGATTACACAGATTTCACAGATGTGAATGCGTGTAAGAAAGGGATCCGGAGCAAGGTTGATGGAACGTAGAAAGCTGGTTGTCATCGGTAACGGCATGGCCGGGATGCGTACAGTCGAGGAGCTGCTGAAACTGGCACCCGACCTGTACGACATCACGGTTTTCGGCGCCGAGCCGCATGGCAATTACAACCGCATCCTGCTGTCTCCCGTGCTGGCGGGTGAAAAGACCATTGATGAAATCATGATCAATACGCCGGAGTGGTACGAAGCCAATGGCATTCGTCTGCATGCCGGTGATCCGGTGACGGAAATCCGGCGTGATGCGAAAGTGGTGGTTTCCGAATCGGGCCTGGAAGTGGAATACGACCGCCTGTTGCTCGCCACCGGTTCCAATCCCTTCATTATTCCGGTGCCCGGCCACAAGCTGGAGGGTGTAATCACGTTCCGCGATATTCACGACGTGAATACCATGCTGGAAGCCAGCCAGACCATGAAAAAGGCAGTGGTCATCGGCGGCGGGCTATTGGGTCTGGAAGCCGCCAATGGCCTGATGAAGCGGGGCATGGAAGTCACCGTGGTGCATCTGCTGGATTCCCTGATGGAGCGCCAGCTCGACAAACCGGCCGCGGAAATGCTGCGCAAATCACTGGAAGAGCGCGGCCTGAAATTCTGCATGCAGGCGGCCACCGAGGAAATCCTGGGCGAGACAAGAGTTACCGGTCTGCGCTTCAAGGACGGCAGCGAAGTCGAGGCCGATCTGGTGGTCATGGCGGTGGGTATCCGGCCCAATACGGAACTGGGCCAGGCAGCCGGCCTGCAATGCGAGCGCGGCATTCTGGTGGACGACACACTGCAAACCTATGATCCCTCGATCTACGCCGTGGGCGAATGCGTGCAGCATCGCCATGCCACCTACGGCCTGGTGGCGCCGTTGTGGGAGCAGGCCAGAGTCTGCGCCAATCATCTGGCCTGTATGGGGTACAGCAAGTACAAGGGTTCAACCGTATCCACCAAGCTGAAAGTTACTGGCATTGATCTGTTCTCGGCAGGAGATTTTGTTGGCGAGGAAGGCACCGAAGAAATCGTGTTCCGCGATCTGCGCCGCGGCATCTACAAGCGGCTTGTCCTCAAAGACAACAAGATCGCCGGTGCCGTGCTTTACGGCGATGTGGCAGACGGCTCGTGGTATTACGATCTGATGATTGATGGCGCCGACATCTCCGATATTCGCGATGTACTGATCTTCGGCAAGGCGTTCGCAGCGGCCGAAACGGAAGCGGCGTGAAGACTATCCACAGATTACACAGATTTCACAGATTGTCAGGTACATGCATCCATAAGCAAAGCTTCTTCTTTCAGTTCAGAAGAAGCTTTGTAACGACTTGATATATATAAAAAATAAACAGCATTGAATCTGTGTAATCTGTGAAATCTGTGGATGATTTAAAGGTTTTATAGTGAGCAAGCAGGAAGCAATCAAAACCACCTGTCCCTACTGCGGCGTCGGCTGCGGTGTGCTCGCGCGCCCGGACGGGCAGGGCGGCGTTGAAGTCGAAGGCGATCCGGATCACGGCTCCAACTTCGGCCGCCTGTGCTCCAAGGGCTCGGCGCTGGGCGAAACCGTTGATCTGGCGGGCCGTCTGCTGCATCCGGTAGTCAACGGCGCGCGTAGCGACTGGGATACGGCGCTGGACAAGGTGGCCCAGGGCTTCAAGCGCATCATCGACGTCTACGGCCCGGAATCGGTCGCGTTTTACGTGTCCGGCCAGTTGCTCACCGAAGACTATTACGTGGCCAACAAGCTGATGAAGGGCTACATCGGTTCGGCCAACATCGACACCAATTCCCGGCTGTGCATGTCCTCCGCCGTGATGGGCTACAAGCGCGCTTTCGGCAACGACCTGGTGCCCAACAGTTACGAGGATGTGGATGAAGCCGACCTGATCGTGCTGACCGGTTCGAATACCGCCTGGTGCCATCCCATCGTTTACCAGCGTATCGCGGCGGCCAAACAGGCGCGCCCGCAGATGAAAATCGTGGTCATCGATCCGCGTCGTACCGCCACCTGCGAAATTGCCGACCTGCACCTGTCCATCAATCCCGGTGCGGATGTGCGGCTGTTCAACGGTCTGCTGACCTGGCTGCACGAGCATGGGCGCATGGACGTCGACTTCGTCAACAACCATTGCAGCGGCAGCGAGGAAACCCTCAAGACCGCCAAGCTCAGCGCACCGGATGTGGCGGCCGTGGCCGTGGACTGCGGCCTGCGCGAGGCCGATGTCAAAACCTTCTATCAATGGTTTGCCGACACCGACAAGACCGTGACGCTGTTTTCCCAGGGCGTGAACCAGTCGTCGCAGGGCACGGACAAGGTCAATGCCATCATCAACTGCCATCTGCTCACGGGCAGGGTAGGCAAGCCGGGCATGGGCCCGTTTTCTATCACCGGCCAGCCCAACGCCATGGGCGGGCGCGAGGTGGGCGGCCTGTCAACCATGCTGGCCTGTCACATGGACATCGGCAACGCCGCGCACCGGGACCTGGTGCAGGGTTTCTGGGCCAGCCCGGCCATGGCCGACAAACCCGGCCTGAAGGCCGTTGACCTGTTTAACGCGATAGAGGCCGGGCAGATCAAGGCCGTGTGGATCATGGCCACCAACCCGGTGGTCAGCCTGCCCAATGCCAACGTGGCGCGCGAAGCTCTCAAGCGCTGCGAACTGGTGGTGGCCTCCGACGTCATCCCGAACACCGATACCGTGGAGCTGGCGCATATCAAACTGCCGGCTCTGGGCTGGGGCGAAAAAGACGGCACGGTGACCAATTCCGAGCGCCGCATATCCCGTCAGCGTGCATTCTTCGATGCGCCCGGCGAAGCGAAAGCCGACTGGTGGATCATCAGCGAAGTCGCCAGACGCATGGGCTTCGAGGGTTTTGACTATCAGTCCCCCCACGAAATCTTTGATGAATTCGCCCGCCTGTCCGGCCATGAAAACGACGGCCAGCGTTGTTTCAACATCGCCGGACTGGCCGGCATGAGCCGCGAAGAATATGACGCCCTGGAACCCATCCAGTGGCCGGTGCTTCCCTCATCTCCCTCCCCCTTGACGGGGGAGGGCCGGGGAGGGGGTGAAACCCCAACCGGAACGGCAAGATTGTTCACAGACAAAAAGTTTTATACCGCCGACGGTAAGGCACACTTCGTCCCCACCGAACCCAAACCGCCAGCGCATGCGCCCAGCGACAAATATCCCCTGGTGCTCAACACCGGCCGCATCCGCGACCAGTGGCACACCATGACCCGCACCGGCCGTGCGCCCCGTCTGGGCAGCCATCTGCCGGAGCCGTTTGTGCAGGTGCATCCGCATGACGCCATGCTCTACGGCATTCAGGACGGCGCCCTGGCGCGGGTGAGCAGCGAATGGGGCAACCTGGTGGCGCGGGTGGATGCCACCGGCGAAATCCCGCGCGGCGTGCTGTTTGTGCCCATTCACTGGAACGGCCAGACCGCCTCGGATGCACGCGTCGGCGCCCTGGTGAATCCGGTCGTTGACCCGGTATCCGGTGAGCCGGAGTTCAAGCACACCCCCGTGCGTATCGAGCCTTTCCTGGTGGACTGGCATGGCTTTGTGCTGTCACGCAAGCCATTGGATATCCGTAACAACGTCTACTGGGTGAAAGTGCAGGGCAAGAAGTTCTACCGCTACGAAATCGCCGGCCGCGGCCGTGTGCGCGACTGGACCGCCTGGGGCCGGGCCATGCTCGAATCCAACTCGCCCGAAGACGACGTACTGGAAGTCTGCGACATGAATGCCGGCCTCTACCGCGCGGCCCTGGTCAAGGACGAGCGTATCGAAACCTGCGTATTCGTCTCACCGCGACCAGACCTGCCCAGCCGCGCCTGGCTGTCCGGCCTGTTCGAGAAGGAGAAGCTGGAAGACCTGGACCGCGTCGGCCTGCTGGTCGGCAAGCCGGCCGATCCGAGGGCGGATACCGGCCCGCTGGTCTGTTCCTGCTTCGGCGTGGGACGCAACGTCATCACACGTGCTATTCAGGAACAGGATTTACGGACGACTGAGGATATCGGCAAATGCCTGAATGCTGGTACCAATTGTGGTTCCTGTGTGCCGGAGTTGCAGAAATTGATTAATCAGACGGTGGCGGTGAAGGCGGCTTGATCAGGTCAACACCTAACAGTGTGCGAAGCACAACGTCCCGGCATGAACGACCGTTATGCGCTATTAGTTACATAGCCCATTGCTGGAATATTTTTTCGATTTCGGCAAATGCGCCCAGCTGCTTCTCGGCATTCTTTGCTATATAGAGAGACTTCAATCGCCCAACAGGGATTTTTGCAGCGCCAGCAAACTTCGCCAAAATTGGCTTTCCAGGAACCTCGTTTATCCAGCTGCCGTCCGCCAAAGACGTTTGAAGACGTTGATACGTTTGTTGCGTTAGAAGCTGTGTAGCCTCATCGTTCATTGACGTCAATATTCGTGATTTCTCGGTTGCCTGAGTTCTAAGGATCATTTGTGCCAATTCTGGTTCGGACTTGTCAACGCATGCACGAGGCATTAGTGAGACATTTCCGACACTCATCCGAACATGCTTTGAGACGATGAGCGCAGTCGCATAGCTCAGAAATGAGCGTGCGATCTCCAGTAACTTGGCTTGAATTACCAACTCGTCTCGTAACCAAGAATCGTCTGGTTCTTGTTCCTCGAAGCACATAGCTAAGACACGCGGATGTAAGAAATAATTTTCTAGGTGATATCGCTCAAGTACTATAAAGCGTCCGTTAGAACGCTGTGTCATCTCTTCTGGGGTATGTCCTGCAGGAGCAGCGTCCCTATCAGCGAGCATGTAGAAATCGACACCCCATATTGTGCGATTCAAGATATCGTCGAGGATTGATTCAAACGACAAAAGTTGATCTTTTCCACCAACCGGCTGAAGGACAATATTTGAGTGCTTATTCTCCAGAATTTGACCATAGGTCTGCTTATCTAAGCTTGCCTCATTGCCTTCTACTAAGACAATTTTGTGTCCGAGTGCGACTACACCAATGGATTGACCAAGCTTGTGTAGGGCAGTCGATGTCGTATCATCAGGTTTTACAAGAACCGCTTGGTTGGACCCGTCTGGTTTGGGTGGAGTTAAAAAAATTACTGAGTCTTCAAGCGAGGCAGATATAACAGATGGCGAATGTGAGATCAGTATGAACTGGTTATTTTTACCTACGGATCTAAGCGTAGTAATAAGCTTATGAAGCAACTCTGGATGCAGGTGTAGTTCGGGTTCATCGAAGAAGACGACGCAATCACTGGGCTTTCTGAGTATAAAGTCGAAAATAATGTTGAGTACTTCTCTCTCGCCACTACTAAGAGTCTTGACGTCATCCTCTCTATCGCCCTCTGCATAAATCAGTGTTTGCTTTTGAACATCCGCGCCAACCAAACGTTTCGGACCTAGTAGCTTCGAGAATGCATCTCGAAACGGATCAAGTGGGTCAGAGAACTCTAGATTCATAGACGCATGGCCGGCACTCTTAAGTTGTATTGCCCTTGAAGCAATAGAGGATTTCTGGCTTTGAATCTTCTTGAAAATGGCATGGATTGTGTCTTGCCATCGGCTTTTTAAAGGGTTAAAACAAAAACCTTGTCCAACCGACTCCTCCCAAGGGTCTGCAAATTCCCACTGGAACTTCAAGGGGGCAATTTTCTGAATGCTTCGATCACTTTCGTAATAAATTATCGAGCTTTTAAGGTTTCGCCTTTTTTGCTGCTGTTGTAGCAGTGCTCTCAGCTTCTGAGCATCCTCGGCATTCGATGTGACTAAGCGATCCTTCCCCCATGCCTTACTTTCTTCTGGACATGTGGCGACAATGTCGAAAGAGGTCCCGGGCTGATTAAATGACTGAAAGTAATTCAGCATCGCATTTATAAGACGCGATTTTCCAACACCGTTTGGGCCTGCTATGACTACTAAATCTGAAAGATTTTCCGCCTCGAATAATTTCACCGGAGGCACATTGCCCGATATGACCTTATCTATTCGCACCTCTACTCCAATGAGACTAGCCGATTAGGACAGGCTTGTTTGAGAACCGAAAAAGGGGTCTGGGCTGTACTGACGTTCCCGGACACCGTAATTAAATCATGGTAGTTGCCTGCTCGACCTGCAGGGG
>CAJXLF010000006.1 GCA_913055805.1 uncultured Salinisphaerales bacterium
TTTCGTGGAATCGACTGCCGAAGCCGGCGCCGGATTACTCGGCGGCACGTCGGCAGACTTCAATAGCGCGGTGCTGCAGACTCCTCCAGAGACAGGCAAAGCCATAAGGCATGGCCAAGCGGCGTAAATCCAATTACTGACATTATTGACATTTTTGTCATTATGTCGTTATCTAGACAGAATGCCCCTCGTTCATGGCGCTGAAATCGCACTTGGCGGATGGGGCCCACTGCGCCAAACAAAGAGGAGAGAGTCATGGATTCTTTTGAAATGCCACGCGGCGGCGACCGCCCGCAGGGAACTGCCCGCCCTGAGAAACTGGCTCATGTAGTGCTGCGAACGGAGTCTGTAGAGGCAATGCGCGACTGGTACGTCGCGGTTCTGGGAGGCACTGTCACCCACGAGTCGCAGGGCTCACCCAAGCTGTGCTTCATCACCTATGACGACGAGCATCACCGCATTGCGCTCGTAGAACATGCCGGCATGGCCCTTGCCCGAAACGGTACGCTCGCGGCGCTCGATCATATCGCTTTCACATTTGGCAGCCTCCCCGAATTGATGGCCACCTATGACAGGTTGCGCTCGCTCGGGATCGAACCGTTCTGGCCGATCAACCATGGCCCGACGATATCGCTTTACTACAAGGACCCAGACGGCAACCGTATGGAACTGATGTACGACACGATGTCCATGGAGGAGGCCTGGGATTACACGAACTCCCGGAAGTTCGCCGAAAACCCGATCGGCGTGATCTTCGATCCCGCCGAACTTTCCGCCCGACTTGCCGCGGGCGAGCCTGTCGAGACGCTGGTGGCGCGACCCGACCTGCCAGAGGGAAAACAGCCGATCGACATGATTCGATGAAAAGAACCTGATCAAGGATGAGAGGGCGCTTCCTGGTAAAGGCGTCCGCATCAGCACCCCGGAACCATGCACGAAAGACAGCTCGACGAAACGCGCGTCATCCCTCCGCCCGGACCGGGTTTCGCAGGCGGCACGCACGAGGCCGCGCTGGTTGTCGAGCCCGGCCGGATCGACCGCACGGACCCCTTCTTCCTGATGGCTGATGACCACGTATCTGCGGCGGGCCCGTTCGGCGGAGCGCATCCGCACGCAGGCCTGGAAACCGTCTCCATTCTGCTGAACGGCAGTATCGAGGACACCAGTGGCCGGCTGGAAACGGGCGATGTCGAGTGGATGACCGCAGGACGCGGCATTGTACATAATGAAGATATGGTGGTGTCGGCTCACATGCGACTCTTCCAGCTCTGGGTCATTCTTCCCGAGCGTGACCGGAACATGCCGCCTCGCGTGCAGATGTTGAGGCGCGGCGCGATGCCGTTGCGCCGCGAACCCGGCGTCGAGGCGCGGGTCTACAGCGGCCGCTCGGGCGATACCAAGGCATCGACCCTGAACGCCACCCCGGTGACGTTGGTCGATATTCGCCTCGATCCCGCAGCCGCATTCGCGCAGGAACTGCCCGCGTCCTACAACGGCTTCATTGTCGTGCTCGAAGGCGATGCTCGCCTCGGGCAGGCTGGCCCGGTCCTGAGCAACGGATCGGTTGGCTGGACCCATCCAGTGGCGGTGGACGGCGATAGCCGGTTATCGTTGTCGGCCGGCAATTCAGGCGCCCGCGTGCTGCTGTTTGCCGGGCAGCCGCAACGCATTCCAATCGTGGCACACGGCCCCTTCATCGCCGGATCGCGCGAAGAGCTGGCCGATTATTATCGCGGCTTCCAGCAGGGCGAATTCGCGCGCATGCGCGAAATCGCATCCAGCGACGCCGCTTACTTCGACACGTCGGTCTCACCGGCTATTTTGCCCTAGATTCGCGCCGCTTCTGTTTGGACCAGGCGAACCCAATGTCTGTTTGAATCGTCCTGGGGGTTTCGACGGCTCGATGGCGGGCGATCCGACGGGTGTTGACCCTTACTGCACCTGACCGCCGGGTGAGGACCGGGTAGCGAGAATGGAGATGAGGGCGTCGCTCAGTGCGCGCATGGGATCGGCAGCCATGGTCAGACTCCGCCACCCGACATGCTGATCGGGCCTCACGATGATGGCGCCCGAGCTTTCGATCTCGCTGACGGCAGCCCATTGCCCTTCGTCGGCATAGGCGTCACCGCTGCCGATCTTGACCGCGACAAGCGGCACGTTGACTTGCGCTGCCACCGCTTCGGCGGCCTGCAGCCAGGCATCGCCACCGTCTCCGGTAATGAGCACGTAGGTTCCCGGTCGCACCAGGTCCAGCGTGGACAGCCGCTCGTTGGAGCGCGTGAGCCATGCGTGCGGGAGGCGGTGACCGGGCCGGGTGCTCGGCCGGTAGTCGGTGCCGAAGGGATCGCGCGGCGGTGCCTCGGCGCCATCCGGGACCAACGCACCTTGCGCATAGGCGAACCCGATGTCGATGTCCTGGGTATGAAACTCAATACGCTGGGTATGGATCACCTCTGCCACGCGCGCGCGCAGTGACGCCCCCATCCGCGTGGGAGCGAAATAGGCCTCCATCGCTGCCATATTCATCTCTGGTGATGCGTCGGGCACAAGGTTCATGGCGGCGTCGATCACCTGAAGGTTCATCGCTGTAGAAAGCGCCCAGTCGCAATTGTCGATGGCGACGGGAAGCCGCTCGGCTTCATAACTGTCGAGCAAGGACTCGTCCGCCTGCCCCTTGAGGACGGCTGCGAGCTTCCAGCACAGATTGTGCGCGTCCTGGATGCCGCCGTTCAGGCCGAGGCCGGTCGTCGGGGGATGCCGATGCACCGCGTCGCCAACCAGCAGAATGGCGCCCTCGCGCACCCGCTCGGCATGGATGCGGTCCACCGACCATCGACTGATCTGTAATACCTTGAGATCAAGGTCAGGCAGCTTGCAAATCGCACGGATGCGCTCCGCCGCAGCCTGTTCGTCGAGTTGATCAGGGTCGTCGGGACGAAGAGCGAAATGCACCACCCATTCTTCCGAATGGCGATCCCAGGACGGACCCGTCTTGACCAGGGCCCCACTCGCCCAGAAGCCTTCGCCATCAGCGTTTAGCAAGCGAATGTGGATCGTATCGTCGGGCACATGGGCTGACAGGTCGGCCATGATGTGGACTGCGATAACCTTCACCAGCCCGGTGGGGCCGAGCATCTGTATGCCCAGGCGCGGGCCAATGGTGCGGCCAGCGTCCGCGGCGATCATATAGCTTGCGCGCACTCTAAACGTTTCATCATTCACCCGGTCGCGTATCACGGCCTCGACGCCCTCGCCGGTCTGGCTCCAGTCGACCAGCTCGTGGCTGAAGCGCACGGCGCCGGGCGACCGCGTCTCGGCGGCGTCTCGCAGCAGCGGCTCCAGACGTATTTGCGGATAGTTGGTCACCATCACCGGGCTATTCCGCCGCAGACGTGCCTGATAGTCCTCATCAAGCCAGTCGAAGGCATGGATCTCGCGCCGGTCCAGGGGGCCATCGCCACCCAATGACGTCCACCACCTCGCAAGGCGGAGATCAGCCGGCGAAGCGCCGACCGCATAGAGCGCGTCTGCCAAACCATGGGCCCGGAAGATCTCCATCGTCCGCTGATTCAAATAGTGCGCCTTGGGAACGTGCGAGGTGCTCCCGTGACGCTCGACCAGCAAATGTTCAATGCCCAGATCAGCGAGAAAAATGGACGCGCTCAATCCGCTTCCACCACCGCCGACAATCAACACCGGCACGTTCACATCCTGCATTCTCACTCTCCTGTCACACCAAGCCACGCCCCGAGACCCATACCGGGTAGATTACAGTCATAATGACGTATTCGTCAATTTGTAAGCCAGAAAAGGCCCCAAGACGCCTGGATCGGAACCATCCGTTGCCCGAAACTGCCCACGCGCGCGTTCAACTTCGAGCCAATCGAACAGCAGGAATGCCGGATCACGACGGGTCGAACAGCTCGCTCACGCCGGCTCCTCCGCGCGGATAACCACCGACGCATGCATTTTTGCGATTTTGGGCCCGTCCTGCGTCGAGACGATCGTCGCGCGAACGTCTGCGATCACATGCGGCACGCCACTGGGATAAGGGCTGGCTTCCCCATCCCGGGCAATACGCCCGAATGCCGCGAGCAGGAAGAAGACCTCCCGGGCATCGTCACCGTCCTCCATGGCGAGGTTCGATATGAAATGGCGGACGACAAGCTTGGTCGGGCGTTGCTCGAGCGCCTTGGCCACAGCGGCGCGCCCATCGCAAGCGGCGCCGGCGCGCCATTCGACGTCTTCGGTCAGCAAGTCCAGCATCACTGGATAGTCGCGGCGGTCGAGTGCGTTCCAGTAGCCGTAGATCACCTTTTGAACAGCATCATAGTCGAGGGTCATGGTCGATCCTTTCCGGGTTGGATTGTGGGCTTCAGGCCGCCGAAGCAGTGTCCGCGGGCTGGCGCTCGAATCGCGCAATGCGATCGGTAACGGCGCGGCGATAAGCGACGACCGCCTTGTCTTTCACGTAACCGAAACCGCGGACTTCCAGAGCAAGGCTGGCTATTGCGACCGCTTCATCGAGCGTTTCTCGGGACAGGTGGAGGATCAGACGATCGAGCAGCGCTTCATATTCCTCGATCAGCGCCCGCTCGGTCCGGCGCTCGGCTGTGTAGCCAAAGATGTCGAGTCGTGTTCCGCGAAGAAATCTTAAACTCGCGAGAAGACGGAAAACGGGTATCACCCATGCGCCGAACTGCCGTTTGCGCGGGTGACCGGTGACAGGGTCGCGCCGCGACAGAATCGGTGGGGCCATATGGAATTTGAGCCTGGCCGCGCCTCCGAATTGCGTCTTGAGCTCTCGGGCGAACCGCCCGTCCGTGTAGAGCCGCGCAACCTCATATTCGTCTTTGTAGGCCATGAGTTTGGACAGAGAGCGAACGACAGCTTCGGTGAATGCCTGGCTCCCAAGCCTGGCTTCGGCCTGCCGCGCCCTGGTCACAGCACGGAGAAAGCGCTTCGCCCAGCGTGCATTCTGATACGCCTCGAGGAAGCGTGCGCGACTTTCGATCAGCGTGTCGAGGGATTCCGGTTCGGGGGTCGCCAGCCCCGCGGCCTGATAGACGGCATTCGGATCAACCACGAGCCTGCGGCCCCATGCAAGGGCCTGACGATTCATTTCGACCGCCTGGCCGTTCAGCGTGATTGCCTGTTCGATACCCGAGTGATCGAGCGAGATCCAGCCCTTCTGCCAGGCCGCGCCCAACATCATCAGGTTCGCGCCGATCGCATCTCCGAAAATCCCTTCCGAAAGGCGGGTGAATGGAAAGGCGAGAAAACCCTCCGACCCTGAGCGTTCAGCGAGCCGCCGGGCCAGCATGCTGTGACTGACGATGGCGTTGCGGTCGCGCGTAAAATCGCCGGTAATCGCGACGTCGGCGTTGGCGACGACGCGCGTCCGGCCGGGCGCAATAGCACTCATCACATCCTTGCCGTTGCCGACGATCTGATCGCAGGCGAAGATCAGGTCGGCGCTCTCGGCCGGATGACGCAACGCCCCGATAGCGCCTTCGGTAATATGGACGTGGCTCGTGACGGCGCCGCCCTTCTGTGCCAGCCCGACCTGATCGAGCACGCCCGCCTTGCGCCCGCTGATATGCGCCGCCATCGACAAGATCGCGCCGATCGTCACGACACCGGTACCGCCGATGCCCGCGATCAGGATGCGCTCATGCGCCGCGGCCGGCGTTGACGGCCGATCCGGCAATGGGACTCCTGTCTCGGGATTACGCGCCCGGCGCGGCGTGCCACCCTCCACCGTCACGAAACTGGGACAAAAGCCGTCGAGACAGCTCATATCCTTGTTGCAACTCGACTGATTGATCCGTCGCTTGGTCCCGAAAGCAGTCTCGATGGGTTCGATCGACAAGCAGTTGGACTTGATCGAACAGTCGCCGCAGCCTTCACAGACACGCTCGTTGATGAAAACGCGGGCGGAGGGCTCGGCAATCCTGCCGCGCTTGCGCAGGCGTCGCTTTTCCGTCGCGCACATCTGCTCGTAGACGATCACGCTGACGCCGCTCGTCTCCCGAAGCGCCAACTGGATCGCTTCCAACTCGTCGCGATGTCCCACCTGCGCGAGCTTGCGCACCTGGCCGCCGGACCCGTATTGATCGGGATCGTCGGACAGAACGACCAGCTGGCTGACGCCCTCTGCACGCAGCTGCTCAACCAACCTCTCGACCGACAACTCGCCGTCAACCTGCTGCCCCCCGGTCATGGCGATGGCGCTGTTGTAGAGCAGCTTGTAGGTCATCGTAAGGTTGGCGGCGAGCGCTTGCCGTATCGCCAGGATGCCGGAATGGAAATAGGTGCCATCGCCGATATTGGCGAACACATGTCGTTCGTCAGTGAAGGGAGAAAGCCCCATCCAGTGGATGCCTTCCCCACCCATCTGCGTCCAGGAGCCGGTGTTCGGCATGAACATGGCTGCCAGGCCGTGGCAGCCGATGCCGCCCGACGCGCGGCTGCCGTCGGGTACAACAGTCGACCGGTTATGCGGACAACCCGAGCAGAAATGGGGACGCCGCAACGCGGGCGGCGCGGCAAGCCTCGCCTGCTCTTCAAGCATGTAGCCGAGCGCCGGAAGGCGTGCAGCAACCTTCTGCGTGCCGGTTTCGCCGACGATCAGCTCACCCAGCACAACAGCGATGCGCTCTGGCGTCAGTTCGCCTTCCGCCGCCAGCAGCGGCGCACCGCTTGCGTCGGTCTTCCCCTGCACCACCGGAGCGCCGGCACGACCATAGAGCAAAGTCTTAATCTGGGTCTCGATCAACGGTCCCTTTTCCTCAACAACGAGCATCGTGGAAAGACCATTGGCAAAATCAGCGAGACCCTCGGGCTCGACCGGCCAGATCATCGCGAGCTTGTAGAGCGTAACGCCCAACGATCGCAGTTCCGCCTCATCCAACCCCAGCAGGCGCAGCGCTTCCAGCACGTCGAGCCAGGACTTTCCTGACGAGACGATACCGATGCGGCTGGCAGCGTTCTTGTGATGGCTCTGGTCAAGACGGTTGGCACGGGCATAGGCCAGTACCGCCGGAAGGCGATAACGCCGTAGCCGCGTTTCCATCGCAAGCGGTGAGTCGGGCCAGCGGACATGCAGGCCATCGGGCGGCACATCGATGTCGGGCAGCACGATCTCTGCCCCGATCTCGTCAGCCTCGATCGAAGCCGTGCCATCGGCGACATCGGTAACTATCTTCAGGGCCGACCAGGATCCGGTATGACGCGACAGTGCGAAGCCATGCAGTCCGTAGAGAACGATCTCGCGGGCATCTGACGGGTAGAACAAGGGGAGTTGCAGGCTGGCGCAAACCTCCTCGCTATGAACTGCCAACGTGGATGATTTCGCGATATGGTCGTCGCCCACGGCAAGCACGACGCCGCCAACGGGTGAACTACCTGCCATGTTGCCGTGGCGAATGGCATCGGCGGCCCGATCGAGGCCTGGCCCCTTGCCATACCATAGGGAGAAGACTCCGCCCACTCTCGCCCCCGGCGTCTGGGTAATCTGCTGGGTTCCGGCGATCGCGGTTGCGGCCAACTCCTCGTTGACCGCCGGTTGCACGACAATATTGCGCTCGACCGTCAACGCGGATGCGCCGGAAAAGGCCATGTCGAGCGTGCCCAGAGGCGACCCGCGATATCCGGACACCCACCCGCCGGTGACCAGGCCGGCCGCCTTGTCGCGGTCAGCCTGCACAAGCATCAGGCGCACAAGCGCCTGCACGCCTGTCAACACCACGCGACCCGAACGATGCAGGTAGCGGTCCTGTAATGTAATCGCTGGCGAGGCCTGGGCAGTGGTCATTTCTGATTTCGACTGTCTTGACGGTGCGCCACGGAGCTACTGTGGCTTCATGGTCAGCAACGCTTAATCAAATGTAATAATGACGGTACTGTCATTATGTATAAAGGTCAAGCATGAAGACCTTCTCGCTCCAGACCTTGCGGTCTGGTTCAATACGCTTGATCAGGAATTCTCCAATGAAGCGGCACTCAAGCCGGCCTCGCCATCCGCCCGTCAGCGCGCCGCCTCTTCATCCAGCAGCTGCATTCGAAGCTTGTCGCCGCTTCCGTAATCGCGCATTGCGAAATCTGCGCAACACTTTCGTCATTATTATGTTGCAGGGATGATATGCTTTTGAGCTTGTACGCACCTGCGGCGCCCGTTCACGGGTTTTGTTACTTGAGAGTCAATAGCTCGATGAGAGAACGGAAAGAATCTGCCAAGCAATCCGCCACGAAGGATGATGCTGAAGAGGCCGTGAACGATTTCCGCGTCCGATCGGCACGCCGAAAGCGCGAGAAGATGCGGGCTCGCCTCATGGAGGCAATGCTGCGGGTTTGCGCGGAACGGCAAGGGCTACCCACCGTCATCGACGAAGTCACGCAGGAGGCAAAGGTTTCCCGCGGAACCTTCTACAACTATTTCGACTCTCTCGAGCAACTGACCGAGGCCATCGGCACGAAGCTGAGCGACGACCTGAGCGAGGAAGCGCTTCGACTCATGCCGGAAATTTCACAGGGTCTTCTTGGGACTGCCGCTGGCATACGGCTCCTCCTCTCACGAGCCGCGGTAGATCCGGTCTGGGGCTCTTTTGTCGTGCATTCGGATTTTCTCAATCCCGACACCACCGTCGGACGTCTGGCGCGCCAGAATCTGGCCGAGGGTCACGCTTCGGCGCATTTCGTGTTCGCGCTTTATGAGGTGGCAATCGATGTGGTGCTGGGTTCGATTCGCGAGGGCGTTCGCCGCCTCCTGGTGGGAGGTATCGAGTCAGATCTTTACATATACCAGCTGTCGATCCACATTCTGCAGGCCCTGGGCGTACCGCATTCGGCCGCGCGCAGCGCAACCGAAGAGGTTTACACGTACTTTCTTCGGAACGCGCCAGGCCGTCTGGAATGGTGGCCATCGAGTCCAGCCCGGGCCAGTAAACGAACCTGACCCGGGAACGGCCTCCAGGAAGGCGAAAAACCTGCGTTAACGTTCTTGTTCGACGGGGTTTTCGAGAAGACCAACGTCTGTGATCTCAACTTCGACGCGGTCACCCGGCTTCAGCCAAAGCGGGGGCTTTCGCGCGGCGCCGACTCCCGCCGGGGATCCGGTCGCGATAACGTCCCCGGGGTTCAGCACCGTCCAGCGAGAGCAATAGGAGATGATCGAGGCAATGTCGAAGATCATCATGTCGATACTTGCCGACTGAACGGTTTCGCCATTCACACGGGTCGAAAGGGCTGCCTGCCCAATCAAGGGCACGTCATCCGCCGTAACAATGGATGGCCCCATTGACCCGGATCGCCAGAAATTCTTTCCTGCCGAGACGGAGTGCTGCTGATACTCACGGACGCTTCCGTCCATGAAGCAGCTATACCCTCCGATACAGGCGGCAGCCTCCTCCCGGGACACGTGCCGCGTGGGACGGCCGATGACCACCGCCAGTTCGCCTTCATAGTCGAAGCTTGCCGACACCTTCGGACAAATCAACGCATCCTCGGGGCCGACCAGTGAATCCATTTCCCTGGTGAAGAGCGCAGGCTGGGCGGGAGCGTTTGCGGGCGCTTCCTCGACATGGTCACGCGCTTCCGCGACATGGTCGCGATAGTTCAAACCTACGCAGATGACTTTTGCACGCGGGTCCAGCGGCAAGGCGAGGCGCACCTCCGCGCGGGGGATCCGCACGCGCGCGGCCCCCCTCGCGCGGGCCAGCGACTCACGATCCATGCCTGCCAGAAGAAACGGGGCGTCATCGGCCGCCCCATCGCGCCACTCGCCCGACAGGAACAACTCGTTGCCCTCAAGGAAGCCCTCGCCATTTCGACGATCCTGGTTGAATTTGACAAGACGCACTGTTCGTCCTCCTCGTGGCTCCCGCAGATGGCGAAATGTTACTTGAAGTTTACACACATTGACAGTAATGTCATTTCTACAAAGGGTCAAGCCTCCCGTCCCTGCGCATTGCCCGCGAGCACACAGTTTCCCCCAGAGTGAAGATTGAGATCTGGTCGCAGGCCTGGACTGAGGAAATGTTCAGCTTCCCGCGCAAACTCCCACTGTCGCAGTAGAGCGCATACGACCTGTACCCGTATCCGACGCTCGATCCAACCCCTTGGCGCCTAGCGCCCGTAGTTGGAGCGGTTACTCTGCCCCATCGAAGCGGGTACGAAGTTCACGTTTGAGGATCTTGCCGCTGGCGTTTTTCGGCAGCGCATCAATCAGCACAATGCGCTTCGGTCGCTTGTAGCCGGCAAGCCGCTCACGGCAGTGCTCATTGAGCGCCTCTACCGTGAGAGGCTCGCCGGGCCGGGGCACGACCACGGCCATTACCGCTTCGATCCAGCGCTCGTCCGGGATGCCGAACACCGCGGCTTCCGCCACTTGTGGATGGGCAAACAGCGTCTCCTCGACTTCCCGGCTGGCGACGTTCTCGCCGCCGGATTTGATCATGTCCTTTTTGCGGTCGACCACGTAGAGATAACCGTCCTCGTCGAAGCGCCCCAGGTCACCGCTGTGGAACCAGCCGTTGCGGAACGCCTCCGCCGTCTTGGCTTCATCCTCGAAGTAGCCCAGCATGGCCTGCGGGCTCCGGTGGACGATCTCACCGACCTCGCCCACCGGCACATCGTTGTCATCGTCGTCAACCACGCGTGTTTCGACGTTGACCGCGGGAACACCGGCTGAACCCAGCTTGCGCAGCTGGTCCTGGGGCTTGAGCACCGTGGCCATCGGCGCCATCTCGGTCTGGCCGTAGAAGTTCCACAGCCGCAGGCCGGGCAGGCGTTGCAGCAGTTCCTCGATCACCGCCGTCGGCATGATCGAGGCGCCGTAGTAACCCTTGACGAGTGACGACAGGTCGCGTTTGTCGAAATCGGGATGCCGCAGCAGCGAAATCCAGACCGTGGGCGGGCAGAACAGCTTCGTGACCCGTTCCGACTCGATGGTTTCCAGGATTTTCCCGGGATCCGGCGCGCGCAGCAGGATGCTGGTGGCGCCAAGATAGAAATCCACGCTCAGGAAGCAATCCAGTTGCGCGCAGTGATAAAGCGGCAGGCAGTGGAGCTCAACGTCGTCGGCCTCCATGCCGCCGTCCACAATACAACTGACGTACTGCGCCATGAGACAGCGCGAACTGAGCAGCGCACCCTTCGGCCGCGACTCCGTGCCGCTGGTGTACATGATCTGCACCGGGTCGTCCTCGCCCCGCCCGCTGGTCACGGGCGCATCATCGGCATGGCCGAACCAATCGTCGGCCGCAAGCCATCCGGACGGCGGGGCAGTACCCTCATGGTGGATGTATGCCCTCAGTTGCGGCGGCGCCTCCATCTGGCCGAAGGCTTCCTCGCAGACGCCGCACAGCGCATCCTCGGCGATGACGGCCCGTGCACCCGAGTGCTGCAGGATGTAGGCAACCTCCCCCGCATTCAGCATGAAATTCACAGGGGTGAACACCGCCCCCGCCCGAATGATGGCGAGACGCAGAATCACGAAGGCCCGGTTGTTGTGCGAAAAGACCGCCACCCTGTCGCCCTCGGCAACGCCGGCTGCCCGGAGCGCGTTGGCGGTACGATTCACCAGGCGATCGAGTTCCCGGTACGTATCCCGTTGCCCCTCGTAGATCAGGGCAAGCTTGCCGGGCGAGCGGCGTGCCTGCAAACGCAGGATATCGTCCACTTTTCGATTGCGCGCGGTGTTCATCAACGCCTGGGTTTCATGACCGAACATCGGCGGTTTCTCCTTCGATTGCTTTCCCGGTATCGCGGGATTCCTTGGTGACTTGCGAATCAACGGCGGCCAGCAAAGCGTCCCGCATCAACTGCGGGCGTTGCATGGGCAGGAAATGCGTGGTGCCGGTAACCACCTCGACGCCTGGTGCGAGTTCTCGTGCATCAGGCCCCATGGTTGAATCCGTCTCGCCGGCCAGGATTCGGGCCGGGCAATCAAGCCCGCGAAACAGTTCAGCAGGGTCGTAATCGTGGTAGGCGTAGGCCAGGACTTCCCATTGCGGCCGGCAGGCCAATGTCACCTCGCCTTCCGGCGTATCCCGGAATCCCGCGGCGACATAGTCTGCGAGTTCCTCATCGCTCCAGCCCGCAAAAACACCCCGGCCGCGATAACTCGCAATGACCGAGGCGCGGTCCGGATAGGTCTCGCGCCGGCGCAGCGTGGCCTTGACCATCGGATCGTCCCAGAGCGGGGTTTGCGCACGCAGCGCCTGCGGCAGCAGCACCGGATCGAAAAGCACGAGCGAATAAACGCGTTCCGGTTGCCTGACGGCGGCAATGAGACTGGCGGTTGCGCCCATCGAATGGCCTGCAAGCACCACCGGGGCATCCACGGCCGCATCCAGCAGCCCCAGCAGGTCATCCGCATGGCCCTGCCAGCGGTTCCACCGGTCCGGATCCGCCGGCAGCGAGGATGCCCCGTGGCCACGCAGATCCACGGCCAGAATTCTCAGGCTTACCGCGAGCGGCGCCAGCAGGCTTCGATAAGTAAGGGCATTGAGACCGTTGGCGTGGGAGAAAACGATATCCACCGGCCGCTCTTGCGGACCGAAATCCAGTGCAGCCATCTCCCCGCCACGGGCGGCAAGATGAAAGCGCCGTAGACGCGGCTCATATGCGCTTGCGTCGTCCATCGGGATGTGCCTTCTGCCCGGCGCCTAGGCGGCGACCACGCTCACCGGTACATGGGCGAAACCACGCACCGTGTTATTAAAGTGCCGGACCGGCTCTCCTGCAGGCTTCAACTCTTTCACCCGCTTCGCAAGTTCGCCCAGTAAAACATCCGACTCGGTACGCGCCATCATCTGGCCGATGCAGGTATGCAGGCCAAAACCGAAACCGACCGATCTGGCCTTGCGTTCGATGTCATAGCGTTCCGGATCCGGGAATTGCGCGGGATCGTGATTGGCGCCTGCAATCGAGACCATCAGCTTCTGGTCCTTCTTCATTTGCACCCCGGCGAATTCGATGTCTTCCGCAACACTGCGGTAGACGATAGACGCTGTGGACTCAAAACGCAGTGTCTCCTCGAAGACCGCCCGCACCAGTCCCGGATCGGCATGCAGCTTCGCCCATTGCCCGGGATAGTCGGAGAGATAACGCAAGGCATTGCCGATCGTTGCGATGGTCGTGTCGAGGCCCGCGGTCAGAAAGGAGCGCAGCAGTGTTTCGGCTTCCTCCTCCGAAAACTTCCCCTCATCGACGGCCGAGAAAATTGCAGCCCCCATGCCACCGGGCGTCAGGGAGCTGCGCTTGCAGGACTGCTGCACCCATTCCACCGCCGACGGTGCTTTTTCCTGCGCCTTTTTCAACAACCAGTTGTCCGCGCCAAAGGAGTTGAAAGCCAGGTCGCTGTAGACCAGAAGGTTTTCGCGTCCCTCCCTGGGAAGTCCGACAGCATCCGGGAAGACCCGTAAGACGAAAGCCTCCGCCAGATCCTTCACTGCGTCAAAACTGCCTGCGGCTACCAGCTTGTCGACCAGTTCCGTGGCCCTCGCCTCGAGCTCCGGCCGCACTGATTTGACCGCCGCGGTTACTACCGGCGCAACCACGCTTCTGAAGCGTTCGTGATCCGGCGGATCGGTTTCCAGCAGCAGGCTGGGCGGACGCCAGCGCTCCTTGCCGGGTCCGTCACGCAGACCTGTGCCGTGCCCGGAAATAAACGCCCCCCAGTTATGCAGGGCGCCCTGGACATGCTCATACCGGGCGACTGCCCACATCTGGTACCTGGGCACCCAGACGGCCTGCCCGGCATCACGTATGGCAGCGGCATAGCCGAACGGCGAATTCAGGGATTCCTCGGAATAGGGATCGATATCCAGAACGACGACGTCTCCGGCGGGCTTGTCTACGGTGCTAGTCATAGGTCTCTCCAAACAGTTACAGGACGCCTAGCCCTGCTAATTCATTACGAAGCCGCCGTCGACGATGACGGTTTGTCCCGTCACGAAGGCGCTTTGCGGCGATACCAGATAAAGCAGGGTGCCGACCACATCCTCGGGCACCGCTTCGCGCCTGAGTGCGCGTCCTGCCGTTGCGGCCTCCAGGGCCTCGCCGCGATAACTCGCGTGATTCCTCAGGTTCTCGGTCATGATCAATCCCGGCGCGATGGCATTCACCCGAATCCGGTCCGGCCCCAGTTCACGCGCGGCGCCGCGCGTCATGGCAATCACCCCGCCCTTGGACGCGATGTAGTGCATGTAACCCGGCACACCCTTGAGCGCGGTGGCTGACGCGATATTGACGATGGCGCCCTCGCCGCGCGCCCGCATCAGGGGCACGGCCGCTTTCATGCAGCAGAATACGCCCCGCAGGTTCACGCGCATGACCTGGTCCCATTCCGCTTCGGTGATCTCCAGGAATGGCTTGGCAGTCAGGGCACTGGCGATACCGGCATTGTTGACCAGGATGTCGAGACCGCCGAACCTGTCCGCCACCTGTTCCGTGACCGCCGCAATGGATTCCGGGCGGCCGACATCAAGCACCGCGCTCATGGCCTGACCGCCGGCCGACGTAATATCTTCGACAACAGCGCCGGCATCGGTAATATCCGCCAGAACCACTGCAGCTCCGGCCTGCGCCAGGGCTCGTCCGAAGGCGGCCCCGATTCCCTGGGCGCCTCCCGTGACCAGCGCAACCTTTCCTGTGAGCATATCTGTCATCAATCTTTCGCCGTGAAAGCCGTTATTGAACCGGAACCGGGTGTCCATGAATCTCCCAGGGAAGCGGAAGTCGCCGGATACGCAGTTTCGCCATATTCGACGTATATGAAAAATCACTTCGGGCGCTACTAAAAGTACTAAGTTTTCATGGCTGCCATACCGATATAGCATTCCCGATACCTTCATGGTTTTCGTAAGCTTTCGCCCGCTACACAGGAGAAACCCATGAAAGGGCAAGTTCAGACCGAGGACGGCGCAAGCATCGCCTTTGACATTGATATCAGCACCCGGAGCGGGGCTGGCATTCCCATCCTCTTCAGCAACTCACTTGCATCCGACAGCACTATCTGGGACGGGGTTATCGCGGCCCTGCCCGGCGTGCCCGTCATCCGTTACGACAGCCGCGGGCATGGGCAATCCACTCTGGGCGAACGTTCCGCCGATATCGGCACCCTGGGCAAGGATGCCCTTGCCGTGCTGGATACCGCGGGGGTGGAGCGGGCCATTGTCTGCGGCCTCTCCCTGGGAGGACTTACCGCGATGTGGCTTGGCGTGCATGCCGCCGAGCGCACCAGTGGCCTTGTTCTGGCCAATACCGCCGCCAGCTATCCGCCACCGGAAATGTGGCGGGAGCGGTACAACACCGCGCTCGCTGAAGGCATGGAACCGCTGGTCGACGCGACGCTGCAGCGCTGGTTCAAGCCTGCGTTCCGTTCTTCCGGCAATCCCGTCGTCGGCAGGATTGTCGACATGATCAAGGCCACCGACCCACGCGGCTACGCCGAATGCGCGAGAATTCTGGAAGTAACGGATCTGAATCCGGTACTTCCGCAAATATCCTGTCCGTCACTCGTCATTGCCGGTGCGCATGACCCTTCCACTCCGCCGAGCCGGGGGCAGGAACTCGTTGACTCCATTCCGGGTGCATCCATGGCATCGCTGGACGCCGCACATATGTCCTGTGTTGAAGACCCGGGCGGCTTCGCTTCCCTTGTCCGCAACTTCGCCGCAAACTGCACCTGAAAGCCGGCCTCCGCAGGCAGGGCTGGAGATCCAGGTTACTGCCGGAATACCGGCTGCCGATTGACTTCCCGGAACAGGCGGCGGATAACTTCAGGCAGGCTGATTAGCGGACGGCAGCACGCCTTCAGGAGGAGAATACATCGATGGACTTACGCCAGATCATGTATTTCCTCAGGGTATACGAGGAGCGGAATTTTACCCGTGCGGCGGAACGCGCCTTTATCGTCCAGCCGGCACTGAGCCGGCGGATTGCGGCGCTTGAGGAGGAAATCGGTACGCCGCTGTTCGAGCGCGGCCCACGAGGCGTCACCCCTACGCCCACCGGCACCCGCTTTTACGAACTCATCCTGCCGCTGATCGAGAACCTCTCCCAGATCCAGCAGGAAATCGTTGAACTGGCGCGTTCGGACCATATCACCGGCAAACTGTCCTGTGGATTTCCGCCGACATTCAGCCGGGCCGTACTGGGCAGCGTAATCTGCAAATTCATGGAAAAGTACCCGGACGTGGAGTTGCAGATCACGGAGGGTTACAGCGGGCAACTGACCGAGCAGGTACAGGCGGGCGAACTCGACTTCGCACTGGGGCTGGTGCCTTCCGACACCAAGGGGCTTGCCACCGAGTTTGAGTTTGATGAAGGGCTTGTGCTCATTTCCGGACGTCCCATTGCCGGCCCCTCGTACACGCCCTGCCGCCTTGAGAAAGTCCCCAAACTCAAGCTGGTCATCCCCTCGGCCCGGAACCTCATCGGGCGCCAGCTGCAGACCTTGATAGACGAAGGCATTGTGCGGCCGTCCCGCATCATGGTGATGGACGCATTCAACGCCAGCTACAATCTCGTGCGCACTTCGGACTGGGCCCTGGTGGCGCCGGTCAGCGCCGTGGTTTACAACAGCGATCGGGAAGATCTGCATATTTACCCGATTGCGTCGCCGGCCATCCGCTACTCCCTGGGCCTGATTCATGAGCGCTCAAAGGCATTGTCAACCGCGGGCTTTGCGCTCATGGAAATGGTTCGGGAAGCGGCCGAGATGATCAGCCTGGACTGGCGCAAAATACTCGAGGCGCAACGACCCGCCAAAGCTGCGCGCGGTTCAGACTGAGTCCCGCATTGCGTCCGGTTTTCAGGGCGCATAGTTGCCATACCCAAATATCATTTCTCGGCGCCGGCGTCTTCGCCTAGCTTAGACCTCGTGGATTGCCCCATGAGATCGAACGTATGCGAGGAGTTGGTACGGCGCCATGATCGGAGAGAATGTACGCCGCAAGGAAGATGCCCGTTTTCTGACAGGCAGGGGCCGCTACGTCGAGGACATTCAGTTTCCGGGCATGCTTTACCTGGGTTTCGTGCGCAGCCCGCATGCGCACGCCAATATCCGGCAGGTTGATCCGTCCGCGGCACGCGCCATACCCGGCGTAGTTGATGTGTTCTGGGCCGGCAGCCTGCCGGAATTCGACGAGACTCTTCCCGCCATCTTCGGCACTGCGAGTACCGGTCCGTCCTATGTCGACCAGCTGGAGCTGCCGCCGCATCCTGTGTTCCAGAAACACATCACCTATGTCGGTGAACAAGTTGCCGTTGTCGTCGCCGAATCCCCCTATGCGGCAGCCGATGGCGTAGAGGCGGTCAAGGTCGATTACGAGGTTCTGCCGGCGCTGACGGACTGGGCCCAGGCAATGGCGCCGGACGCGCCGCGAATCCATCCGGAATTCTCTAACCGTGCGGCGCATCTCGCGCATAGCTATGGCGACGTCGATGCCGCCATGTCCGAAGCCGAGATGGTTATTGAACGGCGCTACGAAACATCCAGCCTCAAATCTGTCGCAATCGAGGGCCGCGGCGTGGCGGCGCGCTGGGACGGGAATTCCGGCTCGATGGAAATCTGGTCCACGACCCAGATGCATTACGCCGTGCGCGACAGACTCTCTCAAGTACTGAAGATCGCCCCTGACAACGTTCGTGTCATCGCCCGTGATATTGGCGGCGGTTTCGGACTGAAGGGCGCTTTCTACCCCGAGGACATCGTCGCCCCGGTATTAGCCCGGCACCTGAATCGTCCGGTGCGCTGGACGGAAACACGCATCGAACACATGCTCTCTTCGAACCATTCGGGCCGGCAGACACATGACGTCAAGGTGGCTTTCGAGCGCGATGGCCGCATCCGCGCACTTGACCTTGTTCTATACAAGGAGATCGGCGCCTACTGCCACTTCGAAATGATGCTGGCGAGCAATACCATCAACCACCTCCCCACCCACTACAGGATTCCGGCACTGCGCGTGGAGGGCTGGGGCATTCTGACCAATACACCCACCGCCAGTCCCTATCGCGGCGCGGGCCGCCAGGAAGCCAGCTTCACAATGGATCGCATTCTTGATGCGATTGCCCGGGAAACCGGCCTGGACCCGCTGGAGGTGCGCCGCAGGAACCTCGTGCGCCGGGCGGACATGCCCTACCGCAGCGGCCTCATCTACCGCGACGGGGTTCCCGTGTGCTACGACCATCTGGATTTTGAGCGCCTGCTCGAGACCACGGTTGAAAAAGGCGATTACGCCGGCTGGCGCAAGCGGCAGGCCGAATGGCGGGCACAGGGGCGGCGCATCGGTATCGGCATCGGCAGCTATGTCGAGGCCGGGGGCATTGGCCCCTGCGAAGGGGCGAGCGTCGCCATTCAGGCCAACGGCCGTATAGCAGTCAAGATCGGCGTCAATTCCCAGGGCCAGAGCCACGAAACCACGCTGGCGCAGATCTGCGCCAAAGCGCTCGGCGCCGACTATACCGAGATAGATGTATTGGGGGGTGATACAAAAATGCTGCGCACTGGCTTCGGTACGGGCGCGAGCCGTGTCGCGGTCAATACCGGCAACGCGGTTCACCTGGCATCGCTGAGTGTGCGCAAAAAGCTGGTGACCATGGCGGCAATCCTGCTCAAGTGCGAGGAAGGCGACATCAAAATCGAGAGCGGTGCGGTATACGCCAGGGACAACCCGCAGAAGATAATGCGTTTCGGCGAAATGGCGCTCGCCTGTTCGCGGCATCCTGCCATGGCCAGCCACGGCGGTCCGGATCTTGAAGCGACGGAATTCTTCTATCCACCCACCGTCGTGTGGTCAAGCGGCGTCAACCTGGCGGTCGTCGAACTGGATGCCGATTCGGGACGAGTCGATATCCTGAAATACCTGTTTGTGCATGACAGCGGGGAGCCGCTGCATCCCCAGGTGGTGGAAGGTCAGCTGTCCGGCGGCTTCGCCCAGGGCTTTGGCGCCGCCATGGGCGAGCGGGTGGCATACGCCGCCGATGGCCAGCCGCTTTCAGCATCCCTGCTCGACTACTACGTGCCGCGCGCGACGGATATCCCGGATGTTGAATATATCCATTTCGCCTTTCCGACCCCGGACAACCCGCTCGGCATCAAGGCCGTCGGCGAAAGCGGTCCGAACGCCCCGCCGGCCACCCTGGCATCGGCGATCAATGATGCACTGGGCAACGACATCGAAATCACGGAATTGCCGGTCCGCTGGAACCATATCGTTGGCGTACTGCGCAACGCCCCCGCCTCCCGGATCAACGCCGGTGGAATGTCATGAGCGCTCACGATATTACGCTGCATATCAACGGTAAACGCCATGACTGCAGGGTGGAGGCGCGCACCCTGCTGGTACACCTGTTACGCGAAAAGCTGGGTTTGACAGGCACCCATGTCGGCTGCGACACGACCCAATGCGGCGCCTGCACCATCAGCCTCGATGACCGGGCCGTGAAGTCCTGCACCATCCTAGCGGTACAGGCAGACGGCTGCGACATCGTCACCATCGAGGGCATGGCCGGCGAGAACGGAGAACTGCATGCGATCCAGGAGGCGTTCAGCCTGGAGCACGGCCTGCAGTGCGGATTCTGCACCCCCGGCATGGTGATGAGTACCCGCCAGCTCCTGGCGCGCTATCCCGATGCGGAGGTAGATGAAATCCGCCACCAGCTTGAAGGCAACATCTGCCGCTGCACCGGATATCACAACATTATCAAGGCCGTGCAGCGTGCCGCCGCGCAAGCGAGATCCTCCGCAGACGGCCGGGAACCTGCCGTTACGAAGCATGCGGCGCCTTATCCGACCGACCTGCACCAGCGCCGTCACCACGGGTCTTAGGCGGAATCCATGTACCCGGCTCCCTTCGACTACCACCGCCCGGACGATATCGCGGACGCCCTCGCGCTACTCGACAGCCACGGCGACGACGCCCGGATACTGGCCGGCGGATTCTCGCTGATTCCGGCCATGAAGCTGCGCATGATGCAGCCGGCACACCTGATCGATATTGGCGGCATTGACATACTGAAAGGCGTGCGCATCGAAAACGACGCCCTGTCTATCGGCGCCATGACCACTCATTGGGAGATCGAGAGTTCGCCGCTGGTGGCCGAATGGTTTCCCGCGTTGGCGCAGGCAGCCGGCGTCATTGCCGATGCGCAAGTCCGCAACTGCGGCACCATCGGCGGCTCACTCGCCTACTCCGATCCATCGGCCGATTACCCCGCCCTCATTCTTGCATTGAACGCCAGGCTGGTGACAATCAGCCTGCATGGCGGCAATGTCATCGATGCGATGAACTGGCAACAGGGCTTGCTTACGACCGCACTGGAACCCGGGGAAATCCTGATCGACATCCGCTTTCCGAAGCCGCCAGCGCGAACCGGGTCGGCCTACATCAAGATTCCGCACCCCGCCTCCCGCTTCGCGGTGATCGGCGTTGCCGTGTCGGTCACCCTGGGCGAGGACGGCAAGGCCCGCGACCTGCGAATTGGCGTGACGGGCACCAGCACCACCGCCTGCCGTGCACTGGCCATGGAACAGGCCCTTGAGGGCCATAACCTGACCCGCGATGCGGTCGAAGCGGCAAGCCACCTGGCTGACGAAGGCATCGAGTTCAACGACGACCAGCTCCTGTCGGCCGGGGATCGCGCATACCTGTGCCGGACCACGGCACGCGAGGCGGTGCTTGCGGCCTGGGCACGGGCACGGAATAAGGCATCGGCATGAGAGAACTCAACGGGAAAGTCGTACTGATCACCGGCGGCGCCAGCGGCATCGGCCAGGGCATGGCCCGGGCATTTGCCGAATCCGGGGCGCAGGTCGTCATCGCCGACGTGGACGAGGCACAGGGAAGAAAAGTCGCCGACGCCCTGAATCAACGCGCCTGCAAGGCCTTATACATCGCTCTGGACGTGACCGATCGCGAGGATTGGCGCCGTGCCCGGCAGGACATTGAAAGCCGCCTGGCGCCCGTTGACATCCTTTGCAATAACGCAGGCGCCAGCGCACTGAATATGCCGGTTTCAGGCCTCTCGCCGGATACCTGGGATCGTACCGTTCAACTCAACCTGACCTCCGTATACAACGGCGTGGCTGAATTCGTGCCGGGCATGTGCGAGCGCGGCAGCGGCCATATCGTCAATACCGCATCCATTGCCGGCCTGATCGCGGGTATTCCCGATGCCTCAGCCTACACCGCGACCAAGTTCGGCGTAGTCGGTCTGTCCGAGACGCTTGCCGCCGAACTCGCGCCGCATGACATCGGCGTAACCATTGTCTGCCCGGGTGCGGTGCGCACTGCCCTGTGGAAGACCTCGCGCTCCGCCCTGGGCCTGCCGCCTGCCGACCCCGACAAGGCAGCGGCCTCACCTTCCGCATCGCCGGACGCCATGGACCCGGATCTGCTTGGAAGGCTGATCCGCGACGCGGTACAGGACAACCAGCGTTATGTGATAACGCACCCGGAATATGACACAGCGATAGAAACACGTTTCTTAGCTATCCGGCAGGCATCTGCATGGACACAGACTGCTCTGCTCAAACATTCGCCAAAAGGAGAATAGGATGCTGAATACCTCCACGCGTACCGCTTACAACCAGGACCACGAGCTGTTCCGCGACCAGGTCCGGCGCTTCATTTCCCGCGAGGTCACGCCCCATCTGGCCCGCTGGGAAAAACAGGGGATGGTGGACCGGTCCTTCTGGCTGGCCTGCGGCGAAGCCGGCCTGCTTTGCCCTGGCGTTCCCGAGGAATATGGGGGACTCGGACTGGATTACGGCTTCAACGCCGTATTCCATGAGGAGCTGTTCTACGTCGGCGCGATACCGGGTCCGGCCGCGCACGAAATCGCCGGCGAGTACATTCTGCACTACGGCTCCGAGGCGCAGAAGCAGCTCTGGCTGCCCCGCATGATCAAGGGCGAGACGATCACGGCCATTGCGATGACCGAACCTTCCGGCGGTTCCGACCTGCAGGCAATGAGGACCACCGCCGTTCGTGATGGCGACAACTACATCATCAACGGCTCGAAAATCTATATCTCCAATGGCGGCTGCGCCGACCTGGTGGTGGTCGCTCTCAAGACCAATCCCGACGCCGGTTCCAAGGGCATCTCCCTGATCCTGGTGGAAGCGGACCGCGAGGGCTTTAAGCGCGGCCCCAATCTCGACAAGATCGGCCAGAAAGCCGGGGACACGACCGAGCTGTTCTTCCACAATCTGCGCGTACCCGCCACGAATCTTCTCGGCGAGGAAGGCAAGGGTTTCGCTTATATGATGAAACACCTGGCCGCCGAGCGGCTGGGCAACGCCATCATCGGGCAGACCAGCGCGCAACGCGCTTTTGACGAGGCCGTCGAATTCACCAAGGGGCGCAAGGCTTTCGGCCAGACCGTGTTCGACTTTCAGAACACGCGTTTCACGCTGGCGGATATCGCCGCGAAGCTACAGGTCGGATGGGCCCACATCGACTGGGCCATCAAGCGCCAGATCAATGGCGAATTGACAACAGTCGAGGCCTCGGCCGCCAAACTGTTCCATTCGGAACTGCAGTTCGAGATATGCGACCAGGCGCTGCAGCTCCACGGCGGCGCCGGCTACATGAACGAATACCCCATTGCCCGCTTCTGGCGTGACGCGCGCGTGCAACGCATCTATTCCGGCACCTCAGAAATCATGAAGGAAGTGATCTCCCGGTCCATCTGACGGATAATCAAAACCCTGGTACGTTGTGACAACGGGCGCGGCCGGTGCTGGCCATTTACAGGAAGCTCAGGCATGAACGAATTTGGTTACGCCACACCTGGCCTGCTCTTCCCGGCCGTGTCACTGCTTATGCTCGCTTATACCAACCGGTTCCTGGCGCTTGCCAGCCTGGCCCGCCACCTGATCGCACGCTACCGGGAACAACCCGACAACCGATTGAGTGAACAGGTCAAGAATCTTCGCTTGCGCCTGACGCTGCTCAGGCATACGCAGGCGCAAGGCGTACTCAGCCTGATATTCTGCACGGCCAGCCTGCTCGCGCTCTTTATCAATGCGTCACTGCTTGCCAAGCTGGCCTTTGCAGCCGCCCTGCTATGCATGCTCCTGTCACTGGGACTTTCCCTGCGAGAAATCCAGCTGTCGGAGCGCGCCATCAATATAGAGCTGGACGACCTGCTTGCCGGTCAGTAGGGAAATGATCTCCAGCTCATTCGATATCTAGAAAACCACGGATGCGCCCTGCACTGACCTCCGGTTGCGCAACAACAAACAAGTGCCCATCGTCGAGAATCTCCAGGCGCGATTGGGGAATAAGCCGCGCCAGAATATGGCCGTTAATGGGTGGACAGATCGGGTCGTCCACCCCGGATATCACCAGTGTTGGCTGCCGCAAACGCCAGATCCAGGCCGCGCTGCTCCATGCGGCGATCGCCGCAAGTTGCAGGGTATAGCCGACCCAGGTTGGCTTATGCAGGCGGCTGATATGGCTTCGCACGAGCTGCGGATCCAGGCGAAAACGCCCACCGTAAAGACTCCCTGCATGACGCTCCATGTAGCGCTTGTCCAGGTATCGCCGCGGTGTCAGCATCTTGCGAAAAACCGCCGGCGACGCAGGCCAACCCAGTGGCATGCCGGCCATGGTGGCGCATAACACCAGGCGGCGGCAGCGGCCCGGATGTGAATGTGCAAACTGCAGCGCAAGCGCGCCACCCCAGGACACGCCAATCACATCCGCGCGCTGATGGCCGGCTTGCTTGAGGACATGGGCAGCCAGGCGCGCCAGGGTACGCATGGTATATGGCGCTCCGGGCGAAGCCGAACCGCCGGTACCGGGCACATCGAACGAAATGACTTCCAGATCAGGGCCCAGCGCCTCGACCAGCGGCTCCAGCAACTCCAGGTTGCCGCCGATACCATTGAACAAAAACACCGGAGTACGCTGCGCATCCGTGCCTGGCCACACGGCAACGCGAAGACTTGCCGCGCCTACCTTGATCTGCCGCAGCTTCATCGCACGTTTTTCAGGTGACGGGGCCACCTGCGGACTATTGCTGGAAGACATAGGTGCCTGGCGCTGGAGCCAATGGACGGTGTTTGGCACTGCCAGGCCTGCGCGGCGCCCTGCGCTTCCTGCCGCTGCGTTTGCTGATCCAGTCCTGCCAGTATTCCCACCAGGAACCCTGCTGCTGACTGGCGCTCTCCAGCCACTTTTCAGGATCGGCCAGCGGCTGCCCGCCGGTCCAGTAGCGCGCCCGCTCAGCCGGCGGCGGGTTGATGAGGCTGGCGATATGGCCGGCACTGCTGAGCACAAAGGTCGATTCGCCGCCCAGCAATTGCGTGGTCTGATAGCAACCCTTCCACGGGGTCAGGTGGTCCGCTATCGCTCCTGTCAGAAAGGTGTCGATCCCGATCCGTGACAAGTCGACCGGCGTGCCCAGCACTGAGAACTCCCCGGCTCTTGGCAACGGGTTGTCACGAAAAATCTGGATGAAATCCTCGTGCAGCGCGGCCGGCAGGTTGGTGCCATCCGCATTCCAGGCCAGGATATCGAAGCTTGGCGGGCTCTTGCCCAGCAGGTAGTTATTGACCCAGTAGTTCCAGATGAGGTCGTTGGGGCGCAGCCAGGTAAAAACCTTGGCCAGATCGCGCCCCTTGAGGACGCCCCTGCTTCGCGACCTTCTGGCCGCGCTTCGCAGCAGCGGTTTTGAATTCAGCGCACCGACCAGGGCCGGCCCGGACAGGTCAAGCAAGGTCACGGCTGAACAGGCCGCGTTAACGCGGTCATCCCCGCTTGCGGCCATGTGGGCCAGCAGCAGAAACATGGTGATGCCGCCGGCGCAGAATCCAAAAGTGTTCAGGTCCTTAGAGCCGGAGATTTCACATACCGCATCGATTGCTTCCAGCAAGGACTCGCAGTAGTCATCCATGTTCCAGTGGCCCTGTTCGGGCGCGGGATTGCGCCAGCTCACCATGAAGGTATGAACCCCCTGGCTCACCGCGTACTCGACAAAACTGCGGCCGGGCGAGATATCCAGGAAGTAATACCTGTTGATTTGCGGTGAGACTATCAGCAATGGTTTTTCATAAACGGAGGCGGTGCGGGGTTTGTACTCAATGATTTCCAGCATCGGATTGCGGAAGACGACCGCGCCGGGTGTCGCCGCCAGATTCTTCCCCACCTTGAACTTCGAACGGTCGACCTGGCTGGGGAAGCCCCCGTTATGCCGGACATCGTGGATGAAATTCCTGGCGCCTCTCAGCAGGCTCCTGCCGCGCGACTGCCGAACGGCCTGCAGGGCCACCGGATTGGTGAACAACAGATTCGTGGGCGCAAGGGTCGATGTCAAAACCTCGGCGAACAGGCGGGCCCGCTCCTGTTCCGTCCATGGGCCGTCTTCCATGCGGATCCTGTCGGTGAAATCGCAGAACGCCGCATAGACCTGACCGATACGCCGAAAAACCCGATGGTTGGTCCAGGCGGGATCCCTGAATCGCGGGTCTGCCGGGGAAATCGTGATTTCGGATTCTCCGGCCAGAATACGCAATATCTCTCTGGCAAAAGCCCTCGTTTCCGGTGCGATGCGTTCGCGGTCGATCAATGCCAGGAAAGACCGGGCCAGCTGGCGCAGGCTCCAGTCACCCGGCGCTTCGGCCGCGCCCACAGAGTCCAGCACCGACTCTGTTTCATGTGAAGTCTTCATTTACATTTCCCATCCGCCATTGACGGAGATGACCTGGCCCGTGATGTAGGAGGCTTCGGGATCGGCAAGAAACATCACCGCCCGCGCAATATCCTGCCCCGTTCCAAAGCGCCGCATGGGAATCTTCTCCAGCATGCGGTCGAGCGCTTCCCCGGGGATCGCCTCAAGCATTTCTGTTTCGATTGCCCCCGGCGCCACGCAATTGACCGTAACGCCCTTGAGAGCGACTTCCAGCGCCAGGCTTTTGGTGAACCCGAACAATCCTGACTTGGAGGCGGCATAGTTGGCCTGGCCGAATCCGCCGGTCTGGCCGATCAGCGAGCTGATGTTGATGATGCGCCCGAAACCGCGCTCCACCATCTGGTCCAGCACTGCCTTGGACATGTGAAACGCGCCCGAAAGATTGACCCGCACAACGGCGCGCCAGTCCTCCGTGCTCATTCTGCGGACCGTCTTGTCGACAGTGATACCGGCGTTGTTGACCAGCACGTCAATACGCCCATGCGAACTCATCACTTCATGCACGACACGCTCACAGTCCCCAGGTTCGCCGATGTTGCCCTGGTGAATGGACGCGAAGCCGCCCTCCTCTTTCAGGGAATCCGCGAAAGCTTGTGCGGGTTGCGGGCGGGAACTGTAGCCGATTGCCACATGGTAGCCACTGCGGGCAAGGGCCCGGGAAATATGCGCCCCGATGCCGCGCGCACCGCCGGTTACCAGGGCAACAGGTGTTGCACTATCGGTTTTATCAGCATTCATTCATGCCTCCTTGATTGCATGCGGCTATATCAGACAGTCGACATGGTGGTGCGCATGCGCACCACCATGTCGCGGTAGGGTTGCCGTCCCCAGCCAAGCAGAACGATGGCGCCGGCACAGCCCACTACGGAAATGACCAGGAGAGACCAGCGCACCGCCAGGTCGTCTCGGAAAAGGTAATCGGTAAGCAAGGCGACCGCCGTGGGGCCCAGGCCCAGGCCGATCAGGTTCACGTTAAACAGATAGATCGCTGACGCCTGCCCGCGCATCTGGTTCGGCACGATCTCCTGGATGGCTGCCGGCGCTGCGCCGAAGGGCATGCTCAGGAAAAAAGTCATGGGCGCGATGAATATCCATGCCCAGATCACGCTCGGCACCGATACAACGGCAATACTGGCCAGCATGCCCAGACCAGCCGACCACATGCCGAGCCGCAGGGCCGCATCAGTCGCGTCCTGCCTGATCCATCGATCAGCGAGTCGTCCGCCCAGTACGATGCCCGTACAACCGAACAGCATGGTTAGCAGGCCGTAGATGATGCCCACCTGACCGGGCGAAACGCCCCAGGTGCGGATAAAGAAACTGGGTATCCATGCCGCGGCGCCATAACTGACCAGGCCCAGCATCGCGAAGCCATAGTTGTGGCAGAGCACCGTACGGCGGTTTTGCCACAGATGGGATACAACCTGGCTGAACGGCACAACCGCGGCACCCGGCTGCATACCGTGCCGCGGGGGTTCACGCACCAGGAAGAACGCCAGACTGAAGACAATGCCCGCTCCGCCCAGGATCAGGAAAACGAGCTGCCAGGGATGCGTCATGCCGATAACGGGAAGTTGGAGCGCCCCGCGCGCGGATACGAACTGGATCACCAATCCGCCGAGCACCAGGGCCAGGCCAAGGCCGAGATAGATACCCATCCCGTAAACACTCAGGGCCGTGGAACGCTTCTCAGGGGGGAAGTAATCCGCAATCATGGAGTAGGCGGCAGGAGAAAGCGCCGCCTCGCCCACGCCTACGCCAATGCGGTACAGGAACATCTGCCAATACACCTTGGCAGTGCCGCACAGGGCGGTCATCAGGCTCCACAGAACCACGCCCGCGGCAATCAGCAGGCGGCGGCTTTTACTGTCGGCGAGGCGCCCAAGAGGAATACCCATGACGGTGTAGAAAATCGCAAACGAGAACCCCATGAGCAGGCTCATCTGCGTGTCCGTGATGCCGAGGTCACGCCGAATCGGCCCGACCAACAGACTGAGAATCTGTCTGTCGACGAATGAAAACACGTAGGCGACCATCAGAATGGCGACAACAAACCACGCGTAGCGCAGCGAGGCATAGGGCCTGGTGTCTTCTGTGTTTGCCATGCCTGTCTCCTCCCGCCACCTCGGGCTGGTATACATGCATCAGAATTTATATTCTACACTCGTTGAAATTAATTTTAAAGCATGTTATCGTGCCATCAAGCTGAATCATCGGGACAGGTGATGCGGCGGAGAACCACCAAACCAGGATCATCTCCCCCCTGCTCCCGACGAATCCTGGCCCAGGGGATCACGCACCAAGGGCTGAAATCATGAATTCAGCCAGATTGCACCAAGGAGATGGATTCATGACCGGCAACGACAGGAACGAGGTCCAGCGCCTGGAAGCTGTAAAGCAGTACTTCATTCGCGGGGACGCCGGGCGGACGGATACTGTCGACCTGCTTACCGACGATGTGCAGATTTATTTCCCGAAATTCGGCATAACACACGGCAAGGCCGCGCTTATGGAGCTAGCGCAGGGGCTGATCGGGTCGATGGCTGAATTCAGCCATGTCATGTCGAGCTTAAGCTACCTGGTCACCGAGCAGGCCGTCATCGTCGAGGGCACTACTCGCGGCATGGACCAGGAAGGCCGTCGCTGGCAAGGCGGTGAAACACCGGGCGGGCGTTTCTGCAGCGTTTTTGAGTTCCGCGGGCCGCTGATCAGCCGCATTCACATATATCTGGACCCCGACTACACCGGCCGTGACGAAGACCGCTTCCTGTGGGGAAAGAATCGCAACTGGTAAGTCTTGTATCCCAAGACTTTATCCCGTTTTCACCTGCGATCAGGTCGAAAGCGTTAAACCCTCAACGGAATACAGGCGTCGTACCCGACTGGGTGCGCCGGTCACCGGCTTTTCTCAGCCGCATCCCCAGTTCGGCGATGCGGCGCTCGCCGGCAACCAGCGCTTCTGTGGAAGTGTGGACAGAATAGGACCCCATATGCAGATCATAGGGATGAGGCACGGCCGAGCCGAGGACGAAAACAGCGTCTTCGTTGCCCGTCGCCTGCAGAAGAATCGGCGCATCCCCGTTCTCGAAGCTGATCATTTCGCCGGCGCTGATGCCGCTCCCGGTTTCCAGCGACCCTTTGGCGAGCGCCAGCCAGGCAACCATATGCCCTGCCGGTGGCGCGTAGGTCCAGCTTTCACCGGACTTGAGCGTCACGAGCAGATAGTTAACGCCTTCCGGAGCCGGCACAGGACTCTGCTCCCCTTCGTGGCACCCGACGATGACATGCGCTGGCCCGGCCCGGCGCATGTCATCGGCTTCGATATAGCGGCTCTCCGGCTCCGCATTCTCAAGCTCGCGCGGCAGGGTGATCCATAACTGAAAGCCCTGGATGCGGTCTACGTCGTCCGGCGTCATTTCCTTACCATGCCAGACACCGCCACCAGCCCGCATCCACTCGACACCGCCATAGGCAATTACGCCGGAGCCGTTGGCCGGGTCTTCAAAGCGCATCCGGCCTTCGGTAAAGACGGTTATGGTCGCAATGCCGGAATGAGGGTGAATGGGCATGCCGCCGCCTGACGACATCGCCTGGATCATGCGGCGGTCTGCCTGGAAAATATCAAGAAAGACAAAAGGCTTCAGAACCTGACCCAGGTCTGAAGGACTCATCAGGCGGGTAATAAAGCCATCTCCTTGACCGCGTGTCCGAAAGGCGATTTTCCTCTGCGCCTGGTCTGTGATCGTTGATTCATTCATCGCTGGATAGCTTCCATGTTCATTGGGGCGCCAGGCCAAGCACGGCCAGGCGCAGGGCATCGAGAACCTCGTCCGGCTCGCGGCGGGCAGTCGCTACCAGTTCCTCGGCTTCCTTGCCGACAGCCACACGCGTTGGCGCCTGCGGCGCCCGGATCGCATCCATGATTACGTCTGCTGCGACATCCGCTGCCACGCCATTGGACTGCAACTGATTGATTGCCACCGAGAACTTCGCAAACGCTGCACCGTAGAGCTGGCGTCCGGCATCATCCATGGCCGTCGCAATACGCTGCAGATCAGTCACCGCCTTGGCGGGACCGCCGGTGCGCATATTGCCTGGCTCGGCGATAACGATGTCCACGCCCTGCGGCCGCAGTTCCAGCCGATAGGCATCCACGAAGGCCTCCAGTGATGCCTTCGCGGCGCTCGAAACACCAGCGAACGGTAACGGCAGGCGTCCTGTGACCGAGCCGAGTTGCACGATACGCCCGCGTGCTGCCCGCAGTGCCGGCAGAAAAGCGTTGATCACGGCAATGCTACCGAATACGTTCACTTCGAAATCATGGCGAATGACATCAAGCGCGGTTAGTTCCAACGGTCCCATCGTAAGGATGCCCGCGTTGTTGACCAGGACATCCAGCCCGTTCTCGCCCAGCTCCGACGACACTCTGCCTGACCACGACGCAATAGCATCCGCGTCGGTCACATCACAGTGGCTGAGCTCGATCTCGCCATTGGCCGTTTTGACGACTCCAGCGTCAGCAGGATTTCGCACTGCGCCGTAGACACGGTAGCCGGCCTCCGCGAGCATCTCTGCAATTGCCCGGCCGAGACCACCGCCGGCACCCGTGATTGCTGCAGATGGATTCTTTTGTGCTATTGCCATGATGTTCTCGCTTTAAAAGTCACTGTTAGCTTCCACAATCGCTCTGATTCGCCACTACTCAGTGACAACAAGGTTGCGCTGCATGCCCAGGTTGATACTGCGATCGCTGCTGTAAATACTGGCCTCCACCACGTCTCCCGGCTGCAGGTATTCCTTGCGCCGCGCCTGGGCTTTCTTGAACAGTGTCCAGCGCTTCTTCTCCGGCAATATCTGCAACAGTTTCACGACCGCCGGACCCGGAATGCGCAGTGCGCAGCCCGCCGGCGTGCCAGTGGCAAGCAAATCGCCTGCATGCAGGTCCTGCACGCCAGACAGTTCAGTCAGCGTCTCTGCAGGCGTGAACACGAGGTTCGCGGTGTTGTCGTCCTGACGGGTCTCGCCGTTGACCTTCAGCAACAGCCGCAGATCACGAAGCAGGGGGAAGTCCTCCGGTGAAAGCAGGCACAGGTACGGGCCCACAGGCCCGAAGCTGCGGTAGCTCTTGCCCTTGTAGAACTGCATCTGCGGGATCTGAACGTCGCGCGCGGAATAGTCGTTGACGATGGTGATGCCGGCGATATATTCGTGCAGGTTCTGGTCGGTGACCTCGGTCGCACTCGTGATATCCCGCTTGAGTACCAGGCCCAGTTCCACTTCGTAGTCCAGCAGGCGCACATGTGCGGGCCGCACCAGGTCGGTGTTAGCCGGCACGATACAACTGCTGGCCTTGCGGAAGATCATGTTGAAAGTCTTGTGATCGGGATTCATTCCCGATTCGATCATGTGCTGCCGGTAGTTTGCGCCCTGGCAGATGAATTGCTGATTGCGGGTCACCGGCGAAAGGATAGCGACATCAGACTCATTCAGGGTTTCCCCTTGCAGCCCCGCCAGCGCCTGTGCTTCGGCCGAGCGCAGAAAGTCGCCCGTTGTCTCGAAGCTTCCCTGAACAGGCGTGATCCGCCCGTCACGGGCAACCCCCCACTGCACGCGATTCTGATATTCAAAGCGGACGACATTGATGGCCATGATTCGTACTCCTGTGCGGTCCTGTTTCTACGGCTGGGAAGGCGCGGAGGTATCAATGCGCCAGTGGAAGGTAAAGCTGCCCAACAGACGTCCGGCCTCTGCTTCATCGATACCCGAGAGGGTAACGACGTTGCCGAGCTTCGGATCGGCCTCAACCCGGACACGCGCCGATCCATCCAGGGTTTCCTCGACGACGCGCTGTATTTCCAGGTGCTGCAAGGCCGGTTTGAAAATCTTGCCCACGGCGCTGAGCGGCAGCTGGTCGATAAGGTAAATGCGTTTGGGGACAGCGGCACGCTCGCCGATGTGTTCGGCGGCAAAGGCCAGCAATTCCTCCTCCGTTGCTTCAGCACCTGCCTTAAGCTGAACATAGGCAACCGGAAGCTCGCCTACCCGGGCATCAGGCCTGCCCACTGCTGCCACCAGGGCAACCGCGGGATGCCTCGCCAGGGGCTCCTCGATGGCCTTTGGATCGATGTTGTGTCCGCCACGGATGATCAGTTCCTTTTTGCGGCCGGTAAGCCAGAAATAGCCGTCGGCATCCTGCCGCCCGAGATCACCGGTGTTGAACCATTGCCGTCCGTCGCCGCAATCGACCCATGCACCTTTATTCTGTGCAGCTTCCAGATAGCCGGCAAAGACATTGGGTCCGGAAATCAGCAGCGCGCCGGGTTCATCGACAGCGCAGGCGCGCAGGTAACGGCCCTGGTCATCCAGGATCGCAGCCTGCATTTCCTGCCAGGGCACGCGCATGCCAATGGAGCCCACCCTGCTTTCACCGTGGACAGGGTTGGCGGTACTCATGCAGCAGCCTTCGGTCAGCCCATAGCCTTCGACGATACGCACGTTGGTCTTCTGCTGGAACTGTTCGAACAGGGCCACCGACATCGGTGCCGCGCCACAAATACCGAATTCCAGCGATGACAGGTCATAACCGTCCATCGGCTGATTCAGCAGCTCGGCATAGATGGTTGGCACGGCGCTGAACAGCCGTACGCGGTATTGCGAGACGATCTTCCAGAAATTCTGAATAACGCCGGGACTGCGGTAGCCGCCCGGCGTGGCCAGAATCACATGCCCGCCGCATGCCCAGAACATCAGACCCGTGACGATGACGGCGTTGACGTGGAAAAGCGGCAGTCCACAGAAGCCCACCGAGCCTTCGGTCACCAGTCCCAGGATACGCGCCTGCTCCGGATTCGCCAGTTCATTGCGATGCCGGCGCATGGCAATCTTCGGCAGGCCGGTCGTGCCGCCGGTGAGGAAGTAGGAAGCTATGTCTTCACGATCGAAGCGGCGTGGCTTCACCAATCGGTCCGCGGGTTGCGCTTCCATTGCAGCGACGAAGTTCAGGAGTCTCTGCGGGCCGGGATTGAGCTTCTCGACCGCAAGGGCTTCGACGCCCGATACATGAGACGCGGGATCGACAACCAGGATAGCCTGCAGCGTCGGCACCTCGTGACGCAGGCGTTCCACCTTGCCCCAGATATCGAGGCCGGGAAACGGCCCCGCCGTGACCAGTACCTTGCTGCCTACCGCATTCATCAACGCGGCAATCTGATCGGGTTCGAGCAACGGATTGATGGGATTGACGATGCCGGCGGCCTCGGCGCCCCAGATGGCGAAATGCGTTTCAGGAAGATTCGGCATCAGAAGGGACACTACGTCCTCGGAGCCGACTCCCAGCGAGGTCAGTGCGTTGGCAACCTGGGTAACCTTGCCGAACAATTGCTGATAGCTATAGGTCTCGGCATCCGTGTAACGCTCGGCGTCGACAAAGAACGTCAGGGCCGGCTTGTCTCCCCATTGTTCCGCGCCGCGCCGGAACAACTCGTAAGTGCTCTCGGGCAACCGGGAAGGCTCGTAGGGTAGCTCCCGTTCGGCCCGCTCGATGTCTGCCAGGTTTGCAATACTCATACGGTCTCCTGCTTTTGCCCGTTTCCGATACGCAGCCGTTGCAGAAGGCGTTGAAAGCCCAGACGCTGCAGTTCCAGAGCCTCAGTGAAATAGAGGGCCGCCAGTGCCTCGCCGTAGAACCGCACGCGGCCATTTTCGTTGGCGCGCAACAGTTCGGTACGGTCAGGGTGCGGCAAGGCAAAAACCGCGTCCGCCGCCTGCACCCAGACTTGCTCAAAGTCCGGTGACGGATGAACGCTCGCCCGCGAAGAAAAGCGACCCGCCTGAAAGACAAAGTGCCGGCATACCCGGCCGTCTTCCGTACGCACCTGCAGCACCCACCGACCCTCTTTCAGGTGCTCACGGAATGCCGGATTGAACCAACTGTTGAGACGCAGGGCGATCGCCAGCCCGGCCAGCATCATTGACAGGCGCCGGCTGTTTGACGTCAGGGAATCGTGGCCAGTGTTGTTGAACTCAGACATGACGCGCTCCGCGAACACGGTCAATCAATTGCAGTGGATCGTCCGGCAGGGCGTTGCCGCGCCAGGCGACGAATTCGTCAGGCCGCACCAGTACATAATCCGCCGCATACACGTCGCGCGCGTAGGGCTCGGCAAGCCGCAACAGCTTCATCGGCACGCCGCGCTGCTTCGCCGCCGCCTGCAGGCTTGCGGTATCTCCGCCCTTGGCAGAAAGATCCAGCAGCGTGAAGCCTTCACGGTCGAGCAGATCGAAAACAGCCTCGCCGTCTTCGCGCAACAGGCTCGGCAGGCGCGCGCCTGCCCTTGTTGTCGGCCGGTATTCCACGTGATCGTAGAACGGCAACGGATCGTTGCCGGCGTCAATGATCGGGGAGTTACCATCCCGGTCATTGGCGTAGCAGTACCCAAACTCCGCACCCCAGGCGTTATAAAGCCGCTCGATACGAGGAGCGCGTTCTTCAATCGGTTCGCGCACATGCGGCCCCTCGTTCTCGCCGTGCATCATGCCCAGCACGGCCGCCGCGCAAAGCCGCACATGGTCACGGGCGGCCACGGCGACGGGCTGACGCTCGATGCCGTAGCTCTCGAGCAGGGCATCTCCGCCCCAGCCCTTGACCATGGCCACCAGTTTCCAGGCCAGGTTGTAAGCCTCGGAAAGCCCGGTATTCAGGCCCATGCCGCCTGTGGGCATATACTGGTGGCCGGCATCGCCCACAATCCAGATGCGCCCGCGCCCGTAGGATTCAGCAACAATGAACTGCGGCTTCCATACACTGCTCAGGAGTATCTCCTGATCGATGTCCGGATCCTGGATGAACTCCTGTACCAGGGCGTGCAGATCCTGTCCCTCGGCGGGTGGCACCCCCTTGTGCACCACATAGTCTTCGCCACCGTTGGGATTGACGAATATTGCGCGCCAGTGCGGATTGATTGACCAGACGTGCCAGGGCGGGATGCCGTCCACGAACTTATTCTGCAGCGCCTTGCTGCGCAGATGGATGGTAAAGATTTCGCCAACCAGGTCTCGCAGTCCCAGGTATTCGACACCCAGCCTGCGGCGGGTAATCGACTCCGGGCCGTCGCAGCCGGCCAGATACTGTCCGATAACCGTGCGCTGTTCACCGCTCTTGACGTTCTCGGCATGCACGGTTACACAACCGGCCTGCTCCTCAATGTCATGCACTTCCCATCCGAACAGGATTTCGCATAACGGGTGAGCATCCACGGCAGCCTTGAGTACCGGCTCCAGGCGCATCTGCGATATCCGGTGCATGGGCTCCAGTGGATAGCTGCCGTCACGGCCATGATCTTTGATGATCTCGCGGCTGCGCAGCGTGCTGCCCATCAGCATGGTTTCGTCATCGAATTTCCAGACCGGTTCGCCTGCATAACTACGCGCCACGTGAACGGCCTGATGCTGATTGAGGGGGTTGCCCGCTGCGCGCACCGCATCGCTGATGCCCAGACGCCGGAATATCTCCAGCGTGCGCGGGTTGATCACATCGAGCCGCGGATGTGTCGTTGTGCCTTCGCGATTATTGAAAAGGACACTGCGCACACCCTGTTGAGCAAGCGCAAGCGCGAGGGTCATGCCAACGGGACCGCCGCCGACAATGATCACTGGAATGGTTTTCATGGCTGTCTCCGCCTTCTCTTGCTTCTTTCTATAGCCAGGGCCGCGCGGGCTTTCGCACCACCCGTAACATCGCGCCCAGCCTGCGCCTGCCGCTTTCGTCGCCTGTGAGCAGCCGCAACAGGGCGCCAAACATTTTCAGACTCGGCTCCAGACCGAAGCCTTTCGGCAAATCCATGCCCCAGGTCCATATCCCTGCGAACTCGAAATTGGAATACTGGGTTGGATAATCGGCGGTAAACAGGTCGCCATCGGCGTAGTGCTCCATGATGTGCCCGTCCGGGTCCTTCCAGTAGTCGAAAAGCTGGCTACCCAGCCGATGACGGCCGATACCCCACATATGCTTGTAACCGGCGGCCTTGAGCACCTGCTGCCCCTGGCCGATGGCGTCCACGTCGATAACTTCGTAAGCGCTGTGGTCGTAATGCGCCAGCAACCCCGTGGCAACCACGAGCGAATGATGGTCTGCCGGCTTGTCACCACGATCCAGCCGCAGAAAAGTCAGCATCGGCTCACCGTTATCCAGGTACTGGACATCCGTGGGAATCAGGCCCAGATGGCGCATGTACCACTGAATCGTTTCAACCGATTTCGGCGTCTGCATGACGAGGTGCCCGAGACGGACAATCTGGGACGGTTTCAGCGGCGGCCGGGCCGGCTGGTTCACGCGGACCTGATCGAAAGGCGTGTTGATACGGTAGGCTTGCTGGCGTGTATCCATGGGCCGGGCATTCTGCTGGCCGTTAATAACCTCCACGACAAAGCCATTGGGATCAGTGAGGCGCACGGACTCACCGCCGCCCGGCGTAGCCAGGGGCGTGATTGGCACCCCCGTGGCCTCGGAGAGCGCAACCAGATCGCTACGCTGCAGAACCGCAAACGCCGAACCGACGAAGCGCGCCTTCTTCCCCTGCGTGGCGATATAACACACAGGCGCCTCACCGGCACCGCGTGCATACAGGGTCTTTTCGTTCTTCATCTCAACGCGGAATCCGAAGTTCCGCAGGAAACTTGCCTGGCGAGCGAGATCCGGCTTTTCAAAATACAGCCAGGCCAGGCGATCCGCCTTGACGATGGGCTCGGGGCGCGTGATGGGTTTCTCGCCCGGTAGGTTATTGCTCAGCATGGGAACCTCACACCAGATCCTGCTGGTTAATACCGAAAAGCCAGGCCACTGCCGGGCGCAGCCCCCCGGGTAAGTTACGAATACGGCAACCGCAGACAACCAGTCGTGCGACAGTGCCACGGCCCTGATGTTCGTACTGCAGGTGTGCGAGAGCATCAAGGATCATTGCCAACACCGGTGCGCGATAATCTGCGGAGGAATGTGTGGGGGAATGCATGTCTCTCTCCTATTTATTTCTACAGTTGTATAATTATTAGCACATGATTTGTTTAATTTCAACAACTGATGAATTTAATCATAACCCGCTTTTCCTGTCGTGCGACACACCCACCTGATCCACTCCGAAAAACAATAACCCGCATGATGTCTATCCAGTTACAAGGTGCTCGTAATCTTCCGGCGTATCGATGTCCACCGATGCCTCCGGCATTGCCACAAGTATGAGCTGATGCATATATTGCGCGAGCAATCGTTTTGCACCTTCTGCTCCTGTCAGCTTCTTCAACTCTGTGTAATAGCGATGCGGAAATATGCAGGGCGGCCCCAGGGCCCTGCCATGGTCGGATGCGGCGATCCGTTCCGGATTTGAACGGTGTGCGCCGATGAGGCGTTGCAACTGGTTTGCGCCAACCAGCGGCTGGTCCGCGAGGCAGATAATGGTTGCCTCAGGCGGTCTGGCCAACTCCGCCATATATCCGATACCGCAGGCAATTGAGGCGCCCATGCCCGCTTCCCAGTTCGGGTTGTGAAGCAGGGTTAACGGCATTCCTGCCAGTTCCTGCGCTACTTCATCGGCATAGGCGCCGGTTACCACCACAGTTTCAGCGGCAACGGCGAGTCCGGCCTGGGCCGCCCGGCGAACCAGTGATACGCCATCCAGTGACAAACATTGTTTGGCACTACCGAAGCGAGTGGCGTTGCCTGCAGCCAGTAACAAGGTGCTTAGCGGGATGGACATGGATATCGCGTCCGGCTAATGAATAGGCCCGTCCAACTCGCTGAGCGCCCTGCCCTGGCGGCTTGAATTGACGGCAAGAATCTCGGCGGCGATGGACAAGGCAATCTCCTCCGGCGTTTCCGAGCCGATATCCAGGCCAGCGGGCGCATGCAACTGGGGAGGGCCGAGACCCGTGGCCTCACAGATCCTCGCTGCCCGGGTTCGGGATCCCATGGTACCCAGGTAACTCACCGGCGTGTCCGTCAGGGATTTCAGATAGGTAATATCGGTATCGAGTTTGTGCGTCATGACCACCACGGAACTGTATTCGTCCAGCACGATGCCACGACCGATTTCCTCCGGACGCAGGTGCTTTATCCTTGCTCCGGAGGGCAGTTGGGACGGAGAGATATCAAGACCGCGGTGATCCACGATCGTAACCAGCCAGCCGAGCTGCATCCCAATCTGGGCAAGCGCACGGGAAACCGCGTTGACGCCCACCAGCACCAGCATATGGGGCGGCTGGAGCTTCTCGATCAAAACATCCATGACGCCACTCTGGGTATCGATACAGGTTGCCGCCTTGGGCAAATCACCCTTCATCGTCACTTCGACAATGGCATCGGTGAGCGGCTCATCGCCGATTTCATCTGCCTCGACCCGGCCGGTCCAGAACAACCGTCGCGGCCTCGGAGCCAGGCACTCTCCATTACGGGCAAACAGGGTTGCAAGGTATCCGGGCTTTCGCGCATTGAGGTTCTGCTCTACCGCGAACAGGAACTTCAGGTCCGCGGCGCAATTCAGGGGCTCGATCAGCACCTCAATGTCGCCCCCGCAGCCCATTTCAACCATGGGGTCAAAAACGTTGTTGCTGTTGTAGCGCACAATTCGGGGGGTATCGCTGGCAATGATATCGGCAGCGCGGGCTGCGATATCGGCTTCCGGACAACCTCCGGAGAGCCCGCGTACGACCGTGCCATCGCCGAATACCAGCATGCGCGCACCCGGCCGGCGGAAGGTCGAGCCACGGCTTCTGGTGAGCGTCGCCAGTGCGGCTCCACCGGCAAAGCCGGAGGCCTCCAGCCGGCGCATTCCAGACAACAATGGCGCAAACTCCTGGGGCGAATTCATGGATTCATTTCAAGGAGCAAGATCAGACCGACGGCCCTTGCTACTAAAGGTATCGAGTGAGTCATACGGTAGTTTTTAGCAGCGAAAAAATATAGTGAGAAATGCTTTTCTCACATGATTGAGAGGATATTTCGGTATCGTCCAAACAGATGACTTACTGGCGAGCCGTTTCTGACACCTTATGGCTGATAACTATCAGGGAGACAATGGGGTGTTTCATGGCCATTGATTTAAGTAGACGGGCGGTGCTGGCCGGTATTGCCTCCGCCATCGGCACTTCGCTGATTGGTTGCGACCCGGACTCCCGTTCCAGGAACCGTAACCCAAATCATGGCGGCAGCAGTGAGCAACCCAATATCCTGGTACTGCTGGCCGATGACCCGGGACCACAGTTCTTCGGCGCCTATGGCGACGCCCTGGCCTCCACGCCCAATGTCGACCGTCTCGCTAATGACGGCATCCTGTTCAAGAACTTTTTCGCCACTTCGCCGGTCTGCGCCCCGACACGCTTCGGCATCCTCACGGGCATGCACGCGGAGAGCTGCGGCCCCGCCCACCACATGCGCGCCGAGGGTAAAATCCCGGACTGGCTGATGGGCTTCCCCGGCTATCTGCAAGAGACCGGCTACTGGACCAGCTATACCGGCAAGGAAGATTACAACGCGGATTTCACGGAGCGGGCCGGCTACGATGCAACCAACGCCAACCCGATTGGCAACTTCTTTGAATCCTTTGAGCCCCCTTGGAACGCACGTCCGGAAGGTGCGCCGTTCTTCTCATTCGTGAACTACGTCACCTGCCACGAATTTTCCGGCTTCGTGCCCCGGCCGGTACTTGTTCTGCCCACACAGGTTGAGGTGCCACCCTACCTGCCTGACTCCCTGCTGCAGCGCACCCAGCTCGCCGGCTATTACAACAATGTTGCCCAGACGGATATTGAAATCGGCCTGACCCTGGATCAGCTCACGGCGGATGGCCTGTTCGAGGACACCATCATCATCTTCTTCTCCGACCACGGCGGCATCCTGCCGCGCAGTAAACGCTTCTGCTACGACAGCGGCTGCCGTGTGCCCATGATCATGCGCTTCCCCGAGAAGTGGCAGCATCTGGCGCCGGCCGCACCCGGCACGGTCATCGACGAACCGGCCACCACGGTGGATATCGGCCCCACCGTGCTGTCGCTGGCCGGACTGAGTATTCCCGACTATATGCATGGGCAGGCCTTTGCCGGGCCGCAGCGCCGCATCCGCAAATACGCCTTTGCCGGCCGTAATCGCATGGACGAGCGCTATGATTTCATCCGCAGTGTGCGCAGCGCCCGCTTCCGTTATATCCGCAACTACCTGCCGCAGCTGATCTACGGCCAGCATGTGGCCTTCATGTGGATGCTGCCCGCCTACCGCGACTGGGAACTGCAATGGACGTTGGGTCTGCTCAACGAAGAACAGTCCCGCTTCTGGATGGAGAAGCCTGCCGAGGAACTCTACGATCTGGAAAGCGACCCGGATGAGGTCCGCAACCTGATTGACGATCCGGCCTATTCCGAAGTTACAGAGGAATTGCGTGACGCCCTGAATCTGCACATGGTGTCGATTCACGACAACGGCTTTATCCCCGAGGGGGCGACGGCCGAGGGTTTCGATCAAAGCCGGGCCGCGGGCGCCTATCCCCTCATGCAGGTCATGTCACTGGCCGAACTCGCCACCCGCCGCGACCCGCAGTGGTTGCCGGTATTCCAGAATCACATGAGCCATGAGAATGAAGTCATGCGTTTCTGGGCGGTGATGGGCGCCATCATGCTGGGCCAGGAAGCCGTTCCCCTGGCCGACAGCCTGCAACAACTGTTTTCAAATGATGAAACGATTCATGTGCGCATCGCGGCGGCTGAAGCCCTGGTACGGGTCGGCCAGGCGGGTGATGCGGTGCAGTTCCTGGCGGACACTTTCAAGGGCACACAGCCGAAAAGCGTACGCCTGCAGGCCATCAACGCCCTGACCAACATCGGCAATGCCGCCCAGCCGGCCTTGGTCGACATCACGCTGGTTGCCGTCACCGAACAGGACATCGATTTGCGTAATGCAGCTCTCTATTTGAGCCAGGTACTGAGCGGTACCTATACGCCGCTGACCACTGTTTACGCAGGTGTGCCATTTGCCTAGCACGGAAGGCACAACGCGCAAGGGCTGCTGCGTACCCTCTGGCGCCGGCAGCCTGTACTGCGTTGGTGATCAACCCTCTCCCGCCGACAAGTTACCCGATATCCGTTTCCAGGCCATACCGGCCGGCCGCTACCGCGTCGGTTACGAAGGTCCTCTTGCCAACCCCGGTGACAGGGAAGGCCCGGCGCGTGCAATAGACCTGAGCGTCTTTCGCATCTCTGAGACGGCTGTAACCAATGCGCAATTCGGTGAGTTTGTCACGGCCACCGGTTACCGGACGGATGCGGAACGTCTCGGCTGGTCCTTCGTGTTCCATTTACTGGCAACAGAGCAGGCCATGACCGCTGCCGAACACCGGGTAGCCAATGCTCCCTGGTGGCTGGCGGTGACAGGCGCGTGCTGGGATGCACCCGAGGGCCCGGGTTCCGACATCAAAGATCGTGAAGACCACCCCGTGGTGCATGTTTCCTACCGCGATGCCGTCGCCTACACGCGATGGTCGGGCACCCGCCTGCCGACGGAACTGGAATGGGAGGTGGCTGCCCGCGGCGGGCTGAGCGGCGCTATCTATCCCTGGGGTGATGAACTCGCACCAAACGACCAATGGCTTTGCAATATCTGGCAGGGCAGGTTTCCCGAACACAACTCACTGGACGACGGCTACTTGGGCACAGCGCCCGTGCGCAGCTTCCCGCCAAACGGGTATGGCCTGTATGAAATGGCCGGCAACGTCTGGGAATGGGTAGCCGGGGCCTGGTCAGGCAGCGATCACGACTGCGTGCGAAAGGGCGGTTCCTACCTCTGTCATGAATCCTGGTGCAACCGTTATCGTGTGGCCGCCCGTGACCGGGGGGCGCCCCAAGATGCCAGCGGCAACCAGGGATTTCGGGTTGCTACTGACGCCTGACGATTTCGAACTTCAGCCACTTATTTCAGATTGCCGAAAGAAAGTAACTGACCTCAGCATTTATTATGCCGGGGTCAGGGCAAAGACTGGATTTTGAATCTTATGCCACGTATTTAAACTCTTGAATAGCGGCTTGATACGACTTTTCGATTTCGGCTCTCTGATCTGCCTGCTTTATAGAGTCATGATCAACTCTGCGTTCCCCCCAAATAACCACACTCAATTCAAGTCCACGTTTCTGTAAATAGTTAGCTAACACTGACTTTCGGATAAAAAGAAAGTCCACACGATTTCGCCAGTTCTCCCCTTCTGAGAGATACAAAGTGGCTAATCTACCGTTTTTATCCCGTAGATTTATAGATCGCCCAAAACTTACCAGGGATTCCGAATCACAAAGCCAAGGAGAGGGAAAAGTAAAACCGCTATAATCGTTTACTGTTGAATGATATGACTCCCAAGAAAATGGCCAGCGAAAGGACTCAGCTTCAATACTATTCACAGTGCGCCATCCCTCGTTGTCCTGATATCCAGACTTAAGTTCCTTCAAGGCAGGTACTTGATGCAATATTTCGTACAACGAAAGTCTTTGATCTCGAGGAACTTCCTGATTAACCCGTTCTAGTTCACGGATAACCAGACTTAACGCCTTTTCCCTACCTGTCTCAGTGCGAGCCCGGTGGTATTTCAACAATACCGAATAGTCGAATAAGAACCAGGTCTTCCGTAGGCGAATTTTGGTTTTAAATCGCTGATGAGATCCAAAAAGCCTATGCATTGGGTTCACGAGCTTCCCGGAATGGGTTCTCATTTCTGCTGCGAATCTTTTACTCCACCCTACCTCGCCCGCATATGCATAATGATCCCCTCTAACATCTGGCAGTTCTCCCCCAGCATTAGTGGCGTTTATAAACGCGGCACTAAATCGCTCAGATTCTTCCGGACGAATTCCTAGAGCCCTAATTACAGTGAAGATGCTTAGCCCCGAACTTTCGTCTTCTTCCCAAATATCCCCGTCCACAAGTACCCAAGGTCCTCGGTGGCCTCCGATTGCGGGAACTTCTAGGATTGAGTCATAACTCGGAATAGGGCCGTTTTGTAGCCAACCAAGAGGACTATAGTGGTGAGTTTCAGAACCGATTGTTCGCTGATATGTTGGGAGCGGAAATTTCTCAGGAACCGGAAAACTTGGGTCTATATCGCAATCACTAGAGCGTTCGAAACCGTCATCTATTAATTTATGGGCTTGACGATATCCATACATTTCAAAATACGCAATCCAGCAGTATTTCTTTCCGTACCTGTCTACCTTATCGCCACCTTCTCGCCGCCAATTAATCCGTCCGATCATACTGTCAATATCTGAAAACACTTTTTCATCGTAGCCGAGCTCTATGACACGCCACTCTATCTGATTACGCACGTCCTGATAGATCGGATGTTTCATATCATAGTTACTACGATCGGGTATCAGTCTACCAAGCGTGTAATTCTCAAAGTCCATCATCATAACCCGCTTGGTCTTTTCCTTAATGGAGCCTGAAATTGCACTCGGATTTGGGAAGGGGTTATCAATCGCCGGATACGGGGCTTTCAAATATCTTTTGCACCCTCGAGGCACCAAACTTGGGTCAAATTTTTGTGCTAACTCGATAATCCCAAGTGCGTAATCACGCATTAATACATGGTGAGTATGGGCCCGCCCTCCAGGAAGGAACCATTCCTTAACAAGCCATTTTGCTAAGGTAACCAAATATCCTCCAAACCGCTTTCCAGGGCGAATCGCATATTTACTCATTGCCACTCCGAAACAAGCAGCAAGAACTCGCTCGCGAACATATGGGTCATCAATATCGAGAGTAACGTGCATAAAATCAAAAAGAGCTCTGGGTTGCAGCTCTCCTACTAAGACTAGTGCTTTAGTAGCTCTGTCTCTTAGCCGCCGATCAGTTGTGGTCAGGAACGAAGAAAGGACAGCCACCACGTTTATAGCTGTGTCGAACTTCAGATTGTTTATCAATCCACTTTCGTAAAATGCAACAATGCGCTCAACGGCTGAACCAGAATCATGGTGATAGCGTATATATTCGCTCCAAGTGCAATCTCTCCTCTGCATTGAGACTCGTGCTAGATTTCGCATCAAACGCATGCCGCAATAAGGATGCCGAGGTTTAGTGGCCATTGAAACAAGAGCCTCTGAAGCGGCCCTCTGCCACGTATCGTGCGAACTCCAAAAATATCCGCCTAAAACCTGGTCAGTTTGCTTACTAATAGAAAAGGGGGATCGCCAGATCAGGCCTCGAATAAACGGATCAAAATACGCCTGGAAATCACGCGCACGCTTTGGGAGATAAAAGAATAACTCACGTGCATCTTGGGGTAGGCATTTCTTAGTGTATTCAGGGAACTCAAGAATGATCGCTTCCGCCCAATTTTCTGTGTCGAATCGTGGATAAAATTCACTACTTACGCGAAATATTTTTCCGAGAGGTTGATTCGCGTAGAAACTGCGACGGATAGAATTCGCGTCGCGAGTGTTGAGATGCTCTCTCAGTAAGTATCTAGCGACTATATGATCACTAAAGCGCTGATAAGGCATGCCAACAACATGTAGGGAGCCACCATCATCATCAGGGCGCCAAAGTTGGTTCTCAACCAATACCCCTTCTCGCACCAATAATCTCAGTAGCAACTTCGCTCGATGCAAGGAACTGATTTCTGGACGTGCTCTAAAAATTTCTAACGTTTTCTTATATGGGACCCATTCGGTTAGATGATGTCCCATGTAACTCGCCAGCCCAGATAATTCAGGATCATTTATTGACTTTTTCCCCTTAAGCGCATCCCAGCAAAATTTCGCTGGCAGTCCCATTTCCCTTTCTATTGCCTTAGTACGCTCGAACACAAAATGTTCAAGGATGAATGTCATACCTTTCTGGCCAGAAGATATGCCATGGAATCCTTTGCGTTGATCCTTTCTCGGGAGTGACTGGTATGCCTGACAGAGAATCTTCAACGTAAGTGGCCGTGAGAATTCATCAGCCAAGAGCGGTACTTCTGGAAGCGGAATGCCGTAAAAGTTAAAAAATTCTCTTTGGGCATCGAATTCGATATCGTAAAAACCAACGTGTTTGAGATGCACCATCCGCTTACGCGAACTATCCGGCACAATTGTTCTATCAAACGGTTCTCGGCAGCTTACTACCAACCCCACATGGGAGTACCCTTTGACGGCAGTAATAAGCTTGGGGACGTCACGTTTCCAAGCTACTGGATCCGATTCATTTATGCCATCTATTAGAATCAAACCTCTATACCCTGCTTCCTGACCCATCCGGTCAATGATCTGGATCAAGTCATCAAATGAATTTGCCAAACCCGTAAATTTGGCAAGCTCATCTCCACAGGATCCCGCCGGGTCAAAGTCCTTCGCTAATACCACCAAAGATGGTGCCCCATTAGCTGTAAACCGCTTAGCTAGGTCACAAAGGAAATGGGTTTTCCCCGTGCCCCACTCGCCCGTTAGCATTGCCACCTGGCCAAAACGCAACCGGATCTCTGAGGAATCAAAAAACTCTTTCAGATATCGAACCTCAGAAGATGTGCGATATAACTGGCTCGAGCGAGATCGTAGGGACTCCAAAACTCGATCTTCCCTATCAGGCGTCTTGCCTCCAGCAGAATTCGTTTTCTCTCTGTCGATCTCAGCTTTACGTTTATCTATTTTTTCATTGACCTGAGTAATCTCCGATCCTAGGATCTCCCCGATCCGGTCCGCTGCCCTTATTATTTTTTGAACGATCACGCGCCCTTCATCGACGGGCTGCTCGCTCATTTCCTTAATTAACTTCGACACGCGATTTGAATATCGCTCAGCTCGTTTTTTACCATCTAGAGCAGACACACACTCAGACATCGCCTTTTCAAACTCATCAAGAACCTGGAGTACTCGGCTCTTGAATTGCTCGTTAACAGCGAGCCCATTCATTGCATTCAGTAATTCACCTATTTCCAAGTTTGGCGAATCAGCATCAATACCAGGTGTGTACCTAGGCCCTGCGCTATTTACGGTTCGCTTATTAATTCTGCGTATTCTTTCAATCATCTTTGCCGCTACTTGGTTGTTATTTCGAGTTCCCTGCCTCAATAACAAACCGAGCGAGAGAGTGCACACAAACTATCCGTAAAATTAAAGCCAACAGAGACAGCTTTTTGCGGCCTCCCCATCCCAATATGGGTGATTGTATGTGCGACGGTTCAGTTACTCGGCAGAGTAAATTTTATATACGGACAACGTCATTAGAATTGTTCTTAACCCAGAAAAGCATCAGAGTCAAAGCCAAGAAAATTCTAGAGCCCTATTTTTATAGTGCTTTTTCCAAGCGCTCTATAAACTCGACTGAACCAATCCCAACAGCTTTGCAGATATCTCTCAACTCAAGAATATCCACTCGCTTATCGCCAGTTTCAAACTTATGGACGTAGTTCTGGCTATGACCAAGTTTTTCAGCCAGTTCCCACTGCGTCAGCCCAGCCTCAAGGCGCACCTCACGAAGTAACTTCGAGAGTATTTCCTGTTCTTTTGTCCAGCGTTTCTTGCCCATTCAGGCAAGGTAAAGCCTGGAATAAAATACACCGTTTTGCTATAATAATAATTACGGGTGCGCACCCATCCAAGAACGAATTAACACTAAGCAAGGAGACTCAATAATGAAGCTTAATAAGCAGCTTCCCGTATCTATTGTCTTTGCATTTTGCCTGACCGCTTGCGGCGGCGGCGGTGGTGGTAGTTCCGATGACGATGCTGGTGGTGATAGCGCCAACAGTGCACCTCAGTTCACCTATGCCGGTGTAAACCAGGATACTGCCGGGAACGGTTACTGGACGGACACGCCGTCGGAAGGGCGTGCGGAACTAAATTACGCGCAGAGTCACAGTGTACATGAGCCTGGCTATGTTGTTCTGGAACTCGACCTCGTGCCCGAGGAGCGCCCATATATTCTGAGCATTTTACTGTCCGCTGATGATGCGTTGGATGAAGGCGATGCCAAAGTCATCGGCGTGGGCTGTAACTCGGGCGTCAATTCGGCCTGCGTGGACTTCATATTCTGGGAATGTCATATCACGGAATCGCCACGAGAATTCTCTGGTTGCGAGGATTCGGAGACTGGGTCAAGTCTGCCCGACGCCAATAGCCATGCCTATGACGGATTTGTTGATGAGCATGGTGCAGGCGCCGCTGTCTGGATGATCTTCGAAGCCTGCGCACAGGAGTCTGATGGTAGCGGGGGATTCGAGAATGCCTGCAGTGAAGTAGCACTGCCCGTCACTGTCTACTAGTAAAGGAGACCGGATATGAAATGGATTCTTCTCGGCATTGCCGCCTTTCAATATGGCGGCTCCGGCCCGACTGCTTTCACAGCTGAATTTGATACAGAAGCCGCCTGCCTAAACGCCCGGAAGGTGATGGGTGAGCATATCAAGCAGACTGCTATTTACCAGAGTCGCGTGCAGGCGGCATGGCAAATGTCATGCGTGCCTAAAGGTGACAATCCTGTAACTGCTCCGGGTAATCAGTGATGAAGAAAAATCATTCACATCGAGCAGAACGCTGGGCCCATCGACTCAGTCTCGCACCCCTCCTTCTGTTGGGGTTCATGGGTGTGGGAAGTGCAAGCCAAGACAACCTGATCGGGCTGTTTATCTTCCTGGGTATTGGTTTGTTGGGCACCTTGGTCGCTTATCCGATTCTTTGTCCAATTCTTTCGCTGTTCCTAAAGAGTTCAGAACAGTCATCAACACGAAAACCCAAGCCTCCACGTTACGTGAGTGCTCACCGTTGGGTAGCACGTCTGAGCCTGGCGCCCTTGGTGCTGGGCGGAGCTGTGAGCGTACTTGCGGCTGTTAAGGGGCACCCGGAAGACATTGTTATCTTGTTAGGCCTCGGGCTCCTGTTTTCCGGAATGGCTTATCTGGTATTCGGATTCATTGCATCCGTGGTGATCGGTGAGTTCATTTGGGATTTCATGCGTGGCGGCGACGAAGCAACCCACTTATGGTCGCAAGATCAACTGGCCAGGCTTGATGACCCATTCGACCCGAGTAATATCAACCATCCGCTCCATCCGGGCAATCTGTCCGGCACGACTAATCTGGACAGTCCAATGAACCCATGGGGCTACGCTTATGGCGATGACCGCATTGGTAGTGATTGGTGAACACATTGGGTGACATCTTCACCGTGTTCACTCTGTAATGAAGGGCGCAGTACTCTTTACTATCTCATGCCCTTCATGGCATGCCTGATGGTGGCTGTGTTTATGGATACAGCTCACGTCGAGGATGTAGTTTGATGTTGTCTAAATACCGAATCTCAAGCTCTTACGGAATCCTGATCTTCGCATTGCTTCTGTCTGGCTGTTCAAGCGCAGAAGAACCCTGCGATAACGGCCAGCGAGAAGCATATAGAGCGGCTATCGAAGCTACTCTTGGCAGTCACATCGCGGTAGCGGTCCCGCCGGCCGAGGGCGATGAGAACTGCGACAAAGAAAAAACTCGAGACGAGTAGCTATCTACTATTTTGATCTGATCAAGGGTAATTGTGAAACGGGCCAGGCATTCCTGCCCGGCCCGTTGTAGCTCAATAAGCGCTCTCGAGAGGCCAAGGGTGAGCCTTGTATTGCGCTCAATGCCGCTGTCTGACGTAAGACCAGTATAACGGCACCAGGCTAGTCACCTGCAACTATGATACCCGTTGATCCTCGGTTTGCTACCCGCATTGAGCGCATCAGGATGCCAACCTGAGTTCAGAATATCCCAAAATAGCGCCGTTTCCCAAGTTTGCAGCATTTTGTTCACACCGGACACATGATGTCTTCGTCATCGAAGCCAAACAGATTCTGTGTATAGTAAATCCTCATGTGTGGCCGTTACTTCATTCTTCCGGATCCCGCCTCCTGGAACGAGGTGCGAGAGGAATTTGGTGACGAAGTTGCCGATCAAATCGCGCAAAGCAAGCCTCGATACAACGTCGCCCCGTCGCAACAAATCATCTTTATCCGCAATCTGGAAGAAGGGGCCACTAGCGATGAGGCAGTTTGGACGTTCATCCCCCACTGGTGGAAGCAGTCCGGTCTTCCCAAATTCTCAACCAAGAATGCTCGCGCTGAGGACGCTGCCAACAAACCGATGTGGAAGCACGCCTACCGGCACAACCGCTGCCTTATACCTTTATCGGGCTGGTATGAATGGACGCAGGAGTCTTGGGGAAAACAGCCTTGGCTTTTCCGCGATCCAGGCGGGCAAGGCATGCTCGTGGCCGGCTTATGGTCAGTCTGGCAGCAGACCGAAGACACCAGCCCTATGCTGACCTGTGCGATCCTGACACGGGAAGCGCTACCGTCTCTATACGAGATTCATGACAGGATGCCGGTGGTCCTGGAACGCGCTGCGTGGAAACGCTGGCTGGATCCTAATCTTACCGATCCCGACGAGATTACCCGGCTCTGGCAGGAAAACACGAAACAGACAATTGAGGTCTTTCCAGTCAGCAAGGCTGTGAACTCCTCACGCAATGACGGCCCGGATCTCATTGAACGAGTCGACCTGAAGCCAAAGCCCTTTTAGCGGTATTCGGATTTATGGTGGGCAACATTGCAGTTACCAGCTACTCATATTGATATGGTAAAAACTGTATCGGTATTCACAAGCTCATAAATCAATTGAATCAGGAGTAACCTCATAAAAGTGCTTACCTTATTCCACGTATCTAATCCCCACAGGGGTACATGATATACGGCACTTTTGTCCGTATATTATTTGTTAAACGTCTCGGTGACCGATGGCAGAAAATCCGAACACTGAATACGAGCGTTTGGCGCAAGAGATCTACCAGGCACTGGCGGGATCTGAGGCCAACAACATCAAAGTCCAGCACAACGTGCTGGTCAAGGGCAGGTCTGGCTGTGAACACCAGATTGATGTTTATTGGGAGTTTTCATCCATGGGAGAAACTCACAGAGTCGCGATCGAATGCAAGAACTACAGCCATAATGTCTCGATCGGACGTATCCGCGATTTTCATGCGGCCCTCTTGGATGTGGGGAACATCAACGGCATCGTGGTTACAAAGCATGGGTTCCAAAGCGGCGCGGTTAAGTACGCCAATTATTACGGCATTTCATTGAAAGAGTGCCGTTTCCCGACGCCCAGTGATTGGGAAGGTAGGGTGAAGGACATCGTAATTTCGATCCACGCGTTCATGCCTCACATCACCTCACGTGAGCCAGTTATTGATCTCGCGTGGGCAGTCGCAAATACCGACCTAAAGGAAGGTGATTCGTTCTCATTCACTGGATACAGCAACGAAATCCAAATCACCGATGAACAAGGCGATGAAATTACAAATTTCCATGAAATGGAAAGCAAGTTGCCCCAGAACTGGAAGGAAGAAACCGGGCTGACGCACGACTATAAATTTGATAACGCGTACATCGTTGTTCCGGCTCATGGGCGCCTGAAGCTACTTGGCGTCAAGTACACGTATGATGTCCGCTCCGCTTCATCCGAAACTATTTTGGAAGGTGAAGAAATCGCTCGTGCCATACTCAAAGATGTTCAGTCGGGTGGTATGCACTTCTACGATAAAGATGGAAACATCGCGGAGAAGAGAGACGTATAACTCAGTAGTTTTGTTCCAGATAACCAATGAGCATTGATAAGGCACTTCACGCACTCGAGGCGTTCCAAGGAGACTCGTTGACTGAGAGTCTCTCGGACATTGAACGCCAGATCATTGGGTCTGGCGTTGAAGACATGGACGGCTTCTGCGCGATGCGAGGTCTCGACGGTACCTTCATGGATGCCGCCATAGCTGTGAAGCGCGTTGCGGGGCAGATCAACGTCATCATCCACGCTGCTGGAATTCTTCGCTCTCTTTCTAGTCTCCTTGAGCCTGGAGAAAAAGTAGAAAGCGTGTCATTGGGGGCGGGCAACACTGGTCGCCAGTTCGACCTTGAGACCAACATGCGTGTCGCTGAATATAAGTTCATTGACTGGCAGGGCGGTCCAGAGTCCATCCGCCAAAATGGTATTTTCAAGGATTACTTCGAGCTAGCAGAGTACGAGACCCCCAAGAAAAAGTACCTGTACGTTGTCGGAACAGAGTACCCCCTAAAATTCTTCAATGGAGGGCGTGCACTGACCAGTGTCCTCAGCCGCAATCCGAAAATTTTATCGCACATCCATGAGAAGTACGGCAACAGTATCGCCAAGGTTCGCGACTACTACGAGATGAAGAAGAACGACGTGACCATTTGCGATGTCACTCCGTACATCAGCAGGAGCGCATAACAAGCTTAGGATTCCGGCCGCTCAGCTCCGACCTTAGGTAGCAATTGATGGCATCAACAAAGAGCTTAGATGGGTTTGTTTACAATCTTGCCCAAAAATTTAATCTGTCCTGCGAGCATATTTGCCGGATGCTTAATACAAGTGAATTCCCAGAATTCCGGGCCGATCTCATAACAGGAGAAATCACACCGCCAGAATTTGATATCAGACGCAATAGAATTCTCGTGGACAGAGTTAGAGATTTTTACACCTATACAATCGCGCCAATTATAGGCACCAACTGCGTAAGAGCAGAAATAATCTTAACTACGTCGGGTTTTAAGTCCACGACTACAGCTGAAGTAGAAGATTCAGAAGGTAAAATTTGGTCTAAAGCTATATCTACTGCGTGATTCACGGACATCATTGAACGGGTCGACCTGAAGCCAAAGTCCTTTTGAAGATGAAATTTGCTCTCGTCAACGGAGAACGCCAAGAGGCCCAGCCAAATCTTTCAGGCACGTGCCCAACTTGCAATCACCCGATGGTTGCAAAGTGCGGAGAAGTTCGGATGTGGCACTGGGCTCACCAAGGAACCCGTTCATGCGACCCATGGTGGGAGAATGAAACCGAATGGCACCGCGCTTGGAAGGGACAGTTTCCCGTCCACTGGCAGGAGATCGTTCATACAGCTGAAACCGGTGAGAAGCATATTGCGGATGTAAAGACTGATCGCGATTGGGTGATCGAGTTCCAACATTCGTATATCAAGCCGGAAGAGCGTCGGTCTCGTGATGCCTTTTACCCAAAATTAGTTTGGGTGGTAAATGGAACAAGACGAAGGAGAGATAGGGTTCAATTTGCAAATGTGTGGAACGAGGGTTTGCAGCTAAACTCTTCTGTTCGACTGGTCGACTCGGATAAATGCCTACTCCTGAAGGAATGGGCAAGCAGCCATTGGCCAATATTCTTCGACTTCCGCGAAGAGCATGTGCTTTGGTGGCTTCTCCATAGAAGTAAAAACAAAGATCGGTTGGTATACGTCGCACCGTTTGCGCGTGCAGACTTTATCGAAAGCCACTATGTCGGAGCAACACAAGAGGGCCAAAATTTCGATGACATTGTGAGAGGTATCGGCGAACTTGATGTGCGTCACGAATTACAACTCTGGGACAAGGCGTTGAAACGCTCTGAACCGAAACAACCACTTCGAAACTTCGAACGATACTTGTATCTCAAGGGGAAGCGTCAGAGACGGTTTTAAGGTAGCGAAGGCCTTTATACGGTTATTATTAGTTAGGTATCAGAAGAATCACTATGCGGGTAGCCACGACTCAAGATCTGCCGCGAATTGTTGAAATATATAATTCGACTATCTCTTCACGTACAGCCACGGCAGACACTGTCCCAGTATCAATCGAGAGCAAAGTCGCTTGGTTTAATGCCCATAATCCCGCCACTAGGCCATTGTTAGTTAAAGAGCGAAATTCCACCTTAATTGGCTGGTTAAGCTTTGAAAATTTCTATGGCCGTCCGGCATATTCACATACGGCAGAAATAAGCATCTATATAGATGAAAAGTTTAGAGGTATGGGGCTAGGTAAAGAAATGCTGCAGTATGCTATCGAGTTAGCTCCTTCTCTCAACTTGAAGAATCTTCTGGGTTTTGTGTTCAGGCACAACCAGGCAAGCATTGCGTTACTCTCTAATTTTGGTTTTGAGCAGTGGGGTTTATTGCCAAACATCGCAACAATGGATGGTGAGTCTTATGCGCTCTGTATTTATGGCTTGTCACTATCTGATACCTAACACCTCGCGAAACATTGCACCTTCGGGGTGGGACGCGCCTTTCAGACGTGCCCCTTAACTTCATCCAGCGTTGGGCATCAAGGTGAGCCAATTCAACTTCCGCGTTCGATTCAATCTACCTAATGGCTTTCGCATCAATGCAGAAGAAGAGAAGCTGCATCTAGTTCAGCTACCTTCAGGAGTGGAGCTAATTCTGACGACCGGCCAGACAGGAGTCCCGATCAAGGAATGCTCCAGGGCAGTGGTGACGGGAAAAGGCTTTGAAACGGCAGAAGAAGCGCAGGCTGTCGCGGAAAAGGTAAAGAGGGTTTTGCTCTTCTGGTCCGTAAAATATCGTCATGGCATAGATTTAGGTGACGGCCGTCAACGTAGTGTCGCAACGAATGCTGGTCTGGCACTCCTAGAACAAGAGCATGGCTGTCCGTTCCGCAATGACATACACGGGATCGATGTATTCGAGCATCAAGATAACTTGAAGTTCGTGCATGTGGGAATGCAGGCTACTGCACAGAAGCATCCGCGATATCTCGTAGAAACATTTCAAGAGGAGATTCATGCCAGTCGCTCGGTCAGCCCAAAGCAAGAATTGGCGTGCGAGCTTTACGTCAGTTCGTGGTTTGATGTCAGTTACAGAAGCCGATTCATTACTTTGGTGACAGCGGTCGAAGCTCTGATAGAGCAAAATGAGCACCCTGAGGAGGTGGCCGCTCTGCTGAACTCCACCAACACGAACCTTAAAAGCCTTCCTCTCCCGGCGGATGTCGTAGCGTCCATTTCTGGAGGCTTGGGGCGGTTGAAGCGCCAGTCAATTAGTCAAGCTGGTAGGGAGTTGGCCAGAGCCCTGCTGCCCAATCGTCAGTTCCAGGGAAAGGATGCCGATAAGTACTTTTCATATTGCTATAACCTCCGGAGCGAAATTCTTCATAACGGTGCACCGCCCGACGGAGTGGATATGCTTCAAGTTGCGAACGAGGCAGAGGAATTCGTGTCGGCATTGCTGCTTGCTTCACTCGGGGAAGCGTCGGCGTGTTGACACCCAACACTTATGAGGCCTCCAGTAGTCAGAGGCAAAGGGGAGCCGCTGAGTCTCGAACCCAGGGTGTGGGTTACCCTGCGATGTGCGAGAAGCAGCCTACTGGTGGATGATCGAGTACAACGAAGAGCGGCCCCATGACTCACTGGGTGATCTGACACCCGTTGAGCACTATGCCAAGTACACCGGAAACTCTAGTTTACAACTGTCCGCTTGACGGGGAAGCTTACGGCCCGTTCGCGTGTTTGGACAGTTTCACGGGTAGAGGCAGGTCTGGCAAAGAGGTTACGCTTACTGACGTGAGCGTAAAACACAATTGTGAAAGCCGCGAAGATCGTTGGTACGGCGATATCAAGCAGTATCAAAGAACAAGCTGTAAGCAGACGGCGATGGGCTGGACGAAATCGTGTGTGATACTAACGCTGGGAAACACTTGGCTCGTATTCGGTGATGAAGCGAGACGAGACCTCTTTTTTACAGAACTGACTTCCGCGTTTACGGACTGGAGATCGAGATATCCAGACTTGCAGTGACTCTTATAATTTGCACGACGCGCTAACCCTTGGCGTTGCAACTGCCACCTAACAAGACAATGCAGTTGACAGTTTTCCGCTATGCTCCAAACGGTAAGTGATGGTATTCGTTGGCCAGCGATACTGACGGAGGTACATATGCCCCTTAACGCCAGTCTAGTGCCGACTCTCGCGCTAGCAACGTTCGCCGTTGCCGGGTGCTCACCAAGTGAGCCGGGCCCACGGTTGGCAGACTCTAACGCAAGAGAAATCATGGAAGAATACTGCAGTGAGGGCATTTGGCGAATTCAACTCGGGGATGTTGAAGTTCTCCGACCAGGATTCCGCCAAGCTGAAGAGCGCCAGACACTCAGTCAACCCCAAGCTGGCAACTCCAAAAAGCCTCGGCTCTCAGCGAACGCTTACCAGGACCTCAAGACATGGCAGGTTGCGGGTCTAATCGAGATAACAACCAAAGAGATTCTTGGTGAGAGATCTAGCCGTCAGGACGGCGTTCAGATGGTTGTACATGTTTCTGCCACGGAGCGCGGTCGGGAATTCGACGCCGAGTCCAGTTCAAAGGACAGTCTTGTCATACGTTCCGCGCCTTGTCGGGTGGATGCAATCGTGACCAATCAACTCATCACAACGGATGCGGATATCTTCAGAATTGTAAAGGGTACTTATACCAGTCAACTCTCGGATGAACTCACGCGATACTACGAGGCCATCGGTCATCCACGCACAAGTGAGCGAAAATTCCAGCTCCTCCTAAAGTTCGATCCGTTTGATAAGGACTGGAACATCGTTGCCTATGATGGCGCAAACATTAGTTCGGAGTTCCCCTCGGACAAAGTTGGGAAATACCTTTCCGGGCTAAGCCGATGAAGCAGACGGTCGCCTTCTGTACCGCAGCTTATTGGCGGGCCGTTAGAGAAAAACACCTCGCATGTCCAAAGATAAACCAGGAATCATAGAAAAATCATCTAGCGATACCGCTCATACCCTAGCTAAAGCGGGTCTTTCTGCTGTGCCCATTTTTGGGGGGGCTGCAGCTGAGATTTTTCAAATGCTAGTACAGCCACCTCTTGAGCGCAGGCGCCAGATTTGGATGAGAGAAGTAGGCGCACGCCTAAAGACATTAGAAGATGAAGGCTTCAAACTAGAGCAGCTTCAAAATGATGAAAGATTTATATCAACCGTCTTGCACGCTTCAAACTTGGCGCTTCGTACACATCAGGAAGAGAAGCGCAAAGCGCTTCGAAACGCAATTATAAATGTAGCTAAAGGTCAGTCACCTGAGGAAGCAGTTGAATTTATGTTTCTAGAATATATTGATTCACTATCTGTGCTGCATATAAAAATCCTCCGCTTTCTTCAAGAAAGATCCCCGTCAATGAACATCAACATTAGACGTAATCTCTTGGGGCAGAATATTCCAGAATTAGTAGGGCAAGAGGGTTTATATCATCGGTTCCGCGAGGACCTCGCTTTAAAGGGCTTGATCATTAAAAATGGAGGGCGAGGAAAGCTTTCTGAGCATAAACGTACAACCTGGCTTGGGGATGAATTTCTAGCGTTTATTTCTGAGCGTTAAGAAAATGCTCTATCAAGTCACTCAACGAGGATGTTGAGCATCCCCTGAAAAAGTGGGTGCTTATAGTTCCATCGGTAGACGACTAGCAACGTGGACTCCTTGCGCAATAATAGTCCTAGCCTCACTCACAAGACCGATATAAAGCCACGTTCCATCTCGGCCCCGTAACCGATTTCTTGACTTCTGGGCACCTCTGTACTGTAAATAAATACAGTATCTAGGAAATAGCCATCATGAATTCGTTCCAGAGCCCCCAATTTGCGGCCGGCGGCCAAGCCAATGCGATTCTCATGGGTCAGGCTGCAGAGCAGCCAGAACGCGTCTACCGGCCTCTAGTGGAGTCTCCCAGGCCACAGGCAGGCTTCCCGTCCCCAGCCGCCGATTATGTGGAGCAGCCGCTCGATCTGAACGAATTGCTGGTTCGCAACCCGCCGGCCACCTTCTTCGCTCGTGTATGCGGCTATTCGCTGGTGGACAGGGCCATCCTGAATGGCGACATCGTCTCGGTTGATCGTTCCATTGACCCTACATTCGGCAAAGTCGTTGTGGCTACCGCTGACGGCGATATTTACATCAAGGAGCTTGGAAAGGTGAACGGCCGGCCGGCTCTTATTTCCCGCAACGAAAAGCATGCACATACTTACCCGCCAATCATCCTGGATGAGGTTCAGGATTACGAAATCTTCGGTGTGGTCACAGGAGTCGTGCGTACCCTGTAATGCCGCTCTTCGCCCTGGCCGACGTCAATAATTTCTACGCGAGCTGCGAAAAGGTCTTTGACCCCAAGCTGCGGGGCAAGCCCGTCGTCGTCCTGTCCAATAATGATGGCTGTGTGGTCGCCCGCTCACCGGAGGCCAAGGCGCTTGGCATCGGTATGGCTGTTCCCTGGCATGAACTCAAGGACGGCCTGCCTGGGGTTATTGCTTTGTCAAGCAACTACACCCTCTATGCGGATATGAGTAACCGCGTGATGCGCATTCTGGGCGATATGGTGCCCGCTCAGGAGATTTACTCCATTGACGAAACCTTCCTCGATCTGACAGGAATCAAGCGCCCTGACGAGCTGGGACATGCCATGAAGGCCAGAGTCGCCCAGTGGATCGGGCTACCCATCTGTGTGGGCATGGGCTCCACCAAGACTCGAGCCAAGATCAGCAACCATGTGGCCAAGAAGCAGCCGCAGTACGGCGGGGTGTTCGACCTGGAAACTCTGACGCCGCCTCAAGAGGATGCCCTCCTGACCAGCATTGACGTGGGAGAGGTCTGGGGCGTAGGCAGCCGGATCGCCAAGCGTCTTCGGGGCATGGCCATCGAAACCGTGAAGGACTTGCGGGACGCAGATCCCAAGGTCATGCAAGATCAGTTCAGCGTGGTGCTGGAACGCACTGTCAAGGAATTAAAAGGCACCTCCTGCCTGGAGCTGGAAGAGGTTTATCCACCGAAGCAACAAATCATGTGCTCACATAGCTTCGGGAGAGACATCAGCGAATTTCAGGATTTGCGAGAGGCACTGTCCACCTACACCGCCAGGGCCTGCGAGAAGCTGCGGGCGCAGCAGCATATGGCAGGCGCAGTCTACACCTTCATCCACACCAATCCCTTCAAAAAGGGGCCACAACTTTCACGCGGAATCACGTTGCCATTAGGCGACCAGACGGATGACACGCTGACGATTTCCAAGTACGTTCAGAACGCCCTTCGAGCACTGTATTTCCCCGGATACCGTTACAAAAAAGCCGGCGTCATGTTGATGGAATTGAGGCCCAAAGAGATGCGGCAGACGGCCCTGTTTGATGACCCGGCCAGGCTTAAAAAACGTGATGAACTCAACAAAGCGTTGGATACCCTGAATCTGGAATATGGGCTCGGAACCGTCTCATTCGGGGTCACCAAAGGCCGGAAAAACTGGAAGATGCGGCAACTGAATAAAACGCCTCGATATACGACGCGGTGGAGCGATTTGATGCGAGTTCATTAGTCCCATCGATATAACAGTTCGCAAAGAATCAGAATTCAGTTTTTTCGAAATCTTCTAACGTACTGACAAAATCTTCCGAGTGTTAGCTATCGCTCTTTAGTACTACAACCAGGATAACGGTCTTCTACCGAACATCAAATGCCTTAATTAGTCTCGATTTTGGGGCTCACCGAAAAAGTCAACGTACGCTTTTCTATCAAAACTAATATGAATATGTGTGCCATTGGGCTTATTGTCGTATGTGACTCTCTTCAGTTCACCGCCATAATAAAATGATAGACGTCGCCCAACACCCCATTGTTGCTCCACATCGCTGCCAGAATCTTTTCCCTCTCGCTGATTTAATTTAGAGGCAAGAAGAGCCTTGTCTTCATGCACCGCGCCGGGAGTAACACTTTGCCGAGTATCCCCAATATCCGATGTACGTTCCTCAACAATGACCATGTATAAATCACCTAACGACTCCGAGATTTTTTTTGCGTCGTTATGTCTAACGCTCGGCAAAACAGCCTCTACCTTTACGGGCTCGGGGTTAGTGAATGGGGCGGGAACCGCTACGGAAGGAACTTCGACCTTTTGAGCCATATGAACGAAGTCAACCCCTCCACGCAAGGAATGATTTCCGGAAGGATCATCTTTAGGGTCTCGCTTTGCTGAGGTAATCTGATAATTCTCGTTGGCTAACTTTTCTCGCATCTTCTTTTCAATTTCTGCTCTCAAATTTTTATCAATTTCTGATTTCTTCGCGTTAACAACTTGTTGCTCTTCCCATCTTTTTTTTTCATTTTCATCGCGCAAGCGTTTCGCTTTTTCCTCGCGCGCCCTGGCTTCTTGTTCTTCGTACAGACGCTGGCGTTTTCTCTCCTCTTCTACTGACCCATAATATTTGCAATGAGCCATACATCGATCTGCTTTTGCAATCGATAATTCCGAATCGACTCGTCCTTTGTGACATGGCTCAAAAATCCCATAGTAGCTATCCCGAAAGCCATAACATGAAGTTGATAACTTCTGACGTAGAGCTGATATCTTCTCTACAGGACAACTAGCGGCCACTGATGAAGCCACACGATTCCTACATTCGGTGCCATACGGTTCGAGCATGTTCCAGCATCTACCAAAGGGCAGCCCATCAACGTAAACCGTATTCCTCATTGGGAAGGAACGATGCTGATCAGTTGGTTGTCTTGGTGAATCGGCCGCACAAAATTTGAAATATATATCTGGACTAATGTAGGCCCTATCACAAAGATCATTTATTACGCGTTTTTGCAGGCTATCATCTTTCGAATTTCGCCTCTGCTTATCGTCACCACGCGCTCCTGGTGTTCTCTCTGAATATTGCTGAATAACAAATCTCGACAAATCCTCAAAACACGATGGTGTAGACCATTGCTTTTCCGCCTTGTATCCGAAAGCCGACCGATAAGTTAAAAACCGCATGTCTTGAGATGGTTCAATCTCAGGAATTGCCCAGGCCACAAGCGAGAACGCGGCATCTAAGGACTCCCCCGTTAACAACCGTCCTACACAAGAAATATCATTGCAATAATGCTCAAAATCACGCTTACCTAGCTTTGATGACAACTCTCGATCGACAATATTAACTGCTTCTTGAAACGTTCTTATACTTCTTGCCGACGTTGGATCATCGAAAAATTCAAGCTCCCGATTATCAAAAAGTTGAGGTAGCCAATCTGCCTGAGAAGTTACAGGCACGCCATCTAAAGCATCAAGCCGAAGCCAGTCAATCGCAAGCGAAGCAGGAGAAAGCCCTAACCCCATATCAGTTGCTGAAAATTTAAGAGTGTTTTGGCATGTGTTAGGTAGAAGCTTATTTAGCTCATCTTCCAAGGTCCGTTCACGTAGCACCACGAATGCATTAAACCAAATACGAAATGCTGTTAGACCCAAGTCACTCTTCAAATCAAATCCACCTCGGGTCTCACGCGCGATAGCATGTGCAGCTTTAACAATGGTTGCTTCACGAACTGCTTTTTCGCACGGAGTCAATGGCTTTGATGGCTGCTCTAAAAGGTCAAATGCCAAAACTTTAGTGGATATTCCAGAGGCAACTAAAATAAAGAGGAAACATCCCAACCAGCCTTTCATATGCTTCGGTTTATTCATGTATGCAGAAGCACAATGTTTATAAGTTCGTTTCTTAGTAAACAGATTACCCTGTCCGGCGAATCTAACACCCAGATCTTCTGATTCGGACATCGTTATTCTCCCAGCCCACCCGAGAAACGATTTTCACTCCGAGCATGGGCGTTATCAACTGGATGTATGAACCGGAGCGTATGGCTATTAGCTCAGACGCTTCAATTAAATACTTATTGCAGTAATCTAATTTGATCGATTTGGCGTTTCTGCAAAACAGATATGTGTCAAAATTTCACACCGTAAGGCACGACACACGAACGCGCTCGGGCCAGGCAAGGGCCCCAGTTTTAGCCCCATAGGGGCGATCGCCAAAGGCGAAAAACTGGGCCTGGCGCAGCGCATAAATCCGCCGCAATGGATCACGAAACGGGCCCCGATTTTAGGCCGCAGGCCGTTCGCCCAAGGGCGAAAAATTGGGTCGTGATCGCGGCGACAAACGCGACGAAACGAAGTGCAGGAGCGGCCGCCCGCCCCGTCCCGGGGCTGCCCTGGTTTGCGGGGCCGACCGCGCGGCCTAGCGCGGCGGAGTCCGAGGGCCCCCAGGCCCGGAGGACCCATGAGAACCGAAGCCCGAAAACGAGCAGGTACGGGCCCCGAACTGTCCGCCAACGGCGGCAGTTTGGGCCTGCGAGTTTCGGGTCCGCCCGCAGGGCGGAGTTCGAAATGGCCCGCGAAGCGGGGCAGCCGCGGAACGCGGCGGGCGGCGCAAGGTCCGACAGGACCGCGCAGGCGAGCATGCTCGCCGAAGTCTTACAGACGAAGCAAATCACTGATTTGCAAGGCATCTAAGTTAGCGAGCACGGCTCGCGTGGCGCCAGAAAGGGGTGCTGTCGCCGGGGTAACCACCCTACTACTGCCACGCCTATGCCACGTCAGCGCCGGGGTGTGGTGCCGGTGTGGCTGTAGACGAGGTGCGGGTGTGGAGGATTTAACGATGCAAGAGCAATCTCACTGGGACCATCTGCCGGAAGACCTGGAAGAAGAATTGGTGGCCGAGTTGTCGATGCGCGAGCTTCTCGAAATGGAGCAACCAGAACCAACTCCCCCACCGCCGAACGCCGGCGTCGCAGACAAGCGCTGGGGTGGCAACAAGGCCCGAGTACGAGGGCGAAAAAAGACGCAAACTCTGTTGGGCCACTTAGGCAGCTTCGGGGTTATTGACGAGCCGGTGATAGAGCGCTTACTCGGGATCAGCAATCGGTCAGCGAGGCGTACTCTCGATAACATGGTCGAGCGTAAACTAATCAGGCACGAACCCGCTGATTCCTGTCGTCAGAAACTTTATCACTTGACGCCCTTCGGCCGTCGCCAGGCACAAGGTTACCAAGACGAACTTTACCAGGAAATGACCCTACCAACTTCACCATCCCGGATCAGGCATGGCCAGGCATGTCATGACTTGTTGTGCGGACTCCTGGCCGTGGAGCTGGCGTCCGAACTGGACGGCACAATTTATTCCGCAGCCGAACTCGATCACCAGGGCAGCGGCTACGGATTTGATGGAAGTAGAACACCCGATTTTCGCATCGATTTCACAGATGCCGACGACATCGACAGAACCGTCATTGTGGAACTCGAACAGGAGCGCAAAGACCACGACCTGATCCGCCGAATCCTAAGTGGATACTCGGCCAACCATACCGCCGGCCGAATCCATGAATTGCGTATCTATTCGACTCGCAAGTCGTCCCTATCGGGTTGGAAAAAAGTCCTCAGCCAGCGCGGCTACGCATACTTCTGGAACGATGATCATAAACGTTGGTATCGGAACGAAATTGAGGACGATCCGATGACCGATGACTTTCGTAAGTCAGTGAAAATTATACTTCTACAGAAGCGCTATCACGGGTTGTATTACTACGGTCCGTGAACGGTCCATGAACAGAGTAAGATCACCGCCATAACTTTCAGGACAAATACGGTTACTTCTCACGTAGAATCCGGCTCAGTAGTTCGAAGCAGCCTCACTCCTGTAAAGCTGTTCAGCTTCGCTAGCTGAGCGAACAGCATCGCGTACTTTCTGGTCCATCAAGTCCAGAACACGAAGCTGGTTATCAACTTCGCCAATCGATTCGATACGGTGGAACTCGCCCCCAAAGGCTTCAACAAAATCTGCCAGGCCTCGAAGCTTCGGCAAGGCATCGCTTAGATGGGTTCCATGTGGATCCACGATGGACACCTTTACGTCCTCATCTTTGCCGTGGAAGAAAATGAAATCCGGACACATGCGCCGCCAGTTCTCGTTGTCATCCTGCCAAGCTACAGCCAGCGCATCTTCCGAGGCTCGCGATGGGTTGCGATACCAGGCCAGGCAATCACCACGGCCCAGCTCCTTGTCCAGCACAGCCAACTCCCATGAATTGAGTCCGCCGACCGGGAATTGCCCCTGCTTATCGGACATCAGGTGCAAGGCACGTGTGGCCAGTAGCTTGCCCTGCTCATCCATGGTGCTCTCAGAACGTACACGCGGTCGTTGTAGCTCTATCTTCTGAGGTTGGGGCGACATAGCCTTGATCTCGGAATAAACAGCTCGGCGCACGTCTGACAAGTCCATTATCTTCACGCGGTACTTATCAAACCACTGACTCGCCAGATCGCTGGCTTCCGCCTCAATCTTATCCACAACTGGGGCCAACCCCTGTATATCCATCTTACCGATGGCCGCTACTCTAATGTGAGCGTCGTAAAGGGTATCGTCGTCATCAGGGTCGGCCAGATGATCAGCGTAACGTTTGGCCAGTTCCGGGCCAAGAATCCGCCCCGCTGTCCGGTAATCGGCATCGACGGCCAACTCGTCTGCCCTTTCGGAGAAATGCTCCTCGTCAGCTACATGACCATCGACCACATTCACTCTGCGTGTTATGCCAGAGACTTCCTGGACATCCTTTTCGGCCTGCTCGAGTTTCTCGGGGTACCTCTTACACAGCGCATCCAGCACCTTACAAAGTTCACCGTAGGCCTCATTCACAGCTCCCTTGCGTAGTCCATCGCGCGACAACGCCTGTGCTAAGGCCGTGTAGCGCGAAACCGCCTTGGCGGCTTTGCGTGGCAGGGTATGCGAGGGCAAGTTGTCAAAGACAGTCCACACGGCTTCTGGAATCGCCGGGTTGACTTCCATATCAAGCGGTGCGGTCAGCACGCGCCTCCCTTCCCCGCCACCTGACCCGGAGTTATCGTGCTGGCTATCGCCGGTCATGGCTCTAGCCACTTCGGTCGCCGTGTTTTCGTTAAACTTGGGCAGAACGCAAGTCACGGAATTCAGTAGATCATTGCCTGGTATGCGCCGTGCCAGCGGAGTGCGCACCATGCGACCAAGTAGTTGGGTGATATAAGTCACATCCTGTGCGGACCGAAACGACACGAACACTTCCGCGCGCGGGCAATCCCAGCCAGTTGAAATCGCATCCTTGGCCAGCAGAACCCGGATATGTGTCTGGTCTTGCACCATCTGCGGACGTATATAGCACGCGGTATACCCGCCAACTTCAATATCCGCATGCTCGCCAAAAACATGGGCCACAGCATCGGCAGACAGCTCCGGCCATTCGCTGGTGATCGCCTGGAACACGGCCAGCAAGTCGGCGTCCGTGGGTTTGTTCGGCATCTGCACCACCATCAGTGGCGTAACAGCATCTTCCCCTTGTCCTTCAACGTAGTTTTGCCACAGCTCCGTGGATTCACGCAGCAGACGGGTTGCCCGCCTGAGCAGCGAAGTGTCAAAGACACCGACCTCGGCCGGAAAATCCAGGCGGATGTCGTCTTTCAAAAGGCCGGACTCCTGCACCCGTGCCGGATCCACCACCACATTGGGATATTTCACCCGGTTCGGGGTATTACGCATGGCCGTGTCGAAGCGCTCAACGGTGGCGGAAATACCCCAGACAACAGGCACGGGCGGCATGCCGTTCACACCGTTTATCAGCTTCTGGACGATGGTTGCACGCTCCTTGTTCGCCTTCATCCCCCTATGTGCTTCATCGAGAATCAGGTACAGCGTGAGATTTTGGTCTTCAATGGTGTTGCGCAGAATGTCCCACATGCTATGGGCGCGATTATCCGGTGGTGGCATACCGGCCAGCGGTTGCTGAGGGTCGTCTTCTTCACCGCCCTCGGCGCCACGCACCAACAAGGCACTCTTGCTGAGCTTCTGGGCATTAAGAAAATACACCTTGCCCGGTTCCAGCTTATCTTGGTTGAATGGATAATCGATAACGACCAGCCGCGAATGCGAAATCTTGTCGGCGGCATCCATCAATTTGAAGCGCGTCTGCTCGTTTAGTGACGGATCATCGGTAAACCACAGCACCACAGCGCCAGGATCGGCTTCAAAGTTGTGTTCGGGATTGCCGTCGAACAGGGCCTCAATGGCGGCAGCGGCCATGACGGTCTTCCCCGCACCCGTAGTCGCCGTGAGGGAAAAAGCCACCGGACGATTCTTGCGCTGCCAAGCGTCGCGGGCGTCGCGCAGATTGTCCAACACATCGGCGACCGCATCCTCCTGATAATCTTTGAGCGTGTAACGCATCAGTCGCGGCCTGTGTTGATGGTGAAATTGGTCAGATAGGACGAATACAATCGCACCGCTTCCACCCGTTCCGGGAGGTCACGACAAAGAGCGGCAAACCCCCGATCGTCATCGGTGACGATGAAGGCCATGCGTACTGCCTCGGCCTCGTGTATTGCAGCTAGAAAACCCTTTGCCTCATCGAGATCGAACAGCACGCCGTAGGTATCGGCCAAGTCAAAGCCACCCACGGCCTTATCTATGCGCCGACCCTTTGATCCTGCCCGCATCCACAACAACGGCGCGATTGACTTGAAGCTGCGGTGATGTGCTACCGGACGCGGGGCTTCGTAACTCATAGTGAAAAACTCGACGTTTTCCTTGAAGCCGTCTGCCATCGGGAATGCGTCAGTGAACTTGTATTCCCCTTTGATCATCTCGCCTTCTGGCGTTCTGCCCGTAATCGCGGCCTTGATGCGGGGTTTTGTGATGTATTCGCATATACCCAGGGCTTCCCATTCCGGGTCGCTTGGTCGCAGTCCTTTCTCGCGCAGCAACTTCTGTTCATCAGCGGAGACTTCATTGTTAGTCACGCTAATGCACTGGCGGCTGCCGCCGTCTTGCTTGTTCAGTCGCATCACTGCATGACAGGTGGTGCCGGATCCGGAGAAGAAATCGAGAATCACAGCATCGGGTTTGTTAGCAACGAAGAAGCGTAGAGAGTCTTCAACGGCGTAGAGAGATTTTGCGTAATCAAACGGAACAGAAGGAATCAACTTACCGAGAAGCCCGGTTCCGTGCTCGCTTGCGCTATGTGCTGTCCGAAACCAAGCAGTTTTAGGCGCTGTTCGTTTTGAATCTTCACGAGCGTATTCGACCCGCAATGAACCGTCAGCATCGTGACCAGTCGCAACAATCTCTCCTGATAGCAGCTGCTCACGCTGTGAATCGGTTAAATAAGAGATAGGGAAACTACCTTTTTCCAAATCGACCCGACCCAACTTGATAGCGCCCATCTTAAGTAGTTCATCGAATGTTTCCTTTACAACAGACCATCGGCCATGTGCGCCATTTGGACGTGGTGTAGGCCAGACGGCAACCGTGCCTGGGGGTGGTTTGACGCTCGAACCATCGTCCCCGTCTGGCGGCACCTCTCCAGAGCCCAAAATGCGATTTTTGACTGGATCAACAAACACGGGAAAGTAAGCCCCGGGCGACTTTGAACGTACACCATTTGCACCTGTTCTCGTAAGCCCGCGCCACCGAACAGCTCTACTCTTTGGGGCTTCGCCGTTGAGAGAGTCCCACCACTTCACGGGAACCGCATTGCCAATCGCTGTATACAGGTAGTACTCGTCTATCCGAGCAAAACCATTCTCCGGTGTCCCCTTAGGATTCATCGCAACTGAACAAACTGTCGTTGTGTATTCTGGAAAGGTCTGCTCAGTAAGAAGAAGAAGACGGGCCAATTCATTCTCATCGATTGTTTGAATGAGCACTGCGTTTTCCGGATTCAGCAGCCGCTTGGCCAGCTTCAGGCGTCGTTCCATCATCGCCAGCCATTTGGAATGGCGGTAGGAATCGTCGGCGTCTACGTAATCGTTGTTGTATTTCCAGTCCTTCGCCCCGGTGTTGTAGGGTGGGTCGATATAGATGGCGTCGAGCTTCCCTTCGTGGGTATAGAGCAGAGCTTGCAGTGCGTGGTAGTTCTCAGCGTTGATTACCGTGTGAAAGGGCTTGTCGCCGCCACGCTCAACCTTGCCGGTTGAAAACAGGCCAGGGTAGATTGGATCTCTGAATTCGGCTACTACCACCAGGTCGTCACAGGAGCGGGTAGCCGCTTCGAGTTCCGCATCCTGGTTGTCCTGACGAACCAATTCGGCGACCCGACCGGTCTGCGTCGTGTTGATCTTCACGACCCGCCATAGCTTCTTATCCACGCTGTTGGCAGGCTGACCGCGCTCCGGCAGAAACCTCACTTTGTCGCCCCGACGAATCTGTCTTCCAGGTAGTTCGACGGACTCCGGCACATGCCGCTCAAAGTTCAGCCCGAAGGCCCGGCGTGATTCCAGCGCCTTTACTTCCCTGGCTAAATCTGAAGCGAGTTGTGCGTCTTTTTGTTCTACCTGCCGTAGCAGGTTCCTAAGTGTCGACAAACTGCCCCCTACCCTCGTTCCAGTTCCAAATCCATTAAGCCGAGAAAGGATATATCAACTTCATGCTCAGACAATGAGCCTGTAGTTACCCAACGCAGCACAGAGATTATCGAAAACCGTTCTCAAACTGTACTGATACCGTTTCGAAACCGTTTCCAGACCCTATTCGAACAGTATCGAAACCCTTTCGATACCCCTGGGAAAGTATCTCAAACGATTTCCTAGCGTTCAGCTTTCAATCAGTTCGGCAGGGCGGCGTCATTACCTCGACCCGCCTACCCCGCCATCCAGACCATGTGCAATCACCCTGTAGCGCCGCTAGAGCGTTCTAACGGCCCCTGTGTACTAAGGGGCCTAGTTCCCGCTCGTATCCTCGCTTCCGGCGCGATACGCGCCCACCGGTCGGCCGGGCCGGCCGATCTGGCACGAATTGTCGCACCCACAACCACCCTCTTTATGTCACCGCAGCGTGACAAGTCACGTTACAAGTAACAGGAGTGGTTGTGAAACAGGAAAATGAGAACCAGGTTGAGGTGTTAACCAAAGAAGGTGAATTGGAATCTCTGCCCGATATTCTGAAGAAGGCAGGCTACGATAAGACTGAGGCATGGCTTCCACCGCGCGGAGTGCAACGACGGCGAAGCCAGAGCCCCTCTGCGAAACGCCAAGCCAAGAAACGGGCTAGGGACGCGCAGAAGGGTGTTATTACGCACACGATCCGTATCCCAGCCGCTGATAAGCAGAGGTTTGATAAGTTGGCAAAACACCGACTGGATGGAGGGTCCTGGCCCGGGGAACGCGACTGTCCTCAAGAAGGTCAACGCGAGCCATTTAAACATTCGTCGGCTTCATCGGGCATCGCCCTGGGCTTCGTGCTGGGGCTCCTCTCTGGAGTCTTGGTAAGCCTGGCTGCCATCGCCAGCTAAGCGCACAAGACACCCTAATGCGACAATTGGACCAGGCTGGTCAACCTGGTCGGCCTCGTCCAAATTTCCATTCCCTTCCATCGCATTCAGCACAGGTCTGAATGCCAGGCCGTAGTTCACGGCGTAGATCAGGGATAGGATTACCGCATCGCTCGCAATTAGTCGCAGAAGTCTGTCTGGTAGGGCCAAGCTGGCGCTTTAAGCTGCTGTTATCTGATTTAGGCTTCATTGCCGGTCCTCCGCTTCCCATTGGCGAACTGTTCTCTCGCTAACACCTAGATGCTTTGCGACTTCGACTTGTGTCATGCCCTTTGCTCGCATGAGCCTGGCTGATGAGCGTTTGTTTTCCGAAGCAGCCCTGCGTGACTCTGCGGACCGTTTCCCACCCATGGCGCCTTTCACCGCTTGGCGAGCAATAAATGCAGCTTTAGCCTCTGGGTCCCTCTTCCAGACCCACTTGGCAACGCTCTTGGCAATATGACCGACCTCCTGATTCATCAGTGGATTTCTGAAATCACCATTTAGCGTAAGCGCCTTATCCAGAACTTCGGTTTGCCAATGAATATAGTTCCTCAGACCGCGATGCTGCCTCACAGCAACGTAGGCCCATACACGTATGCGATGAAACAGGATGCAATTTCGGCCGAGGCCAATCTCCTCAGGTTGTCCTCTAGGGAGATGCTTTGAAAGGTCGACGTACTCGGCTAGTTCCTCTAGTGACCATAATTTCTGCTGACCTGCCAACACCCGCCACCTCGTATGGGCAGGGTTTTTAGTGACGAGGCCAGAATATCCGGGATCTGCTTCTAGCTTGGCACTGAATGCCGATTCCAAAGCAGCCAGGTAATTAAGCGGTCGCAAGCGAGCTGCGTCACACGTAAGTACAGGTGCGCTGAGCCCCCAGGCAATATGCGCATGAGTATTTACCGGATTGGCTGCAGCCCATGCCGGCGATGGAAGCAAAGCATCCTCCCATGCAATCGCACCACCTGGCCGGTCCACGTCAAATACCATCCAAACCCTCAAGTGTGGAGGATTGACCTGGATATAAGGCAGCCTGAGCGCAGTTTTCAAAGAACGTATCTTCAAACCATACTGCAGCTCATCTGCGCAATACGGCCGATGAGGTAATCGATTTGTCGCGAACAGGGGCAGCTGCTCGCAAATAGCAGCCACGGGTAAGTACTTGGCAGAGACGCCAACGCAGCAGGATTTGCCGCAAGCAATGCAGCATGCAGGTCAGCGTCGTCTGGCTACTTGCCCGATGACTTTTTCAATTGCTTGTAGTGCGCTCCCCTGGCGCGCAACTTCGCAATTTGCTCAGCCTTGGTCGGCCTACCTCGTTTTCGTGGGAAATCTGTAAAGCTGGTTTTGTGCTCTACGTCAACATGCTTGGCTAGCCACGCTTCCACATCCTCAATTCGCCACAACAACCGCTTTGTATGCGGCAACCGGCATATCGGCGGCAAAGCCTTTGGATTGCGCGTCGAATCGCTTCGAACGGTGGCAACAGTTTTATGAAGCAGCGGAGCAAGCTGTTCCGCATTCAAAAGGAGTTGGGAGGTCATCTGACGTCTCCGGCAACACCGCGCGGCTGACCGGAAACGTAAGGTCAAAAAAAATGTGAACGCCGCACGACTGGTTCTAGATGTTCTGTGTCCTCAATGTTGCCGGCGTTGCGCCGACCATCTAGTACCTCGTGCACAGAAAAGCCGTCTTACGGTTAATCTGAGACGTGTTCGAATATTGCGTGCATTTCAGTGCGATGTCAAACGCCGAATCGCGATGCACTAAACTTCCGCGCACATAATGAGCTGTAAGATGCGATATTTAGCGGATTCAACCACTTGTAGTTGCGCAGAATTTCATTTGCTTGCCACAATTTTGCCACACTAAGATTGCAAAATACTGCAAAACAACGCAAAACAGCGCATTACATTGCTATTTGTAATGCGCTGTTTTGACTGGGAAATGTGGTGGAGCTGGGCGGGATCGAACCGCCGACCTTAGCATTGCGAACGCTACGCTCTCCCAACTGAGCTACAGCCCCAATGTTCGGCACCTGACCACAGACTGGCCCGGCCTTGGCGAAGGCCAGTATTCTAGCACCACCTCTGCTGATATCGACAAACCGGAACTGCACTTCATGCCTGAACTTCCCAGTTGTAGCGTGGCTATCATGGCCAAGGCCCCGATTCCCGGCTATTGTAAAACCCGGCTTATTCCGCAACTGGGGGCGGACAACGCTGCACGCCTGCAGCAAAGACTTATCCAGAGAACTCTCAAGACAGCCATGGCAGCGGAAATCGGCCCGGTCACCCTTTATTGCACACCGGACTGCGGGCATGGCGTCTTCAAACGTGCGCGTTGGTCACGGGGTGCAAGGCTAAGGCGCCAGTTCGGCGCCAATCTCGGGCAACGCATGCTGACCGCCATCCGACATGAGCTGAAACAACACAGGCGTGTTGTCATACTCGGTACCGACTGTCCGGCCTTGGAGGCAGCGGATATACGCAACGCCCTCTACTCGCTGGATCACGTGGAACATGTGTTCAAACCCGCCGAGGATGGCGGCTATGTGATGCTGGCCACGCGAAGGTATGAGCCCGCCCTGTTCAGACATATTCACTGGGGAACAGCGGGCGTGATGCGGCAGACACGCCACCGCCTCAAGTTGCTGGGACATCGCTGGGAAGAAAGCGCCCCCTCATGGGATCTGGATGAGTGGCCGGATTATTTGCGGGCCAAAGAACTGCTTCGGCGTCATTCTCCATAAACGGTTAGCGTCAGCCTGCGCCGATGCCCATGCAACCGGTGCTCCCATAGATACAAGCCTTGCCAGGTACCCAGGACCGGCCGGTTCTGACCGACTGGAAAACCCAGATCACTGCCAGTAAGGATAGAACGCACATGCGCCGGCATATCATCCGGTCCCTCCATGGTATGTACGAAATCACGGTCACCATCCGGCACCAGTCGTTGCATGAAGGTTTCCATATCCCGCCGCACATCGGGGTCAGCGTTCTCGCATAGCATCAAGGACGCGCTGGTGTGATGAACGAATAGCTGGGCGAGGCCCGTTCTTATGCCGGAAGCGGCAACCATGTCGCAAACTTCCTCGGTCAGTTCCGTTGTGCCCCGCCCCCGGGTCTGAATTTCAAAAGCCTGTTGCCAGATCATCACATCACCCCGTTGAATTCATGCCGTTCGAACTTCCGACCGACCTTAAAAAGCTAGCGCAAAATGCGCCTTCAGATACCACCGCCCCACCTTAAAAGCATTCCGCAGCTCAATGTATATATTGATTTTTTCCAATATTCACAGGAATTCAATTGACAGCCGCCAAAAACATGTTAAAACGCGCGGAAAAACCGGGCGATGCCCGTGTCTGTGTACTTTTTCAGGATTCAGGAGTGTGCAGTCATGGTTACAAAGAGTTCTCACGATGATGATGACGAGGATTTCATGGTAGACGCCGACAACTGGAGTGACGAGGACGCCAGCGAAGATGGCGAGAATGCAGCCTCGTCGCGCCACTTGCATAATGGCCAGCGCCAGCGCGACTGGCGCGACATGGAACGCTACAAGGAAGAGCGCGAACTGCGTCGCATCATGGAAGACGATTATCTGCTCGACGACGACAAGCCCAGCTGGCGTCATTAAGCGGCGCCCACACTGATCCTATTCCAGATGCGCCTCTAAATAGGCCATAGACTCGTCCAGAGAATCCGTCAGCAGAAATCTCTGCAGATCTTCTTCCGATATGAGTTCGTGCTCGGCAAAGACCCGGAAGTTGATCAACTTATCCCAGAACTTTTTGCCATACAGCACAATGGGCATCTGCTCCGACTTGCCCGTCTGCACCAGGGTGAGGACCTCGAACAATTCATCCATGGTTCCAAATCCGCCAGGAAAAATCACCAGCCCTCGCGCCAGATTCATGAACCAGAACTTGCGCATGAAAAAGTAGTGAAAACTGAATGCCAGGCGCGGATCCACATAGCGGTTGAGGCCCTGCTCAAAAGGCAGGGAAATATTGAATCCCATGGATAGTTCGGGGCAGACCTCATAAGCGCCCCGGTTAGCCGCCTCCATAATACCGGGACCACCGCCGGTACAAATGTGATAACGCTGGTCATGCGCATGCGTGGACATCGTCCAGTTGGCAACCTGCCCGGCCAGCCGGCGCGCCGCTTCGTAATAATCCACGTGCTCCGGCCCAACCGTATTGCCGCCCTGGGTGCGCGCCGAACCAAAAAAGATAATGGCCCTCTGCACACCCAGCCTGCGGAAGCGCTGTTGAGGCTCCATGTATTCCGCCAGAATGCGCAAGCTGCGCGCATCCTCGCTCATAAGAAATTCATGGTTCTTGTAAGCCTTGTCCATCCGGGCTCCCTGCTTAGCGGGCGAAGATACGCCTCATCAGAATCTTGCAGCCATCATAGCCAACTCTGTGACATCAGCGTGGCACAAACCGGACGGACCTTGAAAATTTTCATATCAGTCCCCAGAAAAATGCTGTACGTGGAGTCATGCCCCAAGGGCAAGGAGATAACAATGAGCCTGAGACTTTATCAACCCAATACATTACTGAACCGTCTTCATGACGAGATTGGCCGCATGTTTGATGAGGGTGATCTGGGGATTGGCGAACTGACAGCCGCCAGCAATGTCTGGTCACCCGCGGTGGACATCCAGGAAGAAGAAAACCGTTACCTGCTGCATGTCGATCTCCCCGGTGTCAAAGCCGAGGATATCGACATCACCCTGGAACACGGCGTACTTACCCTGCAAGGTACGCGCAAACTTGTAAGCACGGAGGAGAAGAGTGGTTACCGTCGTGTTGAACGCATGCGTGGCCGCTTCGTACGCAGCTTCGCCCTGCCCGACACAGCCGATAACGAAAAAGTGGATGCCCGTTTATCCGAGGGCGTTCTCGAAATCGTGATCGACAAAAAAGAACGGGCGAAACCGCGCAAAATTTCCATCAAGCATTAATTGCGACACCCTCTCCCAAGGCGGGCATTGCCCGCCTTTTTTATGCCTGCTCTCAGGCTGCCAGATCCAGCAAACCTGCCAGTTTCTGCCGCATCCTATCGCAGTCCGGCACATCAATACCGAAAACCCCGGCCAACACCTCTTCCACCTCGGAGGGCTCAGACAACCTGCGGCGCTCCACATCACCTGTACCGTGGTAAACCGAAAACTGGTTATTGTTCAGGGTATAGCGGCATCCTTCGGCCGGCAGGGAAACAATCAGGTTATTGACGAATCTGGAATCCGGATGATTCGACAGATACCAGCTGGTCAACTCGTAATCCTCCTGGTAGTGCTCCACCAACTCGAACTGATAAAGCGCCTTCCATTCGTTCCTTAGCTCGGCCTGGAGGATGAACTCCTCACGGTCACGCAACAGCCGCACTCTTTCATGCGATGTGTCTTGCAGCGTCAGCGGTTCCAGCAGCAGTGGCTTCGTTGTAGTGAGGGCGCCAAAACCCGTATCGGCGATATAGAAACGGTCATTGAGTTCCACACCTAGCAACATGTGCGTGCGTGGCAGTCTCTTGTCAGCCGGAAGCTCCCAACGCACCCGCGCCGCCAGGCCCGTAACCTCATACCCCAATGCACGCAACACATGACTGAAAAGCAGGTTTTGCTCATAGCAGTATCCGCCACGACGGCTGCCTGTCAGTTTGGCCTGCAGGGCAGCAGGATCAAGGCGCACAGGTATACCCAGAAAGGGGTTCAGGTTTTCAAAGGGTATATGCGTGACATGCTGGTAATGCAGGGCCTGCAGTGTAGCCAGATCCGCCTGTGTATCACCGCCATATTCGATGCGGCTGAAATAAGCATCCAGATCAATAGTTTCCATACTCACAACGCGTTCTCCTGGTCAGCCGGGAAACAGAACCCTGGCACATATCCATGACAGGAGATGTGTCATTGCAGGCAGGATATTTCCTCAAGTTAAGTTGAGGTCAAGCGCCTGTCCATTGATTTAAGTCATTGAAAACATCCACGGCCCGCCCCATATATAAGACAGTCAATTATCAAGCCGCAGGCACACACAGTGCCTGCACAGGAGTACCGCATGCGAATGGACAAACTGACCAGCAAATTCCAGATTGCCCTGGCCGATGCCCAGAGTCTGGCGGTAGGTCGCGACCATAATGAAATCAGTCCGATCCATGTCATGCTGGCGCTGCTCAACCAGGAAGGCGGTACGGTACGCCCCTTGCTTGAACAGTCAGGCGTTAATTTGCGCCAGTTGCGCAGCAAGCTGGACCAGGCCCTGGATAACCGGCCTCAGATAAGTGAAGCCACCGGCGAGGTTCAGGTCAGCCAGGAACTTGGACGACTGCTGAATCTCTGCGACAAACTTGCCCAGGATCGCAAGGACCAGTTTGTATCCTCCGAGCTGTTTGCACTCGCTGCCGCGACTGACAAGTCGGACCTGGGCCAGATTTTGCGGGATGCAGGCGCGAGCAGGCAGGCTCTGGAGAAAACCATTGATGACCTGCGTGGCGGTGCAGCAGTCAACGATCCCAATGCCGAAGAACAGCGCCAGGCATTGGAGAAATACACTATCGATCTCACCGAGCGCGCCGAACAGGGCAAGCTTGATCCGGTTATCGGCCGTGATGATGAGATTCGCCGTGTTATCCAGGTACTGTCACGCCGCACCAAGAACAACCCGGCCCTTATTGGCGAACCCGGTGTGGGCAAGACCGCGATCGTTGAAGGGTTGGCCCTGCGCATCATCAACAGCGAAGTGCCCGAAGGCCTCAAGGACAAGCGCCTGCTCAGCCTGGATCTGGGCGCATTGGTGGCCGGCGCCAAGTTCCGCGGAGAATTCGAGGAACGCCTCAAGGCGGTCCTCAATGACCTGGCCAAGCAGGAAGGCCGCATCATTCTCTTCATTGACGAAATTCACACCCTGGTCGGCGCCGGCAAAGCCGAAGGCGCCATGGACGCCGGTAACATGCTAAAGCCGGCCCTGGCGCGTGGCGAATTGCATTGCATCGGCGCCACCACACTGGATGAATACCGCAAATACATCGAGAAGGACGCCGCCCTGGAACGCCGCTTCCAGAAAGTGCAGGTGGACGAACCCTCTGTGGAGGACACCATCGCTATCCTGCGCGGCCTCAAGGAACGCTACGAAGTGCACCACGGCGTGGATATCTCCGACGGCGCCATTATCGAAGCAGCCAAGCTCTCGCATCGTTATATCAGCGACCGTCAGCTGCCGGACAAAGCCATCGATCTGGTGGACGAAGCGGCATCGCGTATTCGCATTGAAATCGACTCCAAACCCGAGGAACTCGACCGTCTCGACCGGCGCATCATCCAGCTCAAAATGGAACGTGAAGCGCTGAAGAAGGAAACCGACGCCGCCTCCAGGGAACGACTGGTCAAACTTGAAGAGGATCTGGGTCAACTCGAGCGTGAGTACAGCGATCTGGAAGAAGTGTGGAAATCGGAAAAGGCCCAGGTGGCGGGCGCCAGCGGGGTGAAGGAAGAACTCGAAAGAGCCAAACTGGAAATGGAAGCCGCGCGCCGTGCGGGTGACCTGGCGCGCATGTCAGAACTACAGTACGGGCGTATCCCGGAACTGGAGAAAAAACTCGAGAGCGCCTCAGGTGAAGAGCAAAAGGAATTCACCCTGCTGAGAAACAAGGTCAGCGAAGACGAAATTGCTGAAATTGTTTCCAAGTGGACCGGCATCCCGGTATCGAAATTGCTTGAGGGCGAACGCGACAAACTGCTGCGCATGGAAGACGTGCTGCATCAGCGCGTCGTCGGTCAGAACGAAGCCGTCAGTGCGGTCGCAGACGCCATTCGGCGTTCACGCGCTGGCCTGTCCGACCCCAACCGTCCGATTGGCTCCTTTCTGTTTCTGGGCCCGACCGGCGTCGGCAAGACAGAGCTTTGCAAGTCGCTGGCCGCTTTCCTGTTCGACACCGAGGAAGCCATGGTGCGCATCGACATGAGTGAATTCATGGAGAAACACTCGGTGGCCCGCCTGATCGGCGCTCCTCCCGGTTACGTCGGTTACGAAGAAGGCGGCTATCTGACCGAAGCCATACGGCGTAAACCTTATTCCGTCATCCTGCTGGATGAAGTCGAAAAGGCACATCCAGATGTCTTCAATGTGCTGCTTCAGGTTCTGGATGACGGACGCCTGACGGATGGCCAGGGCCGTACCGTCGACTTCCGCAATGCTGTGGTCGTCATGACTTCCAACCTGGGCTCTTCCCTGATCCAGGAAATGGCCGGCGAAGAAAACTACGAGGAAATGAAGGCAGCCGTCATGGAAGTGGTGAGCAAGGAATTCAGACCCGAGTTTATCAACCGCATTGATGAAACCGTGGTATTCCATCCGCTTGCGAAGGAACAGATCCGGGATATTGCCCGCATCCAGACGGAAGGGCTGCGCCGGCGGTTGGTGGAACGGGATATCGAACTCGTTCTGACCGCCGCCGCACTGGACAAACTGGCCGAGGCTGGCTTTGACCCGGTCTATGGGGCCCGTCCGCTGAAACGTTCAGTACAGCAGCTGATTGAAAACCCGCTGGCCAGGCGCATTCTCGAAGGCGAGTTCAAGCCCGGGCAAACGGTAAACGCGGATGTCAGTGAGGACAGTATCGTTTTTAAAACAAATAGTTAAGCCGACCTGTCAGCGCTGGCTGACAGGTCGTAAGTGCATGCCGTCATGCATTAGCAGATATCGGATGACAGCTCGCCACTACAGCGACTGATAATCGAATCGTCCACGCCTCTCTAAAGTCTCAGAACAGGGATTTCTCCCTGAACTGATTCTCGGCATGAGGAGGCGTACATGTTTCTTTCCAAACAATGGGCAGCAGTTTTGTTAGCCCTTTTTCTAGGTTTGTCATTCGGCCTTACCGGCTGTGGTGGCGGCAGTGATAACGACGGCCCCGTCGTTACTCCAGGTGATGGCGATGGCGACGGTGACGGTGACGGTGACGGTGACGGTGACGGTGACGGTGACGGTGACGGTGACGGTGACGGCGACGGAGATGGTGACGGCGATGCCGGTTTCTCCGGGGTAGAAGGTCCACTTGATCCGGTCCAGACCCAACTGAGCGGTCTGGTCGGCGATCAGGTGGGCGGCGCGTTGCCCGACCCGCTTGGCAGCACCGTCATGTGTGCAGATGAAGCCGTCGAAGCCCTGGTGGATGCACCGGATGCGCTGTTGGCCGCCTTTGCAGCCCTGCCTGGTGGTGCGGACCCGGCGGAAGCCTTCAACGGCGCGGCCGGTGATATCTCGGCCACACTGCAGGTCTTCGCGGCCAAGCTGCAATCCACTCTGATGATCCTTGCTGGCCAGTCCAGCGTTTGCGACACAGGCACGGTGGGCGGCAATCCGTTTGCCGGCACACCTCTGGAACCTGTGGGTACCCCACTGGCAGCCCTCATCGCAGCCCTGCAGTCCGCAGGTGACGGTGGTGGCGGCGGCGACCCCAACCTGTCAGTTCTGGTGGCCACCATCGCTCCGCTTCTTGATCAGCTGAGCGCTGGTATGGGCATGGTGCCTGCCGAAGTACAGGATGCGCCGGTTGTCGGCGGCCTGCTGGCAACCGTGGATGGTCTGCTTGGCGATCTTTCCACCACGCTGACCGCGGCGGGCGACTATGACGCCCCGGCCACTGAAGCGGCGCTGGAAACCCTGCTGGGCAATGTACTGGGCAATGTATTGCTGGGCGTACTGCCCGTAGCTGACATTGATGCAGCCTCCGGCCAGGATTTCAGCACCGAAATCCAGAACGGCATCGACACGCTGACCGCAGCCCTGGGCGACGGCCTCGGCATGTTGATCACCCCGCTCTTCAATGACGGCCTGGATGGCGCCTTGTCACCGATCCTGGATCCGGTGGAGGGCCTGATCACCCAACTGCTCGCTGCAGGTGACGGTGGCACCGGCAATCCGCTCGACGGCCTGTTGGCCGCCCTGGCCGGTGACGGCGCCTCACCCCTGGATGCCTTCCTGGCTCTGCTGACCGCAGGCGCGGATGGCGTACCTCTGGGCAATCTGGCGGGTGAGTTCCCCGATGGTGGCACCGGTTCACCGCTGGACGACCTGCTCGTCCTGCTTGATCCGGCCAACGCGGGTGATCTCGACGGCCTGCTGGGCGCCCTGAGCATCCTGTTCGGCGACGACATCCTGGGCGACATCCTGGGCGGCATCCTGGATGGCCTGGGCCTGGGGCTTTAACAAGTCCGTATACAACGGCAGGGGCAGTTCCGGAGTGACGAGGCTAGTTTCGGATCTGCGATTTGAGGGTGGTTAATTTTGCCTCCTTGTTCGTTAACCGCCCGGAGCCCGGTCTTTGACCGGGCTTTTTTTGTTTCCACCATCTCCTTTACCTCCCGTCTCCGCAAGCTGTCGTGCCCCACCCCTACATTGGCTGTAAGGTCAGTCGTACATATCTATCAGCCAAGTGCGCTATGCCCGTATGGCAAGAGGCTGATACGCGGCTGCCTGCCTTCTCCCTACAGTAGACAGTGATTTTCCTTAACGTCACCTGGCAGGAGACAAAATGCTTAATCGCTTAACATCACGGCTTGTTCCGGCCGCTATTCTCGGCTTCATTCTGATCCTCAGTGGCTGCGGCGGCGGCAGCAGCAGTTCCGACAACTCTATTCTCAATAACGATGCCCCCTCCCCCCAGCAGAACACCAGTGTGCAGGATGGCGTGGAAGGCCCACTGGACATGCTGCAGGAGCCTCTGTCCGCCAGTGTGCTGACACAATTGGAGGCGGCACTCGCGGGCACACCCCTGGCCGGCGTGATCGACTGTGTCGACCAGGCGGTGGTTATCGATCTTCTTGATGTAGTTGATTCCCTTGCACTGGCACTGACGCAGGCACCTCTGGGCGATCCCGCCGCATCCTTCGAGGAAGCCGCTGGCAACATTCAGGCTTCCCTGAATGAACTGGCCGTCGATCTGCCCAATCTGCTGGTCGCCTTGACCGGTGGCGATTGCTCCAGCGGAGATACAGGCGGCGGTGGTTTCGCCGGCCTGGATGGCAATCCGCTGTCCGGCACCCCTCTGGAACCTCTGGGCGCAGCCCTGGCCCCGGTGCTTTCTTTACTGGCTACCAATAATCCGGACCAGGATCTCGACCTGACTACCCTGTCCAACCTGGTCAGCACCCTGAATGAGGCGTTCCAGGAAGGGCTGGCGCAGTCTCTGGCGCTGGATCCGACGGGCCAGATCGAGTCTGCCCCCGTTCTCGGTGGTCTGCTGAGCACATTGTCTACGACGCTCAACGATCTGGACAACACCATGCAGTCGGCCGGTGTTTATGATGCAGAAGGCACCACTGCCGGTATTGAAACCACCCTCAACAATCTGTTGGTTAACGTGCTCACGCAAGTCGTACCCATCAGTTTCATTGAAGCCCAGGCTGGCCAGGACGGCCTGTTCAGCAGCCAGATTGAAAACGGCGTAATGATGATCACCAGCCAGCTTTCTGCCGGCCTGAACACCATCCTGGATCCGCTGTTCGCCACCGCCATGGAAGGTCCGCTCACGTCACTGCTGAACCCCATTGAAAACACGCTGCTGCCGGCTTTGCTGGGCCCGATTTCGGATGCCCTGATCGGCGGCGGTAGCGGCGGCGCAGGCATTACCGGCACCCCGCTGGATGCTGTCCTCGATCCGGTACTGGGACCACTGACCAGCTTGCTGGGCGGCGGCCTGGGTGGCGGTGGTGGCTCTACCGGCCCGACCGGCACCCCGCTCGACCTGCTGCTTGGCCCGTTGGCGGATGCCATTAACGGCGGAGGCGTAGGCGCTTGCCCGGTAGCCGGCTCACCACTTGAGCCCTTGTGCCCGGTTGTCGACGGTCTGCTGGGCGCCTTGTCCGCCGACCCTTCGGGTGATCCTCTGGCCATACTGACCGGCCTGGTCAACACCCTGTTGGGCGGCTTGCTGGGCGGTCTTGGCTAGCCCCTTTCCAGTCCCTCTGGCGCAACTCCCCCCTCCCTCTCTGTTGTTGCCAGAACCCGAAGCCCGGCCATTGGCCGGGCTTTTTTCTGTGTCAGTCGGTAGTTACCCGCATGGCCCTTGCTAGAAACCCGAAAGAGAGGAAGGCAAGGCTGTTATTTAGTGTTTTGCTCTCTTATCATGCCCGCGCTTTTCACTCACTTGAGTAACCGGTAAGGAGATAAATAGATGTCGTTTGAAAAAGCACGAATATTCGGCCTGGCAACACTGCTGGGACTGAGTATCGGGATCACAGCTTGTGGAGGCGACTCCGCAGATGACCTGGTCAAGGAAGACGCTGGATCGTCCGCCCAGGACAGCAACAACGATACCGTTGCTGAAGGTGTTGTCGGCCCGCTGGATGCGGTTCAGACTCCGCTCGATGAGCAGGTATTCGGCGCCCTGGTCGATGCCACCGCTGGCACGCCGCTGGAAGGCACGCTGGATTGTGCCGGCCAATCGGTAGTCATTGACGTTATCGACGTCCTGGACTCCATTGCCCTGGCCCTGATGGAAGCTGCTGAATCCCAGGACCCCGCAGCCGCCTTTGAAGCCGCCGCGGGCAATATCCAGTTTTCTGTGCAGGAACTGGCGAACGATCTGCCAGGCGCACTGACCGCGCTGGCTGGCGACGACTGTAATAACGGCGATGCTGGTGACAACGGCGGCAACGGTGATGCTGGCGACAACCCGCTGGCAGGCACACCGCTGGCTCCCCTGGGCGATGCGCTTGCACCTGTACTCAGCCAATTCCCCACCGGGGGCGACGGCGACAACGAAGACCTGGACCTGCAGTCCCTGTCCGCTCTGGTGCATGCCCTGGCCACTGCCTTCCATGGCGGCCTGTCCATGGTGCCCGCCGAAGCAACGGAAGCTCCGATTATCGGCGGCCTGCTGACCACGCTGGATACGGCATTGCTGGACCTGGATGACACGCTGATGCACCTCGGCGTCTACGACGGCGCTGCAACCGCCGAAGCCCTGGAAGCAACGCTGAATCATCTGCTGGTCAATGTGCTGACCCAGGTTGTACCGATCAGCTTCATTGAAGCCCAGGCCGGCCAGGAAGGCGTTATCAGCGGTCCGATTGCCGATGGCGTCGACCAGGTAACCGCCGCCCTCGGCGACAACCTTCTGTCAGCAGCTCTGCCGCCGTTAAGTGATGCCCTGAACGGCCCACTGGCTGTTCTGCTTGATCCCATCGAGAACCAGTTGCTGCCGGCCATTCTGGGTCCGATTACGGATGCCATTGCCGGATTTGGCGGCGGTGACAGCGGTGGCGATGCGGGTGGCCCGACCGGTACCCCGCTGGATCTGCTGCTTGGCCCGATCACGGACGCGCTGGGTGGTGGACTGCCCGGTGGCGATGGCGGTGACGGCCCCACCGGTACGCCGCTGGACCTGATCCTGGGTCCGCTGATGGACGCTGCCGGCGGAGCCGGTGGTGACTGCCCGCTGGCAGGCACGCCGCTGGAACCGGCCTGTGCCCTCTTCGACGCCATCCCGGCGCCCTGAACACAGGCACTGGTACTAAGAAAGCCCCGCTCCATGCGGGGCTTTTTTATGTCCATCATCTCGCACCAGAAAAATAAGTCATGGTTTGCGCTGAACACACAAAGACGCGGAAGGAAAAGAAAGGATCCACAGATGCACACAGATGTACACAGATTTTTTTATGAGGTTGTTATTACGAAGCTCCCTTATAGTGAGCTGCTCAGCGAGAAGCCGAAGCAATTCCCGGGTAACGTCACTCCCGCGGATGCGGGAGTCCACGGGGGAGAACGTTGATTGATCATCTGGCACTTGCGGATTACGTCGGCCCTAAACACGCCTCGCAATGACCTTTTTATTATGAATCTGTGTACATCTGTGTGTATCTGTGGATTCTCTTTATTTGGCTTCTCTATTATTTCATCCCTCTGTGCTTCACCCGCTTTGCATAAGACATAAAAAAGCCGGGCACCAGGCCCGGCTTTTTATCCAGAGCGGGAAGCGCTTTAGTCCACACGCTCCAGGATGGTCGCCACACCCTGCCCGAGACCGATACACATGGTCGCCAGGCCAAACTGTGCATCCTTTTCGTTCATGATGTGCGCCAGAGCACCGGTAATACGGGCACCGGAACAACCTAGCGGGTGACCCAGAGCGATAGCACCGCCCTTGATGTTGATGATATCGGCCTTGTCTTCAAGCTTCAGTTCCTTCATGACAGACAGGGACTGGGCAGCGAAGGCTTCATTCAGCTCGATGTATTGAATGTCCGACATTTCCAGACCGGCACGCTTGAGCGCCTTCTGGGTAGCCGGAACCGGCCCGCGGCCCATGATGGAAGGATCGCAACCGGCAGTGGCCATGCCGCGGATCCTCGCCATCGGCTTCAGGCCCAGTTCCCTGGCCTTGTCGGCGGACATCACCAGCACGGCAGATGCACCGTCGGACAGCGCCGAGGAGTTGCCGGCCGTTACCGTACCACCCTTGGGATTGAACACCGGCTTCAGAGAAGCCAGCGCTTCCAGAGTCGCGTCGGCACGCACCACTTCATCGTAATCCACCAGTTTGGCGAAACCGTTGTCCGGATCATGTCCTTGCAGCGGAATCATTTCGTTGGCGAACTCACCGCCAGCGTTGGCACGAGCTGCACGCTTGTGGGATTCCAGGGCGAACTCGTCCTGCGCTTCACGGCTGATCTGGTTCATGGTGCCCAGCATTTCCGCAGTCAGACCCATCATGCCGGCGGCCTTGGCCGTGCGAATCGACATGGTCGGATTCGGATCCAGACCATGATTCATCGGCACATGGCCCATATGCTCCACGCCACCACATATAAAGATGTCGCCGGTACCGGCATGAATGGAACCTGCGGCAGCATGAATGGCCGTCATGGAAGAACCGCAAAGGCGATTCACCGTCTGGGCCGAAACCTCATGCGGCAGACCGGCAAGCAGAGCTGCCATACGGCCAATATTGAAAGCCTGTTCCTTGGTCTGCTGCACACAGCCCCAGATCACATCTTCAATGTCGGACGGATTCAGTGCTTCATTGCGTTCCAGCAAGGCCTTGATCAGTTCGGCCGACAGGTTTTCGGCGCGCACGTTACGGAATACACCGCCCTTGGAACGGCCCATCGGGGTACGAACGGCATCGACAATAACTACTTCAGTCATGATAACTCTCCTGATTCCTGAGCCTTAGGCGCCGTAATAGCTTTCACCGTTGGCAGCCATTTCCTTCATGCGCTCGGTTGGCTCATAAAGTTTGCCCAGGTGTTCGTATTTCTTGGCGGCTTCAACCACATTCGCCAAACCCAGAGTGTCTGCGTACTTCAGCGCACCACCGCGGAACGGCGGGAAACCGACGCCCATGATGAGGCCCATATCGGCTTCCTGTGCGGTTTCCACAATGCCGTCTTCCAGGCAGCGAGCAGTTTCAATAATCATCGGAATCATATGACGCTCAATGATTTCTTCTTCGCTGAATTCCTTCTGACCCTCGGGCTGTACCGTGGCGACCAACTTGTAGGCTTCTTCGTCGACCAGTTTCTTGGGCTTGCCCTTCTTGTCGGTCTCGTATTTGTAGAAGCCCTTGCCATTCTTCTGGCCAAAGCGCTCGTTTTCGTACATGACGTCCAGAGCGGAACGGAAGGTCTTGCCCATACGATCCGGATAGCCTTCGGCCAGTACGTCGCCCACATGGTGCGAGGTATCGATACCGACCACGTCCTGCAGATAGGCCGGGCCCATTGGCCAGCCGAACTTTTCCATGACCTTGTCGACCACGGCAAAGTCAGCACCGTCGCTGAGCAACTGCAGACTGCAGCCCATGTAGGGGAACAGGATGCGGTTGACCAGGAAGCCGGGGCAGTTCTTCACCACAATGGGTGTCTTGCCCATCCTGGAAGCGTAGTTCACGATCGTGGCGATCGCTTCCTTGCTGGTCTTCTCGCCATAGATCACTTCCACCAGCGGCATGCGATGCACCGGATTAAAGAAATGCATACCCAGGAAGTTCTCCGGACGTTTCAGATCTTCAGCCAGGGTTTCGATCGAAATAGATGATGTATTGGAGGCAATGATGGTGTCCTCGCGGGCAGCATCCTCAACCTCGGCCAATACAGCTTTTTTGATCTTGGGGTTCTCGACGACGGCCTCGACCACCACGTCGACTTCCTTGAAGTCACCGTAATTAAGTGTCGGGCGAATCGCAGACAGTACCTTGGCCATCTTCGGCGCATCCATCTTGCCACGCTCAACCTGCTTGCTGAGCAGCTTGGAAGCTTCGGACAGACCCAGGTCCAGTGCCTTCTCGGCGATGTCCTTCATGATGATGGGCGTACCCTTGGAAGCGGACTGGTAGGCAATACCACCGCCCATGATGCCCGCGCCCAGCACAGCTGCCTGATTCACGTCTCTTGCGATCTTGGCGTAGCCCTTGCCCTTCTTCTTGATGAGCTGATCATTCAGAAACAGACCAATGAGCGCATCCGCAACGCTGGTACGCGCCACTTTGGCAAAGCCTTCGGCCTCAACCTTGAGCGCTGCATCGCGCTCCATGCCGGCAGCCTTCTGTATGCCCTTGACGGCCGTCAGCGGGGCCGGATAGTTCGGGCCGGCCTGGCCAGCGATGAAGCCCTTGGCGGTCTCAAACACCATCATGGATTCAACCATGTTGAGTTGCAGCTTGCCTTTCTTCTGGGCGCGGCGGGCCTGCCAGTCGTACTTGCCGGCCACGGCCTGCTTGAGCAGATCGATGGCCGCGCTCTTCACATTGTCGCCAGACACCACGGCATCAACAGCCCCGGTGGCCAGAGCAGCATCAGGCTTGTTGTTACCACCGGCTGCAATCCATTCAATGGCGTTATCGGCGCCGATCAGGCGCGGCAGGCGCACCGTGCCGCCGAACCCGGGATAAATACCCAGCTTCACTTCGGGCAGACCAATGATCGCCTTATCTGACATGACCCGGTAATCGGTGGTCAGAGCCATTTCCAGTCCACCACCCAGGGCGGTGCCGTTGATGGCGGTCACGCTCGGCATGTCAAGGTCTTCCACGCCATTGAAGATGGCATTGGCCTCAGCCAGCCAGTTCAGCAGATCTTCTTCAGTACCTGTGAAAATACTGCCGAACTCCGTGATATCCGCGCCGACAATAAATACATCCTTGCCACTGGTTACCAGCAGACCCCTGGCGTCGGCGCAGGCCTTGATGGCGTCGGTTGCTTTCTTGAGCTCTTTGACAGTAGCAGCGTCGAACTTGTTGACCGACTCATCCTGACGGTCAAACTTCAGTTCAACGATACCGTCGTCGAGCAGTTCGCATTGAATCGAATTGCCTGTATACAACATAGGTATCAATCCTTATGGGTGTGAAACTTTTCGACGCATGGCAGACATGTGCGGAGTCGCCTGTTGCGGGTCCGGATACGTTCTGTAAAAGGGATTACGCCGATTTGGACGCAGTAGGGTAGCGGCCCTCCAGGCCGGAGTAAATACTTCACCGGTTTTTTTGAAATTCCGCAGCTGTAAATTTCACCGCAAAATTTTTTTATGAATATGCAATTTTTCCTTTGATATTTTTCATGGGCAGGCATAGACTCAGACCTGCCCAGTCAATAAACCATGCGAGGAGGAGTCCGCTTCATGGCTATCCAAGACAGACTCAATAAACTGAAGGGTCAAGTAGAGGACCTGCGCAAGAATTATGCAAAGGCCGTCACCGATGCTAACAAGGTGCTCACCAAGGGTCTCGATACTTTGGCCGACAAGGAAATAAAGGCCATTAAGAAGACTTACGATGACGCATTGCGTGATCTGAAGAAAGCAACCGACAAGGGAAGTGTCAAGGACATTGCCCAGGCCCAGGCAAAAGTTCTGCAGGCATCCATGGACCGTGTTATCAGATCTGCACGAGACAGTGCTGCACTGATCACCAAGACCGGTAAGGAAGTTGCCAAGATCATGCAGTCGGCAAACAGTGCCGCAGCCAAGAAGGCTTCTTCGACGACCGCTGCAGCCCGTAAAAAAACACCTGCACGGAAACCGGCTGCCCGCAAAACTCCAGCCCGTAAAAAACCTGCCGCCAAACGGCCAGCTGCCAAATCGGCCGCCAAACGGCCGGCCGCCAAGAAAAGCACTGTGAGACCGGCTCCGGCTAAAAAGGCGCCTGCTGCCAAAAAGCCTGCTGCCAAGAAACCGGCAGCCGCCAAAAAGCCTGCTGCGAAGAAACCAGCAGCCAAGAAACCGGCAGCCGCCAAAAAGCCCGCTGCAAAGAAACCAGCAGCCAAGAAACCGGCAGCTGCTAAAAGGCCTGCTGCAAAGAAACCAGCAGCAAAGAAACCTGCGGCTAAAAAGCCGGCCGCCAGGAAACCTGCTGCCAAACCAGCAGCCGCTAAAAAGCCTGCTGCAAAGAAACCAGCAGCAAAGAAGCCGGCAGCCGCTAAAAAACCTGCAGCTAAAAAGCCAGCAGCCAAGAAACCGGCAGCCGTCAAAAAGCCTGCTGCCAAAAAGCCGGCCGCTAAAAAACCTGTGGCTAAAAAGCCAGCCGCCAGGAAACCTGCTGCCAAACCGGCAGCAGCGAAAAAACCGGCTGCTGCGGGTGGTGCGAGAGGTTCAACGCGTACTCGCAGAACAGGTGCCGCCAAGTAGCTTACGCCGCTTGACTGCCCACTCTACCGCCCCTCACGGGGCGGTTTTGTTTCTGCCTACCGGAATTACTTTTGATGCACCGAAGTCTGGATGACAGCACCCAGTTATGCCGCTTGTTCGCGGACAACACACGCCTGCGCATTCTTATACTGCTGGACGAGTACGCGCTTAGCGTGGCCGAACTCACACGCATCACCGGATTGGCACAAAGCCGCATATCCACGCATCTGGGCAAATTACGTGATGCCGGTCTGTTACAGGATCAACGGCTGGGCACTTCCACGCTTTACGCAGCCCAGGCTATCGATAACGACAGCTTTGCCCGCAGTCTCTGGATGACATTAAGAGACGGACTGGATGATGATCAACTGGCTCGCGACCGGGAAACCGCCGAAGAATTGATCCGCGGCCGAGAAGCCGGCAAGTCCTGGGCGGATTCAGTAGCCGGCCGCATGGAAACACAGTATTCACCGGGTCGCACCTGGGAAACCACAACGCGGGCACTGATGGAACTGGTAGAACTCGGCGACGTTCTGGATGTGGCTTCAGGCGACGGCGTGCTCGCTGAATTACTGGCCCGCCATGCCAGGAAAGTCACATGCGTGGATGTCAGCCATACGGTTATCGAGGCAGCCCGCAAACGCCTGCGCGAATATGACAATGTCGACTTTCATGAAGGCGATATGCACGACCTGCCTTTTCCGGACAAAAGCTTTAATCAGGTCTTTGTCATGCATGCCCTGCCCTATACCAAACGTCCGGAGACTGTTATTCAACAGGCTGCACGTGTACTCAGGCCTGGCGGAAAATTGATTCTTGCCACCCTGGCACATCATCGGCATGAAGCCACGGTCAATGCCTATGATCATGTCAACCTGGGCTTTACTGAACATGAAGTGCAGACACTCCTGGAGAAATCCGGACTCAAGGTTGATTTCTGTGCTATCAGCTCACGTGAAACCCGGCCACCTTATTTCGAGGTCATTACCGCCAGCGCCACCCTTGGCTGAAGCCGGGCCTGTGCGAAACAGCGGTTGACGACCCGGGCATCCCCGCATAGAGTCTTTAGCCATAACGAAGCAAGGTGCGCAGCAGATGCACTCCCACCGGGGTTCCTTTGACATGAAAAGAATACTTGGCCTGTTAGTGGCCTTGGCGGTGATGTGGTGGCTGTGGTCCGGTTACGCCACAGGCTTGCTACTCAGCTTCGGGCTGCTGTCCTGCCTGCTCGTCGTGTGGCTTTCACACCGCATGCAGCTGACTGATCACGAAAGTATTCCCCTGCATCGCCTGCACCGAATCGCCTTTTACTGGTTATGGCTGGCAGGCCAGATACTGAAGTCCAATATTCAGGTGACCCGGCAGATCATTACCCAGGATATTCATCCCGCCACCAGAAAGCTGCCCACCACACAGCAAACCGATCAGGGCCGTGTCACGTATGCCAACTCGATTACGCTGACGCCAGGCACGCTGAGCTATGAAGTCGAGTCAGATGTCATCCATGTGCATGCACTGCACCGTTCCAGCTTCAAGGATTTGGCCAAGGGCGTGATGGACAGCAAGGTCAATAACGTGGAAGAACGCAACTGATGTTTACCACAGCCCTGGTAGCCATCCTGATCGCCATGTCACTGGCCCTGGCAAGAGCCCTGCTCGGGCCGACCGTATATGACCGCATCCTAGCCATTAACGCTTTCGGCACCAAGACTGTTCTGTTCATCGCCGTGCTGGGTTTCTTCAATGGCCGACCCGAATTTCTCGACATCGCTCTGGTTTACGCACTGATCAACTTTGTCGGCACTGTCGCGGTTCTGCGTTTCATGCATTACCCGGCCGAAATCTTCCAGTCGGATAATGACGGGGGGGGCTCATGACATTGCTCATCGAGAGTCTGAGCTGGGTGCTGCTGGTTGCGGGTAGCCTGATGCTGGTGGTTGGCGCTGTTGGCCTGCATCGTCTGCCGGAATTCTTTACCCGCACGCATGCCGGCAGCCTGACCGATACCGGAGGCGCAGGACTCATTCTCACCGGGTTGATGCTGCAGGCCGGCCCCAATCTGATTGCCGTCAAACTGGCCCTTATTCTTCTGTTTCTGTGGTTCACCAGTCCCACCGCCTCGCACGTACTGGCCCAGAGTGCGCTGAGGGATGGCATAAAACCTGAGGCGGAGGATGAGACATCATGAATTTCGAACTCATTATTGATGTTGTCCTGCTGGCTCTGTTGGTAGCTACCGCCATTGGTATCGCCAGCCTGCGGCAACTCTTTCCAGTGGCCATGCTGGCGGGTATTTACAGCCTGCTGTCCGCCTGTTTTTTTGTACTCATGGATGCGGTCGATGTCGCCTTTACCGAAGCGGCGGTGGGAGCCGGCATGGTCACAGTACTGTTCCTGGCCACTTTTGCCCTGACCTCAAGAACCGAGTTGCCCACACGCCCGCGGCGGCGGCAGGCAGCATTGATTGCCGTGTTTCTGACGGGTGCATTGCTAATGCTTGCGACTCGCGATATGCCCCATTTTGCAGCCGCAGACGCACCGATTCACAGCCATCCACTGTATGAACGCTACACCGTTACCTCGAATGAGGAAATTGCAGTTCCGAATGTCGTGACCTCGGTGCTCGCCAGTTATCGTGGTTATGACACCCTGGGCGAAGTCACGGTGATCTTCACCGCCGGCATAGCGGTATGGATGTTGCTTGCTGGTCGTAGCCGCAGAAACAAATCAGCGAAGGGCATGCAACATTGAAGTTACGTGAAGAACAGACCATTCTCCGGATCGTCAGCAAACTGCTGCTGCCTTTCATTCTGCTGTTCGCCCTCTATGTACAGTTTCACGGCGACTACGGTCCTGGCGGCGGTTTTCAGGCTGGAGTGATCTTTGCAACCGGTATTGTGCTTTACGGCCTGGTTTTCGGACTTGAGGCGGCCGAAACCGCCCTGCCGCCACGCTGGCTACAGGTGCTCATGCCTCTGGGCCTGCTGTTATATGCCGGCGTTGGTGTAGCCAATATCCTGCTCGGCGGCGAATACCTGAACTACAACACATTGGATGCGCATGATCCGGTGCATGGCCAGCATCTGGGCATCCTGCTGGTGGAACTGGGGGTCGGTATCACCGTCGCAGCTGTGATGGTGTCCGTTTTTTATGCATTTTCCGACCGAGGAAAAGACTGACCGATGCTCGACGCCATCCTTGGTCTATTCAATTACTGGATTGCCATCGGCCTGATGATGACCGGGCTGTACATCGTGATTGCGCACACCAATCTGGTGAAAAAAATCATCGGGCTGAATATCTTCCAGACCTCCGTTTTCATCCTCTACATCAGCATGGGCAAGATACAGGGCGGCACGGCCCCGATTCTGGCCGAGGGAACCTTGATCTATTCCAACCCCCTGCCCCATGTACTGATTCTCACCGCGATTGTCGTGGGCGTGGCAACAACTGCCCTGGGGCTGGCGCTGATTGTGCGCATCTACGAAGCCTACGGCAGCGCCGAGGAAGACGAAATCGTCAACAAGGATCGCCGGGCATGACCGGCCTGGCTCTGCTACTTGAACAACTGCCTGCCCTGCAGGTGGTCCTGCCCTTGCTGGCGGCCCCTGTCTGTGTACTGTTACGGCGGCCGAACCTGGTCTGGGCACTGAGTTGCCTCACCAGTCTGGGCTGCCTGGGGATAGCCCTTACACTGGCGCGGCAGATATATCCCCACGGCGTGATCAGTTACGCCATGGGCGGCTGGGCGCCACCCTTTGGCATCGAGTACCGGCTGGATGAGCTCAGCGTCTTCATGCTGGTGGTCGTCAGTCTGGCTGCCAGTCTGGTTCTGATCGGCGCCCGACAGAGCATTCAGCGTGAAATTCCTGCTGACCGCATACATCTGCTGTATGCCGCTGTCCTGCTCATGTTGACGGGCTCCCTGGGCATTATCAGCACCGGGGACGCGTTCAACCTGTTCGTCTTCCTTGAAATTGCTTCGCTGTCGACCTATGCGCTGGTAGCCATGGGCAGACAACGGCGTGCCCTTGTAGCTGCTTTCCAGTATCTGGTGCTGGGCACCATCGGCGGTACTTTCATCCTCATCGGCGTGGGCCTTCTGTACATGATGACCGGCACGCTGAACATGCAGGACATGGCAGAACGTCTGCCGCCCGTGCTGCACACTACGACGGCGCTTGCAGCCCTGGCGTTTCTGGTGATTGGCGCGGCACTGAAACTGGCATTGCTGCCACTGCATATCTGGTTGCCCAATGCCTACACCTTCGCGCCCTCGATGATCAGCGCCCTGCTGGCCGCCATCTCCACCAAAGTCGCGGCCTATGTACTGATCCGCTTTGTCTATGGCATCTATGATCTGCGCTGGTCCGGCCTGAATTTACCCCTGAACGACGTATTGGCCCTGCTGGCTGTAGCAGCCATGCTGTTTGCTTCTTACGTTGCCGTACGCCAGCAGGAAGTGAAACGACTGCTGGCCTGGTCCAGCCTGGCGCAGATCGGCTATATCGTGCTTGGCCTGAGCCTGGCCACCAGCGCCGGACTGGCTGCCAGCACCCTGCATATCCTTAATCACGCTGTCATCAAGGCCGGCCTGTTTGTCGCCGTCGCCGCGGTGCTGTTCCGCCAGGGTGGCAGTACCCTGCAGCTGGCCGACCTGGCCGGCCTGAGCCGGGGCATGCCGTGGACCACGGCAGCCATCATCGCCGGCGGCCTGGGACTTATCGGTGTGCCGCTGACTGCCGGTTTCGTCAGCAAATGGGCGCTACTGCAGGCCCTGATCGAAAGTGGCACCTGGCTCTACGTGGCCGCCCTGCTGGCCAGTTCCCTGCTGGCGGTGATCTATGTCTGGCGCATCATCGAAGCCTGCACCGCCAGTACCGGTGACCGGGATATCCAGCGACGCGAGGCGCCGTTGGGGCTGCAACTGAGCATCTGGGCACTGGTCGCCATGAATCTCTACCTGGGCATCAACAGCAGTCCGGGCATGCGCCTGGCCACCGAGGCCTCCGGACGCCTGCTGGCGCCAACCGCGGGAGTGCCGCTGTAATGTCTTTTGAACCGGCAAGCGCCATGCTGCTGGCCGTGCTGCTGCCCCTGGCGGGCGCAGGCCTGATCGCGCTGTGTCACCGCTGGCCTAATCTGCGCGAAACGGTCACCCTGGTCACCGCTGCTGCCCTGTTTGCCAATGTGCTCACCCTGGTCGGCCCGGTACTGGAAGGCATCCGGCCCGATCTTCTTCTGATAGAAATCCTGCCTGGCCTGGGCCTGCGCCTGACCCTGGAACCCCTGGGCATGCTGTTCGCGCTGGTCGCCTCAGGGCTGTGGATCGTGAATTCGGTCTACTCCATCGGCTATATGCGCGGCAACAATGAGCAGCACCAGACCGGTTTCTACGTCTGCTTTGCCATTGCCCTGGCCGCCACCCAGCTACTGGCCATGTCCGGCAACCTGCTGACCCTGCTGATCGGATACGAGGTGCTGACCTTTTCCACCTATCCGCTGGTTACCCACAAGCGCAATGCCGAAGCCCGGGCCGGTGGGCGCACCTACCTGGGTGTATTGCTGTTTACCTCCATTGCCCTGCTGCTGCCGGCCATCGTGGCAGTCTGGTACCTGGCGGGTACCATCGAATTCCGTGACGGCGGCGTGCTGCAGGGGATGGTGACACCTGCCACCGCCACTGCCCTGTTCGCGTTGTTCCTGTTCGGCACCGGCAAAGCGGCACTGATGCCCTTCCACCGCTGGTTGCCGGCCGCCATGGTGGCGCCCACCCCGGTATCCGCCCTGTTGCACGCGGTGGCGGTGGTCAAGGCCGGCGTGTTCACGGTCACCAAGGTGGCGGTCTACATCTTCGGACTGGATTTCCTGAGCGTCAGCGGGGCGGCCGCGCCCATGCTGTGGGTCGCGGTTTTCACGCTGCTGGCCGCTTCGCTGGTGGCGCTGAGCCGCGACAACCTCAAGGCGCGGCTGGCCTACTCCACTGTCAGCCAGCTTGCCTACATCGTGCTGGGCGCCAGCCTGGCGACTTCCATGGGCGTGGCGGGCGGCGCCTTTCACCTGGTCGCCCACGCTCTGGGCAAGATCACCCTGTTTTTCTGTGCCGGCGCCATCTATACCGCCATGCACAAGACACAGGTCAGCGAGCTGGACGGTATGGGCCGGGTCATGCCCTTTACTTTCGGCGCCTTCCTGGTGGCCTCACTGTCGATCATCGGCCTGCCGCCGATGGGCGGCACCTGGAGCAAATGGCTGCTGATGAGCGGCGCGGCGGATGCCGGCCTGACCATTGTGCTGGCAGTGCTGGCGATCAGTTCACTGTTGAATATCGTCTACCTGCTGGAGATACCCATGCGCGGCTTCCTGCGTCCGCCCGCCCAGACCGGCGGAAACGGCGGCATCCGCGAGGCACCGCTGCTGTGCGTCGCGCCGCTATGCCTGACCGCGGCCGGCTGCGTTGTGCTGTTCTTCTACCCGCAACCGGTGCTGATGTTGCTGGACACCTGGAGGCTGCAATGAACCGGGACGCGAACTCGCCCTTCCTGCTGCGCCCGCCGGTGGTCAACCGCATCGTTTACAGCCTGTATGCGGTGTGTGCACTGAGTGTGCTGCTGGATTTCGCCATTCACCGTCATGAACAACTGGGCTTCGCCGGATCCTTCGGCTTCTATGCCTGGTTCGGCTTCGTGGCCTGCGTGGGCCTGGTGCTGGCCGCCAAGGGACTGCGCAGAATACTCAAGCGGCCGGAAGACTACTACGGAGAAGACGAACCATGACGGCCTGGCTCGCCAATCCCGGCTGGCTGCTGATCGCAGCGGGCCTGCTGCTGCCCGCCCTGCCGCTGCGCCTGCGCCAGGGCCTGCTGCTGGCCGCCCCCCTGGCGGCCATCGCCTGGCTGTGGCAGATGCCGCAGCCGACCATTGTCGAGGCGGAATTTCTCGGCTACATGCTTACACCCTTGCGCCTGGACAGTCTGTCCTTCGTCTTCGCGCTGATTTTCGCCATCGCCACCTTCCTGTGCGGCCTGTTCATGCTACAGGTACGCAGCCGCCTGGAACCGGCCGCGGCACTGGTCTATGCGGGCGCCGCACTGGCCGCGGCCCTGGCCGGCGACCTGATCACCTTGTTTGTCTACTGGGAGGTCACCGCCATCGCCTCGGCACTGGTGATCCTGGCCAACGGCAGGCAAACCTACCCGGTGGTGCTGCGTTACCTGCTGATCCAGGTCACATCCGGATTGCTGCTGATGGCCGGCGCCATTATCTATATCCGCAGCACCGGCGGCGTGGATTTTGGCCGTCTGGGTCTCAACGTGCCCGGCGGCTGGCTCATGTTCCTGGCTTTCGGCATCAAGGCGGCTTTCCCGCTGCTGCACAACTGGCTGCAGGACGCCTACCCAGCCGCCAGTCCCACCGGCACGGTAGTGCTGTCGGCCTTCACCACCAAGCTGGCCATCTATGCCCTTGCACGGGCCTATCCAGGCACCGAGATACTGATTCCGATCGGCGCGGTCATGACCGCTTTCCCGATTTTCTACGCGGTGATCGAGAACGACCTGCGCCGCGTACTGGCCTACAGCCTCAACAACCAGCTCGGCTTCATGGTAGTGGGCGTGGGCATCGGCACCGAGCTGTCTCTGAACGGCACCGCCGCACATGCCTTCACGCATATCCTCTACAAGGCCCTGCTGTTCATGAGCATGGGTGCAGTATTGATGCGTGCCGGCACCATCAAAGGTTCAGAGCTTGGCGGGCTGTACAAGTCCATGCCCTTTACCACCGTGTTCTGCATTATAGGCGCGGCCTCGATCTCGGCCTTCCCGCTGTTTTCCGGCTTTGTGAGCAAGTCCCTGATCCTCAGCGCAACGGCCTACCAGGGCGCCTGGATCGTCTGGCTGGTGCTGCTGTTTGCCTCGGCCGGCGTGTTTCATCACTCCGGCATCAAGATTCCCTTCTTCGCCTTCTTCGCCCACGACTCGGGCATACGCTGCAAGGAGGCACCTCTGAACATGCTCATCGCCATGGGCCTGACAGCCGCGGCCTGTATCGGTATCGGCTGCGCGCCTGGGCTGCTGTACGGGATTCTGCCTTATGAAGTGAATTACCAGCCCTATACCGGCGGCCATGTGCTTTCGCAGATGCAGCTGTTGCTGTTTTCGGCACTGGCATTCACGGTGCTGATGCGCACCGGCATCTATCCGCCGGAGCTGCGCTCCACCAACCTCGACTTTGACTGGGCTTACCGGCGGTTTGCCCCGGCGCTGCTGGCGGGCGGCAACCGTGCCCTGGCTCGACTGCAACTGCAACAGGGGATTGAACGGGTTCAGCGCAAACTGCTGCCCCGACTGGGCGACCTGCTGGCCCGGCCAGGCCCGGTATGGGGCACCGGCGCCATGACGTCCGCTGTTATCCTGATGCTGGCTTTTTATCTGCTGCTGTTCTATGCCAGCTGAAGCAGAGCTAGAACAGGGACTTGTTGATCAGGAAGTGAGCCCAGATACTGGCTGCGTAACCCAGCCCGATCGCCCAGGTCCACTTGAGGTGGGCGAAAAAGGTATAGACCCCACGCGCCTGCCCCATAACCGCAACACCGGCCGCCGAACCCACCGACAGCAATGAGCCACCCACCCCGGCAGTCAGGGTGACCAGCAGCCACTGTCCGTGGCTGAGTTCCGGCATCATGGTCAGCACGGCAAACATCACCGGTACGTTATCAACGATGGCGGAAATAATCCCGATCAGCACATTGGCCGTGGTATCACCGAGTCCGCCGTAGAGCCACTCCGAACCCACCGTCAGATAGCCGAAGCTGGCCAGGCCACCCACGCAAAGAATGATGCCGTAGAAGAACATCAGCGTATCCCATTCTGCGCGTTCCACTTGCTTGTAGATGTCGAAGCGCTGACCGGCAGGCGGCTCGAACTGCTCTTCTTCATTATCCAGGTGGATATGGTCCGGACCCTGCGATTCCGCCGTGGGGATTTCCACATGGTCGTGAAAGGCCAGGTAGTAGGCGTAGAGGTTGAGCAATCCCAGACCGGTGGTCATACCGATCACCGGCGGCAGGTGCAGCAGGCTGTGCATGGCGACGGCAATACAGATGGTCAGAATGAACAAACCCACCACGATCCAGGCGCCCATTTTGATCACTACCGCTTCCTTGAGCGGCTCCGGTTTCAGCTTTTCCACAGTCAGACTCATGATGAATGCTGGAATAAGCCAGTTGATCAACGAAGGAATAAACAGGTCGAAGAACTCGACAAAACTCAGCACACCCTTCTGCCACACCATCAGGGTCGTCAGGTCGCCGAAAGGACTGAAGGCGCCGCCGGCATTGGCCGCCACCACCACGTTGATGCAGCCGATGACAATGAAGCGGCTATTGGTGCCGCCAACAGCAATAACCACCGTACTCATCAGCAGCGCGGTGGTCAGGTTATCGGCAACTGCCGACAGGAAAAACGAGAGCACGCCGGTAAGCCAGAAAATGGTTCGCAGGGAGAAACCGCGCGAAACCAGCCAGGATCTCAAGGCGTCAAATACGCCGCGCTCTTCCATGGTATTGATGTAGGTCATGGCCGCCAGAAGGAACAGGAACAGCTCACCGAATTCCAGCAAGCTGTGCTTGATGGCGGCTTCCGCATCGCCCTTGAGCCCCGCCTGCAGATAGGCGATGCCTACCAGCGCCCAGATAATACCTGCAGCCACCATCACCGGCTTGGATTTACGCAGGTGAATCACGTCTTCGACGATCACCAGCAGATAAGCCAGTACAAAAGCCGCCAATGCGGTATATCCGGCCCAGGTATTGATCAGAGAAACGGAAGCTGCTGCTTCGGAAGCCAGAGCGGCAGGTGCGGCGCACAGCAGAGCGGCGCCACACAGAAGTGCGGAGCGTAGACGCATAATATTATTTCCAAGCCGTCGCCCGCCGTATGCAGGCGAATCGGTGCGCTAGTCTACGTGTTGCAGCGCAGCAGTCAAGATGACGAAGCCGTCATTCACTTTCATAAATGAACTCGACCCGCCCGGTCAAACGGCAGAAAAGCTCGTAACTGATCGTTCCCGCAGCCCGGGCCACCCGGTCTGCTTCAACGTTTGCTCCCCATAACTCCACGGTATCGCCAACCCGTGCCTGAGGACTGCCGCGCAAATCGACACAGATCATATCCATGGACACACGCCCCACCATCGGCACGGTTGTACCGCCCACCCATACCGGAGTGCCATTCGGCGCATGTCTGGGATAGCCGTCACCATAACCGATACCTACCACACCCACAGGCATAGCCTCCGGACAGGTCCAGGTTTGGCCATAGCCGATGCTCTCGCCGGCCTTGATTTCGTGCACGGCTATCAGCTTGCTCTGCAGGGTCATCACCGGTTGCAAGTCAAAGTCAGCGGGCCAGTGATCAATAATCGGCGCGGAACCATAAAGCATGATGCCTGGCCGGACCCAGTCCGCATGACTTTCTGGCCAGGCTACAATGCCGGCGGAATTGGCGATGCTGCGATCACCCGGCCGCCCGGCCGTTGCCTGTTCAAAAACGGTCAGTTGCTTGCGTGTGAAATCATTCTGCAGATCATCGGCACAGGCCAGATGAGTCATCCAGCCAAGCAACCTGATATTGGGCCTTGCCGCCAGACGCTGTTCAACCTCGTCCAGATCGGCAGGTGCGAAACCCAGCCGGTGCATACCGCTGTCCACTTTCACCCATACATCCAGGGCTAAAGCCGGCTCCAGTTCAGCCAGCACATCCAGTTGTGAATAATCATGCATGACGATCTGCAGGCGCTGTTCCGCAGCGCCTCTGGCCTCCTGCAGATCCAGAATGCCCCCCAGCACCACCACCGGACGCCGCTCACCGGCAAATCTCAGTTGGGCCGCTTCTTCATAACTGGCAACCGCCAGTGCGTCAGCATCGGCCAGCGCATTGGCGGCTTTCAGATAACCATGACCATAGGCATCGGCCTTGATAGCGACCATGACTTTCCTGCCGGGCGCATGGTCCCGCACCCTTTGCAGGTTATGTCTGAGTGCCGCGAGATTGATGCGTGCGAGGGCGCGGGCAGCCATCTCACGCAAAGCTTTCGACGTCGTAATGATCCGGCGCCAGATTCTCGAAACGGGTGTACTGGCCAAGGAAGGCAGTTTCGCAGGTACCGATAGGACCATTACGCTGCTTGCCGATAATCACTTCGGCCACGCCCTTGCGGTCGGTTTCCTTGTTATAGACCTCATCACGGTAGATGAAGACGATAACGTCGGCGTCCTGCTCGATACTGCCCGATTCACGCAGATCCGACATCATCGGACGCTTGTTGGGACGCTGCTCCAGACTGCGATTAAGCTGCGAAAGGGCGATAACCGGAACATTAAGCTCCTTCGCCAATGCCTTGAGCCCACGAGATATTTCTGATATTTCCGTAGTGCGGTTCTCACTCGTGCCCGGCACCTGCATCAATTGCAGATAGTCGACTACGATCAGGTCCAGACCATGTTCACGCTGCAGACGACGTGACCGAGCACGCAACTCGGCCGGGCTCAGTGCCGGCGTATCATCAATAAACAGCGGCGCCTCGGACATAATGGAAACACTGGAGGTGACCCGCGGCCAGTCCGACTCCTGCAGATCACCGGTACGCAGCCGTTTCTGGTCTACCCGGCCCAGCGAGGAAATCATACGCACCGCCAGTTGCTCACCCGGCATTTCCATGCTGAACACAGCCGTCGGCTGCTTGTCGCGGATGCAGATATGCTCCACCAGGTTCATCGCGAAGCTGGTCTTGCCCATTGAGGGACGCCCGGCAACGATCACCAGATCACCGCGCTGCAAACCGCCCGTCATATCATCGAAATCCGTCAGCCCTGTGGCCAGACCACTGATGGCGTTACCGGAACGAAACATCTCATCGATATGATCGATCGCCTTGGTCAGCAGGCGCTTGATAGGCTGGAAACCGGAACCACTGCGCCGCCGGTCATCGGCAATGGCGAAGACCTTGGCCTCCGCCTCGTTGATCAGGTCATTACTCTTGCGGCCCTGGCTGGCAAAGCCCATATCGCTGATCTCGGTACCCACCTTGACCAGCGCGCGCAGAATGGAACGTTCGCGCACAATGTCGGCGTATGCGCGGATGTTGGCCGCACTGGGCGTGTCCTTCGCCAGGGTGCCGAGATAAGCCAGACCCCCGGCCTCCTCCAGCTTGCCCTGCTCCTTGAGCCACTCGGACAGGGTAACCGTGTCGCGCGGCTCGTTGGAGTCGGCCAGAAACTGAATGGAGCGGAAGATCAGGCGGTGATCCGCCCGATAGAAATCTTCTTCGCTGACCCGGTCAGCGACCGTGTCCCATGCCTCATTGTCCAGCATGAGGCCGCCCAGTACAGCCTGCTCAGCTTCCAGTGAATAGGGCGGCAATTTGTTATCGGACATGGATGGTTTCAGCGCCGGAGAAATATATGAATGACTGGCAAGCATAGCCCACTGCCGGGCATGAGTCACCCGCCTTTGCCAGAATGTCTATTCTCTCGTGCAACGGCAAAAGGCGGGACCGCCGTCATAAAAAAAGCCCCTCGACCGGAGGGGCTTTTAACTGACTTTGGCAGCCGGATCAGGCGGTTTCAGCTTCCACCAGCACCGTCACCTGTACCTGCACTTCTGCATGCAACTGGGCGACCACATGATATTCACCGATTTCGTGAATCGGACCTTCCGGCATATCAATTTCACTCTTGTGCAGTTCCACACCCAGCGCTTCGGCAGCCTTTTCGATCTCCTGCGGACCCACTGAACCATACAACTTGGTCTCGTCGGACACGCGTGCGCTGATTGTCAGGCTCAGCCCTTCCATGCCCTGCGCACGTGCCTGGGCACGGGTCAGCACATCAGTGGCGTGCTTCTCGAGTTCCGCACGGCGGGCCTCGAAAACTTCCAGGTTGGTTTTGGTCGCCGGCAGGGCAAGACCCTGCGGAATCAGAAAATTACGGCCATAACCGGGGCGCACACTAACCTTTTCACCCAGGCCACCCAGGTTTTTCACGTTCTGGAGCAAGATAACTTCCATGCTGGGCTCCCCTTAGTGGCTATCGGTGTAGGGCAGCAGCGCAATAAAGCGGGCACGCTTGATAGCGGCGGCCAGCTGACGCTGATACTGCGACTTGGTGCCGGTAATACGGCTGGGTACGATCTTGCCGGTTTCGGTAACGAACTGCTTCAGGGTTGCGAGATCCTTGTAGTCAATCTCGTTCACGCCTTCAGCTGTGAAGCGGCAAAACTTTCTGCGACGGTTAAAACGTGACATGGTGAGACTCCTTATTCCTTCGCTTCGGCCACTTCAGACTCGTCCTCGACCTCATCATCGGTCTCGGCATCCTCTTCCACTTCCTCTTCGGCTTCCGCAGCGGCTCTTTCAGCGCGCGCGGCTGCCCGGGCAGCGGCCTCTTCTTCCTCTTCCTTGGACTTGGCCAGCGGAGAGGGTTCGCTTACTGCATCTTCACGGCGCATGACCATGTTACGGATCACGGCATCATTGAAGCGGAAGGCGCTTTCGATTTCAGCCAGCACCTCACTGTCGCACTCGATATTCATCAGAACATAGTGCGCCTTGTGAACTTTCTGTATGGGGTATGCAAGCTGGCGGCGGCCCCAGTCCTCAAGACGGTGGACTGTGCCCTTGCCAGCGTCGATGATGCTGCGATAACGCTCGATCATCGCGGGAACCTGCTCGCTCTGATCCGGGTGGACCAGGAAGACGATTTCATAGTGTCGCATTGTCATTCCTTTCGGTTAAAAGCCCCCCGACAGACATAACGACGGTGGAGCAAGGAAATCGGCATGAAAAACCACCAGGCAAAATTCACACTAAGGAAAACTCACCCAGAGCAATCCACGCCGGAAGGGCGCGAATTGTACGCATATCAGGGTTTTCGCGCAATAAGCGCCAATTCAGGGCCTGCGTTGACGACATGCCTCGTAAATGCAGACGGCCGCAGCTACCGATACATTCAGGCTTTCAACACTGCCCCACATAGGAATACGCACCAGTTCGTCGCACAACTCACTCGTTAAACGTCGAAGGCCAACAGCTTCGGCCCCCATGGCCAGTGCCAGCGGCCCCGTCAGTTTGCTGGCGTAAAGATCGTTCTGCGCCGTACCGGCCAGACCGACAAGCCAGATACCTCTGTCCTGCAAGTCGCGCAGGCAACGCGCCAGGTTGCTGACCTGAAACAAAGGCACGGTCTCGGCGGCGCCGGCTGCGGCCTTGCGCGCTGCTGCGGTCAGGTTGGCGGTCTTGTCGCGCGGAGTGATCACTGCATGCACACCCGCGGCGTCTGCGGTACGCAGACAGGCCCCCAGATTCCGGGGGTCTTCCACGCAATCCAGCACCAGCAGGAATGGAGGCTCTTCCAGACCGTCCAGCAGGATATCAAGGTCGTTCTGGTTTCCCGGCGCCAGTGGCAATACCCAGGCGAGCACACCCTGATGGCGCAGCCCTGCTGCCTCACGGTCTATGTCGGCGCGCTTGACACTGGTCTGCCTGATTCCGGCAGCGGAAGCCTGCTTCCTCAGCTCAGTAACCCGGCCATCCTCCCTGCCCTCCTGCAACCAGAGTTGCAACACAGCATCCGGACGGCGCTCGATCACCGCACTGACGGCATGCCAACCGGCAATTTTCTCTGCATCACTTAACTTGGCCATTCGGATACCCGGACAGAAAAAGGCCGGAGCCTGCCTGCAGACTCCGGCCTGTAGTAAATATCAGTGATCAGCTGCCCAGGTACGGCGGCGGCGCGTAAGCCTCATGCTCACGCCCTTCAACGATAGGCTTGATCACGATATCCACGCGTCGATTGCGGGTGCGGCCTTCCGGCGTATCGTTGCTGGCAATCGGCTCGCGCTCACCGCGACCTTCCAGACGCACACGGGTATTGTCCACACTCTGATGAATCAGCTCGGTACCTACAGCATTGGAACGACGCTCGGACAGGGTCTGATTGTACTGATCAGAACCCGTACTATCGGTATGCCCCACGACGTGGATAATGGTCTTGTCATAGGATTTCAGAATACTGCCGATCTTCTGATAGGTCGGTAAAGCAGAAGGCTTGATGGCGAACTTGTCGACATCAAAGCTGACTTCGCTGGCCAGGCCGATCTTCAGCGCGTCACCCGGCAGCTCCACGATCTGCAGTTCGTTGCGCGCAGCCTCTTCAGCCAGCTGCTTCTGCAACTCGGCATGCTGCTTGTCCATGTAGTTGCCCACGGCAGCACCGGCAATAGCGCCAACTACGGCACCTACATACTTGCCCTTGCCGTCATCGGCCTGGTGTCCCACCACGCCGCCCACCACGGCGCCGATAGCTGCGCCAATCTTGCTGCGTTTGTTGGGATCATCCGTTGCACAGCCTGCAGTCGCCAGGATCACGGCTGCACACGTAATGGCTATCACACGTTTCATCAGTTTCTCCTCTTGCCCCTTGAGGCCTTACCCGTACTTGATCGTTTCTTACCGGAATTGCGGCGCTTGCCGTTAGTCGCCTTTGACCGCCTGGGTCCCGACTTGTTCATTCGCGCTTTTTGATCCGGCCGACGCGCCTGCCCGGCAACGGACACCAGCTCGAAATCAATCTTGCGCTCGTCCAGATCCACTCGGACCACTTTTACGCGCAAACGGTCCGCCACATGATACTCGACTCCGCTGCGTTCGCCACGCAGGCAATGGCTGCGCGGATCATGCTGGTAATAATCGCCCGGCAGGCTGCTGACATGCACCAGCCCTTCAACGAATACCTCGTCCAGCTCCACGAACAGCCCAAACGGCACAGCCGAGGCAATCATGCCCTCGAATTCCTCGCCTACCCGATCCTGCATGTATTCGCACTTGAGCCAGTCAACCGCATCGCGAGTAGCGTCATCGGCACGCCGTTCGGTCATCGAGCAATGGGCACCCAGTTGCTGCATGTCGCTATGGCTATAGCTGAAGTGTTTTGCACTACCGCCGTCCAGCACGTGCTTTATCGCGCGATGCACCAACAGATCCGGATAACGGCGAATCGGCGACGTGAAATGTGCATAGCAATCCAGCGCCAGACCAAAATGTCCGGCTTCGTCATCAGCCGCCGGCGCATAGACCGCCTGCATCAGCGAACGCAGCAACACCATCTGGATCAGTCGCGCATCAGGGCGTTCGCTCACCGCGTCCAGCACCTTGGCGTAATGGCGCGCCTCCGGTGTCTCGCCGCCGCCCAGGCTCAGACCGTTCTCGGCCAGAAAGGCTCGCAGTTCCTCGACCTTGTCGGCTGCCGGTGTTTCATGCAGCCGGTAAAGCTGCGGCATCTTGTGTTTGCGCAGAAATTTGGCCGCCTGCACATTCGCCGCAATCATGCACTCCTCGATCATCTTGTGCGCATCGTTGCGCACCACCGGCACGATCTTCTCGATCTTGCGATCCGCGCCGAAAATGATGCGCGTCTCCATGGTTTCAAAATCAATGGCGCCACGGTTGCGTCGCGCCTTGGCAAACGCCTTGTAAAGCGCGTGCAGGTCTTTCAGATGCGGCAATAAATGCTCGATGCCTTCCTGCTTCGCCACCTGCGGGTTTTCCAGCGCCTCGGCCACCAGGTCGTAAGTCAGGCGCGCATGCGAACGCATCAATGCCTGATAGAACTTCGATCCCGTTACCTTGCCGCCGGTATCCACACGCATTTCGCAGACCATGCACAGGCGGTTGACCTTGGGATTCAGTGAACACAGGCCGTTGGAGAGTTCCTCGGGCAGCATGGGAATCACACGCTCGGGGAAATACACGGAGTTGCCTCGTTTATGGCCCTCCTGATCCAGCGCACTGCCTACCGGCACATAACTGGACACATCGGCAATCGCCACCCACAGGCGCCAGCCATTGCCGGCCGGCTCACAGAACACGGCATCGTCAAAATCGCGCGCATCGGCGCCATCAATGGTCACCAGCGGCAGCTTGCGCAAATCCCTGCGCCCCTCGGCTGCGCTGTCCGGCACCTCGCGGCCCAGTCTGGACGCCTCTTCCATCACTGCTTCCGGCCACTCAAACGGCAGCCCGTGAGCACGAATGGCAACATCGATTTCCATACCCGGCGCCATATGCTCACCCAGCACTTCCACCACCTTGCCAATCGGCGGATTGCGCTTGCTGGGCTGCTCAACGATGGCAACGGTAACAATCTGCCCGGCCTGAGCTTCACCACGGTATTCCGGCGGCACCAGAATATCCTGGCTGATGCGCGCATTGTCCGGAATCACGAAGGTAATACCGCGTTCGTGCACGAAGCGCCCGACCATGCTTTCGTTGCGCCGCTCCAGCACATCCACCAGGGAACCTTCTTCGCGTCCGCGGTGATCCACACCACTGATACGCACCAGCGCGCGGTCGCCATGCAGCAGACTGCGCATCTGGCGTGGCGGCAGGAACAGATCATCGCCCCCGTCATCGCGCTTGAGAAAGCCAAAGCCATCGCGATGGCCGATCACCGTACCGGCAATCAGGCTCATTTCACTGACCGGGCCATAAGCGCCCTTGCGGTTCTGCACCAGCTGCCCGTCGCGCAGCATGGCTTCAAGGCGGCGGCTGAAAGCCACCTGATCCTGCTCTGCAGCAAGATTAAAGCCCTTGAGTAACTGCTTGTAGCCGAGAGGACCGCCCTGCTCTCTCAGGTACTCCAGAATAAGTGTACGGCTGGGCACCGGGCGGTCATATTTACGCGCTTCACGCTCAGCTTCGGGGTCTCGATCCTGCCATTGTGTTGTTTTTTTGCTCACTAATTTCTCTTTAAAACACGGTTCAGGCATTGACAATACACGAGTCTGGCACTAACTTGTGCGCCCTCTCAACATTGAGAGCGCATAGTGCATATGCCCAGGTGGCGGAATTGGTAGACGCGCCAGCTTCAGGTGCTGGTTATCGAAAGGTAGTGGAGGTTCAAGTCCTCTCCTGGGCACCATCTTCTAGACACTCCGCACGAACGAATCCATCCCGCACAGGGCAACCCTGCGTAGAGTGCTGCCAGCAGCAGCATGCTGAGTAATCGCCGTGACTCGTTGTTTGTACTCAATATTGAGCTGACAGGAGGTCATTGCAATGATGGGACTGCATAGCAGGATTTTCGCCCCCCCTTTTTCATTGACCGCCAGTCGCCCCCCGCGTATTATTCGCGGCCTTGCGCAGGGCGTTGTCTGGCGTGAAGACCATTGTCGGGGTATAGCGCAGTCTGGTAGCGCATCTGGTTTGGGACCAGAGGGTCGGGGGTTCAAATCCCTCTACCCCGACCAGCTTGCGACTTATGAGCGCCTGTAGCTCAGCTGGATAGAGCATCGGCCTTCTAAGCCGGCGGTCGCAGGTTCGAGTCCTGCCAGGCGCGCCATATTCGCGTAAAGAAATAAATGCTGACTCAGTTTCAGTGGTGGGCGTAGCTCAGTTGGTAGAGCCCCGGGTTGTGATCCCGGTGGTCGTGGGTTCGAGTCCCATCGTCCACCCCATATAGATTCGTTGCTAAAATGCAACGGGTTTTTTGGTACATGGAAGTACCAACGCGAAGCGAAGGCTTTGGAAAACCACGCTTTTCCGAAGCCGTACCGGCGCGAGGCAGGAGCCGAATCGCCGGAAGAACTTGGTACATGGAAGTACCAACGCGAAGCGGAGGCTTTGGAAAACCACGTTTTTCCGAAGCCGTACCGGCGCGAGGCAGGAGCCGAGTCGCCGGAAGAACAAGGGGCTGCTAGCTCAGTGGTAGAGCAGGTGACTCTTAATCACTCGGTCCGGGGTTCGAATCCCTGGCAGCCCACCAAACCACAGCCTGCCTGTCTCCGATGGGCAGGCTTTTTTTATGCTTGGCGCCTCACCCCGGACAAGCCCGGGGTTGATGACGGCCATCCATGGCCGTCACCCTGCGGGCGCCTGCGGCGTCCCGTTCTGTTCCCGACAGAACGGTCGAATCCCTGGCAGCCCACCAAACCACAGCCTGCCTGTCTCCGATGGGCAGGCTTTTTTTATGCTTGGCGCCGCGCTTTTCGGGCGGAGTTTTTTGTTTCCGTGGCCGACATGCGAAAATGCGCGCTTTCCGTCAGCCAGCAAGCGAGTAGTGTTTCATGAGCGCGAAGATTATCGATGGCAAGGCCGTTGCCGCCAGTATCCGCAGTGACATCAAGCAGGCCATCGATGCGCGCAAAGCAGAGGGGCTGCGGGCACCCGGACTGGCGGTGATTCTGGTGGGCAACGACCCTGCGTCGCAGGTCTATGTGAATCACAAGCGCAAGGCCTGCGAGGAAGTGGGCATTATCTCCACGGTTCTGACACCCGAGGCAGATATCGAGCAACATGAACTCCTGGAACTGGTGGACCGCTTCAACGCCGATCCCGACGTGGATGGAATCCTGGTTCAACTGCCGCTGCCGGAGCACATCAACGAAAGCACGGTGACCGAGCGTATTCGGCCCGACAAGGATGTGGACGGCTTTCACCCCTACAACATCGGCCGTCTGGCGCAAAAACGCCCCGAACTGCGGCCCTGCACGCCCTACGGCGTGATGAAGCTGCTGGAAAGCACCGGCATTACCACCCGCGGCGCGCGTGCCGTGATCGTCGGCGCCTCCAATATTGTTGGCCGCCCGATGGCGCTGGAACTGCTCTACGCTGATGCCACCATTACGGTGTGCAACAGCAAGACACAGGACCTGCCCGGCGTGATTTCGCAGGCCGATATCGTGGTTGTGGCTGTGGGTCGCCGCCATTTTGTAAAAGGCGAATGGATCAAACCCGGCGCTGTGGTGATTGATGTAGGCATGCACCGCGGCGAAGACGGCAAACTCAGTGGCGACGTGGAATTCGAAGCCGCCGCCGAGCGCGCTGGCTGGATTACGCCGGTGCCGGGTGGTGTCGGTCCCATGACGGTTGCCATGCTGATGCAGAACACACTGGAAGCCTGCCAGCTACATAACGAGCCGCCGCTGGACTGAAGAGGACTATCCACAGATTACACAGATGTACACAGATTAATAAAGCCCGGTCATTCCGGCCAAATGAGTGTAACGAGTGCGCCAGATGTGACAATCTGGATTCCGGAATGACGACTTTCACACTGAATCCGTGAAATCTGTGCAATCTGTGGATAGTCTTTTGATTTGCGCCTTCGCCTAATTCTAATCTCTCTCGAAATGCGCCAGCGCTGCGTCGGCGATTTCTTTGCCCCACTCCTGCACAAAGTGCCCGCCTTCGGCGATTTCCAGGGGCGGCGGGCAGCCAGGAATCAGCTTGTGCAGGGCCTGCATGGCCGGCGGCCCCAGCACCGGGTCCTTCATGCCGATGGCCATGAAGCTCTTGCCTTGCCATTCGTGCTGCCACCAGTCACGCGCCCGGCGTGAAGTTTCCGCGCCCGGCGCGTCCGGACGGTCCGGCACCAGCTGTGGAAAACGCCGCACACCGGCCTTGTAACGCCCATCGGGAAACGGCGCATCGTAGGCCGCCGCCTCAGCATCCGTCATTTTCGACGTTGAACGCTTGAACAACGGGCCTACCGGCAGGTCATGCGTGGAGCCGCAATAGGCGCGCCAGTCCTCGAAACCCTTGCCCAGCGGCCGGTCACCGGTGCCCAGTGCGGTATTCATCACGATCAGACGGGAGAAACGGCCCGGCATATCCATGGGCAAGGTCAGGCCCAGCAAGCCACCCCAGTCCTGGCACACCAGCGTGATATTGCGCAGATCCAGGCGCTCGATGAAGCGCACCAACATGTTGCGGTGGAAGTCCCAGGTATAGACGGCGTCGTCCTCGGGCTTGTCGGAGCGACCGAAGCCGAACAGATCCGGCGCCACCGCGCGGCCACCTGCGGCGGCAAACACCGGAATCATGAAGCGATAGAGATAACACCAGCTGGGCTCGCCATGCAGGCACAGAAAGGTCTCCGACGCACCGGACGGCCCTTCGTCAAGGTAATGCAAGCGCAGGCCCTCGTAGCCCGGCAAGTCCTCGATGTAATTGGGTCGGAAAGCGTAATCCGGCAGATTGTCGAAACGCTCGTCGGGGGTTCGAAGGATCTCTGCCATGCCCTGGCTCCTGCTCTGGATGTTTATTTGTATCGCAGAGCATGGCACAGCTTGGCCAGTTATTTAACTGCGGCTCCAGGTAGTGCCCTGCGGTCCGTCCTCCAGACGCACGCCCTGAGCGGCCAGCTCATCGCGGATACGGTCAGCCTCCGCGTAATCCTTGGCGGCCCTGGCTTGCAGACGCCGCGCGATCAAAGCCTCGATCTCCTCAGCGCCGGGACCATCCGCGACCTCGGACTTGAAGAAGTTTTCCGGGTCCTGTTGCAACAGGCCCAACTCAGCTCCCAGACCCTTGAGAACGGCGGCCAGCTCGCCGGCCCGCATGACATCCACTTCCCGATGACGATTGATTTCGCGGGCCAGGTCAAACAATACGGCTATGGCTTCAGGCGTGTTGAAGTCATCTTGCATTGCCGCATGAAAACGCTGGTGGTACTCCGAAGCCTCGTCCGCCACGCCGGGCTCTACACCGCGCAATGCGGTATAGAGTCGTTCAAGCGCGGCTGAAGCGTGCCCCATCTGCTCCTGACTGTAAGCCAACGGGCTGCGGTAATGACTGTTAAGAATGAAAAAACGCACGATCTCGGCGCGATACTCGGCCAGCACGTCGCGGATGGTGAAGAAATTGCCCAGGGACTTGGACATCTTCTCGTCGTTGATCTGCACGAAGCCGTTATGCATCCACAGGTTGGCGAATGTCTCGCCGGTGGCGGCTTCGCTCTGTGCAATTTCGTTTTCGTGATGCGGGAACTTCAGGTCCATGCCACCGCCATGGATATCGAAGTGATTACCCAGGCAGCAGGTGGACATAGCCGAACACTCGATGTGCCAACCGGGACGGCCCGCACCCCAGGGGGATTCCCAACTCGGCTCCCCCGGTTTGGCCGCTTTCCACAGCACGAAGTCCAGCGCATCCTGCTTGGCCTCGTCGACCGCCACACGGGCGCCGACCCGCAACTGTTCCGGATTCTTGCCGGACAGCTTGCCGTAACCCTCGAACCGGCTCACATCGTAGTAAACGTCACCATTATCCGCCGCATAGGCATAACCCTTGTCGATCAAGGCCTGCACCATGGTAATAATGTCATCCATATGTACCGTGGCGCGCGGCTCCTGATCGGGCGGCAGCAACCCAAGCGCCTGCGTATCTTCATTCATGTGCCCAATGAAGCGCTCGGTCAGCTCACGATAGTCCACACCCTCTTCATTCGCGCGTTTGATGATTTTGTCATCGATATCAGTGATGTTGCGCACATAGGTCACCTCGTAACCGCGCGCGCGCAGGTAACGCGCCACCAGATCGAACACCACCAGGAAACGGGCATGGCCCAGATGGCAATAATCATAAACAGTGATGCCGCAGACATACATGCGCACCTTGCCGGCTTCAATGGGTTGGAACTCTTCCTTTTTGCCGCTGAGGCTGTTGTGAATCTTCAGCATGTTTCTCAATTAAAGTGGGTTCTGGCGCCGTCTGCGAAGCGCGTATTGTGCCTGAAACAGAGACCGCAATCACAGCAGAAGGCTTGCACCCACGGCCAGCGTAATGACCTCGTAGCTGCGCTTGACCAGGCGGTTGCCCTTGACGATGGCCAGATGCGCACCGGTATAACCACCCAGCAAACTGCCCAGAATCAGGGCCGGCAGCCAGGACCATTGAATGGCATGCAGCCAACCCAGCGTCAGTGCGCCTGAAGCGTTCCAGAACAGACCGACCAGGATCAGGGTGTAGGTCACGGCCTGCCGGTAATCAAGACCGAACCAGCGCACCAGCAACATGGTGACGAATAGCCCGGTACCCGACGTGAGGGAGCCATTGAGCACTCCCACGGCAAACAATCCAAGACCGCCTAACAGATAACCCTGACGATGCCGGTTACGCTGCTCGGCCTGCTGCCCCAGTCCAGGTGAAAGAATGGAATAGACACCCAGACCCATGGTCAACAGCCCGAGGGCTATTTCACCCACGCGTGGCGGAATCTCCAGCACCAGCACTGCGCCAAGCACCACACCAGGCAATCCACAGATCAGAATGTAGCTGGCGAAACGCCAGTTCAGTGCGCCTTCGCGAGCGTGCCGCAGGGTGGCCCCCACGCCCAGCGCCACAGAGGCCACCTTGTGCGTCGCCAGCGCCAACTGGAACGGCAGGCCCAGAAAAATGAGTACCGGGAACTGGATGAGGCCGGCCCCGCCACCTGCCAGGGCTGAAAAGGTGTTGGCCGCAAAAGCTATCAGGAACAGCAGCCCCTGCAGCAACAGTTCCTCGCTCAAGCAGCGGCCGGAATTTTCAGCAGAAGCAGAGCCATCACTGCGGCGGCGTAAACACCCGCCAGCAGATCATCGAACATGATGCCGAAACCGCCATGAATCCGTTTGTCTGCCCAGCGGATAGGCGGCGGCTTGATAATGTCGAATACTCTAAAGACAACAAACCCGAGCAGCATGAGCACGGCCGGAGAAAGCCAGGCGGCCTGCGGCGTCAGTACGAGAACCGGCAGCATGGTGACCAGATATCCCACCACTTCGTCCCATACAATACCGCCATGATCGTGTACGCCCAGCACATGGGTCGCATGTCCGCACAAACCGATGCCGGCCACGAAAAAGCCTGCGGTAATCATGGAAAAATGCAGCAGGTCGAGATCCTGCATGAACCAGAAGAACAGCACTCCCACCAGTGTTCCCGCCGTACCTGGCGCCTTTGGTGACAGGCCAGTGCCGAAACCGAATGCGGCCAGCATCAATGGATCACGTAAAACCTGTCTGGCATCGGCTTGCTTGTCGCTGCTCATCAAAAATCCTGTTACCCGTTTTCCTTGAAATGGTCGAATCCGGCTCGGCCCAGTTCAACCGTTTTGCCCTCTGCATTAAACACCTGCAAGCCCGTCTGAGTTCCCAGGCGACCAATAACGGTCAGCCCGGGCACTGCAGCCCGGGCTTCATCCAGCCTGTCCTCGGACAAACAAACACAGAGCTCATAGTCATCGCCACCCGTCAAAACCATGGATTCCATCAGGCCTTCGGGACAATGCGCCCTGAATTCCGAACTTAAGGGCAGCTTGTCCAGTTCCAGAACGGCGCCGACACCGCTGGCTTCAAGTACATGTCCCAGATCCGCCGCCAGGCCATCAGAAATATCAATAGCAGCATGTGCCAGGCCTGCCAGTGCCCGGCCCGCATCCAGCCTGGGTGCCGGACGATTCAAACGCCCGAGTAACGCTTCGGGTACCGGCGCAGCACTGTTATCCAGCAAATACAGAGCCAACGCCGCATCACCCAGCGCACCGGTCACGGCGACCAGATCACCGGGACAGGCAGCATCACGCCTGAGAGCCTCACGCTCGCCCACATGCCCCAGGGCCTGCACCGTAATACTTGTAGGACCGGAGGTCAGATCTCCACCCACAACCGCGACATCGTGGGCCTTGGCCAGATCGTGGACGCCCTCGCAGAAAGCCTGCATCCATGCTTCCCTGCCCTCGAGTTCCCTTGGCAATGTCAGGGCAACGGTTAACCAGGCAGCCTCGGCGCCCATCGCCGCCAGATCACTGAGGTTGACTGCCACGGACTTCCAGCCAATGTCGTAAGGATTTGTTTTCTCAGGGAAATGACGGCCCTGAACCAGAGTGTCAACGGTCGCCGCCAGGACCCTGCCCGCGGGTACTTGCAACAGCGCTGCATCATCGCCCGAACCCAGCAGCACATCACTACGGTCAGCGCCCCGCGGGGCATAACGCTTGATCAGATCGAATTCCCCGGCCATCACGCCAGCAGGTTAAAGGCCCGCCTTGATCTCCACTTCACGCAGCCGCCTGGCCAGCCGGTCCATGACGCCATTGATATATTTGTGGCTGTCGGTGGCGCCATAGCGCTTGGCCAGTTCAACAGCTTCATTAATCACCACGCGGTAAGGGATCTCCGGGTGATTGCTCAGCTCATAGGCGCCCACCAGCAAGGTGGCTCGCTCGATGGGGTCGAGCTGCTCCACCGGCCGGTCCAGCACCTTGGCGAATTCGGCATCCAGCTCCGGTTCGTTACTCAATATCCCTTCGACCAGATCCGCGAAATATGCCGAATCGCAGCGAATCATGTCCGGCTCTGAACGAAACTGCGCAAGCAGATCACCGCGGGTGGTTTCAGCGATCTGCCATTGATAGATCGCCTGCATGGCAAAGCGCCTGGCCTGCTGACGACTCGGCTTGCGCTTTTCCGGCGAATTTTCGGCGGCGGTTTCGGTCATGCGCTCAGACCTTGTCCAGCAGACGGAGAGTATTGAGCGTCTGTAATACTGCGTGCACGGCTTCCCGTCCCTTGTTTTCAGGTCCCGGCGCCGCACGCACTTCGGCCTGCTGCTGGTTATCGGTGGTCAGCACGCCAAAGGCTATCGGCAGTTCATGCTTGTGCACCACAGCGACCACACCGTCTGTGCAGGCGCCGGCAACATAGTCGAAATGCGGCGTATCGCCACGCACTACGCAGGCCAGCGCCACCAGGGCGTCAAACTTGCCGCTGGCGGCCGCCTTGTCCAGAACCAGGGGTACCTCGAAGGCGCCGGGAACACGCAACAGGGTAATGTCCTGCTCCGCTACGCCGCACTCGGCCAGGGTTTCCAGAGCCCCCTGCAACAGGCCGTTAATAACGCCCTCGTTCCAGCGGGTAGCGATGATGGCGACACGCGTGCCGGGCGCATCCACGCCACCTTCCAGCGTACGGATGTTTTTCAGAGCGGGCACATCAGCATCACTGCCCTGATATCGGGGACGATCAGTACTCATGGATGGGTGAACCTGTGTTCCGTATATGGGTTAATCGCAATGGACATATTCGACCACTTCCAGGCCGAAGCCGGAAATGGCGTGCATACGCTTGGGCGCCGACAGCACGCGCATGCGCTGCACGCCCAGATCCTTCAGTATCTGGGCGCCGATGCCATGGGTACGTAATTCATTGTCGTCATCATCTTCGGCATAGGTGATGGGCAGCCCCCGGCTGATCTGTTCAATCCGCTGAGCCAGTTCCAGAGGCGTTTCAGGCTTGCGCAGGACCAGCACCACGCCACTGTCTTCTTCAGCTACACGGCGCATGGCGTGATCAAGCGGCCAACCGAAACTTTCATGCTCCACGCCGAGTGTATCGTTCAGCGTATTACGCACATGCACCCTCACCAGGGTAGGTTCTCTGGAGTCTATTTCACCCTTGACCATGGCGATGTGCAGTGTCTTGTCGATGCGGTCCTCGAAAGCGATCATGCGAAATTCGCCGAAACGGGTTTTGACCCGGGTCTCGCTGACGCGCTCGACGCTATGCTCATTGGCCAGCCGATAACGGATCAGATCAGCAATGGTCCCCAGCTTGAGATCATGCTCGGTGGCGAATTTTTCCAGATCGGGACGGCGCGCCATGCTGCCATCCTCATTCATGATTTCCACGATCACCGCAGCCGGTTCCAGGCCAGCCAGGTGGGACAGGTCGCAACCGGCTTCGGTATGTCCGGCACGGGTCAGCACGCCGCCCGGACGGGCCATGATCGGGAATACATGTCCCGGCTGCACAATGTCTTCCGGCTTGGCATCCGCGGCCACAGCTGCCTGCACGGTACGGGCCCGGTCGTAGGCGGAAATGCCTGTCGTCACACCTTCGGCCGCCTCGATGGAAACGGTAAAGCGGGTGCCATGACTTTCCCGGTTGCGGTCTACCATCAGTGGCAGATGCAACTGCCGGCAGCGTTCTTCGGTTACGGTCAGGCAAATGAGGCCACGCGCATGGCGTGACATGAAGTTGATGTCCTCGGGCCGGACATGCTGGGCGGCCATGATCAGATCGCCCTCGTTTTCCCGGTCTTCATCATCCATGATGATGACCATCCGCCCCTGGCGGATATCTTCAATAATTTCTTCGGTTGTATGCAGGCCCATCAGGCTTTGATTCCTTCATTGTTCTGCAGGCTGTGCCGCAGTCCGGCAAGCAGCAGTGGTTCGCCCTGTTCGCGTGAGTCACCCATGAGCAGGCGTTCCAGATAACGTGCTACCAGATCCACTTCAAGATTCACGGCGTCGCCCGGCTGCAGGCTGCCCAGATTGGTCTCCTGCAGGGTATGCGGTATCAGATTCACCCCGAAATGTCGCCCTTTCACGTCGTTCACTGTCAGGCTGACACCGTTAATGGTGATGGAACCCTTGCGCGCAACGTAACGGCTCAGATCCTGCGGCACTTCAAACTCCATGCGCAAGGAACGAGCTTCCTCATGCATGCCCGTGACTTGGCCAATACCATCAACGTGGCCACTGACCAGATGTCCGCCCAGCGGCTGATTCAGTGTCAGGGCTTTTTCCAGGTTGACCGGATCACCCTCACCCAGAGCGCCCAGCGTGGTCAGATTGAGCGTCTCTTGCGACACATCTGCGGCAAAGCCCCGCTCACTCAGCTCCACGGCGGTCAGACAGACGCCATTCACGGCAATACTGTCGCCCAGGGCAACGCTGCTCAGGTCAAGCTTGTCCGTATCCAGCCACAGACGGCGGTCGCCGCCCTGCGTTTCTGTTTTCTGAAGACGCCCTTGCGCCTGAATGATTCCGGTAAACATAGAATGAAGTCAGCAATAACTGGCTGCACATTTTCTCATATTGCAGGGCACAACGCCTGCACAAATGCATGAGGCAGCTGGCAGACTTTGCCGCTACTAAAGCAGCGTAGCAGTAATGCGCCAGTCCTCACCCACCGCACGCATATCCACAACCTTCAGCTCCAGCGCCTGATCAATGCTGTGCACAGCAGGCAACGCCATCAAGCCTCTGCCCGAGTCACCCAGGAGTTTGGGCGCCAGGTAGGTTATGACTTCGTCGGCGAGTCCGGCCTGCAGAAAAGCCCCGGCCAGTTCGGCCCCGGCTTCAACCAGCACTTCATTCACAGCCTGTGACCCGAGCCAGTCCAGCACCGCCTGAAGATCAAGCCTGCCGGCATTGGCAGGGAACACTTCCACTTGCGCCCCTGCATCAAGCAATGCAGCAGTCGACTCGCGGCTATCCGCACAGGTCAGCACCGTTGTGATGCCTTCTATCGTCAGCATGCGGGCGCTTGCAGGCATGCGCAGCCGCGAATCCAGCACAATGCGCCGGGGCTGCAGCCCCGAGTAATGCTCAAGACGCACATTAAGCGCGGGATTATCTGCCAGTACAGTGCCGATACCCGTGAGCACAGCACCCGCCTCGGCCCGCAGTCGATGCACGTCCTGCCGCGCCGCCTCACCGGTAATCCATTGACTGCTGCCATCTGCAGCAGCGCTGCGCCCGTCCAGGCTCATGGCCAGTTTGACCGTAACCCAGGGCCGCCCCGCCTGCATGCGCTTCACGAAGCCCCGGTTGAGGCGCAGGGCTTCGCTCTCCATCAATCCGGATTCTACTGTGATGCCGGCGGTCTGCAGTGCTGCCATGCCCCGGCCGGAAACTTCCGGATTGGGGTCCTGCATGGCTGCCACAACTCGATCAACGCGCGCTGCAATCAGTGCTTCTGCGCAGGGAGGGGTGCGACCATGATGACTGCAAGGCTCGAGTGTGACATAGGCGGTAGCGCCTTCGGAACCATCACCGGCTGCCTGCAGGGCCATCACCTCGGCATGCGGCCCACCGGCGCGCTCATGCCAGCCTTCGCCAATGATCTTGCCATCCCTGACCAGAACACAGCCAACACGCGGATTCGGATGCGTGGTCGCCAGCCCGCGGCGCGCCAGTTGCAACGCCCGGGCCATAAACCGGGCATCAGTCGTCATCGTTCTTGATCAGGGCCATCTGCCGCCTGCGTTCTTCCGGGTTGGGTATTTCCTGCAGGCGTTCGATTTCTTCGCGGAAGGCGTTTACGTCTTCGAAACGACGATAAACCGAGGCAAAACGCACGTAAGCCACCTGGTCCAGCTTGCCCAGTTCATCCATGACCCACTCACCCACCTTCAGCGAAGGTACTTCGCGTTCGCCCAGCGTACGCAGGCGATGCATGATGTGATCAAGGGCCACTTCCAGGTCTTCCGCCGATACCGGGCGCTTGTACAGCGCGCGCTGCATGCCGGTACGCAGCTTCTGTTCGTCGAACGGTACCCGTGAGCCATCACTCTTGAGGATGGCGGGCATCACCAGTTCAGCGGTTTCGAAAGTGGTGAAACGCTCGTTGCAGTCTACGCATTCGCGGCGGCGGCGCACCTGGTGGCCTTCCGCCGCCAGGCGCGAGTCAATCACCCGGGTATCGTCGGCGCCGCAGAAAGGGCAATGCATGACGCTGTACTGTTATCAGGCGACTTGACGCGTATTCATGGCGCCGCTGTAAACCGGGAAACGCGCGCACAGGGCTTCGACTTCGCCACGGATACGGTCCACTACGGCTTGGTCTGCTCCGTTCTCGCCGCCTGCTGCCAAAGCATCGAGAATATCGCAGATCCAGGTGGCCACCTGCCGCACCTCTGTCTCACCGAAACCACGGGTGGTGGCCGCCGGGGTACCGATACGCAGGCCGCTGGTGACGAAGGGTGAGCGCGGATCATTGGGCACGGCGTTCTTGTTCACGGTGAGATGGGCAAGGCCCAGCGTCTCCTCGGCATCCTTGCCGGTGATGTCCTGACGAATCAGGGAAATCAGCATGAGGTGATCATCGGTACCGCCGGAAACCACATCGTAACCACGGTCCACGAATACCTTGGCCATGGCCTGGGCATTGATCAGTACCTGCTTCTGGTAATCGGCAAAAGCCGGCTCCAGCGCTTCCTTGAAAGCCACCGCCTTGGCCGCAATCACATGCATCAACGGGCCGCCCTGGGCGCCGGGGAAGACAGCCGAATTCAGTTTCTTGTACAGATCCTCACCCTGGCCCTTGGACAGGATCAGGCCGCCACGCGGGCCGCGCAGGGTTTTGTGGGTGGTGGTGGTCACTACATGCGCATGCGGCAGCGGGCTGGGATAGATACCGGCGGCAATCAGGCCGGCCACGTGCGCCATGTCGACGAACAGCCAGGCACCGACCTTGTCGGCGATCTCGCGCATACGCGCCCAGTCCACCACGCGCGAGTAGGCGGAAAAACCGGCAATGATCATTTTAGGCTGATGTTCGTCGGCCAGTTTCTCGACCTCGTCGTAGTCGATCAGGCCGGTATCCGGATCAATACCGTACTGCACCGCGTTGTAGTGCTTGCCGGAAAAATTGGGCGCCGCGCCGTGCGTCAGATGCCCGCCATGCGCCAGGCTCATACCCAGGATGGTGTCACCCGGCTTGACCAGCGCCATGAAGACCGCAAAGTTGGCCGACGCGCCGGAATGCGGCTGTACATTGGCGTAGTCGCAATCGAACAGCTGCTTGGCACGATCAATCGCCAGTTGTTCAGCAATGTCAACGAATTCGCAGCCGCCGTAATAACGCTTGGCCGGATAGCCTTCGGCGTACTTGTTGGTGAGTACCGAACCCTGGGCCGCCATCACGCGCGGGCTGGCGTAGTTTTCCGAGGCAATCAGCTCGATATGCGCTTCCTGGCGCTCCAATTCGGCATCCAGGGCCTTCTGCAAATCGGGATCAAAACTGGCGATATCGAAACTGGCGTCGAACATGCTGCACCTGTGGCTTGAAAGCGAATGAACCCGCTCTTCGGGCGGCCGGAGAACGGTAGGAGCGGAATTTTACATCAGGACGGCGCCAAACCCCAGATATTGGGCTGCCATGGCAAACGCGACGGTTAAAGACGCGATATGAAGTGATGTGTTTCCAGGTATTCCAGCACCGACTGTACATTTTCTTCCACGGTCTGCTGATCGGTGCGCAGGTGAATCTCCGGATTCCCGGGTGGCTCGTAAGGCGCATCGATGCCGGTGAAGTTGGGAATCTCGCCCTTGCGCGCCTTCTGGTACAGGCCCTTGGGATCGCGCTGCTCACAGACTTCCAGGGGGCAGTCAACAAACACCTCGACGAAATCACCGTCCGCACTCAGGTCGCGGGCGATGGCGCGGTCCGAACGGTAGGGGGAAATAAAGGCGGTCAGAATGATGATGCCGCTCTCGCGGAACAGTTTGGCAATCTCGCCGATGCGGCGAATATTTTCTACCCGGTCATCCGGACTAAAGCCAAGGTCCCTGCACAGGCCACCGCGCACATTGTCGCCGTCCAGGATAAAGGTGCGGCACCCGCGTTCGTACAGCGCTTCTTCCACGGCCACCGCCAGTGTCGACTTGCCTGAAGCCGACAAGCCGGTAAACCAGAGGGTGAAACCACGATGACCGTTCAAACGTTCACGATCGTGGCGCGCGACCTTGCCCTGATGCGTCGTGATATTCGTTGCTTTCTGTTCGACCACGTTCGCCCCCTTTCTTTTTTTCTTCGCTAGTTCGATACCTGCAACATCAGATCCAGCGCCTTGCGGGCCTGGTCGGCCTCATCATCCGGTACCTTGATCTGATTCACGACCTTGCCGTCAACCAGATTCTCCAGCACCCAGGCCAGATGCTGGGGATCAGTACGAAACATGGTGGAACACATGCAAACCGTCGGCGACATGAACTGCACCTGGACGTTCTTCGGCTTCATTTCATGGTGCAGACGGTTCACCAGATTGAGTTCAGTACCTACCAGCCATTTCGAGCCCGGCTCGGCCTGACGCACAGTATTCAGGATGTATTCGGTAGAACCGACGAAATCGGATTTCTGGCAGACCTCAAAGGCATTCTCGGGATGGCTGATAACGATGCCATCCGGGTGGTCCTGCTTCCAGTTCTCAATATGCTGCGGGCGGAACATCTGGTGCACCGAGCAGAAACCTTTCCAGAGAATCATGCGGGCGTTCAGAATTTCATCCCGGGACAGCCCACCCATCGGCTGATCGAAATCCCAGACCACCATTTCATCCAGGCTGATATCCATACCGAAACCGGTATTGCGTCCCAGGTGCTGATCGGGGAAAAACAGCACTTTTTCCCGCTGCGCGAAGGACCACTCGAGCACCTGGCGGGCATTGGTGGAGGTGCAGACAATACCGCCGTGGCGGCCGCAGAAAGCTTTCAGGTCGGCGGCGGAATTGATGTAGGTGACCGGCGTCACAGCCGCATCGGCATCGCCCAGCACTTCATTCAGTTCGCGCCAGGCGCGCTCGACATTACGCAGGTTGGCCATGTCAGCCATGGAACACCCGGCGGCCATGTCAGGCAGGATTGCAACCTGATCGCGACGGGAAAGAATATCCGCCACTTCGGCCATGAAATGCACACCGCAAAACACGATGTACTCAGCGTCACAGCTGGCGGCCTCACGGGAAAGCTTCAGGGAATCACCGGAAAAATGAGCGTGTTTGAACACCTCATCACGTTGATAATGGTGACCAAGAATAACCACACGATCACCGAGCGCCGCTTTGGCGGCTTCAATGCGTGCATCGCATTCCTGATCATCCAGGAGTGAAAACTCCTGAATTTCCATAGCTGTTGCTGCCATGTTCGACTCCTGGCCCTATGGGCCTCGTCCCCCTTGCCTGAAAGGCATCATTATAGGATAGACGGGCAGGCGCTTGCGGATACCCGGCCTGCCCGGCAATCCAGCTTACCCGCTAGAAACAGATCAGAGGCGGAAGGAGACAGGGCTCTTCCGGTTCCTCGGGTTCTTCCGGCTCCTGGGTGGTACCTTCGACGACGGTGACCGTCGTCGATGCGGAAATATCCGTAGTACTGGCAATCTCGCCATCGTCATCGGTAAAGACACGATACAGGCGGGCAGTCACGGTCACCGGCGTTGCATTGGCGGATACGCCTGTCACCTGCCCGTTACGCGGGCTCAGGTTATCCACCAGGGCCACCGAGGTATCGCTGACGGTATAGATAACCGATCGCGTCAGATCTTGGCCATTATTGCCAGTGACCTTGAGCGCCAGCGTTTCACCTTCGCCCACCTGGTCATCGGCCGGCTCAATGGTCAACGCCGTGAGATTGCTATCGTTCACTTCCAGTACGGCGCCACCGCCACTGTCGGAGGCGTTAATGATTTCGCCACTCACGAAATCCTGGCGCTCGGCATCGATATTCGCCTGACCGTTCTCCGCCGCAAGAAAAGCAGCCGCTATACCCTGGAAACCGGAGGAATTACTGATGGCGGCGAGCTCCTCGTCTTCCTCATCGACGGACCAGGCCACACTGCGGCGCAGATTCTGCGTGGATATGCTGTCCTCGTTGGCCAGCCCATCGTCAAAACGGCCCACGACCTGAAATGCGGCCGAGGTACCCGGAAAAATATTCTGGCTTGCAGGACTGATCGTCAGATCCAGCAACTGGTCATCGAGCACGTTAACCGTGAAGCGCTTCTCCAGGAAGCTGCCATCGTCTTCCTGATCGAATTTGATAACCATCTCTGCAGTTGAGGAAGCCGTGCTCTCTGAAATCTGGTTGGCCAGCAGAGTGATGACATCCGAAAACAGGAACCCGGCGGCGAAACTGGTCGCATCAGGATCCGCAGGATCTTCGGCAAACAACAGAGGATCTTCTTCCTCGGTCAGGGCGATCAGGTGCTCGCGCAGGATATGGCCGGTGAGATTCTGGGCAAAATAGGCGCTTTCGTCCCCCTCCTGCTCATGAATACCGAATACACGCAAACCTTCCTGCGTAACCTGCTGTACTTCCAGAGGATCGGGATCAATACCGAAGTTCTCGGACCGCACCTGCAGACGATGAATGGTCTTGTCGTTGACGCGAACCTTGTGACGCAGGGTTACATCCTCACAGCCGGCCAGCCGCAGATCCCCCACGATCTCGATAAAATCACTGTCGCTGCTACCGCCCTGGGTGAAACGCAGCAGGCTTGAATCCTCATCGAATGCCGCTTCGGCGGCGCCATTGTTCTCGACACTCAGGTCAAGCAACTGTGTGGCCGCAACGGTCTGGCGTCCGTCAAGAATACCCAACGCGGTAAAGAGTTCCGATGTTCCCTGAGCCACTTCCTGCACAGGCGGGCTGATTTCAAAGTGACTGTCCAGAATGGTCACTTCCACTGTAGCTTCCAGGGACAGAAAACGCGCGGTAATGGTGGCGCTGTCGCCTGGCTGACCCCTTGGGATCAGCACGCCCTTGGAATACACCGCGCCGTCCAGATTCTCCAGGTCGCCGTTACTGACCTGTATGACATCCGTATCACTCGAAGTCCAGGTCGCCCGGCTGGTCGCGTTCTCCCGTTCACCATTGGTAAAAGTGCCAATCAGAACCAGTGACACCGGGAAACAGCGAAACACGCTGGCCGTGCTTGCTGACCGGCTGACCACATCCAGATCGATGCTGACGTCCGCCGATCCCAGAGCAGAAAGGTCATTGACCGTGAGGAATTCCATGCGGTTACCATCACCCACATCGGAACCGCAGGCCGCTATGACAGCCACGAGCAAGGCCGTTGCCGCTGAAAGCGTGAATCTGGTCAGTGACCGGAAGAATTTCGGACGCGAAATCTGATACATAACACCTTGCCAATTAGTTACGGTTTGAGCCTGGCAGGAGGCTGGAGCTTACCACAGCTCCAAGCATGCTCCGCCGGGCGCTAACCCTGCGATTCCTTTTCCTGTGTCTGGCGCAAACGCAATCCCAGTTCACGCAACTGCCGGGCATCCACGGCGCCTGGCGCCTCGGTCAACGGACAGCTGGCGCTTTGCGTCTTGGGGAACGCAATCACATCCCGGATGCTGGACGAACCGGACATCAGCATCACCAGTCGATCCAGACCAAAGGCCAGCCCACCATGTGGAGGGCAGCCATATTTCAGCGCATCGAGCAGGAAGCCGAACTTCTCACGAGCCTCTTCCTCACCAATGCCAAGCACCTGGAATATGGTCGACTGCATGGCCGTATCGTGAATACGCACCGAGCCTCCGCCCAGTTCGGTGCCGTTAAGCACCAGATCATAGGCACGCGACAACTGCGCACCGGGATCGGCCTTCACCTCAGCCGGATCACGCGTTTTAGGCGCAGTAAACGGATGATGCAGAGCCTGCCACCTGTTTTCCTGCTCGTCCCATTCAAACATGGGGAAATCCACCACCCACAAGGGCTTCCATGCGGATTCCACCAGTCCCAGATCCTGCCCCAACCGCACGCGCAGAGCACCCAGGGCCTCATTGACTACCTTGGCCTTGTCCGCTCCGAAGAACAGGATATCGCCATCCGCAGCAGCGCTGCGTTCACAGATCCCCTGAATCGCTTCATCGCTGAGGAACTTCAGGATGGGAGACTGTAGACCCTCACGGCCGGCCGCAAGTTCATTCACCTTGATATAAGCAAGTCCCTTGGCGCCGAACTGGGCTACATAAGCTGTGTAGTCATCGATTTCCTTACGGCTCAACTGACCACCGCCCGGCGCACGCAGTACCGCTACCCGGCCGTCGTCGTCGCGCGCCGGTCCGGAGAACACCTTGAATTCGGCGTCTGCCACCAGGTCGGCCACTTCAACCAGCTCCAGGGAAATACGCAGATCCGGCCGGTCCGAACCAAAACGCTGCATGGCTTCAGCCCAGGTCATGCGCGGGAAAGGTTGTGGCAGATGGACATCCAGCACCTGGGCAAAACATTCACGAATCATGCGCTCATTTAACTGCATGATCTCCTCTTCGCCCATGAACGAAGTTTCGATATCCAGCTGCGTAAATTCCGGCTGACGGTCAGCACGCAGGTCTTCGTCACGGAAACAACGGGCAATCTGATAGTAACGGTCGAAACCGGACATCATCAGCAACTGCTTGAACAACTGCGGTGACTGGGGCAGCGCGTAGAACTGGCCGTTATGCACACGGCTGGGCACCAGGTAGTCACGGGCGCCTTCCGGTGTCGCCTTGGTCAACACCGGCGTTTCCATATCCAGGAAACCTTCCCCGTCCAGGAAGCGGCGCAAATTGCGGCTCACTTCTGCACGCAGGCGCAGCTTGGCCTGCATGGCGGGTTTACGCAGGTCGATGTAACGGTAACGCAGACGCAGTTCTTCGCCGGTCTCGTCTTCATCCAGCTGAATCGGCGGTGTTTCCGCACGATTCAGCACTTCGAGCTCCAGCGCATAGACCTCAATCTGGCCGGTCGGCAGCTTGTCGTTTTCAGTACCGGCAGGACGGCGCCGCACACGACCCTTCACACGAATAACAAATTCGCTGCGCAGGCGCTCGGCCTCGGCAAACATATCGGGTTCATCGGGATCAAACACCACCTGCAGCAGACCTTCGCGGTCGCGCAGATCGATAAAAATCACACCGCCATGGTCACGGCGGCGGTGCACCCAGCCAACCACTGAAACATGTTCATCCAGCAGGTTTTCAGTTACCTGCCCGCAATAATGAGTTCGCATAGTGTTCTTTCGACTTTATACAGACGATGGTCAAAACGGTCATTCGCCCGGCAAGGGCGTCAGGAAGCGCGCAATCTTAGCGCAATCCGGCCGTCCTATTCAGCTTTTTGCTCAGATTTTCCGGCGGTAGCCGCCTGGATTTCGGGCGATTCGGGGGTGACCACCCCGAGCGAGATGATCATACGCAGCGCCTGCTCCACAGTCATATCAAGCGCGATCGCATCCGTCCTGGGCACCATGACAATAAAACCGGAGGTCGGATTAGGCGTGGTGGGCACGAATACTGTCACTACTTCCTGTCCGGTCTTGCGCTGCACCTCGCCCGCAGGTTCACCTGTCTGAAAGGCCAGGGTCCAGAGTCCTTTTCTCGGGTATTCAATCAGCAGTACCTTGCGAAAAGAATTGCCCGAGCCGGTCAACACCGTATCCGCCAGGCTCTTCATTCCTCCGTACACCGAGCGCACCAGCGGTACCCGCTGCACCAGCTGGTCCAGCAGGGCCAGCAACTTCTCGCCGAAGTAATTGGCTGCCAGGAAGCCGGTCAGCAAAACGATGGCGAATGTCAGCAATACGCCCAGGCCCGGAATATTAAAACCCAGTAATGTTTCCGGGCGATAAGCAGGCGGCAGCAGCAAAAGGCTGCGATCCATCAGGTCAATCAGGAACAGGACAACCAGAATGGTTGCGCCCAGTGGCAGCCATACTGCCAGACCGGCGATCAGCCAGCGCCGCATCAGCGGCCAGAGAGCGGCTTTAGTCATTCTCAGGCAGCTTCGCTACCGGCTTTTGGCGTCGTTTTCTCGGCCGTCTTGGCGCTACCAGTGTCTGCGGCAGCGCTCTTTTCCGTCCCTTTCTTGCTGTCGGAAGCCAGATTGCGTTTTCCATCAGACTTGAAATCGGTTTCATACCAGCCGCCACCCTTCAGGCGGAAACCGGCTGCCGAGATTTTCTTGACCAGTTCCGGCTGACCACAGGCCGGGCAATCCTTCAGCGGCACATCGCTGATTTTCTGCAGCTTTTCCAGTTCTACGCCACAGGACTGGCAAACGTACTCATAGATGGGCATGCCACTACCTCACCGTTGTGGAGACTAGATAAATGGGGGTGCAGTTTAGCCGAAACAAGGGGTTAACGCGCTTTTTACATACCGCCAGAGGCGTGCTAGAAGATGGGCATGAACGACGCCACCGTACCGTTTATCACCCTGCCAAACTGGATCAAGGCGGCGGGTTATTGCGGCTTCAACATCAACCCGATTTTCAGTCGCTATGGCGTGGAAGCGGACCTGCTGCACCTGGAAGACGCGCGCATTCATGTATCCACGCTGAACCAGTTAATGGCGGCTTGCGTGGACGCCGCCAATACAACCGGACGCGGTCACCATTTTCCCTTCATTCTCGGAGAAACCTTCACCTTCGAATATCTGCCCGAGATGGAGACCTACATCAATACCAGTAGCAGCCTGCGCGATGCCGCCAAAGTCCTGACCTGGGTACACGAACTCATCAGCCCCTTTGTCGACATTCAGCTGGAGGAAGATGCGCGTTCGGCCCGCATGGTGCTGGTTTATCCCCCTATCGGCGGCCTCAATGACGGCAGCATGGCCAACCTGCCCTATACCAGCGAGTCGTTCTTCGCCACGCTGCTCAAATTCACCCGCATGCTGGTGGGTCAGAATACGGCTATCCGCCTGCTGCGCTTCCGCCATCCGCCCCCGTCCTACGCACATCTCTACGAGGAGTTTTTCCAGGTACCCGTGGCATTCAATCAGGAGCGGGATGTCATGGAACTGGATCAGGAACTGCTCGACCGCCCTTTGCTTGGCGCCTATCCCGATCTGCATCAGCAAGCTGAATTACTGGTCCAGCAACGGCTGGCGAGGCAGCCGTTGTGGCACGGTACTGCCGCCCAGTTGCACCGCCTGTATCAGACGAACGACGCCTTGCTTGCGCAGACCCTGGAACACATCGCGGACCGTCTGAACATGCATCCACGCACTCTGCAGCGGCACCTCAGCCAGGAAGGCACCAGCTTCGGAGAATTACAGACCGAAGCGCGATTGCGAGCCGCGGTCGATGCCCTGCAGCACCGACGTGAAAACCTGGAATCGCTCAGTGAGCGCCTGGGATTCTCCGACCGGCGCAGCTTTACACGCGCATTCAAGCGCTGGACCGGTGTTTCACCCAGTCAGTACCGGCACAGTCTGCGTTGATCTGCCTGAAACAGCGAAACAGCCATACAACATAGTCGCAGATAGTTCCTTTTTGGTCGTTAGGGGTCATAGTGCGACAGCATCGGCTTGCCTACTCTGCTATACAACATTTAAAGAAGTGCAGGAGGCGACATGTCAGAACCAGAACGGGCGGCAACACCCGAGAATCACCAGATAGTGCCGCGCAAGGATCTGGACTTTCAGTTCGACCAGGTGCCGAAATACTGGTTTGGAGGCGATCCCTTCAAGACCCGCTTCTTTGACGCCATGTCCATGCTGTTCCCCGAAGGTGAAAAATTCTTTATTGAATGCGTGCGCGATTATCGTGACCAGGTCTCTGATCCGGTCATGCAGGAACATATTCGCGACTTCATTTTCCAGGAAGGCCAGCACGGCATGGTGCACACCCGCTTCAATGACCGCCTCAAAAAGCAGGGTATTGAAGTGGATGCCATTACCCAGAAGAACAAGGAAATCCTGGCCGCTTACCGGCGTCGCACGCCGAAATGGTTCACGCTGTCACTGACGACGGGTGGCGAACACATGACCGCGATCATGGCGCATAACTTCCTGCACCGGCCGGAAATTTTCGCCGAGGCTGATCATCGCATGCGCGCCATGTACTACTGGCACGCCATTGAGGAAATCGAGCATAAGGCCGTGGCTTTTGACGTACTGCAGAAGATCGCGGGCGCCAATTACTTCCAGCGCATTGCAGGCCTGCTGTGGGAAACCTTCCTCTTCCCGTTCCATGTCTTTCTGGTCATGCGGCATATGTTGCAAGTGGACGGCCAGTCAAGCTGGAAAACCTGGATCAAGGGTTTCTGGTGGCTGTACGGACCGGGCGGGCTTTACATGAAACTGCTGCCGCACTATCTCACCTTCTACCTTCCCGGCTTTCATCCCTGGCGCTTTGGCCGCATGGACGCCATGCGACACTGGCTCGACGTCTATGACAAGGATGGCGATCCTATAGCTGCAGGTGATACCGTCGCACGGACATTTTCCTGACCGCATTCAAACAGGGGGAGAGATGAAGAATTTCAGAGACAAGGTCATTGTCATCACTGGCGCGGGTTCCGGCATCGGCCGTGCGTTGGCGCAGAACTTTGCCGGCCAGGGCGCCAGACTGGCACTTTCCGACGTCAATCAGGCCAATGTGGAAGAAACCGCCCGCCTCTGCGGAAATGAGGCCTTGACCGACACACTGGACGTTTCAGACCGCGAAGCCGTTTACGCCTATGCCGATAAAGTGCACAAGCATTTCGGCGCTGTACATATTGTCATCAACAATGCCGGCGTAACGGTGTCCGATACCGTCGCCGACACTCGCTATGAAGACTTTGAGTGGCTCATGGGGATCAACTTCTGGGGCGTAGTCTACGGCACCAAGGCTTTCCTGCCCTACCTGCAGCAGGCCGACGAGGCCCACGTGGTCAACATCTCCAGCATCTTCGGCATCATCGCCTTCCCCAATCAGGCAGCCTATAACGCCAGCAAGTTCGCAGTGCGCGGTTTTACCGAAGCCTTGCGCCATGAAATGGAAGGCAGCAGCGTCCTGCCTATCTGCGTACATCCGGGCGGCATCAAGACCAACATTGCCCGCAATGCCCGCTTTTACAAGGATTTTGACGGCAACACCAACCACGACCAGACAGCCGCCGATTTCGAGCAGATCGCCAAGACCACGCCCGAACAGGCTGCCGAAACCATCATCAAGGGAATCCGCAACAACAATCCGCGGGTGCTGATCGGTGGTGATGCCTGGCTACTGGATCGCATCCAGCGCAATGCGCCGGTGCGTTACTGGAGCATGGTCAAGGTCATGCTGGCGAAAATGCGCCCCAGGCATTCGGCGGAAAACCAGCGCAAGGCCGGCGCCAGCAATTAAGTAATCAGGCGGCGTAAGTCTGGTTGAGATAGTCCAGAATCTGATCGGATTCGAACATTTCCGTACCGGTGTTCGGGTCAACAAGATAGGGCACTTGCACCCTGCCCGCCCTTTCCAGCAAGGCCAGGCGATTCCGGCCTTTCACCGGCAAATCCGGAAACAGCCGCGCCCGCACCCAGGGTGGCCCCAGATCCTGCGCCATCGCCTTGCCCGTATTGTGCAGCAGGTACGGTATCTCCAGTTCGCTGAGCCGTTCTCGCACGCGTCTTGAATACGGGCTGGACTCGAAGCTGAAAAGCTCCAGAGGTTTCTCCGCTGCCCTGGAGGCGTGCGCCCTGGTGCCCGCGGCCGCACGCACGGCGCTGGTCAAGCCGGAAGTTGTCACCTCCAGCGAACGTATGGCCCGTGTCGGCGCCTTGCGCCCGCCATAGGTTTCATACAGATAATCGATAATATCGGCCGACTCATACATGGCCATGCCCGTGTTGGGGTCAACCAGATAGGGAAACAGTGCCTTTCCACCCATCTCCACGACTCCGGGACGAAAGCGCTTACCCCTGGCAGGACAGGGATAGATCATCGCATCCAGGTCCAGTTCGGTCAGTGCTTCCCGGACCAGACGGCAAAACGGACAGCCTTCGAATTCATATAATTCCAGTACCTGCTCAGGCTGCCTGGCCGCGGGCCTGGCATTGGTACCGCGCCAGTATCTTGCTGTAGAGGCCAGCACCGACCCACCCACATCCAGCGAACTTCTGATACCCATAAAACTCCCATTAAACAGATTGACGGTCCGATTCCCCGGCTGGCATCAACTGCACATACGAAACATATGCAGAAATCATTTGCCTGCCCCGGGACCGCCGATTACTCTTGCGTCTCCCGACGCATGCACATCAGGAGATTATTAATGCGGCCGCCAGCAGCCCTGCCAACTGGAAACGCGATAACGCGCCAAGCGAGCGCCCTGCTGCTGGGTCTGACATGCATGTTAATGGCTGCCTGTGATTCCGGCCAGCCGGTCGGCAGTAATGAAAGCGACGGCCTGGCTATACCGAACCCGGCCAACAAAGAAGCAGACCCACGCCGTATCAGACTGAGCAAGCAGTCAGCCCAGCTCTTCGCCCCCCTGCCGCAGAGGGAGGTCGCTGAGAATCAGGCACGCGTCGACCTGGGACGCATGCTGTTTTTCGACCCGCGACTGTCCAAGGCAGGTGATATTTCATGTAACAGCTGCCATCAACTGACCAATTACGGCGTCGATAATCAGCCCACTTCAGCGGGCCATGAGGACCGGCGTGGCACACGCAACTCGCCCACCGTATACAACGCCGCCTTGCACGAGAGCCAGTTCTGGGACGGGCGCGCCTCCAGTCTGATCGAGCAAATCAGAATCCAGGTATTAAATCCGGCAGAGATGGCCATGCCATCCGAGGGCTTCGTGGTTGCGGTGCTTGCCACCATTCCCGGTTACGTCGAGAAGTTCCAGGCCGCCTTCCCTCAAGGCGATCCGGCCCTGAGTTTCGAGAACATGGCGGCTGCCATTGCCAGTTTCGAGCAAGGCCTGCTCACGCCCGATCGTTTCGATGCTTTCATGAAAGGCGAGCTAAACGCCCTGAGCGACCCGGAGCTCAATGGCCTGGAAACATTCATCGAGATTGGCTGCGCCAGTTGCCACAGCGGCCCGGCACTCGGCGGTAACATGTTCCGCAAAATGGGGCTGGTCGAACCCTATCCCTCCGAAGATCAGGGTCGTTTCGCGATCACCGGCAATGATGACGACCGCCACGTCTTTAAGGTGCCCGGCCTGAGAAACGTCGCCAAGACGGCCCCCTATCTGCATGATGGCAGTGTGACGCGCCTGGTGGACAGCGTGCACCTCATGGCCAGACACCAGCTTGGTCTCGAACTGAGTGATGCAGACGCCGCCTCGATCTCCATGTTCCTGGAAAGCCTCACCGGCACTCCGGATGCGGACTACATAGCCGCACCAGACTTGCCTGCGGGAAATGAACCTATGCGCGCGCCCGACGCCAGCTGACCACAGGACAGGCATTACCTGCCAGCAGCCTGTTCTATGCTTGACGCATGATTCTGCTATTCACCGACTTCGGCTACCAGGGTCCCTATATTGGCCAGATGCATGCCGCACTCAAACAGGCAGCGCCGGATATTGCGGTGATTGATCTCATGCACGACGCAGCACGCTTCAATCCCGGCGCTTCGGCCTATTTGCTGGCGGCTCTTGCCCCCCGCATGCCGGAAAAGGCTATCTGCGTAGCCGTGGTTGACCCCGGTGTCGGCACGCAACGCCGTCCACTGGCACTCAAGGCTGGGCAACGCTGGTTTGTCGGCCCGGACAATGGCCTGTTCAATGTACTGCCGCATGTCCTCGGGCACGGCCAGTGCTTTGAAATCACCTGGCAACCGCCTGATCTGAGTAAAAGCTTTCACGGGCGGGATCTGTTTGCCCCGGTCGCCGCAGCCCTGGCCCGTGGCGAGGCAGACGGTTATCTGACGCCGGTGGCATCCCTTGTCCCCGCTGCCGCAGAAAGCGCCGAAGTTATCTATGTTGATGGCTTTGGCAATGCCATGACCGGCCTCAGGGCCTCGACGCTGAATCCGGCTGCCAGGCTACAGGCCGGCAGACAGACTTTCATCCCCGCCGACACCTTCGGTGATCGCCCTCCCGGGACCCGGCTCTGGTACGCCAATTCCTCGGGATTGGCGGAACTCAGCATCTGCCAGGGCAGTGCCGCCAATGCCTGCGGCCTGAATATCGGCGAGCCAGTTTATATCCTGTGACGGTGACTGCGGTAAATTGCACCAAACAGGGCGCCCGCCAGAATGCTTTCCCCGACAGCGCCCAGCACCCAGTTGAACACCATGCCACCGGGAAACGGCTGCACCGCATAGAACACCAGGTACAGTGACGAGAAAGCCAGACCCACGCAACACCCGGCCGAAACCCCCGCGCCTATGCCACTTTTACCGCTGAATACAAGCGTCATCCCGATCGCCAGAGCCATCAGCAGCTGCCCCACCAGCATCATGTGCATAAGCGCTTCTTCAGGCGGACGCCAGAACTGGGCATAGGCGTCGTACCAGGCATCCTTCATGTAAATGCCGTGAAATCCGAAGTCGAAGACAAATATGAAGGCAAAAGCGGCCGCCAAAGCCAGCAGGAATCTGATCAAATCCACGGGATGCTCCTTGCGTTACGGGATAGCAAAAGCTTACCCCGGTGGCCCTGGTTACCCAAACCCGGGGGTCAAAAGAGTGCCCCGTAATGGTTTCAGCGCGGGCCTGTTCCCATGCTGTCCAGATATTCCCTGACCGGCAATCCATCCAGATAGAGCTCTTCCAGAACGGCATGCCCGTCACGTACGCGCACGACCGTCCAGGCCTCACGGCTCTCGCGTTGCATCTCGGCGTAGGCGAGTTCAGCTTGTGGCGCCTGATGTTCTTCCATGTAAAAACGGTCAAACGGCAAATGCAGCCAGACTTCATCACGGGTCTTGTAGCGTATCCTGACTGCGATGTAGTCCCCGTCTGCCGGTGGTTCGCTGGAGAGTTCCGAAAACTCTGCGAAACCTTGCGCATCTTCCGCCAGATGTGCATACAGTTTCTGTCCCTGCTGCCATTCCGGCCCCTGTGCAGACACCAGCGGCTGTCTTTCCAGCGCGTAACTCAAGCGCACAAAACGCCCGACGAAGGGATCGTAAGGGTCAACCGGCGCGGTCCTGAAGCGCCAGGCAGTACCCTGTTCCAGCGTTTTCTCACCGGCCTGAATCATCATGGCAGGCACAGCCCATTGCGCCAGGCACAACAGCAGAAACAGCAACCCGACTAGTAGCGGTCTTTTCATGCGAGCATCCTGCGGCGCAGACGCCAGTTGGCAAACAGAAAGGCAGCCCCGATCAAGACGAAAACAATGCCACGCAGAAGAAAAGGCAAATCACTGTCAAAGAAACGAATCAGGATCAGCAGGCATAACATGCCCATGCCGCCATTGAGCCGCGCCATATTTGTCCTGTGCATGCCAGAGCGCAGGGTCATGACACTCAGAACAAAAACATAGACGTTCGCCACCAGCATTGCCCCTTCGGCGCCGGCTGCGTAAACCCCGGGCTGCACCAGCCAGCAGACTGCAAGCACGACCAATGGTGAGGCGCCCCATAGCAGTTCAAGGGGATCACGTTGCCGCCAGGCCTGCGCCCACAGCACGGCATACAGCAACATCAGCAGCCATAGCACGGCGGCACTGGCCGCCAGTTCGTTCCACTGCCAGCTTTGGTAGTGGTAGTGCAGCCAAAGCTGCGGTGTTTCGAATGCCAGCAGCAGGCTGATCGTGGCTATGCCCAGCACCCCGAACTGACGCGCCGGCCGGTTTCCCTTCCCGGGGAGCGGCGCCAACCAGCGATTCGATGCCAGTAATGCGGCAGCGAACAGTGAGCTGGTCACTAGCAGACGCCAACCCCACCAAAGATAATCGAACGCCACCAGCAGTCCGTATACCAGACTGATACCCAGCCCCCATAGTAACCAGGCACTGCGAAGACCTGCTGTATCCGAACGCAGGTGCCGCCAGACATGTGGCAGGGAAACCACAAGCAAGGGCCAGAACCAGACCGCATCCGGCCGCCATTTCTGGGCGCACAGGGCCCATCCACAGAGGCCGGCCCAGTAAAGTAGCGCTACTGCACTACTGTCCAGAAGATAAATCAACGGTAGCGCGAGCAGGCTCCAGACCATGAGAAAACTTGCGGGATCACCGCTACCGTAGTGGTAGGTTTGCTCGACCAGGGCAATACTGGCGCCTATGGCCAGGGTCAGGAACACCCCGCTGGCCTCACGCCACAAGGCAGACTCACGACGGCGCAGTAGTGTCCAGGCCACGGCCACTTGCCCCGCCAGCAGCGGGACGAAGGACATCAGCGTACGCATTTCACGCGTCCATTGGGCCCAGTTATGCGCAAACAGCAGAATAATGCCAAAGCCGATCAATGCAGCACCCAGAATGCCCAGCAGCACCATGCCCAGCGACTGGCCATTGGCAGCCGACTGATAATGTTCCCGCAGACGGCGCGCAGCATCGTTGTCCAGCACACCGGCCGATACCAGGGCCGGCAATTCCCCGAGTAACCAGCGTTTGTGTTTACTGTCAGACATGTGCTTTCGGCATCCCGGCTGTGGTTTCGTAAAGATTCCGCCAGATTCCCTGCCCCAGCCGGTCGAACCGGATCAGCGTCTGCAGAAATTCGTGCCGGGCCTTTGCATCCACAAAAGTTTCCGGCAGCAACGGATCAAACACAAGCTGGCGGATAGCGTTACCCCCGATGAGGAAACATTCCCTGGCCGCCACCTCGGGTTCAATATCGTCACTGCGCCGCATCCAGGCCTGCATCTGTGCAGTCGCATCGCGATAACCTGCATTCAGTTGCCATGTATCCCACAGAGCATGAATTTCCTGTTTCTGATCTTCGCTGAATTCATTGGCCAGGCAGACAACAGCTTCGGTTTCCAGACCCAGCGAATACAAGCGTCTGCGAACTGCCTCGACATCCTGCTCAATATTGTCAGGCCGGATATAAAGACCGCGTCGGTATTCCCTGAAACCCAGTAATTCCAGTGCGCGCTCTCGCCGCTGCAAGGCACCACGGTCACTGCGCCCGAGCATTCCGGTATAGGCCATGACGTATTGCCCTTTCCATGGACGCAGGCGCTCCTCCTGCTTGCGCCAGCTCTGCACTTCGCCCCCGAGCTTCATGGCACTCTCACTGAGCCGGTAGGCGCCCCGGCTGGCCGCCTCAATCATGCCCTCCGCCGACAGCCGGGTCAGATTCACCCGTACATTGTTCTCGCTTATACCAAATAAACCGCAGGCGGAAATGGCGTCACGGGCACTCAGCGGCCTGCCCTCTGCAGCCAGGAGCAGATCGAGAATGATTTTCTTCGGCTTGAGTTTCATGTTCTTGGTTTTTTGATAATGACTTCTTCAGCCAGGGTTTTCAGGCGCATCGCCTCAATGTGGCAAAGCCGGACGTTGCAGATAACCAGCCGGGCGCGCCTGGCGCAACAGACGATTTCGCAGAAGCCACTCGTCGGCCGCCTCGACCTTGTCCATGAAACGTACCTCGTCACCCAGTTGCAGGGCAACAGGCTGACCATCACGAAACAGAATACGGTTGCCCGGCACGGCTGGTACGCGGTTACCCGGCAGGAGGATGCCGACCAGATTCAGCGGATCGGCAGCAGAAATAGTCACCAGAGACGCCTCACCAGATTCGCGGTGACGTTTCAGCAGAGCCATGGCCTCCGGCAGCACGAACTGCTCGCCGGCAAAACCGGTTACAAAACGCCCGCCGCGGATTTCACCACGTGCCTCCATACGCCGGTAGACATAGAACAACTCGCGCCAGGGCGGCAGGCCGCTTTCACGCGCCAGCAGTCTGCGAAATACCACGCCATAGCGTTGCAGAAGCACGCGCGCGATATGTTCTACTTCCGGCGCAGCCAGACCGCCCTCTGCCGCCTCCAGTGGCCGGTGCCGCACCAGCGACCAGCGCCCGGCTGCATCGATATCGTTGAGACTGCCCGCCACTGGCCGCCTGCGGCGCTGCTGCCGGCCATAACCCGGCCGCTTGCGGCTGGGTGCCAGCAAGGCGCGCAGGCCGGTGAAACTGTCCGAACTCACCAGCCCCTGGCTGACCAGTTCTGCCAGCGCCTGTTCCACCTCGGTGCGCAGCATGCTGCAATCCTGCACCAGGTCGACGAAAAACGAGGCGCCCTGCTGTTTCAACACGGCCAGCACACGTTCGCCACGGCTCGACAACGGCGGCGCCTCATCATCGGCCTGCGGGCGCCAGGCAGCGGCATGTTCCCTGGGAAACAGCTGAATGGGGGTGCTCTTGATGGGGCCGGAACGCGATTTGCTGTCCGCCTGCTTTTGCTGCGCGCGCTGCCAAACCACATGTCCGGCAGCACACAGGCTATCAAGCATATTGGGCAAATAACGCTTGATGCGAACCGGCAGAATATCGGTTTCCCAGGCGCCGGCAGCCACCGGATAACCTTCCAGCTGTAACAACGCGGCCTGCATGCCGGCCTCGCCTTCGCGCCGCAGGTCTTCGCTGCCCTCAGACTCTGATTGAATCTGCAGACCCTGCCAGGCGAACAGATAGCGCATGAAGGCGGCCGGTGCGACCGGCTCGATCTCGGCCCGCTTGCGCTCGCGGGTGTAACGATGAATACGGGCCAGCAAACGGCGTTCGCAGCATTGCGCGACATCCTCCACGCGCGGGTCAAATGACCCGCGCATGACATAGCCTTCGGTCTGCAGGGCCAGCAGTGCCTGCTGCACCGACGACAATGACAGTCCCAATGGCGCGGCAAGCGCCTGTTCCGTGGTCACGGCCAGCAGATCCAGCCGGCCACGCAGCACTTCCCGCAGGGCCGAAAGTTCGTCTTCTGCCTGGCCCAGCACCGGCGCATCGCCGATGACTTCCGCCTGCGGCAGAACCGCGCGGAATTCCGCCAGACGTTCAGCGGCCACCCACAGTGACTCACCGGCTGACGGGTTTACCAACGCGGCACGGCGTTGTTTGTATAGTTGGTCGAACAAGTCGTTCCAGGCAGCGCCCTCCGCTTCCGTCAAAAAGCCATGCACCACCAGTGCATCATGCAATTCATCGGCATCCACCGGCGCCGGCTGCACTTCCTGACGCACACGGTCAATCGCATCCACATCCAGCTTGCCCAGATCCGCCGCTTCGACAATGTTGCCCAGCCCCTGGCTGCGCACCGCCAGCGTACGGCGCTCCTCGGCCGCGCCGTCATCCAGGAAGGCATAGGGCCGGGCATTGAGAATGGCCTCGGACAGCGGCGATGGTGCGGTCAGGTCACAGCAGACGATCTCGATCTCGCCGGCTTCAATACGCTTAAGCACGGCCTCGAAACCGTCGTAATCCATCACCTCGTGCAGACAGTCTTCCAGCGTCTGCCGGATCAGGGGATGATCCGGCACTTCACGTTCGCCCGGCAGGTTGTCCTGGCAGGCCACGGCGTCCGGAAACACCACGGTGAGCAGGTCCTCGGCATCGGTGCGCTGGAACTGCGGAATCACCCGCTTGCCGCCCACATTGCGTTTCACCGCCAGCGCCACACTCGCCACCCAGCGCCAACGGGTCGGAAACATGGGCGCCTGCAAAATGGCCTGTTCCAGGGTATGCCGTGCGCTGGCCGATTTCACATAACTGGCCGGCTCCTCCAGCGGAAAGCTGTGCGTCGGGCCCAGCGACAGGATCAGCGAATCCTCCAGTGCCGAGGCCTGCAGTTCGAAATTGAACTGGCGGCAGAATTTCTTGCGCAGCGCCAACCCCCAGGCGCGGTTGATGCGTGAACCGAAGGGCGCGTGCACCACAAAATGTGTGTCGCCGGTTTCGTCGAAGAAGCGCTCGAACACAATGCGCTGCTGCGTAGGCAGGCAGCCCAGCGCGGCATTAGCCGCGCCCAGGTACTGTGCCAGTTGCATTGCGGCTGCCTCGGGCAGACCCAGCTCCGTGGTAAGCCACCGGCAGCAGGCCTCCACACCAGAGGTCAGCTGCTGTTCGGCCAGGCCGCGCAGGCGTGATACGGATTGTGAAAGCTCATCCGTGCGGCCCGGCGCTTCGCCGAACCAGAACGGGATATTGGGCGGCATGCCCCTGGCGTCTTCCACCAGCACCTTGCCGGCTTCCAGCTTAAGAATGCGATAGGAGGCGTTGCCAAGTTGAAAGATGTCGCCGGGCAGGCTCTCGAAAGCGAAATCCTCATTGAGACTGCCAATGGGCATACCGTCGGGCATCAGGACCACGTCATAATCAAACTGATCGGGTATGGTGCCCGCATTCGTGACTGCCGCCAGACTCGCACCGCGCCGGCCACGCAGGCGACCATTGACCTGATCGAAATGCAGATAGGCGCCGCGCCGGCCGCGCCGGGTGGTAAAACCATCGGCCAGTATTTTGACAATATCGAGATAGCCAGCCTTATCCATATCGCGATAAGGCGCAGCCCGGCACAACACTGCGTATAACTCGTCCACGCCCCATTCGCGGCAAGCCACCTCGGCAATAATCTGCTGGGCCAGTACATCGCGCGGCATGGCCGGAGTGTGAATACGATCCAGTTCGCCACGCCGCACGCTGTCCAGCAGCGCGCTGCATTCCACCAGATCATCCAGCGACAGCGGAAACAGGCGGCCCTTGGGGATGGCCTTCACCGCATGGCCGGCGCGGCCCACGCGTTGCAGGAAGGCGGCGATGGAACGCGGCGAACCCAGCTGGCAGACCAGGTCGATATCACCGATGTCGATGCCCAATTCCAGTGAAGCGGTGGCCACCAGCACCTTGAGCTTGCCGGCCTTGAGGCGCTGCTCGGCATCCAGGCGGTGCTCCTTGGCCAGCGAACCATGATGGGCAGTGACGTTTTCCTCACCGATACGTTCGGCCAGATGGCGTGCGGCGCGTTCTGCCAGGCGGCGCTGATTCACGAACACCAGGATGCTGTGATGCTCCTGACTGAGTTCGGCCAGCCGCTCATAGATTTCGGCCCAGACTTCATTGGCCATCACCGCTTCCAGCGGCGAAGGCGGCACCTCGATGGCGATGTCACGTTCGCGGCTGTGGCCGGTATCGATTATTTCCACTACCCCTTCGCCAGCCGATGGCTGGCTCTTCCCCTTTACTGAAGGCGGCTGTGGAAGTTGTGCGTGGGCGCCCACCAGAAACTGCGCCATATCCTCGATCGGTTTCTGCGTGGCGGACAGGCCGATACGCACCGGCGACGGCCGGCCGGCTTCGGCACAGAGCGCCTCCAGGCGCTCCAGCGACAGCATGAGATGGGCGCCGCGCTTGCTGCCGGCCACGACATGCAGTTCATCCACGATCACGCTGCGCACCGATTTGAGCATGTCGCGGCCTGAAGCCGAGGTCAGCAGGATGAACAGCGATTCCGGCGTGGTCACCAGGATATGTGGCGGCTCTCGGCGCATGCGCTGGCGTTCGAACGGAGTCGTATCGCCGGTCCGGACAGCATCCCGGATAGGTACGTCACCGTAACCACGCTCCATCAATTGATGGCGGATGCCATTCAAGGGTTCTTGCAGGTTCTTCTGGATGTCGTTGGAGAGTGCCTTGAGCGGCGACACGTAAAGCACATGCACTTCGTTGGCCAGACCTTCGCTCAGACCCTCGGCAACCAGGTCATTGATCGCCCCCATGAACGCGGCCAGGGTCTTGCCTGAACCGGTAGGTGCGGCGATCAACGCTGACTGACGGCGAGTCGTTACCGACCAGGCCTGTCGCTGCACTTCCGTTGCGCCTTCGAAACAGGCTTCGAACCAGGCAGCGACCGCCGGATGAAAATACTGCTCCAGCCCGGACTGCCTGTTGCCGGCCTGTCCGAACTGTAAATGGCCTTGTGAGTGCTTGGCTGACATGCGGAGATTATCCCCTGCCGCAGACAGGGTTTAAAGCGCATTCAGGCACTGCTGACAAGTCTACTGACAGAACGCTGTCAGTAGCGCTTGCGTATCTTGCTCCCGTGCCGCTTGGGCATGGCTAGATGGAAGGAGAAAAAACATGCTGGCTGAAAATGTACCCGCCTGGTTTGAAATCCCCACCCGGGACCTGGATCGCGCAACACGCTTTTATGAAACCCTGCTGGGCGCCGAACTGATTCGGGAAGACACCCAGATGGGCAAGATGGCCGTTTTCCCCGCCAGGATTCCTCATGTCACCGGATCGCTGGTGCAGGCGGAAGGCTATCGACCCGATGCCCAGGGCATGGTGATCTACCTGAATTTGCGGGAAGACCTGACGCAGACCCTGAACCGGGTAGAACCGGCCGGCGGCAAGGTTCTGATGGGCAAGACCGAACTGCCGGATGACATGGGTTTCTTCGCCCAGTTCCAGGACTGTGAAGGCAATCGCGTAGGTCTGTTCTCGCAAACTTGATTGCCCACCCCTGTCGTCGCATGCTGCATCACCATGCGCCGCGCTGATCGTCTCTTTTTATTGATTCAGGCACTCCGTGGCCGGCGGGTAGTCACTGCCCGCCGGCTGGCGGAACAACTGGAGGTTTCCGAACGCACGATTTACCGTGACGTACAGGACCTGCAGTTGTCGGGGGTACCGATCGAGGGAGAAGCCGGTGTGGGTTATTGCCTGCGGCGCGGCGCAGACATTCCCCCGTTGATGTTTACCGCTGAAGAACTGGAGGCCCTCATCGTGGGCGCCCGCCTGGTGGAAAGCTGGACCGGCGATAATCTCTCCCGTTCTGCCCGTCAGGCGCTCCTCAAGATTGAAGGCGTGCTGCCGGATACCTTGCGTGATACCGTTGACCGCTCGCGTATCTTCGCCCCCACCTCGTTTCATCACCAGCCATTGACGGGACACATGGACGCAATGCACCGCGCCATTGGCCAACACCTGAAGGTGCGCATGCGCTATCAGCGCGAAGACGGTGAGATATCACAGCGAAGCATTCAGCCTCTATGCCTGGCTTTCTTTGCCCCTCACTGGTTACTGGGCGGCTGGTGCGAATTCAGAAAGGATTTCCGCAGCTTTCGCCTGGATCGTATTCGCGAATTCACCGTCACGGATGAGCACTTTACCGAGACCGAGACGATCAACCTCAACAGCTACCTGCAACATGCTGAACACCTCCCCGCAAAACCATGTTAAACTCATGTTTTTAAAAATAAAACATTCATTTGCGCAATAATCGCCACCGCCTCATTAATAACTACTACTGACGCAGCCCGGCGCACTCACTAAGCTGTTTGATTCAATGCAGCATAAAACCGAAGACTGCAGCCAGCAGGGGACAAAACCACTGCCATACAAAGGAACAGGCCATGAGTGCAGCCAACAGCCACTGGGAGACCCTATTCAGGGGGGCCACCGTATTTGACGGCTCCCGTGCAGCTCCCAGACAGATTGATGTTGCGGTATCACAGGGGCGCATCGCCGCCATGGGTGAGAACCTCAATCCCGCCAATGCCGGCAAGGTAGTCGATGTCACAGGCAAGTGGCTGACGCCGGGTTTGCTGGACATCCATACCCACTTCGATCTTGAGGTCGAACTGGCGCCGGGCCTGCCCGAAGCGGTGAGACACGGCACCACCACCTGTGTCGTGGCCAACTGCAGCCTGGGTGTGGCGCTCGGCAACCAGCGGCGCAATGGCGAGGATCCCATCGTCGATTGCTTTGCCCGGGTTGAGAACATTCCCAAGCCGGTGCTGCGCAAGGTGGCTGATGCGGTCGACTGGAACGATTCCGGTGATTATCTGGATCATTTCGACCGGCTTAACCTTGGCCCCAACATCGTGCCGCTGATGCCGCATTCCATGATGCGTATTGAAGTCATGGGACTGAATGAAAGCGTCAGCCGCAAGCCCAGCAACACGGAAATGCAGCGCATGGGAGAACTGCTGGAAAAAGGCATGAGTGAAGGCTATGTCGGCTTTTCTACCGATGCCCTGCCATTCCATTACCTGTCCATAGCACCCAACGAACGCAAGCAGATCCCCACCCAGTTCGCCTCGCATGGCGAACTGAAATACCTCACCCATATCGTCAGGAAATGGGATCGCGTATGGCAGGCCACGCCGCCCAAGGACAGCCGCATTGGCACCCTGCGCACTTTTCTGCTGACCAGCGGTCGCTTCTTCGGCAAGCCGCTGAAGACCACAGCCACGGCAGCCATCGACCTGGTCGCCAACCGTTCCATTGTGCGCATGGGTTTCACGCTGTCCAGAATCCTCAACTCGCGGCTTATCCGCGGCATGTTCCGCTTCCAGGCCCTGTCCGCCCCCTTCAAGGTCTGGTCGGACGGCGTGGTGACACCACTGGCCGAGGAAGTGCCGGAACTGCGCCGACTGAACGAAAAGGATCTCGAAGATCATCAGGGGCGCCTGGCAATTCTCAACGACCCCGAATACATCAAGGCCTTCCGCAAGATGTGGTACAAGGGCAAGCGCGGCTTCAATATCGAGCGCCTGAAAACCCTGCTGCGTCTTTCCGATAACGTGCTGAGCCGTGAACTCTCCGATATGCAGATCGATACCGCGCCCGTCAGCGCCTGGAACGGCGAGTGGATGGATGCGGTCTACAACCGTCTGCTGGCATGGCAGGCCGGCGACAAACGGGTCGCCCGCAACGACGAGGAAGATGCCGCGTTTGCCGCCTTCCCCGACCCCATCTCCGATGACTGCGAGTTCTTCCTGCATCTGTTGCGTGAATACGATACGGATCTGCGCTGGGTGACGACGACAGCCAATACCAACCCCGAGGTAGTCAAGAAGCTGCTCTTCAACCCGCTTATTTTCCCCGGCTTCAATGACAGCGGCGCGCATCTGACCAACATGGCGTTCTACGACGGCAACCTGCGCACGCTCAAATTCGCCCAGGAAGATATCGCCTCAGAGGGGCTGGAAAAAGTAGCCTACGCCGTACATCGCCTGACCGCCGAACCGGCGGAGTTCTTCGGCCTGAATGCCGGCACACTCAAGGTCGGCGCCCAGGCGGACATTACCGTGATTGATCCGGCGGCCCTTGCGGCTTACGAGCCGGAAAAGAGAATCGAGTACATCTATCGCGATCTGTTCGAGCATCACCAGATGGTCAATCGCCCCGAAGACGTGATTACACACACCATGATTAGCGGCTACATGGCCTGGCAGGAAGGCAGCTTTACCGAGCACTTCGAGAAAGTGCGCATGGGCCGTGTACTCCGCCATCGCGATCATGAGCTGGAACAGACTTACGCCGCCAACAGCGACGAACCGCAGGAAGCGCTAAGGGCGGCCTAGGCCGCCTTGGATTCAACCTCTGCGTTATCGCTGATGACGTAGCGCTGCATGAACTCGTCACACTCGCGCCAGTAACGTGGCGTACGTGGGCGGCTCATCAGCAACTGAAAACCATGCGGCTCTTTCTTGTAGCGCCGCTCCTCCACCTGGCAGCCATGCGCCTGCAGCGCGTGGGTCAGGTCATAGGTATCCTGCTGAATGACATCCCGCTCACCGACGGGAGCGAAGACGGGCGGAATGCTGCGATCTGGCGGCGGCGCCTGGCGCAGGTAACGCACGATATCCACCAGCAGATTCTCGTCGGAAGCCCTGGCTGCGCCCTCGCCCAGGTAAGCGACGGCAAAACTGTTGATCACCCGCGCTACAAATCGGGCGATTCGGTGACGCGCCTTGGCCAGCTGTGCATATCGAATCTGCGGTTCGCTGATATGCAGATAGGCGCAGATGATCTGGAACGCGCGAGGCTTCACGCCTGTTTCCCAGACCTGCCTGAGCCAGGGCTCCGGACGCTGCCAGCAACAACCCAGCAACAGGGTGGCGGTAAGATTGCCCCCCGCCGACTCGCCAGCCACGGTCAGATGTTCAATATTCCCCCCGTATTCAGCCGCATGCTTGCAGACCCAGGCATAGGCCTGACTGACATCCTGCGGCCCGGCCGGATAGGGATGTTTCGGCGCCAGGCGATAGTTGATATTGAAGACCAGGTAACCCAGCTGGGCATAGCGTTCAGCGGCAATGCGGTGCGTACCCTTCGACCCGGTACCGAAACCGCCGCCATGGATATACATAACAACCGGCAATGAGCCTTGTCGTTTACGCGGCCGATAGACATCCAGGCACTGTATACGCAGGTCGCCATAGGAGATATTGCGCAAACGCTCGGTACCCTTGAGACCCGGCCGCACCGACTTGTGCCAGAGCCCGAGATTCAGACCCACATACATGAAAAGGTCAAAACAACGGGCGAAAAATGTCCAGCGCCAACCGCGCAAGGCGTTCTGGATGATGGTTGGTTGCTCGTTCACCGGGCCTCCTCAGGCTTTTCCACTTTTCTTGCGGGTTGTATCTGTAACTATATCTGCCGGCATGGGCAAATTGCTCTGGGCAATGCTGTCGATTTCATCAACGATGGCGTCGCTCATCATGGGTTCGATGATTTCCACTGCCAGACTGCGCAGGCCTTTCATACGCTCTATCATTTCCGGCAGCCTGTCACGCGGCATGCCGGCCGCCATATAAGGCAGCCAGATATGATTGTTGTAAAGCTCGACAAAACGATGCGCAATGCGGTGGGCATCTTCCTGCACCTGCAAAAACTCTCCCAGCAACACCTCGAACGGAATCCCCGCCTCATGCGCCTCGCGTCCCATTTGCAGAACCGCAGGGTGGCGTACGCGATAGTTGTTGCCGTCCCGAATCACCAATCCCATCTGACGCAGGGTATCGAGCAGATCGTCCACCGGCAGCTCCGCCGGCAGTAATTCACGCAGCTCTTCGGCACTCACCACCCTGGAATCGTCCTGCTCGGTTTCGGCAACCGCTGCCTCCATACCCAGTACCTGCTCGAGCGTCTTGCCCGCTTCCAGGGCATCGAGCAGATCGGCAATGCCGGCCAGGGAAAAACCGCGTTCCTGCAGGCGACTGATCAGGCGTAAACGCCCCAGATGCTCGCGGTTGTAATAACTGACGCGCCGCCCCTCCAGCGTCTCTGGCGCAGGTAACAGATTCCGGCTCTGGTAGGCGCGGATGTTGCGCGTGGTCACCCCGGAACGCAGCGACAGCTCCTCAATGGTCATCAGATCCGCCTGATTTTCGATCATCGCCACCTCACAGGGCTAAAAAATCACCAGGAATCATGGAATTGTACACGAATTGACAGAACGCCAAACAATGTTACATCATTTGGTGTAATTAAATACCGAGGTAGGGCCCCATGACACCCACAGAGAACTTTGAAATTGAACGCCGGGATCTGGAGTTCGATCTCTCCGACGTTGATCTCAAGCACTGGCATCCGGCTGGCACTCATGTCTCCATGCTGTTCAACACCCTGTCTCTGTTGTTCCCGGATGGTGAACGCTTTTTTATCCAGAGTGTGCGCCACTACCAGGATCAGATTGATGACCCGGTTCTGAAACAACAGGTGCGTGGTTTTATCGGCCAGGAAGCCATGCATGGCCGTGAACACCAGGCCTATAACGACGCCCTGGAACGGGAAGGCCTGCCCGCAAAGGTTATTCAGGAAAAGGTTCTGGATCTGTTAAAAATGGGCCACAAGCTGCTTTCTCCACGCTCTCAGCTTGCCATCACAATCGCCCTGGAACACTTCACAGCCATTCTGGCGGACGCGGTGCTCTCCGACGATCGCATACTCCAGGGTGTGCACCCGAAAATGGCAGCGCTATGGCGTTGGCATGCCATTGAGGAAACCGAACACAAAGCCGTTGCCTATGACGTCTACCAGGCGACACAGAGCGGCATCATGGGTTATCTGCGACGCTGCTGGATCATGTTCACCATCAGCATCGAATTCCTGGTCCGCAGTTTCATGTTTCATCGGAAAATGATCCGCGCCGCGGGATTCGAGCATGACAAACAGGCCAGGCGGAATTATCTGGCTTTCATGTTCACAACACCGGGTGTGCTGCGACAGGTTCTGCCGGCCTGGTTAAGTTACTTCAAACCGGGCTTTCATCCCTGGAAGCATGACAACCGTTACCATGTGGAACGCTGGAAAACCGCTTTTGCCGAAGGCGGCGCTCCGCCTGCACACTGGGATTAAAGACTACTGATTCCAGCGTGTCTTGAAGCCACGCACATCCACGTGCACGAAAGGCCCGTGATAGTCGTTTGAGGTGTAGATGCCCATGCCGCCGATCAGTTCCTGGTTGGCGGGATCGGCATCGATTTCATCAATGATGCCGGCCAGCCAGACAGCGTCCTGCTGGTCGGAACGGCCATCACCATTGAGATCATCCATATGGCCATCGCGTGGATTGTGGTCGACAAAAATATCGGCGGCGTCGCCATAGATATGCCGGCTGTACTCACCGTTGCCGATGTCGTCGTTGTATTCGGGGGTTCGATAACCGCTCATCACATGCAGAGTCTCGGCATGGATACCCCGCCCACTGAGTTTGTCCAGGATCATTTCCAGCTTCAACAGCAGCTTTTCACGCAGCACTACATAAGAAGGAAACCCGCCCTCCTGCTTGCAGCGGAACTGCCCCAGACGAAAACGCGGTGAAACCGGCAAATCGAAGGTCTCGCTGACCAGCTGCACGAAGCCCTTAGGCGGCAGGTAGACGTCCAGGTCATTGAGAGGCTCATCCGGATATTCACCGATTTCATAACCGTCCAGCGTCTCATCATCCAGAGCGCTGGAAGGGCGCATGACAAAGGCACGCAGCTTGAAGGTGTCCAGGCTGGCCACTTTCAGACTGAGGTCATAACTGCCTACCGAGTCAGGCGCAGTCCACACCCAGTCTCCTGGCGAACCACTTACGCGCCCGTCCGCTGCTTCCAGCCGGATATCGCCCTTGACCTGGCTGACCTGCACCGGCACGCGCTCGCCCGGCATGACGAAAACGGCGAATTCAGGATGATGGATATCCAGGTCACGAACGCGCACGGAAAAATCGGCAGCGGACGAAGGGGAATGAGGGCTGTTCGCCACGATGGAAGTACTGCTGCCTCCTGCTCCCAGCGAAGGCAGGGGCATAAGAAGTCCGAACAGAATGGGCGCGCTGAGAGCAAATCGGCGAATAGTCATAGTCAATGTACCGGTTTGTGGCGTAATGCCGAGACGACGCTGGAATCCCGATTGTATATGTCTTCGCGGAAATGCACGATACCCTGCGCGTCGGCCCAGGCTGTCCAGTACTGTAGGTGTACAGTGACCGGCTCGGTCAGATTCAGGGTTTTCTGCTGCCCGGATTCGATCAGGCCCCGTATATCGGCTTGGCGCCATTTCGGGTCACGGCCCAGAAGATAATCTGCCAGCTGTAACGGCTTTTCCAGACGTATGCAGCCCGAACTGAGCGTTCTGCGCTGGCGTGAGAACAGTTCCCTGGCCGGTGTGTCGTGCAGGTACACGTTGTAGCGATTGGGAAACATGAACTTGACCCGCCCCAGAGCGTTGTTGGGACCAGCTTCCTGACGCAACAGATACGGAAAATTGTCCTCGGACAGGGACTGCCAATCGATATCATCCGCATCCAGAATACGGGCATTGGCGCCCTCGCCGCTGAGCACCTGGAAGCCGTTGTCCTCCAGGTAATCCGGATCCTTCTGAATCAGGGGCAGCTTGTCCTGAACGGCGATATTCCGGGTCACGTACCAATAGGGATTTACCACCAGGTAAGTGATACGGCTGCTGAATACCGGGGTACGCCGGTAAGGCATACCCACAATAACCCGCATATCAAGCACCGGCTTGTTGTCCTCGATCACCTGCAACTGAAAATTGGCGGCGTTGACCCGGATATGCGGGTTGCCCAGGTCTTCCGGCAGCCAGCGCCAGCGCTCCAGATTCACCTCGATACGCTCGATTCTGTCCTGCAGGGGTTCGTTCAGGGTGCGCAGGGTGCGAGAACCAACCTTTCCATCCACTTCCAGGCCGTGCCTGCTCTGGAAACGGCGTACCGCAGCTTCCATTTCTGTATCGAAGTAGGGTTTTGCATCCTCTGCGTCTTCGAGGGTTGACTGGGGTGGATAGTCGCCAGTGGCGCGCAGGCGCCGCAGCAATGCACTCACCCGCGCTCCTTCGGCGCCCTTCTCCAGCGTGGGCCCACCGCTTACTGCGGGCCAACCGCCCGCCTCGGCAAGGCCGCGATAATAGGCCAGGGCTTTCTCCAGCGCGCTGTAATCCGGACTGGCCGGCTTCAGCGCCTGCAACGACGCCCGCACCCGGGACTGTTGCAGGGCAGATTCCAGATAATCGGCGGTATCCGACTCACGCCGGTTGGAGAACCATTCCGGATCATAGGTTTCCGGATTAACGATACCGCTAAGACGATGCGAGGCAAAAAGCAGATAAGCCTGGGTCAGCAACAGATCAAAATCGGCCTGGCGGGCAACCGGGAAATCCGCCCCGGATTTCCACAGATTGAACTCCTCCGTCAACTTACCCACATGGTACACAGCCGGCGTGAGGCCTTCGGCCTCGCAGGCGGCGATTTCCTTCAGCAGGCCGGAAATCTGTTTGCGCGATGCTTTGTCAGCCGTCCAGGCCGGATGAAAGCTGCGGCGGTGATAGAACATACCGATAGCACGGGTCGCTGACAGCGGCAATCCGTAAGCCACCAGCATGTGATGCTCACCGGATTCGGAAACCCGCTGACGAATCAGGTCACGCACCTCGGATTCTGCCGCCTGCGCCGGCTTACCCGGAAATACCAGCGAACCAAGCAGCAACGCTATCGTGAGCAGGCGCACGTTATTTCCTCGAAGCCAGACGATGCGCATGCCGTGTTGTCTCCGGCTCACGATAGCGGGTCAGTGCCTGCATCACGAATGTAATTGCCGACTCCAGGTCGATACGGTGACCGGGTGAAATATATAGCGGCCGGACATTCTTGCGGCTGCGCAGCACCGCCCCTATGCACTCGTTCTTGTCGACCAGCGGCACCCAATCCCCCTTTTCCTCCGGTACGGCCTCATGCCTTCCGGTAAGGCGGGATTTGCCTACGCCAATGGCCGGCAAACCGGTTAACAGTCCCAGGTGACAGGCAATGCCGAAGCGCCGGGGATGGGCAATGCCATGGCCGTCACAAAGCAGCATGTCGGGCTGAACGGACAGACCCTCCAGCGATTCCAATACAGCGGGAATTTCACGGAATGACAGCAGACCGGGCACATAGGGGAAGCGGGTTGGCTGCCGCGCCAGGCACTGATCCACGGGTTGCAGGGTGAACAGATCGAGCACGACAACCGCAGCCCGTGTCGTGCGCCCCTGATCTTCGAAGCCCACATCCACGCCGGCCACGTATTTCACGTCACCGAAGTCATTCTCCAGGGATATCTGGTCCCGCAGCTCCTTTTGAATCGCTATGGCCTGTTTCGGGGTAACATCCCAGGAATGCGGAATCGATAATCCGGCTGCCAAACGCCACCTGCCTGTTTAAATCCGTAGAGACATCATCATCCATAGCAGCGAAGCCAGTCGCAAGTGACTCCATCGCGTTGACCAACAATCTGTACCCAGTATTGTTGCGGTCCTTTACTGTGAGCTTGAGTATAGTGCAGAGCTAATGAATAACCGGTCGAAGACTTCGGACAGCAATAACATCGCCGGGCGCTTTGCACCCTCACCCACGGGCGCACCGCATTTCGGCACCCTGCTGGCAGCCGTGGCCAGCTTTGTGCATGCCCGGGCCAGTGGCGCCGTATGGCGTGTACGTATAGAAGACCTGGATCAGGACCGTATTATGCCCGGCGCCGCCGACCAGATGCTGCATACCCTGGAAGCCTGCATCCTGCATTGGGACGGCCCGGTCGTTTACCAGAGCCAGCGCAACACGGCCTACGAAGCTGCCCTGGAAGACCTGCTGCAAAGGGGTCTGGCCTTTGCCTGCGGCTGTTCGCGCAAGGATCTGCAGGATGCCAAATCCGGACCGGAGGGACCGATTTACCCCGGCACCTGCCGGCAAGGCCTGCCGCCGGGCAGGACAGCACGCAGTTACCGACTCAGGGTGACGGATGAAGATATCTGCTTCGACGACCTCGTACTGGGATGTGTCTGCCAGAATCTGGCCCACGAAGTCGGGGATTTTGTCATTCGCCGGGCCGACGGTTACTTCGCCTATCAGCTTGCAGTGGTCGTGGATGATGCCTGGCAGCAGATTACCCAGGTCGTGCGCGGCGCTGATCTGCTTGCCTCCACCCAACGGCAGATATTCCTGCAACGTCAACTCGGCCTGCCTACCCCCCTGTACCTGCACTTCCCTCTGATACTGGGGCCGGACGGCAAGAAGCTCAGCAAATCAGAAGACTCGCCACCCGTCGATCTGCGACACCCCGAGCGCTTGCTCCACCTGGCGCTGTCGGTCCTCGGACAGGATCCACCCGACGGCAAGGCGGAAGAACTGCTGGCCTGGGCTGTTGAAAACTGGCGGCCTTCCGCGATTCCCGCTGTAGCCACCCTGCCCTATAGCGTGCTCAGCTCCCTGACCTGATCCGCCTCATCCAGCGCCTGTTGCAAGCTTTCGTGAAACTGGCGGATGGTGTATTCCATGCGGCCCAATGTGATGTCTGTATTCGCACCGGAAGCCAGACCGGCCTGAATCTGCTCTGCCGCATCCACATCCTCGGCCCGGAACACGGTCTCGTGAATCAGATTGAAGGTGTTCTCCCAATGGGTCTGCTCGGCCTCGGTGTTGCGTTCCGCAGGAATGAGCATGTGATGCACCCAGCGCATCTTGTCCACGGCGACCGGATAGAACGTCAGCACACTGCTGTAATCGGGATGATTGACCGTAATGCAGTTGGGGAAGATGAAATGCGTCATGGAACAGTGCTCGCGGAAATCCCATTGCTCCGGCGGCAGTGATGCTGCTTCCTCGATACGACGGCGCGCCACCGAGGAGCGCATGTGGCGGTTCACGGTTTCTGAAATCGCCATGGAATCCAGGAAGAACGGATAGACCGAATTCCGGTGCAGCACCTTGACGTGATAGGCCTCCAGAAAAGCGTCAATGATCAGCTTCCAGTTGTTGTCGTGCAGGCTTTCGGTCTTGCGGTATTGCACGAAGTCATCGAAACCCAGATAACTCAGGTCATCGCTAATGGAACCCAGCCATTCGCCGACGTCGATCTTCTCGCCCGGCGTGGGCAGAACCCAGATCAGGCCATTCTTCACCTCACAGGGCAATTCCGTCAGGCCATGATCATCCTTGTCCATAGCCGGAAAGAATTCGTCATGCGGCACATGTTTCAGGCTGCCGTCCAGGTTGTAAGTCCAGCCGTGATAGGGACAGACCAGCGTCTTGCGCTGGCACTGCTGCTCTTTTTGCAGGCGCATGCCACGGTGCCGGCAGACGTTGAGAAACGCGCGCACCCGGCCTTCGCCATCACGTGTAAGTAACATTGGCAAATCAAGTCCGTCGTGTCTCAGGGTACTGCCCGCTTCGGGCAATTCCGAATCATGCCCCACAATCAACGGGAAACGCCGGAATACCACATCCCGCTCACGCTGACAGCGTTCAACCGAGAGATAGTTATCGACCGGAATGCTGGCCTGGCTATCGGCCATTTGCGGAACGCCGCTTTGCGCATTGCGAATCAGGCGCGCAAGGATGTCCAGCATCGCTTGTGGTGCGCGGGGCGTTTTCTCACGCTCTGCCGGTTGCATTGCAGTGGCCATGTCGTTCTCCGTTGACTATCTACCTACCGATCGGTAGTCTAACAAGATGCAACCTCTAGTCAATGCCCCCGTCGAGTCCACCCGCGAACGTCTGCTGCAAGCCGCCAGTCAGTACTTTGCGGACAAGGGTTTCTATGGCACCAGCATCCGTGATGTAGCCGAGGCCGTGGGGATCAGCAAGCCCTCACTGATTCATCACTTCCCCAGCAAGGAAAGCCTGTACTCCGAAGTCCTCAAGCGTATTGCCACCGGCCTGAATGCGCGCCTGGAAGAAGCACTGGACGCCCCGGTGGATGAACGCGAAAAACTGCATCGTTTCGTCGATCGCTTCTGCGCCTGGTCATTCACCCATGAACATGACGCCCGCATCCTGATGCGTGAGCTGCTGGACAACCCGCAGCGCCTGGCCGAGGTGCATACCTGGCACCTGAAAGCCCTGATGGACAACCTGGTCAACATGATTGAATCCGGTCAGCGAAAAGGCCTGTTCCGCAAGGCCGAACCCCTGCCGGTGATTATCAACCTGCTCGGCGGTCAGCATTACGCCATGATCGTGAAACCAACACTGGAACGCATTTATGGCGAATCCAGTTGCCAGCGCCTGGACCTGCAACAGGCGGCCATTCTCAAACGCATGCTGGATGCGGAGCTGCTGCCCAGAAACCCCAGTGAAAATTGACGGAAAAGCCCGCTGCGCTTAAGATTGCCGCCCTCTTTTGGGCGGTTAGCTCAGCGGTAGAGCACTGTCTTCACACGGCAGGGGTCACTGGTTCAATCCCAGTACCGCCCACCAACAAAAACGGCCTGGGTTTCCCCCAGGCCGTTTTCTTTCTGCATACCGACAAACGGCCTTACGATTTCAGGAATAGAAGCGCTGCTTTGCCTTGCCGCGCGCCTTGCTCATTTCCACCAGAATCGGTGCAGGTTCGAAGCGGCGACCATAGCGTTCAGCCAACTCGCCCATCCGTGTCACAAAAGCCTTGATTCCGACCTGATCGATAAAACGGAACGGGCCACCGGTGAACGGCAGGAAGCCCAGGCCAAATACCGCACCGATATCCCCATGCATGGGCTCGGCCAGGATGCCGTCCCCCAGGCAATGAGCGGCTTCATTGGCGAACATATAGATGCAACGTTCGGCGATTTCAGCCGGATCCATCCGTTTGTCAGGCTTCACGCCCATCGCTGCATAAAGTTCTTCATTGACGGGGCGCGGACCCTTCTTTTTCTGCTCATCGTAGATGTAGAAACCACGGCCGGTCTTGCGACCCAGCCAGTTCTTTTCCTGCATCATCTGCGAAGCATCCGGCAGCGCCATGCGCTCACCGAAGCTGGCTTCCAGAATCGGCCCAACCTTGAGACCCACGTCGATACCCACTTCATCCATCAGGGTCACCGGGCCGATCGGAAGGCCGTAGTCCAGCAGGGCATTGTCGACATCCCGCACCGGCACACCCTCGCCCAGCAGGCGCGCGGCCTCATTCAGGTAAGGCGCCAGGATACGGGTGGTGTAGAAACCGGGACCATCCTTCACCACGATCACGGTCTTGCCCTGGGCCTTGCCGAATGCCACACAGCTGGCTATCACTTCCGGAGAAGTTTTCTCCGTCGTGATGATTTCCAGCAGCGGCATCTTCTCGACCGGCGAGAAATAATGCAGACCAATCACGTTTTCCGGGCGTTTCGCTGCCTCGGCAATCTTCGTGACAGGAATGGAAGACGTGTTGGTTCCGAAGATGATGTCCTTGTTACCCAGGGCCTCGATGTCTTTCACCATCTGGTGCTTGAGCTCAACGCTCTCGAACACCGCCTCGATCACCAGGTCACAGGATTTGAAACCTGTGTAGTCGGTCGTCGTCGTGGTACGACTCAATTGACGACCGGCTGCCTGCGGCGTCAGCACCTTGCGGCTGACGCGTCGATCATAGAACTTGTGCAGGTAATCCAGCCCAGCTGCCAACCCCTTGTCATCGCGGTCTTTCAGGCGCACATCGCAGTTCGCCTTTTCCACCGAGGTGAGCGCAATACCAGCGCCCATCAGACCGGCGCCCAGCACACCCACTTTTTCAATATCGCGAGTCTTCACGCCCATCTGGACGAAGGTTTCCTTCTTCAGGGCTTCGGTCGCATGAAACAGGCTGCGCAGACCGGCCGACTGCGGCGTCATCGCCAGCTTGCCGAATTCGCGGGCCTCAGCAGCATAGCCGGCCTTGATACCCTTGCTGAAGCCTTCCTCAACCACATCGAGAATAGCCTCGGCGGCAGGATAGTTACCGCGGGTCTTGGACAGCGCTTGCTTGCGTGCTTGCTGAAACAGCAGCTTGCGACCCGCCGGGTTCTCTTCCAGCGCCAAACTCATCGCTTCTTCACGGATGTTCTGCAGACGGGAAGCAATATCGGGTTTGGCCTTCGGCGCCTTCGTCAGCTTCAATGCATGTTTGGCGGCAGCTTCCACCAGGATATCGGCCGGCACCACGGCATCGACCACACCAAGTTTCTTTGCCTGCGCCGGACGCAGCTGGCGTCCGGTCAACATCAGGTCGAGAGCCTTGGCAATCCCGATCAAGCGTGGCAACCGTTGCGTACCACCACCGGCGGGTAACAGGCCCAGCATCACTTCCGGCAGGCCCAAAGCTGTTTTCGAACTGTCAGCTGCAATTCGTGCATCACAGGCCAGCGCCAGTTCCAGACCCCCGCCCAGGCAGGCGCCATCGATGGCGGCCACCACCGGAATTGGCAGATTTTCCAGCTGCTGCAGTGCCTGCTGGCATTCACGTGACAACGCAGAGACGTCTTCTGCTGTCTCCAGTTGGTCAAACATGTTGATGTCAGCGCCGGCGACGAAAGAACCCGGCTTGGTGGAACAGATCACCAGGCCCTTCAGGCCCTGCGCTGCACGCACCTCGTTCATGGCATCGTCGAACTGTAGAGCGAATTCTTCCTTCAGTGTGTTCTGCTTGTCACCAGGAACATTGATCTCAATGACACCTACCTTGTCGTCGCGTACGTAAAAATTGAACGCGCTCTCAACAGTTGGCTCGCCCTGATATTCCAATTTCGCTGCCAGATTGCTCTTGCTCATGGTTTTACTCCGATTCGATAACCATCGCAGCGCCAATGCCGCCGGCCGCACAGGCCGTCATCAGGGCCATTCCGCCCCCTCGACGTTTTAATTCATTCGCTGTCTGGCCGATGATGCGAGCACCGGTGGCGCCAAAAGGATGACCGTAGGAAATTGAACCGCCGACAACATTCAGTTTGTCGCGATCAACTTCACCCACTGCCTTGCTACGACCGGCATGCCTGGCAAGATATTCCCTGGAATCAAGGCCACGGATGTTGCAGGCAATCTGTGCCGCAAAGGCTTCATGCATATCGATCAGGGTCATGTCTTTCAGACTGACACCCGCACGATCCAGCGCCACGGGTGCAGCCAGCACCGGCCCCATTAACAGATCTTCCTGCGGGCATCGTGCGGCAAAGGCCGATGAACGGATATAGGCAATCGGCTCATAGCCCATTGCCTTGGCCGTATCCTCGCTCATGAGAATCATGGCGGAGGCGCCATCTGTCAGCGGGCTGGCGTTGCCGGCCGTGACTGTGCCGTATTCACGGTCGAATACCGGCTTGAGCCTGGCATAACTGTCACGCTCGGAGTTATGACGCACCAGATTATCTTCATGCACCGCCCGCGACTTGCCGGCGCCATTCACGAATGCCGTCATGACTTCCTTGTCCATCTTGCCGTCGGCCCAGGCCCTGGCGGCATTGCTGTGCGAGGCATGGGCAATGTCGTCCTGTTCCTCGCGGGTCACCCCCCAGGCCTTGGCCATGGCTTCGGCGCTCTGGCCCATGGTCTTGCCCGTGGAATATTCAGTAATGGATGGCGCCGTGGGAATCAGATCCTTCGGACGCAGTTTCGACAGCAGTTTGATGCGCTCACCGGTGGTCTTGGCGAAGTTCACATCACGCAGCGTGGCTGAAAACTTCTCGGAAAGCGGGATACGCACGCTGGAAGTTGAATCCACGCCGCCGGCGATGGCGATATCAGTCTCGCCCACGACAATGCTGTTGGCTGCGGTCGCCGCCGTCTGGAAGCTGGTGGCGCAGGCGCGGGTGATGGAATAGGCATCGGTATAGGGGTTCATGCCGGTGGCCAGCACGATCTCACGGCCGATGAAGGGCGCGTCCGGCATCATGATGGTCTGGCCGAAAACCAGCTGCTCAACCTGTTGCGGATCGAGATCGCTGCGTGCCAGCAGTTCAGACACCAGCATGGCGCCCAGTTCGATCGGGTTCAGGTCACGGAAGTGCGTACCCATGCGGGCGAAGGGGGTGCGCAATGTCGAGACAATGGCGACCCGGCCATTCTTGCCCTTCATTTCGATGCGGTCTGATTTCATTACAGGTCCTCTAAGATTAAGCGAATGCTGCTTTATAGCAGTTCAGGACACAGGACACAGGAAAGGCCGCCCTTGCGGGCGGCCTGCCCACTCAGCCCTTACTGCGAAATGTTTTTCACAATCGATACATTGTTGGGTCCGGCTGCGGCCATATCCACGTCACCGTCTCCGTCCAGATCACCCAACGCCGGGGTCTGCGGAAAACCGGTCACACTCACGGCCAGCGGCGAGCCGAAGCTACCATCACCGTTGCCCGGGAAGACATTGACCTTGGCTTCACCTACCACGGCCTCGGCAATATCCAGATTGCCGTCACCATCGAAGTCCGCCAGCGCAACACTCACCGGTCCCAGTCCGCCAAACATGCGGTTCTGGCTGAAAATGGTCTGGAAACCACCCTGTCCGTCTGACAGCACCGCAGTGACGGTGAAGGAGAAGGAGTCAGCCGTGACCACGTCGTCGATACCGTCATTGTTGATATCGCCGGCGGTGCCGTCTTCAGGGATGAAGCCGACAATGCTGAAGCCGCTTTCGGCGAAGTTGCCGTTGCCGTCGCCCAGCAGCGCAATCACACGTTGCCCGAAACCATCGGTGGCAAGAATGTCGGCATTGCCGTCGTTATTCAGGTTGGCGGGCTTGATGGAGGTCAGCGCGCCGGCCACGAAATTGAGCGACCCTGCACCGAAGGTGCCATCGCCATTGCCGATGTGAATCTGCAGACCCCCCTGGGTCATGCCGACGATATCCGGTGTGCCGTCGTTATCCACGTCCATGGCAATCGCCTGCTGCTGGTAGGCAATCGGCATGTTGTGGGTCTGGATTTCGGTAAAATTGCCGGCGCCATCCCCCTGCAGCACATGGATGATGAAGCCATCAAAGGCCAGCAGGTCGATATTGCCGTCACCGTTATGATCGGCGGCATTGATCGCACCAACCGCCGCACCAATATTCACGACCTGCGCTGCACCGAAGACGCCATTGCCCTGGTTCTTCATCACACGCGGACCCTGGCCGAACTGGTCGGCAAGAATCAGGTCGATATCGCCATCATTGTCCACGTCCGCAGCTATGGTATTTTCCGGCGCCGGGCCAGGGCCTGAGGCGCTGCCCGTGGGATAGTTCACCGCGGATGCGAAGGCAATCCCCGTGCTACCGCCACCCTGCCACCAGTCCTGCCATCCGGCGCCCGCCTGGGCGCTCACCGCCAGCAAGCCGGCGGTCGCGGTACAAGTCATCGTCTGCTTAAAGTTCATGTGATCCTCCATAGATCGCAAAAAGTGAAGACCTTGCGGTCAGTAACTCCTGCATTCATCCTTTTGTTATTGAGTGATCCCCGGGCCCGCTTATTCCTGAATGTTCAGACTTTCGGCGGGAGCCACAGGTAATACGACGCTCGAAGGATGCTCGGCATCGTGATAAATATTGATCAGGCCGATCAGCGACTGCAGCAAGCTCGGCACCGGCATCAAGGCGAACGGCAGATTGCTCGGCCCGACGGCAATGCGCAGGCGATGGCCCTTTTTGATCAAGGCGCTGGTAGGAAAGATTTCCACCGGCACCTTGATAATGTTGCCGCTGCCGACCGGCTCAACCGACTCCACCGTGAAGGGATGCCAGGGCTGGATCATCTCGCCCTCCAGGTAACGCGACTTGCCTTCGTCAACCGCCCGTAGCGAAGCCGTTTGCAGACCGCTGGTCAGGGCGCGTGCTGTGCCACCGGGTTCAAGATCAGCCACACGCACCACCAGGCCGGCATCCAGTGCAGTAGTCGATATCCAGATATCGGCCTGAATCGGGCCGTTAATGTAGAAGTCCTCTTCCATGACCGGTGTGTCGAAGGTCACTTCAAAGCTGTTAGTGAAATTGTCCTCGGTCCAGCAAGGCAGCGGCAGATAGGAAAACAGACCGATGGAAATCTGCATGGCGCTTTCCGAGCACAGGCCATCGGCCGGCTGCTGCAGCATCATGCTGGGCGCAGCCGCACCGGCCGGCGCCTCGGCGCCAAGCACACCGCCACTTTGCAGATACCAACGCTCGGCGCGAGCCTGCGGATGTGGCCAGTCGCCCGGATAATCGAAATGCTCATGGCCCCACACCCACTGGGTGACGGCCGGCAGGTCTTCGGCGCCGTTTTCCATGCCTTTCAGGTAGTGGTCGAACCACTGCAGGGCCAGTTGATCCAGGGTTGGCACGCCATCCATGGGCAGGCCCTCACCTGTAGCAGCTTGAAGGTGATGCCAGGGACCGATCAGCAGTTTCGTCGTGGTGTGATTCTTCAGCGCCTCGTAGTTCAGGGGCTCACTACGCTGAAAGATGTCGAACAAACCACCCACGATAAATGTCGGCGCAATAATCTTTTCCGAAACCTCGAGGGGCGCCTTGGTGCCCCAGTACTCATCGTCAAAGGAAGGTTCCTGCCCGGTCGCCACCTCCACCAGTTTCGGTGCAAAGAATTCGCTCAGTCCCGCCAGATGTTCAAGAATCGCCATCAGCTGCTGTTCCGGCTGATCGTAAAACGTGGGATTGAACACTCCGAGCCCTGTGACCACGGTCATCCATATGGGCAGAAAACCGATACTCGCCTGGCCGCCCACCATCACCACATCACGGTAAATGTCGCCATGCGGCACGATCGGGAACACGGCCTTGATCGCCGGATGCCCGCTACTGGCGGCGAGAACTGATGTAGTGGCCGTGGCCGATATGCCCCACAGGCCCAGTTCGCCGTTGCTCCAGGGTTGCCCTATTATCCAGTCCATGACCTGCGTGTAATCGGCCTGTTCACGCGCGCTGAACGGATCCCAGGCGCCGCCGGAACGGCCGGTGCCACGCACATCGATCTGCACATGGTTATAACCACGCAGCACAAAGTAAGGCATGATGCCGCCGCCCAACGACACGTACTGCGTTACGTTCTTGTTGTAGGGCGTGAAGGTGACAATGGTGGGCAGCGGCCTTGACTCTGGCTCACCTGCATCCAGCTGGGGGCGCACCACCTGCAGTGAAATCACCACCCCGTCATCCATCTGCAGCTGGATATTGTCTTCCAGCACCGTCGCCGCATATTCCGCCGGCCGGTCGTAATCCACCCAGCCCGGCGCCGTCTCACGGAGTCCCGCAGCTTTAACAATCGAAACATCCTGACGCATGCTCTGCGTACGTGTACCCAGGCTCGTCCATTGCGAGGCCGCCGTACTGCCGCCATCGCCAGATACCGGATTAGCCTGGGCGGAATCCTTACTGTCTCCGCCACAGGCAGCCACCGAAGCCAGCAATGCCAGGATGGAAATGGAAGCGACCGTTTTTTTAATCAACAGAATCATGCTTTCTACTCCGAACACACTGCGGGCCTGCTGCCCAGTGCGTGACTCGCGTCTACAGAATCGGGAAGGGTTTGAGAGACTTTGTCTGGATCAGGGCCACCAGGCTGCCCCCACCAGTTGCGCTGCATGCTGGCCACGAAACCTTCGTTCTGCACGTCGTTCTGCTCACCACCCAGTATGCAATTGCCGCCTGTGCTGGCCAGCGCGCCACCACCAAAATCGATGCGCGCTTCCTCCACTTCGCCCAGATATATCTTGCGAAAAAGCACCGCGTTACCGCCCGCACGACTGAAATCACTGTCCTGGATTTTTATATCCAGTTGGCGAAGATTGCCGATTACGCCGACCACCACGTTGTTGGCGGAATTGTCGATAAAGGCGGTGTTGCGCACATCGACCTCCATGCGTCCGTCGGTACCCAGTGGGTCTGATAACAGTGGCTGCGCAGTCAGGGCGTGCAACAGCGCACCCGGATTCTGCAGAGCCGAAAGCAAGTTGAGTGGATCCAGCGTGAGAGGGAATGTCGTCGCTGTCGCCAGCAGTTCGGTGAGTACCGGTGTGGTGGTCAGTGCGGTCAGCAGATTGGTCATCAGGTTTGCGCCGCTCAGCACGGACAGACCGTTGTTACAGCCCGAAAACTCGCTGTCGCGAATGCGCAGGATAGTGGTGTTATCCGTGCCGGTACTGCCCATGAGCAGGCATTCGCCCAGGTTAAAGGGCAGGCCACCCGCATCCGGGTCCCCGCCCCGCTCATGGGTGTCCTTCACCGTGACGTTGTCGATGTCCAGGATCATGGTCGAGCCGCTACCCAGATTGGCCTGCTCGAACATGTCGCCCGGGTTGTCTTCGAAGTAACTGTTGCTCAGGGTGACCTCGGCATGGCCGTTGCCGTTACTGATGATCAGTTCCATGCCGTTACAGGAAAAACCGCCGATGCCGTGGGCAAAGCGATTGCGGTCGATATCCCAGATGGCGGTACCGCTGTCTGCCACATTCAGGAAAAGCCCCTCGCAATCCGCCCCCGGGGCTCCGATATAGGTCTGTGTATTGTTGACCGATTTCGCTTCCAGCCTCGCTGTGCCCGTCACCTGCGTGGTGATGGCATGGACCAGATGCAGTTCCTCGGTCTGATGCAGCGGACCATGCTTGAGCTGCGTTACAAAGTTGCCGGAAATGTCAGCCAGATAATCAGCATCACCAAACAGCCGCAGATCGATACCGTTGCCACAAGCGCTGTCATGCACATAGTTATCGCTGATTTCGACGGCACCGCTACCACTGTCCGCATCCACCATGATGCCGGCCCAGCCGGCAGGCAGTAGCAGGGGAATGCCGATGTAGGGTCCCGTGGTGGGCGCCGGAAATGGCCGCACACTGAAGCCAATCGCACAGGCTGTGTTGTAGCCGGAAACATCATTGCCACGGACCCTGGCGCCGGGCACATTCATGCCGTAGATGGCGCCACGGCTGGCCTGGGTGATGACCAGGTTGCTCACTTCGCTGCCTGCGGCCAACTGCACCGCATCACCCTGGTGATTCAGCGCACTGCTGTTGCGGATGCGCGGCAGGGCCGTCCTTTCTGCTGCACCGGCGACCGCTTCATTACGACGCTGCAACAACACATCGGGCCCCGCCCCGATCAGGCGCTGATTCGGCTTGAGTGCAATACCCCCGTCCAACGGCGGTATATCCAGTGGCGCGGGCAACACCACCAGGGCATCGCCGGGCGCTGATGCCGCCTGCAATGCCTGCAGCGAATCGAATGGCGCCTGGCGGCTGCCATCCCCACCCGGCGCCGCCGTAGCACTGACATATAACGCACGGCCCGAAGCTGAACCCAGGTTACGTCCGGCGTCACTCGCCGATGGTGAATCCGAAGACCCCCCACAGGCGCAAAGCAGCATCCCCAGAACCAGGATTGCACCCTGGCTGCCGAGTTTCCTGTGCTGTTCCCGCTGCCGATTTCCCGACATATCCATCCGTTAAGTATCCACTTGTATACTCAAAAGTATCCAACTGTATACTTCCTGTCAAGAGCCGCTATAATGTCCGCATGAGTGTTCAGGCGGAAAAGATCAGTGAAGTCAAAGCGGCCCTGCCGGACGGCAAGCGCCGCCTGCTGGACGCCGCGCTGAAACTGGCGGCCCAGGGCACGGGCTTCGGCTCACTGGGTATTCGCGAACTCGCCCGTGAAGCCGGCCTCAACCACAACACCTTCTACCGGCACTTCTCCGACCTGGAGGATCTGGCCCGGAGCGTCGCCCAGGAACTGGCTGACAATTTCATGGCCAGCATGAAACGTGTAAGAGCGGAATCCGCCAAGCACGCCGATGCCACTGTCGGCGCCGCCGAACTGATCCTTGAGCAAGTGCGCAAGGATCCCGCACCCTTCGTGGTGGGATTACGGGAATTACACGGCGGCTCTCCTGAAATCCGCCACATGCTCAGGGGCGTGCTTGAAGATATCGCCCAGCAAAGCGTCGAGCAGATCAGCAGCATGAATCTGGCCCCGGGACTTACAGAAAAATACATCTACCAGGTCACCCGACCGGTCACCTACTACATGCTGTACAAGGCCGTTGAATGCCTGGATGAGCCCGAGCGACGTGACCGTATCGCAGAGGAAATTGTCAGCTTCATTCGTCAGCAGTTCCTCGGCGCTTATGCCCTGCAGGACATGGAAGGCCATAGCTGAATCGCGCGACAATGCTCCCTGAAACCTCATCACAGGGACTGGCATGATCAGCCAACGTGCACGCAACCTTAAGCAATCACAAATTCGCGCCATGACTCAGCGCTGCCATGAACTCGACGGCATCAACATGGGTCAGGGCGTATGCGATACCCCGCCGCCCGCTGAACTGATCGAGGCGGTGATGCCGGCGATTCAAGCAGGCCACAACACCTACAGCCGCTATGACGGCATTACCCGGTTGCGTAACGCCATCGCCGACAAGCTGCAACGCCATAATGGTTTGACTGTCGACCCGGAGAGTGAAGTGCTAGTTACTCTCGGCACCGGCGGTGGTTTCGCCGCGGCCATGACGGCACTGCTGAATCCGGGGGACCGCATCCTGATGTTTGAGCCCTACTACGGCTATCACTACAACACGGCCAGGGTCGCCGAGCTGCAAGTCGATTTGCTGCCGATGAACTTCGGGGATTTCTCGCTCGACCTGGAGGCTCTGGAACAGAAAGCCGCCGGCGCCAAGGCACTCGTCATCAACAGCCCCGGCAACCCCACCGGACGGGTATTCACCTATGAAGAGCTCGAGTCTATTGCCGAAATCTGCCAGCGCCATGATCTGCTCTGCATCAGCGACGAAATCTACGAGTATTTCCTTTTTGACGGTCGCAGGCATATCAGCATGGCCACGCTGCCCGGCATGCGGGAACGCACCCTGACGCTATCGGGCTATTCGAAAACCTTCAGCATCACCGGCTGGCGTATCGGCTTCCTGGCCGCAACACGTAAACTGGCAGCACCCATCGGCCTGGTGGCTGATCTCTACTACGCCTGCGCGCCCACACCGTTGCAGCATGCCGTGGCCACGGCCATTGAAACACTGGATGACACTTATTACTCGGATCTGGCCACCGGCTATCAGCGCAAGCGGGATCAGTTCTGCGCTGCCTTGCAGGAAGCTGGACTGACCCCGCATGTCCCGGAGGGCGCTTACTACGTACTCGCTGATGTCAGCGCAATGAACTGCAGCACCGCCGCCGAAGCGGCCATGCAACTGCTCGAAGGCGCCCGCATCGCCAGCATTCCGGGCACGGCGTTTTTCAGTTCAGGGCATGGTGAAAAACTGTTGCGATTTTGCTTTGGCAAGGAGCAGCCGGTACTCGACCAGGCCTGCGCGCAACTTGCTCAATGGCGCGATAACGCAGGGGCATAACCTTGCGCATCCAGGCCAATCATCAATCCTTGGAAACAGATCGGCGCGGATGATCCTGTTTAGCCAGCGGCGATACTCTCACGTACAGCGGCAACGATAGTGTCCTGATCCGCTTCCGAAAGATAGGGATGCATCGGCAGACTGAACACCCGCTCGGCTACGGACTCCGAGACCGGCACCTTGGCCGACTCATCCAGCAATGCCGGCTGCTTGTTCAGCGGTATCGGATAATGCACGGCCGTGGGAATACCCTTTTCATTCAATCGCTTGGTGACCGCCTCACGGTCTTCCACCTGGAGCGTGTACTGGGCGTAGACCGAGGTATTGCCCTCGGCAATGAACGGCGTCACTGCGACATCGTTGAGCAGTTCGCTGTAACGGGCGCCAATACGGCCGCGGGCCTCGACTTCTTCATCGAAGAATCCCAGCTTCGGCAGCATGGCCGCTGCCTGTAGCGTATCCATACGGCCATTTATGCCGACCAGGGGATGATGGTAACGGCGATCCTGGCCGTGGTTGCGGATCCACTGCATCTTTTCCGCCAGGGCGTCGTCATTGGTAAAGCAGGCGCCGGCATCGCCATAACCGCCGAGCGGCTTGGAGGGGAAGAAGGAAGTCGCACCAATCGCGGAGAGATTGCAGGAGCGGCGGCCCTGGTAGGTTGCGCCGAAACTCTGGGCGCCATCTTCAACAACCGGGATGCCGTGTTTTTCTGCTATCGCATTGATGGCGTCGAAATCCGCGCACTGGCCGTAGAGGCTGACCGGCATAATCGCCTTGGTGTTGGGTGTAATAGCGGCTTCCAGCAGGTTCGGGTCCAGGTTATAGGTCTTGGGGTCGATATCTACGTAGACCGGCTTGGCGCGCAACAGCGCGATCACCTCAGCCGTGGCAATAAAGGTGAAGGGACTGGTGATCACCTCGTCGCCCGGACCGATATCGTAGGCCATCAGCGCCACCAGCAGCGCATCCGTGCCGCTGGACAGGGAAATGCAGTGCTTGCTGCCGGTGTATTCCGCCAGTTTTTGCTCCAGTTCCGCCACCTCGGGCCCCATGATGTACTGGCCATGCTCGAAAACCGCCTTGATACGTTGCTGGATTTCCGACTCGACACGTGCGTACTGGGTCTTGAGGTCAATGAACTGCATGGGTGTTTCCTTGGTTTGCCTGGCACTCAAATCTTGTCGCCGCCGCATGCGGCACGGGATGCATTCTAACCTTGTTGTCCAAGAAAATCCGCGACTGCCTGCCGGGTCACCCGCCAAAGCCGCGGCTCGGTTTCTTCAATCAGCTGCCTAAGTTCTTCGTCCTCCCTGCCCAGCCCATGGCAGGATACAAAACCCATATCCCTGCCCTGCTGTTCGGTCAGTCGTATCTGGCCGGCAATAGCCATAACCGGCACGCCTTTTACGGCGGCCCGCTGTGCTACAGCCTGTGGCAACTTACCATTCAGGGTCTGGGCGTCGAGCCGGCCTTCGCCTGTAATCACCAGATCAAATCCACCCTCGGCCAGGCAGCGATCAAAGCCGGTCTTTTCGGCAATAAGTGAAAAACCCGACTGGAAACGCGAATGGCAGAAGGCCATCAGCGCCGCGCCTATGCCTCCCGCCGCACCGGCGCCCTTTTCCTGTATGACCCGGTGGCCGGTCATCTCCTCAGCCAGCTGAGCATAGCGCTGCATTGCCGTATCGAATGCCTCCAGCGCATCGTCAGAAACCCCCTTCTGCGGCCCGAACACCCGTGTGGCGCCTTGCGCACCAGTAAGTGGATTGTCCACATCGCAGGCAACCACAAATTCGGCCTCGTTCAGAGCTGGTAATCGGGCGTCGGCCTGAATACTGTGCAGATCAAGCAGGCCCTGTCCGCCCGCAGCCACCGGATTGCCCCGTGCATCGAAAAAACGGTATCCCAGCGCCGTGAGCAGTCCCAGCCCGCCATCGTTGGTTGCACTGCCGCCAAGCGTCACCAGGATCTGCCGATACCCGCCTTCAAGCGCGTGTGCAATCAATTCGCCGGTGCCGTAACTGCTGGCCTTTAACGGATTCAGCTCATCCTGCCGCAGCAACTGGATACCCGAAGCGGTCGCCACCTCTACCAGCGCTTCGCCTGAAGGCATCGCCAGATAGTGCCCCTGCATAGACCTGCCCAGCGCATCATGCACCGCATATTGCACAAAATCGCCGCCACAATGATGCTGCAGAACCGCACTGCTGCCCTCGCCGCCGTCAGCCAGCGGGAATGAAAGCACTTCAATTCCCTTATCCAGAGAAGCGATGGCCGCCGCCATCACCCGGCAGATTTCAAAGGTGCTCAGGCTGCCCTTGAAACTGTCGGGCGCAAGGAGGATTTTCAATGTACCGTCTGCAGCTATGCGAAAATGGTAAAAGCAGATTACCTGAAACGGATTTCCCAGCAAGCGGCGCGCCTTCCCCATGAATGGCACAGAACACTCACAACCAGGGCCGAAAGTCCTGAAGCTGGCAGCCAACGCTGCCGGCCGCGACTTCTGCGTGGGCGATATCCACGGCATGTTCGATCTGCTGGACAAGCTCCTCCAATCCGTCAAATTCGATAGCAGCAAGGACCGTCTGTTATCGGTCGGCGATCTTGTCGATCGCGGCCCCGCGTCCCCGCGCGCCCTTGTTTATCTGGATCAGCCCTGGTTTTACGCCATACGCGGCAACCACGAACAGATGTTGATCGAGAGCCATGAAAACCCCGATGACCTAGCGCTGTTCGATATCTGGCAGCGCAACGGCGGACACTGGTGGAAGGATCAGACAGACAGACTCAGGCAATCCATTTACCAGAAACTGCGGCAACTGCCCCTGGCCATGGAGATACCTACCGATCGCGGCCTGGTTGGCATCGTGCATGCCGATGTGCCACCTGGCCTGGACTGGGCGGCCTTCAAGTCCGCGCTGGAGGAAAACAACGGCGAGGTCGTTACGCATGCGCTGTGGTCACGCCTCCGCGTGAAGCGCCCGGAGAGCTCCCCCCAGGTCCCGGGGGTCAGGGAAATCTATTGCGGCCACAATATCGTGCCCAGCCCGGTCACTGCGGGCAATATCCACTTTATAGACACCGGCGCCTACCTCGGCTACGGGGGACGCATGACGCTTGTTGATATTCAGCAAGGCCCGGATTACCGTTACAGTCTTTCTGCAGCACAATAATCGCGATTACGTATGCCTTCAGCTCAAGTGCTAGGTTTCAAGGTCCGCACGCTTGCCCGCCTTTTTCTACTGGTGGGACTCAGGCATATACGCAAAGCCTGGAATAGCAACACTGTCGGCGAAAGCTTCGAGGGGCAGGCCACGCCACTGGAAGCCGCCGCCTATCTGACCCTGCAAAACCTGCCACGATTGAAAAAGCGCAAGCGCATCGACCGCGCCCTGCGCCGCTACATCCAGCGCGGCCAGATCAGGCGCGGCGTGCTGGCTAATGGCTATCCTGACCCCACGCCCATTCCTGAGCAGGCCAGCCTGTTCAGCCAGGATGAGACTCAGCCTGCCGAGCCCAAAACCGATGCCGCCACTACCCGGGATCTGGTCTCGTTGATAGAAGAGGTAGACGCCGAGGAAAAACGCGCTCTGGCCCGGGAAGAAGCCTACCCGCTGGATGACTACGATTTCGACGAAGATGACTACGACAGCGGCCCGGGATTCGCACAAGGCGTACTCATCGGCGCCGGACTCGCCCTGCTATTACCGCTGTGGATGTGGCTGCAGCCCATTATCCAGGGCATGCCGATCGCGCAGAAAAACCACTACAGCCCGGAAGTCGTCAAGGTAGCCGCCGCCCGGGGCCAGGATTGCACACGCGCCAAGGATCTCTACAGCCAGCTTTACTGCGGCGAGCTATGGCGCAAGGAACTCAGCGCCCGCGTGGAGCAGAACTACAGCGACCTGCTCGCGGTGAGTACGGCCATAGACAACATGCAGCGCGCCACCGGTTTCGAACTGGAACACCCCCTGGCCCTGCGCGTGCAAAGAGCCCACCAGAACTGGCAGGCCCACGTGGAAAGCAGTTGCAACACGGGCTCCGCCATTACGAATCTCGGCAGCCAGCGCAGCAATCAGTATCTGGACTGCGTGCACCAGCACCTGCAAGCGCGAGAAAAGGAAATCCGGGAACAGCTCACCTTCCTGCGCGGCTTGGGCTGGGAAGAAGAAGCCGCGGATGCGCTCAACAATGAACTGATTGCGATACGCAACATGGTGGCTACGCAGCCCAAGGACGAAACAGCTAAAGAAGAAAAAGAAGAGCAGACTGCGGCCGAAGCCGGCGCCGGAGCTGAATCCGGGAATGCAGAGACTGCTGAAGCAGAGCCGGCACAGTAAAGGGATGGTGCCCGAAAGAGGAGTCGAACCTCCGACCTACTGATTACGAATCAGTTGCTCTACCAACTGAGCTATTCGGGCAATGCAAACACAATAAACTTACGGCGTCGTCCTCCATGACACGACCCGGTCCGGACTTCCTGTCCGGCCGTTCGCGAAGACAAAGCCGTGCCTTGTCTCCCGGCTCACCCAACTGAGCTATTCGGGCACTGAGGGCGCGCAAGTATAAAGGCAAGGCCAAGGTACGAACAACCGTTTATCGGGCCCCAACCTCCTTTCATCTGATTCCAATACATCAGATGTCCCCCTCCGGATCAAAATGATCGACATGAACAGATTCAGGCAGGAATCAGGCTTCACTCTCGTTGAGTTGTTCATTGCCGTTACGGTAATGGCCTTGTTGCTTTCGGTCGGCATTCCCTCATTTCAGGCAACCGTTAACAACAACCGGCGCACCGCTCAGGTCAATGAGTTCGTGACCAGCTTGACTCTGGCAAGAAGTGAGGCACTCAAACGCGGCAATGCGGTCACCGTTTGCCGTGCCTCCAACTTTTCAGCCGCCGTTCCCACCTGCGGAAACGGCAATGGCTGGGAAGACGGTTGGGTCGTCTTCAATGACGAAAATGGTGACGGCTCCCCCAACAATGCCATTGATGTGCTGCGCCTGAGCGAGCCGGTCCAGGGCAACAATATTACGCTTCGGGGCGAGGCAAACGTGGCCACAAGGGTGCTCTATGCCGCTACCGGCCGGGTTGGCGCGCCCACTGCGGGTAACGCCACCATCGGGAATATTGTCTGGTGTGACGCCCGGGGTGCTGGTGACAACGCACGCGTTATCAACATAGCCGCCACCGGCAGGATCACGACCACTGCCGGCAACGCAGGCACCAACTGTACACCGCCATGATGACGCATCGATCACCCCCTCTTCCCAAGCAGTCCGGCTTCACCCTGATAGAAGTGCTGATCGCGATCGTAGTTCTTTCAATCGGGCTGATGGGCATCGCCGCCATGCAGTTTGTCGGCCTGCGGGACAGCAACCGCTCCAACGAGCGCAGCCTGGCAACCGTGCTTGCCTACGACATCGTTGACCGCATGCGCGCCAACATCCAGGGAGCCATTGACGGTCAATATGCAGTTACTGCAGGTACTGCGCCCGACACCCCCACAGTCGGCGGAGGCGCCTCTCCGCATGATTACTGCAAAACCGATTTCACCAATACAACCGTCGCGAACATCTGCAGAAGCGACGAAATGGCCGCCGCCGACCTGTTCGACTGGTACACCACGGTACAGAACAGCTTACCCGGCGGGCTGGGGCAGATTGCCTGTGCCGATGCCGATGGCGGTGTGGACGGTGATGATTGCACGCAGGGCTCGGTTTACACCATCACCATCATGTGGGATGACGAGCGCAGTGGTGATACCGGCACCGGATGTGACCCCGATGATCCCGATGACCTGCTCTGCCTGACCATCACGACCGAGATATAACCATGTCAGGCCTTTACTGCCCCAGAATCCATCGCCAGTCCGGCTTCTCACTGATCGAACTGATGATTGCCATGCTGATAGGGCTCTTTCTGCTGTTTGGTGTTGTGCAGATATTCATGGGCAGCCGGCTGACCTACCAGGCGCACGAGGGCATCGGCCGCATTCAGGAAAATGGCCGCTTTGCCATTGAAATCATGAGCCGGCAGGTCAGAATGGCCGGTTTTCGGTCCCAGCCCCTATCGGGCACCAGTCTTGCCGCCGTCAATGGCCGCAACAACGTCGCAGCAGGTGGTACGGACAACGCCCTGGCCGGCACAGACAAGCTCATCCTGGTCTACCAGGGAGCTACAGACGGCGGCACTACCAACTGCCTGGGCAATGCCGTAACCGCGAATGCCACCACCACTGTGGTATTCCTGGTCGATGCCAACCGAACCCTGCGCTGCGCTGTCGACCCGGCAAACATTGATGAGGCCGTTGGGCAACCCATCCTGGAAGGCGTCAGCGATATGCAACTGCTTTTCGGCGAACAAACAATCGACAGCTCAACTAATCCACCCACCCGCAGTTACCGCTACGTTACAGCCAACAACGTGACCACCTGGGGTAGTGTCATCAGCGTTCGCATCCAGCTGTCCGTAGATAGCGTGGAAACCTTCAATCCCGATTTGCCGGATGACGGGCGGCTGGCTCTGCCCTATTCCACCACGGTCACGATCCGGAATCGCACCTGAGGAATGCCATGAAAACTACAGGGCGTAACACACAACAGGGTTCTGTGCTGATCGTCAGCCTGATTTTCCTTGTTGTACTGACTCTGCTGGGTATCGCGAGCGTGCGCTCCACCTCCATCCAGGAGCGCATGGCTTTCAATACCCGCGAGCAGAACCTGGCATTCCAGGCGGCCGAAGCCGCATTGCGTGATGGCGAACTTTGGCTATTGGCGCAAATCGGGAATAGCCAACCCCCGGGCACCCAGGCCTCCTGTGCATCCAACTGCTATTCCGTACCGGTCTGGGCGCCGAACACCCCGGCCAGCTCGATGGCAGGTCATACACAGGCCTGGTGGGCGGCCAACGGAAGGCAACACGGGCAGGACACCGCCGGTGCCGATACGGCCAACCTCAGTGCAGATCTGCATGCGGCCCAACCGTATTACATCATTCAGCAGGTCAACACAGCCGGCATGCTCAACACCAGACCGGGTTCACTGACCCAGGGCTTCAGCTATGGCACCGGCGGACCGTATTACTACCAGGTATCGGCCTACGGTGTCGGCAGAACCTCTTACGTAGACGGCGGCAATACCCGGCATTTCGACGTCGTGCTGCAAAGCCTGTTCTCAATACCCGCATTTTGAGTAACAGGATGACATGGAGACAGTCATGAAAAACACCCGATTTATCATAGTGATGGCGATGAGCTTCTGTTTCGCCAGACTGGCCATGGCAGCACCGCTGGACCTGAGTAACGTACCCCTGTTCGCCGCCACCAACGCACCACCGGCCAATATTCTGTTTGTGTTCGATGACTCCGGCAGTATGGACTGGGGCACGGTAACAGACCAGGAAAGTGGCACCTTCCACTTCTCCTGCGTTAACGGCAGTAACGATGGCAGAAACTATGTCTACCCTCATGACTCGGGCGGAAACAACTACAGCGAAACCAGTGTTAACGGGGGCAGAATACCCACCGATGAAGTCGTCAACGCCGTTTCTTCCGGCAATAACGATGGCGTACAACCCAACCAGGGTTTCTGGCGGGCCTGGAACACTGATTACAACCGCCTCTATTACGATCCGGAAGTACAATATTTACCCTGGCGGGGCGAAGATGATGACGGCCAGGCCTACACCAACGCCACAGCTTCTGCCGCACGGGTCAACCCCTACGACCATGACGGTTCCACTTACAATCTGACGACCAATCAGTCGCATGATTCCTACATTCCCTGTACTTACGACGATGAAGTCACGGTCACGTTCTTTCCTGCTCGCTATTACACCTGGACAGATTCGGATAATGATGGCGAAGTCGACCCTGACGACAGCCATCAACTGATAGAAATCCGCAGCTCGGGTTGTAGTAGCGGGGCCAGTTGTCCAGCCTCCTTCACCAGAGGCGAGAATCGTGAAGACTGTGCCGCCATTGAAGACGGCACCGGCGATCAATGTACCGTCGCTGAAGAACTGCAAAACTTCGCCAACTGGTTCCAGTATTACCGGCGCCGGGAGTTCACTGCCAAGGGCGCCTATACCTTTGTTGTCGATGATGCCGGTGCAGTCAACATGGGCCTGTTCACCATTAACAGCAATGCTGACAACGAACGCCTGTCCCTGATGAGCGTCGACGCCAACAAGACGAGCCTGTTGGACGCCCTGTCCAAGATAAATGCCACGGGCGGCACACCCCTGCGGGAAAGTGCCTATGACGGCTACAGATACCTTTCATGCCAGTCGAACAACTACTTCAGCGTGAACAGCGATTCCGATTGCCCACAGGCCAGTGCCGCCGAAGGCGGTGCCTGCCAGCAAAGCTTCCTGGTGGCGATGACTGATGGCTACTACTACGGTGGCTTCGACCTGCCCGGTAACGCCACTCAGGATAATGCCGACGGCAATGATGACAGCCAATGGGACGGCGGACCCTATGCAGACCAACAACAGGACACCATGGCGGACATTGCCATGATGTTCTATGAAGAGGACATATCCGGGCCCGGCGACTACTACAATCATCCCAACATACTTCCGGTGATTCTTGGCATTGACGAAGCAAGGCACCAGCACGTGGTCACCTACAGCGTGGCTTTCGGCGTCAACGGCACACTGGACGCGATGCCCGGACCTAACGTTGATGGTAACAATTACTGGCCAGACCCGGATGAGAGTACGGATTCCGCCATTCCGGAAAAAATTGATGATCTCCGCCATGCCGCCTTCAATGGCCGGGGGCTGTTCCTGAACGCCAGCAGCCCTAACCAACTGGTTGAGGCCTTGTCCGATGCCATTCTTTCCATCGGCGACCGTGCAAGTTCGGCGGCTTCGGTGGCACTCAATTCCAGCAGCCTGAACAGCGGCTCTCATGTTTTCCAGGCACGCTTTGACAGCGGTGACTGGAGCGGCCAGTTGCTCTCCTTCCCGATTTCGGACGGCTCCGGACAGCAGGCTGGCTGCAGCGGTGTGTCACTCGGTGAACTCTGCAATCTGGCCTGGGATGCAGGTGAAGTACTCAAAGGGCAGAACTGGAACAATGGCCGGGAAATCATCACGATCGATCCTACCACCAATACGACGGGTATCCCCTTTGTATGGGATGACCTGGAGAACTCGCAGAAACTGGATCTGCGCAAGCATCCCGATAGCGGCAACCAAAATAATGTAAACAATGGCAAACGCCGCTGGCGCTTCATTCGTGGCCGGGAGTATCCCAACAGAAACGACTTCCGCCTGCGCAGCAGCCCGCTCGGTGATATCGTGAACTCCGACCCGTTCTTTGTCGGCGCACCACAGTTCCCCTACACGTTTAACAGCTACGCCTCCTTCCGCAGCGCCAATGCCAATCGCCGCCGCATGGTCTACGTAGGCGCCAACGACGGCATGTTACATGCCTTTGACGAGAATACAGGCGAGGAACTTCTTGCATATATCCCTGGCGACCGTCGCATCTATGACAACCTGACTACACTGGCCTCTCTCACCTATTCAACCAAGCACAGCTACTTCGTTGACGGCTCCCCGACAGTCGGCGACGTTTACTCAGGCACCAACGGTACGACCTGGAAAACTGTTCTGGTCAGCGGACTGCGCGCCGGCGGACAGTCGATCTTTGCACTGGACGTGACCAACCCGGAGCCCGCCAACTTCAATGAAAGCAATGCCGACAGCCTGGTACTGTGGGAATTCTCGGACGAAGACGACAAGGATCTGGGCTTCACCTACAGTCAGCCGAACATCGTACGCATGGCCAACGGCAAGTGGGCTGCCGTGATCGGCAATGGCTACAACAACAGTGATGGCAGCGGCAATGAAACAGCCGCCACCACCAGCACTACCGGCAAAGGCTACCTATTCATTATTTACATAGATGGGCCGGGTGCCGACGGCGTGTGGGATCTCGGCACGGATTACGTCAAGATCGAAGTCAACTCGGGTTCCGTTGGCACGCCCAACGGGCTGGCCACACCAGCGGCAGTAGACAAAGACGGCGACTACGACATTGACGTCATTTATGCCGGCGACCTGAACGGTAACATGTGGCGATTCAATGTAAGCGATCCCACCCCGGCCAACTGGGTCGTTGCTTACAGCGGCCAACCGCTATTCGTGGCCCGGGACGCAAGCAATAACCGACAGCCCATCACTGTACGCCCTGAGGTCTCTCCACATCCTTATGGCACTGCCAGTGGCTACATGGTGCTGTTTGGCACTGGCCGATACATAGACGCTGGCGACAATGCAACAACCGGCACGCAGACCCAGACCTTCTACGGTATCTGGGACCAGAATCTGGTTAACAACACCAACACCATACCGACCCGCGCCAGTGGCCTGGTGCAACAGCAGATCAAGAAGGAAGTGGATCTGGGCGGTGGCAGTTGTGGTGATGGCGAAGACTGCTTCCGCATCGTAACGGATAATGCCGTGGACCTGACCGACGGCAATGACCGCGGCTGGTATCTGGATCTCTACAACACGGAGAACAACAACACCACAAACTTCGGCGAGAAAGCTGTCAGTAATCCTATCATCCGTGCCGGGCGCATCGTATTCACTACCCTCATTCCTTCCGGTGAAGTCTGTGAATTCGGCGGTGACGGTTGGTTGATGGAGCTCAATTTCTCCACCGGCGGACCACCTCTGGAAGCCTCGATTGACGTCGACGGCGACGGAGATGTGGATGAGCACGATGTGATCACCGTAAACATAGACGGTACTGACGTGACCGTGCCCCCGGGCGGCCAGCTGTCTGATGTCGGTATTATTCCCAGACCCACCATTCTGGTCGTACCCGGTCTTGGGCAGGAAAAGAAATACACCAGTGGCTCCACGGGCGATATCGGCATCATCACCGAACGAGGCTTTGACGAAGGTCGCCTGAACTGGCGGGAAATCCGTTGACCACCGGCACCTCAGTGACAGGAAAGGAAGAGACCATGCCTAAGCATATGAAGGGCTTCACCCTGCTGGAACTGATGATCACGGTGATCATCATCGGCATATTGGCCAGTATTGCTTACCCCATCTATGCCGATTACCTGACCAGATCCCGACGCGCAGACGGATTCGGCGCCATACAGCAATTCGCCGGCGCCATGGAAAGGTACTACACCGTTAACGGCAGCTATCTGGGCGCCGCCGCAAGCACCCCCCTACCCGCTGCACCTATAGTTCCGGGCACCTTCATGAAGGCCACCGCGCCCCTCGATGGCAATGACGTTTATTACAACCTGACTATTCAGGCGGCCACCGCTACGACTTTCACCCTGCGAGCCACACCGGTGAATGCCCAGGCTGGCGACGGCATTATCGAGATCACGCACACAGGCCGGCGCGGCTGGGATCAGAATAACGACGGTGACACCACAGATGCCGGCGAGGACGACTGGCAGAAATAACCCGCTCGACTGGAGCCACTTGAAATCGGCCGAACCCGTCCTGTATAAACTCAGAATCACAAAAATAAGAGTTAAAACATGCGCAACAACAACGGATACACGTTGTTGGAGTTGTTGGTGACTGTCGCGGTCGCTACCACTCTGGCAACGGTCGGGCTGCCCCGAATGAACACGTTTATTCTGAATAATCTCAGAGCTGCCGAGGTGAACGAATTCATCGCTACCATGGCATACGCACGCAGCGAAGCACTGAAACGTGGATATCGCGTCAGCCTTTGCAGGACAGCGGATAATGCCGCCCCGCTACCGACCTGTGGCACCGGCAATGGCTGGGAAGACGGCTGGATCGTTTTCCGCGACGAAAACAGGAACAATCAACCCGATTCCGGCGCTGATATCCTGCTGGTTCACGAAGCACTCCACGCAAATACCACATTGCGTGGGGATACCAATGTAGCAACCCGGATCAGTTACGCGCCCAGTGGTCGCACGGCAGCCACGTTCGGTAACCTTGTGCGCTGTGATGAGCGCGGCCATTTGCAGTCGAGAGTCATTACCTTCCCGCTCAGTGGCCGCGTCAGAACATCCCCCGGCGAAGCCGATACCGACTGCACACCCTTAAACTAATTGCGTCATGAGCCGTCCGACGGTCGCCGGCGCCAGTGCAATGCCATTACGGTAATGACCACAGTTCAGCCACAGCCCCTCAATTCCCGGATGCGCTCCGACTGTCGGCACCCCGTCCGGACTGCCCGGACGCAGGCCTGTCCAGTGTGCTTCAAGTTCACATTCCGCCAGCGCGGGTAACAGGCCTTCGGCGAAGGCCCGCAGTTCCTGTTTCACTTCCAGGGTCGGCGATTTGTTGAAGCCGTCATCTTCCATGGTGCTGCCGGCCAGAATGCGCCCGTCGCTTCGGGACACCAGATAACGGCGGCCCTGCAGAACCATGTTTTGCAGCAAGGCCGTATCTTCCGGACGATACAACAGCATCTGTCCCTTGATCGGGCGGATATCCGGCCGCCAGGTACCACGCGGCAGCAGCTCCGGTGTCCAGGCGCCGGCGGCCAGTATCACCGTTTCTGAAGCAATGATTCCAGCGGCCGTTTCCACTCCGTTGATCGCAGCTTCTCCCAGCGCCAGCTTGCGCACCGCAGTATGCGGCCGAACCTGCACACCGCGCTTTTCGAGCCCACGGATCAGCGCGCGCAGCAGCCTTGGCGTACGTACCTGGGCGACTTCCGGCATCAGCAAGGAGCGGCAATCTGTGGCCAGACCGGTGTATCGGGTTTGAGTATCGGCGGTACTGAGAAATTCATGAGCCACATGGTTGCGACCCAGCCAGGCCTGCGCCTGGTCATGCTCCCCATCATCCAGCAGCACCAGCAAACCCGACTGACGGTATTCGGGATCGATGCCGCTTGCACTCTGCAACTCATTACACAATGCCGGAAACATGGTCTGACTTTCTTTGGCCAGCGCCTGTACAGAATCGGGATAGCGCCACGGCCCCAGTGGAGAAAGTATGCCGGCAGCTGCCCAGGAGGCTTCCCTGCCCGGCTCCCCCTTGTCCAACACAAGAATGCTGCCGTGCCCCGCCTTGCTCAGTTCCCAGGCGGTCAACAAGCCGATGATGCCTGCGCCGACAATCACAATGTCGGCATCACGGGATTCGCTCATGTATTCAGGCTGTTCGTTGCAGTGCCCGGGGCAGGGAAAACACGATGTTTTCCTCACGACCCGGCAGTTCTTCGACCGTCTCGCCTCCCAGGGCCTCAAGACGCTCAATTACTCTCCGCACCAGGACTTCGGGGGCTGAAGCGCCTGCCGTCACGCCGACCGACTTCTTGTCTGCCAGCCACTCCGGCTGAATATCCTCCGGCCCATCCACCAGATAGCCGGGGATATTCTTTTGCTCTGCGATCTCGCGCAGACGGTTGGAATTGGAACTGTTACGCGAACCCACCACCAGCAGAACATCGCAACGCTCCGCCAGCTCTTTCACCGCATCCTGCCGGTTCTGGGTGGCATAGCAGATATCGTTTTTCTTGGGCCCCTCGATCCGGGGAAAGCGTTCGCGCAGCGCATCAATCACACGAGCGGTGTCATCCATCGACAAGGTCGTCTGGGTGACATAGGCCAGGTGGCCAGGGTCCTTCACGGGAAGTCTGGCCACATCCTCTGGAGTTTCCACCAGGTAGATCTGCCCGCCCCTGGCATCATCAAACTGCCCCATGGTGCCTTCGACTTCCGGATGGCCGGCATGGCCGATCAACACCACCTCACGCCCTTCGCGTGAGTAACGTGTCACTTCTATGTGAACCTTGGTCACCAACGGGCAGGTGGCGTCAAACACCGTCAGCTGCCGATTGGCGGCATGCTCCCGCACAGCCTGGGAAACCCCATGAGCGCTGAAAATAACGGTGGCGCCTTCAGGCACCTCGTCGACTTCCTCGACGAAAATTGCGCCCCGCTCGCGCAGGCGCTCAACCACGAAACGGTTATGTACGACTTCATGACGCACGTAAATGGGTGGCTTCAGCTGTTCGAGTGCACGTTCAACGATCTCGATGGCCCGGTCCACGCCGGCACAGAAACCACGGGGATTGGCAAGAAGTATCTGCATAAGACTCAGTCGGCTTCCTGATGCTTGTGCTGCAAGACCATATCCAACATTAGCAGACCGGCGCCGATAACGATGGCGGAGTCAGCCACGTTGAAGGCCGGCCAATGCCACCCGGCCACGTGGAAATCAATGAAATCAACCACATAGCCACGAGTTGCCCGGTCAATCACATTACCCAGCGCCCCGCCCTGAATACAGACAAGACCTATGGCCACCAGCCGCTCACCCGTCCGGTTCATGCGCAGCCAGACCAGCACGCCGATGCTGACTATCAGCCCCAGGGCAACGAAAAACAGTGGAGAAGCCCCACTGAGAATACTGAACGCCGCACCAGTGTTGTGCATGCGTGTCAGATTCAGAAACGGCAGCAGCGGGATCACCTCATACACCTGCATGCCGCTGGCCACCAGCTGCTTGGTGACCTGATCCAGCACAATCACCGCCAGTGACAGCCACAACCAATACACGTTTTTATATTCAATGGGCATTCCGCAATCCTTGATGTCGATCAGGCGCAGGCGCGAAGCTCGCCATCGCCTGCCACATTGGCAACACAGCGGCCGCAGAGTTCCGGATGGGCGGCATGCTGCCCGACATCTGCACGGCGGTGCCAGCATCGTACGCACTTCGCGTGCTCGCTCTTGGCCGCGGCAATCCACAGGCCGGACATTTCCGTAGCCGCCGCATTACCCGGGCGCTGCGGCGCAGTAAAGAGTCTCGCCTCAGAAGTAATCAAGACAAAACGCAGCTCATCGCCAAGCACGTCGAGCGCCTCATGAATATTGGCTTCGCAATACAAATCAACCACGGCATCCAGCGAGGCGCCAATAACGTCATTACGGCGCAGAGTCTCCAGTTCCTTCTTGACGGCTTCGCGCACTTCGATAACGACTGACCAGTCCGGCGCCGCCTTCTTACTCGTAGGCAATTCATGCCAGGTTTTCAGCAACACCGAATCACCATCAGCACCCGCCAGGAACTGCCAGGCTTCGTCCGCTGTAAAACTCAGCACCGGTGCGATCCAGCGCACCAGGGCATGCGCCAGGTGATACAGCGCCGTCTGCGCTGAACGCCGGGCCAGACTGTCCGTACCTGTGGTATAGAGCCGGTCCTTGATGACATCCAGATAGAACCCGCCCATGTCCACCACGCAGAAGTTGTGCAGCTTCTGGTAAACCTTGTGGAACTCGAAGCTGTCGTAGGCCTGGCGGATTTCATCCTGCAACTGTGCCGCGCGACTGAGCGCCCAGCGGTCCAGCGCCAGCATGTCGTCTGCCTGCACCGCATGCTGTTGCGGATCGAAACCATGCATATTGCCAAGCAGGAAACGCAGGGTATTGCGGATACGCCGGTAGGCATCGGCGGTGCGTTTCAGCAACTCGTCGGATACCGCGATCTCGCCACGATAGTCCGAAGCCGCCACCCACAGACGCAGCACGTCGGCGCCCAGCTGTTTCATTACTGATTGCGGCGCCACCACATTGCCCAGCGACTTGGACATCTTGTGACCCTTCTCGTCCACGGTGAAGCCGTGCGTCAGCACCGCCTTGTAGGGTGCATGCTCATACATGGCGACACTGGTCAGCAGCGAGGACTGGAACCAGCCGCGGTGCTGGTCGGAGCCTTCCAGATACAGGTCGGCCCTGCCTTCGGTACGCAGTTCCTCGCGATGCGCCGGCACGCATTCATGCACCACGCCCGAATCGAACCAGACGTCCAGAATATCCGTAACCTTTTCGTATTCCCCGGCCGCATCGCCCAGCAGCGTTTCCGGCTGCAGATCAAACCAGGCTTCCAGTCCATCCTGCTCCACACGGTCGGCGACGTCGCGCATGAGGCGCGCGCTGTCCGGGTGCAGATCCTGGTTCTGCCTGTCGATGAAAAGGGCAATCGGCACACCCCAGGTGCGCTGGCGGGAGATACACCAGTCGGGCCGTCCCGCAACCATTTCGCGGATACGGTTTTCACCCCAGGCCGGCGTCCATTCCACCGCCTTGATTTCTTCCAGTGCCTGGTCGCGCAGGCTCTGCTTGTCCATGCTGATAAACCATTGCGGCGTGGCACGAAAAATCAGCGGTGTCTTGTGGCGCCAGCAATGCGGATAGCTGTGCTCCATCCTGGCCAGGTGCAGAAGATTGCCGCGTTCCCTGAGGGTATCGATCACCAGGTCGCTGGCCTTCCATACATGCTCACCGGCGAACAGCTCGGTATCCGGCAGATAACAGCCGTTGCCGCCCACCGGGTTGTCCATCGGTAGGTCATTGGCCAGGCCCACCTGATAGTCTTCCTGGCCATGCGCGGGCGCGGTATGCACCAGGCCGGTACCCGCTTCCAGGCTCACGTGTTCGCCTGCCACCAGCGGTACCTGGCGGTCGTAGAATGGATGCTGCAGGCTCAGACCAAGCAGATCGACACCCTTGGCGCGGCCCACGACCTGCCAGTCCTCGATCCCCCAGCGCTGCATGCAGCTTTCTGCCAGATCGGCAGCCAGCAGCAGACGTTCATCGCCTGCCTGCACCAACACATATTCCAGATCCTCATGCACCGCCACCGCCCGGTTGGCCGGCAGGGTCCAGGGTGTGGTGGTCCAGATCACCACGGATACCGGTCCCTGCCCCTCTGCCGTCATATGCTGCTGCAGGGTGTCGACATCGGCCAGCGGGAAGCGTACGTCTATGGCCGGCGATGTCTTGTCCTGGTACTCGACCTCGGCCTCGGCCAGCGAGGAGCCGCAATCGATACACCAGTGCACCGGCTTGAAACCGCGCTGCACATGGCCGCGCTCGATGATCTTTGCCAGAGCACGCAGCTGATCGGCCTCAAAACGCGGGTTCATGGTGAGATAGGGATTTTCCCAGTCGCCGATCACGCCCAGGCGGATGAAGTCCTCACGCTGACGATCCACCTGCTTGCCCGCATACTCGCGGCAGGCCTGGCGAAACGCGGCGGCATCGATCTTCTGGCCGACCTTGCCGACCTTTTTCTCCACCATCAGTTCGATGGGCAGGCCGTGACAGTCCCAGCCGGGCACATAGGGAGCGTCGTAACCGCTGAGGGTTTTCGACTTGACCACGATATCCTTCAGCACCTTGTTTACCGCATGGCCGATGTGAATATCGCCATTGGCGTAAGGCGGGCCATCCAGCAGCACGAAGCGCGGCCGTCCTTCGCCGGCGACCCGCAACTGCCGATACAGTCCGACTTCCGACCAGCGCTTGAGCATTTCCGGCTCACGCTGGGCAAGATTGGCCTTCATCGGGAAATCAGTTCCCGGCAGATTCAAAGTATCCTTGTAATCCATGTTCCCTAATCAACCGTCCACAGGCGCCGCAAAATGCCTGCGCGCCTGTTCAATATCCTGTTCCATAGCGCGCTTAAGCTCGTCAACTGACTCGAAACGCGCCTCATCCCTAATAAAAACTTCCAGGTAAACCTGCAAATGCCGGCCGTAAAGATCACCGTCAAAATCAAACAGGTGTATCTCCAGCAAACAGGTCTTGCCATCTACCGTGGGCCGCACGCCCAGGTTTGCCACCCCCTGTTTTACAGTGCCGTCCATACCTTGCACGGTGACAGCGTACACACCAAAACGCGGTGCAGGTACGCGGCCCTTGCGACGGCCCAGCGCAATATTGGCCGTCGGAATACCCAGCGTACGCCCCAGCTGGCGTCCATGTTTGACCCTGCCGCTGATTCGGTACGGCCGCCCCAGCAGGCGCCTGGCGCCCTCGGCATCACCAGCGGCCAGACATTCACGCACTCCGGTGCTGCTGACCCGCTGTCCGTCCACTTCGTAGCTGTCCAGCTGCCGGACCGCAAAGTCATGCTCCCTGCCCAGACGCTGGAGCAACTCAAAGTCGCCGCAACGTCCTTTGCCGAAACGGAAATCATCGCCGATTCCGACAACCCTGGCGTCCACGCCATCGACCACGACGCGCCGCACGAACTCTTCAGCTTCCAGCGAAGCCAGCCGATCATTGAACGGCAGGCACAAAACACGATCCACGCCACAGGCCTGCAGGTCTTCGAGTTTCTCCCGCAGACTGGCCAGGCGCGGCGGCGCACCCCCGGCATCAAAATACTCACGCGGCGTAGGCTCGAATATCGTCACCAGCAAGGGCAGGTTCAGGCGATCCGCCTCGTCCCGCAGTCCCTGAAGGATGGCCTGGTGTCCCAGATGCACGCCATCGTAATTACCAATGGTCATCACACATCCGCGGTGCTCGGGACGCAAATTGTGCAAACCGCGGATGATTTCCATGAACAGACCTGAGTTGGCGCCGTTTTTTAACCCTTGTCGCTCTGCTTAACAGGCGCTTCAAGATGCAAGCGGCAATTATACCGACCTGCGCCTCGAAGTCAGTAAGCTTCAGTGAAATCGAGGCTTAATGATGCAGGAGATGCCGGGGCCGCACACCGCAGAGAAACAGGACGGCAAAATACGTAGCACCGCCGGCCAGAATGACTTCGACCAGCAGAATAATCCGGGCCCAAAGATCCATGGCGAACCAGTTTGCCAGATCGCCACTCAGCCACAGCAACACCGTGGCCATGGCGATGCTGGCCATCGTCACCTGCAAGCCCAGGCGCCCCCAGCCCGCCAGCGGCCGGTAAACCCCGTCGCGCCGCAGGCGGCGATACAGCAGCCCGGCATTGACGAAAGCGCCCATGGATGTCGCCAGTGCCAAACCGGCGTGCGGCGCAACCCAGCCCAGCTGCAGGATGGTGAGCACGAACGTCACGTTCAGGACCATGTTGGTGGCCATGGCCACGATGCCGAAGCGTACAGGCGTGCTGGTGTCCTGCCGCGAGTAGAAGCCGGGCAGCAGAACCTTGACCATGGAAAAGCCCATGAAGCCGAAAGCGTAGGCCATCAGGCTGTAACGGGTCATGTTCACATCGTCGGGACTGAAAGCGTTGTACTGGAATAGCGTGGTGATAAGCGGACCGGACAGCAGGAACAATCCCACCATGGCCGGGGTACCGATCATGATCAGCAGGCGCAGGGCCCAGTCCAGCATGGCATTGAAGGCCTCGCTGGAGGCTTCCGCGTGGCGCGCCGACAGGCTGGGCAGAATAACCGTGGCCAGCGCGATGCTGAAAATACCCAGCGGGAATTCCATCAGGCGGTCGGAGTAGTACAGCCAGCTGACACTGCCAGTGATCAGGAAGGAAGCCACCAGGGTATCCAGCAGCATGTTGATCTGCGCCACCGAGGAACCAAACAGTACCGGTAGCATGAGACGGATAATGCGCCGCACTTTCTCATGCGCCCAGCCCCAACGTGGACGCGGCATCAGTCCCAATCTGGCAAGGAACGGCAACTGTATGCCCAGTTGCACGATACCCGCCGCCAGCACACCCAACGCCAGCGCCATCACCGGTTGCTCAAAACGCGGTGACAACCAGAGCGCCGCACTGATCAGGCAGAGATTCAGAAACACCGGTGTAAAGGCCGGCACGGCAAAACGTCCGTAAGTATTGAGAATGCCGCCGGCAAAGGCGGTCAGGGAAATAAACAACAGATACGGAAAGGTAAAGCGCAGCATGGCTGAGCTCATTTCGAACTTGTTGCCGTCATCCACAAAGCCGGGGGCGAAAATCATCACCAGTACCGGTGCGGCCAGCACACCCGCCAATGTGATGACCGCCAGAATGCCCCCCAGTGTGCCCGCGACTACGTCCACCAGTTCTTTCACCTCTTCCGGGTTCTGGCTTCGGGTAGCGCTCAGCACTGGAACAAAGGCCTGCGAGAAGGCCCCCTCGGCGAACAGCCTGCGACCGAAATTGGGGATCTTGAAAGCCACGAGAAAGGCATCCATACCCGCGCTGGCCGCAAAAAGCGTTGCCAGCAGCACGTCGCGCACCAGGCCCAGCACCCGCGAAATCAGGGTCATGCAACTGACAACGAAGGTAGAGCGCAACAGGGTCGACGTCATTGAGATGTAAAAACTCTTGCAGATCTTGGGTCTTACAGGCTGAAGGCATCATACCGCATCGCCGCAATTGCGCGCCCGGCATTGACAAAGCACGTCAAAATCAAGAAAATACGCGCCCTTTACTGCCTTCCGGCCGGTGCCGGGGCAATCTTCTGAATCAGATCAGAAATCCAGTACACAGGAGCTGTTGTGGCCAATTCACCGCAAGCCAGAAAACGTGCCCGCCAGGCAGAAGACCGCCGTAAGCACAATGTCACCCTGCGCTCGAAGATGCGCACTTCCGTCAAGAAAGTTGTCAACGCTATTGGCGCCGGCGACAAGGAAGCAGCCACCGCTGCCTACAAGGAAGCCGTGCCGCTGGTCGACAACATGGCGCGCAAAGGCATCATCCACAGCAACAAGGCCGCCCGTCACAAGAGCCGCCTGAACGCCCAGATCAAGGAAATGTCCTGATAGGGATTCGCTGAAATGAAAAAACCGGCCGAGGCCGGTTTTTTTGTGTCCGCTTTCCAGACGAACCGGAGTCAGCTCACCACCAGGTTATCACGGTGTATGAGTTCCTCATCGCCCACATAGCCCAGCACACCGGCAATTTCATCACTGCCATGACCCAGCAGACGAACGGCGTCCTGGGCGTTGTAATTCACCAGGCCACGCGCCACCTCACTGCCGGACTCATCCAGGCACAGTACCAGGTCCCCCCGCCGGAACTCCCCCTGCACCGTTTTCACACCGACAGGAAGCAGGCTGCGGCCACCCTGACGCAGAGCGGCGACAGCGCCGGCATCCAGCACCAATTGCCCGCAGGGGCGACTCAGGCCTGCAATCCAGCGCTTGCGCGCGCCCAGACGCTGTTTGCCGGGCTGCAGCAGGGTACCCAGCGCTTCTCCCTGCGCCAACCGGGTCAGTACTGCATCTGCCGCACCATTGGCGATAACGGTATGTGCACCCGAACGCGCTGCCCAGCTGGCAGCGGTCAGTTTGGTACGCATACCGCCGCGCCCGAGTGCCCCCGAACCGCCACCGGCCATTTCCATTAACCGGGGATCATCGGCCGCGGCAGACTCGATCAACACAGCCTCCGGATGGGTACGCGGATCGGATTCATACATGCCGTCCTGATCGGTCAACAGCACCAGCAGTTCCGCCTCCACCAGATTGGCCGTCAGCGCAGCGAGGGTATCGTTATCGCCCAGGCGGATTTCCTCGGTCGCAACGGTATCGTTTTCATTCACAACCGGAATAATATTCAGGTCCAGCAAGGTGAGCAGTGTGCTGCGGGCATTGAGATAGCGTTGACGGTCGCGCACGTCTTCGTGAGTCAGCAACACCTGTGCGGTATGCAGCCCATGCTTGCGAAAACGGCTTTCCCAGGCCTGAATCAGGCCCATCTGCCCCAGTGCGGCCGCTGCCTGCAGGTCGTGGACATGCGCAGGACGCTGTTTCCAGCCCAGGCGCACCATGCCTTCGGCCACCGCGCCTGATGACACGAGCACAATCTGGTGCCCGGCTTTGTGCAGGGCCGCAATCTGCGCCACCCAGTCATCGAGGCGGGAAGCATCCAGCCCACGGCCATCCGCAGTGATCATGGAACTGCCGATCTTGACGATCCAGCGACGGGTTTGCGTTATTTCCTGGCGCCCGCTCATGTCATTCCCATTCTTCTTCATCACTCACTGTCACTGGCGCGGCCTCTTCACGATGCGCCTCCAGCCAGCCCATGGCATCCTGCAACAGCGGCTCCAGCCCCTGCCGGCTCAGTGCCGAAATCCGGTAAACGGGTCCCTTCCACCCGAGTTCGGCAACAACGGCTTCCACCACCTCGCTCGCGGCTACGTCCATTTTATTGAATACCAACCAGCGCTCGCGACCGGCCAGCACATCACTGAATCTGGCCAGTTCCTGCTCGATCTGGCGCACGCTGGCGGCGACGTCACTGCCATCCACAGGAGCAGTATCAACCACATGAAACAGCAGGCGGGTGCGTTGGGTATGCTTGAGGAAACGAATACCCAGTCCGGCGCCTTCAGCCGCTCCTTCAATCAGCCCGGGCAGGTCCACCAGGGTAAAACTGCGCAGGGGTCCGACCGATACGACCCCGACCTGCGGATACAGGGTGGTGAAAGGATAATCTGCGATCTTGGGCCGCGCAGCAGATACCACACTGAGCAGAGTGGATTTACCGGCATTAGGCAAACCCACCAGGCCGATATCAGCAAGCAGTTTGAGTTCCAGTCGCAGGTCGCGTTGTTCGCCCTGGGAACCCGGTGAAGACTGGCGGGGCGCACGATTGGTGCTGCTCTTGTAGCGGGTATTACCCAGACCATGGAAACCGCCCTGAGCGACCAGCAGCCGTTGTTCGTGGGCTGTCATGTCTCCGATCAGCTCACCGGTATCGCGGTCATAAACCGTCGTCCCCATGGGCACAGGAACAATGCAGTCCTGGCCACTGCGGCCGGTACGCTGCCTGCCCATGCCGGCCTGTCCGTGCTCGGCGCGGTAAACCTTGGTGATACGAAAATCCGCGAGCGTATTGATGCTCTCGTCCGCCTGCAGATAAACGCAGCCGCCGTCACCGCCATCGCCCCCGTCAGGCCCGCCAAAGGCAACGTATTTTTCACGACGAAAGCTCACGCAGCCGTTGCCGCCCTTGCCGGCTTCGACACGCAATGTGGCTTCATCAACGAATTTCATGGCTGTATTCTCAGGCAGTGACCGGACTTTTGCACTGATGCGGGTTCTGCAGCCCCCTTAAGTTAAGGGGTCCTGCTCATTCGAGCGAGGGGGTTGTGGAAAAAATAAAGCCCCGCATCAGCGAGGCTTTTTGACACTGTTTAAGGTGTGTAGCGGTTACTCGGCAACAACCGATACAAATTTACGATTGCGCGGGCCTTTCACCTCAAACCGTACCACACCGTTTGCCTTGGCAAACAGGGTGTGATCCTTGCCACAGCCCACGTTGTCACCGGCGTGGAAGCGCGTGCCGCGCTGACGAACAATGATATTGCCGGCCAGAACGTTTTCACCACCAAAGCGCTTGACGCCAAGTCGTTTTGACTCTGAATCGCGACCGTTCTTGGAACTACCGCCAGCTTTCTTATGTGCCATCTGTTAAATCCTTTACTGCCTGTTGCCTGCCGTCTTACTTGCCGGCCGAAATGCCCGTGATCTTCAGCTCAGTGTAATCCTGGCGATGACCCTGCGTGCGGCGGTACTTCTTGCGGCGCTTGAACTTGATAATTTCAACCTTGTCGCCGCGGCCGTGCTCGGTGACTTCCGCCGTCACTTTGCCGCCGTCCAGATAAGGCGTGCCGATCTTGACGGTATCACCATCGCTGACCAGCAGGACTTCACTGATTTCCAGGCTCGAGCCAGCTTCGGCATCGAGCTTTTCCACGCGCAGCGAATCGCCTTCGCTCACACGGTACTGCTTGCCCCCGGTCTGAATAACGGCGTGCATGGTAACTATTCTCCAGAAGGTAAGATGCCTCTTCAGACACCCCAACAAAATAGGCGCGGAATTCTACAGATTACAGGCGCTTGGGTCAAACCTGATTACCGTCTTTCAGGCCTGCATTTTCCGCCCCGGGCCGCGGTCGAAACGTATCAACAGTGTCGGCAGGAACATCAGGTCGAAAAGCAGCGCGATCACAATGGTCATGGCTACCATGGCCCCCAGTGATGCATTCACATTGAAATGCGACATGGCCAGCACCAGAAAGCCCATTGCCAGTGCGGCTGTCGTGACCAGAAGAGCCGATCCCACCGTGCTGAAGGCGTAGCGCACGGCATCGGTTGCGTCCTTGCCCTGCTCCCGCCGCGCACGCAGATATTTCGACAGGAAGTGCACGGTGTCATCCACCACGATACCCAGTGTGATACTGAATACAGCCGCCACCGCCAGATTGACCTCGGCCACGAACATGCCCCACAAGCCAAAAGCCATTCCGGCTGGAAAAGCGTTTGGAATCAAGGAGAAAAGCCCGAACTTCCAGGAACGCAGGGCCACAATCAGGGTCAGTGAGATCAACACCAGGGCAACCAGCGAACCATCGATCATGCTGTAGATATTGTTCTGCCCGATATAGGCGAACATCATCGAAACGCTGGAACCATGCGTCACCAGTTCGGGCGCATTTTCCTGCAGCCAGGCCGTCGCGCGGTTATCCAGGTCTATCAGACCCTGTGCCTTCTGCCCCTTGGCGCGTACCGAGAAGCGCAGGGCGGACTTGTCTATGTTGACCTGGTTATTCAGATCCAGCCCGAAAGGCAATGACAACTCATACAGCAAAACATACTGCGCAATCAGTTCGCGGTCGTCCGGAATACGGTAGTAGGCCAGGTCATCGCCATGCAGATTCTTGTTCAGGCGTTTGACGACCTCGGTGAAGCTGTCGACATGCACGACCTCGGGTTGCGCCAGATACCATTCGGCAAAGGCATCTACCTTCTTGAGGAAGTCCGGATCATGGATACCACCGGATTCCGCGGCACGCAGCGAATACCCTATCCCGTCCAGCCCGGTAAGATTTTCATTAACAAAATCAGCAGCCTGCCGCAGAGGTATGGTGTGGTCAAAGTATTCCACCGTGTCGTCGTTGAGTTCATTACGCGGAATGAAACTGACAATGAATATCACCACGGCAATGGAAACCCAGAAGATCCCGCGCTGATGCCGTATCACGAATTCGGCCAGCTGTTCGGCCGGCAAGGGACGCTCCACCGGCCCCTTGACCTTGTGCGGCAGCCACAACATGACGGCCGGCAGTACCACCATGGTCATCAGCCAGGCGCCCATGACGCCAACGGCCGCCACTGTGCCCAGCTCACGGAAGGGCGGGGAATCACTGAAGTTGATACTGGCAAAGCCAATGGCCGTCGTCAGGCTGGTCAGAAATACCGGCTGCATGTTGATCTGCATGGCATGCTTCATGGCCGTAACCTTGTCCTCGCCCTTATGCACCTGGCGTAAGTAGATCACCAGAATATGCACCGCATCACAGATGGCAATACCAAGGATAATGGTCGGCGCCGACACACTGACCTGGTTGAAAGCCAACCCGGCCCAGCCCATGAAGCCCAGTGTAATCAGCAGACTGGTGGCAATAATGACAACGGTGGTCAAAGTCCCTGCCAGTGAACGCAGGAACCAGGCAAGCAACATCACCACCAGCACAAACATGATGGGCACCAGCGTTTCGCCATCGCTCTGTGCAGATTCATTGAACGTCTGGTTGACGATCACTACACCCAGCAGATATATACGCACGCCTTCGTATTGCGACTCGATCTGCCTGGCCAGGTTTCGCGTGTATTCGGTGATTTCAATAATCGCTGCGTCGCGCTCGGCCCGCTCTTCCGGCAACTCAAGCCGCACATTCACACTGGTGACATGCGCCCGCTCGGAGACGAGATTGTGAACCAGCAAAGGCTCCTTCAGGGCGATCTCCCTGGCCCGGGCGTAATCTTTGGCGGTCATATCCTCCAGATCGCCGACCAGATCCTCCACGATCAGGTCATCACCCTCGCCACGGGTGTGCTGATAATTGGCCACCGAATCCACCCGAATGGAATTCGGCAAACGCCAGCCCTCCTCGGTCAGGCGTTTGACCACTTCCATGCTGTCCCGCTCGAATACCTCACCCGAGGCCGGAGCAATAATGAAAGTGACATTATCGGTATCGGTATATTCGGCCTGGAGTTCCTCGTAGGCGACCAACTGCGGATTGTCGTCGTCGAAGAAAATCTTGTAGTCGCTTTCGAAATAGAGATTCTTCGAGCCATAGGCGACCATGGCGACGATCAGCATACCTAATGAAAACAGCCACTTACGCTGGTCCACCAGCCATGCGGATAGACGTTCCGTCATTCTTTTACCTTTTCGCGTTTCTGCCTGAAAAAATTGCGCAGCAACAATGCGCATTCTTCTTCGAGTATGCCGCCGGTGCATTCCAGACGATGATTGAGGCGCGGCACCGAAAGGACATCATAAACCGATGAAACCGCCCCGGCCTTGGGATCCCAGGCCCCGAATACGACGCGCTCGATACGGGCCTGCAGAATGGCGCCAGCGCACATGATGCACGGCTCCAAGGTGACATAGATCGTATGACCGGGCAACCGGTAATTGCCCTGCGCCTGGCCGGCCGCGCGCAGGGCCACCACTTCCGCATGCGCACTGGGATCATGGTTGGAGATGGGCCTGTTAAAACCGTCGGCGACCAGCTGGTCATCTCTGACTATCACAGCACCGACAGGCACTTCTCCGGCATCGGCTGCCCATTGAGCCCGTTGCAGCGCTTGCCGCATCCACTTTTTATCTTGGGTCGGGTGATCGAACGTGGACAGACTTCTCTCCCTGATATTTTACAATCAAGTATGCACAAATATAGTATGTGCAGCGTTCAATCCAACCTGAACGCGCATATGTTAGACAGCCATACTGGTATTACGCGAATTGAAATCGCGGATAGCATTATCGCAAGTCTTCGCAGCAATCAGGAAGAACTGCGACGGCAATGGGTCTCTCCCGAAGCGACGACTACCCGCCATTTCCTCCTCGACGACCTGCTTTCGGAAGAAATCTGCGAGAAAATCTATCACGCTTTTCCCAAGGATTTCAGTCACTGCCGGCAACTCAACTCGTTCCGGGAGCGCAAGAAGACCCTGGCCAAGTATCAAGGTCTCGATCCCATCATCAGCGAAGTCACCTATGCTTTTCAGGACCCGGGAGTCATCGAGGTTATTGAGGAAGTCACGGAGCTGGAGGCGCTCGAAGGCGACCCACGGCTTTATGCGGGCGGCATTTCAATCATGAGTGAAGGCGACTTCCTGAACCCGCATATCGACAACAGTCACGATGCAAAAAGGCAGAGATATCGCCGGCTGAACCTGCTTTATTACGTCACCCCCGACTGGCAGTCAGAATGCGGCGGTAACTTGGAACTCTGGGACGCGCGAGTCCGCCAGCCCAGGGAGATCGTGTCCCGCTTTAACCGCCTGGTGGTCATGGCTACAGATGCCAGTTCCTGGCATTCAGTCAACCCGGTCAAAGTGGATGCCGCACGCTGCTGCGTTTCCAACTATTATTTTTCCGGGCAATCGCCTTCAGGCCAAGACTACTACCATGTCACCTCATTTCGGGGTCGCCCCGACCAGCCCTTCCGGCGGATATGGGGCCGTATTGACAATCGCATGAGACAGACGGTGGCCACGTTGTTAGGAATTTCGAGAGGCATGGGAGAAATGCCTGACTCATCCCAGACCACCTGATCGCACTTACTCCCACTCAATCGTCGCCGGCGGCTTGCCGGAGATGTCATAGACCACACGCGAAATGCCGTCGACTTCGTTGATGATGCGGCGCGAAACATTGTCGAGAAAATCGTAGGGCAGATGAGCCCAGTGTGCGGTCATGAAGTCGACAGTTTCCACCGCACGCAGGGCAATCACGTGTTCGTAGCGTCGGCCGTCACCCATGACGCCCACACTGCGCACAGGCAGAAATACGGCAAAAGCCTGACTGACCCGGTCGTAGAGCCCCTGCTCGCGCAGCTCGGCAATGAAGATATCGTCGGCCAGACGCAGCTTGTCGGCATAGGCCTTCTGCACTTCGCCCAGTATGCGCACACCCAGCCCCGGCCCCGGGAACGGGTGGCGCATGATCATTTCCTCGGGCAGGCCGAGTTCGAGGCCGATACGACGCACCTCGTCCTTGAACAGTTCACGCAGAGGTTCGACCAGCTTGAGCTTCATCTTCTCAGGCAAACCACCCACATTATGGTGCGACTTGATCACATGGGCCTTGCCGGTCTTGCTGCCGGCCGACTCGATGACATCCGGATAAATGGTGCCCTGTGCGAGAAAATCGATGCCGGTCAGTTCCTGCGCCTTTTCGTCGAACACCTCAACAAACAGACGTCCGATGATCTTGCGTTTTTCCTCCGGGTCCGCGACCCCCTTCAAGGCATCAAGAAAGCGCTGCTCAGCGTTCACACGAATAACTTTCACACCCATGTGTTCAGCAAAGGTGGCCATGACCTGGTCACCCTCGTGCAGTCTCAGCAAACCGTTATCGACGAATACGCAGACCAGCTGGTCACCAATTGCACGGTGCAGCAAAGCCGCCACTACCGAGGAATCCACCCCGCCGGAAAGACCCAGCAGCACCCTGCCCTCACCGACCTGTTCACGCACGCGCCCGATCAGGTCCTCGATAATCTGACCCGGTTCCCAGGCCGCCCCGCAACCGCATATTTCATGCACGAAGCGACTGAGAATTCGGGCGCCCTGTTTGGTATGCGTCACCTCCGGATGGAACTGCACGCCATAGAATCCATGATCTTCATCGGCCATACCCGCAATCGGCGCGGAGTCGGTACTGGCGATCAGCATGAAACCCTGCGGCAGGCTGGTGACCTTGTCGCCATGACTCATCCAGACGTCCAGCAGGCCATGGCCGGCATCGTTGACGTGATCCTGGATATCCTTGAACAATCTGGAATGATTGCGCGCCCGCACCTGGGCATAGCCGAACTCGCGTTGCGATGAAGTTTCCACGGTGCCGCCCAGTTGAGCGGCCATGGTTTGCATGCCGTAGCAAATACCGAGCACGGGCACACCGAGTTCAAAAACCACCTGGGGCGCGCGCGGCGGGTCGCCCGCCGTCACCGACTCCGGCCCACCCGAGAGGATAATGCCGCTCGGAGCAAACGCCCGTATGTCTTCCTCTGACATGTCCCAGGCATGGATTTCCGAATAAACCCTGGCCTCGCGTACACGGCGGGCAATAAGCTGGGTGTACTGGGAGCCAAAATCCAGAATCAGAATCTTGTCGGCGTGGATGTCCATCGACGGCAACCTTGTTCAGCCGCGGCCGCGGCAATGTTAGCGTTCAGCCCGGCCGCCGGCCGGACGCAATCAGGAATCCGTCCGGTAGTTCGGCGCTTCCTTGGTAATCATCACATCATGCACATGGCTTTCCTTCATACCGGCGCCGGTTATGCGCACGAAGGTTGCCCTTTCATGCAATTCTTCAATATTGCTGCAACCCGTATATCCCATGCTGGCACGCAATCCACCCAGTAACTGGTGAATAATGGCGCCTACCGGACCCTTGTATGGAACACGGCCTTCAATACCCTCGGGCACCAGTTTCTCGACTTCCTGGGTGGTGTCCTGGAAATAACGGTCCTTGGAACCGTCTTCCTGACCCATGGCGCCCAGTGACCCCATGCCCCGGTAGGATTTGAAGGAACGGCCCTGGTACAACTCGATCTCGCCCGGCGCTTCTTCGGTACCGGCGAACATGCTGCCAATCATTACTGCATTGGCGCCGGCCGCCAGCGCCTTGGCTACGTCGCCCGAATAACGAATACCCCCGTCGGAAATGACCGGCACGCCCGTAGACTTCAGTGCACTGGCCACGTTCATGACCGCACTGATCTGTGGCGTCCCCACGCCGGCCACAACACGGGTCGTACAAATCGACCCCGGCCCGATCCCCACCTTGACGGCGTCCGCCCCGGATTCCACCAGCGCATTGGCCGCTTCAGCGGTGGCGATATTGCCGCCGATCACCTGCAGATGCGGGAACGCCTGCTTGATTCTGAATACGCGCTCCAGCACACCCTGCGAGTGGCCATGCGCCGTATCCACAACAATCACATCGATACCCGCTTCGACAAGCGCCTCGACGCGTTCCTCGGTACCTGCGCCCGTACCCACGGCCGCACCGGCGCGCAGACTGCCATTCTCATCCTTGCAGGCCATGGGGTGCTCGGTGGATTTCTGGATATCCTTCACCGTCACCAAGCCTTTCAGCTGGAAACGGCCATCCACAACCAGCACCTTCTCGATACGGTGCTTGTGCAGCAGCGAAATGATTTCATCCTTCTCGGCGCCTTCGCGCACCGTGACCAGCTTTTTTTCCGGCGTCATGATGGTGCTGACCGGATTATCGAAGCCAGTCTCGAAACGCAGGTCGCGGCTGGTCACGATACCCACCAGCTTCTTGCCCTTGACTACGGGTACGCCGGAGATGTTTTCCTTGCGTGTCAGTTCCAGAACTTCGCGGATGGTGGTGTCAGGAGACACGGAAATGGGGTCGCGGATAATTCCGGATTCGAACTTCTTCACCGCGCGCACTTCTGCCGCCTGGCGCTCGATGCTCATGTTCTTGTGAATAATGCCGATGCCGCCCGCCTGCGCCATGGCAATGGCCAGCTTGGCCTCCGTGACCGTATCCATGGCCGAGGAAAGCAGCGGGATGTTCAGGCGGATATCGCGGGTCAGCTGGGTATCCAGCGCCACATCGCGGGGCAGAATATTCGAGTAGGCAGGCTGAAGGAGTACGTCGTCGAAAGTCAGAGCTTCTTCAGTAATACGCATAAAACCTGCCTACTGTGTGCTGTTGCCGCCGGTCCGCCGGAGTTTTCCGGTGGCCATGCATGAATAGCGGATGGTAAATTGCCACATTATACAGACGCATGAACGTCAGCCTAGTCTTGATGGCACACAGCGGCTTTCGTGGATAACCCTCGGCACAACGGCAGGAACGCACAACCGGCATGTCTCAATCGGATTTTCTCTCGGAAACAGTCAACACGGATGACCACCGGGTAATCTACAGCGTCGAACGTCTCAACAATGAAATCAAGGACTTGCTGGAACACAGCTATCCGCTGATATGGCTTGAAGGCGAAATTTCCAACTTCTCCCGTCCGGCTTCGGGCCACTGGTATTTCAGCCTCAAGGACAGCACCGCCCAGGTGCGCTGCGCCATGTTCCGCAACCGTAACCGCATGTTGGGCATGCAGGTGGAAAATGGCAGTCAGGTTCTGGTCCGCGCCCGCATCAGCCTCTATCCGGCCCGCGGCGACTTCCAGCTGATTATCGAACACATGGAAGATGCCGGCGCGGGCGCACTGCAACGCGCTTTTGAGGCCCTGAAACAAAGACTGCAGGCCGAGGGGTTATTTTCGCCGGAGAATAAACACCCTCTGCCTGCTGTTCCCGCACGGATAGGCGTTATCACCTCACCTACCGGCGCTGCCCTGCGTGATGTGCTGAGCGTTCTGCGCCGACGTTATCCGCTCGGCGAGGTCATGCTTTATCCCGTACCGGTTCAGGGTGAAGCCGCTGCACCGGCCATCGCCCGCGCCCTGCAACTGGCGGGTGAACGCAAGGAATGCGATGTCCTGCTGCTGGTGCGGGGTGGCGGCTCTCTGGAGGATCTCTGGGCATTCAACGAGGAGGTCGTGGCCCGTGCCATTGCCGCCAGTCCGATCCCCGTTGTCAGCGGCGTGGGTCATGAAGTCGACTTCACCATCGCCGACTTTGTCGCCGACCAGCGGGCGCCGACACCCACCGCCGCCGCGGAAATAGTCGCGCCCGATCTGGATGAATGGCGGCAGCGTGCCCGCCAGCTGGGCACACGTCTGGCCGGTGTCGCAGAACGGCATCTGGATCAGGCAGCCCAGAAACAACGATGGCTGCATGACCGGCTGATGGCACAACACCCGGGCCGCCGTCTGGAACAGCACATGCAACGCCTGGACGAACTGGAGCAGCGCATACAGCGCAGCATGAAGCTTCGTCTGCAAAGTGAAAGGCAACGACTGATGTCTGGGCACCAGCAAGTGCAGGCGCATAACCCCTTAAGGCGCCTGCCCGAACTGCAACGCCATACCCGACAACTGAGACAACGCCTGTATCAAGCCACCGAGCGGCAGATGGAACAACAACGCAGTCGACTGCGACTTGCTGCTCGCGGCCTCGACAACCTCAGCCCTCTCAAAACCCTCGATCGCGGCTACGCCATCGCCAGCGCCGGAGAGCTTGTTCTGCATGACGCGGCCGATGTAACAGTTGGCCAACAAGTGAACCTCAGGCTTGCACGCGGACAGATTGACTGTGAAGTTACCGGCACCCATCTTGCCACCGACACAAACGACGATACCTGATGATGTTGACCACCCGAATCACCGCAATTGTCCTGACCTGCCTGTACCTGGCCTTCCCCGCTCTGGCTGCTGAGGACGCCATGAACATATTGCCCAAAGACAGTCCGGTGCCCGGAGGGGTTGCTGTTGTCACGCTCGGTACCCTGGACAGTCCGCCGCCCAAGGCTTATTACCAGGGCAAACGCGTCATTACGCTGAAGCCGGCGGAACACTGGGTCGCTGTGGTGGGTCTGCCTCTGTCAGCCAAGCCTGGCCCGGCCAGCCTGAAAGTCACGCGCGGCACGGCCAGCACCAGCGTCAGCTTCGAGATCAAGGCCAAGGATTACCCGGCGCAATATCTGACCATCAAGAACAAACGTCAGGTGAATCCCAACGCCGAGGATATGAAACGCATTCAGGCCGAAAAGCAACGCAGTGACGATGCCCGTAACCGCTTCACCGAAACCGAACTGGACACCCTGCGGCTACAACCACCCGCGTATGGCCGCCGCAGTTCGGCATTCGGCCTGCGGCGTTTCTTCAACAAGCAGCCGCGCAACCCGCATGCCGGCCTGGATATTGCCGCCCCTGCCGGCACACCCATCCTCTCACCCGCGGACGGCACCGTGGTGGAAACCGGACATTACTTTTTCAATGGCAATGTGGTCTTCATCGATCACGGCCAGGGCCTGGTCACCATGTATTGCCACATGCAGGCCATTGACGTGAACAAGGGCGACAAAGTCAGTACGAGGCAACCCATCGGCAAAATCGGCGCCACCGGCCGCGTTACTGGCCCTCACCTGCACTGGGGCGTGACACTCAATGGCAACAGCGTCGACCCGGAACTGTTGCTGTCCAGCTCACCGTTTTCCAAACCCTGAAATCAATCGGCCTTTTCTATCACCAGCAACAGATAACGCTTGTTACTGAAGAAATGCTCGGGATCAATAGTTTTAAGATTTCGCTGCAGTTTGGCATCAACCGATTCGAAGAACTCCTCGAATATGTAATGAAGGACAGGCGCTTTTCTGCGAATTTTCGCCAACAGGAAACGATAAGCAGGATAGACGAAACGCTGCGCCATCAGCGATGCGAATTTGAGAGTCGGCAACACATTTTCCGTAATATCCTCACGACTGACGATACGCATTCCATGTGCCTGAACCCTGTCACAAAAGTGCTGCCAGACATGGCCAGATGAATTTTCCACAGAGTTCATGCGAAAGTAATCACAAGCGATCCACCGCCCGTCCTGCTGAAGCAGGCGTGCAATTTTCGGCAAAGACACTTCCAGATCGAGATACTGAAGTGACTCGGCGGTCAATACGGTCCCGAACTTCCCGTGGCAGTTCTTATCGTCGAAGGATTCAAAGTCACTCTCCACCAGAGAAAAGCCAGGATTCTTACTGCGGATATAACGTGCCTGGTGCTGATCAGGCGTTAGTGCCACAACCTCATAATTCTGCGCCTCCAGCATGAATGCGATACCCCCCATGCCACAACCCACATCCAGCACGGGGTTGATCGAATCACTTATATGATCGGCCAGCTTCTGAACGTAATCATGTTGAGCCCTGTCAAGAGCAGTAAAACTGATTTCTTCGCCCTGGATATCCGGATTATGGAAATAGCCATAGTGCAAAAAACCATTGGGAATCAGTTCTGCATATAGTTGTAATTCCTCGTCCCGCTCCGCCTTTGTCTGCCGACGCAGTCTCCTGACTCTCATTGCCTGTAGAATCAGTCCAGGCACCCACACCAGTCGGATAAAGATACGTCCCCAGATAGCCCCCTTGCCCCGTGAAGCATTAATACTGGTTTCAGGATTACTTTTCGCTACAGCTGACATATTCGCCCCCCCCCGAGCAAATAAGGTGAAGTCTATAGCAAGCAGGCTTAAACTTTGGTTAAGCTGAATTTCATTGAATTTGGGCCTGAAGGAACGATGTTTGAGAATTTTTCTTATTGAAGACAATACGGAAATTGCCGCCAACATGGCTGACTTTCTTCAGGCGCAGGGACATATTGTCGACTACACGACAATTGGGAAAAATGCCCTGCGATTATTGGAAGGTAATGAATGCGACGTGATTATTCTGGACCTCATGCTACCGGATACTGATGGCATTGAGATTTGCAAAAAAATACGTAGCAGCCTCCTGCTGGCACGCATTCCTGTCCTCATGCTGACAGCCCGCGATACGCTTGAAGACAAGCTCACTGGATTCGCGGCAGGTGCCGACGATTACATGGTCAAGCCATTTTCACTTTTCGAGCTTGAGGCACGCCTGAAAGCACTCAATTTCAGACGATCCGCACATGGTCAGGCCAGGACTCTGACATTTGGCGATATCGTTTATAACCTGGACACGCTTGAAGTTTACCGGGGTGCGCGCAGAATCAGCCTGCCCAGCGTTGCCAGGAGTCTGTTGGAAACCCTTATGCGGGCGAATGGCGGAACAGTTTCCAGGACAGAACTGATTTCAGCCATATGGGGCGACACACCGCCTGATGCCGACGCCCTCAGTGTGCACATTCATTCACTGCGTTCGCAGTTACATGCCCGGGGAGAAGCGGCGGTACTATTAACGGTGCGCGGTGCTGGATACCGTCTGATACATGATAAATAGCAACCCGAAACCGAACTTATACAATCAACTCCGGATTGTCGTAATACTAATCGTCGGCATTGGCATCATCACTACCGTAACGGCCTTATCGGTCGTTTACTGGAGCGAGGTACTTCAACGCCGGTTTCTTGACTCACTTGTCATGGATGAGTTCAACGAGTTGCTGGAACACCTTGCATCCCAGCCTGACGCGCCCCTGCCCGAGGCCGCCCAATTGGATATATGGCTTGATGGACACAAGCAATCCAGACCTATTCCCCCGGAACTGGATCAACTCCCTTATGGTGCACATCATGATGTATCCATTGGGGAAGGTGTTTACCACGTTCTGAAAACCGCAGTGGCCGGTTCACCGACCTATGTGGCAATCGAAACCAGCTACCTTTCCAAGCGTGAACGGTGGCTGCAGAGCGTACTGGCCGGTATCGCTTTTTTTGACGTGCCGTTGGCATTGATCATCGGCCTCTGGCTGGTGCGCAGAATAGCCCTGCCCCATGAACGTCTTGCAGAACGTGTATCGGAACTCGATCCCAGCAAGGACTTTACGCATATAGGCAAGGACTTCGCCGGACTGGAGGTGGAACAGATCGCTGCGGCCATCGACAACTACCAGGATCGCCTGTCCGGCTTCATTGATCGTGAACGCAGCTTTACCGCCAGCGCCAGCCATGAACTGAGAACACCACTGGCATCCATGTTGACCTCGGCGGAAGTACTGCATCAGCATCCCAAGCTGCCTGCGGAACTGCAAACATACACAGGCAACCTGGCCAGAAACGCCATTCACATGGGAAAACTGCTCAACGGTCTGATGTGGTTATCCCGCGAAAACCAGAACCTCGACTACCAGAAGGTCGATATCGAAGCGACGGTACGCAACTGCAGCGAACCGTTCCAGGACAAAACCATCAACATAGAAATCGCTGAAGACGATGGCAGCAGCTTGCCGGAAGTTACGCTACCGCAAACGCTATTCGATATCGTCATCGCCAACTTGCTCAGGAATGCCTGGCAATTCTCGCCAGCGGATGGCGAGATCACGGTCACACTGGAACGATCACGCATTTCGATCCACAACCGGGGCCCGCATATTCCTGCGGAAAAGCTGGATCAGATATTTCGCATGAATTACCGATCTGAAATCAGTCCCGGCCAGGGCCTGGGCCTGTATATCGCCTCCAGTATCTGTCAGCGACTGGGCTGGTCGATAAAAGTGAGCAGCGATACCGCTTCAGGCACGCTGGTGGTGCTGGAATTCTGCGAGTACATCCCACAGAGTCATGAGGTTGCATCCAGGCCGCGATAGCGCAGCCAGTCGCCATGCATGATACGGCGTGCACCTGACGGCCGTTGTATAAGCAGATATATCCAGCTCGGGCCATAGCGTGTCTGCATGATCACGCGGTCGTAGAGATCAGGCACGTCTTCGAGAATATCCAGCCGCTGCATGAGACGATGGCTCGTGCGATAGACCTCCCCGCGAATCGCCGTGACACCGCCATTGATAGCACCAGGATAAGCGCCCAGGTCGTAGAGGGTAAAAACCGGTTCGGTCACCACAACACCCTGATACTGGGCCGACTTCATTAACGCTGCATTACGGGCGCCCCTGCGCAAAGTGCCGTAAACGAAGACCAGATCGAGCATTCGGTTCAGTTTTTCTTCTTGACGTGCTTCTTTAATCTGCGGCGTTTCTTCTGCTGCCGCTCGCTGAGCTTGTTCTTGCGGCCTTCGTAGGGATTCTCGCCAGTCTTGAAAAAAAGCTGCACGGGCGTGCCATGCAACTTGAAGGCTTCACGAAAACGCTTCGCCAGGTAACGCCGGTATTCATCCGACAGGTGCCGTGTCTGGTTGCCGTGAATCACGATCCGCGGCGGATTGTGCCCACCCTGATGCGCATAACGCAGCTTGATACGCCTGCCATGGATGGCTGGTGGTTGATGCGCATGCACCGCCGCTTCCAGAACTCTTGTCAGTTCGGAGGTCGGCAGTTCAGCCATGGCCGCCTCGTAGGCGTCATCGACCGCCTCGAACAATTCAGACAATCCGGAGCCGTGCTTTGCAGAGATGAAGCGGACAGTAGCGTAATCGAGAAAGGTCAGCTTGCGGTCCAGTTCAGTGCGCAGCATCTGCCGGGCGTCCTCCTCGAGCCCGTCCCATTTATTTACCGCCAGCACCAGTGCACGACCACTCTCGGCCACCAGGCCCAGCAAACGGGCATCCTGGGTAGCAATACCCTGACGGGCATCCAGCATCACCACTACCACATTGGCTTCGTTAATAGCCTGCAGTGTCTTGATAACACTGAATTTTTCCAGAGGGTCATCAATCCTGGACCTGCGCCTGACCCCGGCAGTATCCACCAGCGTATAGTCACGTCCGTCGCGTTCCATGGGTATGAAAATGCTGTCGCGGGTCGTGCCGGGCATATCCATTGCCAGTACCCGCTCCTCACCCAGCAGGCGGTTGATCAAAGTGGATTTGCCCACGTTCGGTCGGCCTACAACGGCAACGACGGTACCCTGGATCTCCACTGCATCCCCGGGCAGCGCTTCGTCTTCCGTTTCGATTTCATCCAGCACGGATTCAATCATGTCGGCAACGCCGTGTTTATGCGAAGAGGAAATAGCGTACGGCGTGCCCAGACCCAGCGCGTAGAATTCGGAGGCCGCGGTCTGTATATCCAGGTGTTCACATTTGTTGAGCACCAGGTGCACTTTCTTGCCACTGCGCCGCATCTCGAGCGCCAGTTGCCTGTCGACTTCGATCAGACCGGCACGCGCATCCACCATGAATAACACCGCGTCAGCCTCTTCCAGAGCCTGACGACTTTGTCGGCTGATATGCGAGTCAACCTCATCGACTTCTTCGCCAATGCCCCCCGTATCCACAACAATGAAGCGTCGGTCCGCGGTTTCGCCAAAGCCGTATTTACGGTCGCGCGTCATCCCCGGCTGATCCGCCACCAGCGCATCCCGGCTACGTGTCAGCACATTAAAAAGCGTGGATTTACCAACATTCGGGCGGCCCAACAAGGCAATCACCGGAAGTCTGCCGGTCATCTGGGCGGCCATGTTGCGATACCTTTGCTCTTGCCGGGTTACTGACTGATCAGGTCCAGCGCGGCGAGCTTGCCATCTACCGACAGCACGAGCAAACGGTCTCCCTGCACTTCCAGTGGTGCTATGGGATCACGCACCGGCCGTGCACGGGCAAGGATGCGTCCGTCTTCAGGCGCCAACCAGTGGATGTAGCCATCCAGATCACCCACCGCGACCAGGCCGCGGTGCACGGCCGGACGGGAACATTCCCGGTAACGCAGTTCATCCCGCGTCCACAGCACATCGCCATTGCGGCGATCCACTGCAAAAACGCGGCATTCGGGATCTGTGACGAAAATACGATCACCGGCCAGCGCCATACCGGTGATGCTCGCCACATTGGCCCGCCACTGTATCTGTCCCTGACCCAGTTCCATGGCCACCAGATCGCCGGCATAACTGACCGCATATACGTCCAGGCCTTCGGAAACCGGCATGGCATCAACGTCCACCAGCCGTTCCAGTTCTGAACGCCCCGTCGGCACACTGACCGTGGACTCCCAGACCGGAACACCGTCATGCAGCCCCAGGGCCAGCACCTTGCCGCCATCCGTGCCGACCATGACATTGCCACCAACGACAAGCGGTGCGCCAATACCACGCAGTGTCAGCGTCGGCACAGTACGATCAACCGCCCATAAGCGCTGGCCGCCGTCCGCATTCAGGCCATAAACGAATCCGTCGAAGCTGCGAACCACCACGACGCCCTGCCCACCAGCTGCAGGCGCGAGCACTTCTCCGGACACACGTGCCTGCCAGCGCTGGCTACCATCACGGGCATCCAGTGCGATCACCTGGGCCTCACGCGTACCTACTATGATCAGGTCATCGACTAACGCCGGCCCGGAAGCAATACGCAGGTCGAGATCCTGCCTCCACAAGCGCTTGCCTTCATCCAGGGAAAAAGCTCTTACTTCGCCTTTTTCATCGGCGGTATAGACCGCATCACTACCAATTGCGACCTGAAAGCCGGCGGGTTCTGCGGCAAAACCGGCGCCTGTCCCGCGGCTCCAGCTAACTTTCGCCTTGGCCACCGTCGTTTCCAGGTCAACCAGCTCAGTCGGCTCGGGCGGCTTCTCACCGGTGCTGGCGCAAGCCGCCAGCATCACGGCAAAGACAAGCGGTAGTAGATGCTTCATTCTTCGCTCAACTCTTCGGCCGGCATATCGGGCTCATCGCCCAATTCCAGCAGATCGGCCAGCTTCTGCTGCAGTACGGCAAGATCCGAGACCTCAGCAGTTTTCATGGCCAGTTTGTAGGACTCGCGGGCCTCATCCTCGCGGCCCTGGCTTACCAGGATGTCGCCTCGCAACTCAGCGTATAGCCCGGCGAAGCTTTCCATACCCGGCGCCTTTAACAACTCCAGCGCCGCATCCGCATCACCCTGTGCCCAACGTATGCGCGCCAGGCGCAGACGACCCAGATGCTGAAGCTTGGCATCACCGGCGTAATTCACCACCCATTCGAGCTGATCACCCGCCTTGTCGAGCGCCTGATCATCTACATGCAGACTGGCAATCAACAGGGCGCCCTGGGCAGCATAAGGCGTAGACCTGTACTTGGTCTTGAGAATGTCGCTTTGTTCAGTGGCGGATCCCAGATCCCCAATCTGCAGATTCAGGCGCAGCTGTTCGTAGTGGCCGGAAGCCAGTTCCGCCTGCTCCTTTTTATACGTCTGCCACATGTTCCAGCCCAGCACACCGCTGATGGACAGGCCGAGCCCAAGCACAACAGGCAGCCAGTTCTGCTGCCACCACTCGCGCAGGCGCTGTAGCTGTTCGTCGTCGTTATAGGTTTCTGCCACCTGTATCTCCTTGAATACTAACCTTGCACGGGAGGCTGCAGATCAAGTCGCTGCGCCAACCCGGAAACCAGTTCAGCACGCGGAACGGCCACTTGTCCGCCGGTGCCACGCAATGCCTTGAGCTGAACCTGATCGTTCACCACCTCGTCATCGCCGATGATGAGGGCAAACTCGGCACCGCTTTTATCCGCCCGTTTCATCTGCGATTTGAAACTGCCGCCACCGGCGTGGACCAGCAAACGCAAATCCGGCAGGGCATCACGCAATTGTTCGGCAAGTACCGCGCTGTAGCTGTCGGCATTTTCGCCGACACGGACCAGATAAATCTGGGGTCCATCCGCCAATACACGGCATTCCTGCAATTCCATCAGGGCAATGAGACGTTCAACGCCCATTGCAAAACCTATGGCAGGCGTGGGCTTGCCACCCAGCTGCTCCACCAATCCGTCATAGCGGCCGCCAGAGCATACAGCATCCTGGGCGCCAAGTTGATCGGTAGTCCACTCGAACACTGTGCGCGAGTAATAATCCAGTCCGCGAACCACGCGTGGATTCACGCTGTACTTGATACCTGCGGCAGTCAACTGGGCACAAACGGCATCGAAATGTATTTTCGATGCATCATCCAGGTGATCAAGGATATTCGGCGCATTCTCGATCAGGCCGGCCAAGTCCGGGTTCTTGCTGTCGAGAATCCGCATGGGGTTGCCATCCAGACGGCGTTTACTGTCCTCATCCAGCACGTCGGCATGCTGACGGAAATAATCAACCAACACCTGCCGGTAAGCCTGACGCGATTCGGGCGTACCCAGTGAATTCAGCTGCAGACGTATACCCTTGAGTCCCAGACGCCGCCACAAACGGGCCGACATCATGATCAGCTCCGCATCGATATCCGGCCCTTCCAGCCCGAAGGCTTCGGCGCCGAACTGATAGAACTGACGGTAGCGCCCTTTCTGCGGGCGCTCATAACGGAACATCGGGCCGCTGTACCACAGCCGCTGCACCTGGTTATGCAACAGCCCGTGCTGGATGGCTGCGCGGACACAGCCGGCCGTGCCTTCCGGACGCAGGCTCAGACTCTCGCCGCCGCGGTCCTCGAAACTGTACATTTCCTTTTCGACGATATCGGTCACTTCACCGATGGAACGTGCAAACAGTTCGGTACGTTCAACGACAGGCAGACGAATCTGCTGGTAGCCATAAGCCGCAAAGACTTCGGTCACCGCAGTTTGCAAAGTCCGCCAGGGGGCAGCCTCTGCCGGCAGGATATCGTTCATCCCACGGATTGCTTGATAGGTGTTCGCCACGATTCAGATACTTATCTAGTTAGGATTCGCCCTCAGGCGCTTTTCTTTTCTTCAGCAGCAAGGCGCTCTTCCCTGGCGCGGGCTACCCGGCGGCGAACCATCTGTTCCAACTGGTCCACCAGTTCTTCATTCCGAAGCTTGTGCTGGATGCCGCCATCGACATACACGGAATTGGGCCGCCCGCCGGCCACACCAATCGCTGCCTCGCGCGCTTCACCGGGACCGTTGACCACACAGCCAATGACCGCCACATCCAGTGGCTCGTCAATATCTTCCAGTCGCGCCTCCAGCTGATTCACGGTCTTGATGACATCGAAATTCTGGCGCGAACAGGACGGACAGGCGATCAGGTTAATACCCCGGTTTCTCAGGTGCAGTGACTTGAGAATATCCCAGCCCACCTTGATTTCTTCCACCGGGTCGGCCGCCAGCGAAACCCGTATGGTGTCGCCAATACCGTCCGCCAGCAGCATACCCAGTCCGATTGCGGACTTGACCGAACCGGCGCGCGGACCGCCTGCCTCGGTAATCCCCAGGTGCAGTGGCTGATCAATCATGGCAGCCAGCTTGCGGTAAGCCTCTACGGTCATGAACACTTCCGAGGCCTTCAGACTGATCTTGAACTGGTCGAAGTTGTGCCGGTCAAGAATCTCAATGTGCCGCTGGGCTGATTCCACCAGCGCATCGGCATTGGGCTCGCCGTATTTTTCCTGCAGATCCTTTTCCAGTGACCCGGCATTCACGCCTACGCGGATGGGCACACCGTGATGTTTGGCGCATTCGATCACTTCACGAATCTTTTTCTCACCGCCGATATTGCCGGGATTGATCCGCAGACAATCTGCCCCCTGCTCGGCGGAAGCCAGCGCGCATTTGTAATTGAAGTGAATATCCGCAACCAGCGGAATATCCACGCGCTTGCGTATCTTGCCGAAGGCCTCCGCCGCATCCAGCGTCGGCACCGACACACGGACGATATCCGCACCCGCTTTCTGCAAGGCTTCGATCTGGGCCACCGTGGCATCCACATCACGCGTCTCGGTATTGGTCATGCTCTGGACCGATATAGGCGCGCCTCCGCCAACAGGCACATTCCCCACCATGATCTGGCGGGACTGGCGACGTTCAATTACGTGATGGCTTTGCATATCGGAACAGCGTTGAATTCTCTGACCTGAGACCTCAGGGAGTTTCCCGGGTTTCCCCGCCCACAGTAAAACGTGCGGTATTGTTGTCGGTGATATATGTGGAAGTATCGATCAGGCTGCCCGCAAACGAGACTGACACGCCCGGTGCGTAGCCCAGAAAAACCCGATAGGGTGGCTGGCCTGACAACGCCCGCTCACTGCCGCCCTGTACTATCCCGTCCAACAGGCGTTTGCCGCTGGCATCAACCACGTTCACCCAGCTCCGCTCGGTAAATTTCAGCAGCAGTCTGTTGCCCTCGGGTAGTGCATCCGCTGCTTCGGATTCCGTGGCTGCCTCTTCAGAAGCCGTCGTACCCTGATCAGCCTGCGGGGTTTCCGCAGCCGGTTGCCCGGATTCCGCCTCGGCATCAGACTCCTCTTCAGCCGTAGCCTCTGTGGACGCATCGTCTCCGGACTCTGGTGCCGCTGCGATCACCGGCTCGGCCAATGCGGGCCGGGGTGCAGGCTTGCGCTGCACGGTAAATGAGGTTCCGGAAGCTGTTTGCCGGCTTTCAGTATCCGCCGACGCCGCTCCCTGCTCCGCTGATTTCAGCTCCCTGGACAACTGTGGCACCAGCCACCAGGCCAGACCGCCGAATATGATGCCTGCTATCAGTACCAGCACGAAACGCGGCACGCCGCCCCGGGGACTGACATCAGCGGGCGCCCACTCATCGGAAATCGGCTCGGGGGCAGGTGCGCCGCCTACAAAGCGCTCGTGAGCACCAAGAATCTCGTCCTCAGACAGTCCCAGTGCACGGGCATACTTGCGGTAATAACCTCGCACATAAACCCAGGCATTCTGGGGTGGATCACGATCTTCTTCCAGAGCCCGCACGGTCTCCAGAGACATGCGCGTCTGGATCACCACGTCCTCGATAGTCAATTCCCGCTTCTCGCGCCCTTCGCGTAGCAGTTCACCCGGCGTTTTGCCGGTGTAGGCAGGCTCGGCAGGCGTCTCTTCCACCTGCCCGGCGCCGGGTTCCGGCATGTCCGGTTGCTCGACCTGCTCTTCAGTTGTGTTCTGTTGCTCTTGATCCTGGCTCATCGTGGAAAACCATACTCCTGGAAATCTTTATTCAGTCCAGACTTTCGGCATAGGATGAATTCCTGCCGCTGCCGGGGTAAGTATTACGCAGCCGTTCTGCATAGGCCGACGCAGCCGCGTCGTTACCCAAACGTTTCTCAATTCGCATGCCAAGCAGCAGCATATCCGGGCTGGGTTTGCTACGGCTCTCATAACGCTGCAGGAAGGCGCGGGCCTGCATGTACTCGGTCTGCTGATAACTGATAATCGCCATCTGTGACAGCGCCTGGCTGTGTCCGGGGTTGCGTTCAAGCGCCTTGCGGAAACTTTCTTCCGCTGCCTGCAGATCCGGTTTGCGCCGCAGACACATGCCCATATTGGTATAGGCCTCTTCGGGGGCCGGATAATGCGGGTCATCCAGTACTTTCTGGAAAAGAACCACCGCCTCATCGACCTTGTTGCGGGAACAGAGGTAGGCGCCGTAGTTATTATTGAATGTAGGGTTCTTCGGCTCCAGATAGAGCGCTTTCTTGTAATGCTTCTCTGCCAGTTCCGCTTCATCCATGCGGGTATACAGAATGGCGATAGCAGCATGCGCAGTGCCCAAGTACGGATCCTGCTGCAGCGCCTTTTCCAGTTTTTGCAGGGCCCGGTCATCCTGCCCCTGGTTCATGTATTCCACACCCAGGTCAGTGTTGGCGCGAGCCGCTTCCTTGCGGTCTGCCGCCTGCTGGTTCAGGTTTGCACAGCCTGCAAGCAGGAACAGTAGCAGAGTCACTGGCAGCAGTTTCATACACCCGCCCCCTGATGATTCTTGCCATCCGCTCTGTGCATGCGCACCTTGACTTCGCTCAGACGCTGACGCTGGCGGCTCTGCACCCTGCCCACCAGCTGACCACAGGCGGCATCAATATCATCGCCACGCGTGCGTCGTACAGTTGTACGCACGCCGTGACGATTCAGATATTCGCCGAATTTCTGTATGCGGTCCGCAGGTGAACGTTTATACACGGTGCCAGGAAACGGATTGAAAGGAATCAGATTGACCTTGGCTTGCCGCTGGCCCAGCAAACGCACCAGAGCCTTGGCTTCAGCCATGCTGTCGTTGACACCATCCAGCATGACATATTCATAGAGAATATGCGCGCGACCGGAACGGCCATGGGTATAGCGGTCGCAGGCAGCCATCAATTCAGCCAACGAGTACTTGCGGTTAATCGGCACCAGTTCATCACGCAGGCCGTCTTCAGGCGCATGCAGTGACACGGCCAGCGCCACATCCACTTCGCTGCGCAGACGATCCATGAAAGGCACCAGCCCGGACGTGCTCACCGTCACCCGGCGCTTGGAAAGGCCCACGCCAAAGTCATCCAGCAGAATCTTGATGGCCGGCACCACTTCATTGAAGTTTGCCAGCGGCTCACCCATGCCCATGAACACCACGTTGCTGATGGCGCGGCGGCCGTTGGTCTGACCCAGCGGCGCGGCCTCCAGGGTACGGTTGGCAAACCACACCTGACTGACAATCTCGGCCGTGGTCATATTGCGGTTCAGCCCCTGCTTGGCTGTGGAGCAGAAACTGCAATCCAGTGCGCAACCTACCTGAGATGAAATACACAGCGTGCCGCGATAGCGTTTGCCCTGCTCATCGGTCTCAAGCTCACGGTCGCCTTCCGGAATATAAACCGTCTCGACAGCATTGCCGCCGTCCAGACGCAGCACCCATTTGCGCGTGCCATCCGTGCTGCCCTGTTCGGTCACCAGCTCCGGCACCCGGATCTCGGCCACCGCTTCCAGCTTGCCGCGCAAGGCTTTGGAAATGTTGGTCATGGCCGCGAAGTCATCGACTCCGCGGCCATAAATCCATTGCATCACCTGATCGGCGCGATAAGGCTGCTCATCCCAGGCGGCGAACTGCGCACGCAGCTGGTCGCGGTCGAGCCCGAACAGGTTAAGTTTGCTCACGATTGACTCAGCGCGTCCGCGGGCAAAGTTCGTCGTCGCCGAAGAAGTAGGCGATTTCCTGGGCCGCGGTTTCCGGCGCATCCGAGCCGTGCACTGCGTTCTCGTCAATCGAACTGGCGAAATCAGCACGGATAGTGCCCGCAGCGGCTTCCGCCGGGTTGGTGGCGCCCATCAGCTCGCGGTTACGGGCAATGGCATTTTCGCCTTCCAGCACCTGAATCATGACCGGGCCGGAAATCATGAAGCTGACCAGGTCGTTAAAGAAGGGACGCTCCTTGTGCACGGCATAAAAACCTTCGGCGTCCTCGCGGCTCAGATGCTTCATTTTCGCGGCGATAATCTTCAGTCCGCCTTTTTCGAAGCGGCTGTAAATTTCACCGATAATGTCCTTGCCGACGGCATCGGGTTTAACAATGGAAAGCGTACGTTCGACAGCCATGAAAACTCCAACTAGCTATTAAAATAAACTACCCCCGTTTAGCGGGGGTTGAATGGAAAAGTGCAATAAAATCGGGTGATTTTATCTTGTGCGGCGCATCACCACCAGCACCATGTACCTGACGGTGCTTATGACGGGCCTTAAACCGCCTTATCCAGCGTAAAACTCTCCCCACATCCGCAGGCATCGGCCACATTCGGGTTGTTGAACCGGAACATGCGGTTCAGGCCTTCGCGAACAAAATCCAGGGTTGATCCGTCCAGCATTTTCAGACTCTCCGGATCCACGACCACCTTGGCGCCGTAGGCCTCAAAAACCACATCTTCAGCTGTGACTTCATCGGCGTAATCCATGACATAACTGTAACCACTGCAGCCGCTTTCCTTGACGCCCACACGCAGGCCAAGCCCTTTGCCACGTTCGGCCAGCTGTTGCTGAATGCGTCTGGCTGCACTTTCGGTCAACTGAATCGTCATATCCTCTTTCACTCCATTTCCATTACGAGGCAACTTTTTCGGCTGCATCAACCGTTAGACGCGCCTGACGGCTAATCATTCCCAAAAGATCCTCGGCCATCAGGGCGCAATGACGCTTGACCGGCGCCAACTGCAGATCCTGCTCGATTTCGGCTGTAGTCACCTGCAACTGCTCCGGCGATTTTCCAATGAGGTACTCAGCCAACCAGGCGCCGGCGGCCAGTGACGAGACACAGCCATAAACGCGCGCCTCCGCCGAGACGAACTTGCCGCCTTCAATGCGCGCCCGCAGCTGCATCCTTGCACGTGAGCCGGGCGTGTCACTCGCCACCACCAGATCAGCCTCATCTTCGGATGGATCAGCCGCCAGCGCGCGCGTGAAGTAGCGCCACACCGCGTCACTGTATTGCGGATGCTCATCGCCCATCCCCGGCGCCGGGCCTGCACAGTCCTTCTGCCATGCGGGTGAACGCCGACGCAGCGCGTTTACCAGCGTCTGCACCGAGGTGATGACGCGATCCACCTCATCCTGCGTCGTCCAACGACCCAGGGAGAAGCGCACACTGGCATAGGCCAGTTCGTCTTCACGGCCCAGCGCCCTCAATACATAGGACGATTCCTGACTGGCCGCAGTGCAGGCGGAGCCGCTGGAAAGTGCAAGCGGAACCGCCAAGCCGGAAAGGCCGGCGTGCAGCGCCTCACCGTCCACACCGGCAAAACTGACATTCAGGATGCCGGCCACGTTATGGCTGTCCGAACCATTTCGGTAAACCTCCGGCAACTCTGACAGACCCTGCCAGAGCCGGTCCCGCAGAGCGCGGATACGCTCAGCCTCTTTGGCCATTGCTTCGTCAGCGATGCGGCAGGCCTCGCCCATACCGACAATCTGATGCGTAGGTAATGTGCCGGAGCGCATACCCCGTTCATGGCCCCCGCCATGTATTTGCGGCATCAATCTCGCTCTCGGGCGGCGGCGAACATAGAGCGCCCCTATACCCTTGGGACCGTAAAGCTTGTGCGCAGATACCGACAGCAGATCAGTCTGCATATGCTCGACATCTACCGGCATTTTCCCCACCGCCTGCGCCGCATCCACATGCAGCAACACCCCGCGTTCGCGGGTCAGGCGGCCGATGGAGGCGATATCCTGCAGCACGCCGGTTTCGTTATTGACCAACATCAGGGACACCAGCACTGTCTCTTCGTTGATGGCTGCAGCCAGCGTTTCGGTCGAAATCCGGCCGTCAGGCTGGGGCGGCAACCAGGTAATACGCCAACCCTGCTGCTCCAGGTAGCGGCATACATCAACCACCGACTTGTGTTCGGTCTTCATGGTGACCATATGCCGGCCACGATCCGCATAGGCCTCGGCAACGCCCTTGATCGCCAGGTTGTTGGACTCGGTAGCGCCGGATGTCCAGACGATTTCCGCCGCCTCGGCGCCGATCAGGCTGGCCACCTGCTCTCGCGCCTTTTCCACCGCATCATGCGCCACCCGCCCATAGGCATGCTGCATGGACGCCGGATTGCCGAATTCGCCATCCGGCGAAAGAAAAGCCCGCATACGCTCGGCCACACGCGCGTCCACCGGCGTCGTCGCGGCGTAATCCAGATACAGGGCGCGCTCTGCCATCACTGCCCCATCACCGAAGCAAAACGGTCACCTGAGCTCTGCTGTGTCTGCGCACCCGTAAGACGCGCGAGTATCGACAGAAACTGCTCCACTTCTGCGCCTGTATTGTCCTTGCCCAGGCTCACACGGATCGCGCCACGCGCCACCTGCTCATCAATGCCCATGGCCAGCAGGACATGGCTGGGCTCGCCCTTGCCACTGGAACAGGCCGAGCCACTTGAAACGGCAATACCTTCACGATCCAGCGCCATCAGCAATGCCTCACCGTCATAACCCGGCACCGAGAACTGGCTGGTGTTGGGCAGGCGCGGCTGTTCCTGGCCGAAAATCCTGATGTCCGGCAATGCCGACAGGCCCGCCTCCAGCTGATCACGCAAGCCCGCACAATGCTGAGTGCGGGATTCCAGCTGCTGCTGCGCAAGCTCGGCGGCCGCGCCAAAACCCACAATCGCCGGCATGTTCTCGGTTCCGGCCCGCAACCCGCGCTCATGACCTCCCCCGTGCAGCAGGGGTTCGATATCCAGCGCCTTATCCAGAATCAGGGCGCCGACACCCTTGGGGCCATAAATCTTGTGCGAAGACAGACTCAGGATATGTGCGCCGGATTCCGGGTAACTGAAAGAAAGCTTGCCAGCCGCCTGCACGGCATCGCAGTGATAGATCGCGCCTGCCGCCCTTACCTGGCCGGCAATGGCCTCGTAAGGCTGGAGCACACCGGTTTCGTTGTTGACCGCCATCACGGACACCAGGCGCACACCGCCTTCGTCCAGCATGCACTGCAGGGCGGCCAGGTCCACGATCCCCTCCCGGGTAACGGGAACAAAATCCACCTGCCAGCCCCCAGCTTTCAGCGGCTCTTCCAGCTCCAGCACCGAAGGATGCTCAATGGCGCTGAGCAGAATACGGCCGGGCCGGCTACGCGCAGCCAGTCCCTTGACCGCGGTATTGTTCGCTTCGGTACCTCCGCTGGTGAATACCACCTGGCCGGGATGCGCATTCACCAGGGCCGCCACCTGCTCACGAGCCCGGTCGATGGCATCACGCGCCACGCGGCCGAAACGGTGCAGGCTGGAAGGATTGCCATAGCGTCCCGCCAGACTCGATTGCATGGCGTCCAGCACCGCTGCATCCAGCCAGGTGGTGGCGTTATGGTCGAAATACACCGGCATGGCTATCCCGCCTGCCTCAGGTCAAACAACTCAACCGGCGCCGTGTCATGGGCAGCCGCGCGCCGGTGTGCCTGACTGACCAGGTCGGCAAAGCTGATCCTGTCCAGATAACTCGCCACATGCCGGGTCAATTCTTCCCAGAGATCATGCGTCAGACAGCCCACACCGTCATTGCAATTACGCTCGCCACCGCAGCGCGTGGCGTCCAGATCTTCGCTGACGGCCGCCATGACATCCGCCACGGATATCTGCGCAGCAGGCCGCGCCAGGCGATAGCCGCCGCATGCACCGCGTGTCGCCGCCACCAGGCCATGTCTGCGCAGCCCCGCGAACAGACGCTCCAGATAGGCAGGCGAAATACCCTGACGCTCGGCGATTTCGCAAAGTGCGAGTGGACAACCACCCGCTTCGTCACAGCTTCGATCCTCGTGCAGAGCCAGATCCAGCATGGCAGTGACTGCATAACGTCCCTTGGTTGTGATTTTCATATCAGGAACCACTCCCGGCAGCTTTACCCTCATCCTCCGCAGATGTAGCGGCCACCTCATCTTCAAACTCCGGCACTTCCAGTTTCGGCACCTTGAGATCCGGGAAATGCGTATCCAGCTGGTGCATCTTGCCCACCAGCGTCTCCAGCTGACTGTCCATGGTGTGGATATGATCCAGCATGGCGTTAATGGCATTCGTCACCGGGTCGGGCATGTCACGCGTCAGGCCATAGGCGTCAAAACCCATTTTCCTGGCCAGTGCGGCGCGGTGCTCGGGAATTTCCTGTTCAGCGTCCTTGCAACGCACCAGATGGCCCGGCACGCCCACAACCGTGCAACCCGCCGGCACTTCCTTCACAACCACCGCATTGGAGCCTATGCGCGCATTCTCGCCGATGGTGAATGGCCCCAGCACTTTGGCGCCGGCGCCCACGACCACGCCTTTTTCCAGAGTGGGATGGCGCTTGCCGGGATTCCAGGAGGTACCGCCAAGCGTTACGCCCTGATACAGGGTGACGTCATCGGCAATCTCGGTGGTTTCGCCAATGACGATACCCATACCGTGATCAATGAAAAAACGACGGCCAATGGTGGCGCCGGGATGAATTTCAATACCGGTCAACCAGCGGCCCAGATGGGAAATCAGACGCGCCAGCCATTTGAGGCCATGCGTCCAGAACCAGTGACTGATGCGATGCATCCAGATCGCATGCAGTCCCGGATAACAAGTCAGCACCTCCCACCAGCCGCGCGCGGCAGGATCGCGTTCAAACACCGCTTTCACATCTTCGCGGATACGATCAAACATGGAAAATCCTTCTGGTGCAGTGACTTGCAATGCCGCTTCACAGGAATACGGCATTTCCGATAAAAGAGGTTGGAATTATACCGGCCCGGGAAGATGATGACCAGATTGAGGCGAGGGACTACTTTCCCGGCTTAGGCCAGGGACTATTTTCCGGGCGGATGCGGGTCTTCAACGCTGCTCAGGATGCCGCGCAGTATATTCACCTCGCGCTCGTCCGGTTGCGCACGACTGAAAAGACGTCGCAGGCGGCGCATCAGGTGTTTGGGATAGGCAGGATCAAGGAAACCGGTATCGATCATTACCCGCTGCAGATGTTCGTAGAACCCCTCCAGTTGCTCGGCCGATGCGGGCGGATCTGAAACAGGCTCATCCTCGGCAACCTCCTCATCATACGAGAGGGCTGCCTTACGCAGTTCATAGCTCAGCACCTGGACGGCAGCCGCCAGATTGAGCGAGCTGTAGTCAGGGTTCGTGGGAATTTCGATCCCCTTCTGGCAGAGGTCCAGCTCCTCATTGGTGAGCCCGGTACGTTCGCGCCCAAAGACAAGCGCGACATGATCGCGTTGTGCCTGACGGTAGAGTTCCGGAATAACCTCCTGCGGAGCAGCAACCGGCGCCGCTACTGTACGCCGGCGCGCCGTCGTGCCCACCACCCACCGGCAGTCAGCGACCGCTTCAGCCAATGAATCACAGAGACGCGCGTTTTCCAGCACCCCGGCAGCTCCCGAAGCAAAGGCGGTGGCATCTTCATGCGGGAAGAAACGCGGTTTGATCAGGACCAGATTCGACAACCCCATGGTTTTCATGGCGCGCGCTGCCGCGCCAATGTTGCCGGGATGAGAGGTTTCGACCAGAACAATGCGAATGTTATTAAGGGCCTGCATGCGGCGATTTGATCATCTGAAATCAAGTGAATGTGCTATTCTACGCGCGCCTTTCACCGGTAGACGATCTTTCAACAATGCATCCCCTGCTCAACACTGCAGTTACTGCTGCGCGTGCCGCTGGCGACTTCATCATGCGGCACTACAATCAGGCTGACCAACTCACGGTCACCACCAAACAGGCCAGTGACTTCGTTTCCGAAGTGGATCAGCAGGCGGAACGCATCATCATTGATCGCATTCACAAGGCTTATCCCTCACATGCCATCCTTGCCGAAGAAAGCGGCGAGCACGGCGAGGCCGGGGGTATGCAGTGGATTATTGATCCGCTGGACGGCACCACGAATTACCTGCATCGCTTCCCGCAATTCGCGGTCTCCATTGCCTGCAAGGACCGCTCGGAACTGGAAGTGGCCGTGGTCTACGACCCGTTCAGCCAGGAGCTGTTTACCGCCAGCCGAGGCGCCGGTACGCAGCTGGATGGACGCCGCGTACGCGTCAGCCGCACCTCCAGACTGGAGACCAGTCTGATCGGCACTGGCCTGCCCTTCCGTAAGGATCAGAAGATCGACCACTATCTGCCGATGCTGCGTGAAGTGATGCTGAACACTGCCGGTGTACGCCGGCCGGGCGCCGCCGCACTGGATCTGGCCTACCTGGCCGCTGGACGGCTGGACGGCTTCTGGGAACTGGGCCTGAAGCCCTGGGATATGGCGGCAGGCATTCTGCTGGTGCGCGAAGCCGGCGGCACTGTCACCGAACTCGGGGGCGGCAAGGACCCAATGAAAAGCGGCAACATCCTCGCCGGCAATCTAAAGATTCACGGTCAGCTCGAGAAACTACTCAAACCGCATCTCTGACGCTCAGGCGTTCTGCTCGTTCTCGTCACTGGGCGGCAGCAAATCCTCACGCTTGACGCCCAACTCAAGGGCCGTCGCACTGGCTACGAAAATCGAGGAATGCGTACCTACGATCACACCCATGATCAGGGCCGTGGCGAAACCGTGAATCACCTCACCACCGAGGAAGAACAACGCGATCAGGGTCAGCAAGGTCGTACCACTGGTCATGACGGTACGCGCCAGTGTCTGGTTCACCGACACATTCATGACTTCAATCGATTCGGCCTTGCGCATGCGCAGGAAGTTTTCACGAATGCGATCGAATACCACGATGGTGTCATTCAGTGAATAACCAATCACTGCCAGCAAAGCCGCCAGCACCGGCAGATCGAAGTTGAGCTGCAGCGCCGAAAACAGGCCCAGGGTCAATACCACATCATGGAAAAGCGCTGTGACCGCACCCAGTCCGAACTTGTACTGAAAGCGGAAAGCCACATACACCAGGATGCCGATCAACGCATAGAGCATGGCCAGGCCACCCTGCTCGGTCAGCTCTTCACCCACCTGCGGGCCCACAAACTCCACACGGCGCATTTCAATGCCGGCCTCATTGGCTGACAACGCCTTGAGCACCTCGGTACTGATATCTGCAGACGCCTCGTTTGCGCTCGGGGCCAGGCGAATCAGCACATCCTGTGAAGTGCCGAAGTGCTGAACCACAGCATCGGTATAACCGGCCGTGTTCAGGGCCTCGCGCACTTCAACCAGTTCTACCGAGGACGGATATCCGACTTCGATCAGCACACCGCCGGTAAAGTCGATACCAAAGTTGAAGCCGCGCACCGCAATGCAGACGACTGAAGCCGCCAGCAACAACACGGAAATAACCAGCGCCAGACGGCGGTGACCGAGGAAATCGATATTGGTATTGTCAGGAATCAGTTTCATGAAAACGGCCCTAGATTGGCAGATCGGCCAGGCGTTGCTTGCGGCCATACAGCGCGTTCACCACGACGCGTGTACCGAAGATCGCGGTAAACATTGAAGTCAGGATGCCGATGGACAGCGTCACGGCGAATCCCTTGATGGGGCCGGTGCCGAAGCTGAACAGCACCACCGCGGCAATCAGGGTGGTGATATTGGCGTCCGCAATCGAGGACAGGGCCTTCTCGTAACCCGCCCGGATTGCCCCCTGCACCGGCGTATTGGCTGACAACTCTTCACGAATACGCTCGAAGATCAGCACATTCGCATCCACCGCCATACCCACGGTCAGCACAATGCCCGCAATACCCGGCAGCGTCAGCGTGGCCTGTAGCAGGGACAGCACGGCGATAATCATCACCAGATTGAGCATCAGCGCCATATTGGCCACCAGGCCGAACACGCGGTAGTAGACCACCATGAATACCACCACCAGCAGGAAACCCACAATCACCGCCAGACGGCCCTGATCGATATTGTCCTGCCCGAGGCTAGGTCCAACGGTACGCTCTTCCACGATTTCAATGGGTGCAGGTAATGCACCGGCACGCAGCAACAGGGACAGATTGCGCGCTTCGTTGGTTTCCAGCCCGGTGGTCTGGAAACGCTTGCCGAAAACACCGCGAATTACGGCGTCGTTAATAACCTCTTCAATGCGCACCTTCTTGCGCACTTCCTCGCCATTCACATAACGGGTTTCCACCTTGGTTTCCACGAACAGCACAGCCATGCGCTTGTTCACATTTGTCTGGGTGGTTTCCAGCATTTTCTTGGCGCCCTGCCCGTCCAGGGTCACAAACACTGCCGGACTGCCCGAATCAGTATCGATACCGGAAGAGGCATCCACGATGTGATCACCCGTGGTAATCACTTCCCGCTTAAGAAGAATCGGCCGGCCATCGCGTGTCTTGAAGAGCTGGGTGCCAATCGGCGCCACGCCAGTGCGCTCCGCCAGATAGGCATCCTCGTCTTCCGCCACCATGCGATATTCCAGTGTGGCAGTCGCGCCCAGGATTTCCTTGGCGCGGGCCGTGTCCTGCACGCCCGGCAACTGCACCACGATGCGGTCCTTGCCCTGGCGCTGCACCAGCGGTTCGGCCACACCCAGTTCGTTGACCCGATTACGCAGCGTGGTCAGTGACTGCGACATGGCAAATTCGGCAATACGCTTCAGCTCTTCTTCATCCAGCGAGGCGCTCAGCGTCAGGCCATCCTCATTCTGTTCAATGCTGAGCTCGCGGAACTCTTCTTCCAGAAGCGCCAGAGCCTCACTTACATCTTCCTGCTGGCGCAGACGAATCACGATGATGTCGTCCTGTAGCCACTCACCGCGTTCGGTGCGAATACGCTCACGTCGCAGCAGTGCCTCCATATCCTGGGCGTACTGCTGGCGGCGTTGATAGATGGCGGCGGGAATATCTACTTCCAGCAGGAAGTGCACGCCACCGCGCAGATCAAGGCCCAGCGCCATGGGCTGAGCGCCCAGCGCAGTCAGCCAGGACGGTGTACTGGGCGCAAGATTGAGGGCAACCACATAATCGCGCCGGCCTTCCTCGGACAGTTCCCGCTTGATGGCCTCGGCAGCCCGCAACTGGGTTTCCTCGCTCACCCGCACAAGCAGGCGGCCATCCTGGTCGCTCAACCCCCGCGGCTGGATCTCCGCGCCAACGAGCGCTGCCTGCACAATAGCGTTGACGTCCGATTCCAGTGGTGCGTCCGAAGCGCGGGAAATCTGCACTGCCGGCACTTCGCCGAAAAGATTGGGCAAAGCATAGAAAATGCCAAAAACAACGACGGCTGCCAGCAGCCAGATCTTCCAGGCCGGATTATGATTCATAGCGGAAGTGATTCAGACAGGATCAAAGATTTTCCAGCGAGCCCTTGGGCACTACGCTGGACACAGCCGACTTCTGCAGGCGCACCTGCACGTCCTTGGCGATTTCCAGAAGAATAAAGTTTTCGCCGACTTCCCGGATCTTGCCCGCCAGACCGCCATTGGTCACAACCTCGTCGCCCTTGTTCAGGCTAGACAGCAGATTACGGTGTTCCTTGGCGCGCTTCATCTGCGGACGGATCAGCATGAAGTAGAACAGGATCAGCAGTACGAACAAAGGCGCCAACTGCATGATGGGATTCGGAGCCGCTGCTTCAGCGGCATAGGCGGGGCTAATCAGGAAGTCGAGCATGACGAGTCTCTAGAGTTGGATTGTCTGCCCATCACTTGGGGCAGGTATGGGAAAATTCAAGGCCCGGCATTATGCCATAGCCGCCAATGTACGCGCCTTGAAGCCCGCAAAATCATCGTTTTCGATGGCCTCGCGCATGCCGCGCATCAGGTTCTGATAGAACGCGAGATTGTGAATGGTATTGAGCCGCGCACCCAGAATCTCGTTACAGCGATGCAAATGATAAAGATAGGCGCGGCTGTAATTCTGGCAGGTGTAGCAGTCGCAATTCTCATCCAGTGGCGACAGATCCTCACGGTACTGGGCGTTGCGGATACGCACCACACCCCGGCTGGTGAAGAGATGACCGTTACGGGCATTGCGGGTCGGCATCACGCAGTCAAACATGTCCACGCCACGCTCCACCGCTTCGAGCAGGTCCTCTGGCGTACCCACACCCATCAGATAACGCGGATGATCCTGCGGCATCTGCGGCAACAGGGCATCCAGCACCTTGTGGCGCTCATCCTTGGGTTCACCTACCGACAGGCCGCCAATGGCATAGCCGTCAAAACCTGTTTCAACAAGCGCCTTGAGTGATTCCAGCCGCAAATCGGGGTACATACCACCCTGCACAATGCCAAAAAGGGCACTGTCCTGGCCGGTATGTGCAGTCTTGCAGCGCGCCGCCCAACGCATGGAAAGCGCCATGGAATCACGCGCCTGTTGCTCTGTTGCCGGATAAGGCGTGCATTCGTCGAACACCATTACGATGTCCGAACCCAGCGCGATCTGCACTTCGATTGAAGCTTCCGGCGTCAGGAAGACTTCATCGCCATTGACTGGCGAACGGAAGCGCACACCCTCCTCCGTGAGCTTGCGCAAATCCGTCAGACTCCAGACCTGGAAACCACCGGAGTCCGTCAGGATCGGCCCCTTCCAGTGCATGAACTCATGCAGGCCACCATGCTTGCGCACAATTTCCGTACCCGGCCGCAGCATCAGATGAAAGGTGTTGCCGAGAATAATCTGCGCGCCAATACCCTCAAGTTCCTCGGGCGTCATCGCCTTCACGGTGCCATAGGTGCCTACCGGCATGAACGCCGGCGTTTCCACCGCACCACGGGTAAAGGACAGCCGCGCACGCCGGGCTGAGCCACTTTGCTTGAGAAGTTCGAATTTCAAGGGATATTCTGACGCGACTACTGATGTTGGGGTATGTTTTTCCTGACCATGGCAGCAAGCTTTTCCATATCTTCCAGCGCAGCAATTTTCTGAGCAGGACTGAGCGCACGAAAACGCATATGCTGTGCCAGGCGCACATCCTCAAATGTGATGGGGTAATCCAGGCGGTTCGACGGCTTATCCATCCAGCATACTCTTGATCGCATCCAGCTTCATGTCGCTACTTTACCTTAAGCCCGGCCCGGTACAGAACCGGACTCAGTGATATGATGCGCCGCATGTCTGGTCTGATCCCACGCCTTGCGGCACTCGCTTACGGCGTCTTTTGCTACCTCATACAACTCGCTGCCCTACTCTACGCCATCGGTTTCCTGGCCAATACCGCTGTACCAAAAGGCATAGATGAAGGTGTAGCGGCATCCCTGCCCGTGAGCATCGGCGTCAATCTCCTGCTGGTGGCTCTATTCGGCCTGCAGCACAGCCTGATGGCGCGTGATGGTTTCAAACGCGCCTGGACCCGCCTGGTGCCCGAACCGGTGGAACGCAGCACCTACGTTCTGCTCACCGGCCTGACGCTGGCGGCCATTTACATCTTCTGGCGCCCGCTGCCCGGTGTCGTCTGGTCCCTGCAAGACGGCTGGCTCAGTTATGCAGCCTGGCTGCTCTACCTGATCGGCTGGGGTATCACCCTGTCTGCCACCTTCATGCATAACCACTACGACCTGCTGGGACTACGCCAGGTATGGCGTTTCTGGCAGGGTAAACCTGTCAAGGACGCGCCGTTTCGCGAACGCGCCCTGTACAAGCACATTCGCCATCCATTAATGCTTGGACTACTGATTGCCTTCTGGAGCACACCGCATATGACCTGGGGGCATTTGCTGTTCGCCGCCGGCATGAGCATCTATATCTTTGTAGGCGTCGCTTTCGAGGAACGCGATCTGCTGCAGCAACATGGCGAAAAGTACCGCCGCTTTCGCCAGGAAAGGCCCATGCTTATTCCGCGGGTGAAGCGTTAGCCTCCAGAAACATGGCATCGCCGTAACTGAAAAACCGGTACTGCTGCACCACTGCGTGACGATAAGCCGCCAATACACGGTCATACCCGCCGAAGGCACAGACCAGCATCAGCAGGGTCGATTCCGGCAAATGGAAGTTAGTCAGTAAAGCGTCAATCGTGCGAAAGCGATAGCCGGGAGTAATGAACAGGCGGGTCTCACCTGCAAAGGGTTTGAGCACACCGTCCGCGGCGGCCGACTCCAATGCCCGCACCACGGTCGTTCCCACCGCAATGATCCGCCCGCCCCGCGCCCTGACTTCCTCGATCTGCCGGCAGAGCGATGCATCCACCTCGACATACTCGGCATGCATCCGGTGCTGCGAAAGGTCATCCACCCTTACCGGCTGAAAAGTCCCCGCGCCCACATGCAGGGTGATATAGCCGAACTCCACGCCACGCCCGCGAATGGTATTCAGCAGATGCTCATCGAAATGCAGACCCGCCGTCGGCGCAGCAACCGCTCCTTCCTGCACCGCATAAACCGTCTGGTAACGCTCATCGTCTTCCATATCCGCCTGGCGTTCGATATACGGCGGCAATGGCATTTCGCCATGCGCCTTGAGCAAGGCCAGGGCCGTCTCCTCGCCTTCGAAACGCAGAGCGTAGAACTCGCCTTCGCGCCCCTCGACAACGGCCTTGATCTGACCATCCGCCAGCCACAACACCTGTCCCTCTTTGGCGGATTTACTGACCCGCAGCTGAGCCAGCAGGCTGTGCTCGCCGGTAATCCTTTCCACCAGCACTTCAAGCTTGCCGCCGCTGTCCTTATGGCCATGCAAACGGGCAGGTATCACGCGGGTATTGTTGAAAATCAGCAAGTCCCCTGATTCCAGCAGAGCCGGGAACTGCGTCATTATTCCGTCGCTGAAGTCCCCGGTAGCCGGCACATGCAGCAAACGGCTGGCGCTGCGTGATTTCAGCGGGTGCTGGGCAATCTGTGACCTGGGAAGGTCGTAATGAAAATCGGAACGTTGCATGGGTATCCGCGCCTGCTCGGGCCGCGATGTTAACAGCGCCTGCCTTGTAGGCAAAACCCTACACAAAGGCACGAAATATGCACGTAACAAAACGAGGACAACATATGTCTAAGTAACGTAGCCAATTGACCGTCAAATGCTTAACGACGGCAAGGAGGTTGAAATGAAAAAGCGTTACGTCTTGTCCCTGGCAATCGCCTCGGCCCTGCTCATGGGCGCAGGTATCCCCAACTTCTTTGCCGGCCTTATCGGCGACAACGTACACAAATACTGTGAAGAAAAGAGTGACCAGGAACAGGTAGAACTGATCCAGTCGGTGAACCTCTATACTGGCACCCATAAGGTAGTGGTGGTCTGCGGCGAACGGGTCGCCAGCGCCAATACAGACACACAAGCAGATTCAAACAGTTCAAGAATTCGTCATAAATAACCGGAATCCGCAATATCACCCATCCGGCAAAATGGGTTAGAATTCGCCCGGCCGCGGCTAGTCCGCGGCCTTTCTTATCCCGTCCGGGCTAGCCCGGAACTCCGTGCCGGAGTGGCGGAACTGGTAGACGCGCCGGATTCAAAATCCGGTTCTGGAAACAGAGTGCGAGTTCGATTCTCGCCTCCGGCACCAAGATTTACTTTCCGGACTCAAGCAACGGCTGCAGCTTGGACCACACCGCTTCCAGCAAAACCGGCTGCGCCTCGGCTGTGGGATGGATACCGTCCGGCTGGAACCATTTCTCCTCCAGCGCAATATCGGCCAGCAGAAATGGCAGCAATGCAACCTTGTTCTGTTCCGCCACGCTCTGGAAACTGCTGAAGAATGCCTCGGTATACACAGGACCATAGTTGCTCGGCAGACGCATGCCGATCAGCAAAACCTTCGCGTCAGCCTGCTGACTGAGTTCAACCATACGCTTCAGGTTAGTCTGCATCGCTTCCAGCGACTGACCACGCAGGCCATCATTGGCGCCCAATTCCACGATCACAATCCCCGGCGCGTGACGCTCCAGTTCTCCAGGCAGTCGGGCCAGGCCACCCGAGGTGGTTTCCCCACTGACACTGGTATTCACAACGTAGTGCGGATAGCCTTCTTGCTTCAGTCGCGCCTGCAATAGCGCCACCCAGCCCTGCTCCAGCGGAATACCATAGGCGGCACTCAGACTATCGCCGGTAACCAGGATGGCGGGTGACGCAAAAGCCGAACCGCCACAAAGGCACAGCAGAAGAAGCGCTCGTTTCAGAAATATGGAATTGAACATGACAGCAGTCGAAGCAAAGGCTCTGATAAAGGATGTTAACCCCGCACAGTCAGGTGGCACCAACCTCCTGCATATTCTGCGCGGCGTGAACCTCAAGGTGAACGCAGGTGAGACCGTCGCCATCCTGGGAGGTTCCGGCTCCGGCAAGACAACCCTGCTCTCGCTACTGGCGGGTCTGGATCTGCCCAGCCAGGGCGAAAACTGGCTGGACGGCCAGCGCCTGAACGATCTCGACGAAGACGGCCGCGCCGCCCTTCGCGCCGGACGGGTAGGATTCGTTTTCCAGTCTTTCCAGCTGTTGCCGGGTTTCTCCGCACTGGAGAACGTCATGCTGGCCGCGGAACTTGCCGGGGAACGCAACGCGGAAAGCAGTGCGCGACAGATCCTTGCCCAGGTCGGACTACAGGACCGTCTCGAACACCTGCCGCACCAACTCTCCGGCGGCGAGCAGCAACGCGTGGCCATTGCCCGTGCCTTTGCCGGCAAACCGCGCATTCTCTTTGCCGACGAGCCCACCGGCAACCTGGATACCGTAACCGGCGAACGCATCATCGAACTGTTGTTCGAGCTGAATCGCGCACAGGGCACGACCCTGATCCTGGTCACCCATGACGCCGCGCTGGCGGAACGCTGCCGGCGCGTGCTGCATCTGCGTGATGGCCAGCTGCATGAACAGGAGCAGCAAGTCGCATGAATAAACGACTGGCCCTGCGTTATGCCGGCAGACGTCTGCGGCGCATCACCAGCGCCGGTGAACTGCGCGTACTCGCCCTGGCCATTTTCATTGCAGTCACCGCGGCTGCAGCGGTTGGTCTGTTCAGCGATCGCATGCGCGGCGCGCTGGAAGCCCAGAGCGGCGAAGCTCTGGGCGCTGATTTGCTGGTCACCGGTCGCGAGGCGCTGCCGGCGGATCTGGCCGACGCCGCTGAACAACTGGGCATCCAGACCCTGGAACACCTGAATTTCCCCAGTCTGGTGCTGGCCGGCGACAACACGGCGCTGGCGGCCATCAAGGCGGTCTCACCGGGTTATCCGCTGCGTGGTGAACTGCGCATCGCTCCGGAGGCTTTCAGCCCTGCCGCCACAACCCGGGACATTCCGAAGCCCGGCGAAGCCTGGGCAGATGCGCGTCTTTGGAGCGAGCTGGGCCTGCAGACGGGCAGCCAGGTGCAAGTTGGCAACCTCAAGCTGACCGTCAGCGCCTTCCTGGAATATGAACCGGATCGCGGCGTGGGATTCGTCGATCTGGCGCCCAGATTGCTGGTGAACCGGCAGGACATTGCCGACAGCGGCCTGCTCGGCCCCGGCAGCCGGGTGCAATACACCCGCATGTTCTCCGCTGCGGCAAACAGCCTCGCACAACTCAGGAAAACAACCGACCTGCCCCCGGCCCTGCGCTGGATCACTCCAAGCGAAGCCCGACCCGAAGTACGGCAGGCACTGGACCGGGCCGGCAAGTTTCTCGATATCGCTGTGCTGGCCGTGGCGCTGCTGGCTGCGGTCGCGGTAGCCCTGACCGCCCAGCAACACGGCGAGCGCTTGCGTGATGAAATCGCGGTCATGAAATGCCTGGGCGCCAGCCGCGCCTTTGTGCTGCAGGCGCATATCCTGAGTCTGCTGCTACTCGGCGCAATCAGCACCCTGCTGGGCCTGCTGGCCGGTTATGCGGGTCAGGCTGTGCTGGCGAACCTGCTGGCCGGCCTGATCCAGAATCTGGACCTGCCCGCGCCCGCCCTCGGGGCCATGATTGCGCCTGCGGGTCTGGCCATGATCATGCTGCTGGGCTTTGCCGCACCGCCTCTCGTCACGGCCTCCGGCACGCCGCCCATGCGCGTGTTTCAGCGTAGCGCCGAAAACAGCGGCAGCACTAGCGTCATCTGGGCCACTGCCAGCCTGGCCGTACTCGCAATCCTTGGCTGGCAGACCCGTGAACTGGAACTGGGCGCCTACGTACTCGCCGGCAGCGCAGCGGCGCTGATACTCCTTGCCCTGATTACCTGGCTGTTGGTGCGCAGCCTCACCGGCCTGCGTCACCGTGGTGGGTTGAGCTGGCGCTTCGGCCTCGGCAACATTGCCCGTCGCCGGCGCCGCAGCATCGGACAGGCCGTTGCGCTCGGCCTGGGACTGCTCGCGCTGTTACTGGTGAGCGTGGTCCGCGAAGATCTGCTGAATGCCTGGCAGGATCGCCTTCCTGCTGACACGCCCAATGTCTTCCTCATCAACATTCAGTCGGAACAGCTTGATCCGCTGAAATCATTCTTCGCTGCGCGTGGTTATGATCAGCTCAGGCTCTGGCCCATGGCCCGTGGTCGACTGGTGGAACTGAACGGTGAAGCTGTCACAGCCGACAGCTTTGAAGACCCGGATACCCAGCGCTGGATCAATCGTGACTTCAATATGTCCTGGAGCGACTACATCGGCTGGGACAATAAAATCACCGAGGGCGAATGGTGGGGTGACGAGGCCGATGGTCAGGCCTGGCTCTCCGCCGAGGAATACGCCCGTGAACGCCTGGGTATCGGCATCGGCGACCGCATGACACTGCAATTTGGTCCGGAAAAAATTGAATTCACGGTGCATAACTTCCGTGAAGTTCAGTGGGACAGTTTCCAGCCCAATTTCTTCCTGCTGGCGCCGCCAGGCGTCATTGAGAATGTACCAGCCCAGTGGCTGACCAGCTTCTACCTGCCCAGGGATCAGCGCAGCCTGCTACGCGACCTCATGACGGAGTTCCCGAATATCACGGCGCTGGACCTGGAGGCTGCCATGAACCAGGTGCGCAGTATCGTCGATCGCCTGGTGCAGGCCGTGGAATTCATGCTGCTGTTTACCTTGCTGGCAGGTCTGGTGGTGTTGCTGGCCGCTATTGAGGGCACGCGCGGTGAACGTGCGCGGGAAACCGCATTGCTGCGTACCCTGGGCGCATCCAGCCGCACGCTGCAATGGGGACTGCTGAGCGAATTCGCGGTACTGGGTCTGATTGCGGGGCTGGTGGCCGCTGCTACCGCTCAGGGTATTGCCTGGCTGTTGGCCGTACAGGTTTTTGATATCCCCTATGGCCTGAGTCCGGGCCTGTGGTTGATCAGTACCCTGGCCGGAGCCGGACTGGTCATGCTGTTTGGCTGGTTGAGTCTGCGCGGCGTACTCAGGACACCGCCCACCCGCGTTCTGCAGGGCGCCTGAATCGGAAAGCACAGCCGACAACAACCGTAATTACATCACCACCCACGGTGCTATCGACCCTGGGCGAGTGCATGGCCTACCCTAACGCCATTCAAAAACTCTGGAGATCACCATGTCACAGAACATACCTGCCACATTGCTGGCCGAACAGATTCCTACCATCCGCAGCATGGCCATGGGCGGCGCCTGGTCTGTGGTACCGGCACGCCTGAAATCCGGCCTGCAGAAAACAGACAAGCTCTACACGGACAGCGCCAAGGCGGCTTCCGACAAGCTGGTCGAGCATTACGCTGCGTGGTCGGGCGCGCCGGCAGACCGTTATATCGAAAACCTGCCCCCGCATTTCTTCAGCAAATGGGGCATGCCTCTCATGGCGCGCCTCACGGCGCTGGTGCCCTACAACCTGCTGAGCGTATTGAACCAGGGCTGCCGCATCCGCATCCATGCCGATATACCGCGCGGCCAGCGCCTGCAACTGCAGGGACGGCTGATGGATTGCACGGAAAGCAACGGCCGTGTGCGTATTCATACACGTATCACGGCGGGAACCGCCAGTAATCCTGAATCCATGACCGTGGACGGCTACGCCGCTGTTGTGACAGGCAAATCGAAGAAAACCACCGACAAACGGCGTGAACCCGCCTATGAAACCGTTGGCGCCTGGTCGGCCGGCAAATACGAAGGCCTGCGTTTTTTCTATCTCACCGGCGACTTCAATCCCATCCATACCTTCTGGCCGCTGGCGCGCCGCACCCGCTTTGGTGGTTGCATCCTGCATGGCTTCGGTAATCTGGCCCGCACCTACGAGGCCATTGAAAACGCCGGCTATCACATCCGTGACATCGATGTACGCTTCATCAAGCCACACCTGCTGCCAAGCAACGACGTGCAGGTGCAGGTGAGCAAGAACAAGCAGAATAACGGCCGTCATGCCCTGCGCCTGATCGGTCAGGACGGCTCGGTCTACATGGCGGGCAGTTTTGCCGACGAAGTCGGGCCGGAGAACATCTGACATGGCCGAGAGCAAACACATACCCGCCATTCTGGCCGGCGCGCGCACGCCCTTTCTGGATACGGCCGGCGCCTACGGCGAAATGATGGCCTTCGAGCTGGGCGCCGAAGCGATTCGCGGCGTCATGAATAAAACCGGCATCGATGCCGGCAAGATCGACATGGTCTCCATGGGCATCGTGGTGCACGAAATCGAAACCACCAATGTCACCCGTGAAGCCATGCTCGCGGCCGGCCTGCCCAGCAGCATTCCTGCCTACACCACCGCCATGGCCGGGCTCTCACCCAACATCGGCGTGGCCAACCTGAGCGACATGATCAGCCTCGGCCGCATCAACTTCGCCCTGGCCGGCGGCATGGAAACCTTCTCGGACGTGCCCATCCGCCTGTCGCCCAACGTGCGCCGCACGGCCATGAAAATGCGCCAGGCCAAAACCGGCAAGGCCCGTCTCAAGGCCCTGTCGAAACTGCGGCCGTCGGATATCTCGCTGGATATCCCCAAGAGCTGGGATTACACCACCCGCAAGACCATGGGCCAGGCTACCGAGGCCATGGTGCAGAAGTTTCATGTCACACGTGAAGACACCGACCGCTACGCGCTGCAAAGTCACCAGCGTGCAGTACAGGCCGCCAGCGAAGGCCATCTGGCGCCGGATCTGATCACGGTCAAGGTCAAAGGCCATGCCCCGGTAAGCGCCGACAATACGCCGCGCAGTGATATCAGCCTGGAGAAACTGGCCAGCCTGAAACCGGCATTCGATAAAAAAGCCGGCATCATCACGGCGGGCAATGCCTCACGCTTCACAGACGGCGCCGCCGCCCTGCTGCTCGGCAGCCTGCATGCCGCCGAACGCGAAGGCCTGGAGCCATTGGCAGTGGTGCGTGACTACCAGTTCACCGGCGTGGACGACATGCACACGGAAATGCTGCTGGGTCCGGCCATGGCCATTCCGCGCCTGCTGAACCGGCACAATCTGAACAGCGAGGATGTCGATGTCTGGGAAGTGCATGAAGCATTCTCGGCCCAGATTCTGGTCAATCAGGTTTGCCTGGCCGACGACAGGTTCGCCAGGGAACGTCATGGCCTCAAGAAGGCCGTAGGCGCCATGCCCGAAGAGCGACTCAACATCTGGGGCGGCTCACTGGCGCTGGGCAACCCTTTCGCCGCCACCGGCGGTCGTTTGCTGATGACGGCAGCCCGCCGCCTCAAGGAAAACGGTGGCCGCTATGCCGTAGTGTCTTCCTGTGCAGGTGGCGGCCTGGGCACGGCGATACTTCTGGAGAATGCGGACAAGCTTTGATTACTGTCATTCCGGAATGACGTTTAACCCGCTGCCCTTCTCCGGTAAACAGGAATCATCCCGCCGCTGATCATCAGCATCAGCCCGCCGTATAGCAGGATGGTGAACAGCACGTTGTCACCGACCGGGTCGGCCACGCCCACCGCTGCCGGGAACAACGATGCCTTGATCAACAGGCCCAGGTTGGTATTGCGTACCGTGATTTCAATATTGATGGCGATCACGTCGGTCCAGCTGTTGCCCGCCAGGCGCGGGACCACATGAGACACCACCAGCAGAATCATGATGAAAGCGAAGACCCAGCCTATGTTTTCCAGCCCGAAAGACTGTAGATCCAGCCGCCCCGCGCCCAGGGCGCCAATCACGATCAACAGGATAACGAACAGAGACCCCCGGATGCACCATCGGGAAAAGAAGGGCGCAGCCTTGGGCAGCAGCCTGAGAAACAGCATGCCGACCACCAGCGGCAGCAGCAGGCAAAGCCCGATTTCCGTGGCAATCCGCCCGGCCGGCATCTCGAAATCCTGCGGCATGTACTGTGTCACCAGCAGATCGAGCACAATCGGTGTAGTGACCAGACAGGCCACGGTCGCAATCGCCGTCAGGGCAATCGACAGTGCGATATGGCCGCGCGCGAAGTACGTAAAGATATTGGAGACCGTGCCACCCGGTATGGCGGCACATACCGCCAGCCCCACTGCCAGCCCCGGACTGCCGCTGATCATGAGGATGAATACATAGGCCAGCAGCGGCACACCAATCAGTTGCAACACGATACCCACACTGAAACCCTTGGGATCGGCAATGACTCGACCGAAATCCGCCGGCGCCAGCGTTGCCCCCATGCCCAGCATGGCCAGAATCAGCTGGACTGCGGCAAACCAGTACTCATGCTGCACATAAAAATCAAACATTGTCTCTCCTGCCTGCACCGGCCTGACGTTAAGCTTTTGTCGTTAGACGCGCAGTAAATCATATAAACTTGCCGCCATGAAATTCTGTACCCAGTGCGGCAATGCAGTCGAAGAACGCATCCCGGACGGCGACGACCGTCACCGGTATGTGTGCTCGTCCTGTGGCACTGTCCACTACAGCAATCCGAACATCGTGGTCGGCTGCGTCGTGGAGCACGAATCGCGGATACTGTTGTGCAAGCGCGCCATCAACCCGCGCAGCGGGTTCTGGACCCTGCCCGCGGGTTTTCTCGAGCATGCAGAAACCACCGCGGAAGGCGCCGCCCGCGAAACCTGGGAAGAGGCACTGGCCCGGGTCGATATCCACGACCTGTTTTCGCTGATCAGCGTGCCGCACATCGGCCAGGTGCACATGTTCTACCGCGCCTCGCTACAGACCCCGGAATTCAGACCCGGACCGGAAAGCCTGGAGGTGGCCCTGTTCGCGGAAGAAGATATTCCCTGGGACGATATCGCCTTCCCCACAGTGGGCCATACCCTGCGCTGGTACCTGGACGACCGCAGGAACGGCAACTTTGGCATGCATACCCGGGACATCGTGGCCAAGCCGCCCAAAAAGCTGGTGCCGCACAACTTTGGTTCGCGCTAAGCCTCGTCACAGACGCCTGTGTCGACTAGAATTAGCCGTTTGAGAGATACGCATTTTTGAGTGGAGCCTGAATCATGACCTTTGTGGTTGTAGAAAACTGCATCAAATGTAAATACACCGACTGTGTTGAAGTCTGTCCTGTGGACTGCTTCCACGAAGGCCCGAACTTCCTGGCCATCGACCCCGACGAATGCATTGACTGCACCCTGTGCGAACCCGAATGCCCGGCGGAAGCCATCTACTCCGAAGACGACCTGCCCGAAGATCAGGCGCACTTCCTGGAACTGAACGCTGCACTCGCCAAGGAATGGCCGGTCATCACCGAACAGAAAGACCCGCCCGCCGACGCCAAGGAATGGGAAGGCAAGCCGGACAAGCTGCAGTACCTGGAACGCTAACCTGCTGACGGCAACAGCAACCGCAATCTCCACCAGCTCGCTTACCCTGCATCCGTGAGCGAGCTGGTTCTCACCCCCACAGACCGGCTGGCCCGCGCCCTGCGCGAGGACTACGCCGTCGCCCAGCAACGCGCCGGCAAGCGCGTCTGGCAACCCCCCGAAATCAAGAGCCTGCGCCAGTGGGTGCAGGACTGCTGGACCCAGAGCTGGCCGGCCGAACAGTTACTCAACAGCAGCCAGCAGCTGGCGCTGTGGCTGGAAGCCATTGAAGCCGGCGACCATTCACTGATCTCCCCGCGCAGCTGTGCCCGCGAGGCCATGCATGCAGCACGTGTGGCTGCCCAGTGGAAAATCGACCCTGGCCACATGCCGGCCTGGACCGACGAGCATCGCGCCTGGCAGGCATGGCATCAGCAGGTACGCCAGCGCATGCAATCGCAGGGCTGGATCGTCACCGAGGACATCATCCGCATCGTCACCCGGTGGATGAAGGACGGCAGCCTGCAGCCACCCGCCCCAACCAGGCTGCATGGCTTTACAGCTGGCGGCCTGTGTCCACTCGAACAGGACCTGCTGGATGCCCTGAATGCATTCGAGCAGGTCAGTCATCACAGCGATGTGCCGGTGGAAGCCATGCCCGCCCGTGGCCTGTTGTTCACTGACAGCCGCCAGCAATACCGCTTCATAGCCAGCACCATCCGTGATCGCCTGCAGGCCTGTATGGATGATGAATCGCTGCTACCCCGCATCCTGGTCGTCTGCCCGGAAGATGCCGACAGCCGCCGGGCGCTGGAAGCCGCACTCGATGACCTGGTCGCGCCCTGGCAGAAACACCCCGACGGCCCGGACGCCGTACCCTGGCGCTGGCACAACGGCCATCCGCTCAATGAATTCCCCTGGGTCGACGCGGCACTGGCCATCCTGGCGCTGGGCGAATATGACAACCGGCCGGAAATCATCAGCCGACTGCTGCTGTCGGCCACCCTGTGGCCGGACGAGCTACGCGAAACCACGGCGCGCATCGATTTCAGGCTGCGTGACCAGGGCTTTCCCAAGCCGTCCCTGCATGCCCTGTTGCATGAACTGGGCGACGATGAAGAAACCCTGAGCACGCGCCTGGCCCAACTCAGGGAGCAGATCCAGAACGAATCCAACTCGGCCCTGCCCAGTGAATGGGCCCGGCAGTTTGAAAACCGCTTGAAGATCATGGGCTGGCCGGGCGACAACGCCCTCTCCTCCTCAGCCTTCCAGACCGTGCGGGAATTCCGCACTGAACTGGCCCGCCTGGCTTCGCTGGATTCCATGGTCAGTGCCACCAGCATCAACGGTGCACGGACCTGGCTCAACGAGCTGTGCCAGCGGCGCTTCACCCCGCGTGCCGAGCACCTGGAACCGGTGCATATCCTCACGCCGCGTGATCTTGAGGATATCCGCCTGGACCAGGAGGGTGATCTGCTCATCTTCTGTGACGCCAGTGCCGACCACTATCCCGGCACAATCAATGCCACCCCCTTCCTGCCGGTTGATGTCCAGATGGAAGCCGGCATACCCGAGGCCCGGGCCGACAGCTGGCTAGCAGCCCAGCAGCAACGCCTGACCAATGCTGTCGCCAACAGCCGGGAAACCCTCCTCTGCGTCTGTACTCACAACGATGAAGGCGCCGATCTGCTGCCCACCCCCCTGCTCAACATCGACTGGCAGCCGGCAGACGAAACAGCTACGCCACTGAGCGCCACCGAGCAGATGGCGGCCATGCCGGCACCGGTCGTCCTGCCAGACGATGACCCCGTACCGCCCGTGAGCGCCGGGGAAAACATCCACGGCAGCACCGATCTGTTCAAGGCCTGGGCGGAGTCACCTTTCCTGGCCTTCTGCAAGGTTCGCCTGAAACTCCAGCCCCTGCCGTTACATGGCCGCGGCCTGCCCAATCACATTCAGGGCACACTGCTGCACGAGGCGCTGGACCAGATCATGGGCGAAAGGGTTGAAACCAGTGCACAGCTGCACAACCTGGACGAGGGCACGCTGGGTTCACTGGTCTCCGAAACTCTCGGGCCTCTCATTCGCCGCAAACTGTCGCCAGTGGAATACGGCCGTGAGCTCATCCGCCTGGAAGAAGGCCGCATGCAAGACCTGCTGGTGCAATGGCTGAAACATGAGCAACGCCGCATCCACCCCTTCCGCGTGGTGGAGCATGAGAATGATCTGAACGGTGAACTGGCCGGCCTGCCACTGAGACTGCGGGTGGATCGCGTCGACCAGGTGACCAGCGAACAGGGCGAACGCTACCTGGTGATCGACTACAAGACCGGCCGCGAGGTGAAGCCCGGCGGCTGGAAGCAGGATTCGCTCAAGGAACCGCAGTTGCCGCTCTACGCCATCCTGGGAACCAGAGACCTGGTGCCGCAGGTGGACGGCATCTGCTTCGCCCATCTCAAGGACGGCCACCCGGCCCTGTCGGCCTGCACCAACTGGACCCTGGGCCTCATCCCCAATGATAAGGCGCCCAACAAATTCAAGCTGGAAGACTGGCCGGACCTGCTCAACGACTGGCAGCGCGAGCTCACGCAGATTGCTGCCGACTTCATGGCCGGCGTCGCCACCCTGGACGCCAGCAAGGTCCAGTCCCGCGGTTTTTACGCAGACTACCTGTTACTGGCAGGCGAAATCGCCACAGGGGAGGAAGAGCTGTGACCGCTTTATCCACGCTGCCGCCGGAGATCTTCGAGTTACGACCAGGAACCGGACCAGACTGTCCCCTCTCCCCCCGGGAGAGGGTTAGGGTGAGGGACCCCAGGTCCTTATGAGTCTCCCCGATCAACAAGCCCGCCAGGACTGCCTGGACCTGTCCCGGCACGTGCTGGCGGTTGCCCCGGCCGGCTCGGGCAAGACCGGCCTGCTGGTGCTGCGCATGCTGCGTGCGCTCACCACCGCGCAGAAACCGGAGCAGGTCATCGCCGTCACCTTTACCCGCAAGGCCGCCGCCGAAATCCGTCACCGGGTACTGGAACTGTTGCAGCATGCCCGCGACGGTAAAGCACCGGAAGATGACTTTGAGCAGCAATGCCTGGCCCAGGCCAGCGCGGTACTGAAGCACGCCAGCGAACAGGGCTGGCAGCTCACCGAACAGCCCCAGCGCATCATGGCCCTGACCATCGACGGTTTTAACAGCCGCATTGCCAATGAGCTGCCACTGCTGTCTTCACTGGGTGGGCGCACGAACATTACCGATGACGAATACAGCCTCTATGAGCAGGCCGTGCTCGGGCTGTTCAATGAAGTCGAAAAGGATGCGCCACCGGCCCTTAAACAGGCCGCCGCCAACTGGCTGCGCTGTGCCGGCAATCGCCTCGATACCCTCATGGAGCCGCTCACCAAATTACTGGCCCGCCGCGACCAGTGGGGCACCGCCGTATTGAAAGGCGCTGACCACTGGGCCGAGAGGGAAAGCGAGGTACTGGAATCGCTGCACCGAGCCCTGCAATCCCGGTTTGCCGACATGCTGGGGCAGGCCCGCTGCGATGAGCTGGTCGATATTGCGCGTCAGGCCTCGGGCCACTCGGACCTGCTGCACTGGGCCACGGCGCTGAAAGCCTGGCCACAACCCGGTATGGCCGATGCCGGACTGCATATCGGGTTGGCCAGTATGCTGCTCACCGCCAAGGGTGAATTGCGCAAACCCGGCGGCATCGACAAGCGTGCCGGCTTCCCAACCGACTCCCCGGCCAAGGAACCCTTCAAGGCCTTTCTCACAGAACTGCAGGACGATACCGCGCTGCAAGAAGCCGCCGCCGCATTGGCCGCCCTGCCCGCCTCCCCCATGCCCGACAGCATGCTGGCCCTGCGTGATGACCTGCTGATCCTGCTGCTCCACCTGCTCACCCACCTGCAAGCCGTGATGGGCCAGCGCAGCGAGGCCGATTACACCCAGATTGCCCTGGCCGCACACACCGCCCTGAGGCCCGAGGAAGACCAGTACGGCGAGGCCCTGCTGCGTCGCGACGAGCAGATTCGTCACCTGCTGGTGGATGAAATGCAGGACACCTCCTGGTCACAGATTCGCCTGCTGCGCCTGCTCACCCAGACCTGGGCACCGGACGACGGCCGTTCCCTGTTCCTGGTCGGTGATCCCCAGCAATCCATCTACGCTTTCCGAAAAGCCGAGGTGCGACTGTTCCAGGAGCTCATCGATAACGAACAACTGGCCGACAACCTGCCCCTGCACTGCGTGAAACTCAGCGCCAACTTCCGCAGCGCTCCCGAGGTAGTCAACTGGTTCAACGACTGCTTCAGCACCATCTTCCCGAAGGAAAAGAACACCGCCACCGGCGACATTCTCTACAGCCCGAGCGAGGCCCAGCGACAGTCCGATACCGGGGCCGGGGTCGCCATCCATGCCCTGCACAAACAAGCCGAGCAGGCCGAAGCCCATGCCGTGGCCGATCGCATCCAGGCCCTGCAGAAAGCCAACCCTGATGCCCGCATCGCCATCCTCGCCCGTGCCCGCACGCATCTCGTCCACATCCTGGAAGAGCTGCGCAAACGGGAAATCCACTTCGCCGGCCAGGACATCGACGCCCTTACCGCCCTGCCCGTTGTGCGTGAGCTGGTGGCAACCGCCAAGGCCCTGTGGCACCCGCAGGACAGCCTGTCCTGGGCCGTATTGCTGCGTGCCCCCTGGGTCGGCCTGTCCTGGGCCGACATGCTGGCCCTCTCCACCGGCAGACGGGACTGGTCATGGCCGCGCCGATTAGCCGAAGCGGCCACCGCGCCCGACCTGAGTGAGGAAGGCAGGCAACGGGTGGACCGGTTCAACCAGGCACTTGCACAAGTCCTCAAGTCAGACCACCTGCGCCCCCGCCTCCCCGACCGCGTCGAAGCCCTGTGGACGCAACTCGGCGGCCCGGCCTGTATCGACAGCCATGACCTCTCCGATGCCCGCCGCACCCTGCAACTGCTGAGAAAGCACTGTCCCGGCGGTGAACTGGAAGATCTGGACGCCCTCAACCGCGGCATCAAGAACCTCTACGCCACGGCCGCGGCCGGTGACGTGGAAGTCATGACCATCCACAAGGCCAAGGGCCTGGAATTCGATCACGTCATCCTGGTGGGTTGCGGCAAAGCCCCGCGCAGCGACGACAAACCCCTGCTGCACCTGAGGGAAACCGAGTTCGGGGAGCTGCTGGTACCCAAACCACCCGACCACTGGCCCGAGGAAGATACAAAAGTCGCTGCGGGCCTCTACAACTACGTACATGACCTGGAGAAACGCTCCCGCGAAAGCGAAGTGCTGCGCCTGCTGTATGTCGCCATCACCCGGGCGAGGGAAACACTCGACATCTATGCGAGAGCCGAGTTCGATGACAAGGAAGAACTCAAGCTGCCCAAGAATTCCTTTGCCTGGTGGCTAAAACCCGTCATCGAACCCGCCTTCGCCAACCTGCCCGCCCACAGCGACAGCGAAGAAACCACGCCCGAAACACCCCGCGCACCGCGCCTGCAACTGCCCTTCGACATCCCGGCAGAAGACCGCCTCTACCAACCCAGGGAAATCCGCAAACTGCGCCCCAGCGAACGCGTACTCTCCACCCACGAAGACAAACACCTGGATGAAGAAACCGACGTGTTCGCCCGGCTGGTCGGCATCCTCTACCACCAGGCCATGGAAAAAATCTGCAACGACGGCCTCGACCACTGGCAGCAGAAGGCAGACGGCTATCCAAAATCACTCGCCGCCGGCTTCAGAAGGATGGGCCTGCCCGAACCGCAGGTCGATGACGCTGTAAACCGCGTACTGGCACTGGTCGACAAAACCATCAGCGGTAAGAAAGGAAAATGGCTGCTTGAACCCAAACAATGGGCGCAAGCCGAATACCCCCTGGCCGGCTACCAGAACGGCGAATGGGTCAGCGCCTCCATCGACCGGTGCTTTGAGGAAGATGGGATGTTTTGGATTATTGATTACAAGACGTCAGGGCAAGCTGTCGACGAAGGTGAATTGGAAGCATGGCTGGCCGATCGCAAGGAACACTACCGGCCCCAGATGAAAAGTTACGCAGAACTTATGGCTGACATGAATCCAGACAAGGAAATCAGATCAGCGCTGTATTTTCCCGAGTGGGATAAGATAATTGAGTATAAAGCCTGAACTTACGGTAGTGTGCCTCCCGCCTTCGGCATAACTTATTTCCAGTTCTCCCGCCACTGCGTGAATTCGGACGGCCTGATCCTGTAGCGCGCCATATTGCCTTCATGCAGGCTCATAAGCTCCGTCTCCACCACTTCAATAAAGCGCAAGCGGTGGTTCTCTCCCAGCCTTTCATTGGCAATCTTGCGGATACAGGAAGTTGCCTGCAGTTTCGTCATTCGCTCGGTAACAATCGCCCCGATGGTTTCCCGGATCAAGTCGCGATGCCGAAACCGGAACTGGTCAGGCTCGCCCAGAGAACGCCGCACCGCAGAATAACGGGCACAGGAACGCTCATACGCCCATACAAATACATCCCGAAGCAGCTCGACCCGGTTCAACTCATATACACCGAGCAAGCCATCGATATAGGCACGTACCGGCACGTCCACAAAAGACAAAGGCCACAGGTTATTACGAATCAGAGGAATATTGGCCGCCAGTCTCGATACCCGCTTGTTCACATCCTCAAACGCCTGCAGATAAGGAATATGCACAGTCACGAAGAATGCCTGTTCAAAAGGGTCAACAATCGCCGCAGCCGTATCCAGAATCTGCTCGAAACATTCTTCAATAAGCTGCGGCACTTCCAAAGGGTGGTACACACTGCCATCAATACTTACCGGGATCTGGCGTAAACGACCCATTGCTTCCGGATCAGGCAGCAAGTTATCCGCCAGCAAGCCATGCAGATTCAGAACGGTATAACGATTGAACCCAACGTCTTCCGCTTGATCCACCAACAGCTCAATCGCCGCCTTGTGGTTCAGAATCATCTGCGCCTCTTCTGCCCGCTTGCCCTCTGCGGCCTCACCCAATTCAAGAAGCCGCTCAGTTTCCAGCAGAGAGTAGGTATTACCTTCCAGACGACTGGAATTCCAGGACAGATCAATCAGCAAGCGATTCCAGATTTGCCTGGCATGGGTGCCCGCGGGCTGGGCGCCAGACACCGAGCCTCCCAGCTCAACAAGCTTTTTCCTCAGATCCTGTGAAAGATAGAAGCTGTGATTCGGCCTGTACTGATCCAGGAAGTCCCGGTTATAACCGACAGGCTGTCGATTCTGTATCGGTCCGCGAACAATCTGCCGGATTTCCCTGCCTTCCGAAGAGACAGGAAGCTCAGCATCAGCCCTGTCACCAACGGCAATGCCATCGGAAACCTCAACGTCAACAACCCGGCCCTTACGCGCGGGAACCCGATAACGGCTTGCCCTTGCTCGCCCCTCCTTAGCCAGCCGTCCTTCTTCAACCAATGCAGCCAGGCGACGCTGCAAAGTGCGGCGAGGCAGATTAATCGGCAACGAAGCATCAATTTCTTCAATCGATGCCGGCCGGCCAGCACTGACTACAGCCTGGATGACTGCTTCAAGTTCTTCTTCGGGGACTTGCCTTGCCATTGTCCCTCCTGGTGGCGCGATAACGATGAATCGCGCCACATTAACCCTTTTAGTGGCGCAATTCAAGTATCGCGCCACTTAGTACCCCGCGATCTCTACGACGTAAAACTGCCCTAGATGGAAGGCTATGCAGCGCTTATGGCTGAGATACGACCTGATAAGAAAATAAAGTCAGCGCTGTATTTCCCGGAGTGGGATAAGTTGGTGGGGCTTTAACGCGCAAACTCATGCGTACCTGTTGAATTGCACCGAAAACTGACCCACTAGAGACATATATTTGCATCGAATTTTGACCCACGTGCAACCCTTCCTG
>CAJXLF010000007.1 GCA_913055805.1 uncultured Salinisphaerales bacterium
CTTTGCCGCTTGACCATCTGACACCTCCCGGGGCATTGTCCCCCTATTGAAGTGTCCGGAAAACTCAGTACAGCCCAGAGTTAATTATTGCAAATTAACTCCGACCCCTTTTTCGGACCCCCTTTTTTCAGGCCCGTTTCCGGAATGGCAGTCAGCTGCTTCCGTAGCGCTGCCGGTACTCCCGCATGCTCTGTATTACGCCGATGTATTCCGGTTTGGTAGAGAGATAATCGATCAACCCGTTCAGGTTGGCCAGGCTGATCACCTGGATGCCTTCGGCACGCAGTGCGTCCACGGCTGAGCCGCTGTCTTCGGTGACTTTTTCCTGCCGGTCCATGGCAATCAGCACGGCAGCCACATCGGCACCGGCTTGGCGAATCATGCCAATGACTTCGCGCACCGCCGTGCCGGCGGTAATCACGTCATCAATGATGACGACGCGGCCCCTGGGCGGGGCGCCGACCAGTTGGCCGCCTTCACCGTGATCCTTGGCTTCCTTGCGGTTATAGGCGAAGGGTACGTCCTGTCCCTTGGCGGCCAGGGCGGCGGCGGTGACCGCCACCAGGGGTATGCCCTTGTAGGCCGGACCGAACAGCATGTCGAACTTCAGGCCGCTGGCGAGCAGGGCAGAGGCGTAGAGATCACCCAGTTTGGCGAGTTGGGCGCCATGGTCGATAACACCCAGGTTGAAAAAGTAGGGACTCACACGGCCGGATTTGAGGGTGAATTCGCCCAGCTTGAGTACGTCGGCATCCAGAGCAAGTTGCAGAAAGTCGTGTTGCGGGTCAGCCATAAGGTGTCTCGGCAGTGGTCGTCCATGGGGTCTGTGCTTCGGGTCCGGTATGATACCGGCGGTAGTCACAGGTTCCCAAGTCCCGCTTAAAACACTTTCAACATATGCGCATAATCAGCTTCAATGCCAATGGCATCCGCGCCGCGGCCCGTAAGGGTTTTTTCGACTGGTTGCCGGCGCAGAACGCCGATGTGGTCTGTATTCAGGAAACCAAGGCCCAGGAAGACCAGCTACCCGATGGCAGCGAGTTTTATCCCGAGGGATATCACTGCTATTACGAAGACTCGACGGTCAAGAAGGGCTACGCTGGCACAGCGATCTATGCGCGCCGCAAGCCGGACGAGGTTATCCGGGGTATTGGTGTGGAGGAGTGCGACGGTGAGGGGCGTACTATCGAAGCCCGCTTCGGCGATCTTTCGGTGATATCGCTGTACCTGCCTTCTGGTTCTTCCGGCGATCATCGACAGGAATCCAAGGATCGTTTTCTCGACCTGTTCCTGCCCTTGCTGCGCCAGCGGCGTGAGGACGGGCGCAAGTACATCCTGTGCGGCGACTGGAACATTGCGCACAGGCAGATCGATATCAAGAACTGGAAATCCAACCAGAAGAACTCCGGGTTCCTGCCGCATGAGCGCGCCTGGATGGACGAGCTGCTGAGCGGTGTGGGTTACGTCGACGCCTTTCGCGTCGTTAACCAGGAGGCCGAGCAATATACCTGGTGGTCGAACCGCGGCAATGCCTGGGAGAACAACGTGGGGTGGAGAATCGATTACCACATCATCAGCCCCGATCTGGCGGACAAGGTGCAAGGTGCTTCGATCTATCGCGATGAAAAATTCTCCGATCATGCGCCCCTGATTCTCGATTACGATTTCCCCTTATGAGCACATATCCACGATGATTCACTCGCTGCGCGAAGCCGCCCGCCTGCTCAGTCCGCCGGTGCTCCTGGCCATGCTGGTGCTCGGTTTCGCCTCGGGCCTGCCGCTGATGATGCTGTATTCAAAGCTGTCGTTTCGCCTTGCCGAGGCCGGCATCGATCGCAGCACCATCGGCTTTATGTACTGGATTACCCTGGCCTACTCGATCAAGTGGATGTGGGCACCTGTCGTAGATCGCGTGAAGCTGCCGCTGCTTGGCGGACTCGGCCGCCGCCGCTCGTGGATGATGATGGCGATCATCGGTACGGTGGGCGGACTGGCAATCATTGCAGTCAGCGACCCGGCCACCCAGTTGCCCATGACCCTGTTCGGTGCGGCTGTACTGGCCTATTCGGGCGCTACGCTGGACATCTCCGTGGATGCCTGGCGCATCGAGTCGGCGCCTAACGATGTGCAATCGGCCATGGCCGCCCTCTATCAATGGGGCTATCGCTTCGCCATCATGTTCGCCGGTCTTGGCCTGGTGATTGCCGATTACGCCGATTGGAGAATCTCCTATCTGGTGATGGCCGCGACCATGGCAATCATTGGTACGCTGGTGTTGTTCATGCGTGAGCCCCCCGGCGTGGCGATCGAACGCATCACCACGGGCAGTTTCCGCCGGGACGCGATCAACGCTGTGCGCGAACCCTTTCTGCAGTTCTGGGAGCGGCTGGGCCGCTGGTTGCTGCCGGTGCTGACGCTGGTCGCCATCTACCGCCTCAGCGATTTCACCATGGGCGTGATGACCAGTCCGTTCTACGAATCGATGGGCTATTCGAAGTCGACGGTCGGTTTCGTCACCGGGGTGCTGGCGCCCTGGGTGACGCTGGCCGGCGTGGCCGTAGCCGCGGCGGTTGCCCTGTGGCTGGGTGTGATGCGCACACTGGCGCTGGGTGCGGTACTGACCGTACTGACCAATGCCGCCTTCGCCTGGCTGGCGGCCATCGGTGAGCCGGACGTGACACTGCTTACCCTGGTGGTCTCGGCTGATAACTTCGCTGCCGGCTTTGTGGGTACCGTGTTTATTGCCTATCTGTCGACGTTGACCGATCCGCTCAATGCCGCTACCCAGTATGCGTTGCTCAGCAGTCTGTACTCATTGTTTTGCAAAACGCTGGCCGGATTCTCGGGGGTTATTTCCGAGGCCCTGGACTGGGAAAACTTTTTCCTGCTGACCGCCGGCTATGGCCTGCCCGCACTGCTGTTGATTGGCCTGCTGGCCTGGCGTGGGCCGCCGGCAGCTTGTGGCGAAGCGACGGATCAGGGAATTAACACTGAACCGGAAGCAGGTAATGCAGAAGATCCTGAGGCTCAAGGATCTGCCTGATCCGGGCAGTGCCCGCCTGTCGTTTGCCGGCGATAACTACGGGCATGGCGCCTGCGTGGTGCGCCGTGGTGATGAGGTATTTGCTTATCTGAACCGCTGCCCGCATACGGGCGGTCCCATGGATTGGGTGGAGGGGCGGTTTTTGTCAGTGGACGGTGATTTGATTCAGTGCAGTTTGCACGGCGCGCTGTTCCGGATACAGGACGGGCGTTGCCTGTCCGGCCCATGTGCGGGTCAGTATTTGACGAAGATGGCCGTAGTGCTGGATGACGAAGTCATTACCCTGCCTGACTCCGATCCGGAGACAGGAAGTTTCTCCTAGAGATAACTGTCGAAGCGGTCCAGTTGGTCCAGAGGGTTGGACCAGTCGTCTACATAGAGCGCGTCCGCTTCCATGCCGTAGTCCTCTCTCTCGATATCCAGAGCGCCTGAATAGTCTTCAGGCTCTACGGCCATTTCTACCGGAAGCTCGAGCCAGCTGTCGAAATCGACTTCTTCAACGGTGCCATCGAAATGTTGAAGCTCGATGGTTTCGTTGTCGGTATCGACAGCCACCACCTCGAAGGGTGGGTCTTCACCTATCCGGTACCAGTCGCCAACGGCGACGTCCTGCATCAGCCTTGTCATAGGCACCTCCTCGGGACGATATAGAGGTTTGTCTCAGGTACACCTATAGGCACTAAGTCAAGTTACTGCAAGTCAGAATATGCTTACTTCTTAAGTGATTGATTTTGAAGGAATGAAATTGCGGTGCTTGAGTCAGTGCCGAAATATGGACTGCGGATTGCGAAAAGCCTTAAATTCCAATCCGTTACCGCTGGGGTCATTGATAAACAGGGTCGCCTGCTCGCCGCTCTGACCGGCAAATCTGATATGGGGTTCGATCAGAAAATCAATGTCTTGTGCCAGCAATCTGTCACGAAGTCTATGCCATTCATCCCAGTCCAGAATCAGTCCGAAATGGCGCACAGGAACGCGCTTGCCATCCACTTCGTTGCTTGCATCGGCCGGCATCTGTTCCACCAGATGCGCCGAAATCTGATGGCCATAGAAATCGAAATCGATCCAGCGCTCGGCCGAGCGGCCTTGCTCGCAGCCAAGAGTCTCGCAATAAAAACGCCGGGTGGCCTCAAGGTCGGTAACCGGGAAGGCGTGATGAAACGCCGGTCTTTGCGGCATGGAAGCGGGTTAGCGCCGCCGTTCCTTCAACAGGGCGCGGTCTTGCCAGATGACGTAGGCGCGGGTATTGAGTGACTTGCCTACCTTGGTAACCGCCAGGAATACATTGGACGATATTCGAAGATTGCCGTTCAGGACTTCGCTACGACCGTTCTGTCTGGGATCGGGCCGCAGCCCCATGCGGTTGCGCAGCACCGGTGCATAGGCATTGGCATCATAGGGATAAAAGGCCGCTTCGTAGAGGGCGTCGTTGAGAAATTCGAGGATCAATTCGCCGGGGATATCGTGATGCAGATAACCCTCTACAGTCACGGTATGCAGGTTCTTGGCAGGGATGTTCTGGATTTTAGGGACGAAGTTTTCGCTGACCCGGAATGTCTTGCCCTGCTTTTCGATTACCTGGCGCACGCTGTCAACCGAAGCGTGACTCGAGAAGGGCGGTATCAGCGAGACGGGTGCCTGTACCGTTTGCGGACTACCCTGGTCCAGAAAACGATCGATTAATGCCTTGCCGCTGTCTGTCCAGTTGTAGGCAATGAAGCCTGCCACGATCAGGGCGAGAATGATGCAGAGGAGCCAGGGAATTATGCTGCTTTTTTTCATGAGGGACTCCCGTCTGTGCCGTTTCAGGGACAGGGGTTGGGGTGTGCGGTATGAATCTTTTCAATGGCCTTGAGTACTTCTTCACTCAGGCTGACTTCGAAGCTGCCAATATCGGTTTGCAGCTGCTCCATGCTGGTGGCGCCGATGATATTGCTGGTGACAAATGACCGGCTGGTCACATAGGCCAGCGCCATCTGCGCCAGATTCAAGCCATGCTCGCTGGCAAGATCGGCATAAGCCCGGGTCGCGGCCTCGGCGTATTCGTTGGTGTATCGCGAGAAGCGGCTGAACAGTGTGATGCGCGCGCCTTCCGGCCGTGCGCCGCCCAGATACTTTCCGGAAAGTACGCCGAAAGCCAGGGGCGAATAGGCCAGCAGGCCGACGTTCTCACGGTGGGTGCATTCCGCCAGGCCGACCTCAAAGCTGCGGTTAAGCAGGTTGTAGGGGTTCTGGATGCTGACGATGCGTGGCCATCCGCGTTGCTCGGCAATGCGCACAAACTGCATCAGGCCCCAGGGCGTTTCATTGGACAGGCCGATATGCCTTACCTTGCCGGCGCGCACCATGTCGTCCAGCACTTGCAGCGTTTCTTCTATGGGCGTGGCGGTTTCTTCTGCGGCGTGTTCATAGCCGAGCTTGCCGAAATAGTTGGTATTGCGGTCTGGCCAGTGCAATTGATAGAGATCGACATAGTCGGTCTGCAATCGCTGCAGGCTGCGCTCCAGCGCGCCTTCCAGATGGCGGCGGTGAAAACGGGGCACTTCGCCATTCTGTATGTGCGCCGTCCATTCGGCCGGTCCCACCGCTTTGGTGGCCAGAATCACCTTGTCCCGGCAACCGCGTGCTGCTAGCCAGTTGCCTATGCAGGCTTCCGTGCGGCCCTGGGTCTCGGCCATGGGTGGCACCGGATACATTTCGGCGGTGTCGATGAAGTTGATGCCGGCGTCCAGCGCGTAATCCAGCTGCTCGAAGGCTTCGCTTTCGGTGTTCTGCTGTCCCCAGGTCATGGTGCCAAGGCAGATGGCGCTGACCTGGATGCCGCTATTGCCTAATTCTCGGTATTCCAATGGTTTTCTTCTTCCCTGTGGATTTGACGTCCAGAAGGTCACGCCGGCGCGCGAGCATTTCCTCCAGAATCGGACGCAGCACAATCTCCATGGCCATGCGCATGCGGCTGCCCGGCACGCAGATGGTGTTCGGCCGTGTCATGAACGAATCCTTGATCATGGTCAGCACGTAGGGGAAATCGACCTTCAGTTTGCGCGGATGGCGGAAACGAATCACGACCAGGCTCTCGTCGGCCGAGGGCACATCGCGGGCAATGAAGGGATTGGAAGTGTCCACCAGGGGTACGCGCTGGAAGTTGATGTCGGTATGTGAAAACTGCGGCGTGATGTAGTGCACGTAATCGGGCATGCGGCGCAGGATCGTGTCGGTAATATCCTCGGGCTTGTAGCCGCGTTCGGCGGTGTCGCGGTGGATTTTCTGAATCCATTCCAGATTCAGCGTGGGCACCACGCCGATCAGCAAGTCCACGTACTTGGCCACGTCCACGCGTTCGGTGCGTATACCGCCATGCAGACCTTCGTAGAGCATGATGTCGCTGTCAGCAGGCACCGGCTCCCAGGCAGTGAAGGTGCCTGCCGTCTGGCCCAGGGGTACGGCCTCGTCTTCGGTGTGCAGGTAGCGCCGGAACTCGCCAGTACCCTGTTCTGCGTAGCTGCGAAACAGGGACTCGAGTTTGTCGAAGTGGTTTGACGCCGGTCCGAAGTGGCTGAAGTTTTCGCCGCGGATACTGGCTTTCTGTAGCGCAGCCTGCATTTCTTCGCGGTCGAACTTGTGGAAGGCATCGCCCTCTACATATACCGCATCGGCGTTCAGCCGGTGGAACATATGTTCGAAAGCTGCGCGTACAGTACTGGTGCCAGCGCCAGAGGAGCCGGTAACAGCGACGATTGGATGCAGGTGTGACATAAGGGCTGGATTCTAGCAGGGTGGCGGCATTGTGTTTAGCAGATTGTGTTATCGAATACTAACCACAGATGTTCACGGATATACACAGATAAGAATCGAGTGGGGAAGGTGATCAGCGGGCCTGTAAATTACTGATCTGTGCTCATCTGTGTATATCTGTGGTTTTACTCATTTCTTCCTGTATGCCAGATCCCATACTCCGTGCCCACGTTGGATACCGCGCTCCTCGAACCGCGTCCGTGGACGTTCCTCGGGACGGGGCACATAGGTATTGTCGGCGGAGAGGTTTTCAAATGCCGGGTGGGTATTGAGCACGTCGAGCATGTGCTCTGCGTAGTTCTCCCAGTCAGTCGCCAGTAGCCAGCGGCCACCGGGCTTGAGGATGCGGGCGATCTTGTCGGCAAACTCCGGCTGCACAATACGGCGTTTGTGATGGCGCTTCTTGTGCCAGGGGTCGGGGAAGTAAAGTTGCACGGTATCCACGCTGGCATCTGGCAGACATTGATTGATTACTTCAACAGCATCATCGCAATAGACGCGCAGGTTGCTCAGTCCCGCCTCATGGGCGGATCGAAGCAGCCGTGCAACGCCGGTTCGATACACCTCTACGCCAAGGTAGTCCTGCTCCGGATTCTTCGCGGCCTGACTGAACAGGCTGGCGCCGTTGCCAAAACCGATTTCCAGTGTCAGCGGAGCTTCGCGCCCGAAAGCGCCGGGCGGATCAAGGCGACCATCACGGATGTTAAGCCCGTAATGCGGCCAAAGCTGATCGAGCGCCTGCTTCTGGCCCTCGGTCATGCGTCCTTCGCGGCGCACAAAACTGCGAATTTTTCGTTGTGGGGAGGCTGGGTTTTCTGTCATTACTGTCTGAGCAATGCCGTTCGCCCTGAGCCTGTCGAAGGGCGGGATGTAACAGAGTTACTCATACTTCGACAGGCTCAGCATGAACGGTATGTTTTAGATAACGCCCTCGATGGGTGAGGAAGCACTGGCATAGCGTCGCCGCGGCATGCGGCCGGCCAGGAAGGCTTCGCGGCCGGCCTCAATGGCCTTCTTCATGGCGCTGGCCATCAGCACCGGGTTTTTCGCCTCGGCGACGGCTGTATTCATCAGTACGCCGTCGCAGCCCAGTTCCATGGCAATGGCGGCATCCGAGGCGGTGCCCACGCCGGCATCCACCAGGATCGGCACATGGGCATTCTCGACAATGGTCAGGATGTTGTAACGGTTCTGGATGCCCAGGCCAGAGCCGATGGGGGCGGCCAGCGGCATCACCGCTACGCAGCCCATGTCTTCCAGGCGCTTGGCAATGATGGGGTCGTCGCTGGTGTAGACCATGACCTCGAAGCCGTCCTTGATCAGCGTTTCGGCGGCTTCCAGAGTCGCTGGCACATCCGGATAAAGGGTCTTGGGGTCACCCAGGACTTCCAGCTTCACCAGGCTGTGGCCGTCCAGCAGTTCCCGTGCCAGGCGGCAGGTGCGCACGGCATCGTCGGCGCTATAACAGCCGGCCGTATTCGGCAGGATGGTGTAGCGGTCAGGCGGGATTACATCGAGCAGATTGGGTTCGTCCGGGTTCTGGCCAATGTTGGTACGGCGAATGGCTACGGTAATGATCTGTGAACCGCTGGCTTCGATAGCCAGACGGGTTTCCTCCATATCCTTGTACTTGCCGGTGCCCAGCAGCAGACGCGAGGTATATGTCTTGCCGGCGATTGTCAGGGTATAGGTTTTATTCATGGTCTCGGTATTGGCCCCCACCTATGGCATGCACTATTTCCAGCTTGTCATCGGTATGCAAGGTGCGCCGGGCGTATTCACTGCGCGGCAGGATTTCCCCGTTGATTTCTATTGCCAGACGTCGATTGCCGAGTTGCATTTCCTCGATCAGGTCGGCAATGGTAATGCCGTCGGGTATCTGTTGTGTCTCGCCGTTAATGTGGACTAGCATTTTCAATGCGGGGGTGATCTAAACGACAATATTAACTTACCGGTGCTGCTATCGCCTATGCACGATAGCGCACACGCATCTGATCGAGGCTGCTGATGACAGAAATACAGATGGAGGGGGTGGTCGGGAAACTGTACGGCGCGGCCTCCGGCTGGCTTGACCATAACCTGAACAATTTTCTCGAACATGTGAAGGATCATTTTGCCCAGCTTGCGCGCAGCAGCAGCAACCAGGTGCTTGCCCGCCAACTGAGGCAGTCCATTGAACTTCTCGATAAGCAACATCCCCTGGCGGAGGATACGCTGCGCGCGGATATGCGGCATCGGTTGATCCATCGGCGGGACAACATAGAGATACCGGCCTTCGAGAAGATGAGTCTTGTTGACGACCTGGAACTGGATCGTAATATCCGGCGGGCCCAGATGGTGGCGTATCTGCTCAACAATCACCGGTCCGAGATCAAGTCGATCGAGTACAGGCTGGAAGTTCTCGCCAAACAGGGTACGAAAATCAATCCCACGGTGTTTTCGCCGCCTGGGTTGTTCGAGGCCATGAAGAATGCGCTGGACGCCTACAGACTGCCCGAGCTGGCGAGAAAAGAATTCGTGGACTTCTTCGGCGTCCAGACGATGCCCCGTTTCAGAGAATTGTACGCCTTGCTGGCGAAGGTGCTGACCGAGCATGGAATTGAAGCGGGCGGTGTCCGCCATGAGCCGCAGCGGCAACCGTCCGGGTCGCTCACAGCCGGTAGTGCCGAGGCCCGGGAATACACGTCCGGGGAAGTGCTGGATGCGCTGGAGATGATGAGTGAAATGCTGCCGTCCCGCGAGACAGATGCCGAGCCTCTTATTGCGAGGCTTGTGCGCCGTCTGCAAACGGATAATGCCGGGCGTACCGTGCGTGGTCCGGTCGAGCTTGCGGACAAGGTTGAAGGTCAGCTCCATTATGTAGAGAAGATGATGGACAGGCTGTGCCGGGATGAGCACATCGACCGGCGGGTGCGCGACCTCGTCAGCCTGTTGTCAGTCCCCATGGCCTTGATGGCTGTGCGGGACGCGGATGTCTTCCATGATCCCGAATATCCCGGGCGCATGCTGATCCGGGAGCTGACCATGTTCGGTCTGGCAAAACGGGAAGTTGTCAATGCCCGCATTGCTGAGGTCGCTGTACTTGTCGCCCAGGTGAGAGCCGAAGCTGCTGCCGACAGGGAAGCTGTTGCGAGGGCGGCAGAATCCATATGGAAAATATGCGAGCAGGAGATCGAGCACCCCTCCGATGCTTCCCGGCATGTCAGCCGCCAGGAGATGCGCGACAGGCGTCTCGGTGAAGCCAAGCGCAGAGTTATGCTGGAGCTGCGCGAACAACTCCTGGACAAGCAGTTGCCCGATGAGTTGCGGCCTTGCGTGATGCGTCTGTTGGGCCCCTGGATGGTGGTGCGTTACCTGCGTTATGGACATAACAGCCGTCCTTGGCTGGAAGCGCTGGCCTACATGAAACTCAGTTTCGAGGCCATGCAGCCTGCCGGCGACCAGGCGCAGTTCAGCCGGCGTATAAGCCTGCGCAATCATCTGATGCGCGTGCTGGCGCAGAAAGCCGCCAGGTCGACGCTGCCGCCGGAAGAAGTCAGGGAGATGGTCGGGCGTATGGAGAATTATCTGGAGCGAATCAACCAGCAGGATTATGCGAACTTCCAGGCCGGGCAGCCCGGGGAGATGCAGTCGTCAATGCCTGGATCAGACGTTGATGCCGGTCTGGATGCTGATGAAATTGCGGATGTGCCCGCCATGCACGAAAACGATTCGCGGGATTGAGATATGTCGCTATCGTATAAGAAGCTGCGTGGTGCAAACAGGGAAGCCGGTACAACTCACGATGGCTTTCAGGCTATTGCAGCGGGGTTGAGGCGGTAACCGCCGCTACGCTAGCTCCTGTACCGTGACGCTGATTTAAATCTACTCTAGAATCCACGTCCGCAGTGCGGGTTGTTCCTGGAACACAGTCTTGCGGGTGTAGTTCAATGGTAGAACGGGAGCTTCCCAAGCTCTTAATGTGGGTTCGATTCCCATCACCCGCTCCACTTCGCTCCGCGTCTGATAGTCATCTCACCCGATTGTCTGATGTGGGTTACTCGGGCCGTCCTGGCCCTCGCCCTGCGGGCTCCCTTCGGTCGTGCCGCTTCGGCTCCTGCCTCGCGGTCGATTCCCATCACCCGCTCCACTTCGCTCCGCGGCTGATACTCATCTCACCCGATTGTTCGGTGTGGGTTGTTCGTCTCATCCCTGAGACTCACCCCTCACAGGTTCGGGGCTTCGCTCAAATGCGTTCCCTACTCTGTGTTCTCGGGCCGTCCTGGCCCTCGCCCTACGGACTCCCCTCGGTCGTGCCGCTACTGCGTTTCATCCAGATGGATTTGTGCGACCAGCCGTTGGCGTAGTTGTTTCGGGGTGCAGCCGTACCAGCGCCGGCAGGCTCGGTTGAAGGTGCTCTGGTCGGTATATCCGAGTAATCCGGACACCTGGCTGAATCGCATGGCTGTCATCGCGAGGTAGGCGCGGGATTTGTCTCGGCGAATTTCATCCAGCAGGTCTTCATAGCGTGTGCCGCTGGCGAGCAATGCGCGTTGCAGGGTGCGCGGGTGCATGGCCAGTTGTTCGGCCACTGTGGTGATCTTGCATTGTCCGGTGGGCAACAGTTGATGGATGAGTTCACGCACACGCTCGCTCAACTGACCGTCGGGCGGTTGCCGGGATTCGAGATACTGCTGGGCCATTTGCAGGGTGTGGGCATCGGCGCCGGCCAGGGGGCGTTGCATGTCGGTAGCACGCAAGTCGAAACCGGCGTGCTCTGCGCCAAATTCTATCGGGCATCCGAAGGCACGGGTATAGGTCGCAGGTGATGACAGGGGCGCATGGGTAAAGTAGATGCGAGCGGGGCGTGCCTGTGTGCCGGCAAGCAGGCGCAGGATATGTGCACCATTGGCCATGCTGAGTTCATAGCTTTGCGCCAACTGGATCATGCCGGGCGCATCGATGCGGTAATCAAAGCAGTAATCTCCTTCGGCGTTGCGTCCGATCAGGCTGAGTTTCAGGGCAGGGGCGTGGATATAAAGAAAACGGGCGATGCCTTCAAAGGCGTGGAGTACGTCGCTGGCGTTGCGGGCTATCACGGCCACGGGTCCGAGCATCTTCAGACCCTGCCATTGCACCAGCCTGAGGCCAAAGTCCGGACACTGGCACTCCACGGCGGCCCGTTCCAGCACCGTGGCCAGGCTTTGATAGGGTACATAGGCGTCCGGGTCACGGATCAGTGCCGGGTCGATGTGATACCGCTGCAGCAGGGCGGCAGCATCCTGGCCGAACTGGGCCATCAATTCTTCGATGCCGGTCAGATTGGCGGCACGGATAAGGCTGCTCATGCCTTAATGTCGCACATAATCAAATAATTGTCGTCAAATACCGATTTTGCACTTTCCCGGCTGCGTAAGGTATGCGCTGTGAAAAGATCAGATCAAGAGGAGACAGCCATGAGCACGCAACACTTCGATACGCTGATTATTGGCGCCGGTCTGTCCGGTATTGGCACGGCCGTCCATCTGCATAAGGGGCATCCCGAGCGCAGTCTCGCCATTATTGAACGCCGTGAGCGCCTGGGTGGCACCTGGGATCTGTTCCGCTATCCCGGTATCCGTTCAGACTCGGACATGGCCAGTTTCGGTTATCGATTCAAGCCCTGGGATTCCAACAAGGTGCTTGCGGATGGTCCTTCGATTCGCCGGTACATTGCTGAAACGGCGCAGGAAAACGGTCTGCTGGAAAAAATCCAGTACGGGCTGAAGATTGTCGAATCCAACTGGTGCAGTGACAGTCAACGCTGGCTGCTGACCGCGCAGAAGACCGATACAGGCGAGACCGAACACTTCACCTGCAAATTCCTGATCAACTGCAGCGGCTACTACAACTACGATGCCGGCTACCGCCCTTCCTTTCCCGGTGAGGAAAACTTCAGGGGCCAGATCATTCACCCACAGGCGTGGCCGGAAGATCTGGATTACGCCGGCAAGCGTGTACTGGTCATTGGCAGTGGCGCCACGGCTGTCACCGTGGTGCCCACCATGGCTAGGACAGCTGCGCATGTGACCATGCTGCAGCGCTCACCCAGCTACGTTTTCTCATTGCCTGACACGGACAAGATGGCGAAGTTGCTGCGCAGGTTCCTGCCGCAAAAGCTTGTGTACAGGCTGGTCCGGGGGCGCAACATAGCCTTCCAGCGGGGGCTGTATCTGGCCTGCCGTCGCTGGCCGAGGATGATGCGCAGGTTTCTGTTGTCCCATGTTGCCAGGCAGGTGGGTCCGGACTTCGATATGCGTCATTTCACGCCCAGGTACATGCCCTGGGATGAGCGCCTGTGCGCGGTGCCGGATGGTGACCTGTTTGTGGCCCTGCGCGAGAAACGCGCCTCGATGGTGACGGATCACATCGATACCTTTACCGAGCAGGGCGTGCGCCTGAAGTCGGGCGATGAAATCCAGGCCGATATCATCGTGACCGCCACCGGTCTGAATCTGCAGATGCTGGGGGGCATGGAGCTCAAGATCGACGGTGAGACCACGCCGCTGAACCGGCAGATGACCTACAAGGGCGCACTGGTCGAAAACATTCCGAACTTCATGTGGGTGTTTGGCTATACCAACGCACCATGGACGCTGAAATCGGATATCGCCGGGCGTTATCTGTGTCGATTATTCGATTACATGGACCAGCGTGGGCTGGCCGTAGTGACCCCGCGTGATGCCCAAGGCAATGCCACGGATGACGGCATCCTGGATACACTGCAATCCGGTTATGTGCAGCGTGGCAAGGCCTGTCTGCCGCGTCAGGGCCGCAAGGGACCGTGGCGCGTCTTGATGCATTACGGCAAGGACAAGAAGGCGTTGCTGGAACATCCGGTGGATGACGGTTGTCTGGAATTTCAGGGTGTGTACAGTGCCGTGACGGAGGCTGAATCCGGGCCGCTGGCATCCGCGGCCTGAATACGGAGACGTCGATGAGCAAGTTCAAGCGTGTGGATAGAGAATTCCACAGTCAGGGCGTGACCTGCCGTGCCTGGCATTATCAGCCTGAAGATGCAGATGGCGCCGCCATTGTCATGGCCCACGGTCTGGGAGGTACCCGCGATGCGGGGCTGGAGCCCTTCGCCGAGCGCTTTGCCGAAAATGGCTATCACGTGATCCTGTTCGACTACCGGCATTTCGGCGCCAGCGACGGGCAGCCACGTCAGCTGCTGAGTATTGGTAAACAGCTGGAAGACTGGAAAGCAGCCGTGGCGCATGCGCGCAGCCTGTCCGGCATCGATCCCCGGCGCATTGGTCTCTGGGGTACCTCTTTTTCGGGCGGACATGTCATTACCATTGCCGCCAACGACCCGAGCATTGCCGCCGCTTCGGCCCAGGGGCCGATGGTTGATGGCCTGGCTGCCGCGCTGAACGTGGTTGCCTATGCCGGCATTGGACGTTTGCTGAAAGTGACGGCCTACGCACTGGCAGACCAGACCCGCGCCTTGCTGGGCCTGTCGCCGGTGACCTTCCCGATCACGGCGGCAGAAGGCGAGTTCGCCGCCATGAGCAGTCACGACTCACTGCAGTACACCGACATCACGCCGCCGAACTGGCGTAACGAAATGACGGCACGGATGATGCTTTATCTTGCCAGCTACCGGCCGATCGCCAAGGTCGGCAAACTCAAGGTGCCGGTGCTGGTTCAGGCCTGCATGAAGGATTCCGTTGCGCCTGCGCCAGCCGCCGTGAAGCTGGCGAGAAAAGCCGGCTCCAGGGTTGAGCTGAAGCAGTACGACATGGGTCACTTCGACATCTATGTCGGCGAGGACCGTGAAATCGCCTTGGCTGATCAGTTGGCCTTCTTCGGGCGAACACTGCGCTAAAAACTGTTGAGGCCTTGCCTTTCAGACTCGTTACAGACACACCAGGAGCAGGGTCTGCCGCCCTGTTGATGCTGCATGAGTCTTGCAGTTGTTTCCTGCCGAAAGATCTTCGCGTGGTTCTCATCCAGGAGTTGCTCCGCCGTCCAGGTAGACCGTTACCCGAATAATTTGTCGTTTATTCAGGTCTGCTTCAATATGCCCTGTTCTGGCAGGTACGAGCCGGCGTCAGACTGGCCGCTGTGATCAATACGGGGTATGGAGATGCAAAGATTTATTTTCGGAATGGCCTTCTGGGTAAGCATAGGCATACCTTTTTCAGTGCTGGCGGTACCTGAGGGGCCCGACCCCAATACGCCGGAGTGGTATCAGCGTGAGTTGACCAACTACGCCAAGGTCACCGAGGCGCCGGCCGAGCAGGCCACGAATCCTGAATTTCTGCAGCGGCTGACCGAGCAGGGACTGGCCAACGAACTCGAGTGGGCGAATCGGATCGCCGAAGATTCCAGCTGGGTTGATCCCCGTAGCGGCAATACCCAGGTGACACCTCTATGCACCAGCTGGAGCCTGCAGTGCGCGGGTGACCCCTTCCGTTACCCCGGTTTCGACCCATTCTATGAGAATGAGGCGGACGTAGAGCCCGTGCTGTTCTACGACCGTGGCTGTGCCCGTATTTCCGGCCGGGTATGGAAACCCAGGGATGCCGCGGCCGGCGCCAATCTTCCCGCTGTGGTGATCGAGAATGGTTCTGTGCAGGCGCCGGAGACATTGTATTGGTGGGCGGCGCAGCTGCTGGTGCGGGCTGGCTATACTGTCATGACCTTCGATCCGCGCGGCCAGGGGCGGTCTGACCAGCAAACCCCGGATTTCGAGCAGGGCAGTAATATCAACCCCACCGTTTTCTGGGACGGTCTGGTCGATGCCATCGACTTCTTCAGGTCATCCTCCGTGCAGCCGTATCCGCATAATGAAACCTGTGCGGGCACCTATCCTACCGAGATGACGACTTTTAACCCTTATGTGGAAGTGGCGGACCCGCAACGCCTGGGTATCGTGGGCCACTCCCTGGGGGCTCGGGGTGTTTCCATCGTGCAGGGTTATGGCGCTGAAGGGGCTGAACCCTGGCCCGGCCTGATAGATGACGAAAATCCGGTGGATGTGGCGGTGGCCTGGGACAGTCTCTCCTCCGAAGGCGGTGACCCGGTAGTGGTGCCGCGTGTGCCGGCCATGGGACATTCTTCGGAATATGGCCTGACGCCGGTGCCGTTTCTGCAGGCGCCCGAGCCGGAAGAGCACAAGGCCGCCTTTGCGGCCTGGCAGCAGGCAGGGGTGCCGGTCTACCAGCTGACAATTCAGGGCAGCTCGCATTACGAGTGGTCGCTGATTCCGACCTTTCCCACTTCGTCATGGTGCCCGGAAATCGTCGATGGACAGTGCAGTGGCGGTTGGGGATTGCCGATGGCAGAGCACTATACGCTGGCCTGGCTGGACCGCTGGTTAAAGGAGTGCGGAGAGCAGGGCTATGAAGACGCAGATGCCCGGCTGCTGGCCGATGACGACTGGCAGGAGCGTTACAGCTTTTATTTCCGCTCGGCCCGGGATTTCTCCGACCGTAATGGGGGTCTACAGCAATGCGATGACATACGTGCGGGCTGTGAGGTGGAGTTGCAGGAAGTGAGTTGCAGCACCACACCGGAGGAACCCGGCGGGGGCAATGAAGGTTCGCAAAGCGATGATGACGATGAAGATGATCCATTGTTCGCCAATGGCTGTGTCATGGGATCTTCATCTTTGTTCGATCCCCTATTACCTTTATTGCTGCTATGGTCATTGGGTATGTTATGGCACCGGAGCAGCCGCTCGGGCGCCCGTAGTTAGATCACAATGCCGGCCCATGGAATGGGCGGCCAGCGCAACGCTTGGAGTAAACAATGGGAAAGCTGATCAAAATACTTTTAGTCATTCTCGGGGTGTTCGTGGGCGCCGTGGTGGCGCTGGCGATTTTCCTGCCCATGTATTTCGATCCCAATGACTACAAGGACGAAATCGCGGCAGCCGTTAAAGAACAGACCGGGCGTGATCTGACTATTGCCGGAGATATCGGGCTGTCGGTTTTCCCTTGGTTGGGCGCGGAAATCGGTGAGACAAGGTTGAGTAACGCCCCGGGTTTTGGCGACAAGCCCATGGCCGAGATTGCCGATGTGGCGGTACGACTCAAGCTGATGCCGTTGCTGCAGGGCAATATCGAGGTCGGACGTATCAGCCTCAGTGGTCTGCGCCTGCGTCTGGCCAAGAATGCCCAGGGCCAGACCAACTGGGAGGATATGCAGCAGGCCGCCAGGAAAGAGGAAGCAAGCGGGCCCAGGGATGAGGCGGAACAGGGCGACGCCGGCAAGCAGGGCGGTTTCGAAGTGAAGACGCTACAGGTTGAAGGCGTGGATGTTAACGACGCTGCCATCTACTGGAACGACGCCTCTACCGGAGCCGTTTACAAGCTGGAAGAAGTGAATCTGGAAACCGGCGTCATCAAACCCGGCGACCCATTCCCGTTGACGCTGGATTTCGTCATGAATCAGCAGGAACCGCCATTGACCACCCAGGTGGATTTGACCACCACGGCCAGTGTGGACGTGGAAAAACAGATTTATGGGCTGAAAGAACTGGTATTGAACCTGACGGCTATCGGCGAAGGCATTCCGGGCGGCAAGCAGAGCATCAATCTCACCGCCGATGCTGACGTGAACATGCAATCCGAAACGGCCAGCCTGCCTAACCTGGTGGTGGAAGCGGCCGGTGGTCGGCTCGATGGTTCGGTGCAGGCCTCGCAGTTGCTGGGCGACCCGGTACTCAAGGGTTCGCTCAAGGGCGACAAGCTCTCGCCGCGCGACATCATGAAAACCCTGGGCATGGAAGTGCCGAATACAGCCGACCCCAATGTGCTGAGCAAGGCTTCGGTCAACGTGCAGTTCAACGGCAAGCTCAGCAACCTGAGCATCAAGCCGCTGACCGTGGTGCTGGATGACACCAACATCAACGGTTCCGCCAGCTTGCGGCAACAAAGCCCGCTGGTGATCGGTTTCGATCTGAATGTGGATAGCATCGACCTGGACCGTTATCTGCCGCCATCCGAGAAGCCGAAGCCCAAGGATGCCGGTGCGGTAGGTTCAGCGCTGCCAGCTGAAGGCAAGGCTGCATCCAAGAGCGGTAGCAGCGATATCAACGACACCGAAATCCCGGTGGACGTGCTCAAATCCCTGAATCTCAACGGCGCGCTCAAGGTGAAGAGCTTCAAGATCAAGGGCATGCACATGGATAACGTGGCGCTGAAAGTGGAAAGCAGTGGTGGCGTGCTGGACATCACGCCGCTGGATGCTTCGCTGTATAAGGGCAATGCCGACATTCGTGCGCGGGTCAATGCTGCGGCCGCCACGCCGGCCTACATGCTGAAAACCAATATCCGCTCGGTGCAATCCGGCCCTTTACTGAAAGACCTGATGGGCGATGACCGCCTGTCAGGTCTGGCCAACATCGCGCTGGACCTCACCAGCACCGGCAAGACGGTCGGCGCGGTGCGCCAGGACCTGGACGGCACAATCAATGTTGAATTCCTGGAAGGCAAGATCAAGGGCTTCAATCTGGTGCAGATGATTCGTGCGGCCAAGGCCCGGCTGACCGGTGCGCCGCCGCCGCCTGAGCAGCCGCAGGAAACCGATTTTGCCGTGCTGGCCATGTCAGGCGTTATTAATAATGGTGTGATGACCAGCAACGACCTCAACTTCAAGAGCCCGTTTCTGCGTGTTGGCGGCGAGGGTCAGGTTAATCTGGCCAGCGAGGTGATCGACTACCTGGCCAAGGTGTCGATTGTGGGTTCGTCTACCGGCATGGGCGGCAAGGAACTGGAAGACCTGAAAGGGCTGACCATTCCTATTCGTCTGAAGGGCAGCCTGACTTCGCCCAGTTGGAAGATCGAGCTGGACGAGGCACTGAAGGAAAAGGCCAAGGCACGCCTGGAAGAGGAAAAGGCCAAGGCGCAGGCCGAACTGGACGCCAAGAAGGAAGAAGCCAGGCAGGAATACGAGCAGAAGAAAGAAGAGAAAAAAGATGAGCTCAAACGCAAGCTGTTCGACAAGCTGACGGGCGGTGACAAGGAGTAGGCGCCGGTACGGTATCGAAGAAAAGGGGGACTATGCGAATTTGCATGGCCATTTTTGGCCTGGGGGGCATGCTGTGCAGCGGAATGCTGCAGGCCGCCGATCTGCAGTCTGTTGAATTCGAGCGTAAGGATGAGCGCTACATTGCCAAGATAAGGGTGCGTCTGGCCGTGCCGCAGCGCGATGCCTTCGAGGTGATGAAGGACTTCAAGAACCTGACTGAGATGAATCCTGCTGTGCAGGAGGCTCAGGTGCTCCAGTTGTTGCCCGGAACCACCCGGCTGCATACGCGCGTAAAACTCTGCGTGGCTTTCATGTGTCGTGAAATCAAGCAGGTTCAGGACATGCGAACCTTTGGGGTGGGCGAGATGAACGCCCGGGTACTGCCCGAGCCCAGTGATCTCGAATACGGATACGCCTACTGGCGCTTCGATGACTGCGCCGGTGAAACCTGCCTGACCTTCCGTGCCGAAATCGACCCCAAGTTCTGGGTGCCGCCCCTGATTGGTAACTGGATGGTGCGCCATGTATTGCGCAAGGAAGCGATGATCACCTCCGAGGGTATTGAGCGGATCGTACGTGGTCAGAGCCTCTGAGTCGTCTGCCGCTGAGCGGCTGCTGGACTGGCATGCGCATGCCGGCCGGCATGATCTGCCGTGGCAAAAACCGCGTAGCGCCTACCGCGTGTGGGTGTCAGAAATCATGCTGCAGCAAACCCAGGTGGCCACGGTCATTCCCTATTTCGAACGTTTCATGCAGCTGTTTCCGGACGTGCAGGCGCTGGCCGATGCCGACGCTGATGAAGTGATGAGCGCCTGGGCCGGGCTGGGTTACTACAGCCGCGCCCGCAACCTTCATCGAGCCGCCCGGCAGATACGGGATGAGCATGGGGGCAGTTTTCCCAGCGACTTCGAGTCTGTGCTGGCATTACCAGGTATTGGCCGATCCACCGCCGGCGCCATACTGGCGCAGTCGTTCGGTGAGCGGCATGCGATTCTGGATGGCAACGTCAAGCGCGTGCTGACCCGGCATGAAGCGATTGCCGGGTGGCCCGGAAAACCCGCGGTAGAAAAAACGCTCTGGAAAATAGCGGAGGCCTGGACGCCGCGGACGCAACTTGCCGATTACAGTCAGGCCATCATGGATCTTGGCGCAACCCTGTGCAGGCGCAGCAAGCCTCAATGCGGTTTGTGCCCATTGAGCGGCGATTGCAAGTCGTTGGCAGCTGGACGGGTGGCGGACTTCCCCGAACCCAGGCCCAGGAAAACCCGCCCGCTTCGCCGCGTGCGCATGCTCATGCTGGAACGGGCGCCCAACGAGGTGTTGTTGATCCGTCGCCCGCCGTCCGGCATCTGGGGTGGTTTATGGTGTCTGCCTGAAGTTCCTGAAGATGTTGCCGTACGTGAATATTGCCGCCAGTCCCTGGGAATAGATGCTGGCGGTTTTGAGGAGGTGGGTGGATTAAGGCATGGCTTTACCCACTTCGAGCTGGACATCCATCCCATGCGAGGCCGGGCGGCAGCTGTTTCACAGATATCGGATGACGGGGATCGCCGTTGGTATACACTTGCGGCCGAAAACAGTCTCGATCAGATGCCGGGCATGCCTGCTCCGGTGGTGCGCCTGCTGGCGCAGGAGTTCGGCATCGGCAATGAATAAGGTTTAGCTATGACTCGTATGGTGAATTGCATCAAGCTCGGTAAGCCCGCCGAAGGTCTCGACCGCCAGCCCTATCCGGGCGATCTTGGCGAGCGTATTTTTGACAGCGTTTCCAAAGAAGCCTGGCAGGAATGGTTGGCGCATCAGACACGCCTCATCAATGAGTATCGCCTGCAGCTCGCGGACCCGAAGGCGCGTGCCTTCCTGGCCGAGGAGATGGAGAAATATTTCTTCGGCGGCGGCGAGCTGGCCCAGACCAGTTACGTACCGCCCGAAGACAACTGACTTGACCCTTGCGGGCCGTCACTGTTTAATACGCGCTCTTTTTCGGGGCCAGGTAGCTCAGTTGGTAGAGCAGGGGATTGAAAATCCCCGTGTCGGCGGTTCGATTCCGTCCCTGGCCACCATTTTCCAGATCCGTTGTCATGACGTTCGCCACAGGTGTTTTTTGCCGGGTTTCAGGCACTGGGGCCGGAATTTCACCGTTGACACCTAGTGTCGGGGTTACTCGGCCCGTCCTGGGCCTCGCCTTTCAGGCTCGCTACGCTCGTTCAAATCTGCTCCCTGCAGATTTGTCGATTCCGTCCCCGGCACCCTCTCTTTTACGCACGCCTGTTGCCGCTTAAAGCGGGATATCAAGCACCAGCACCATCGTTTCCGTGTCGATGTGCGAGGTGTTCACCCCCAGTGATGATTGGTTGAAGAGGGCATTCTGTCGGGCGAACGGCAGTGAGCAGGCGCTCAGCCACAGGCAGATTATCAGCAGTAGTGCAGTACGCATCGTTTCTCCCGGTCAGCAACGACTGACTCAGAGGCTTTTTCCCACTTGTACGATATGCAGAATGCAATCCGCGGTCTGTCCGCCTGGCCCGTTTGTGGCTGTAGGTATCGGGAGATTTGTGGCCGTCGACAAAAAAAGGCCCGCACCTGGCGGGCCTTTGGCTTCTGTGTTGATGCCTATTCGAAAATGAAGCTGTCGTTAGACAGGCGGGTCAGTGTGCCGCTGGGCTTGAGCATGGACGCGGCGTGGCCTCTTGCCCGTGGCAGCATGTGGTCGAAGTAGAAGCGGCACATGGCGATCTTGGCCTTGTAGAATTCGCGCGTTTCGGCGCCCTTGCCACTGGCCAGTTTTTCGTAGGCCACTTCGGCCTGCAGGGCCCAGAAGTAGGCCATGCTGACGTAACCCGAGTACATCAGGAAGTGATGACTGGCGCTGGATACCATGTCGCGGTCCTTACGGGCCTTGAGCATCAGGCGCGTGGTCAGTACATTCCATTCGGTCGCGCAGCGTGCCAGGCGGGTGGCGTAACCGCTCATCTTCGGATGGGTCATTTTCTTCAGCGCGAAGCGGGCCATGATGGCAGTGAAGTCGCGTACCGCTTTGCCGCGCGTCATGAGCAATACCTTGCGGCCCAGCAGATCCAGCGCCTGAATGCCGGTAGTACCTTCGTAAAGGGTAGAAATACGGGCATCGCGCACGATTTGTTCCATGCCATGCTCGCTGATGTAACCGTGGCCGCCGAACACCTGCACGCCCTGGTTGGCTGCTTCCAGGCCCATTTCGGTGAGGAAACCCTTCAGAATCGGCGTGAAGAAACCCAGGGTGTCATCCCAGTATTCGTATTTTTCCTGATCGTTTTCCAGAATGCCGTTGACCATGTGGTCTGCATACTGGGCGGCGAAGTAGATCATGGCGCGGCCGCCCTCGGCGATGGCTTTCTGCGTCATCAGCATGCGGCGCACGTCGGGGTGGTAGATGATGGCGTCCGCGACTTTATCCGGTTCTTTTTTGCCGGACAGTGAGCGCATGGAACGGCGTTCCTTGGCATAGGCCAGGGCGCCCTGATAGGAAAGTTCGGCATGCGCCACGCCCTGTACGGCGGTGCCTACGCGGGCGGTGTTCATGAAGGTGAACATGGCTTCCAGGCCCTTGTTTTCCTCGGCAATCATGTAGCCGGTGGAGCCATCGAAGTTCAGCACTGCCGTGGCCGAAGCCTTGATGCCCATCTTGTGCTCGATAGAGCTGCACACGACGTTGTTGAATTCACCCACCGAGCCGTCGGCGGCGGGCAGGAACTTGGGCACCACGAACAGGGAGATGCCGCGAGTGCCTTCGGGGGCGTCCGGTTTGCGCGCCAGCACCACGTGCACGATGTTCTCGGTCAGGTCATGTTCGCCGGCGGAGATGAATATTTTGGTGCCGGTAATCTTGTAGCTGCCGTCAGGTTGCGGCTCGGCCTTGGTTTTCACCTGGCCCAGATCGGTGCCGCACTGCGGCTCGGTCAGACACATGGTGCCGCCCCAGCGGCCCTCGGTCAGTGGCGGCATATAGGTGTTCTTAACCTCTTCACTGCCGTGCTGCATGATGGTGTTCATGGCGCCCAGTGACAGGCCCGGATACATGGTGAAGGCCCAGTTGGCGGTACCCATCATTTCCGACTTGAACAGGCCCAGCGACATGGGCAGGCCCTGGCCGCCATATTCGGTGGGGTGTGACAATCCTTGCCAGCCACCTTCCACAAATTGGTTGTAGGCTTCCTTGAAGCCTTTCGGTGTGGTGACCTTGCTATCTTCGAAGTGGCAGCCTTCCTGATCGCCGGAGAGGTTGAGCGGGCTCAGCACTTCTTCACAGAAGCGGGCGCATTCTTCCAGGATGGCATCAACGGTTTCCGGGTCCGCATCACCGCCGTTTGAAAGCTTTTTGTAATGACCGGGGTAGTCAAATACCTCGTTCAGCAGGAAGCGCATGTCGCGCAGCGGTGCCTTGTAGTTTGGCATGGCGAAACTCCTAAGAAACTGAAATTTAAAAGATAATCGTCAGCGTTCTGATGAAGGCGCACGCTGACTGGAAGATTCAGAAAAGATATCTTTTCTCATTTTATGCTAATTCCCCCCCGGCTGTGAATACCCTGCGGGGATTGCCCGCTATAGTGGTTGCCGAATACCCAGTAGAATAGTCCACTTGATAATCAGTCCATAACATAAAGTTTTCAGCTGGAGTAAGGCCATGAACGCGTTAATGCGTAACATCATGGATCAGGCGTTGGCGCTGAATGACCGGGCCGCCTCGACGGTCAGTAATGCCTTTGACTGGCTTTTTCTGCGGGAGATTCTGGTCAAGTCCGGAATGACGCCGTACGAGACGGTTTATACCGGCGATCCCATGACGCTGCGTTTTTATCCCTTGCCGCATGACTCGACCATAGATGCGGGGGACGGCAGTCAGATTCCCGTGATCAGGGAGCGTTGCCCGGTACCGCTGGTGCTGGTGCCGCCGCTGGGCGTGACGACCGAAACTTTTGATCTGATGCCGCAACGCAGCCTGGCGCGTTATATGGCGGCCAGCGGATTTCACACCTACCTGGTGGACTGGGGTAAACCCGAGAAGCGGCATGCGCACCTGGGCATGAAGGATTATGCGGATGACATGTTGGGCAAGGCGCTGGAAACCGTGCGTGATCATTCGGGTAGCCAGGAAGTCTCGCTTATGGGTTGGTGTATGGGCGGCCTGTTGATCCTGATGCACGCCGGCCTGAAGAAGGATCCGAACATACGCAACATCATTACGGTCGCCAGTCCCATTGATATGCGTGGCGGCGGCATCGTGGCGCGGTCCGCGGCGGCCATGAATGCCCCGGCCAGGCTTATCCGCAAATTCAGTAACTTCCGGCTGCACAATCTCAATCCCTCCTGGCTGCATGCGCCAGGCTGGATGACTACGCTGAGTTTCAAGATGACTGACCCGGTGGGCAGCATCACCACCTACTGGGATCTGGTCACACGCCTGTGGGACCGGGAGTTTGTGGAAAGCCATACGACCACTTCCGATTACCTGAATAACATGCTGCTCTACCCGGGCGGCGTGATTCAGGACATGGTGGTCAAGATGGCGGTGGATAACAAACTTGCCGAGGGACGCATTGAAATCGGTGACGAGGTGGCCGAGATGAGCGCCATCACCTCCAACTTCCTCGTTTTTGCCGGCGAGAGAGACACGCTGGTGCCGCCGGATATCGCCCACAGGAGTGTGGAGCTGGTGTCCAGCCGGGACAAGGAATTCGTGATTGCGCCCGGCGGTCACATGGGCGTTATTCTGGGCAGCAAGGCGCAAAAGGCGGTGTGGTCGATCACGGCAGACTGGCTGCGCAAGCGTTCCCAGGGTGAGAGTATAGACAGCGAAGCCAACCGTGCCGTTGCACGGGCGTTGCTGCGGCAGGCCGCGGACGACCCCACCATCTAGGATTTGATTGTCGGACAGCCCGTATGACGCAGGTAATTGGATGACAGCCTGAATAGCAACAGGCTCACGGCAGTATGACAGGCGCCGTGCTAATTTAAGCTAGTGGCCCTATATGGGAGGCCCAGATGCCGGTAGAAATTGCCAACGAACGGGCGAAAACAGGAAAAACGCTAGGCGCAACGGCCTTCCAGAGTCTGGTGGAGGCGGCCCCGGATGCCATGGTGGTGATAGATTCGGGCGGCACCATCATCCTCATTAACCGCCAGTTCGAACTGCTGTTCGGTTACAGTCGTGATGAACTGATCGGACAGACCATGGAAATCCTGGTGCCGGATTCGGTCAGGGAACGCCACCATATTCACCGCGATGGTTATTTTGCCGAGCCCAAGTTCCGCGAAATGGGCTCCGGTATCGAGCTGCGTGCGCGTCGCAAGGACGGCACCGAGTTTCCGGTGGAAATCAGCCTCAGCCCGCTGCAGACCGAACAGGAAATGCTGGCCACTGCTTCCATCCGCGATATTACCGAACGCAAGAACATTGGTGAGCGTTTCCGTGCCCTGCTGGATGCGGCGCCTGACGCCATGGTGATCGTGGACAGTGACGCCCGCATTGCCCTGGTCAATGACCAGACCGAGAAACTGTTCGGCTACAAGCGCGATGCCTTGATTGGCAAGAACGTCACGGTGTTGATGCCGGAAAGGTTCCGCGGCACACATGGCGAGCATACTGAACGCTTTTTCAGACACCCCAATGTACGTCCCATGGGGCAGGGGCTGGAGCTGTTCGGGCGTCGCAAGGACGGCAGGGAATTCCCTATCGAGATCAGTCTGAGTCCGATCGATACAGGACAGGGCCTGCAGGCGATTGCCGCTATCCGTGATACCTCCGAACGCAAGAAGGCCAGCGAGCGCTTCCGTGCGCTGCTGGAAACGGCGCCGGATGCCATGGTGATTGTGGATCAAAAGGGCATCATCAATCTGGTGAACCAGCAGGCCGAGAAACTGTTCGGGTACACCCGCGACGAATTTATCGGCAAGGATGTCAAGGAGCTGATGCCGGAACGCTTCCGGCAAGGTCATGGCCAGCACACACAGAGTTATTTCCAGAAACCCAATGTGCGGCCCATGGGCCGGGGACTGGAATTGTTCGGGGTGCGCAAGGATGGCACGGAGTTTCCGATTGAAATCAGTTTGAGTCCGATCGAAACCGAGAGGGGGCTCAACGCGACTGCCGCAATCCGTGACATCACGGACCGCAAGCTGGCTGAGCGCAAGATGCAGCGCTATCTGGAAAAGATCGAGCAGAGCAATCGTGACCTGGAGCAGTTCGCCAACGTTGCATCGCATGACATGCGCGAGCCTTTGCGCAAGATCCGTACATTTTGTGACCGATTACAGGCCAAGTGCGGGGATCAGCTCAATGATGATGGCCAGGACTATCTGCGCCGCATGATGGACTCGGCGGACCGCATGTCGGTTCTGATGGAGAACCTGCTTGAATATTCGCGCCTGAATTCCCGAAGCCAGGAGTTCGAGCCGGTGGATATTGGCGAAGTGGTGCATGGAGTGCTCTCCGATCTTGAAACCATGATCGAGGAGCGCAAGGCCAGTATTGAGGTGGGCGAGTTGCCGGTCATCGATGCCGACCGGCATATGATGCGCCGCATGTTCCAGAACCTGATTGTCAATGCACTCAAGTTTCAGCCGCCGGGCAAATCGCCGAATATCTCCATCGGCTCAATGCCGTCTGATCGCAGTGAAAACGTTGATCTGGTGGTGAATGAGACATTCGTGGAGCTATACGTCAAGGATGACGGCATTGGTATTGCGCCCGAGCACCGGCAGCGAATTTTCGACATGTTCCAGCGTTTGCATAGTCATTCGGAATATTCGGGCACGGGTATCGGTCTGGCCATCTGCGAGAGAATTATCGGTCATCACAATGGCCGTATCCGGGTTGAAAGCCAGCCGGGCGAAGGTGCAACATTTATTCTGACGTTGCCCGTCAAGCAGGTGCATCAGGGGGAGGTGCGATGATAAGGGAAGAAGATGCCGTTGTACTAATGGTGGACGACGATCCCGATGATCGTCTTATTGCCGAGGAAGCGTTCGCAGAAGTCGGATTAAAGGCGCAGCTGTTTTTCCTTAGCGATGGCGAACAGTTGCTGGACTATCTCAACCGTCGTGGCAAGTACGCCGACCCGGCAACCTCTCCTTCTCCGAACCTGGTGTTGCTCGACATCAACATGCCGCGCCTGAGTGGTATGGAAGTGCTGGCGAAACTGAAAAGCGACCCGGCAACCCGTGCTATTCCCGTGGCCATGCTCACCAACAGTGGCGAATCCAGGACGGTGAAGGCATGCTATGAACTGGGCGCCAGTTCCTATATCCGCAAGCCGTTACAGTTTCAGGATCTGGTGCATTCGCTTTCCAATATCCGGCATTACTGGCTGGAAACGGTCAGCTACCCCGACAGGGAATAGTTTTTCAGCTGCTGCTCAGAAAATCTGCAAATCCGGCAAGCGAGTCATTGGCCATGGGCACCAGGCCTGCCTGCAACTGGAAATCATGCCAGTAACCTTCAAACACCCGCAGGGTGACCTGGGCGCCGGCCGCTTGCAGGGCTGCTGTCAGCCGCTTTGCGTCATCCAGCAGAACTTCTTCGCTGCCAACGTGAATCAGGGTGGGCGGAAAACCCTTGAGGTCGGCGAACAGGGGGGAGCAGTCCGGGTGGTCTGCCGGCGTCTCTCCCCGGTAGAAATCACCGCTGCTGCGTAACCAGTCCTGGCGCAGCATGGGGTCGGCATCCGCATGGGACTGCATGCTCTCGCCACTGAGCGTCATATCCACGAAAGGCGAAATCAGCAACAGTTTGCCCGGCATGGGCAGGCCCTGGTCGCGGATGTTGCAGACAATGGCTGTTGCCAGGCCGCCGCCGGCTGAATCTCCGGCAATGCTGATTTGGTCAGCGCTGAAACCTTCGCCCAGGAGCCAGCGGTAGGCGGTCAGGGCGTCTTCAAGCGCGGCAGGATAGGGATGTTCAGGCGCCAGGCGGTAATCCACGGTATACACCCGGGCGTCGCTGAACCGGGCCAGGTGAGAGCAGAGTCCGCGGTGGCTCTTGGGATCACCCAGAACATAGGCGCCGCCATGCAGATAGAGCACTGCGCGGTCCGAGGCGGTGGTGGTTCTGATCAGCCGGGCGGGTACGCCATTCATATTGATCAGATCGAAGCTGGTACCCCCCGCATTCTGATTGAGCAGCATCAACATGCTGGCCCAGCGTCGCTGGAAAGCTACGGAGAAGCGCGGGGCCAGAAACGGCTTCGCCAGCAGGCGCAGGTTCAATTGCATGATTTTAGTCAGCATCTTGTGTCTCATCCGTCAGGCAGCAGGCAACAGGGTAATGTGGATATGCCGGCTTGTCTTCACTGCGGCCATCTGTACGTATAATCTTCATTACTGATTCAAAAAGAAGCGACTGCTCAATCGGCCATGAAATCCGTCCTGCCGGCACCGCTACTCGGTAGCCTGACTTTCTTTTTAATGTTGATCAATCTGCTTTTCTGGGCAGTGCCGGTCTATGCGCTGATTCTGGTGAAGCTGATGACCTGGGGCCGGGCACGTATTCAGGTTTCGCACTGGATTGCCGCCAATGCCCAGACCTGGGCGAGCGTTAACGTCAAGATCTGGGACTGGCTGCTGGGTATCGAATGGGATATGCGTGGCATCGAGGCGCTGGATCGCAAGGGTCAGTATCTGGTGATCAGCAATCACCAGACATGGAACGACATCCCGGTGGTCATGAAGGCGTTCGACCGGCGCGCGCCGTTTTTCAAGTTCTTCATGAAGCAGGAGCTGATCTGGGTGCCGATTCTCGGACTGGCCTGGTGGGGGCTCGATTTCCCGTTCATGAAGCGTTACACACCTGAGCAAATAGCCAGGAACCCCGCGCTCAAGGGCAAGGATCTGGAAACTACCCGCCGCGCATGTGAGAAGTACCGGCATCAACCCGTGACCATTCTCAATTACCTGGAAGGGACACGTTTCACGCGAGAGAAGCACGACCGCCAGCAATCGCCTTATCGCAATCTGCTGTTACCCAAAAGCGGGGGCTTTGCGTTCGCGCTTTCCGTCATGGGGGAGAGGCTGCACAGACTGCTGGATATCACGGTGGTGTATCCCGACGGCGCCATGAAGTTCTGGGACTTTGTTTCAGGCCGTGTGCGGCGGGTGGTCGTGGAAGTCAGGCAGCTGGAGATACCGCCCGAGTTTTTTCGTGGCAATTACGGTGATGATCCCGAATTCCGCAAACAGGTGCAGGCCTGGGTGGCCAATATCTGGCGGCAGAAGGACCAGCGCATCGATGAACTGCTGACCGAATCCAGCTGATTTCGTCACTCCCGCGTACGCGGGAATCCATGAAGACAAGGCTTCCGGGTTGCGCCGCCACAGGCGCCGGGTCTGACTTTACAGACTGAGTTTGCGCAAAATGGCACGCGCCACACCGGTCGGCAGCAGGCGCATGGCGAACATCAACTGATGCGTCTGCGCGCCCACCGGCCAGTGTACCTTGCTGAATCCCTTTCTGTTGGCGGCCTTCCATACCGTGGCTGCGATGTCCTCCGGACTGAGGTTAATACCCATTTTGTCCGAACTCTTGGTGTGCATGTCTGCGGTCATGTGCGTTTTGACGAAGATCGGCATGATGTCCGAAACGCGAATGTCATGATCCTGCCATTCCAGATTCAGCGCTTCGGTAAGGCCGCGCACGGCAAATTTGGTGGACGAGTAGCTGGCGAAAACCGGTGTGCCGTAAATGGCCGATGCCGAGGCGATGTTGATGATGCGGGCGCCCGGTGTGGCCTTGAGGAAAGGGAAGGCTTCATGGCAACCATTGAGTACCCCGTTTAAATTGATGTCGACTATCTTGTGGTGCGTGGCCAGCGGAATATCCTGGAAATTTCCGGTTGCCAGAATGCCGGCATTGTTGACCAGTACATCAAGACGTCCGTGACAGGCCTGCGTAAATTCCTTGAGGGCCAGGTGCCAGGCATCGCTGTCGCTGACATCCAGCCTGCCGGCCACGGCCTTGTCTGCGCCCAGTGTTGCCTGCAGCGCCTCAACACCTTCGAGGTTGACGTCGTAGAGGCCGACGAACCAGCCTCTGGCGGCGAACAGTTCCGCGGTGGCGCGTCCAATGCCGCTGGCGGCGCCAGTAATGAATATGCCGGGTTTGGGGGTCTCGGTCATGATGCAGGTCCTTGCCGTAAGCTGCCGGCATTAAAGCATCCACAGGCCTGTTGTGCCATTATCTCGATGCGGGAATACAAGGGGGCGAGATGAAAGCATTGTCATTACAGGACTCGGCTTTCCTGTGGATTGAAGGCCGGCGCCAGCCCATGCATGTGGGTGGTTTGCATCTATATACCCTGCCTGAAGGCGCCGGCCCCGATTTTGTGACGGACCTGGTAGAGCGGGCGCGTACATTTACAACTGCGGTCGAACCTTACAACCTGCGTCCCGTATTTCGTCTGGGCCGCTGGCAATGGGCCGAAGACGACCAGTTCGATCTGGATCACCACTTCCGTCATTCCGCCTTGCCGCGCCCCGGCCGCATTCGCGAGCTGCTTGCGCTGGTGTCCCGGCTGCATGGAACCGCCATGGATCGAAGTCACCCGATGTGGGAGTTCCACGTGATCGAAGGTCTGGCGGATGGCCGCCTGGCCGTCTACGGCAAGCTGCACCACGCGCTGTTCGACGGCGTGGCGGCGATGCGCGCCACCATGAGTGCCCTGAGTACGGATCCGGATTTGCGTGATGACCCCCCGTTCTGGGCCAAGGAAAAACCGAAGCGCGCCAGGCACGCTGATAAAGATAATCCCAATCCCCTGAGCATGATGGTCAGTTCCCTGCGTGAAAGCAGTGGTGTGGTGCCCGGTGTGGCCCGCGGCGTGTGGGATATCGTGCGCAACAGCAAGGCCGATCCCGCGGATGTGACACCGTTCCAGGCGCCGCCGACCATGTTCAACGTAAAGATCTCCAGCCCGCGGCGATTCGCTGCGGAATCCTATGACCTGGCGCGTATCAAGGCGGTGGGCAAGGCCTCGGGCGCCACGCTTAATGATGTGGTGCTGGCTATGTGTGCCGGTGCGCTGCGGGAATACCTGCTGTCGCAGAACGCCTTGCCGGATGATCCGCTGATTGCCATGGTGCCGGTATCGGTGCGCTCCGCCGACAATCCGGACGCAGGCAACCAGGTATCGATAATTCTGGCGAATCTGGCCACGCATATTGCGGATGCCGGTCAACGTCTGCAGACCATTGTCGATTCCACCCGGCACGCCAAGGACAAGCTGGCGCAGATGTCGCGTGTGGAGCAGATTGCCTATGCCTCGGCCATCTCCACGCCCATGCCGGTCGCCAGTTTCCTGGGGCTGGACCGCAAGCGGCCGATTTTCAATCTGGTGATATCCAATGTGCCGGGCCCGACCGAGCCGCTGTACTGGAACGGAGCACGCATGGATGAGATGTATCCGGTCTCGATTCCTATTGATGGCCAGGCTCTGAACATTACACTGACCAGCTACTGCGACCGTATCTGTTTCGGCTATACGGCCTGTCGCCGTTCCGTACCGAGCATGCAGCGCCTGCTGGAGCATACCGAACAGGCGTTGGCCGACCTGGAGCAGGCGGCCGGGCTTTGAATGATTGATTTGCAAGTGAGCGAGCTATGAAGAAGCTATTCCTGGGTGTATTGCTGCTGGCAGGCGTGCTGGCCGGACTGTTGGCGCTGTTCCCCGAGGAAGCGACCCGTCTGGGCATGCAGGCCGAGCGCAAGGCCAGTGGGCTGAGTCACAAGACCATCATTATTGGTGATGAAACCTGGCATTACCTGGAAGGTGGGCCGGAGGATGCCGAGGTGGTGCTGTTGTTGCATGGTTTCGGTGGCGACAAGGATAACTGGACCCGTTTTTCCAAATATCTTACTGATGATTATCGTGTCATTGCCCCCGATCTGCCGGGCTTTGGCGAGTCTGCCCGTCATGCCGATTGGGATTACGCCCTGCCGCCACAGCGTGAGCGGGTACATGGTTTTGTGCAGGCTCTGGGTCTGGAGGGATTTCATCTGGCGGGCAATTCCATGGGTGGGCACCTGACTGCGCTATACGCCCATAAGTATCCTGGTCAGGTGCTGTCCATGGGGCTGTTCAACAATGCCGGCGTCAACGCGCCGGAAGAAAGTGACATGGCCAAGGCTGTCGCCAGGGGCGAGAACCCGCTGGTGGTGAACCGGCCCGAGGATTTCGATGGCTTGCTGGAATTTGTTTCCTACGAAAAGCCGTTCATCCCCTGGCCGGTGAAGGGTGTGCTGGCGCAAAAGGCGGTGGAGCACGCTGAATTCAATCAGTTCATATTTGCAGCTTACAAGAGCGACCGCAGCTCCGGTCTTGAGCCGATACTCGCTGAAATCCAGGCGCCGTCGCTCATCCTCTGGGGCGAATACGACCGCGTGCTGGATGTGAGTTCAGTCAATGTCATGCGACCGCTGTTGCCGCAGGCAGAAGTGGTGATCATGAAAAACACCGGCCATGTGCCCATGCTGGAACGCCCGCAGGAAACGGCGGGTCATTATCTGGGGTTCGTCGACAAGCACTGAACGGCAGCGCTATTTGCCCTTGCGGTTTTTCCTGTCTTTTTCGCTGTCGCTGGCAGCAGGGCGGTCGGCGTTCCAGTGAGCGGCACCGAGTAACAGCATGAGGGCCTGCTTGGTCATGTCCGAGGCCAGCGCCTGCTCGGTTTCGGGCTGGTCTTCCGGCAGGTCAAGCACATCAGGCACGGCGTTGACGGCCATCTGGATGATCATGCTGGCGAGCCGGTAGTGATCGTCCCGCGTCATGCGGGGAAAGGCGCCCATTAGCTGGATGTCCGAGGCCAGTTCAGTAGAGAAATAAGACATCTGGTTGCGGATCGCGGCGCGCATGCGGGCAGAGCCACCGGCCCGTTCCCGGCTCAGGACCAGAAACTTTTCGCGATTTTCCTTCACGAAGCTGAAGAAGGTTTGCAGCGAGCTTTGCACCATCTGCTGCGGGTCGCCGACTTTGCGTACCTCGCGCAGCATGCGCCGCAGCATATCGCCAATCTCGTCCAGCATGGCCATGCCCAGTTCTTCCATATCGCTGAAGTGGCGGTAGAAGGCCGTGGGGCTGACGCCTGCTTCCTTGGCAACGGCGCGCAGGCTCAGGCCGGCCAGGCCACTCTGGTCAGCGGCCATGACAGCCATGGCGGCATCCAGCAGGTTCTGGCGCGTATCGCCACGCTTGCGTGGTGCATTGTCTGCGCCTGTGTTTTCTCCCCGGCGGGTCCGGCTGCTGGAGCGGAACTGGCGGGTTTCGCGTGATTTGCTGCGTGACATGTTTTCTCCTGTTAACGATTGTATACGCACAAGGGGTTTCATGTCTCTGAACGCCGCCTTTTGATTTGCTTGGAGCGGAATATTTGTATTGAAAATCATATAGAAGTAACCGTTTGTAAATTTATAAAGCAATTAAAAACAATTAGTTATAAATTAATTGGATGAAAGTTAGTAAATTATGTTTACAAGCGTAAACATAATGTGTACAGTTGTAAACATATTGCGATATAGGCGATCTTGAGGAGGCCTGAAATGCAACAAGCAACTGCACACAACACATCACGTTTTGCACAACCTCTGCGTGAATTCTTTCAGCCGCTAGTCAGTCACGAGGGGTTGAGCTATTACCTGGAAGACTTGAACCCGCTCTGGTCGCTGACCGACTTTCGCGCCCGTGTGGTGCAGGTCATCAACGAGACGCATGACACCAAAACCTTTGTGCTGAAGGCGAACCACCACTGGCGCGGTTTCAGCGCCGGCCAGAATGTGGGCGTGAATATCGAAATCGATGGCGTGACCCATAAGCGCCGTTACTCGATGTCCTGTATTCAGGATAGCCGCCGTCAGTTCCAGATCACCGTCAAGCGCGTGCCACAGGGCCGGGTTTCCAACTGGCTGCATGACCATATTCAGGTCGGTGATGTGCTGAACATGACGGCCGTGGCCGGCGACTTTGTGTTGCCGCCAGTGTTGCCGCAGAAGCTGCTGATGCTGGCCGCCGGCAGTGGTATCACGCCGTTGATGTCACAGTTGCAGACCCTGCTGGCCAATGGCTATGACGGGGACATCGAATTCCTGCATTACGTTCGCAGCCCGGTGGATCACATCTTCGGTGCGCGTCTCAAGGCGTTGGCGATCAAGCATTCCAATCTGCGCGTGCATTGGTGTGAAGAAGACGATGGCAAAGGCTCAGCGCCCGAGCGCTTCAGCCCTGAGCAGATTGCCCGCCGTGTGCCGGATTACCACGAGCGTCACGGCATGCTCTGCGGGCCGACCGGATTCATGGCAGCCGTACGCGAGCACTGGGAAGACGAGCAATTGACCGGTCAGTTGCAGTTCGAATATTTCGGCACACCGCCGATCATGCGTAACGCGGCCAACGGTGATATCGCCGTGGAAGTGTCGCTGGGCCGCAAGGCTCGCACGATCGAGTCCGCCGGCAACCAGTCGCTGCTGGAAGCGATGGAATCAGCCGGCGAAAGCCCGACCTATGGCTGTCGCATGGGCATCTGCCATGAGTGCAAATGTCGCAAAACGGCAGGCGTGGTGCGCAACGTGCTGACCGGCGAGCTTTCCACCGATGGCGATGAAAACATTCAACTCTGTATCTCCGTTGCCGAGAGCAACGTGAGCCTCGACTACTGATGAACACTGGAGATCGCAACATGAAAAACACGACGCTTTCACCTGCCGATCTGGAGCAGTTCGGCAAGGAACTCGACGCCATCCGCGAAGCGGAAGTGGCTGATCTGGGCGAAAAGGATGCCCGTTATATCCGCCGTGTCATCAAGGCCCAGCGCTATCTGGCCCTGAGCGGCCGCACGCTGCTGTGGTTCGGTTTCATGCCGCCGGTGGCGATCGTGACCTGGCCGCTGGGCGCGCTGGCGCTGGGTGTGGCCAAAATCCTGGAAAACATGGAAATCGGCCATAATGTCATGCATGGCCAGTACGACTGGATGGGCGATGCCCGCCTGCATTCGCAGACCTATGAATGGGACACCGTGTGCGACGGCGACCAGTGGCGGCATTCGCATAACTATATGCACCACACCTACACCAATGTGCTGGAGAAGGACCGTGATCTGGGCTATGCGATTCTGCGCATGGATGATCGTCAGGAATGGCGCCCCATGTTTTTCTTCCAGCCAGTGTGGAATGCCTTGCTGGCGAGCAACTTCGACGCCGGCGTGGGGCTGCATGATGTCGAGTTCGAGAAGTACTGGAAAAAGGAGATTGACACCCAGGAGCTGTTGCAGCGCCTGAAGCCGTTCGCAAAGAAGGCCTCGCGGGTCTGGTTCAAGGACTACATCCTGTTTCCGCTGCTGTCGGGTCCGAACTTCCTGGGCGTAATGGCCGGCAACTTCGTCGCCAACCTGATCCGCAACTTCTGGGCCTACGCCATCATTTTCTGCGGCCATTTCCCCGAGGGCACCGAGGTCTTCAGCTATACCGAGGATCAGCTCAAGGGTGAGACCAGGGGACAGTGGTATCTGCGCCAGATCCGCGGCTCGGCCAACATCACTGGCGGCAAGCTGTTCCATATTCTCAGCGGTAACCTGAGCCACCAGGTCGAACATCATCTGTATCCGGATGTGCCTGCGCATCGCTACGCCAACATGGCGCCCAAGGTGCAGGCGGTCTGCGAGAAGTACGGTGTGGCCTATAACACCGGCGGGTTCTTCAAGCAGCTGTTCAGCGTGCAGAAGAAGGTGTTCCGCTACGCCCTGCCGTCGCGTCGTCTGCAGGCCGCCGCCGCCTGAGGTCAGGACTGTGAATCCGGATATCAACCGCACTGTTGAAATGCGTCAGCGCCTGGCTGCGGCCGGGCGCCTGGCCAGCAGGGGTGCGGGACTGGCCTATCTGGGTACCGCCCTGGCGGCCGAAGTGCTGGATGTGGTCGAGCGTATGCACGGCACCATCGAACAACGCCCTATGCCGTTCGGCAAGCAGGGGCAGGATCGAACCCGGGGTATCACCGGTATTGTTTACCGGGGTATTCGCAACTGCTTCGAGGTCATCAATCATGCCCTGGGCGGGACCGCGCGGCAGTTGCAGGGTATGGCGAGGGAAGATGATGCGCCGGGTTGGACAGCTGTGCGCGCGGCCATCAACGGCGTCTGCGGAGACATTCTGGAGGCGCGCGAAAATCCCCTGGCTCAGCCGATGCAGCTGCTGAATCATCAGGGCAGGTCCGACGCATCAACGGTTGTTGTTTTCATTCATGGCCTGTGTATGAGTGAATTTGGCTGGCAGCGCGGCGCGTTTTCGGAATTCGAAACCTGGTGTCATGAGGTACTGGGCGCGCGCACGGCGCACCTGCGTTACAACAGTGGCCGGCGCATTTCTCACAACGGCCGTGAACTGGCGGCGCGGTTGGAAGAGTTTGTGGTTGAAGAAGGTGTTGAGCGCCTGATCCTGATCGGTCACAGCATGGGCGGATTGCTCATTCGCAGTGCCTGTCATTATGCCCAGGACCTGCAATGGCCCGACAGGCTGACGCATGTGGCCATGCTTGGCACTCCGCATCACGGTGCGCCGCTTGAGCGTATTGGAAATCTCGCCAACGGCATTCTCAAGGTTTCACCCTATAGTCGGCCACTGTCCCGACTGGGCGATTTGCGTTCAGCGGGCATCAAGGATTTACGCTTTGCCAACCTGATTGATGAAGACTGGTTTGGCGTGCCGCAGGATGTACACAGCAGCGGACGGCAGTCACAGCTACCGCTGGCGCCGCAGGCCGGTTATCTGTTGATTGCAGCCACCCGCTCAGAGGTCGCTGCACAACCGCCATGGCGGAGCAAGGATGACTTGCTGGTGCCGGTTGTCAGTGCATGGGGCCTGGATGCGACTGGTGAGGAAAGTCTGGTTCATGCCCGAATACAGCGGGAGCTTCTGCTGAATACCGGGCATCTGGCCCTGCTTGGTAGCCCCGACGCCATGCAGCTGTTGAGGGGCTGGCTTGCTCCGTCGGCCTGAAGCCTTTATTGACTGCATAATTGTTCTGGGGCAGATAGAATCTTCCCATGGATAAGCACCGCAAGTGAATGCGGTACCTTCAACAATAACAAACTGGTCCGCAAGCAAATTTCGGACTGGCTTGGGAAGCAGTCGAAGCTATGCAACAAGGGCTATTTTTTTTCGGCAGTCTGATGCTCACTGCAGTGATGATCCCGGCGTTACGGCAACTGGCTGAGCGCATTGGCCTGGTTGACCAGCCCGGCGAACGTAAAACTCACGAAGGCATCATTCCCATTCACGGTGGTGTATGTTTGGCGCTCGTCGTTTTGATCGCCGGTGTGGTGTTGCACCAGCTACAGTCATTGAGTAACGCCGAATGGGTGTTCTTGCTCGGACTGATGCTGTTTGCCGTGATCGGCGTGCTGGACGATCTGCGAGATCTGTCTGCGCGTCTGCGTCTGGTCGCGGAAGTCATTCTGCTGTTCTGGCTGATGAGCTCATATGATTTTCATATTGACCAACTGGGTGATCTTTGGGGTTATGGTGATGTCAGCCTGGGCTGGCTGACCTGGCCGTTCACGCTGTTTGCGATTTTCTGTCTGATCAACGGCATGAATATGCTGGATGGCATGGATGGTCTGGCTGGTGGCATTGCAGCCATCAGCCTTGGCTGGTTCATGATTTCTGCTCTGCATGCAGAAGTGCCGCTGACACCCGTGCTATGGGCATTATCGGGCGCTTTGTTGGCTTTCCTGTTTTATAACGTCCGCAGCCCCTGGCGCTCGCGGGCCGCGGTATTCATGGGTGATGCCGGTAGTCTGGTGCTTGGATTCACGCTCTGCTGGTGTTGTATTGCATTTACCCAGCACGGTATTGATGGCGCCGGTTTTGCTCTGAGTCCTATGACGGCCGTATGGATTATGGCTCTGCCAGTGATTGATACCGTTTACGTGGTGCTCAAGCGTGCCCGTAGCGGAGTGGGTATTTTTACCCCTGGCCGCGACCACATTCATCACCGTGTTCAGCAACTCGGTTTCTCGGATACGGCGGTGGTGTACCTGCTGTGGCTTGTATCCGCTGTGCTGGGTGGTATCGGCGTGCTGGCGGATATGTTGCAGGTACCCGAGCCTGTGATGTGCTACGGCTTTATTGTCATGGCGGTGCTTTACTACTTCGCGGCATCGAAAATGCAACACTCTTCCGATCAGGAAGCCTAGACAATGGTTGCGGTAGCAGACGCAGTGGAACGGCGTCAGGGTCACGTGAAGAGTAACGGTATTGAACTTTGCTACGAGGACTGGGGCGCGGTAACCGATCCGCCCGTGGTTCTTATCATGGGGATGGGGGCTCAGTTGGTCGGGTGGCCGCCGGGACTTTGTGATGCACTGGTGGCAGGCGGGCGGCGTGTCATACGTTTTGATAATCGTGATATCGGTCTCTCGGCCAAACTGGATCATGCCGGCCCGGTAACCTCAACGCAGTTAGCGTACCTGCGCGCCAAGCTGGGTATGTCTGTGAAAGCGCCTTATACCCTGTTCGATATGGCACATGATGTTGTCGGATTGCTGGACGGTCTCGAGATTAGCCGCGCACATGTCGTGGGAGCGTCAATGGGCGGCATGATCGCCCAGATACTGGCGGCCAGGCATGAGGCAAGAGTGGCCAGCCTCACGTCCATCATGTCCACGTCCGGCGCACGCTGGTTGCCGGAAGGTAAATTCAGGGCGCTGAAGCGGTTGGCGACAGCGCCGCCTTCTCGCGAGCGCGAGGATATGATTCACCACTTTTCCACGACGCTGAAAATCATTGGCAGTCCCGGTTATCCCATGACCGGGGAAGAATTGCGGAATCGGGTAACCACGGGCATTGATCGCGCCTATTACCCGGCTGGCTCTGCCCGGCAAATGCTGGCGGTACTCGCCAGCGGCTCGCGCGTCCGTCTGTTGCGGAATATTTCCGTTCCCAGTCTGGTGATACATGGCTCGCATGATCCTTTGGTGCCTGTTTCACATGGAAAACATACGGCGTCCTGCATTCCTGGCGCCCGCCTGGAAGTGATTCGCGGCATGGGGCACGATTTGCCACCGCGTCTTTTGCCGCGCATTGCCGATCTGATTCTGGAGCATACTGCTTGATGTCATGCCGTTACCCGGCGGCAGAGTGTCAGCGGAATTTCTTTCGCAAACAGACGCCTAGACAAGCATTTGGGCGCATTCCACGTTATCCTGAAGATAAGCTTGGAATCGTGGAAATGTGGCAGAAGCGAATTGCGAAAGTCCTGCTTTGGCTTGGAGGTGTCGTCTGTCTGGCGGTGATGCCGACGCTATGGGCTGCGGAGCCCGTGATGGCGGAGGCGCGCGCCCGACAGGAGTCTCTGGATCTGACCACATTGCGGGCCATTTTTACATTGCGTAAACGGCGTTGGTCGGATGGCCAGCCCATCCGGGTGTTTGTGCTCGATGAAGACAGCGATGTGCATCAGGCTTTCGTCAAGAACAGGCTGCGCATGTTTCCCTACCAGTTGCGTCAGCACTGGAACCGGGTGGTGTTCTCGGGTACCGGCCCTGCGCCACAGAGTTTCGAGGACGAGGCGGCCATGCTTGAGGCTCTGGTTAGTACCCCGAACGCGATCGGCTACAGCACCGGAGAGAATTTGCCGGAAGGTGTGGTCGCCATCGAGGTAAGACGATGACTGCGCGTGCCGCCACCGGGCGTACCCACGGGCTGAGCCTGCGCTGGCGCCTGTTATGGCAGGCCGGCGTGGTGCTGGTGGGGCTGCTGGCCAGTCTGCTATGGCTGGGCCGCGGCCAGATGCTTGCGCAATATGCGGACATGCGTGCAGACATCAGGCAACAGCAGGAGCGGTTGCTCGACACGCTGTTGCGGACCACGGCGGACGGGTTGGTGGCTCTGAGCGATCCGGTGAGTGCTCTGGTGGGTCTCAAGGAAGGGCGGATCAGCCGCGCCAATGTGGCGGCCAGTCTGGAGGCCAACGAAGGCACTTTGGCACTGGAATTCGGATTGGCGGGACTGTGGATCTACGAAAAATCGGGATTGCTGGCCAAGAGTCAGTTTTTCCAGGAAACCGAGATCGACATTGCCTGGATGCAGGCCAAGGCCAGCACCAGTCTCGCGCAGGAAACGCCGGTCGCGGATTTGCGTTGTGCGCCGGATTGCTGGCTGACAGTGTTTGCACCGGTAGTCAGCGGAGACGGTCAGGGCAGGGTGCTGGTCATGGCGCGGCCGGTCGGGCAGATGGTGCTGGATCTGGCGCGTGTCAGTGGCGCCGATGTCATGTTTCTGGCGCCGGCCGAAACCTATGCAGAAGCCTGGGGCTACCGTATCGCTGCCGCGACCGAACTGGGTCAGTCACAGGACTGGCTGCTGAGTGCGCAGACGCAGGTTTCCGCGCTGCGGCCGGATCAGGTCTATGTTATCCAGGTCAACAAGCGCGCCTATGAAATACGCCTGATCTCCGAAGGCTGGCAGGAAGAGGGGCATTACTGGCTGCTGGTGTCGGATGTGACACAGGCGCGGGCAAGTATCGAGAGCGATGTGCGTCTGTTGTCCCTGTTGATGGCGCTGGTGGTGCTGGCCCTGGCCGCGGCCATCTATCTGGTGCTGCAGCGACCGACGCGTGATGCGCTCAAGGTGGCTTCCGCGTTACCGGTGCTGGCGGAGCGTGATTATCCGGCTGTACGCAGGATTCTGGGTAAGTCGGGCGTCATGCCGCGGGATGAAATCGACTGGCTGCGTTCGCTGACTTTGCGATTGACCGATGATCTGGAGGCGATTGAAAAACGTCTTGGCCAGCAATCGCAGGAACTGGTGGAGCGGAACAACGAATTATCGGAACTGACCGGGCAACTGGAAAAGCGCGTCCGCGAGCGCACGGCGGAACTGGCCAAGGCCAAGGATCAGGCGCTGGCGGCGTCCGCGACCAAGTCCCAGTTCCTGGCCAACATGAGTCACGAAATCCGCACCCCCATGAATGGTGTGCTGGGTATGGCGCAGTTGCTGATGGAAGCCGAGCTGCCGCATGAGCAAAAGGAAGACGTGCGGGTTCTCAAGGAAAGCGCCGAGGCATTGTTGGCGCTGCTCAATGACATCCTGGACCTGTCCAAGATCGAAGCCGGGCGCATGAGCCTGCACGAGGAAGACTTCGACCTCAAGAACATACTGGAACAGGCCGTGTTGCTACTCAGGACCAATGCGGAACGGGCCGGTATCAAGCTCGGCTGGCGCATGTCGCCGGAAGTACCGGGCCGGCTTTACGGTGATCCTGTGCGGGTGCGCCAGGTGGTGCTGAATCTGCTCGGTAATGCCGTGAAGTTCACCTCCGAGGGTGAGGTGGAGATAAGCGTGGAGCCGGACCCGGAGTCCGCACGCAGTCTGCGTTTCTGTGTGCGTGATACCGGTATCGGGATTGAGCAGGACAAGCTGGAGCAGATTTTCGAACAGTTTGCCCAGGCGGATGATTCCAATGCCCGCAGGGCGCAGGGCACGGGTCTGGGACTGGCGATCAGCCGTCAGTTGGTCGATATGATGGGTGGTCGCATGTGGGCAGAAAGCGAGCTCGGTAAAGGTTCGCGTTTCTATTTCGTGTTGCCGGTACGCTCCGGCGGCGGCCAGTCCGGGGTTGTCGAGAAAAAGACCGAGGCGCAGGGTTTGCCGCCCCTGAAGGTGCTGGTCGTGGAAGACAACGCCGTAAACAGAATACTGGCCGAGAAGATGCTGGCCCGCATGGGGCATGATGTGACGATGGCCGAGAACGGCAAGGTGGCGGTGGAGCGTTGTAATCAGGACAGCTACGACATTGTCCTGATGGATCTGCAAATGCCCGAAATGGATGGCATCGAGGCGACCCGGAAAATCATGGCCGAGCATCCCGAGGCGGTGATCCTCGGCTTGACGGCCAGCGCCACGACCGAAACCGTGAGGGAGTGCAAAGACGCGGGTATGCGGGATGTGGTGACCAAGCCTATCGTGATGGAAGCGCTGGAAAAAACCCTCAAGGGCGTGCGCAAGGAAATGGCCAGCTGATACGCGGCTTAGTCCCAGCTATAGGCCACAGACAGTCCCAGCGCATCTACATTGTCCAGACCCTGGGTGGCGCCCGGCAGATCGCCATCTACCCGCCGCCAGGCCAGGCGGGTGGAAATGTCACCATCTCCCCAGTAATAAACACCACCCACAACCAGTTCCTCAGTATCGCCCTGGCCGATGTCGATATGCACGCCGGTTGCAAAAACCTGCCACTTCTCGAAGGAATAAAGCATGTTCAGCGTCAGACCCTCGATGGTGGACTCCACGTTCTCGATGTCCAGTTCGAAGGCTTCCAGTGATGGCTGGAAATTGCCGATGCTGGTTTGCAGGCCGATGTTATAAGCATCCACACGCACATCGCCGAGTTCCTGGGCAATCCAGCCGGCGTCTACCTGATATTCCACATTACGGAAGTCAAAGCCCAGATAGGTAGCCCTGTTGTTCTGATCTTCCACAACAGTCATGACCTGTGGTGGCGTGCCGCCCAGTCCGGTGACGCTGTCCAGTCCGAGTAGTCCGGCGAACAGAAAATCAAGCGGGCCGGCGGTGCCGGGAATGACCACGACTCTTTCAACGGCTTCTTTCTCTGGCTCGTATATGGCCGCCTTAAGCCCCCAGCGGTCACCACGCAGATCGAGCCCTACTCCCTCCTCGGAGAGCGTAACCAGGTCGTAATAGGCATTGAGCAGAAAAGACTGGGGAAAGACGAGGCCTGGTTGAGTGGTAGGCGTGATGCGTTGGCTACCATAAAGACCCAGTGGCACGATAATCTTGCCGGCGCGCAGATTCATGTCCAGCCCGAGTAGCTGGTTGCGCCAGGTGCCCTGGGCAAGGGTGATATCGGGCTCCTCTTCCTCGTCCTGGCTGACAATGACCTGGCCGCCGAAATGCTCTCCCTGCAGGCTGGCAGAGAGGCCATAAAAGAGGCTGTCTTCGAGCGTACCCTGGCAGGCGCGGTTGTTGCATTCAATATCTTCGCTGGCATCAACGCCCGCATATCCGACGTAACCCCGCAAGTCATAATCCCAGGCCAGCAGGGTCGGACTGATCAGCAAGCCGGCAAGCAGGCCGACCCTGCGCAGGCCTGGCAGTAAGCTCGGTGCGCATGAGTGCCTGCTCGTTTCTGAAGTCCAGATCATTGATTGTCAGATGCCCGGTGTTCTCGTCGTCTCCACCGCGTCTAAGTTACTCGTAGACAAGCTTTTTGTCGATTCCGGCGGTGTCTAGATCTGGTTTCGGTAGGCCTGTAGAGACCGCATGAAGGCATCGATCGCGTTCTGTAATGTTCGGCATTGACCGGCGAGGTCGTCACTATTTCCGGTTTTGGCTGCCTGTTCCACAGCGGCGGCAAGCGCCTGGGTCTGGCTTCCGCCCAGTGCCCCGCTGCTCGACTTGAGTTGATGCGCCAGGCCGGCAACCGTATCACTGTCTCCATTTTCCAGTGCGCTACCCAGCTGATCCAGCAGCCTGGGGGTGTCAGTCAGGTACTCGTCGATAACATCGGCGGCTGCTTCTTCCAGAGCGGCGCACAGTCTGTCCAGCGTGCTGCGGTCGAGCACGGGCAGGTCATTCGGGGGGGCGGTATCTTGCATCGGCAAGCTCCTCGATCATGTTTTTAGCGCATCAGTCAGTGTCAGGGATTATGCCGCAGGCCGGCCGGTCCTGCCCCGGTTTTACCCAGCAGGAAACTGGTGCGAGTCGGACCTATTCCCTTGATATTGATATCGCCGCGGTCTTCAAAGGAAAATTCATCGCCCAGCAATTCAGCCAGTGGTTGAGACACGTGGATGCGGCCCGGCTGGCCATGAGACTCCAGGCGGCTGGCGAGATTGACGGTTTCTCCCCAGATGTCGTAAGCGAATTTGTGACGGCCGATTACACCCGCCACCACGGGTCCGCTGTGAATGCCAATACGCAGCTGCAGCACATTGTCCGCGGGCAGCCTCAGTTGCGGCATCAGGGCCTGCATTTCTAATGCCGCCCGCGCCACAGCCTGCGCATGGTCCCCGCGCGCCTCAGGCAGCCCGCCTACTAGCATGTAGGCATCGCCGATGGTCTTGATTTTTTCCAGCCCATGCATCAGCACGATGTCATCGAAGCGGCAGAAAATTTCGTTCAGCAACTGGACCAGGGCGGCCGGCGGCAGACGTGATGACAGCGGCGTGAATCCGACCAGATCGGCGAACAGCACGGTGGCCTCAACATGACCGTCGGCAATCGGGGCGGGACGATCCTCTGTCTGGGAGCGGTTGGCAGGGAGAGGTCCGGTGTCACTCTGGTTCTTCAGCCGTTCGGCAATAGAGGCGGGCAGGATGTTGCGCAGCAGGTTTTCGGAATGTTCGAACTCTTCCTGCAGGCGACGCTCCGCCCGGTGAATTTCCGTGAAAAACAGACCCACCACCAGCGCCACGGCCAGGAAGGTGCCCGTAACGCTAAGAGCATGTATCTGTTCAATCAGACCGGCAGGAAAATCGTAGTCCAGAGCCGGCGTGACAAACCAGAATTCGATGGTGAGAAAGCCGAGCCAGTAGACTATGGAAAAAAACAGCAACGCAATCCATTCGCGCCGCGTATAAATCAGAAACAGCAATGTCCAGATGACAATCAGGTAAAGCTGCAGGCCAGCGCCGCCGCTGATGAAGTAAGCGGAAATAAAAAGCGTGGTCACCGGAATGCTGGACAATATCCAGCGGGCCAGGCGCTGATGCCGCGTGCCGTTGAGCAGCATGACGCCGACAAAGGCGAGGCAGGCGATCAGCACCAGCCACAGGAAAACCGACAGCGCCGCGGCATCGAGTATGATCACCTGCCCTGCGTACACTATGTTCAGGGCAATGGCGATGGCGCAGAACTGGTTGACCAGCATGACTCTGCGGGCCGAGACATAGTCCAGTCCCTGTGTGCCGTGACGGCTGAGTGTCTGCCAGTGATCGCGCAGTCTGTGATGGATGGGGTAATGCATGCTGCGAGCCCTCGCCCTGTCCTGTACCGGAGTATGACGCAGCGTTGTCGGCAACTGTAGTTTTGTTGAGTATGAAAACGGATCGGAAATATGCATGAGCCTCCCCAGCTGATATTGGCCTCTGCTTCACCACGCCGCGCCGAATTGCTCCGGAATCTCGGGTTGCGCTTCAGTGTTCAGCCGCAGCATCTGGATGAGTCGCAACTTGACGGAGAAGCCGTAAAAGACTTTGTTTGCCGTCTGGCCGGGGAGAAGGCTTTTGCAGTGCAGGCAGCCGCTGTGCCGGTGCTGGGCGCCGACACGGTCGTGGTGGCTCGGGAGCGGGTGCTTGGAAAGCCGCGTGATCAAGCCGATGCTGTGGATATGCTGCTCAGCCTCGCTGGTCGTAAACACCAGGTGATGACTGCCGTGGCCGTGGCGCAGGGTAGCCGAATCGAATCTGCATTAAGCATCAGCGAAGTTACCTTCCGGACAGTCACCCGCTCCGAAGCGCAAGCATACTGGGACAGCGGCGAGCCCCGGGACAAGGCGGGCGGATACGCCATCCAGGGGTTGGGCGGGATATTCGTCCAGCGGCTTGAGGGCAGTTATTCGGGTGTTGTGGGCCTGCCGGTCTTGGAAACTTCCATTTTGCTGAGGCGCTTCGGTATCACGGTATTAAGTGACTGACCATGAGCCCTCTGCCGTGCCCTTACTTTAGGTTTTCACGGCTGCAGGGACATGAAGCTTTCTGGATGACACGCATATCCGATGGTTTGTACGGCAATTTTATCCAGTGTCGCAAGATTGCGATCTTGAAATCGAAAGCTTGCAAAGAACTATTTGCAAACCTTTTCGGACTAATTTGAAGAGGGTTGCGGAAAGGGCGCCATTACTGATGCATTGGTGGATCAGATTGCAGCCCGAGGCCTCTGCCTTTCAGTTCGTTGTGAAGGCGTGACAAAAAAGTCCTGTGCGGCGACCGGGTTCTCAGGGGGTTGTTTTCTCGAAACGAAGCTCAGAACCATTACATTCGGTTATCGGAGGATATTTCCGGGGGGAGAGCCGGCTCCGCAACTTGTAGCCGAAAAAATACTGTATCGACTTTCTTATTTTTTTTACGCTCTTTTCACGCCGGAATATCTGATTTCGATTCACGAAAAAAAACAGAAATGCGTGAATACTGATCCAGCTTGTAAACCAGTCTTTCATGGCGTGTTGAAGCTGCTCCAGCTGATGTTTTTCAGGAGATTGATCCAGGGCATTTATGAGGCTGGAGGCGGCCGCCCAATGTGACTGCAGTGTTCTGATTTTTCCGCCAGCCTTGTTGGATCGATCTTTTACTATGACGGCTTCCTGGTGACGCCGATATCGCACAAGCGGTGAATCTACATATCGAATGGGATAGCGGTTGGCCCTGGCCCAAAGTGAAATCCAATGATCGTAATAGGACATTGGCGGGATGGCGGGCATGTTCTCGAGTATATCCGTCGGAAACATAAAGGCATGTCCGGAGATACAGGAACGAAATAGCAGGCCGAGCAATGGTGGATTCGCACAAGGCATGAAGTTTTCACTCATCAACCTGTCACCGTTGTGCGTGCAGGGGGTGCCTTGCTGGTCGATAAAACTGGAATCACAGAATGCCAGTTCCCCCGGCTTCACACTGTTCAGTAATAGCCGGATTTTGTCTGTATCCCATATATCGTCTTGGTCACAAGGCAAAATCCATTGTCCACGACAGGCTCGAAAACAATGCATGAAATTTTCATTGAAGCCGCGCCGTCCCGAACGGGGGAGTACCCGAATGCGTATGTCGGAAGCTGCATATTCAAGCAGGCGTTCATATGTGCCGTCGTTCGATTCGTCATCACTGATGACAATTTCTATATGCGGATAACTTTGGCTGAGTATCGAGGCGATTTGATCTTGCAGATATTCGCCTGCGTTATAAGTCGCCATGGCAACAGACACCAGGGGCGTCTGTGAAATGGGCGAGGTCTCGTTAGGCATGATTGGCGCGTGCTCGAAGTGTTGCGAAGTTGTTGATAAATTATTTTTTGTTATTGTCGGGCGGCGCCATTATGCCATGCAAGCGCGCTAACTACTGACCAGCAGGGCCGCCCAGACGACTTTACAGCCTATATGCAGGAACTGGTCGGTGTGAAAGCCGAATTTGCCTTCACCCTTGAGAAAGTCAATCGTCCAGTGAGCGCAGAATTCAGCGACGCCGTACCAGATGTTCTGGGTGACCAGGGCGACTGCGCCGGCGTGTACGGCGGCATGGCAGGAGAGGACGTGAATCCAGATGAGATCGGGGCGGGTGCTGCTGGAATGAGGATGTTTGGATCCACGAATCTTGGACATCACCATCCATTCTGACTGCAACGGAAAGTCGGCCAGAGCATGTACAACCAGGAGCCAGAACATCAGCTCCCAGAAATTCATTTCAAATCCGAACATTGAATGCCTCCATCCCCCCGCAAAACGCGTCATGACGGCAATATCCGTTATCAGAATGGCAGTTTCGTCCACCGCTTACAAGCATTGCCAAAGCCGTGGGCCGGAGTGGCCAGTATGCTAGTCTGAAGCGGATAAACTGATTGGCGTGAGCATCAGGGAGAACGGATCCGTGCAATGTCCCCATTGTCAGCATGACAATCCCGCACAGGCCCAATTCTGCAATCACTGCGGCGGGGCGCTGGCCGGTGAATGTGGTCAGTGTGGTCACAGCAATCCGGCTGGCGCGCGTTTCTGTAATCAGTGTGGCCATTCGCTGCAGGATATGACCGCGCCGCGAACGCCAGCCGCCGGTCGTGACAGCTATACACCGCGGCATCTGGCCGAACGCATTCTGACCAGCCGCAGCGCGCTTGAGGGTGAGCGCAAGCGGGTAACGGTGTTATTTATCGATATCAAGGGCTCCACCGATCTGGCCCAGCAGGCCGGTGACGAGGCCTGGCACCAGATTCTCGACCGTTTCTTCGCCATTCTCACGCACGGCGTACATCGTTACGAAGGCACCATCAATCAGTACACGGGCGACGGCATCATGGCCCTGTTCGGTGCGCCGGTGGCGCATGAGGACCATGCCCGCCGTGCCTGTATGGCGGCGTTGGAGTTGCAGACAGAACTGCGCCGCTTTGCAGACGAACTGCGTTTCGACAAGGGTCTGAACCTTTCGGTGCGTTTCGGCCTGAATTCGGGCGAAGTGGTAGTGGGTTCGATCGGGGATGACCTGCGCATGGATTACACCGCCAAAGGGCAGACTGTAAACCTGGCGGCCCGCATGGAACAGATTGCCGAACCGGGGCGTATTTATCTGACGCGTTACACGGCCGCCCAGGTCGAAGGTTACTTCCGGCTGCGCGACCTGGGCAGCATGAACGTCAAGGGGATTGCAGAGCCGGTTTCTGTGTATGAGCTGGAGGGGGTTGGCAAACTCAAGACGCGGCTGGATATGTCCCGTTCGCGGGGGCTGTCCAGTTTTGTAGGGCGCGGTAATGAACTGCAGTTGCTGCAAGACGCGCTGCTGGATGTGACTGGTGGCCACGGGCAGGTGGCCGCCGTGGTCGGCAATGCCGGTATAGGCAAGAGCCGGCTATGTTTCGAATTTGTCGAACGCGCCCGCAGCCAGGGCGTGGAAGTTTTCCAGGGCACCTGCGTCCCCTACGCCAGTACGGTGCCCCTGCATCCGGTGCTGGATCTCGTGCGCGGCTTTTTTGGCATCGAGGAGGCGGATTCCGCGGCCGAGCAGCGCCGCAAAATTGCCGGCACCCTGACGCTGATGAATCTGGACTGCCGCGACAGTATGCAGTTGCTGTTCGAATATCTTGGGGTCGCGGCACCCGGTGAGGCTGCTTCAACCATTGCGCCGGAAATGCGTCAGCAAGAGCTGTTTTCCATGCTCGGGAAATTGCTGCCGGGTACCGCGGCACAACCGCGCGTCATTCTTCTGGAAGATCTGCACTGGCTGGACGAAATCAGTGAACAGTTCGTGGCCGGGCTCGCTGCCGAGCTGGAGGGCACCGCGACCCTGCTGCTGCTGAATTACCGGCCGGATTATGTCGCCGACTGGCTCATGACCGGTCTGGATCTGGATATCGCCGTGACTGCCCTGTCGGCTGAGGAAGTAGCCAGTCTGGTTGCAGAGCTGCTGGGCAGGGATGGCAGCCTGGCTGCGCTGACCGAGCAGATCCGTCAGCTGGCCGGCGGCAATCCCTTCTTTGTCGAGGAAGCTGTGCGGAATCTGGCGGAGCTGGGTTACCTGGAGGGTCTGCAAGGTCAGTATCGTTTGGTCAAAGCTGTCGACAAGACAGTGATTCCCGATAGCGTGCAGGGCATTCTGGCGGCCCGCATTGACCGGCTGGCGGATGACGATAAACGTCTGCTCGAATACGCCGCGGTCATCGGCAAGGAGTTCGGGCGCGCGCAACTGGCGGCAATAACCGAAATGCCGGAGTCACATCTTCCGGAATTGCTGGTCAACCTGGAGGAAGGCGGATTTGTGCATCAGCGCGAGCAGCTCGGGGAATACGCCTTCTGTCATCCGCTTATCCAGGAAGTGACCTACCATGCGCAGCTGGCCGAGCGGCGTGCCCAGGTGCATGCCGCACTGGCCGCGTATCTGGAAGCCGAACTGGGTGGCAATACCTTCGATGAACGCGCACTGATGCTGGCGCATCACTGGTCGCGCGCGGGTCATGCTCTCAAGGCTGCAGAGTGGCAGATTCATGCGGCCGTATGGGAAGGGGTGATGCGTGAATCCAACGGTGCGCTGGCTCGCTATCGAAGGGCGATTGAATTTCTGGACAGGCTGCCCGAAAGCGCACAGCGGGACAAATTGGCCATCACCGCCCGTTCCGGTGTGTTGCGTACCTCGGCCATAGTGCGGGCGCCGGTCGAGGAGATCAGCCGTGTTTATGAAGAAGGTCTGGCGCTGGCCAAGAAGACAGGAGATCAACTGGCGCTTGCCGAACTGCAGATCGCGCATGCGTCGGTCGAGCTGCAGCATGGCGATGCCGATCTGGCGGTAGAGCAGGCGCACGAGGCCTTGCAGCTGGCGCGGAATCTGGGGCAGTCGGAACTCATTGCCCGTTTCCGGGTGCCGATTCTATTGACCTACTTTGCATCGGGACGTCTGGTGGAGGGGATGGGAGCCTTGACCGAGCCGGGCAGAGAAGCCTGGTTTGCCGGCCCGATGACCGAAGACAATTTCCTTTCCCGCGGTCTGCGCGCCCTCATGCTGACCTATATGGGCAAGCTCAACGAGGCGCGGCGGGAAACCAGGCGGGCGATTGAAATCGAGGGCGAATCCGGGCGCACAGTCAGCTGGATGCATGCCAACCTGGTGGATGTAGCGCGGGTCTCCGGTCACAAGGAGGATGCCATGCGCGAGGCGCTGGCCGCGGTGTCCCGAACCGAACACTTTACCAGTCCGTTTTTCAAGGCACTGGCCTATCGCAGCTTGGCAGTGGCCCATGGTTTGAACGACAATTGGCGTCAATCGGCGGAGATTCTTGAAGAGCATCTCGAATTGGTGCGTCCCGGTGCGCCGGCGCATCAGTTCGAAGCCGTGCATCTCAGTCATCTTGCCGAGGCCAGGTTTCATCTGGGTGAAATCGAAACAGCGCAGGCTATTGTCCAGGAAGCCCTGGATTCGGCACGGAATTCGCACTCACGTATCTGGGAATGCCAGGCCTTGCTGGTGAAGTCACTGATTCTGTGTTCCACCGGTGAACATCAGGCCGCTGCGGCACAACTGGACCGGCTGGAAGCGTTGATTGCAGAAACCGGCGCTGTCAGCTTCAGGCCTTTTCTTTTTCTGCTGCGTTCCCAGTTACAGACGGACGCGGCAGGGCGGGATGCCTGGCTGGTGCCGGCGCTGCAGCATTTCACCGAAATTGGCGCCGATGGCTGGGTAGAGCAGGTACGCGCCAAACACGGGCTGGAAACGGATTTCCAGGCAGCCACCAACGCATAACACGGAAGACTTGGATATGCAGTGTCCCCAGTGCGGACATACGCCCCCTGCGGAATCAAAATTCTGCAATCAGTGTGGTCACAAACTCCCGCCCCAGGAAGAGGGGCGGGGATATACGCCGCCGCATCTGGTGGAAAAAGTGCTGCGTATGCGTTCCGCCCTGGAAGGCGAACGCAAGCAGGTCACGGTGCTGTTTGCCGATGTCAAAGGATCCGTAGCGCTTTCCGAGACGCTTGATCCCGAAGTCTGGCATCAGGTGATGGATCGTTTCTTCGCCATTGTTACCGCAGGCATCCACGATTTTGAAGGCACCATCAACCAGTACACCGGTGATGGCATCATGGCCCTGTTTGGCGCCCCCATAGCGCATGAGGATCATGCCCGGCGTGCCTGTCTTGCGGCCTTGCGCATCCAGCGCGAATTGCATGCCCTGGCTGATGAGCTGCAACAGGAATACGGCGTGGAGTTCCTGGTGCGTATTGGTATGAACTCCGGCGAGGTAGTGGTCGGGCGAATCGGGGATGATCTGCGCATGGATTACACCGCGCAGGGACATACCGTTGGGCTGGCAGCGCGTATGGAGAGCATGGCGCGGCCGGGTCGTATTTATCTGAGCCATTTTACCCGCGCCCTGGTTGAGGGCATGTTCGAACTGCGCGAGCGGGGAGATGTGCGCATTCGCGGGGTGGCGCGTCGGGTCAAGGTGTACGAGTTGCGGCGCAGCGCCAAATACCGTTCCCGCTTCGAGGTAGCGAGAGAACAGGGGTTGCCACCCCTGATCGGGCGTCAGACCGAATTGCAGGTTCTGGATGAAGCACTGGAACAGGCGCGCAACGGCAAGGGCCAGATTGTGGCCATTACCGGCGATCCGGGTATTGGCAAGAGCCGGCTGTTGTATGAATTCGCCCAGCGTTGCAATGAACGGGATCTGGTCGTGGCGGAGACACGTGGCGTGTCGTATCACAAGGCCGTGCCGGCCGCCCCGGTGGCACAGTTCCTGAAGAGTTATTTCCACATAGACGATAACGACACTCCGGAACAGACTCGCGACAAGGTGGCTGGGGTATTGCGCAATCTGGATCCGAAGCTCGAAGAGCAGGCAGACCAGATTATGGAGTTCCTGGGTCTGGCGGGTAGCGCGGGCAGCACGCGGGGCGTTGAGACTCAGCTGGATAATATGCAGGACACTTTCCTGAGTATTGTTGCCGCCGCCAGCCGCGTGGACTCCGGCGTCATTCTGCTCGACAACCTGCATTGGCTCGACAGTGATGTCATGCATGGTCTGCTGGATTACATGATGCAGAGCATCGGCCGCAGCCATGTCATGGCCATTGTGACCTACCGCCCGGAATACGCCTGCCGCTGGCATGACCTGCCGCACTTCCGTGAATTACGGCTGGCGCCTTTCGACGAAAGCGAGGGGCGGGCCTACCTGGATGCCCTGCTGGGCGAGGATGAAAACCTGCTTGCGTTCAAGCTGCAGATCATTGAGCGCACCGGCGGCAATCCTCTGTTCATGGAACAGGTCGTACGCTCGCTGGTGGATACGGGGCAGCTGGTGCACGGTCGCTCGGGCTACCGTCTGAGCAAGCCGCTGGATCAACTCGAGGTGCCGGCAGAAATTCAGGCTCTGGTAGCGGCACGCATTGATCGCTTGCCTGATGCAGACAAGCGTCTCCTGCAAGTGGCTTCGGTCATCGGCAAACAGTTCCCGGTGCAGTTGCTGCAGGCGGTGAGCGGACTGTCTGTCGATGACATCAGTCATGGGCTTGAACGGTTGACGAGCGGCGGCTGGATTTACCGCTGTAGTATCGAATCGGGCGAAGGCCAGGTGGAGTATGCCTTTCACCAGTCGCTGCTGCGTGAAGTGGCCTATCTGGGGCAACTGGCGGAAAACAGGGCCACCATACACCGCGCGGTTGCGGAGAATCTTGTCAGAACCGCAGGTCGTCGTTCCGATGGTTATGAAGCACTGGTGGCGCACCATTATGCGCAGGCCGGTGAACTGGAAACTGCGGTCATGTGGTATGCCCGGGCGGCCACCTGGGCTGCGCATCGCGATCTCGGCATGGCGCTTCAGCACTGGCGGGCCGTGTCAACGTTGGTGGACGAGTTGCCCGACTCGCCCAAAAGCGCGGAAGTTGCTCTGCAGGCCTGCTCGCGCCTGATTTCGCTGGGTTCGCGATACGGTATGTCCATGAAGGAGTTGCAACCGCTGATCGAGCGTGGACAGCAGCTATCCGCTGCTGTCGAGGACCAGGCGCAGCGTTGCTATTTCCTGATCGCCTGTGGAACGACCTATTTGATTTGCGGAGACGGCAAGAGCAGCGCCGAGTGTTATGTGCAGGCGGTGGAACTGGTAAAGAACAGTCAGGACACTGGCATGAAGGCTGCCGTTTACATGGGCCAGGGACATATGTTCCTCATCCTCGGCGAATTGTGGCAGGCAGAATCGGTCATCGCGACGGGCTTGAGTCTGCTTGATGGTGACGTGGAAGCCGGTAATGCGTTCCTGGGCCGCAGTCCCTACGTCAGCCTGCTGTGTCTGAAGGCCTGGCTGCGTCTCTACCAGGGGCGTTTGCGGGAGGCCGAAAAGTTGCTGGATGCTGCGCGTGAACTGGCCGTTCGCAGGGACGAGTCGGAGCCCATCGTGCTGTGCGATATCGTGGGCAGCCTGCTTATGGCAGACAGCGGCTATCCCCGCAAGGCCATTGATATGGCGCGTTCGGCTCTGCAAAGAGCCGAACACCAGCACCACACCATATTGCGGGTCACGGCACTCTGGGCGCTGGGCAATGCCCATGTATGGGCAAACCAGGGCAGACGTGCGCTAGAAGCTCTGCAAACAGCGCAGCAACTGGTAACGGAAAAACAGGTTGCCCTGCATATGGAGCCGCGCTTGCTGGTGACGCTGGGGCGCGCTCAGGCGATGGCCGGTGATGCCGACAAGGCGCGGGGCACTCTGCGTGAAGCAGTGCGGATATCGCGCCGACGCGGTCAGAAACACCTGCAGGCGGTTGCCGACCTGACCCTGGCGGAATTCCTGCTCAATACCCAGAGCGGGCGGCGGGTGGAAACCGAAGTGCTCGGGTTGATCAAGCAGGCTGAAAGCATGATTGACGAAATCGGTGTGGAATCGTTGCGTCCGCGCTGGCATATGGTGGCGCATCAACTGGCTCAGGCGCGTGGCGACGCGGATCGTGCGGATGTTGAATGGCAGTCGGCGGCCGATCTGTTCAAACAGCTGGGTGCAACTGCCCAGTTACGCCGTTTGCGCGCACGCCTGCGAAAGCGCGCCAAGGAATGAGAAGTTCGCTAAGCTAGGCATATAAATAGCGACATGGCTCCATGTACATGAAGCTATCAGGCATACAGGCGAAAGGGATCTGGATATGACATTAAAGCGCCTCATGCAGCCGGCTGCGGTTCTGGCTGCCTTGTTGTCACCGGGTTTGTCCGTGGCTGCCGGAGAATCGATGCCAGCTGCCCCGGCGGCGGATGCGCCTCAAACCGCCCAGCAAATCCGTGAATGTGCCCGTAATAATTTTCCGCGGCAGACATCCGTGCAGGATCTGGCCATGATCGCGCATGACCGCAGCGGTGGTCAGCGCACCCTGCAGGCCAAGATGTACTGGCGTCTGGATGACGGGGGTTACAACAATGTCATGATCCGTGTTTCCACCCCGAATGATCTGTCCGGCTCCAGCTACCTGGTGCTGGAGCGTTCTGACCGTGATGACATGTTCATGTATCTGCCTGCCCTGGATCGCGTGCGGCGCATTGTCGGCGGCATGCGCGACAAGCCGTTGTGGGGCACTGATCTCAGTTACGAAGACATCAAGCATCTGCAGGGCGTGGCCGTTGCAGGCACGCTCAAGCGTCTGGATGACGGAAAGGTTGCCGAGCGCGAGGTTTATGTCATCGAATCCGTGTATGCACCGGACGATGAAAGTCCCTACGGGCGGGTGATCAGTCATGTGGATAAAAAGACCTGTGTGCCACTACAGGCCGATTTCTTCGACAAGACCGATGAGGCGGTCAAGCGCCTGACTGTGCAGCACGATACGCTGGTGGAAAAAGACGGCCGCTGGCGCATGCGGGATCTCAAGATGCAGGACCTGCACAACCAGACCTACACTGATCTCAAGCTGCAGGAAATCGAAAGCGACGAGGAAATCAGCGGACGGGTATTCAGTACACACGGTTTCCATCTCGGCGGTTAATTCCGCTGTAAGCCATGCTGGAAGACCATCAGGGCTGGCTGACACGCTGGTACCATTTCTCGGCACGCCGATCCGATCTCGTTCTGGCTGCAGTGGCGGCCATCAGTCTGCTTGCCATCCTGATTCTGTATAACCCGCTGAACGGCCAGTTCCGGCTACAGATAGACCCCTCGATTGATCGTCTGGTACCCACCGACAGTCCGGCACGCAGGTTCTACGATCAGCAGAAACAGCGTTTTGGCAGTGACGAAACCCTGATCATTGCTATTGAGGGCGTTGATGTTTTTACCGCATCTTCCATGCAGCGTTTACAGGCCTTGCGCCTGGCCTTGCGCAAGGTGCCCGGCGTGCATGAGGTGCAGTCCCTGGCGACCGCCACCAATGTGCGGGAAGTGGATGGCGCGATCGGTCTGGGCACTTTCGCCAATGCAGATTTCGACGACCCACAGGTGCCTGAGCGACTGAAGGCGGATCTGAACGCCAATCCGCTGTATGCAGGCCGGCTGGCGTCGGATGACGGCCGCACGGCGGCCGTGATAGTGACCTTCCAGGGACTGAGCGACCGCGAGTTCCTGGAACAGTCGGTGGTGGCGCAGGTGCGTCAGGTCACTGAGGATGTCATGCAGGGCAGCGATGCCAGGGTAAGGGTCACCGGTGCACAGGCAGTTAAAGCGGCCACCAGTGAGGCGCTGGTCAAACAGTTTGTGTACCTGTTGCCGGCTCTGGTGGTGTTGCTGGATCTGTTCCTGTTTCTGGCGTTTCGCAGTTTGCGGGGCGTATTGCTGCCGGTGCTGGGTATCGGCCTGGCGTTGTTGTGGACACTGGCGCTGATGGCGTTATTCGGGCGCCAGATCAACCTGGTGAGCAGTCTTGTGCCGCCGGTGATCATTACCATCGGGCTGGCCTACGCCATGCATGTGATCAACGAATATTTCGTCACGGCCAGTCCGGACTGTGATGAGGTGACGCATACCCGCAACCTGCTCGAGGCCGTGGGTTTGCCGCTGCTGGTGACCGGCCTGACCACGGCAGCGGGTTTTCTGGCATTGGCGTTGAGTCCGTTGCCGGCGATTCGTGAATTTGCCCTGTTTTCCGCGGCTGGCGTGATGTTCACGGTAGCCATCTCGCTGACGTTTCTGCCCTCGGCGCTGCGTTTCATGCGTTGCGGCGATGTGCAGAAACTGCCCGGCCAGGCCTTTTTCGAAGGCCTGGCGAGTATGTTGGCAGCATTTGATACCCATCGCCGGCGGCCGATTCTGATTGTGGCGGTTCTGGCGATTCTCATCGCGGGCTACTACGCCACCCAAATCCGGGTAGGCACCAATTACATCAATGATTTTCCTGAAGAATCCGAGGTGCGGCGGGATTATCAGGCAATCAACGACAACCTGGGCGGGGCCAACGTATTCAGTATCGTGTTGGAAGGTGTCGTCAGGGATGCTCTGGCCGAGCCTTCGGTGCTCAGGGAAATTCGCAATCTGCAGGAATGGCTGGAGGATCAGCCGGAAATCGGTGTCACGACCTCAATGGTGGATCACCTGATGCTGATCAGCCGGACACTCAATGGCGACGAGGCTTACTTCGCCATCCCCGACTCAGTCAGTGACGTCAAGCAATATCTGCTCTTCGGCGGTGGTGAGGAACTGGATGCCTACGTGGATCGCGCCTTCAGCCATGCACGTATAGAAGTGCAGGCTCTGGTGCAGGATACGGCCATGATCCGCGAGCTGGACGAGCGCATCAATCAGCGCCTGCGTGATCTGCCGTCCATTGTTCGCGGGCGTACCACCGGCAACAGCATCCTCATGACCCAGGCAGTGGATGAAGTGGCCTCCGGTCAGGGGCTGAGCATCGGCGTTGCCCTGCTGGTGGTCTACATAATGCTGGGGTTTTTGTTCACCTCGTGGCGGGTGGGCATGCTGGCGTTGCTGCCGAATATTCTGCCGGTCATCGTTTATTTCGGCGCTCTGGGTTTCAGTGGCATAACACTGAACCCGACCACCAGTCTGATCGCCTGTATCGTGCTGGGCATTGCTGTGGACGATACCGTGCATTACCTGGCGCGATTCAATGCACAGGCCCGCGACTCGGCCAGTGAGCTGAAAGCCACCTACAGCACCTTGCATCAGCTGATTCGTCCTGTGACGCTGACATCGGCCGTGCTGTGCATGGGTTTTCTGGTTCTGGCCGGCAGCGACCTGCAGAATCAGGTGCAGTTCGGGGTGTTGGCGGCTTTCACCCTGCTGGTAGCCTGGGTGACCGATGTAACGGTGACGCCGGCGCTGGCTTCCGGGGTCAAGATTGTCACTCTGTGGGATGTGTTGCGACTCGACCTGGGACGCTCTCCCCAGCATTCGATTCCGCTGTTTGACGGCCTCAGTTTGCGCCAGGCGCGTATTTTTGCCTTGATGTCAGACATACAGACCGTGCCCGCAGGCACGCGGGTGATTACCGAGGGTGAGGTCGGCGGAGATATCTACGTCATCATCGAGGGTGAGCTGGACGTTTGGGTGGAGCGTGACGCGCAGCGGGTGGAACTGGACGTCATGCGCCGCGGCATGACCATCGGTGAGGTAGGTCACTTCGGACACCGGCGCACGGCAAATATCGACGCCATCAGTGACGTGCGACTGCTGCGATTCAATGACGGCGATCTTGAGCGCATGGTGAAACGCTATCCACGCATAGCTGCAGTGGTGTTCCGGAATCTCAATCGCATCCAGGCGCAGCGAATCACCCGCGATATGCAACGTATGCGCTAGCTGCCTTTACCGGCCCTTCAGCCGGGCTGACGACATCCCCTGTTCGGGGGCTTTTCCCTTGCCGCAAAAAAGATGACGCAGGTCATGTTTTTTCGTTTGCGTTGTCCCGGTTGATCACGTAGAGTACCGCGCCCAAACGGGGTGACCCCTGAGTTCTCTCTTGACGGAGGGGCGGTGGAGACAAGCAGTTTTAACGCAGCGGCCGAGGCATTGGTAGAAACCGGGCGCCGGTTTGACGCCCGCGGCTGGGTGCCCGCCAGTAGTGGCAATTTTTCCATTCGTCTGTCTGATGAACGCCTGGCCATTACCGCTTCAGGGCGGCACAAGGGCGAACTCACAGCGGCGGATATTCTGACCGTGGACATGCATGGCAAGGTTCAGGAGGGTGATTTGCGCCCTTCTTATGAAACCGGGCTGCATACCCGGTTGTACCGCCGTATACCGCAGTTGGGGGCGGTGCTGCATACCCATTCTGTAGCCTGCACAGTGATATCCCGGCAGGCAGGTCACAACATTGAACTGCGGGACTATGAGTTGTCGAAGATATTCGAGGGCATCGACTCTCATGAGGTTACGCTGCGGATTCCGGTCTACGAGAACGATCAGGACATCGAAGCGTTGGCGGCCATGATTGATGCCCGGATGGAGCGTGATGGTCCGGGCCAGGCGTATTTGATCAGAGGGCATGGGCTTTATACCTGGGCAGGCGATATCAGGACTGCCCGCTACAGGGTGGAAGCCCTTGAGTTCATGCTGGAATGTGAACTGCATACAAAATAGAGCAGGCGAGGAGATTGAAGTGAGCGAATTGCGGATTTATTCGGTAGAACACGATCAGCCCAGAGTTCTTGCCGTGTATGAGCACGGTAAGGATATTGCTGCCGAGCTGGCGCATATCGAAGTGCTTTTCGAGCGTTGGGAAGCCAACGCCGACCTGGATGAGGAAGCCAGTCAGGACGAGGTGATTGAAGCCTATCATGAGTCCATCGACCGTCTCATGCAGAAGTATGGTTTTCAGTCAGTTGATGTGGTGGCCATGCACCCCGAGCATCCCGGCAAGGAAGAGCTGCGCAAGAAGTTCCTGAATGAGCATGTGCACAGTGAGTTCGAGGTGCGTTTCTTCGTCGATGGCAGCGGGATTTTCTATATTCATCGTGATGACAAGGTGTATGTGGTGCACTGTAAGCGGGGTGACCTGATCAGCGTGCCGGCCGGTTACAAGCACTGGTTTGATATGGGCAGCGAGCCGTCATTCAAGGCGATCAGGTTGTTTACCTCGGCCGAGGGCTGGGTGGCTAATTTCACGGATGACCCCATTGCTTCGCGTTTTCCCAACATGGACGAATTCAAGCGCGAGCGCCTGGCACGGGCTGGCTGAGCAGCGCCTTGATCAAGGCCATACTCACGGACATCGAGGGCACTACCAGCGCCATCGCCTTTGTCCATGAAACCCTGTTTCCCTTCGCGCGGCAGCGTATGGACGCTTTTGTGCGGACCCATGCCAATGAGCCGCGGGTGCAGGCGCAACTGGATGCGGTGAGCGAGGAAGTCGGCACGCCTCTGTGCCTGGACATGGCTATCGAAACCCTGTGCCAGTGGATCGACGAAGACCGCAAGGTCACGCCGCTGAAGACCCTGCAGGGCATGGTCTGGCAGGAAGGCTACCGCAGCGGCGAGCTCAAGGGGCATGTCTACGCCGATGCCGTGGAGGCCCTGCGGGCCTGGCACGCGCAGGGTCTGAAGCTATACGTCTATTCCTCCGGTTCGGTGCAGGCGCAGAAACTGATTTTTGGCCACACCGAGTACGGTGACCTCACCCCGCTGTTCAGCGGTTATTACGACACCAATGTGGGCCACAAGCGTGAAGCCGCTTCCTACCGCGCCATTGCCGGGGATATCGGCCTGGCGCCGGAACAGGTGCTGTTTCTGTCCGATGTGGAAGAGGAGCTGGATGCCGCCGCCGAAGCAGGCATGGCCGCCACGCAACTGGTGCGGCCGGGCGAGGGCGTGCCGGGTAGCCGGCATGACAAGGCCGTCGATTTCTCGGAGATTTCTTTAGGTAGTTGAGCGGCACTGCCTTTATGAATTAGCCGCGAGAAAGCTTTAGTTCATCCCAGGTGGCGGCCCACGACTCGGTGCCGCTGCTGTCCACCAGGTTCGCCACCACAGCATCAAAAGCGCCCAGATCGGCGGTTGTCACCAGTTGATGACTAACCGGGCTGCCGGCAATGGCCAGGGCATCTTTCTCCCGCAATACATGCAGCAGGTAACGCGCAATCGCCGGCGCGGGGTCGATGACATTGGCTTCGTCCCCGGCCAGGCGTCGGATCAGCGGCAGTACAAACGGGTAATGCGTACAGGCCAGCACAATGGTGTCGGCATTGGCGTCGAGCATGGGCTGGATAAAGCGCCGCAGCATGGCCTCGGTCAGCTGGTCGTCCAGGTGCCCGGCCTCGATGCGTTCGGCCAGGCCGTGGCAGACCTGGTTGATGAGTTGCAGGTGCTGGGCGTAGCGTCCGGCGGTGGCGGCAAACAGCCGGCCCTGGAAGGTGGCCTGGGTGGCCATGATGCCGACCACGCCGCTGCGCGTGCTGGCGGCGGCCGGTTTCACGGCCGGCTCCATGCCGATGACGGGCAGGCCGGGAAACTGCTCGCGCAGATGTTTCAGCGCCGCCGCCGAGGCGGTGTTGCAGGCCACCACAATGGCCTTGCACTGCTGGTCCAGCAGGAAACGGGTGATGGCCTCGCAGAAGCCGCGGATTTCATCCATGTGCCGCGGGCCGTACGGCACATGGGCCTGATCGGCCAGGTAGAGGGTGGATTCATGCGGCAGTTGCCGGCGGATTTCCCGCCATACACTGAGGCCGCCCACGCCGGAATCGAAGACGCCGATCGGGCCGTTGCTTTGCATTGCAGGTTGTCGGCCCTATTCGGGAAAATACTGCTGCCAGTGGTGGGTCGGGTCGCCGAATACCAGGAAGAAGGGATTCAGCAGCGACTCCTTGCTGTTATAGGCCAGTGGCTTGAAGTCCAGGGTTGTCACCAGGCCGCCGGCCTGTTCCACCACGCACTGGCCTGCGGCGGTATCCCATTCCGAGGTCAGGCCCAGGCGCGGATAGAAATCGGCGCGCCCTTCGGCGACCTGGCAGAACTTCAGCGAGCTGCCGACACTCACCTCGCTATGCTCGGGCATGCCGTCGAGCAGGGCTTCCAGTTCCTCGCTGCGGTGCGAGCGGCTGGCGACAATGCTCAGTTTGCCCTCCACCCGGCGCGTGGTGATGGCGTCGTAGGGACCACTGTCTTCCTGCTTCCAGGCGCCGGAGCCCTGCGCCGCGAAATAGCTCACGTCCAGGGCAGGGGCGTAGACCACGCCCAGCACCGGATGGCCGTTGTGGATCAGCGCTACATTGACCGTGAATTCGCCGTTGCGCTTGATGAACTCGCGCGTGCCGTCGAGCGGGTCGATCAGCCAGTACCAGTGCCAGCCGGCGCGGGTTTCGTAATCCGGCATTTCGCCCTCCTCGGAGAGGATGGGAATGTCCGGCGTGAGTTTCTTCAGGCCTTCCACCAGGCAGTGGTGCGAGGCCAGGTCCGCCTGGGTCAGCGGCGAGTCGTCGTCCTTGTGGGTGACTTCGATATCCGCCGCATAGATTTTCAGGATTTCACGACCCGCCTGCAGGGCGATTTCGTGGACGGGGTGCAATAGTTCTACTGGTTCTGCCATGAGCCTGGAGTCTGTGAATCAAGCAGTTATCATAGCACCGGCATGAGCGACGAAATTACCCAATCCGCATTACCTCTGGACTGGCGCCGGATAGACACCGTGCTGCTGGACATGGACGGCACGATTCTGGATCTGGCCTACGACACGCATTTCTGGACCGAGCACCTGCCGCGGCGCTATGCCGAGCGGCGGGCGATGAGTTTTGCGCAGGCACAGGCCGAATTGGCGCCCATCTTCGACAGCACGCAGGGTACGCTGGACTGGTACTGCATTGACTACTGGAGTGACGCGCTGGGTATGGATGTGGCGGCGCTCAAGCATGAGATTGCCGAACACATTGCCTGGCTGGAAGGCGCGCGGGATTTTCTGCAGGCGGTGCGTGCCGCCGGCAAGCAGCTGTGGCTGGTGACCAACGCCCATCCCAAGAGCCTGGCGCTGAAACTGGAGCGCACCGACCTGGGCGCGCACTTCGACCATCTGTTCAGCACCCATGACCTGGGCTATCCCAAGGAAGATGCGCGTTTCTGGCCGCTGTTTGCCAAGCGGCAGGCGCTGCAGCCCGGTCGCGCGCTACTGGTGGACGACAACCTGCATGTGCTGCACACCGCACGCGAGTTCGGCATCAGTCATTGTGTGGTGGTGAGCCGTCCCGACAGCCGGCATCCGGCGCGGGACGTGGGTGAGGGCTGGCCAGTCGTGGAGCGGCTGGCGGAGTTGGGCGCAGGTTTGATCTAGCCGTTGCCCCGGCCCTGTCGCGAGCGACCGCCGCCACCACCACCGCGGCGCCGGCCGCCACCACCGTCCTTGCGCGGCTTGCCATGATGCACACGTTCCTCACGCGGATCGTAATACGGCGGTTTGAGATCACGGACCATGAGACTTTCGTCGGGCGCTTCCGTGGGCAGACGGTGACCGATGTATTCCTCGATTTCGGGCAGGGAATAAACATAGGTTTCACAGCACAGCGACACGGCATCGCCCTCGGCGCCGGCACGTGCTGTGCGGCCGATGCGGTGAACATAGTCTTCCGGATCCTGCGGCAGGTCGAAGTTGAACACGTAGCTCACATCCGGGATATGCAGGCCGCGTGCCGCCACGTCGGTGGCCACCAGCAGGGGCAGGGTGCCTTCCTGGAATTCGCGCAGCAGGCGCAGGCGCTTCTTCTGCGGCACATCGCCGGACAGGATGGCGGTCTGCCAGTCATTGCCGCGCAGCATGGCGGCCAGTTTGTCGCCCATGCGCTTGGTGTTGACGAAGATCAGGCCGCGCGCGGGCTTGTGCTTGCCCAGCAGTCCGATCAGCAGCGGAATCTTGTCGTCGTTGGCTACGTGATAAAGCGTCTGGCGCACGCGGTCGGCGGTGACCTTGTCCGGCTCGATCTCCACCAGCTGCGGGTCGTTCATGTGCTCGTAGGCCAGCTCCATCACGCGGAAGGAGAGGGTGGCCGAGAACAGCATGTTCATGCGCTTGTCCGGGTGCGGCATACGCCGCAGCAGGAAGCGGATGTCCTTGATGAAGCCCAGGTCGAACATGCGGTCGGCTTCGTCCAGCACGGCCACTTCAATGGCGCGCAGATCGAACACCTTCTGCTTGAAGTAGTCGATGATGCGCCCGGGCGTGCCGATGAGAATGTCGACGCCGTCTTCCAGAGTCTTGCGCTGTTTTTCGTAATCGGTGCCGCCGAAGGCCAGGCCCAGCTTCAGGCCGGTGCTGGCGCCCAGCGCCTCGGCGTCCTTGTGAATCTGCACCGCCAGTTCACGCGTCGGCGCCAGAATCAGCGCGCGCGGCTGGGTGGGTTTGCGCTGTTCATCAGGGGCGCGGGTCAGCAGGTGATTAAACGTCGCGAGCAGAAAGGCGGCGGTTTTCCCGGTGCCGGTCTGGGCCTGTCCGGCCACATCTTTGCCCTTGAGCGCAATGGGCAGGGTTTGCGCCTGAATCGGCGTGCAACGGTCGTAACCAAGACCGTTCAGGGCTTGCATGAGACTGTCGTGCAGGCCCAGGCTGTCCATCCGCGTGGCGGATAAATGCTGACTGTTGTCGCTTTCGGAATTCATATAGATGTTATGTGATATAGGGTCTGGCTCCCATGGCCAGATGGCGTTCAACCGCCTTTTGATTCAAGCGGTTAAACGTGGTGAATATAAATGCTTGCAAATCTTGCCGAGTTGTACTCAAATAGACTTTGTATCGGGTGCAGGCATTGTACCTACAAAGGGTCGGGAGTCGAGTTTCCGGCTCGTTGCACCGAACAAATGATCCTACGCGCAAGCTCCGCGCCCCGAATAATACCGTATCTTCCGGTTATCCGGTGGCAGCCGCATAACTAACGCGCATGGCCAGACGTTCCCGCCAACGGACCAGCTGACTTCATCACCCGATCCAGTCCGATTCATTTCACAAGTAGCATAGAGCGATGAGTGACCATATAACCTTGACCGACGATAGCTTCGATAGCGAAATTGCTGGCAGCGACCTGCCGATCCTGGTGGATTACTGGGCAGAATGGTGTGGCCCCTGCAAAATGATTGCGCCGATTCTCGACGAGATCTCCGGGGAATATGCCGGCCGTCTCAAAGTGGCGAAACTGAATATTGACGAAAACCCCAACACGCCGCCGAAATTCGGTATTCGGGGTATTCCGACGCTCATGCTGTTCAAGAACGGCGAAGTGGCGGCCACCAAGGTGGGCGCGCTTTCAAAATCGCAGTTGGCCGAATTCCTGGACGCGAACATTTAAACATCTGCGTGGTGGCGAGTTGGCAGCTCGCCATCACGGACTCTCTTGCTAAAGCCGCCATCCCCCCTCTATATCTATTTCCATAACCGGAACATCCCGTGAGTGAAGAAAATACAGACGTAATTGTTGAAACCGAGGAGAACGAAACCCTGGGCAACAGCCAGACCGATTCAGGTCAGTCGGAGCAGTCCAGGGCCGCAGCAGAGGATGATCAGGGCAATGCCTCATCTGATGACCAGCAGGGCAATGGCCGTGGTCAGGGCAAGGGGCGTGGCCGCGGACGCCGGCGTCAACAACAGGCTTCCCAGAGTCAGTATGTACAGCCGGCAGAAGACGCGCCGGTCATGGACCTGACTGAACTCAAGAGCAAGAGCGCGGCCGAGATTCTGGATATCGCCCAGGAACTGAATCTCGAAAATACTTCGCGTGCGCGTAAACAGGATGTGATTTTCTCCATTCTCAAGGCGCATGCTCGTCGCGGTGAGCAGATTTATGGTGGCGGTGTTCTGGAAATTCTTCAGGATGGTTTTGGCTTCCTGCGCTCCCCGGGTTCTTCCTATCTGGCCGGACCTGATGACGTTTACGTCTCTCCCAGTCAGATTCGCCGCTTTGCCTTACGTACGGGCGACACTATTGTCGGTCGTATTCGTCCGCCCAAGGACAACGAGCGTTATTTCGCGCTGCTCAAGGTGGATGAGATCAACTATGAGGCGCCGGAAGTCTCCCGACACAAGGTGCCGTTCGAGAATCTGACGCCACTGTTTGCGCAAGACCATCTGCGCATGGAAATCGGCAATGGCAGTACCGAGGACATTACGGCACGTGTCATCGATATCGTGGCACCTTTCGGCAAGGGACAGCGCGGCCTGATCGTGTCACCGCCCAAGGCCGGCAAGACCATGATTCTGCAGAATATCGCGCAGTCCATCGCAGCCAATCACCCCGAGGTTTACCTCATTGTGATGCTGGTTGACGAGCGCCCCGAGGAAGTGACCGAAATGGAACGCTCGGTGAAGGGTGAGGTGATCTCCTCCACCTTCGACGAGCCGGCCACCCGCCACGTGCAGGTTGCGGAAATGGTCATCGAGAAGGCCAAGCGCCTGGTGGAGCACAAGCGCGACGTGGTCATCCTCTGTGATTCGCTGACCCGCCTGGCCCGTGCCTACAACACCGTGGCCCCCAGCTCCGGCAAGGTGCTGACCGGTGGTGTCGACGCCAACGCACTGCAACGCCCCAAGCGCTTCTTCGGTGCCGCGCGTAATATCGAGGAAGGCGGTTCGCTGACTATCATCGCTACTGCCCTGGTGGAGACCGGCTCCAAGATGGACGAGGTCATCTACGAAGAATTCAAGGGTACCGGCAACCTGGAACTGCACCTGGAACGCCGCATTGCCGAGAAGCGCATCTTCCCCGCCATCAATATCAACCGCTCAGGCACCCGCCGTGAGGAGTTGCTGATGGACCCGGACGAACTGCAAAAAGTCTGGGTGCTGCGCAAGCTGCTGCATTCCATGGACGAACTGGCGGCGATGGAGCTGCTGATCGACCGCATGAAGCAGACCAAAACCAATATGCAGTTCTTCGATGCGATGAAGCGCGGCTAGGACGTTTTTCTGTGTTTTTGGAAGCCGCCGTCAGGCGGCTTCTTTGTGTGCAAACAGTTGTTGGGCAATACGGGCCCGTTCAGCCGGGTCCTGGGGAATCTCGTCGAGTTCTTCCACGCGCTGCAGGCGTTCGTGCAGCCCCATGCCGTTGGCCAGTTGGATCGAGAGGCCGGGACGGGCGTTGAATTCCAGTACCAGCGGACCCAGGTCGCGATCCAGCACGATATCCACACCCAGGTAGCCCAGACCGGCCAGATCGTGGCAATGCGCTGCCAGGGTCAGCAGGTTGTTCCAGTGCGGAATCTGCAGGCCGGCAATGGGGATGCCGGTATCGGGATGTTCGGTGATGCGGCGGTCCTTGCAGACGGCCAGGGTGGTTTGTCCGGTCAGTAGATCGATTCCGGTGCCTACGGCACCCTGGTGCAGGTTGGCCTTGCCATCCGAAGCGCGGGTAGGCAGGCGCACCATGGCCGCCACCGGAATACCCTTGAAGACGATGGTGCGGATGTCGGGCACGCCGCGATAGCTTACCGGTTCGAACAGCGGGTCGAATTTCACCCGGTATTCAATCAGCGCCTTGTCGGCCTGGCCGCCCAGGCTGTAGAGGCCGTTGAGGATATTCGACAGGTGATGCGAAATGCCGTCTTCATCCATCAGCGCACCGTTGGCACGCTGGTAGCGGTTGTTGGTTTTGCCGGTGATGACCAGGATGCCGTTGCCGCCGCTGCCCTGGGAGGGCTTGATGACGAAGTCCTTGCGGCCTTCGACGATCTTGCTCAGCTTGGGGATATCGTGTTCGATTTCGATCACGCCGTAGAGTTCGGGCACTGCGATACCGGCTTTTTCGGCCAGGCGCTTGGTTCTCAGTTTGTCGTCCACCAGCGGGTAGAAGCGGCGCGGGTTGTAGCCGAAGATGTAATCGGCGTTGCGCATATTCATGCCCAGCACGTTCTGTTCACGCAGGCGCCGCGGCCAGTGCGGCATGTCGGTCAGGGTACGCAGCCAGTCGGTGGCCATGGCGCTATGGTTTTTCCTGCTGCAACAGGGCGCGGAAGCGCCAGAACTCGGTCAGGCGGTAGCCGGTATAGCGGCCCATGAGCAGGGTGATGGCCAGCACCACCAGCAGCAGCTCGGGGAAGACGAAGATCAGGTAGCTGAGCCAGGAATTGCTCATGACCACATAACCCAGCGAGGCTACGGCCAGGCTGCCCAGGCCCTGCTGGAAGGCTTCGCCGGCGCCGCTTTCCTCCCATACCAGCGACATGCGTTCGATGGTCATGGCCAGGATGACCATGGGGAACAGCGCCACCGACAGACCCAGGTCCAGCCCCATGCGGTGGCTGACGACGCTGATGCCGGCCATGAGCAGTACCACGATGATGAGCACCGAGGCGAGCCTGGGCACAAGGAGCAATTTCAGTTGCTCCAGATAGAAGCGCAGGCCCAGACCCAGGGCCACGATCAGGCTGAACAGGATGACGCCCCACAGCCATTCGGTTTCGCGGAAGGCCAGGGCGATCAGGATCGGCATGAAGGTGCCGAAGGTCTTGATGCCCACCAGGTTGCGCATGACCACCACCAGCAGCGCGCCCAGCGGCACCATCAGAATAATGCGGTATACGTTCTGCGACTGCACGGGCAGGCTGAACAGCGAGAAGTCCATCACCCTTGAGCCTTCCAGGCGGGCACGTTTCTGTGCCACGGCCACCAGCTCGTGCATATTGCGGGCAATGGAGAATTCCACGGTCGGGGCGGCGCCGCCTTCCAGGCGGATGAGCGGGTCGCTGCCAATGCGCCACACCAGGAAGTCCTTGGGAATGCCGGCATCGCCGGTGGTGGGGTCGAAGGACGCCCAGCCCTGGCCGTCATGCACTTGCAGCCAGGGTTCGAGCTGGCCATGGCGGGTGCCGTCCACCAGGCGCAGGCCATAGATCACGCGCGCTGGAATGCGGGCGCCGGCCAGGATGCGCACGATGTCTTCCACCCACACGCCTTCGCCGGGCATGTCCTTGCGCAGCACGGCTACGTTTTCGTCCGGCTCCTTGGCGTTCAGACGGGTCAGCAGCTGGCGGGTGAAGCTCTTGATGTCGGCCGACTGGCTGCGTACTTCGTCCAGCATGCTGAATACGGCCGAGCCGTAGGGCTCGCCGAATTCGGGAATTTCAGGGAACAGCGGCGGCGCGGATTCGGACGGCTGATGGGCACTGGCATCCTGGTAAATGGATGCCCGGTAGTAGAGCAACTGCTTGCCGTTGGCGCGTCGCACCGACCACATGGCCATGCGGTTGTTTTCCTGGCGCTCGGTGGCCAGGCCGTAGTTGCCGGAAACGAAGTCTTCGTCCAGCAAGGAGAAGCCGGGCGGTTGATTGGGAATGGGGAAGCTGAGTTTGACGGTGCCGGCACGGGCGCGGAAAACGATGCGGGCTTCAACGCTCCAGACTTCGGTGCGCTCTGCCGGGGTCAGCGGCAGGCCCAGTTGGGTTACCTTATACGCACAAAGCCAGATACCTACTGCGGTCAGGCACAGGGCCAGCATCTTGACGTGCAGGTTTTTCATAATGCTTTTCTGGCGTTGTCCTAGTCGTCTTTGTCGTCGTCTTCGTCTTTGCCGCAATCCGGCGTGGTAAGGAAGGTTTCAGAGGCATCGACCAAGGCGATGTCCTTCAGTGCTCTCCGTCCCAGCAGCACAGGATACAGGAAGCGAGAGCGATCAATCAGACTAAATTGTTCCTTGTGCACCTTGCCGTTGATGCACAACTCCATTTCCACCACGTGCCGCTCCTGGTAGTCGCTGTTGTGTCGCTTGATGACGACCTTGCGTACCCGTTTGCGTTCGAAGGTAATGCGGCGCTCTTCTACCTTGTCGTTGGTTTCCAGGTCTTTGTAGTCTTTGGATTCGAAGGTGAAGCGCACCCAGGTGTCGCCGTTTTTCTTGAAGGTTTCGATGTCTTCGGCATGCATGGACGAGGTCTTGGCGCCGGTATCCAGCTTGGCCTTGACGAAGAAGTCCACGGGCTCGATGCGCACATATTCCACCCAACCCATGATGTTCTTTTCACCACTGGTTGCCGTGGCAGGCCAGGCGACAAGGCAGGCCACTGCCACATACGCCGGCCAGCGCGCTAAATCACGAAATTTCTTCCCCATATTCAATGTTATACGTCGAGCGGCCATGCCCATGCAATAACTCCTTGTTGATGATTATCCGGCGCTGCCGGTCGCCTTTTCGCGGGCAATGGCCCGATAGCCGATGTCGCTGCGGCACTGCAGGCCTTCCCAGCGGATGCCGTCTACTCTTGCATAGGCCTGCTGCTGGGCGGCGCTGACGCTGTTGCCGAGTCCGCAGACACACAATACCCGTCCCCCGCTTGTGACCACGTTTTCGCCATCAAGTTTGGTGCCGGCGTGAAATACCTTGGTGTCAGGCAAGTCTTTTTGCAGTCCTGAGATGACATCGCCCTTGCCGTAACTGCCGGGATAGCCGCCGGCAGCCAACACCACGCCCAGGGCCGCACGCGGGTCCCATTGGCAATCTGTCTGGTCCAGGCGGCCCTCCAGCGCGGCTTCGACCAGGTCTACCAGGTCGGACTGCAGGCGCATCATGATGGGTTGGGTTTCGGGGTCGCCAAAGCGTACGTTGAATTCCAGCACCTTGGGCGTGCCGTCCGCGGCCACCATGACGCCGGCATACAGAAAGCCGGTGAAGTCGCGGCCTTCGGCGGCCATGCCGTCCACGGTGGGGCGGATAACCTCGTTGACGATGCGGTCGTGGATTTCCGGGGTCACCACCGGCGCCGGCGAGTAGGCGCCCATGCCGCCGGTGTTGGGGCCCATATCGCCGTCCAGTGCGGCCTTGTGATCCTGTGAGGAGGCCATGGGCAGAATGTGCTTGCCGTCCACCATGCAGATGAAGCTGGCTTCCTCACCGGTGAGGAATTCCTCGATCACCACGCGGCTGCCGGCTTCGCCAAACGCATTACCGGACAGCATGTCGGTCACGGCGGCAATGGCTTCATCTTCGCTCTGCGCCAGAATGACGCCCTTGCCGGCGGCCAGGCCATCGGCCTTGACCACGATGGGAGCGCCCATTTCGCGGATGTAGGCGACGGCGGGGTCGACTTCGGTAAAGACCTGATAGGCAGCAGTGGGAATACGGTGGCGCGCCAGAAAATCCTTGGTAAAGGCCTTGGAGGCCTCCAGCTCGGCCGCCGCCTGGCTGGGGCCGAAGCAGCGCAGGCCGTGGGCGGTAAAGTGGTCCACAATGCCCTTGGCCAGCGGCGCTTCCGGACCGACGATGGTCAGGTCCACGCCTTCATCGGCGGCCAGTCTGGCCAATGCCTCGATATCTTCGGCATCGACCGCGACATTGCGCACCCCGGGTTCGGTAGCCGTGCCGGCATTGCCCGGTGCCACCAGTACTTCAGAAACTTTGGGAGACTGTGCCGTTTTCCAGGCCAGGGCATGTTCACGGCCGCCGCCGCCGACAATCAGGACTTTCTGGGACATTTGCTGCAATAAAATGTGACAAGGACGCGAATTGTACGTCTTCACGTAATGTTATTCACGGCTCAAGGCCCTATCATTGGCAAACAAGAACGGCCAGCAGCCCTTTAACGTCACATGAAATTACGCGAAAGCAATATTCAGCGCCTCAAGAGTGAAGTCTACGATGTGCTCATTATCGGGGGCGGCATCAACGGTGCCGTTTCCGCGGCGGCCCTCTCGGCTCGCGGGCTGCGGGTGGGGCTGATTGATCGCGGTGACTTTGCCGGCGGCACCAGCCAGCAGTCTTCCAACCTGGCCTGGGGCGGCATCAAGTACATGGAAAGCGGCGAGTATCTGCTGGTGCGCAACCTGTGCAAGAGCCGCAACCGCCTGATTCGCGAGTATCCCTCCACTGTTCAGGAAATCCGTTTTTTCACCACCATTGCGCGCGGATTCCGCTGGCATCCGTGGATTCTGTGGCTGGGCACCTGGTTGTACTGGATTATCGGCCTGGGCTTCACCGAGCCGCCGCGGCTGCTGTCACGGCGGAAGATCGAGGCCGAGGAGCCGGTGGTAAACGCCGATGACGCGCTGGGTGGCTTCGAATATTCCGATGCCTATCTGCACGACAACGATGCGCGCTTTGTATTCAATTTCGTGCGTTCCGCGCTGTCTAACGGCTGCATTGCCGCCAATTATGTGGAGTCGCTGGGCGCCGAGTACGCCCATGACGTATGGCGGGTGATGGCGCGAGACGTGGAAAGCGGTGCCGGTTTCACGGTGCGTGCCAAGGTGCTGATCAATGCCGCCGGCGCCTGGGTGGATGCGCATAACCAGCTGACCGGCATCCGGACCGAACACCGGCATGCGTTGTCCAAGGGTATTCACCTGATCGTGGACCGCATCAGCCAGGTGGAGCGAGTGCTGACGTTCTTTGCCGACGATGGCCGCCTGTTTTTTGCCATTCCCATGGGGCCGTGTACCTGTATCGGCACTACCGACACGCGCGTTTCTGACCCTCAGGTGGAAGTGACCGAGGAGGACCGTCAGTTTGTGCTGGATAACATCAACAAGCGCCTGCGGCTGGACAAGCCCTTGACCTCGGAGGATGTCATCGCCACCCGCTGCGGCGTGCGGCCTTTGGCGATCAAGGGAGAAGTGGGTGCAGACACCGATTTTTTGCAGCTTTCCCGCAAGCATGTGATTGAAGCCGATCGTTCCCGGGCACATTTGTCGGTGTTTGGCGGCAAGCTGACCGACTGTATCAATGTCGGCGAGGAAGTCTGTGAACTGGTGCAGGCAATAGGCCTCGAACTGCCGTTTCCGCGCTACAAATGGTACGGCGAGCCTTCCCGCGTGGTGTGCGAGGAATTCGAACACCAGGCGCGTCTGATGAATCTGGATGACATGACTGCGCCCGAGTCATCCGAGCCGCTGTCGCGGCGCCTGTGGCGGCGCTACGGTGCTCAGGCTATCGGACTGCTGGAAAACATCCGCGAGGATTCGCGTCAGGCTGAAGTACTGATCAAGGGCACCGAGTACATACGTTGCGAGCTGCGCCAGGCCGCGCGGCGCGAAATGATCGTCACACTCGACGACTTTCTGCGCCGTCGATCCAAGATAGCGCTGGTGGAGCGCGAAGACGTTATTCGCAACGCACCGGGTTTGATGGAAGCCTGTGAAATTCTGTTTGGCGACAAGGCGCAGGCGCGTTTTGATGAATATTTCGGGCGGTAAGGGCGTGGCGGGCAGGGTGGTTAGAGGGCGTCTGGTCATCATGCTGGTTCTGTTGGCCATGCTGCCAGCCTGTGCCACGACCGGCACTACCAGCCCGGGCGGCGTGCAGAAGACTCCAGAGAAGAAACAAGGCAATTTCCGCATTTCCAACCTGGCCAAATCCGATGTCAGTTACATGGCCGATATCGCCAAGGAACAGATGGAGAGCATGCTCCAGGAGTTGATGGTCAAGCTCTACAAGCGCAACCCCCGTGAATTACGCAAGAGCGCAGCGCCGGATATAAAGGCCCGCCTGGATGCGATATTCGGGCATCGCGGCCGGCTGGTGTTCGACGAACTGGAGGGCAAGGAAGAGATCTATGCCATGCTGCTGGGGCTGGACCCCGAATACGCGGGAGACCGCGTATTCGCCATTGTGGCCGGCCTGACCGGCATGGTGCGGCGTTCCTACGGTTATCGCGAGGAATTCTTTATTCTCGATGCACTGAACGAGCAGGCGCTGTATAACGCGGCGCGTAACGTTGAGGTGCTGTCCTGGCGCCTGCGGGTCCGAGAGAACGAGCAGGGCGATCCCATGCTACTGACCAACAGCCTGCCGGACGAGCCCGAGAACCTCAGCTTCGCGCGTCTGTTCGGCAAGATGATCGGCACCCAGGATCTGATGGCGCAGTTCGTGGCCAGCAGCGAAAACCGCACCATCACCAAGGTGGTGCATACCGTGGGCAGTATGGTCTTTATTCCGGTGCCTTAGCTCGCGGCCTGTTGCAGTTTGCGTTCACGCATCAGCAGGAAGAACGGAAAGCCGACGGCGAACGCTACACCCAGCGTCAGCAGGATATAAATCCACCAGTGCCGTATACCCAGCTTGCGCGCCTCGGGAATCATCCAGCACAGGAAGGCCGTGCCACCGATGATGGCATCCACCGTCAGAAAGGCGGCGCCGGGGTTGACGAAGCCGCTGGAGAAAAACGCTACCCAGTCGAATTTGAGCAGCGTCGCCAGGCTGGCCTCACCGGCGTTCCATTCCAGGAAGGCGATCAGGTGATATTGAGTCCAGACAAGACCGACGATAGCCAGGATGGCAAACAGCCCCTGGCGGATTAATGTTCCTTTCATCATCTCTCCCAAGGATTCCTGGATTCAATTTCCTGCAGACGCAGCGTGATCTGTGCAGGCTTTTGCGTCAGAGAAAGCTGTGGCCAACTGTGTAATCTGTGGATGCTTTCCCGCGCCCTGGTAGATGAGGGTTAGACCTTGCCCTGCAACTGCGCCACGATCGCTGGATTCTCCAGCGTGGAAATATCCTGTGTGATTTCCTCGCCCTTGGCGATGGAACGCAGCAGGCGGCGCATGATCTTGCCGGAACGCGTCTTGGGCAGGTTGTCGGCAAAGCGGATGTCATCCGGCTTGGCGATGGGCCCGATTTCCTTGCCCACCCAGTCGCGCAGTTCCTTGGTCAGACTTTCGGCTTCTGCGTCGGTGGGGCGGTCACCCTTGCAGATGACGAACGCGGAAATGGCCTCGCCCTTGGTATCGTGCGGACGCCCCACCACGGCGGCCTCGGCCACGCGCGGATGGGCAACCAGTGCCGATTCCACTTCCATAGTGCCCAGGCGATGGCCGGAGACATTCAGCACGTCATCGATGCGGCCCATGATCCACACATAGCCGTCTTCGTCCTTGTGCGCGGAGTCGCCGGCTACGTAGTAGCGGTTGTTGAACTTGCCCCAGTAGGTATCGATGTAGCGCTCGTTGTCGCCCCAGATGGTGCGCAGCATGGATGGCCAGGGTTTGCGGATCACCAGGTAGCCGCCGTAATGCGGATCGGTGATTTCATTGCCTTGCTCGTCCACGATGGCGGCGTCGATGCCGGGCAGCGGACGCGTGCAGGAGCCGGGCTTGGTGGCGGTGACGCCAGGCACCGGCGCGATCATCTGCGAGCCGGTTTCGGTCTGCCACCAGGTGTCGACAATGGGACAACGTTCCTTGCCGATGACTTCGTGATACCAGATCCAGGCTTCCGGGTTGATGGGTTCGCCCACCGTGCCCAGCAGGCGGATTTTCGAAAGATCGTACTGGTTCGGAATGTCGTCGCCCAGTTTCATCAGCGCGCGGATGGCGGTGGGCGCGGTGTAGAAAATGGTCACGCCCAGGTCCTGGCACATTTTCCAGAAACGGCCGCCGTCCGGCACGGTCGGTGCACCTTCGTACATGACCACGGTGCCGCCACAGGCCAGCGGGCCGTAGACCACATAGGTGTGGCCGGTGATCCAGCCCACATCGGCGGTGCACCAGAAGACGTCGTTGTCCTGCAGGTCCATAACCCACTTGTTGGTGCAGATGGCGTTGAGCAGATAGCCGGCGGAGGAGTGCTGGATGCCCTTGGGCTTGCCGGTGGAGCCGGAGGTGTAGAGCAGGAATAGCGGGTGCTCGGCATCCACCCATTCCGCCTCGCATTCGGTGGCTTGGCCATCGACCGCATCATGCCACCAGACGTCGCGGCCTTCGGTCATGCCGACATTGTGGCCGGTGCGCTTGAGGACGATAACCGTCTCGATGGTTTCACAGCCGGAGGCCAGCGCTTCGTCGCTGGCTTCCTTGAGTTCCACGATATTGCCGCCGCGGTGGGCGCCGTCCGCCGTGATCACCGCCTTGGCGCCGGCGTCTTCAATACGGTCACGCAGGGAGTTGGCGGAGAAGCCCCCGAACACCACCGAGTGGATGGCGCCGATACGCGCGCAGGCCAGCATGGCCACGGCCGCTTCGGGCACCATCGGCATATAGATCACCACCCGGTCACCCTTGCCGATGCCCTGGGCCTTGAGGGCGTTGGCCAACTGACCTACCTGCCCATGCAGTTCACGGTAGCTGATACGGCGCAGATCGCCTTTCTCACCTTCGCCGATGATGGCGATGCGTTCTCCGCGCTCGGCCAGGTGGCGGTCCAGGCAATTATGCGCAACATTGATGCGGCCTTCGGTGAACCATCGGTAATTGGGCGCCTGACTGTCGTCCAGCGGGGTACTGAACGGCTGCTGCCAGTCCAGTTCCTCGCGTGCCAGATCTGCCCAGAAACCGGCATGATCAGCAGCGGCCTTCTCGTGCAGCGCGTCGAGTCGCGCACTGTTCAGGCGGCAATCAGCCGTGAATTCGGCACTGGGTTCAAAGACACGGGTTTCGTGCAGGATGGATTCGATATCGCGGTCGCTCATGATGTCTCCGTATTCTCGCGATGAAATTATGCCGCGCATATTGTTGGCGGACTGTAAGCATCTTAGTCTACGACAACGAGGGGCGAGCACAAGCAAGGCGAGGTAATGGCTTTTACTGGCAAAGATGAGCTTGAAGAACTCTATCGGGGCAAGTTTCTGCGCTTGGTGAAAAGGGGGCGCTGGGAGTACGTGGAGCGCACCAATGCGCATTGTGCGGCCGTGATTGTGGCCGTGACCGATGACGACGAGTTATTGCTGATCGACCAGACCCGTGTGCCTCTGGGCGGGCGGGTGATCGAACTGCCGGCCGGACTGGTCGGTGACCAGGGCGACATTCCCGAAGAAGCCCTGGAAGAGGCGGCCAATCGCGAGTTGATCGAGGAGACCGGTTACAGCGCCGCGCGCTGGACGCCGTTGATTGACGGGCCACCGTCGCCCGGGCTGGCCAACGAGCACCTGTTTTTCCTGTTGGCGGAAGGCCTGACCAAGGTAGGGGAGGGCGGCGGCGTGGGGCTTGAGGATATCCGGGTATTCCGGGTGCCGCTGGCCGAAGCCGAGGACTGGATCATGGCGCGCAAGGCAGAGGGAGAGATCGTCGACCCCAAGGTGTTTGCCGGCCTGTATTTTCTTTTAACCCGGCGTAAATAGTCATGCTGACCATACTGTCATCAGTGCTCGGCGGGCTGGGTCTGTTCCTGCTGGGTATGGCGCTGATGACCGATGGCCTGGCCTCCCTGGCCGGCGGCTCCCTGCGCAAGCATCTGGCCGACTCCACCCGCACGCGGCGCCGCGCGGTTTTCAGTGGCGCCTGGATCACCGCGACCGTGCAGTCTTCAAGCGCCACCACGCTGGCCACGATTGGCTTTGTCAGCGCCGGCCTGTTGTCCTTCGAGTCGGCTATCGGTGTGGTCATCGGCGCCAACATCGGCACCACCAGCACCGGCTGGCTGGTGTCACTGTTCGGCCTGAAATTCAGTATTGCCAAGCTGGCCCTGCCGATGATTGGTGTGGGCGCGCTGATGCGCCTGCTGGCCAAGGGACGCAAGGTGCATCTGGGCACTGTCATCGCGGGATTTGGGCTGATCTTCGTGGGCATTGATTTTCTGCAGGCGGGCATGGAAGGACTCGCCGAGCATCTGAATCCCGCTGAATATGCGCTGCCTGGACTCTGGGGGCGGCTGGTACTGGTGCTGATTGGCTTGCTGATGACGGTGGTTATGCAATCCTCCAGTGCTGCGGTAGCGACGACGCTGGCAGCCCTGGCCGGTGGCACGCTGACAGTGGATCAGGCGGCGGCGCTGGTAGTAGGTCAGAACGTGGGCACCACTGTCACGGCGGTGATCGGTGCTGTGGGCGCTTCAGTGCCGGCCAGGCGCACGGCGGTTGTACATGTGATTTTCAATCTGACGACCGGTTTAATTGCTTTTCTGATGCTGCCGGCCTTCACCCATCTGGTCACGCAGACCATGGAACAGTGGGCGCCGCATGACCATGCGTTGACCATCGCCGCCTTCCACACGGCATTCAACGTGCTCGGAGCCCTCATTTTCTACCCGCTGACCCCTTATGTGGCGCGTTTCGTGGAAGCGGTCGTACGGGAGGAAGAAGGCGATCTGCTGCGCTACCTGCACCCCGGTTTGCATCAGTTGCCGGATGTGGCGGTGGCGGCGGTGCGCCAGTCACTGGTGGCCAGTACGTTACTGCTGCTCAAATCGGCCGGTGCGCGTTTGTTGGGCGCAGGTCAGGAACGCAAGGCGACCTATCAGGAAATCCGCAATGCCCTGGAGCGGATGACGGCTTTTCTCGGGGATACTTCCATTGCCGTGCAGAACGAGAGCATCATGCGCCGCCGCATAGCGGTGCTGCATACCCTGGACAATCTCGCGGTGGTTATTGAGGAACTGGAAGACCCTATTGATCTTGTTCGGGCAGTGCATTCGCCGCGGGTGGGCGTGGAGATGAAACGGGTATCCGCCGATCTGGAGCGCATGCGTCTGGATCTGGAGGAAGACGAAAGGCTCGATCCCATCGTTGCCGAGGAACTGCTTGCGGAGTACAGCGAGTTATCGAAATCGACCCGGCCGGTCATTCTCAATGACATGGCGACAGGTAACGTCAAAACGTCCGAGGCCTTGCTGGACCTGGCCGTACAGCGCTGGATTGAGCGTCTGCTCAGGCATCTGTGGCGCGCAATGATTCACCTTGAAGAGGCAGCCGATTCGCCGCCTGGAGACTAGTCGCCGAGCAGGGCCAGGGCCGCCTGCCAGTTAGGTGGGCGCGCCTGCAATACCAGAGGCAGACAGCGCCAGGCTTCTGCGGCACGTTCCATGGAGCGGCCCTTGTCCGGACGCTTGATGGCCCATTGCAGTTTGCGCTGGGTGCGCCAGACCAGGGCAGAGGCAATAAAGAACTGCGCATGCTGTTCCCAGAGCTCCCGGCATTCAGGCGGGCAGCTTTTCAGATACGCCTCGCTCAGACAGAACCGGCGTTGGCCGTCATCGCCGCAGTAGTTCTGTAGCAGGGCGTTGGCCAATTCCAACGGGCCGGGCTCGAATCCGATGCGGTCGCAGTCGATGAAATACAGTTGACCCTCTGTGGTGATCAGGAAATTGCCGCCCGCCGGATCGCCGTGCGTGAGATGGAAACGCTGAACGCTTTCCAGGAACTGGCCCTGTTCCAGCAGCCAGACCATCACCCGATCAACCTGGGGATCGCTGGCAAAGGCGGCATGCGTTCGCAGCTGCCGGGCCGTCTGTCGCCAGTATTGCTTCAGTGCCGGCCAGTAGTGTCCTCGGCTGGCAAAGTTGCTCAGCAACGGGCCGTGGGCGTCGGCGGTGATGGCCTGCAGACGGCCCAGGGCGTCGCCCAGCGCGGTCAGGGTTTCTTCACTGCAATTATCATTCAGAGGCGCGCCTTCGATATACGGCACCACCAGCGAGAATGCATGGTCCCTGATCAGGTCTCGCCAGCGGGTGCGCACCAGCAGCGGCTGCGGAACATGCAGCTCCAGCTTTTGCGCCTCGCTACTGAACCATGCCAGGTTGCGCAGACCGCGTGGCCAGTGGTGGATGTAGCAGATATAAGTTGCGCCACCGCTTTCCACCGTGATTTTGCGGAATTTGAAATTGCGCCGAATACGCAGCACCCGGATGGGAGCGTCGCCTTCCACAGGCAGCAGCTTGCGCAAGAGGTGCTCGGATTCCATCCAGGCCTGCAAGCGGGCCAGCAAGGGTGGAATGGAATCCCGTGATTCGCGACTGGAGCTGGGCGGTGTTTCGGACTTCATCAAGGGCGACGATACCCTGCTGTTCTCCGGGCCGCCAGAGGAAAGCCCCGAACGACAGTGGGTGCCTACTCTGGTTTGCTCACCGTCTGTTCAAATGCTGCTGCAGGCCGTCCGCCGGCGCTGGGTAATTCCAGGCCATCAAGCACATAAGCGGCACCCGTCATGGCGTCGCGGGTGATTTCAAACCAGAAGAAACCCAGCTGGTTATCCACCTGCCAGAAGCTGGCATTGCGGCTGGCATCCCCGAACGGGCGTGGGCCTTCGGCAGCCCCGGAGACCACGAAATGCGTATTGCCGCAGCTTTCCACCGGTTCCAGCCACTCCAGATCATGATCATGACCCTGCAGGAACAGGTCGACGCCTTCGGCGCAGATGCTGGATTCCAGAAACTCCTTCCAGGGTTGCCCGCTAGCGGTGATAACCGGCAGGGCCGGGATGCCGTCATAGTTGCCGGCATTGCCATGCAGACCATTTGAAATATAGGGGTGGTGGGCAAAGGCGATCTTCCAGTGCGCTGTGGAAGTCTGCAGTGCTTCAGTCAACCAGCTGAGTTGTTCCTGACCGTAGGTAATCGGGTTCCACGACGGGTTGAGGTCCGAAAGGATGGCGGTCAGGGGGTTGGAGTCCAGGGAGAAGAATTCAACCAGGGGAGTTTTGCTGTCAGCCGGAGCGCTGAAGCTGTAATAACGGGCAGGCATGCGGAATTTGTCTGATGTGCGACCGGCCAGATAATGGTATTCCACCTGATAATCGCCGCGGCTGTTGTCGGACCCCTCACCCGGTCCCTGGCTGTTGTCGTGGTTACCCAGTGTGACATAGACGGGTACTTGCAGATTCTCGTAGGGAATTTCAAATTTACTCTCGAACTGTTCGTCATCCACGCTTTGCACGCCGGACAAATAGAAGTTGTCGCCCAGTTCCAGAGCGAAATCGCAGCCGCGTACCTGGCAAACCTCGGCCATGGCATTGCCGACCGCAATCTGGCGTTCCGAGCCGGTGCCGGCATCGCCAAAGGCGACAAAGCGAACGGATTCGCTGTTCGCGCTGGCGCCCGCTGTATTTTGTGTATCTGAATCGTTGCTGTCGCCACAGGCGCTGAGCAGCAGTGTGGCGCTTGCACAGAGCCAGAGGCCCGCTTTGAAGTGCGTAGGTGTCATTTTCTCTCCCCTTGATGTGCTAATTCTGAGCAGCTTGCATGACGCTGCAGTGACAATGCCTCGTCCATAGAGGTGGCCTGCAGGTGCTACACTAGACGCCTTCTTTTCCATGCCATGCCTACTATGAATGCAGCAGTTGCCAATGACGTCTTCAAAGAGGCGCAACGCCTCAGCGAGGAGGCGACCGGTCCGTTTCCCAATGCGCGCAAGATATATGTGAGTGGGTCGCGGGCGGATATCCGCGTGCCGATGCGGGAGATTGCTCAAAGTGATACCTCCGCCAGCTTTGGTATGCAGAAAAACCCGTCGATTACTGTCTATGACACCTCCGGGCCCTATACAGACCCCGATGCCAGGATCGATTTGCTCAGCGGTTTGCCGACCTTGCGTGAAGCCTGGATTGAGCAGCGGGCGGATACCGAACAGCTGACGGGTCCGACTTCGGAATATGGCCGTCAAAGGGAATCCGACCCGGAACTGGTCGCCCTGCGTTTTGAGCATATACGGCCGCCGCGGCGAGCGCGTTCAGGCCTCAACGTTACGCAGATGCATTACGCCAGGCAGGGTATTGTCACGCCTGAGATGGAATATATCGCCATTCGCGAAAATTGCCGTTTACAGGAAATGCGGGAAGCCTATGAGCGGGCGGGTTACCTCAGGCGTCATCGTGGACAAGCTTTCGGTGCGCATTTGCCGGAAGAAGTCACCCCCGAGTTCGTGCGTGAAGAGGTGGCCGCCGGCCGGGCAATTATTCCGGCCAATATCAATCACCCGGAAACCGAACCCATGATTATCGGCCGCAATTTCCGCGTGAAGATCAATGCCAATATCGGTAACTCGGCAGTGACTTCGAGTATTGCCGAGGAAGTGGAGAAAATGGTCTGGTCGACCCGCTGGGGCGGCGACACCGTCATGGACCTGTCCACCGGCAAGTATATTCACGAAACCCGTGAGTGGATCATCCGCAACTCGCCGGTGCCCATCGGCACGGTGCCCATCTACCAGGCGCTGGAGAAGGTCGACGGCAAGGCCGAGGAACTGACCTGGGAAATCTTCCGTGACACGCTGATCGAACAGGCCGAGCAGGGTGTGGACTACTTCACCATTCATGCCGGCGTACGCCTGCCATTCGTACCGCTGACTGCCGATCGTGTCACCGGCATTGTCAGCCGCGGCGGTTCCATCATGGCCAAGTGGTGCCTGGCGCATCACACCGAATCCTTCCTCTACACGCATTTCGAAGATATTTGCGAAATCATGAAGGCCTATGACGTGAGCTTTTCGCTGGGTGACGGTCTGCGCCCTGGTTCCATTGCCGACGCCAACGACGAAGCCCAGTTCGCTGAGCTGCAGACCCTGGGTGAATTGACCAAGATTGCCTGGGAGCATGACTGCCAGGTGATGATCGAGGGTCCTGGCCATGTGCCCATGCAGCTCATCAAGGAGAACATGGACAAGGAACTGGCGGATTGTTACGAAGCGCCGTTCTACACCCTGGGGCCGCTGACCACGGATATCGCGCCGGGCTACGACCACATCACCTCGGGCATAGGCGCGGCGCAGATCGGCTGGTACGGCACGGCCATGCTGTGCTACGTGACCCCCAAGGAACACCTGGGGCTGCCCGACAAGAACGATGTACGCGAAGGTATCATCACCTACAAGATTGCCGCGCATGCCGCTGATCTGGCCAAGGGCCTGCCGGGAGCGCAGGTGCGCGACAATGCGCTTTCAAAGGCGCGTTTTGAGTTTCGCTGGGAGGATCAGTTCAACCTGAGTCTGGATCCGAACAAGTCCCGCGAATTCCATGATGAAACCCTGCCGAAAGATTCGGCCAAGGTGGCGCATTTCTGTTCCATGTGCGGGCCGCATTTCTGCTCCATGAAAATCACCCAGGATGTGCGTGATTACGCGAAGCAGCAGGGTCTGGACGAGAGCGCAGCGCTGAATCGTGGCATGGAAGAGAAAGCCATCGAATTCGTGAAGCAGGGCGCTGAAGTCTATAAAAAATTATGAAGCTGTCATTTCGACCGGAGCCGGGTAACGAATGAACAAAGACAAATCCCAGAACATGGCGTTGTTCTGCGACTTCGAGAACATCGCGCTGGGTGTGCGCGACGCCAAGTACGAAGACTTCGACATCAACAAGGTGCTGGAGCGCCTGTTGGTCAAGGGCGCCATCGTGGTCAAGAAAGCCTATTCCGACTGGGAGCGTTACAGCAAGTTCAAGAAGGTGATGCACGAGGCGGCTTTTGAGTTGATCGACATTCCGCATGTGCGTGTGTCCGGCAAGAACTCGGCTGATATTCGCATGGTGGTGGACGCGCTCGACCTCTGCTACACCAAGGAGCATGTCGATACCTTTGTCATCATTTCTGGCGATTCGGATTTCTCGCCCCTGGTCAGCAAGCTGCGTGAGAACAACAAACTGGTCATCGGCGTGGGCGTGAAGAACTCCACTTCCGATCTGCTGACTGCCAACTGCGACGAGTTCATTTTCTACGATGACCTGGTGCGTGCGCCGAAGAAGCCGCGCCGTCGCTCGTCAGCCAAAAAGACCAAGGCCGAGGACAAGACCCAGGAAGCCTATGACCTGGTACTGGAAACCTTCGAGGCCCTGCAGGGCGAACGCGAGGACGACAAGATCTGGGGCTCGATGATCAAACAGGCCATGAAGCGACGTCGCCCCGGCTTCAGTGAGTCCTACTATGGCTTCAGTTCCTTCAGTGAATTGCTGGAAGCCATGGCCCAGGCCGGTCAGCTCAAACTGACCCGCGACGAACGTTCCGGCGGATTCATCGTTAACGAAGCATGACGCTCGATTGCATCGTCTATCGCTGCAAAAAGCAGGCTGAAATGTATCTCTATGTCCGTGCGGACATGGAGACGGATGATTTGCCTGAGTTACTGCTGCGGCAGGTTGGTGCGCTTACACAGGTTATGGAACTGTCTCTGTCGCCGGCGTCGAAACTGGCGCGGGCGGATGTCTCTACCGTGATGCAAAAGCTGGACGCCGATGGTTTCTACCTGCAAATGCCGCCTTCCGGTTTGATAAATCCGCATCTGCATTTTGGTGATTGAAGCAGCCAGACTCGCAAGCCATCGTCTGTCATATCCCTGTGCCAAATTTTGCGCGAGAATGTTGACTTGAACTGTTGCGCCCGACGGGCGTCCAAACCCGTGATTCTAGTGAGGGATGGTATGTGGATGAGAGTGGCATCGCTGCTGGCCGTTCTGGCCGTTATTTTCTCTGCCGGCTGTGATAGGAATATTCCCGAGGAAAACCAGGGGGTTGTAAGCGGCCAGGTGGGTTACCTGCAGCGTATAGCGTTGCCGGAGGATGCCGTGCTTATCGTGCAACTTGAGGATGTGTCGGAGGCCGACGCCCCGGTTGAAGTGCTGGCCGAACAGAAGATTGAACTGCAGGGCCAACAGGTGCCGGTCGAATTCGAGCTGGTCTACGATCGACGCCAGGTCGACAAGAAACACCGTTATGCGGTGGCGGCACGCATCGAGGACAGCAGCGGTCTGCGTTTTATCACCACCGAACTCTATGGTGTGTCCCTGGCCGAGCCGGAAGTGGACATTGAAGTGATGGTGGATCCGGCTGCGTCCACGGCCGGCGTGGAGGATGGCGGGCCGACCTTCCGTTGCAGTGGCAATGAACCCTTCTGGAGCTTTAGCCTGGCTTCCGACGGCATGGACTACAAGCGCCTGGGCGATAGCATTGCAGAGTCGCATTTCACCGGTGGTTACACCACCTTGTTCGGACCGGATGGTGGCGCGTTCTACGAGTGGGTGGGCCAGGGGCCTGGGGGCAGCAAGATCAAGGTTCGGATTCTGCCGGGTCAATGTGAAGACAGCATGGCCGGGCCGGAAGAGAGCGGCCTGTTCGATTACTCGGTCGGCTTCAGTATTGGCAAGGAATCGTTGGCAGGTTGCTGCCGCATGGCCGAACAGGCTCTGATGGAACCGGCGGTGGATTATGTCTGCGACGATGAAACCGAATTCACCGCCATATACGAGGAAGCCGGTAACAGCAGCCAGATGCGTCTGTTGATGAGTGACGACAGCGAGTTGCTTCTGACTCGCGAGATTTCGGCCTCCGGCGAAAAATTCAGCGACGGCAACAACCTGTTCTGGTCCAGAGAGGATGAAGCCTTTCTGGAGCTGGATGGCGCAGAAGCCGTGCGTTGTGAAATTTCCGCGAGCTAACTCTTTGAAAAACAATAATTAACGATTCTTGGCACGTCGCTTGCTCCGTGCTTTTGGGCATTAAATGGAGCAAAGCCTGTGTCGCGCAAACCCGAACAGCGGCCGGTCATCATCATAGGAACGGGGCCGGCCGGCATGTGTGTCGCCGACGAATTGACCCGGATTGCTCCCGAGCAGCAGATCATCATGTTCGGTGGCGAGCCGTGGCGTCCCTATGACCGTATTCAGCTGACCTCTCTTCTGGCCGGGGATGTGCGCCTTGCCGACATGAATTATGAGGACGGCTTTGCGTCGAGTACCGCCAAGGTGGTGCAGTATCGCAATCAGCCGATCCGCGCCATCGATCCCTACGGCCGTTACGTCACCGATTCGGAAGGTCATGAGTACCGCTATTCGAAACTGGTGCTGGCCACCGGCTCTACGCCGCGCAGTCTGGACATTGCAGGCGTGGATCTGCCGGGTGTGTTTACCTTCCGCAATCTCGATGATGCCATGCAACTGATGGCGCGGCAGGTGACGTCGCGCAGAACGGTGGTTATAGGCGGTGGCTTGCTGGGCCTGGAGGCCGCGCGCGCCATGCAACGCCACAATACCCAGGTCTGGGTAGTGGAACGTGAGAACCGCTTGCTGCCGCGCCAGCTGGACGAGGATGCGGCCGGTTTCTTCAGTGAATATGTACTGGCCGCGGGTATCAATGTGTCGCTCAATACCACAGTAGCGGCGATTGAGGGTCGTGACCGGGTGCGGCGCGTGTGGCTGGAAGATGGCTGCGAGATTTCCTGCGATACGGTGGTGATTGCCGTCGGCATCGAACCGAACGTGGAGTTGGCGCGTCATGCCGGTCTTGAAGTGGGGCGTGGTATCCGCATCCAGGATGATACCCGTACCTCGGATCCGAATATTTTCGCTGTCGGTGAGTGTGCTGAACACAACGGCAAGGTCTATGGGCGCGTGGCGCCCGGTCAGGAGCAGGCGCGTGTAGCTGCGCATACCATTGCCGGCAATGCCGCGACTTATGTGGGCACAGTGGCGGCCACCAAGCTGAATCTGTTTGGCGTGGATCTTTACAGCCTGGGCAAGGTCCAGAAGCTTGGGGCAGAGGAGCGGCCCTATATCTGGCGTTCCAGCAAGGACAATATTTACCGCAAGCTGGTAGTGCGGGATGGTCGCGCCGTCGGCGTCATTTCGGTGGGTAACTGGCCGGCATTGCCGCGGGTGCAGGATTTCGTCAATCAGCAGCGCAAGTTCATGCGCAAGCATGCGGAATGTTTCCAGCGCACCGGTTTCATCTGGTCGCCGGAAGGTCAGCCCGAGGTGATTCACTGGCCGGACAGCGCCGTGGTGTGTCACTGCACGGGCATGACGCGCGGTGAACTGGGCCGGGTAATTCGTAAGGGTACGCGTAGCCTGGAGGCCGTGGCGCGGGAAACACGCGCCGGCTCGGTGTGCAATTCCTGTGAGCCTCTGATCAGTGAATTGCAGCAGGATATGGCCGCACGGCCGCTGGGCAGGAAAATGCTGGAGCTGTTCAGCCGTTAGCTGCTGTCCCTCAAGATTGTGACGGGGCTGCCGATAATCCTTGATATGGGCGTATGCATCCAGGCTGCCCTGCATAATCAAGGAGAGAGTAGATGACCCCCGAAGATATCGAACGCGTTCAGGCTACCTGGAAGAAGGTTCTGCCCATCCGCAATACGGCTGCCGAACTGTTTTACGGCAAGCTGTTTGAGATGGATCCGCAACTTCGCGACCTGTTCCCGGCTGATCTGGCAGATCAGAAACGCAAGCTGATGATGATGCTCAACACCGCAGTCAGCGGTCTCTCCAACGTCGATGCGCTGGTGCCGGCGGTGCAGGAACTGGGCCGACGCCATGTGGGCTACGGGGTCAGGGACGAGCATTACGCCACGGTGGGGGCGGCTTTGCTGTGGACGCTCGAACAGGGCCTGGGCGAGGCGTTCACCGATGAGGTCAAGGCCTCATGGGGCAAAGTCTACGGCGTACTCTCCTCGGTGATGCAGCAGGCTGCCGCGGAATCCGCCGCCGCCTGAAGCTGTTCAGTGACGTTCCGGTCCGCGTAGCTCGCTGACCGGAATACGCACTTCCTGCGGCAGTTCCGGCTGCAGGGTGGCGTGACCGATGCCGAAGCGCGTCTGCAGCATTGCCTGCAGGTTGCGCAGGACTGCCTGCCAGTCATCCATGTTGCGCAGGACCACATGGGCGGACAGCGCCACCTCCTGTGACGACAGGTTCCAGATGTGCAGGTCATGCACCGAGCACACCTGTTCCGTGGCCGCCATGGCTTCACCCACCTCTTCGATGTTGAGATGTCTGGGCACGCCTTCCATGAAGACATGCAGCGCTTCGCGCAACAGCCGGATGCTGGATATCAGAATCACCACGCAGATCACCAGCGACAGGATGGGGTCGATGGCCAGCCAGCCGGTGGCCCAGATAATCAGGCCCGAGGCCAGGGCTGCTACCGAGCCCAGCAGATCGCCCATCACATGCAGGATGGCGCCGCGGGTGTTCATGTCCTGATGGCCGTGACTGAGCGTCCATAACACCACCAGATTGATGCCCAGGCCGAGCGCCGCCACCAGGGCAACGACGGGGCCGTCGACATCAGTCGGCGTCTGCAGGCGTTGTACTGCGCCGATCACGATACTGGTCACGATGGCCAGCATGAACAGGGCGTTGACCGCCGCGGCCAGCACTTCGATACGGCCCAGGCCGAAGGAATGGCGCCGTGTCACACCGCCGCGCGCCACGATGCCGGCCAGTGCCGCCAGGCCCAGTGCACTGGCATCGGTCACCATGTGCCCGGCGTCGCCCAGCAGGGCCAGGGAGCCGGCCCACCAGCCGGCCGCGGCTTCGACGGCGGCAAAGCCCAGGGTAAGCAGCAGCGCCCAGCCCAGATGACCGTGGCTGTGGGCATGCCCCATGTGATGGTCATGCCCGGCATGTTCGTGGTGGTAGTGATGTTCGTGGCTGTCGTTCAAAACCCGGCCTCTTGTGCACTAGACTGGAGAGTATACGCAGTCACCTGGAGTGGCTTGCGCTTACCTTAGCAAAGAGCCTAAAGCCTTGAGCGGACTCCAGGGTCAATCGGCTGAGCGATTCAGCCAAGGAGGCGGAAGCGATGAGACAGTCAGCTTTGCTGACCGATCTTTATCAACTGACCATGCTGCAGGCCTACTGGCAGCAGGGGCGGCAGGGCGAAGCCGTCTTCAGCCTGTTCTACCGGGAACTGCCGCCCGGGCGCCAGTACATGCTGGCAACCGGCCTGGAGGCGGTGCTGGCGTACCTGGAGAACTTCCACTTCACCGAAGAAGAGCTGGCCTTTCTTTCCCGGCAGCCACAGTTTTCGGATGATTTCCTGCAGTGGCTGGCCGGGCTGCGTTTCACCGGCGATGTTTATGCCATGCACGAGGGCACGCCGGTATTCCCCGACGAGCCCCTGCTGGAAGTGGTAGCGCCCATGCCACAGGCCCAGATCGTTGAACCCCTGCTCATGAACCAGATGCATTGCGCCACCGTGCTGGCCTCCAAGGCGGCGCGCATTGTGCAGGCCGCCGCAGGCCGGCCGGTGCTGGATTTTGCCCTGCGCCGCATGCACGGCATGGACGCGGCCATGATCGGTGCGCGCGCCTTCTACCTGGCCGGCATTACGGCCAGCAGCAATGTGCTGGCGGGTATGCGTTACGGCTTGCCCATCTCCGGCACCATGGCGCACAGCTACGTACAGTCCTCGGCGGATGAATATGCCGCTTTTCGCGATTTCGCGAAGCTGTACCCGCAGACCGTGTTGCTGGTCGATACCTATGACAGCCTGCAAGGCGTGCGCCACGTCATCCGCCTGGCGGAGGAACTGGGCGATGACTTTGCCGTGCGCGCCATCCGGCTGGATTCCGGCGATCTCGGTGAACTGGCCCGCCTGAGCCGGCGGTTGCTGGATGAGGCCGGTCTGCAGCAGGTGCAGATCTACGCCAGCAGCGGGCTGGATGAATACCGTATCGCCGAACTGGTCGCTGAAGACGCGCCCATCGACGGCTTCGGTGTGGGTACGGCACTGGGTGTGTCGGTGGATGCCCCGGCGCTGGACCTGGTCTACAAGCTGGTCGAATACGACGGCCGGCCCAGCGTCAAGCGCTCACCGGGCAAGCAGACCCTGCCGGGCCGCAAGCAGGTGATTCGCCGTTTCGAGAACGGGACGGCAGCGGGCGACTGGCTCTGTGCGGTCGATGAGGAGGCCGACGGCATGCCGCTGTTGCATCAGGTGATGGCCGGTGGGCAGCGCCTGCCGGGTGCTTCGCCAGGCCTGGAGGAATGCCGTGCACACGCACGACGCTGTCTTGAAACATTGCCGCCCTGTCTTCACGCACTGGATGGTGACGCAGCCTATCCGGTGGAGATAAGTACTACACTGCATGCAGGCACTTGATTCTGGAGGTGACATGAGCCGGGTTCAGGTTGATCAGGACCGTTCGGCGCTGCTGCTGGTGGATATCCAGCCAGATTTCATGCCGGGTGGCGCCCTGGCCGTGACCGGTGGCGACCAGATTCTCAGGCCAGTGCGCGAACTGATGCTGCACGGTGCCTTTGCAGTGCGGGCCGCCACCCAGGACTGGCATCCGCGCGGGCATGCCTCCTTTGCCAGCAGCTACGAGGGTGCCGCCGCCTTTGATACCCGTGAAATCTACGGTCATGTGCATACCTTGTGGCCTGATCACTGTCTGCAGGGCAGTGCCGGGGCTGCCCTGCATCCGGACCTGCCCTGGGACCAGGTCGATGTCATCGTGCGCAAAGGTACGGATCCGGATGTGGATTCCTATTCGGCCTTTCGCGAGAACTGGAATGCCGAAGGGCAGCGCTTGCCGACCGGCCTGGCGGGCTATTTGCGTGAGCGTGACATCCGGCAGGTATTCTGCTGTGGTCTGGCGCGCGATGTCTGTGCCAAATGGTCGGCCGAGGACGCCGCCGAGGCCGATTTCGAGACCTGGTTTCTCTGGGACCTGACACGTGGCGTCGATCCCGCTGTGGATGAGGCAGTACGCAAGGAACTGACTGACGCCGGTGTGGGCATCATCGAGTATGCCGATGTGCTGTAACGCTTACCTGTGATGGCTGAATCGTCCGTGTTCGGCTCCGCCCATCAGACGTTGAAACTCGGCGCCTGAAATGTGCACCAGATCGGTATGGTCGCCGGCTTCGAAAAAGACATCGCCGCACTCCGCCAAGCTGTCATCCCACACCACATCCATGCCGTAGGCTTCGCCAATGGGCGGGATGGCGCCACTCTCGCAGTCGTCAAACAACTGTTTCAGGGTGGACTCGCTGGAAAGATTCAGGGCTTCGCCGCAGCGTTCCCTCACCGTGTTCAGGGAGAGTTTGTTGCTGGCCGGCAGGACGGCTATCAGATAGCCCCGATGATCCTCCAGTACCACCGCCTTGGCCATTTGTTCGTCGGGAATATGGGCTTTGCGGGCGGCTTCCAGGCTGCTGTGTGAATAACCGTGTTCGACCAGTTCGTAGGTGACGCCGTTGCTGTCCAGGTAATTACGCAGTCTCATTGAAATGCTCATATCGTACCTCCGCATCCGGGAATGATGACTCCCTGAATATAGTCAAAGAATCACGGCAGTGTGAGCTTCAATTTGCCGGCACCGTCCTGTCCGCGGCCCAGTGGCGAAGGTGGTCGATATCTTCGGCGCGCACGACCGACAAGGGCCGTGTCTGCTGCATCTCTTCGAGGATATGCTGCGTACTCAGGCCGCCATCTTCCGAGGCGGCGGCAAAGCGTGCCGCTACTACGGCCTGCTCGAGTTCTGCGCCTGAGAAACCGTCGCTGGCCCGGGCCAGCGCGGCCAGGTCAAAACTGGCGGGATCCATTTCGCGCTTGCGCAGATGCACAGCCAGGATGGCCTCGCGGGTATGGCTGTCAGGCAAATCGACAAAGAAAATTTCATCGATGCGCCCCTTGCGCATAAGCTCAGGCGGCAGGGCGCTGACATCATTGGCCGTGGCGACCATGAAAACCGCGGATTTGCGTTCCGCCATCCAGGTGAGCAAGGTGCCCAGCACGCGTTGCGAAGTGCCGCCATCGGCATCTCCGGACTGCACGCCTTTCTCGATTTCGTCGATCCACAGTACACAGGGCGCCAGGGATTCGGCTGAGTGCAGGGCCTCACGAATGTTCTTTTCGGTTTCACCGATCCACTTGCTGTAAAGCGCACCGATATCCATGCGCAGCAGTGGTACACCCCAGACGCCGGCGATGGTTTTTGCCGCCAGGCTCTTGCCGCAGCCCTGCACGCCCAGCAGCAGGATGCCCTTGGGTAGATCCGGTGCATTGCCGTCGCGGTTGGCCAGGAAATAGTTCTTGCGGCGTTCCAGCCAGGTCTTCATGTTGGCGAAGCCGCCGATATCCGAGAATCTGGCCGTGTCGTATTCATAGGACAGAATGCCGTCCTGGCCGCCCAGACGGTATTTGGCGTCCATGACGCTTTCCACGTCGCTATGCGTGATGGCGCCGTCGTCGTAAATGGCGTTGCGAATGAGGCGGCGCGCGTCGCTTTCCGTCATGCCCACCAGATTGCGCACCAGCAGTTCCATGGCCCTGCGGTCGGCGCCCACCTTCCGGTTGCCGTTTTTCATCTGCCAGTTGCGTGCTTCTGCGCGGACCAGTTCCTGCATGCGGTCGGTGTCGGGCAGGCTGAGCCGGTAATGTGTGCACAGACGCTCGACCTCCGCGGGGATCTCCAGCTGATGGCTGATCAGTACCAGGCTGTTGCCGTGCAGATCCAGGTTCTGGGCAATCTCCTTGAGCTGGCGCAGCGTGCGCGGGTCTTCCAGGTAGGGGTGGAAATCGAGCAAGACGACCACGGCATTACGGATCTTGCGGTCGATATGCTCCAGGGTTTCACGTGGTGAGGGCGGGTTGTCCTCACCCTCTGCCGGTTGCGGCCCGGCGTCCACCAGCTTCAGATTCTGCGCCTTGCCGAGCAGGTTGTTCTGCAGGCCACTGGCTGCGCTCCAGGTGAACAGGCTCTTGCCGGTGGGACGCACCACGGCTTCCAGCAACTGCACCGCCCGGGCTTCCTCGTGAGTCTCGATCACCAGAATGGGGAAATGCGAGGCCAGCAAGAGGCCCAGGTTCTTTTTGTCCTGCATTTTGTTTGTGACGTTTGATAACCGGGAACTCATATTACGTCGCAAGGCATTGGGGATAAAGCGCATAACGCGGTAAAATCGGAACTACTGGCCCGTAGCGCAGCGAGGTGCCAGCCATGCGACAGCGCAACCTGCATATACTTAACTGGTTGATCGGGTTCGTGATTTTTCTGCTGCTGGCGGTGATCAGCCCGCCGGTCAAGTCCGGCGCTTTGCAACCGGTCATCGAGGTGCAGACGCCCGGCAAGGTGCAGATCGAGCCCGCCAACAACTATTCCGAAAATACCCGCCTGCGAATCCGTCTGCTGTATCCACCGGACCACCCGCGTGCCGGCGAAGTGATGACCGGTCTGCCCGGAACCGTGACGATCTCCGAGTATGTCACCCGCATATACGATGGCGCGCATGGCGCTACCCGGCTGCCGATGTCGGTGACGGCCGCTGAAGGCGAATGGGACGTTCTGCTCAAGTCCCTGGCCCGCTATACCGTACCGGACCAGCGTTTCGCGCCGGTACCCAAGGTAGAAGTACGTTACGCCGGTAGCCTGGCCAGCGTCCGCGTGCCGCAATGGGTGGATAACGATGGCGACGAACAGATGGACTGGCTGCAGCAACGGGTCGACGATCTGATTGCTGCCATGCAGTCGAGCGGTATTCCCGAAGTCATGGAAGTCATCTCAGCCCTGGAAGGCTGGCACGAGTCCTATCGTATTGAATGTGGCGGTATCGATCCCGGGCAGCCTTATGTGGCGAGAATCGGGCCGTCCTGCCTGAACTGGGATGGCGAGAATGACCATCGCCTCAATACCCATCAGGAACTGACCGCGACCCTGTTGCACGAGGCGCGGCATGTCTGGCAGCGGCGCCAGGGCATGATGGCGCAGGGCAGGGAGGACACGGTTTTTGCCCGCAATACCGGCAAGCCCGGCTGCGAACGCACCCAGAATGACTGCTTTACCCAATATGTGGTCGGCAACCCGCACTCGGCTTATCTGGAAGAGGATGCCGAGCTTTTCGCCAATCGCTACAAGGGGCTGTTCCCCTAGACTGGATGGCGGTGAAATTATCAGGCATGCTTGAACACAGAGGACAGCTATGCATAAAACCCTGCGAATTCTGCTGACGGCGCTGATTCTGGCGGGCGCAAGTCCAGCCGGGGCGGAGCTGCTTTTCAGCGAGGATTCCCAGGAAGCGGTAGCCCGCCAGACGCCGCGTCTCAAGGCGCAACTTGCCAAGGCCGGGTTTGAATTCGGCACGCCGATTTTCGTGCGCATTTTCAAGCAGAGCAACACGCTCGAATTGTGGCTGCAGAAGGGCGGGAAGTTCGAGTTGTTCCGTACCTATCCCATCTGCGAGCGTTCCGGTGCTTTAGGGCCAAAGCAGGTTCAGGGGGATGACCAGGCGCCCGAAGGTTTTTATTCCGTGAACGCCGACTGGATGCATCCTTTCAGCGATTTCCATCTGGCCTTTAACATCCGTTACCCCAACGACTATGACAGCCTGCTGGGCCGCACCGGTTCAGCCATCATGGTGCACGGCGGTTGTTCATCTTCCGGTTGTTTTGCCATGACCGACGAGGGTATCGAGGAGATCTATACTCTGGCGGAGGCGGCCCTGCTGAATGGCCAGGCCGGCTTCAAGGTGCATGTATTCCCGTTCCCGCTAACGGCCGCCAATCTGGAGAAGAACCGCAATTCCAGATGGTACGATTTCTGGGTCAACCTCAAGGAGGGTTATGACCTGTTCGAGGCCTATCGCATTCCGCCCAATGAGTTCGTGGTGGATGGCCGTTACGAGTTCGAGGAAACCAGTACTCATTGTGCGGTTGCCGAATGTGATGCCGAGGTTTGTGAAACTCGTCAGAATGCCCAGGCGCAGGCGCTGGACAGTCTGTGGCTGGAGGTTATGGAACAGCAGGCCAGGGACGAAATGGCTGCTGCTGAAAATGCCCGCGCCGAGGTGCTGGCCCAACAAGAGTTGGACAAAGAAAAAGCCCCGTCCGGCGAACCGGACAGGGCTGTCAGCAACAAGCTCGACTAGCGCTTACTTGTTCTTGTAGGCGTCAATCGCTTTCTGGATCTCGGCCTTGGCTTCGGCGGCGGTGTGCCAGCCGGTGACCTTCACCCACTTGCCGTCTTCATTGTCCTTGTAACGTTCGAAGAAGTGCTGAATGGTGTTCTTCAGGCGGTCCGGTACATCGGCCAGATCCTGCATATCCTTGTAGTAGCCGGTAGAGACCTTGTCGGTCGGCACGGCCAGAATCTTGGCGTCCAGACCGGATTCGTCTTCCGTGTTCAGATAAGCAATGGGGCGGCATTTGATGACCGAGCCGGCCACCACCGGGTAGGGGGTCAGCACCAGCACGTCGACGGGGTCGCCATCGTCGTACAGGGTGTGGTTCACAAAGCCGTAGTTGGCCGGGTAGTGCATGGCCACGTTCATGAAACGATCGACGTACAGACACTGAGTGTCCTTGTCGATTTCGTATTTCACCGGGTCGCCACCGGCAGGAATTTCAATAATGACGTGGATTTCATCGGGCGCGTTCTTGCCCGGGCCAACCAGTTCGTAACCCATGTTTAATAGTCCTCTAGGCGCATATGAGATCTTTGAAAGCGGCGCGCATTATACCGGCTTTGCCTGAAAGAGTTAGATTTCGAAGCTTTTACCGGTCTTTTTCGGCACCGCGACATTTTTCAGTTTCACGTACTGTGGCAGGCCGTTTACGTATTCCGGATAGTGCTCGCCGGCAATCAGCGGCGCCAGGTAACGGCGGCAGGCATCGGTGATGTGGAAGCCGTCGCCGGTGATGAAGTCGGCTGGCATTTTCTTTTCCACGTTAGCCACCTGGTCCAGCGGGGCTTCGCCGATCGACCACTCATAGGGCTCGTCGGACTCGCGCACGATGGAAACCATCACGCCACCCTTGCCGGCGGCAGCCATTTCCACGGCGGCCTTGCCTACTGCATAGGCCTGTTCCAGGTCGGTGCCGGAAGCAATGTGACGGGCCGAGCGCATCAGGTAGTCGGCAATGGCGTAGTGGTATTTCAGGCCCAGGCTGGACTTGATCATGGTGGCCAGGGTCTGGGCGACGCCGCCAAGCTGGGTGTGACCAAAGGCATCGGTGGTGCCGGCGTCGGCCACGAATTTGCCTTCGGCATTCTTGATGCCTTCCGAAGCGACAATGGTGCAGTAACCGTAGCTGTCCACACACTCTTTGACGCGGGCGAGGAATTTTTCCTGGTCGAAGACCACTTCCGGGAAGAGGATGATGTGCGGGTCGTCACCCTCCTTCTCGGCAGCGAGGCCGCCGGCGGCTGCGGTCCAGCCGGCATGGCGGCCCATCACTTCCAGAATGAACACCTTGGTCGAGGTCAACGCCATGCTGGCCAGATCAAAGCCGGCTTCGCGAATGGAGACGGCCGTGTATTTGGCGACCGAGCCAAAACCGGGACAGCAGTCGGTGTGCGGCAGGTCATTATCCATGGTCTTGGGCACATGGATGGCCTGGATGGGATAGCCCATGGCCTCGCCCAGCTGGCTGACCTTGTGGCAGGTGTCGGCCGAATCACCGCCGCCGTTGTAGAAGAAATAGCCGATGTCATGCGCCTTGAAGACCTCGATCAGGCGTTCGTACTGGGCGCGGTTTTCTTCCAGACTCTTGAGTTTGTAGCGGCAGGAGCCAAAGGCGCCTGCTGGCGTGTTTTTCAGGGCGGCGATATCGGCGTCGCTTTCGGCACTGGTATCAATCAGGTCCTCGGTCAGAGCGCCGATGATGCCGTTTCTGCCGGCATATACCTTGCCTATCTGTTCAGGATGCTTGCGTGCCGTTTCGATGATGCCGCAGGCAGTGGCGTTGATAACGGCGGTAACTCCGCCGGACTGAGCGTAGAAGGCGTTTTTGGCTGCCATGTTGTGAGTGTCCCTGTGTTTCAGGTGTTCTGGAAAAAGCAAAAAAGTGACGTTTCCGGCACTCGGTGAAGCGGCATAGGATACTGGAAAGAGTGGGGTAAAAACTACGCCAAACGGCGGTTTGGGCGGTGCTGTGGGTGGTTTCACAGAGCGGTTCGGCATTGACTTGACGGGCTCCGGACGCTAATTTTGCGCCCCTTATCCTTTATTTGTTCATTTTCATCGGGCCGAGGTAACGCAGTTCGGCACGTGCTGCGGTGACGTTATGGTGGCCGCAATACCCCGGGAGGGTGCTAGTAATGCGACTCGTACTTTTGGGCGCGCCGGGTTCCGGCAAGGGAACCCAGGCCAAGCTGCTGATGGATCGCAAGAATATTCCGCAGGTTTCGACCGGGGATCTCTTGCGTGCGGCGGTGAAGGCCGGCACCGAACTCGGTCAGAAAGCCAAGGCTGCAATGGATGCCGGCGAACTGGTAGCCGATGAAATTGTTATCGGCATGATTCGTGAGCGTCTGGCGGAGCCAGACACCGCCAATGGTTTCATTCTGGACGGCTTTCCGCGCAGTATTCCGCAGGCCGAGGCGCTGGACAAGATGCTGGAAGAACTGGGTCAGCCGCTGGACAAGGGCGTGCTGATCGACGTGGCTTTCGACTCCCTGCTCAAGCGCCTGACCGGCCGCCGCACCTGTGCCGATTGCGGCCAGATGTACAACGTCTACTTCAGTCCACCCAAACAGGAAGGCGTCTGCGACCGCTGTGGCGGTGAGGATTTGCAGCATCGCGCTGACGATAACGAGGAAACCATCACCAACCGTCTGGAGGTTTACCAGAACCAGACGGCGCCGCTGGTGGACTACTACAAGGCCCAGGGCAAGCTGGTCAGTGTTCCCGGCGAAGGGGATATCGAAGAGATTTACACCCGGCTGACAGAGGAACTGTAGCGCCTGCGCTCTGGTTGCGGCATTGCTCGCCGCGACCAGAATTATTCTCTGGCCAGGTGGCCGTTGCTGACTTTCAGGCTGGCTTTGCCTTCCAGTACTTCCAGCAATGCCTCGCCGGCGGCCGTACGCCGCCAGCCACGCAGCAACGGCAGATCCCGTTCGCCGGCCACCAGTCTCTCCAGGTCGGCGCGCTTGCCGAGCATGGCCGGGGACAGGTCGTTGCGGATGGCGGTATCGCGCAGGCAGGCCATTAACAGATCTACCACCGGTTCCTGACTCTGATCGATCAGGCGCTTGCCTTCTACCAGTGGCTCGGCCGGCAGGTCCTGTTGGTCGTCCAGCAGCTTGATCAGGGTCTCGCCGTAGCGGTTGATGCTGTCGTTGCCGATGTCCCGGAAACGCCGCAGGTCGTCGAGGCTGCGTGGCGGGCGCTGGGCCAGGTCGGTGAGGGCGTTGTCGCCGAGTATCCATTTGCGCGGCAGATCACGCTCCATGGCCAGCTGCTCGCGCCATTCGGCCAGTCGTGCAGCCAGGTGTTGCTGGCGTGGCTTGAGGCGTCCCAGACCTTTGAGGCGCCGCCAGGCCTGGGCCGGATCGGGAGTGTACTGGGCAGGGTCACTGAGTTCATCAAAATCCGTCTGTAGCCACGCCAGTCGGCCGCGGCTTTCCAGTTCGTCGCTCAGCGTCTTGTACAGCGCGCCCAGGTGGCGCACATCATCGGCAGCATAGGCGAGTTCGGCATCGGACAGGGGACGTCGACTCCAGTCACAGCGGGCATGGCCCTTGTCCAGTTCCACATTCAGCACACTCTGCACCAGGTTGCCGTAGCCAATCTGATCGCCATGTCCGGCCAGAGCCGCCGCCAGTTGTGTGTCGAAAACCGGTGCCGGCGGCCGACCGGCAGCCAGGTGAAAAATCTCCATATCCTGGCGCGCGGCATGGAACAGTTTCAGCACCGCCGGGTTGTCCATGAGCGCCATTGCAGGCGCCATGTCCTCGATGGCCAGCACATCTATGCAGGCGATCTCTTCCGGCGTGGCCAGTTGCAGCAGGCACCAGCGCGGGTAGTAGGTTTTTTCCCTGATGAACTCGGTATCCACAGCCAGCCAGGGAAAACGCGCGGCCGTTTCGCAGAAATGTCCGAGTTCTTCGGCGGTATCGATAAAGCGGTAGCTGGCTGGCATAGAACGGGTCACGGCGTATGAGTTGAATGGTCGGATGTGAAGAGCGAGTCGGGTATTATGCGCGTTCATTCAACTTGATGCCGAAAGCATGCTTAGCTTTATGACACGCGCCACCCTGGATATTCTCTTGCTGCGGCGCGGCCCCCAGGATCTGCCTGCACGGCGCGAAGTGCTGTATGTAGTGATTCTGGCCTATCTCGTTTTGTCGGCGCCGGCCTATGTCGCGGTTATCCAGATGCAGGTGCATGTGGCGCTGATGCAGTCGGTCAGCAGCCTGGCCTATCTGGCCGGTTTTGCCTGGGCGGTACTGGCCCTGGGCGGGCGGCGCGAACGTTTTCAGCAAAGCTTCATGGCCCTGGTGGCTACTGCGGCCGTATTCAATATTCTGGAAGTCGGGCCGCTGATCAGTCTTATGCCCTATTTTCTGCAGATTCAGGATCTGATGCTGCAGGCCCAGGGGCAACCGGATGCACTCGATCCTGCCGTCGTTGAGGCAATTGATGTACCCGGTTTTGCCTTGGTGATGTTGTTGCTGGTTTATGTGTGGCGGCTGATGGTGATGGCGCATGTCTTTCACCATGCGCTGGAAATCAGTCGTGGCCGCGCCATGGCGATCGCCTTGTTGTTTCCGGGACTGATCATGTTCCTGGCACTGATGGTGCGCTGAGCATCGGGAGAGTTATGCACGTTCATATTCTGGGTATATGCGGCACGTTCATGGGGGGTGTCGCGTTGTTGGCCCGTGCCGCGGGGCATCGGGTGACCGGGTCTGACGAAAATGTTTATCCGCCCATGAGCACCATGCTGGCCGAGCAGGGCGTGGAAGTCATGCAGGGCTTCGATCCCGCGCATCTGGATCCGGCGCCGGATGTGGTGGTGATCGGCAATGTCATGACACGGGGTAACCCGGCCGTAGAATATGTGCTGAACAAGGGGCTGGCCTACACTTCCGGACCCCAGTGGCTGGCTGAGCACGTTCTGCACGACCGCTGGGTGCTGGCCGCCTCGGGTACTCATGGCAAGACCACAACCAGCAGTATGCTGGCCTGGATACTGGAACACGCCGGCCTTAAGCCGGGCTTCCTGATTGGTGGAGTGGCGGCTGATTTCGGCGTGTCCGCGCGCTTCGGGGAGAGTCCGTTTTTTGTGGTGGAAGCCGACGAATACGATACGGCCTTTTTCGACAAACGCTCCAAGTTTGTGCACTACCGTCCGCGCACCTTGATTGTGAACAACATCGAGTTCGACCATGCGGATATTTTCGACGATCTCAAAGCCATCCGGCGCCAGTTCCATCACCTGATCCGCACGGTGCCGGGCGAGGGGCGCATTCTGGCGCCCGCCGCCGATGCCGAGGTGCAGACCACACTGCAAATGGGTTGCTGGACGCCGGTGGAGGCAGTCGATAGCGCGGACGGCTGGCAGGCGCAGATGCTCAGGCCAGACGGCAGCGAATTCAGTGTCCTGCTGGCAGGTGAGAAGCAGGGAGAAGTGCGCTGGGGCATGCTGGGCCGGCACAACGTGCTTAATGCCCTGGTAGCCATCGGCGCTGCACGCCACGCCGGGGTAAAGCCGGCTGATGCCTGCGCTGCGCTGAGCTGTTTCCGCGGCGTGAAACGCCGTATGGAACTGCGTGGTGAGGTGCGTGGCGTACGCGTCTACGACGACTTTGCCCATCACCCGACGGCTATCGAAACGACACTGGAAGGTGTACGCGCGCAGACCACGCAGGGTCGTATTCTGGCCGTTCTGGAACCGCGTTCAAATACCATGAAGATGGGCGTCCACGGCAGTCAGTTGGCGGATTCGATGCGGGCGGCGGATATCAGTTATATCTACCAGGGCCCAGGTGTCGACTGGGACGTGGCCGGGGCTTTTGCGCCTCTGGCTGAGCGCGCTCAGGTGTACCGTGATCTTGATGCGCTGGTGTCTGCGGTTACTTCGGCGGCCGCTGCTGAAGATCGTATTGTGGTCATGAGTAACGGTGGTTTCGGCGGTGTTCATGGCAAGTTGCTGGATGCCCTGCAGGCTACGGCCTGACTTGACCCCTGCTGCGAACGGGCGCAAACTCCGCCGCGCTATGAATAACTTTATGCACCGACTTCCGACGATTCGCATCCAGGCGCGCCGCGTATGGCGCAAGCCGGGGTGGCTGCGTGCCGTCGTGAGTTGCAGGAGTGCTTCATAGACTTTGTAACAGGATTCCACGAAAGGCCGCAGCGTTTTAAACCCTGCGGCCTTTTTTGTTTGCACAACGCCTTCCCCTTCGGGAAGACCCTTGACTCAAGGGGAGAGGCGGCAGGAAAGGAAAAGGCAGGAACTGCAGGACGCGTAGCCCGAGTGGATTGGGTGTAACGAGTAAGGAAGAATCATGTCGATACCGGCAGCCTATACAACCGTCGTACTGATATGGGCGACAACGCCTCTGGCGATCAAGTGGAGCAGCATCGGCCTGGGTTATACCGGGGCCGCCCTGGGGCGCATGGCCCTGGGCGCATTTCTGGCCAGCCTGCTGGTATTGTTGCTGCGCAAACCCTTTCCCTGGCATGCGCGTGCACAGCGCGGTTACGCTGTCGCCAGCCTCGGCGTGTTTGGCGCCATGTCACTGGTTTACTGGAGCAGTCAGTACGTGCCGTCAGGCCTGATTTCCGTACTTTTCGGTATCACGCCCATTCTGTCCGGGGTGCTGGCCTACTGGATTCTCGATGAGCGTAGTCTGTCGCCCTTGCGTTTCCTGGCTTTGCTGAGCGCTGTCGGCGGTCTGGCCATGGTCTTTGGCGGTGAAGCTTTTGCGCTGGACGGGGTGAATGCCCCTGCCTTGAAAGGCTTGCTGGGCCTGGTTGGCGCCACCATATGCTTTTCGCTGAGCGCCGTGCTGGTGAAGCGTTATGACAGTGGCATTGATCCGCTATCGCATACCGCTGGCACCTTGCTGTATTCACTGCCCGGCTATGTGCTGACGTGGTATTTCATGGATGGGCATCTGCCGGTCGCGGTAGACAGCCGTTCAGTCATGGCGACCCTGTATCTGGCCCTGTTCGGCTCCGTGGTGGGGTTTGTAGCCTACTTTTATGTGCTGCAGCGCCTGTCGACACTGACCGTGGCCCTGATCCCCTTGCTGACGCCGGTGTTGGCGCTGGCTCTGGGTAATATGCTGGAAGGAGAGACACTGAGTGTCATGGCGCTTGGCGGCGCCGGCCTGATTCTGGTCTCGTTGGCTGTGTTTCAGCTGGACGGGCTGCTGCGCTCGACCTCATTGGCTGATCAATAAGCGCGGTCGATGCAATTGAAACGCCAGATGACGCGATATTCAGTGGCGCCGGGTTCGGTGCTGTCGACGACCGCATTGGTTTCGGACTGCAGGTCGTAGACCTGCTGTGTCTTGCGGCAGGCCTTGGTGGCTTCGCTTTCGGCTGAGCGCCGGGCCGACTCAATGCTGGGGCCCTGGGCGATTACCTTGAGGCTATGGTCACCCTGCGGCAGCAGGGTGGCCTGGCCCGCACAGGCGGACAGGTAAAGACTCAATACCAGGATCAGGCAGTTACGCATGATTGATTTATACCACAGCTCCGTTCCGGTGACTGAAGCCAGCCAGGCGACATGGCACAATGCGAGTGTTTTATTCCTTCAGGTAACTGACCAGACATGCAACTCGTAGCCGCGCGTAACCCGCAACTTGACCAGAAACTTCCCGACGAATCCGCGCTGATCGAGGTTGTGCGAAACGCGCTGGATGTGGCCAGGACATCAGGAGCGACGGCAGCGGCCGCCAGTGTCGGTGTCAGTACGGCATTGACGGTGCAGGTGCGCAAGGGCGAAGTGGAAACCGTCGAGTTTCAGGATGACCGTGATCTGGGGGTCACGGTTTACTTCGGCAAGCGCAAGGCCCATGCCAGTACCGCCGATTTTGCAGCGACAGCTGTTGCCGAGACGGTGGAAATGGCCTGCAGTATGGCGCGGCATATGGCGGAAGATCCCTGGTCCGGTCTGGCGGATGCCGACCGCATGGCGAGCGAATTCCCGGATCTCGGCCTGGACCATCCCTGGCCGCTGGAAGTGGATCAGGCCATCGAACTGGCGCGCCGTAGTGAAAGCGCCGCTTTCGACTACGATTCCCGTATTCACAACAGCGACGGCGCCAGTCTGGATACCCGACGGGGCGTTTCGGTTTATGCCAACAGCCACGGTTTCGTCGGCTGCAAGCGGGGCACCGAGCACAGCCTGTCCTGCGTGGTGCTGGCGAAAGATGAAAAGACCGGCGCCATGCAGCGCGATTACTGGTACGACAACGTGCGCCTGCCGCAGAATCTGGCTGATCCGGAAAGCATCGGCCGCCAGGCGGCGCAACGCACCGTGGCGCGGCTGGGAGCCCGCGAATTCACGACCTGCCAGGCGCCGGTGCTGTTTCCGGCCGAACTGGCGCGTGGCCTGATCGGCAGCTTCATCGGCGCAATCAGCGGTGGCGCGCTGTACCGCAAGGCCAGCTTTCTGCTCAACAAGCTGGGTGAGCCTGTATTTGCCGATCATGTGCGCATTCATCAGCAACCGTTGTTGCCCGGCGGCATGGGCAGTGCGTCGTTCGATCGGGAAGGCGTGACCACACAGACCCGCGACCTGATCACCGGCGGGGTGTTGCAGGGTTATGTGCTGGGTTCCTACTCCGCCCGCCGCCTGGGGCTGGAAAGCACGGGTAATGCCGGCGGTGTCTATAACCTGATCGTTGAGCCGGGCGAACTGGATCGTAGCGGAATGCTGCAGGAAATGGGCACCGGCCTGCTGGTCACCGAACTCATGGGCTCGGGCGGCAGCACAGTGACCGGCGACTATTCCCGTGGCGGTTCGGGATTCTGGGTGGAGAATGGCGTTATTGCCTATCCGGTGGAGAACATCACCATCGCCGGCAATCTCAAGGATATGTATCGCGGCATTGTGGCCGTCGGCAATGACGTCGATATGCGCGGCAATATCCGCAGTGGTTCGATCCTGGTCGACCGCATGACCATTGCAGGGCAGGGATAAGGAACTCACGCAAAGGCGCAGACAGCGCGGAAGAAAGAGATCCCCCGTAATTCCCTGGAATGACGTTTTCCTATTGAATCTGCATTAATTTGCGTATTAACAGGCATTGGCGTCTGTGCGCCTTTGCCTGAGGGTTCAAAGCAGGATCAGGGCGCCTAGTCCCAGGAAAGCGAAAAACCCGACCACGTCGGTAATCGTGGTCAGCACCACGCTGCCCGCCAGCGCCGGATCAATGTTGAGCTTGCGCATGATCAGCGGCAGGCCCACGCCGGATGCCGCAGCGATGATCTGATTCAGAATCATGGCCATGCCGATCACGGCAGACAGCAAGGGATTGCGGAACCAGACCAGTACAATCAGCGCGACCACGACCGCCCAGGCCAGGCCATTGATAGTGGCTACCGCCAGTTCCTTGAGTAACAGGGTGCGCGCATTACGGGTGCCGATCTGTCCCAGAGCCAGGCCCCGGATCATCAATGTAAGTGTCTGGCTGCCGCCTATGCCGCCCATACTGGCGACGATGGGCATGAGCACTGCCAGCGCTACTACCTGGTCGATCGTACCTTCGAACAGCCCCACGACGCGGGCGGCGAGAAAGGCGGTAAAGAGGTTGATGCCCAGCCAGACAGCGCGGCGGCGGGCGCTGGAAATAATGGGCGCAAACAAGTCTTCTTCTTCGTCAAGACCTGCGCGGCTCATGAAGTTATGTTCCGCTTCGTCGCGGATGGTATCGACCACGTCGTCAATCGTGATGCGGCCGAGCAGCACACCCTGGTCATCGACGACGGGCGCGGATACCAGGTCCAGATCCTGGAATTTTCTGGCTACCTGGGTTTCGCCGGTGTTGACATTGAGCGGGTCCAGCTCGGTGTCCATGATTTCCGCAATGCGCTTGTCGGGATCCAGTGTCAGTAACTTGTCCAGTGACACTGCGCCCAGGTAACGGCCATAGCGATTGACCACAAACAGTTTGTCGGTGCCGTCGGGCAACTCCGCACGCTGGCGCAGGTAGCGCAGTACCACATCGACAGTGACGTCCGGGCGGATAGTCACAGTGTCGATGTTCATCAGGCCGCCAGCACTGTCGGCGGGGTAGGAAAGAATGGACTCCAGACGCTGGCGGTTCTGGTAATCCATTGACCTCAGTACCTGCTGGGTCAGTGTTTCCGGCAGATCTTCGAGAAGGTCGGCGAGGTCGTCGATGTCGAGGCCTTCGGTGGCGGCCAGCAACACCTCATCGTCCAGGCGCTCAATGAGGTTGGTTCGCACTTCGTCATTGACGTGCAGCAGGACTTCACCGTGATCCTCGGGATCGACCAGGCCCCAGACGATTTTGCGCTTGGTGGGTGGAATGCCCTCGAGCAGAACGGCGACCTCGGCAGCGTTCAGCTCGTGCAACATGGGTTGCACACGCCGCATACGACCGGTTTCCAGCGCACGATGCAGGTGCGCCAGAACGTCGTCGCTGTCACGCTGCTGGACGTTCTCGGTCATGCCGCCGATCCTGATTGGGGAAATCGCAGCAAAGTTACCTGCAATCTCGTTGGCCGTCCATTGGCCGGCGCTAAGTACTTGTTGCTTTTAGGCTTTCAAGATCAGTCCGGGCATGCCGCAGCGCAAGAAAAAGCTGCGGGAAGTCAGCCGTGCCGGATTCAGTGGCCGTTGCTGAGGGCGGCGATGCGCTCGTGCATTTCGGCGGCATCGCTGCTTTCCAGCACCGCAGCCGCCCTGATGCGCAGTTCGGCAATATTGCTCTGCATGATGATGCGCTTGACCTCCAGGATGCTGGAAGGATGCATGCTGAACTCGGTCAGCCCCAATCCCAGCAACAGATGGGTGTAGCGCGGATCGGAGGCCATCTCACCGCACATGGAGACAGGGATGCCGGCCGCCTGGCCGCTTGTAATGCTCATGTGGATCAGGCGTAGCACTGCCGGGTGCAACGGGTCATAAAGATAGTTGACTTCGTCGTCCACGCGGTCGATGGCCAGCGTGTACTGGATGAGGTCATTGGTGCCCAGGGAGAAAAAGTCGGCGTAACGAGCCAGCATGGGGGCTGCCAGTGCTGCCGCCGGCACCTCGATCATTGCACCTACCGGTACGTTGTTGTCGAAAGCCAGTCCCTCCGCCCGCAGCTCGACTTTCAGTTCTTCAATGATATGCCGTGCCTGCCGCAGCTCCTGCAAATTGGAAATCATCGGCAGCATGATGCGCACCGCGCCTTCGGCAGATGCGCGCAGCAGGGCGCGTAACTGGACGCGGAACATGTCGGCTTCTTTCAGGCACAGGCGAATAGCGCGCAGACCCAGGGCCGGGTTGCTCGGGGTGGGGCCGGAATGACTGCGACCGCTGTCGATCTGTTTGTCCGCGCCCAGGTCCAGCGTGCGGATGGTAACCGGGCCGTGGGCCGCGGAGACCACTTTGCGGTAGGCCTCGTATTGCTCCTCTTCGTCCGGCAGTCTGTCCCGGTTCATGTAGAGGAATTCGGTGCGGTAGAGACCCACGCCTTCCGCGCCGACCGCGTGCGCGGCCTTGCTGTCCTCGGACAGTTCGATGTTGGCCAGCAGAGTGATTTTCTGACCGTCACTGGATACCGCCGGTTCTTTCTTGAGGCGTGAAAGCATGCGCCGGTAGCGGGCGTCGCGTGCCTGGCGCCGGCGGTAGAATTCCAGCGCCTGCAGATCGGGGCTGGCGATGGCATGCCCCTGTTCGCCGTCGAGTATGATTTCCTCGTCATCGCTGAGCAGGCGGCGGGCATGGTGCAGGCCCACGATGGCCGGAATGCCCAGGCTGCGCGCCAGAATGGCCGTATGTGACAGCGGGCCGCCATATTCGGTGATGTAAGCGGCGACTCCCTGTTGATGCAGAATAATGATGTCTGCCGGCGTGATGTCATCGGCGACGACAACGGCCGGTGCGGTATTTTTCCCCCTCGGCGCATTCAGTGGACGGTCTTGCTTGAGCAGGATGCGTTGAATGCGCTGGGTAACATGTTCGACGTCGTCCCGGCGGGTGCGCAGATAGGCGTCTTCCATCTGATCGAAGACCGCGACCAGACTGTCACGCTGCAGTTTCAGGGCCCATTCGGCGTTGCAGTGGCGTTCGGCAATCAGCGCTTCCACGGCATCACTCATGGCGCTGTCCTGCATCATCAACAAGTGGGTGTCGATGAAGGCGGCAATGTCGGGGGGCGCGCTGGCCGGTATCTTTTCACGTATATCGCTGAGCTGGCGCTTGGCTTCCGCCAGCCCTTCACGGAAACGCTGTACCTCGTCAGCGATTTGCCCATTGCTGATCTCGACTTCGGGAATATCCAGTTCGCCACTGTGCACCTTGTGCACGCGGCCAATCACGACTCCGCGTGATACGCCGATGCCGGACAGCCACAAGCTCACTGTTTTCTCCCGGTGATATGAACGGCGAGATGCGAGATATGAAGTGTGAAATGAAAGGCATGCAGCAGTTTGCCGGCAGCCATGACCGGTGCTTTACGTCTCAGGTCTTCCATCTCACGTCTCACGTTACTATTCGTCTTCGTCGAAACGCCTTGCGATCAGGGCGTCAAGCGCGTCCAGTGCCTGTTCGGCGTCGTCGCCTTCGGCGCTGAGGGTGAGCACAGACCCCTTGGCAGCCGCCAGCATCATGACACCCATGATGCTTTTGCCGCTGACCTCGCGACCGCCCTTGGTAATGCGGATATCGCAGCTGAAGTGAGCGGCTTCGGTGACCAGTTTGGCGGCAGCGCGTGCATGCAGGCCCAGCTTGTTAATGATCTGAACTTCCCTTTCGAGTGCCATGTGTGTGTCTCTGTATCAGTTGTTCTCATCCGCCACCAGAATGCCCTGGCGGCCACCCTTGACCACGCCCTGGGTCATGGCTTCAAGTTCGAGCTCCGGATAATTGAAAATGCGAACCAGCATGGGAAGATTGAGTCCGGCCACCACGCGCGCCTGGCAACTTTCGGCGGCACGCATGGCAATGTTGCTGGGTGTGGAGCCGAAAGCATCCGTGAGCATCAGTACGCCATCGCCGCTATCCAGTGCCTGCGCCTTGTCCAGCGTTTGTTGCACCATTTCGTCCGGATCCTGGGTGCGATGAATATCCACTACTCCAAGCGGCATGGGCGCTTCACCGATCATTTCGGTGACGGTGTTGACCAGGTCTGCACCCAGTTTTCCATGGGTGACGAGTAAAACGGCTACGGCCATAGTGAGTGCCTGTCCTTCGCTGTTATCCGGCGCGGCGTCAGCCTGCGACTTTAGGGTAATTCGGTATGGCGGACCAGGGTGGTTGGATAATGTTGCCTGAATCGGGCCGCCAACTGTTCCACTATATAGACTGAACGGTGCTTGCCGCCGGTGCAGCCGATGGCCACGGTGACGTAAGCCCTGTCTTCGGCCTGAAACTTGGGCAGCCAGTGTTCCAGAAAGCGGCTGATGTCGTCGAGCATCTTCTTCGTGTCTTCCTGGGCCTCCAGGTATTTCACCACGCCCGCATCGCGTCCGGTCTGTATCCGCAGTTCCTCCTGCCAGTGGGGGTTGGGCAGGCAGCGCACATCGAAAACAAAATCCACGGCATCCGGCATGCCGTACTTGAAACCGAAGGACTGAAACAGCAGGGACAGCCCCTCTTCGTTCTGGCCCTGAAGATGGCTACGTACCAGTTCTCGCAACTGGTGGATGTTGCTGCGGCTGGTGTCGATCACGCGCTCTGCCGAGTCGGCGATCGGTTGCATCAGTTCGTGTTCGCGATCAATCGCCTCGGCCAGCGGTGTGTTGGCGTCGGTGAGCGGGTGCTTGCGGCGGGTTTCACTGTAACGCCGCAGGATGACATCGCGATCCGCCTGGAAGAAAAGTACCTGTATATCCAGGCCGGCCTCGCGCAGCTCTGCAATACGCTTCGGAAACCCGGCAATATCGCCGCGCGAGCGGGCGTCAATGCTGACGGCCAGTAATGGAAACTCCTCATCGCGGTGTTGCAGCGTCTGCGGCTTCAGCGTAGCCAGCAGCGCCAGCGGCAGATTGTCGATGCAGTAGTAATCGAGATCCTCGAGCATGCCGAGCGCAACGCTTTTGCCGGAGCCGGAAAGGCCACTTACAACAATGATTTTCACTGGCCGTTCTCCTGCAGGTTTTCTTCCTGCATGGCGCGCATCTGGCGTTGCGCAAATGCTTCGTCGGCGGCATAGCCCTGTTGTCGCAACAGATGATCCCGACAGGCGGCCTCTACCAGCACGCCGAGATTGTGTCCCGGCACGACGGTGAGCGAAATTTTCGGAATCTTGACCTCAAGAATATCGATCAGGGTACGGCTGCCGGCGAGGCGCTCGGCATGCGGCAGGTGGCGGCCGTCGATGGCGGGCACCAGCTGGATAATGAGCTCCAGTTTTTTCTGCTGGCGTACCGCGCTTTGTCCGAACATGGCGCGTACGTCCAGAATGCCCAGGCCGCGGACTTCCAGAAAGTTGCGCAGCAGGGGCGGGGCGCGACCGCTGATGTTGTCGGGCGCCAGGCGAAAGAATTCCGGGGCATCGTCGGCGATCAGACGATGACCGCGGCTGACCAGTTCCAGCGCGAGTTCGCTCTTGCCAATGCCGCTTTTACCGGTAATCAGGACGCCAATGCCGAGGATTTCCAGATACACCCCGTGCATGGTGACCTGGGGCGCGAGTCCCTCGCTGAGGAAATGCCGCAGGCGGTAAAGCACCTTGTGTCCGGGCAGGGGGGTGTGGAGGACGGCGATGCCCGCGGCCTCCAGGCCCTCGGCAAAATTTTCGGGCAGCGCGAGATTCTCGGCCACGATGATGACAGCCGTCTGATGCTCGCTCATAGCCGCCAGGTTGCGGGCCATGCGCGCATCATCGGTGGACTTGATGTATTCCACCTCGGCTTCACCCACGACCTGTACCTGGGGCGGGTGCACGAAGTTCAGATAACCGGACAGCGGAATCGGCCGCCCCTGGCGCTGGGCATGGCCGATCCTGTTCTGCAGGCCACAATCCGTGGCGCTGGTCAGCGCGCAGGCTTCTCCCAACCGGGCTGCCAGTTCATGGACGGTCAGGCTCTGGGGCATGTTGTCGGAAAGAAGGTGTCAGGAAGCTTCGGCAACCGGGGGGGTGTAAGCGGCCAGCAGTTCGTAGAGTTCCTGGTTGCTTTCCGCCTTGCGCAGCTTGGCAGTGAAATCATCATCTGTGAACATTTCAGCCAGGGTGCGCAGCGTGTCCAGGTGCTCCTGGGTGCAGTCAACGGGAACGATCAGGCCGAATACCAGATCGGCGGGTTGCCCGTCGTTGGATTCGTAGTCTATGCCCTGGGTCAGGCGAAAGAATGCGCCGATCGACTGTTCCAGGCCACGAACCCGGCCATGAGGAATGGCGACGCCCGCGCCCAGTCCGGTGCTGCCCAGTTTCTCGCGGTTGACGAGGCTGGTGAAGACCTCGTTTTCGGCCAGGTCGAGACTGGCCTGTGACAGTAGTTTGCTGACGTCTTCAAGGACGCGTTTCTTGCTGCGTAAATCGTGGCGGACTTCAACCCGCTCCTGGGTAATAAGATCGGCAATGTTCATTCGCTTTCCTAACGAGGCGGCGGGGAAACCCCCGCCGCATTCACTATTGTTAAGTGTCAGGCGTGCGTATTACACACCTATTGCAAAGACAAACCGGATTTATGCGCCTGTTCGGCATGGTGGTCGTGCCGCTTGCCGTTGTGTTTGTTTATCTGGCGATCCAGTTTGTCGACCAAGCCGTCGATGGCCGCGTACATGTCTTGTTTGGTGTTTTCGGCGAACAGTGTAGCGCCGCTGACCTGTACGGTGGCTTCAGCCTTATGCTGATGTTTGTCTACCTCCAGGATCACGTTGACTTCGATCAAGTCGTCGCTGTGCCGTGAAAGCCGCTCTATTTTACCCGATATGAAATCACGAAGTGCATCGGTCAGGTCGACGTGGTGTCCTTGGATGTTCAGGTTCATATAGCACTCCTGTTGGTGGTTGGAAACAGAGCGGCATTCGCTAGATGTTCATGCCGTGTGTTTCCTTTCGTGAGAAGGTGGAATGTTCATGGCTTCACGGTATTTGGCGACCGTACGCCGGGCAACCTGTACGCCTTCGTTCAGCAGCATGTGCGCCAGACGGCTGTCGCTGAGCGGCTTGCCGGGGCTCTCGCTCTGGATCAGGCGTTTGATCATGGCCTGTATGGCCGTAGCCGAGCAGGTGCCGCCACTGGTGGTGGAGACGTGGCTGGAGAAGAAATACTTGAGTTCGAAAAGCCCGCGCGGCGTATGCATGTACTTGTTCGCCGTTGCCCGGGATACGGTGGATTCGTGTACCCCGAGCCGTTCTGAGATGTCACGCAAGATCATGGGCTTCATAGCTTCCTCCCCATATTCCATGAAAGCCCGCTGTTCTTCAACTATTGTTTGTGCAACGCGCAATAAGGTCTCGTTGCGGCTCTTGAGGCTGTTCAGAAAATAGCGTGCTTCCTGCAGATGCGTTTTCAGGGTCTGTTGTTCCTCGCTCTGATCCGCGCGCTTGATGAGGCTGTAGTAGAAGTCGTTTATGCGCAGTCTGGGGGCTATTTCCGGATTGAGGCTGACGACCCAGCGGCCCTCTTTCTTGCTGACGAACACTTCGGGAATGACGTAACTCGAGTCGGTATCGGCAAAGGTGCTGCCGGGCCGGGGGTTAAGCGACTGGATGAGTTGAATGGTGGATTCCAGTGTCTCGTCATCCAGCGCCAGCTGCTGCTTGATGGCGCCCAGCCTGCGTTCAGCCAGGAAGGCCAGCAGACCGCTTTCCACCAGTTGCAGGGCAGGGGCGCGAGCCTTGGTTTCTTCCGGTAGTTGCTGCAACTGCAGGGCGATACATTCCACCGGATCGCGCGCCGCTACGCCCGGGGGGTCGAAATCCTGCACGGTTGTGAGGGTATCCCTGATCAGGGCTTGAGTGGCGCCTTCGATCTCCAGCATGCGCTTCTCAAGCGCCGGCCAGTCCTGTATGTAACCATCCTCGTTGACGGCGTCAATGATGTGCGTGGCGATTTCCAGGCCGCTGGGTGAGAAGCCGCAGACCTCCGCCTGCCACAGCAGGTGTTCGCGCAGGCTGGGCAGGCTGTGCATGCTGGCCTGGCGATAGTCCATGAGATCCGCGTCATTTCTGTCGCTGCTGCCGGGAGTTGAGGTGTCGTAAAAGTCTTCCCATTCGGCATCGACAGGCAATTCCTCGGGGATATCCTCCCCTTCAGCCGTTTCGCGCGGTTCGTCAGCTTCCTTGCTGGCGGGGCCTTGTTCCTCTTCCAGCTCCAGCATCAGGTTGGATTCCAGTGCTTCGCTGATTTCCTGACGCAGATCCAGAGTCGACAGTTGTAGTAGACGTATTGCCTGCTGTAATGCAGGCGTCATGGTGAGATGCTGGCCGAGGCCGAGTGTCAGAGACTGCTTGAGTGCCACGGTGAACCCGTTGGATTACATGCGGAAATCCTGGCCCAGATAAACCCGCCGTGCGTGTTCGTTGGCCAGAATTTCTTCCCGCGCGCCTTCTGCGATGACCTTGCCTTCGCTGAGAATATAGGCGCGTGAGCATATGCCCAGGGTTTCACGTACGTTGTGGTCTGTGATCAATACACCAATATCGCGCGCGGTAAGATGATTGATGATTTCCTGGATGTCGCCCACTGCGATCGGATCCACACCGGCGAAAGGCTCATCAAGCAGGACGAATTTAGGGTCGGAGGCCAGTGCGCGCGCAATTTCCACGCGTCGGCGTTCGCCGCCGGACAGGCTGATGCCTTCATTACGGCGGATATGGTCGATGTGCAGCTCGCCCAGCAGTTCTTCCAGGGCATGCTCACGTGCATCCCGGTCCAGATCCTTGCGTGTTTCCAGCACAGCCATGATGTTGTCTTCCACAGACAATTTGCGGAAAACCGAGGCTTCCTGCGGCAGATAGCCCACACCCAGTCGGGCGCGGCGATGCATGGGCAGGGGGGTGATTTCCTGATCGCCCAGGTGGATGACGCCTTCGTCAGCTGGAATCAGCCCCACGATCATGTAGAAAGTGGTGGTCTTGCCCGCGCCGTTGGGTCCTAGCAGTCCAACCACCTCGCCGCTTCTCACGTCAAGTGAGACGCCGTCCACCACAGGTCGTTTGCGGTAACGTTTGACCAGGCCCTCGGCCTTCAGCTTCAGGCCGAAGCCCGCTTCGTTATCAGGTTCGCTGATCACCAGGTCTTCAGCAGTACTCATTGGCCGGGCTGCAGCGTGATTTTGACGCGGCCACCGCTGGTGCCGTTATTGTTGACCAGGGTGCGACGCTCGCGGACGTTATAGCGGATGCTCTCGCCGGCTATTTTTTCGCCGCCCCGGTCGATGGCTGCGTCCCCCCTCAGTTCCAGGATTTCCTGGCCGGAGCCGTATTCAATCTGATGGGCGCTGCCCCGGATGGGGGCGGCGCCTTGCTGCTCGGGTGGCTGGTAAATGTTGGCAGGACGTCCGCTCAGGCTCAGGTTGAAGTTGCCGCCGGTGCCCTTGCGCACTACGAGCCGGTCGCCGGACAGCACCATGCCGCCCTGGGTCAGGCGCACGCGGCCAGTGTAAACACTGACATCTTCCTTGAGATCCGCGCTGTCGGCCTCGATATTGATCGGGTCGTTCTTGTTGACCGCCCAGGCAGCCGGGCCGGCTGTCGACAAGCCGCAGATAACCAAAAAACATGCCAAGCGGCGTAAATTTCTACCACGCATAGCGGACCTGAACGTCTTTACTGAGGGAAATCACATCCTTAACTATATCAGCCTCCATGCCCACAGCGGTGATTTTGGCATCTGGTTTGATGATGGAGACAGCCGAATCCGTGCGTAAAAGTCCCTCGGTGGGAAACAGTTTCACTTCCGACATGCGCATCTGTGTCAGGCCTTTTTCAGGCTGTTTGCCTTTGATGACGACATCGCCAATCAATTCCACGGTGCCGCCGCCGGCGGGAATGCGGCCTTTGCTGGCCTTGAGCATCCAGATGCCGGCCGGTCCGCCCTGGTAGTGAAGGCGCATGTCGGTCAGGTCTGCAGAGCGGTCGGGGAAGTGCAGAATTTCCTCGGCCTGTACCTGGTACATGAGTTTGCCGGTCGGACTCAGGGCGCTGAGTTTGGCGCCACGGATGAAGTAGTCAGCATATTCCGGTGGCTGGCTCTTCTCGCTGCTGTCTTCCTGGTAATTCAGCTGCAGGGTAAGGGTGATGATCACGGCCAGCGCCAGCAGGGGCAGCAGGCCCCAGCCCAGTGGTTGAGTGGCCGTACTCGCCATGCGTTTCAGTCGCCGTTGTCTTCGCGCGCCTGCCGCAGCCAGTCGCAGGCCTGTCTTACGGCGCCATGGCCGGCCGGCAGTGTGCTGGTCCAGTCGGCTACTTCGAGCACTTCCGGCATGGCGTCGGCCGGCGCCAGTGCCACGCCGCAACGGGTCATCAGTGGCAGATCGGGTTCATCATCGCCCATGAAGCTGCATTCATCGGCGCTGATATTCAGGCTGCTCAGCAGTTTTTCGAAAACCGGCAGCTTGTCTTCAATGGCCAGAAAGACATGATCAAATCCGAGTTCGCGCAGACGGTGCTCCATGGCTTCGGAAGGGCGTCCGCTGATAACGCCGAGTTGTACGCCACTGCGCTGCAGGCGCTTCAGACCATGCCCGTCCTTGACGCTGACGGCCTTGAATTCCTGGCCTCCGGGGCCAATGTAGAGGCGGCCGTCTGTCAGGACACCGTCAATATCGAACAAGGCCAGGCGAATGCGGCCTGCCCGTGAATTCAGGTCGCTCATGGTGCTCAGACAACTCCTGCGCGCAAGAGGTCGTGCATATTGAATACGCCGACCAGCCGTTTTTCTTCGTCCAGTACCGGGACAGCATTGATCTTCTGGGTTTCCATCAAATGCAGGGCTTCGCTGGCCAGCATGTCGGGTGTAGCCGTGGTGCCGCCGCGGGTCATGACTTCATCGATGGTTTTGACATGTACGTCCACCGGTCCATCCAGCGCGCGGCGCAAGTCACCGTCGGTGAAGATGCCGGCGAGTCTGTCGCCATCCATGATGGTCGTGACGCCCAGGCCCTTGGCGGTCATCTCCATCAGTGCTTCACGCAGGCTGCTGCCGAGTTTGACGCTGGGAATACGGTTGCCGGTATGCATGATGTCCGATACGCGCAACAGCAGGCGTCGTCCCAATGTGCCCCCGGGATGGGAAAGGGCGAAATCCTCTTCGGTAAATTTGCGCGATTCCAGCAAGGTGATGGCCAGGGCATCGCCCATGGCCAGGCTTGCAGTCGTGCTTGATGTGGGCGCCAGATCAAGGGGGCAGGCCTCGCGTTCGACGCTTACATTCAGGTGCACGTCTGCCGCGCGCGCCAGCGTGGATTTCGGCCGGCCGGTCATGGCGATAAGCGGCACGGCCATGCGCTTGATGACGGGCAATATGGTGAGTACTTCACCGGTTTCTCCGGAATTCGACAGTGCCAGCACGACATCGCGGTCCACCACCATGCCCAGATCTCCATGACTGGCTTCTCCGGGGTGCACAAAGAAGGCGGGGGTGCCGGTGCTGGCCAGCGTGGCGGCAACCTTGCCGGCAATGTGGCCGGACTTGCCCATGCCGGTCACGATGACCCGACCGGTACAGCGGTACATCAGTTCACAGGCTTTTACGAATGTTTCGTCCAGCCGCGTATGCAGCCCGCTGATGGCTTCGGCTTCTGCCTGCAGTACACGCTGGCCGATGCTGATTAATTCTGTGGGATCGAGTTTTTCCATTGTCTATTCGAATAAGGCCTGGAGTGATTTTACGCGTTTATGACCGAGCGGTAGAGCAGCAGTTCATAGCCGACAAAGCCCAGCAGCAACAGCGTGGCTTCAAAACGGTTAATGCGCCCGCCATGTTGCTTGCCGCGCAGCGGATAGCACATCAGGAACAGGGCGGCGGTAAAGGTCAGCATGACCGGGATATCGCGGCTGATAACATCCGGCGACAGTTCACCAGGCGCGATCAGGCCGGGCATGGCCAGCACGATCAGCAGGTTGAACATGTTGGAGCCCAGCACATTGCCCAGGGCGATATCGTGTTCGTTCTTGAGTACGCCGGCCAGCGAGGCCGCCATTTCCGGCAGGCTGGTGCCGATGGCGATAATGGTCAGGCCGATAATCAGGTCGCTGACGCCCAGCGCCATGGCCACGTTGACCGCGCCCCAGACCAGCAACCGGGAGCTGAGCGGCAACAGTACCAGCCCCACCAGCAGCCAGAACACGGCGCGCGGCATGGGGAGCGGGTTCTTGAGTTCCTCGCTGTACTCCTGCTCGATGGGGTCATGCATGCCCCGCCGCGCCATCCAGCCCAGAAACAGCACGAAAGCTACCGCGCCGCAAATCAGCGTCAGACCATCAGCCCGGTCGAGGTTGTTGTCCATGCACAGGGCATAGGTCAGGGCGCCGGTCAGTAACAACAGAGGCAGTTCGCGCCGCAGCACCGCGGAATGTGCCTGCAGTGGCTTGGCCAGGGCGACTACGCCCAGGATCAGACCGATGTTGGTGATGTTCGAGCCCAGGGCGTTGCCGACCGCCAGTCCGGGGTTGCCCTGCAGCGCAGCCACTACGGAAACCAGGATTTCCGGGGCGGAGGTGCCCAGGGCCACGATGGTCAGGCCAATCAGTAACGGTGGCGCACCCAGGCGCTGGGCCACGCCGGCGGCGCCGGCGATGAAACGGTCTGCGGACCAGATCAGCAGGCAGAAACCGCCCAGTATGGCCAGCAGGTTGAGCATAAATATCCTTGCCAGAACGAATGCAGAGGCGCACATGATAGCAGGGCGGCCGCAAGGACTTGACCGGCCCTTTATAATGTCTGCCCATTCGCCTCCAGTATTCGCCGCCATGCAGGCTCTTCACATCGACAATATCCACAAGCGCTACGGCAACGTGCAGGCGCTCAAGGGCGTATCGTTCGATATCCAGCAGGGGGAATATTTCGGCCTGCTGGGTCCCAACGGCGCCGGCAAGTCCACCCTGATCAGTATCGTGGCCGGACTGGTGCGCGCCGATGCCGGGCAGATTGCGGTGCTGGGGCACGACGTGGTCAGCGACTTCCGCGCGGCGCGCAAATCCCTGGGCGTGGTTCCGCAGGAGCTGGTGTTCGATCCCTTCTTTCCGGTCATTGATTTGTTGCGATTGCAGGCCGGTTACTACGGTTGCGGGCGTGAGCAATGGCCCTGGATTGACGAGCTGCTGGAAGAACTGGAACTGAGCGACAAGCGCGAAGCCAATATGCGCCAGCTGTCCGGTGGTATGAAGCGCCGCGTGCTGATTGCCCAGGCGCTGGTGCACAAACCGCCGGTAGTGATCCTGGATGAACCCACTGCCGGCGTGGACGTGGAGCTGCGCCGCGCCCTGTGGCGCTTTACCCGCCGTCTGCACAAGGATGGGCACAGCATTGTCCTGACCACGCATTACCTGGAAGAGGCCGAGGAGCTTTGCGATCGCATTGCCATCCTCAACAAGGGCGAACTGCGTGCGCTGGAGGGCAAGCGTGCACTATTGAATCTGCATCCTTTCCGCCTGCTGCGCCTGAGCCTGGAAGGCCGCGCGGCGTTGCCCGAGGCGCTGCAGTCCAAGCTGGTCGGCGAAGTGGAGGGCGAGTTCGAGCTGAAACTGGAAAAGGGCAAAGACCGTATTGCCGATGTGCTGGACGCGATACGCAGTGCCGGCTTGCGCGTGGAAAACGTGCAGACGCGGGATCCGAGTCTGGAGGATATTTTTGTGGAGATGACATCTGCAGAGGTCGCATCATGATCGCTGCTTTCAACAGTTACGGCGCCTGGACGCTGTTACGCAAGGAAGTGCGCCGCTTCATGAAAGTGGTCGGCCAGACCGTGCTGGCGCCGATGATCACTTCGGTCCTCTACCTGCTGGTGTTCGATCAGGTCATGCGTGACCGGGTTGAGGTCTACGACGGCGTGGCCTACACCGCATTCCTTATTCCCGGGCTGATGATGATGAGCGTCATCCAGAATGCTTTCGCCAACACCTCGTCCAGCCTGATCCAGTCCAAGATCATGGGCAATCTGGTATTGCTGCTGATGACGCCGCTGTCTTCGCTGGAAATGTTTCTGGCCTTTGTCGGTGCGGCCCTGCTGCGCGGCGTGCTGGTGGCGGCCGGTGTCTATGTGGTGGCGATCTTTTTCGTGCCGCTGCCACTGGAGGCCGCCTGGGCGGCGCTGTTGTTGCTGGTGTTGTCCAGCGGCTGCCTGGCGGTGCTGGGCATTATCGCGGGTATCGTGGCCGACAAATTCGAGCACCTGGCGGCCTTTCAGAACTTTTTCATCATGCCGCTTTCATTCCTTTCCGGGGTGTTTTATTCCATCCATTCGCTGCCGCCGTTTTGGCGCGAAGTGTCCCACTACAACCCCTTCTTCTATATGATTGACGGCTTCAGATACGGGTTTTTCGGGGTTGGGGACGCTTCGCCCCTGTTGAGTGTGGCCGTGGTCAGCGGCTTTTTCCTTGCGCTGTCGGTGATCTGTCTGGCCATGTTGCACACCGGCTACAAACTTCGCCCCTGAACCACGCAGAGTTGATGACATGATGACCGCAGATGAAATTAAACAACTGATCGAAGCCGGCTTGCCCGAGGCGCAGGCCGATGTCCGGGGAGATGACGGCCAGCATTTCGAGGCGACCGTGGTGTGTGCGGCTTTTGCCGGCCAGAGTGTGATTGCTCAGCACCGCATGGTCTATCAGGCGCTCGGCAACCGTATGGGCAATGAAATACATGCTCTGGCGCTGAAAACCCGGGCGTCCTGAGGAAACATTATGGACAAGCTATGCATTCAGGGCGGCGTGAAGCTGGACGGGGAAATCCGTGCCTCGGGCGCCAAGAACGCCACATTGCCGATCATGGCGTCAGCGTTGCTGCTCGACGAACCGTTGCTGGTGTACAACGTGCCGCACCTGGAAGACGTCACCACCACCAATCGTCTGCTGGCGCAGATGGGTGTGTCCGTGACCATTGGCGACAATATGGGTGTGGAAATTGATTCCGGCACCATTACTTCCTGCGTGGCGCCGTATGAACTGGTGAAGACCATGCGCGCCTCCATCCTGGTGCTCGGTCCGCTGTTGGCCAGACGCGGCGAGGCAGAGGTGTCGCTGCCAGGCGGTTGCGCCATTGGTGCCCGTCCGGTCGATCAACACATCAAGGGTTTGCGCGCCATGGGCGCCGAAATCGAGGTGGAGGGCGGTTATATCCGCGCCCGCGCCAACCGGCTCAGGGGCGCGCGCATCGTCATGGACACGGTGACGGTGACCGGAACCGAGAACCTGTTGATGGCGGCGGCCCTGGCAGATGGCGAGACAGTACTTGAGAATGCAGCGCGCGAGCCCGAAGTGGTGGATCTGGCGCGTTGTCTGCAAGCCATGGGCGCTAAAATCAATGGCGCAGGCACGGATACCATCCGCGTGCAGGGCGTTGAGAGGTTGCACGGTGCGGAATACCGGGTGCTGCCGGATCGTATCGAAACCGGTACCTATCTGGTGGCGGCGGCCATGACCAAGGGCCGTGTGCATATTCGCGAGACAGATGCGGAGCACATGGAATCGGTGCTGCTCAAGCTGCAGGAGGCCGGCGCAGAGATACAGACCGGCAAGGATTTCATTTCACTGGATATGCATGGCAAGCGCCCGCGCGCAGTGAATGTACGTACCGTGCCGCATCCGGGTTTTCCAACGGACATGCAGGCGCAGTTCTGTGCCCTGAATGCCGTGGCCGAAGGCGTGGGTACGGTCACCGAAACCGTGTTCGAGAACCGCTTCATGCACGTGCCGGAATTGCAGCGCATGGGCGCCGATATTGAACTGGAAGGCCACACCGCCATTATCAAGGGCAAGGAAAAGCTGACTGCCGCACCGGTCATGGCGACCGATCTGCGTGCCTCGGCCGGTCTGGTGCTGGCTGGTCTGGTGGGCGTGGGCGAAACAGAAATCCGCCGCATTTATCACATTGACCGTGGCTATGAATGTATTGAGGAAAAACTGCTGCAACTGGGGGCGAAAATCCGTCGTGCGCGGGACGAGCGCGCGCCTGGCCAGGAGCAGGTGGCAGAAGCATGAGTGAAGCAGGTAAATCGACATTGACCCTGGCGCTGTCCAAGGGTCGTATTCTGGAAGATACCTTGCCGCTGCTGGCGGCGGCGGGTATTGAGCCCAAGGATGATCCGCTCAAGTCACGCAAACTGCGATTCGAGACGAATCGTCCTGATTTGTCCATGCTCGTTATTCGCGCGGCTGATGTGCCCACTTTTGTCGAGTATGGCGCTGCGGACCTGGGGATTGCCGGCAAGGATGTGCTCATGGAGCACAACGGTAACGGGTTGTATGAACCGCTGGATCTGGGTATCGCCAGCTGCAAGCTGATGGTGGCGGGCAAGCCAGATGCTATTGAGCAGGCCGGCAGCCGCCGCCTGCGTGTGGCGACCAAGTACATGGAAACCACGCGCCGGCATTTTGCGGCCAAGGGGCAGCAGGTGGAGCTGATCAAGCTCTATGGTTCCATGGAACTGGCGCCCCTGGTGGGTCTGGCCGATCTCATCGTGGATCTGGTGGATACCGGTAATACCCTCAAGGCCAACGGCCTGGTTCCACTGGAAACCATTGCCGAGATTTCTTCGCGGCTGGTGGTGAACAAGGCTTCCATGAAAATGAAGGCCGGGGCGGTCAAGGAATTGCTGGCAATTTTCGAGCAGGCGACCGCCAAATGAGGCTTGAGATTGCCCGTCTGGACACGGCGGCAGCTGATTTCGAGCCGGAATTTGCGTCGCTGATGAGCCGCGATCCCAGCTCGGATGATGCGGTGCGTGAAACCGTGCGCGGAATATTGGCCGACATTCATGAGCGCGGCGATGCCGCGCTGCTGGAATACACCCGGCGTTTTGACCGCAGCTCAGCGGCATCGGTATCCGAACTGGAGATTTCGCAGGCGCGCCTGCAGCAGGCTCTGGATGGTCTGGATGACGGCCTGCGGATGGCGCTGGAGACTGCGGCCCGGCGCATACGCAGCTATGCCGAACATCAGAAGATGCAGTCCTGGAGCTTTACTGACAGTGACGGTTCGTTGCTGGGTCAGCAGATCCGGCCCATGGACCGCGTCGGCCTCTATGTGCCGGGCGGCAAGGCCAGTTATCCCTCGTCGGTATTGATGAATGCCCTGCCGGCCAAGGTCGCCGGTGTGCCGGAAATCATCATGGTGGTGCCGGCGCCGGGCGGTGAACTCAATGATCTTGTGCTGGCGGCTGCGGCGCTGGCCGGCGTCGATCGTGTCTTTACCATTGGTGGCGCACAGGCCGTGGCGGCGCTGGCCTATGGTACTGAGACCGTGCCGGAGGTGGACAAGATTGTCGGGCCGGGCAATGCCTATGTGGCGGCTGCCAAGCGCGAGGTGTTTGGCACCGTGGGTATCGACATGATCGCCGGGCCTTCGGAAATCCTGGTGATTTGCGACGGGCAGACCGATCCGCGCTGGATTGCGCTGGATCTGTTTTCCCAGGCTGAACATGATGAAGATGCGCAGTCCATCCTGCTCTCGCCGGATGCCGGGTTTCTGGATGCCGTGGCGCAGGCCATGGCTGATGAGCTGCCGGGACAGGCGCGTGCCGAAATTATTGCCAGGTCGCTGAATGGGCGGGGTGCCTTGATCCGGGTGGCCGATCTGGATGAGGCAGTAGCCCTGAGTAATCGCATCGCGCCCGAACATCTGGAGCTGTCGGTGGCCGAGCCGGAGGCCCTGTTACCGTCTATCCGTCATGCCGGGGCTATTTTCATGGGGCGCTACACGCCGGAAGCGCTGGGCGATTATTGCGCCGGGCCCAACCACGTGTTGCCGACTGCGCGCAGTGCGCGTTTTTCCTCGCCGCTGGGCGTTTATGACTTCCAGAAGCGCAGCTCTGTCATCAATGCCTCTGACGCAGGTGCGCAGAAGCTTGCCCCGGTTGCCGCGCGCCTGGCCGAAGCCGAAGGGCTGGCTGCACATGGCCTGTCGGCGAAGTTGCGCCTGGCGGACAACGACGGAGAATGAGCCTTGAGGCCGGGCACATCTCACATCTCACATGTCACATCTCCCGATCTCCTGGATTGGGTAAGGCCCGAAATTCGTCGCCTGTCTGCCTATCATGTGCCGGATGCCTCCGGTCTGGTTAAGCTGGACGCCATGGAAAACCCCTACCACTGGCCCGAGGACATGCTGGACGCCTGGCTGGCCGAGCTGCGCCAGGTGGCACTCAACCGCTATCCGGATCCCGCTGCGCGCGAGTTGCAGGCAGCACTGCGTCAGGCCATGCATATTCCTGACGACGCGGCCTTGTTGCTGGGTAATGGTTCGGATGAGCTGATCCAGTTGCTGGCCCTGGCCTTGCGCCATCCGGAGCCGGGTCGGGATGCGGTATTGCTTGCGCCCGAGCCTGGTTTCGTCATGTACCGCATGATTGCCGAATTTGTCGATATGCAATATCAGGGAGTGGCGCTGGGGCCGGATTTTGATCTGGATGCCGACGCCATGCTGGCGGCCATCGAGGCGCATCAACCGGCGCTGGTGTTCGTTGCCCAGCCGAATAATCCGACCGGCAATGTCTACAGTGAAGCGGCTTTACGCAAGGTGGTGAAAGCTGCACCGGGCTGGGTGGTGATCGACGAGGCTTATGCGCCGTTTACCGACCGTGACTGCCTGCCCTGGCTGAATGAATATCCGAATCTGCTGGTCATGCGCACGGTGTCGAAAATGGGTCTGGCCGGCCTGCGCCTGGGCCTGTTGGCGGGACCGCCGGCCATGATTGCCGAGGTCGACAAGCTACGCCTGCCCTACAACATCAATGTGCTGACCCAGGCCAGCGCCCGTTTTGCGCTGGAACATGCGGAAATTTTTGATGCCCAGGCGGCGCATATTCGCGACGACCGGGCGGGCTTGAGCGAGGCTCTGAGCGCTATCGACGGATTGCAGGTCTTTCCCAGTGAGGCCAATTTCATTCTTTTTCGCACCCCTGCCGGGCGTGCCCGTGAGTTGCATCAGGGGCTGATCGAGCAAGGCGTGCTGATCAAGTGTCTGGACGGTTCGCATTCGCGCCTGACTGACTGTTTGCGCGTAACGGTTGGCACCGGTAATGAGAATAAAAAGTTTATAAACGCTTTAAACACCTTGATGTAAAAGTGACTAACCGGTTTTGCCGGTGTGCGGCGTTGCCTGCCGCGGTTTTGATTCGGGTATAATGCCCGGCTGATGTGGCTTTCCGACCGTCACGGGTCATCGGTATAGCCGCTATAAGCTATCTCTTTGACAGAGTTGTGAGGTTTTGGGTGTCTTCCAGCGCTAGTCGCCGGGCAGGCATTCGGAGAGAGGAGTCTGCTGCATGAGTAATGAAGGGGTGGATGTCGGAAAACGCCGTTTTCTGACTGCGGCCACCACGGTTGTCGGAGGTGTGGGTGCGGGCTTCGCTGCCTGGCCATTTCTGTCTTCCTGGCAACCCAGTGCCCGGGCCAAGGCTGCAGGTGCGCCTGTAGTCGCCGATATCAGCGAGCTGGAAGAAGGTGCGCTGGTTATTTTCGAATGGCGCGGGAAGCCCGTCTGGGTGATTCGCCGCAGTCCGGAAATGGTGGAAAACCTGCCGGCAGTCGAGGGCGATTTGCGTGACCCTCAGTCGGAGAAGGACCAGCAGCCTGAATACGCCAGGAACGAAGTCCGTTCCATCCGCAAGGACGTCATGGTGATGATCGGCTCCTGCACCCATCTTGGCTGCTCGCCGTCTTTCCGGCCGGATTATCCCGCCGAGGACATGGACCCGAACTGGAAGGGTGGCTTCTTTTGCCCCTGTCACGGCTCCAAGTTCGACCTCGCCGGTCGTGTGTACAAGGGTGTGCCGGCGCCGACCAATCTGGTTGTGCCGCCTTATCATTTTGAATCCGACAACGTCATCGTCATCGGCGAAGACCCTGCCAATGAAGGAGTCGCCTGATGCCTATCGTCCCGAATCCTTACAAGACTACGGGCTTCCTTGGCTGGATAGACGATCGCTTCCCGCTGACCAAGATGTGGAAGGATCACGTTGCCGAGTACTACGCGCCCAAGAACTTCAACTTCTGGTATTTCTTCGGTTCTCTGGCCCTGCTGGTGCTGGTCAATCAGTTGCTGACCGGCATCTGGCTGGCCATGTTCTTCAAGCCGGATGCGGCTCTGGCCTTTGAATCCGTCGAATACATCATGCGCGATGTGGAGTGGGGCTGGCTGATCCGCTACATGCATTCCACCGGCGCCTCCGCGTTCTTCGTGGTGGTGTTCCTGCATATGTATCGCGGTCTGCTGTACGGTTCCTATCGCCAGCCGCGTGAACTGATCTGGATCTTTGGCTGCCTCATCTTCCTGGTGCTGATGGCCGAAGCCTTCATGGGCTATGTGTTGCCCTGGGGGCAGATGTCCTACTGGGGCGCCCAGGTGATTATTTCGCTGTTCGGCGCCATTCCGGTGGTGGGTGAGGATCTGGTGACCTGGATCCGCGGCGACTTCTTTATCGCCGACGCCACCATCAACCGTTTCTTCTCGCTGCATGTGGTGGCGCTGCCCTTCGTACTGGTCGGTCTGGTGATTGCTCATCTGCTGGCGCTGCATGAAGTGGGTTCCAACAACCCCGACGGCGTCGAGATCAAGAAGCACAAGGACGAGAACGGCATTCCCAAAGACGGTATCGCCTTCCATCCGTACTACACGGTGAAGGATATCTTCGGCACCGGCGTATTCCTGATCCTGTTCGCCTTCGTGATCTTCTTCATTCCGGATTTCGGCGGCTACTTCCTGGAGAAGCCGAACTTCGAGCCGGCCAACCCGATGGTGACGCCCGAGCATATTGCACCGGTGTGGTACTTCACCCCGCAGTACGCCATGTTGCGCGCCATCACGGTGGACCTGTTCGGCGTGCCGGCCAAGCTGTGGGGTGTGATCGTGCTGGGTGGCTCAGTGGTCATCCTGTTCTTCCTGCCCTGGCTGGACAAGAGCCCGGTCAAGTCGATCCGCTACAAGGGGCCGATTTTCAAGATCGCCCTGGCGCTGTTTACGGTGAGCTTCGTGGTACTGGGCTATCTCGGTACGCAGCCGCCCACCCCCGGCAAGACCCTGTTGGCCCAGATCGGCACCGCGATCTACTTCGGATTCTTCTTCCTCATGCCGTTCTACACCAAGATCGACAAGACGAAGCCCGAACCTGATCGCGTTACCATGAAGGAGGGCCACTAAAATGAAGCATCTATTGATCGCTTTGGCACTGGCCCTGCCTGGTATGGCCATGGCCGCCGGCGGCGGTGGTACCGCTTACAAGTTCGATCCCGATCTGGGTAACGAGCCTTCACTGCAACGTGGCGCAGCTGCGTTCATGAACTACTGCAGTGGCTGCCATAGCATGGGTTTGCTGCGCTATAACCGTCTGGCTGCCGATCTCGGTATTCCCGAGGATCTGTTGCAGGAAAATCTGATGTTCACTTCCGACAAGGTGGGTGCCCAGATCAATTCTGCAATGATTCCGGCGTCCGCCAAATGGTTTGGCAAGCAGCCACCCGACCTGACGCTGACAGCCCGTGCCCGCGGTGACGATTGGGTGTACAGCTTCCTCAAGACTTTCTATGTGGAAGAAGGGCGTCCCAACGGTGTGAATAACCTCACACTGCCGGGCGCTTCCATGCCGCATGTGCTGGGTGGCCTGCAGGGTTGGCAGAAGCTGAAACCCGCTGAAGAAGGCGAGGAGCATGCTGAGGCTGGTGGCCACGGTGCCAGCCATGCGCCCGAGTTCGAAGTGCTTGAAGAAGGCGTGTTGTCGGCCAAGGAATATGACGGGCTGGTTGCGGATATCACCAATTTCATGGTGTATGCGGCGGAGCCGGTCAAGATCAAGCGTAAGGAAATCGGTACTCTGGTGATCCTCTATCTGATGCTGTTCACCTTTGTCGCCTATCTTCTGAAGCGCGAGTTCTGGAAGGACGTGCACTAAACATTGTGACGGGCTGCTGCGGCAGCCCGTTTTTTTGGATTATCCAAGGATTTTGCTATGGCGGTAACTGCCAATAGACGTTCCCTCATGACCCTTTTTTCCGAGCCCAGCGAAGCGCAGAGCCATCGCGTACGTCTGGTGCTGTCCGAGAAGGGAATCAGCAACGTTGACATCATTGACGTCAAGGTTGGGGAGCACAATCAGGACCTCGTCGACCTGAACCCCTACAACATGGTGCCGACTCTGGTCGACCGTGATCTGGTCCTGTATGACCCGAGCATCATCTGTGAATATCTGGATGAGCGTTTTCCTCATCCGCCCTTGATGCCTGTCGATCCCGTCTCGCGCGCCAAGGTTCGCCTGGCCTTGTTCAGGCTGGAAGAGGATTTCTACACCTTGTTGCCGGATATCGAGGAAGGTACGCCGTCGCAGGCGCGCAAGGCCAAGAAGGAGCTGCGCGAGAGCCTGATTTCCGGGGCTGAAATTTTCTCCGCCAAACCTTTTTTCCTCAGCGATGAATTCACTCTGGCGGACTGCGCCATTATTCCCATTCTCTGGCGTCTGCCGTTCTGGGGAATAGAGCTGCCTAACGAGGCAGCGCCGATCAAGAAATACGCTCAGCGTATGTTCAATCGCGAGGGTTTTTCCAAGAGCCTGACCGAGATCGAGCAGGAGTTCGCAGGCAGCTGATGCCGCGAGTACGCTAATGGCCACTTCAAGACGCCCCTATCTGATACGGGCGATCTACGACTGGGTGCTGGATAACGGCTATACCCCCTACTTGCTGGTAGCCGCCAACCAGCCCAATGTCGAGGTGCCTACTCAGTACGTCGGCGATGACGGCAAGATCGTCATGAATCTCAGCCCGACTGCGGTGCGTGGTCTGGAACTGGGTAATGAACTTATACGTTTCGAGGCGCGTTTTTCGGGCACGCCCTTTGCGGTATTTATTCCCACTGGGGCTGTGCTGGCTGTCTATGCCAAGGAAACGGGCGAAGGTATGTTATTCGGCGATCCGGAATCAGACGAGGAAGTGCCGACCGACCAGCCGGTGCCACAATTCGAGCAGCGCGCGGAAGAGTCGGAATCCGAGGCTGACAATGGCGACGACGGGCCTGATGATGAGCCTCCGACGACGCCACACAAGCGCAAGCGCGGACATCTGACTGTTATCAAATAATGGCCAGATTCTGGGTGCTGTTGCTGGTTCTCTCGATACTGGGGGGCGAGCTGACCACCTGCTGGCTGTCTTTGAACGGTTACTCCTTTTCTGAATTCGAACCGGTCTACCGTTTCTTCCATCTAACGCAGATGGTCGTACTGATCCTTCTGGCCGGGTTGAGTTACCGCAAGATCGGTGATGCCTTCTGGCAGGGCATTTCGCATCTGGTATTGCTCGGCCTCAGTGTTTCTCTGGTCGGCGATATCATCAACAGCTTCCTCGTCGACCTGAGTTTCATCCTGCAGCCACAGACCCTGTTGTCGGCTGTGCCGTTCGCCATTGCACACCTTCTTTATATAACCGTGTTCTGGAAGCTCGGGCGTGGCAGTGAATCAAGTACCCCGATGCCGCTGCTGCTGATGACCGTCATCGCATGGCCACCACTGGCCGTTGTTCTGTGGTTGATCCTGGTCGATAGCTCGGCCGGTTCAATTCTGAAATGGCTTTCTTTTGCCTACGCCCATGTGGTGGTGCTTATGGCCTTGGCCTCATTGTGGCCCCTGCGTGCCTGGGGCCGAGCTGCCTGGGTGGCTGCCGCCGGAGGATTTGTCTTTCTGATCTCCGACGCTTTCTTCGGCGCCTGGCTGGCGGAAGGGCGAGACCGGCCGCTCTGGGTGTCCCAGTTCATCTGGATAACTTATTTTCTGGCCCAGTTGTTATTGCTACATGTTCCACTAATAGGTATGAGGAGAGCTGGGGCTATTTGAAGGGGTCGAGTTGTGTCGAATTATCCTGTTGCTTGGGCCGTTCGAAAATCCACAAGTAACGTGCTGAAAAATTCCAGAAGAAAGTAGTCCCGGTGGCTAAAATCTTGGCGATCACCACATGAAAACCCACCCATTCGTAGAGTATGAATAAGGTTGTGTTATTGATTGCCAGGCCAACGAAGCTGGCTAAATAAACGTATGTAATTTCCAGGTGGGCAGCATGACGACCACTTTGGAATACGAAGGTTATACAAAGTAAGTAATTGACTAAGGTGGCAGTTATAAAAGAGAGAGTTGCCGAAAGAATGTAATGCCATTCGGTGAAATACACTAAAAAGGCGAAAAGCCCCAGGTCCGTTAGGGCAGCTATGGCGCCCACAAAAAGATATTTGAATAGCTTGGTATTTAATTCACTACTTAGAAGTTGGCGCAGTTGAGCGAAATTCATGCAATTACCTACCGCTTTTACTGTTGCGCCTGAGGTTATATTTCAGGATGGCATACAAGGCACGAAAGCCATCTTTCCAGCTAATTTTCTTGCCTTCGGCATATGTTCTGCCGTAGTAGGAGATTCCAACCTCGTAAATGATGCAGTCCAGTTTGGCTACTTTGGCTGTTATTTCAGGCTCGAATCCAAATCGGTTCTCTTCGATTTGGATTTTCTCCAGGACCTCCTTCTTGAATACCTTAAAGCAGGTCTCCATGTCAGTAAGGTTTAAATTCGTAAGCATGTTGGAGGTCAGTGTGAGAATGCGATTGCCAACCATGTGCCAGAAGTACACAACACGATGGGGCTGTCCCCCGGCGAATCGCGATCCATATACGACATCGGCATTTTTCTTGAGAATCGGTTCTAGTAATTTTGGATATTCCTGTGGGTCATATTCGAGGTCGGCGTCTTGGATGATGACAACATCGCCTTCAACTTGTTTAAAGCCTGATCGGAGAGCCGCGCCTTTGCCTTGGTTCTCCTCATGAAAAATGATTTTGTCAGCGAGGCCAGAAAGTTTGTCTCTCAGTAATTCGCGGGTTCCATCTGTAGAACAGTCGTCCACGACGATAATTTCTTTTTCCCCGACAGGAGCGGTTCTGACGCTGTCAAGTATCGTTCTGATGGTTGCAACTTCGTTATAGCAGGGAATTACTACGGAAAGTTTCATGTATTTTTGCCTAATTAGACGCGTTGGCGAAATTTTTTCTGTTCAGGCTTTTGCTATTTAAATGCAGGGTGAACAGGGTATACAGCGTGGCAACGGCAGAAAGATAGATGACTGGGCGGAACGGGATGCTGTAACGAGGGAACGGTGCGCCGATCATGTGGATTCCGGTTATATAGATAAGTAGTAAGGAAATCACTCTTAGTATCAGGAGTTTTCGTTCTTCTACCACGTTTCGGCATCCCGGAATCCAGCAGAGAATGCTGCCTGCAAACGCCAGAAAAATGGCAGCCCAGTGTGTCCAGAAAGATATGAGATGAGTGACTTGGAAATGCTGTGCAAAAGCATACGGTGATTTGACTACAGGGTATATAAAACTGTCTCCCATCCCCTGAATAATATTCCAGGACCATAGGGTTGTGGGCTTGCCGAATAAATACCATTTCAGGTGTTCTGCCGGACTTTCCAGAAATCTTCGGGCAATCTCAAGCAGTGCGGATGACACACTGGTCGAAATCCGGGCCGAATCGGGGTCGTAGTAATAGGGAAAGCCGAAGCTGGCCTTGTTGCCCTGGAATTCAAACCCCGGGTACATGCCATGATGCAGGAAATTGATCATCAGGGTTGAATCAGAGGTAGATCCGATGGCGAGAAGATTTCTTATAAGCCAGGGGCCAAAGGTGATGCTGAATCCTATAAAAAACAGGGCAGAGCAAAGTGAGGCGGTGCGTCTTGGCAGTTGGATGTACAAAAGCAAAATCAGAAGTATCGGGAAGTATTGGATAGTGGGTCTGACCAGTGTGGTAATTCCAAATGCTATTCCGATACCGAACCAGAGCCAGTTTTTTTGCTTTTCAACAGCCAGAGCAAGAAGAACAAGCCCGCATAAAAGTGTGAAGGCAAAGAGTGACTCTGTCAGGAAATATATATTTGCATTAATCAGATGTGGGCTTATGGCCGTCAGAAATGTAGCAATCAGAGCCCAGGGCGCGGGCATTATAAAAATACAGATCAGGAACACCAGTATCACGCATATGCCACTCATCAGTGCTTGAGCGTTGAGAACCAGTTTTAGCTCCGCGTTATCGAGATCCTTGATGAAGCCATATAAAAAAAGAGGATAGCCGGGACTTCTGACGGCATCGGGAGGGGGCGGAGCAAGCGACTCATATCCCCCAGAAGACCTTGAATAGACCCCATGTTCATTCAGGTTATAGGCATAGAGTATGTAGTCTTTGGCATCTGCCCGGATTGGTTGATCTACTTCTGAGTAGGCTACGGCCGTAAAGCGCAACTCAAAGGCTAATAAAATCAAGAGGCTCAAGATGAGCGTGAGAACAACCTTTCCTGCAGGAACTTCTCTGTTGTGTAATGAGGTCATTAATAATCATATTGCGGGTAAGCAGGCATGTTCATATATTGCTGAGATGTAAGCAAATTTGGCTATCGTGAAAAGTGGGTTTCTGAAGGTTCCCTCAGTGCCCCATCTGGCGTGAGGCCAGATCCTTCATGATTTCGCTGGCGCCGCCGCCGATCGACAGCACCTTGGTTTCCCGGAAGATACGCTCAGATTTGGCGCCGCGCATGTAGCCTGCGCCTCCCAGGATCTGCACAGCCTCACCCGCCACGTATTCGCAGTTGGAGGTGGCCAGGTTCTTCAGCATGCAGAGTTCGGCGATCGGTGATTCTCCCTGGTCGACCCGGTAGACCAGCTGTTCAAGATAGGCTTTTACTGCATTCGTTCGCATCTGCATATCGACCAGCTTGTGGCGAATGACCTGGTTCTTGATCAGGGGTTTGCCAAATGTGACACGCTCGCGCGCCCATTCTGTGGCTTCGTCTATGGCGCATTGGGCCAGTCCGTGTGCCTGGGCAGCGAGGGCGATGCGTTCGTCATTGAAGTTGCGCATGATGCTGATGAAGCCCATGTTCTCCGGACCAATGAGGTTCCCGGCCGGTACCTTGCAGTTATCGAAATAGAGGGTGGCCGTATCTGAGCACCACCAACCCATTTTCTTCAACGGCGTGCGTGAAAAACCCGGCGTGTCCGCTTCTATCACCAGGATGGAGACGCCGCCCATGCCGGCTTCGCCTGTGCGCACTGCCACGGTGTACTGGTCAGCGCGCATTCCCGAGGTGATGAAGGTCTTGGAACCATTGACCACATAGTGATCATCTTCAAGGCGGGCAGTGGTTTTCAGGTTGGCAACGTCCGATCCACCCGAAGGTTCGGTCACAGCCAGGGCGGAAATGCGTTCGCCGGCCAGTACAGGCGCAACAAAGCGCTGCTTCTGTTCTTCCGAGCCAACAGCGAGTATCGGAGGTATGCTGATGCCATGGCTGAACAGACTGGCCATGATACCGCCCGAACCGGCACGGGACAGTTCTTCCACCATGATGAGGCCATAGAAACGGTCGGGAACCTCCACGCCGCCATATTGCTCCGGGTAGCCAATGCCCAGAATGCCGACTTCGGCCGCCTGCTTGTAGAATTCCCGGGGAAAAGTATTGGCCTCATCCCAGGCATCGATGTTGGGCGCGATCTCTTCGCTGACGAAACGTCTGACCTGGTCGCGGAAGCTTTCATGCTCGGGTGTGTAATAGGGGCTGGCTGCGGGCATGTGATCTCCGGTGTATTTAGTAACTATAGATACAATCTGGCAGTCTCGACGAGATAGTCCGGATTGTCAACGTTCAGAAACAGGGTCTGAATACACTAGACTGAGCATCTGTAAATTAACAGGCAGGGGCCGGTCGGCGATGCGCTGGCCGTAATGATGATATGAAGCGAGCCTTGAGCAAATGGCTGCTAACTGCTGTGTTTTTCCTGGCGGCATGCAGTGATGGCGATAACGCTCCAGGACGGCCGGTGTCCCCTGGGGGAAGTGGCGGGCCCAGTGTGGTGCCAGGCTGTGCGCCTGATGGTGAGCCGCTGATTCTGGAGGGGCACGCCGGCAGTGATCAGGCCAGGACGTATCTACTTTTGCCCTTCGAAGTGATGCCGGGTGTCACGCGGGTGGAAGTGGGTTACAGCTGGGTGGATAGCTCACCTCTGCCCTCGACGCCTGTTACCCAGAGTGTTTTCGACCTGGGGCTCTGGGATGCGGATGGTTACCGGGAGCCAGCAGGTTTCCGCGGCTGGTCAGGCAGTCGTCAGGGGCGCCTGCATGAAGGACAGTCGCCTGTATTTATCCAGGCGGACAGCGCAGAGCGTGGTTACAGTCCGGGTGTGATCGAGGTCGGTGTCTGGCATGTCGAACTGGGTGTGGCTGCCCTGGGGCCGGCGGGCGCCGATTGGCGGGTGGAGGTACGTTGTCTGACGACAGCGACCGGAAGTGAGCCGGTGGCTGACCCTGTACAGGCTGGGCATGTGGCCAATGACCAGCCTGGCTGGTATCACGCCGATTTTCATATGCACGGCTTCCACTCCAACCCGAATGGGCCGGACTGGGCGGATTTTGTGCAGCAGGCGCGAGACGCGCAACTCGATATTCTGGTGGTCACGGAGTACGTCAGCGGCCGGCATTGGGACACTCTGGGCTCAGTGCAGCGGGCGCATCCTGATCTGCTGGTCTGGCCGGGACGCGAAATCATCACCTACTTCGGCCATGCCAACACCTTTGGCGAAACACCGTCGGTGCTGGAATACCGGCATGGTTTGGAGGACATCAGCCTGCGCGATATCCAGGTAGCGGCCAAGGGCGACGATGCGTTGTTCCAGGTCAATCATCCGACGACCTTCGAAGGCTTCCTGTTCCGGAATTTCTGCCGCGGTTGTGCCTTCGAGCTGGAGGACGAAATCGACTGGTCGATGGTGGATACCCTGGAAGTGATGAACGGTCCGAACCTGGTCAACCAGACCGACCTGGGATTGCCCGGTCTGCCCTTGCCCCTGCCGCTGATGATCCAGAGTCCCTTTCTGCAACCGGCGATTGATCTGTGGCATGAACTGCTGAACCAGGGTTACAAGATCACCGCCACCAGCGGGTCGGATTCCAAGGGCGTGGATGCGCCGGAGGAGCGCGGTCGCAAGGGCTATGGTTCGTCGGCCACGGCTGTATATGCTGACAGGCTTTCGCGTGCCGCGGTGACGGAGGCGCTGAAAGCCGGGCGCGCCTATATCAAGACGCGCGGCGTGGTCGCCAGCCCTTCGCTGGACATGACCGTCACCACACCGGGTGGACAGTCCGGCAGTTTCGGCAGTGAGCTGCGGGCAGACAGCGCCACGTTAAGCGTGACGGTCACGGAAGGCGATGGCCAGCTACTGCGGATCATTCGTAATGGCAGTCCCGTCAGTCTGGCGCCCATCAGCGGCAGCCCGTTCACGCATGAAATGCAGATCAGTCGTGATGCCGGGGAAGGGCCGCTGGGTACTTTCTGGCGGGTGGAGACGCTGGACCTGCAGTCCATCACCACTATCGGCAATCCGGTGTTTCTGCAGGGGGTGGACTAGGGCAGCGTTTTGCCCGGATTGAGGATGCCATTTGGATCAAATACGGCCTTGAGCTGCTTCATCAACGCCAGCGCATTGGGTTCGATTTCGCGCGCAATATAGTCGCGTTTCTCGATGCCCACGCCGTGCTCGCCGGACAGGGTGCCGCCCAGCGACAGCACCAGGTCGAAGACCTCGTCCAGGCAGCGATGCATGGCTTGAAGCTGGTCGGCATCGTCAGGGTCGCCCAGGATGTTGACGTGAATATTGCCGTTGCCGGCATGCCCGAAGTTGACGATGGTGACGGCGTGCTTTTCCGACAGGGTCTGCAGGCGCTCGATCATTTCCGGAATACGCGAGACCGGCACCACCACATCTTCGTTGATCTTTTTGGGCGCGACCTTGCGCAGTGCGGGTGACAGCGCCTTGCGCGTGGCCCACAGGCTTTGCACTTCCTGTGCGTCCGCCGCGGCACGCCATTCCAGCAGCCCTTCGTTGCGGGCCGCGGTTTCCACGGCCTGGACTGCGTGATCGATGGCGGCGTCGCTGCCGTCCACTTCCAGCATCAGCATGGCGCCGGCATCTTCCGGCAGGTCGGTGTCCCAGTCAGTCTCCGAGTAGCCGCGGATCATGTCGATGGAGGCGCCGTCGATGAATTCCAGCACGCATGGGGTCTCCGGCTGCGCCATGATGGCCGTGACGGCCTGCGCGGCACTGCCGATGTCCTTGTACAGCGCGCGCAGGGTGCGCTTGGTCTGGGGGCGGGGGGTCAGCTTGAGCGTGGCCTCGGTGATGATGGCCAGGGTGCCTTCCGAGCCGATGAACAGGCGGGTCAGGTCGTAGCCGACCACGCCCTTGCTGGTACGTACGCCGGTGCGCAGGATTTCGCCGCTGCCGGTCACCGCGGTCAGCCCCAGCGTATTCTCGCGGCAGGTGCCGTATTTCACGGCATGGGGCCCGGCGGAATTGCAGGCCAGATTGCCGCCGATACTGGAATAGGCGGCGCTGCTCGGGTCGGGCGCCCAGAAAAAGCCCTTGGCGGCGGCCGCTTCCTGTAGCTGGGCATTGGTGATGCCGGCTTCGGCGACGGCGAGGCGATCATCGGCATTGATCTCCAGAACACGGTTCATGCGTTCCAGGCTCAGCACCAGCCCGCCTTCGGTGGGCACGGTGGCGCCTATAGTATTGGTGCCGCGCCCGCGGGTGGTCAGCGGTACGCAATATTCGTTGCAGAGCTGGACGGCTTGCTGCACCTGGTCGATGTGTGTGGCGAAGCCCAGCGCCTGCGGCAGGGCCACGCGGCGGCTGTTGTCATAGCCGTAGGGCAGGCAGTCAGCCGGATCCGTGCTGCAGTTGTCCGTGCCCAGCGCGTCGCGCAGGCCAACAACGAAGCCGTCAGGCAATGCTTCCATCAGTTATCAGGATAGAGGATGCAGTCGATCAGGTCGCACAGGGAGTGAATGAAGACCAGGTGTACTTCCTGGATGCGTGCGGTGACCTTGGAGGCGGCGCGCAGCTCGATATCATTATCCGACAGCATCTGCGCCATCTTGCCGCCGTCGCGGCCGGTGAGAATGACCAGGCCCATGCCGATTTCATGTGCGGCCTGCATGGCGTTGATGACGTTACCGGAATTGCCGGAGGTGGAAATGCCTACCAGGATATCGCCGGGCCGGCCCAGGGCGCGTACCTGTTTGGCGAACACCTCGTCGTAGCTGTAGTCGTTGGAGATCGAGGTCAACGTGCCGGTGTCCGTGGTCAGGGCGATGCCCGCCAGGCTGGGGCGTTCACGCTCGAAACGGTTGAGCAGTTCGGAGGACAGGTGCTGGGCGTCGCCGGCCGAACCGCCGTTGCCGCAACTGAGGATCTTGCCGCCGTTTTTCAGGCAGGCCGCCATGCGCTGGCCAGCCGCGACCAGTTGCGGCAACGCATAGGCCCGGGTGTCCTGCTTGGCGCGGATACTGTCTTCAAAGAAGCCACTGAGTCTTTTTTCGAAATCCATGCTGCTGTCCTGTTCAGTCTGCCTGGAAAGCATCTTTGAGCCATTCAGGTTCCGCATCACCGTGCAGAGCCACCACGTCAAAACGCACTGCGCGAGTGGCATGCTGCGGGTTCCGGCTTAAAAACTGCTTTGTGGCCGATATGATACGGCCTTGCTTGCTCCGGTTCACTGTTTCTGCGGCGTGACCGTAGTTTCTGCGAGCCCGGTAACGTACCTCCACTATCACCAGATCATGGCCGTCCAGCATGACCAGGTCGAGTTCTCCGCTGCGGCAGCGGAAGTTTCTCACCAGCAGTCTGAGGCCGGACCGGTTGAGCAGTTTCAGGGCGTGTTGTTCGGCATTGCGGCCGGTGATCAGGTGTTTGGCTGTTAGCATTTTATTGCGCGAGGGTTTGGCCGGATTCGTTCCGGATTTGCTGCGGGTTAGCGGTTCAGCAGTTCCTCTGGTAAATAACCTTCTTCTTCGCTTTCTTCGGGCTCTTCTGAAGGCGGCTTGTCAGCCAGCAAGCGAGGGCGGCCGTCACTGAAATGCGCCCACACCAGGCCGCGGCTGATGCGGCCGCCGCCCTGCAGGGTCAGCACGCCGCTGGCAGCCGGATAGCCGAAGCCCGCGCGCAGATTGTTTTTGGCGATCTGTGTAGCCAGTGCATAGGCATCAAAACCCAGTGCGTATAAGCGGGGCAACTGGGCATAGCTGCTGGGCCAGAGTTTGGCTGCCATATCGCGCGCCTGTTGCAGATCTGCGTTCTGGTCGAGTATCCAGGGCATGTCGCCAAAACGGATGCCATTCAGATCCTGGTCGAGGCGTTCGTTGCGGCTGCCGCTATAAATGTGTGAGGTGGCGTATACAGGTACCCGGCTGGCGCGGTAGAAGCGTAGCTGGGGCCGGATCAGGCGGGCCTGCTGGGGTTGTGCGGCGAGGAAGATGTAGTCCATGTCGCTGCGGATGGGCTGGTCTTTGCCGCCATAGCGCAGCAGGCGGGTAATCGGTTCGCGAAAGTCCACGCCTTCGGGATCAAAGAAAGCGTAGTCGAGCAGTTGTCCGCCCTTGCTTTGAAGTGATTGCTGGAAGGCCTGCAGGGTACGCTGTCCCCAGTCGTTCTTGGGCACAATGGCCAGGGCATTGAGGCGTCCGTCGGCCAGCGCCCGTTCCGCTACCTGGGCGGCTTCGTCTTCGGGTGACAGGCCGAACTGATAGAAGCCGGGGATGTGGGCGCTGCTGTTTTCCAGATAGTTGAGGGCCAGTATGGGCACCGGCGTTTCCATGGACTGGGCCAGGCGCGCCACGTTGTCCTTCTCCAGCGGCCCGACCAGGATGTCGGCGCCTGCCAGGATGGCCTGTTCTGTGACGCGCTCAATACTGTTATCTGCCGCGCCGGTATCGAAGACCAGTACCTGTGGGTGATCTTCCGTTTTGTTGAGGCCGCCAGTGCGCCGGTAGTAGGCGGTCATGAACCCGTCACGCACGGCAGTGGCCGCAGAGGCATAGGGGCCGCTCAAGGGCAGGAGCAGGGCTATGCTGTCAAAGGAGGTGTCCGGCACGTAGGCTCTGAGCGGGCTGGGTGCGTTGGCCTGCATGCGCTCGCCTTCTTTCAGCTCCTTGGACAGGATGGTCTGATTGGCGGGGTGTCCGGGATAATTGCGTTCCCACTGACTGATGGCGTTGCGTAATTCGTCCGGTCCAAGCCACAAATCCAGCATGACATTGGCCAGTTCCACCCAGCCGCGGGTCTCGCGATCATAGGAAGCGATTTCCTGCGGATTGTCCGCCATCGGCGGCGCGCTGCGCAGCGTGCGCCAGATGTGTTCGCGGTGAGTCCGACGAGCCTGCGCGGAGTGAATGAGCTGCTCCTGGCGGACCAGTGCGTGGATGGCGTCCAGCGTCTGGCCCAGGGCCAGATGGGCGTTGGCGCGCGCCGCCCAGATGCGTTGGGCGATATCTTCCGGCACCTGGCGCTCCGGCGCAGGCAGTCTGGAAAGCAGGGTCAGCGGGCGGTCAGCGAATTGCCCCAGTTCGGCAAGCAGCAGTGTGGCGCGCCTGCGCTGGGATTCCGGAAGCCGCTCAACCTGTAAGTCGTCCAGTATTTGCAGTGCCTGCCTGTCCTTGCCTTCATGATACGAAGCTTCGGCGGCACGCAGGAGTAGCGCCTTGCGATCATTGCCTTCGGCCTGTTCGGCGGCATTCAGGTAAAAATCGCTGCCGTGCTCTTCTTTACGCGCCCGGGCTTTTGCTTCGGTGGCATCCTGTGCGGGCGATTCGCTGCGGGCCGGTGGGGTGTCCCCGCCCAGTATGGGAGGCAGGGGAGATGTCCAGGGCGAGGTGCCCGCGCAGGCGCTCAGGCCGATAAGAACAGTCAGAAATAGCAGGGGGCGGCGTAATGATAAAACGGAGACGTCGGTTTGGCTCATGATGATTAGCTTGCTGGGGGCTGGGCCGCGTTCATGAGCGACATCATACCTGATTGCACCACCGCTGCCCGCTACGATGCCGGTTCTCCGGCTGTGCCAGAATATGCGCCATGTCAGCAGGTCGTTTGTATATCGTGTCCACGCCTATCGGCAATCTCGAGGATTTTTCCCGGCGGGCCGAGGGGGTGCTGCGTTCAGTGTCCCTGATCGCCGCCGAGGATACCCGGCATAGCCGCAAGCTGCTCGATCACTTCGGTATTTCCACGCCGATGCAGGCGGTGCATGAACATAATGAAGTGCAGGTGGTGCCGCAGCTGATTGAGCGTCTGCAGGGCGGCGAAGACCTGGCTCTGATCTCTGACGCAGGCACGCCTCTGGTCAGCGACCCAGGATTTGTGCTGGTGCGTGCGGCAAGGCAGGCAGGGATCGAGGTGCAGGCGGTTCCCGGTGCCTCAGCCTTGCTGGCTGCACTGGCGGTATCCGGGCTGCCCACGGATCGCTTTGTCTTTGAAGGATTCCTGCCGGCCAAGTCCCGGGCGCGCCGCGAACGTCTGCTTGCGCTCAAGAGTGAAGCGCGTACCTTGGTGTTGTACGAATCCAGTCATCGAATTGCCGACTGTGCCGGGGACCTGGCCGATCTCTACGAACCTGAGCGGCCGGTCTGCATCGCCCGTGAACTGACCAAGATGCATGAGGAATCCGCGCTTATGCCCGTCAGTGCGTTGCCGGGCTGGCTGGCGGCGGATGCCAATCGCTGCCGGGGGGAGTTCGTGCTGATTGTTGGCGGACAGCCGGATCACAATCCTGCCCGGCAGGCGGCGGAACCCTTGCTGAGAGCGTTGCTCGAGGAGTTGCCACCCGCGGCCGCAGCGCGTCTCGCCGCCAAGCTTACGGATCAGCCGCGCAAGGCGCTCTATCAGCTGGCCCTGGAAATCAGGCCGGAAGCCGGTCGGGTGGAGTAGAATAGCGGCCGGAGCCGGCCGGACAGTCGCTGCGTCCTTGTGGCGTGGAGGAAAGTCCGGGCTTCACAGGGCAGGGTGCCAGGTAACGCCTGGGGGGCGCGAGCCCACGGAAAGTGCCACAGAAAATATACCGCCTAAGCACGTCAGTGCCGGCAAGGTTGAAATGGTGCGGTAAGAGCGCACCGCACCTCTGGTAACAGAGGTGGCAGGGTAAACCCCACCTGAAGCAAGACCGAATAGAGGAACAGTGCCCTTCGGGGCCGACATGTGGCCCGCATGGTTCCCGGGTAGGTCGCATGAGGTTACCGGTGACGGTAATCCCAGATGAATGGCTGTTCACGACAGAACCCGGCTTACAGGCCGGCTCCAACTCTTTTTCTGCTGCTATCCGCTTTATTCATTATCTATATAGGCTGCTTTGGCCTGTTTGCGGCAGCGTATGGCCTCGAAATGTATACATATACAGTTGATTGGCAGGTTCCTCTAGGGATTGCATCAATAAATCGTGCTAAGTCATTGTAAATGAAAGTCTTTAGCATCATCACCGTTTCTGATATCAATTGAGTCTGTAACATATTGTTTTAAATCATTTTTTTATTGCTCCGAAAAGCGAAATTTTCTTGACACATGGATGACCGGGTGACTATAGTGGTGCAAAGCGGTGAGATGTGGGTCAAAGTGGAATGGCCGCTTAAGGAGCAGGTGTGTTTAGGGGATCGGACGCGATCACCATCGATGAGAAGGGGCGCTTTGCCATACCGGCACGGTATCGGCAAGGCCTTCGTGATGCCTGCGCCGGACAAATAGTCGTCACTGCTCACCACCGCGACAGCTGTCTCCTGGTTTACCCGCAACCCCGCTGGCTGGAATTTGAAAGCAGCCTGCTTGCCCGTGGCGGCCTGAATCCCGAAGTCCGTCGGCTGCAGCGTCATTTCGTGGGCAATGCCCGCGATCTGGAGATGGACAAGCAGGGCCGTCTGTTATTGCCGCAAATGCTCAAGCAGCGCGCCGGGCTTAATGCCAAGGCGGTGCTGGTGGGTATGGGGCAGACCTTCGAGCTCTGGGATGAGGCGCAGTGGGAGGCCGAGCAGGGCCGTATCAGTGAGCAGTTTGAAATGAATGAGTCCGGTGAGGCGTCGTTGCCTGCCGGTATGGAGGATCTGCCGCTGTAGCGGCAGTCATCAGGAGATTGATCAGGGCATGCAGCAGGCGGCAATCGTGACCGATGCAGAACATATTCCGGTACTGCGCGACGCAGCGCTGGACGCCCTTGCGATCAAGCCTGATGGATTCTACGTGGATGGTACTTTCGGTCGGGGCGGTCACAGCCGGTTGATCCTGTCGAGGCTGGGCCCCGGGGGAAGGTTGCTGGCGTTCGATAAGGATCCCGATGCCTGTGCGGCGGCTTGGCAGGAACTGGGGCGTGAGCCCCGGTTTCGTATTGAGCGCGGGAGTTTTGCCGCTCTGGAGGCTGTGGTGGCTGCCGAGCAGCGCCTGGGCAGGGTCGATGGCTTGCTGCTTGATCTGGGTGTTTCGTCGCCGCAGCTGGACAACGCCGAGCGTGGCTTCAGTTTCCAGAAGGCAGGTCCGCTGGACATGCGTATGGATCCGCAATCGGGCATTTCCGCCGCTGATTGGCTGGCCACTGCAAGCCGTGAGGAGATTTCCCGGGTGTTGCGGGATTATGGCGAGGAGCGTTTTCACTGGCGTATTGCCGGTGCGATTGTCGCCGCCCGAGCAGAATCACCGTTGCTGGATACCCGGCAGCTGGCCGGGTTGATTCGGGAGGCGGTGCCTGCGGCGCATAAGCAGAAAATTCATCCGGCAACCCGCAGTTTTCAGGCCCTGCGTATTTTCATAAACCGCGAGCTGGATGACCTGGAGGCGGTGCTTGCGCAATCGCTGAGGGTGCTGGCGCCGGGCGGGCGGCTGGTAGTGATCAGTTTCCATTCTCTGGAAGACCGGATTGTGAAGCGTTTCATGCGCGCCTACGCGCAGCCGGAGCAATCACCTCTGCCGATGGCGCCGATTATTGAGCCCGCGCTCAAACTCTGCGGCAAGGCGCATCGCGCCGATACCGTTGAGGTGGAGCAGAATCCACGTGCACGCAGCGCCGTGTTACGTGTGGCAGAACGTACCGGGGTGGCGTTGTGATGCTGCGGCGTCGTGCCTGGTGGGTGATTGCGCTGCTGGTCGCCAATCTGCTTTCGGCAGTAGCGGTGGTGCAGGCCAAGCATGAGAGCCGGGCGCTGCAGAATGAATTGCAAACCAGTCGTGTAGAGCGGGACGACATCGAAACCGAGTGGTCACAACTGCAGCTGGAAGAAAGCGCATGGGCCAATCATGGGCGGGTGGATGAAATAGCGCGCGCCAAGCTTGGCATGCGTGAGCCCGAAGCTTATGTGGTCGTGCGGGAGTCGCCCTGATGGCGCGCGGTAATCAGGTTATTCGCGGGCCTGAATCATGGCGGCCCCGGCTGGTGCTGGGCTGCTTCATGCTTTTTGCCGTCGTGCTGGGCATCCGGGCCATTGATTTGCAGGTGCTCAGTCAGGCATTTCTGGCGGGCGAGGGCGCCAAGCGCCATGTGCGTACGCTGGATGTGCCCGGCGGGCGTGGCGCCATTCTGGATCGCCGTGGCGAACCACTGGCGCTGAGTGCGCCGGTGGAATCGGTCTGGGCGGTGCCGGGCGAACTGCTCAAGCATTCCGACCAGATTACACCCCTGGCCCAGTTGCTGGGGCAGGCGTCGTCGAGTCTGAAGTCGGAGCTGCAGGAGCGTAATGGCCGCAGTTTCATGTATCTGCGGCGTCAGCTGGCGCCGGCAGATGCCAGGCGCGTCATGGCGCTGGATGCGCCGGGCGTTTTTCTGCAGCGTGAATATCGCCGCTATTACCCGGCCGCCGAGGCGGCTGCGCAGCTGGTCGGTTTTACCGATATCGACACTCAGGGTCAGGAGGGTCTTGAGCTCGCGCTGGAGCCGTTATTGCATGGCGAGGCCGGCAGTCGGCGCGTCATCAAGGATCGCGTTGGACGTGTGGTCGAGGATCTGGCCGAATTCCAGCCGCCGCAGGCTGGTCAGGATGTGCGCCTGAGTATCGACTTGCGTTTGCAATACGTGGCCTACCGTGAGCTCAAGCGGGCGGTGGCCGAAGAGCAGGCCAAGAGTGGCGTGGTGGTGGTGGCCGACCCTCGCAGTGGTGAGGTGCTGGCCATGGCCAGCTACCCCAGCTACAACCCGAATCGCCGTGAGGCGGTAAACAGTGAAGGGCTGCGCAATCGCGCCATGGTGGATACCTTCGAGCCGGGTTCTACCGTCAAACCGCTGGTCGTGGCTCTGGGGCTGCAGTCGGGCCTGTTCAATGCCAATAGCGTGATTGCCACCGACGGTGGCCGTTTCCGGGTAGGGCGTTTGCTGGTCAGGGATTTCCGTGATTACGGCCCGGTGGATATGCGCAAGCTGCTCATGAAGTCGAGTAATGTCGGTGCTGCCAAAATCGGCCTGACACTCGGGGCAGAAGAGCTCTGGAAAGGGTATCAGTCTCTGGGTTTTGGCAGCATGGCCGGTGTCGGATTTCCGGGCGAATCCGAAGGGGTGCTGCATCATTTCCGCCATTGGGGACAGATCGGCACGGCCACGGCATCCTATGGCTACAGCCTGTCGGTTTCGGCGCTGCAGCTCACGCGCGCGTACTGCGCGCTGGCCAACGACGGCGTCCTGCCGAATATGACCCTGCTGCGGGATTACGCCAACAACAAGCCCGGCAAGCGGGTGCTGTCGGCCCGGGTGGCGCGTCAGGTGCGTGAATACATGGAATCGGTGGTGACGCCGGAAGGTACTGCGCGCCGCGCGGCCATCGAGGGATATCGCGTGGCCGGCAAGACGGGTACTGCCCGCAAGGTGGCCAAGACCGGCGGTTACGATCATAGCGCCCACCAGGGACTGTTCATCGGCATGGTCCCGGCTGACCGTCCGGAACTGGTGGTCATGGTCATGATCGATGAGCCTGGCCGGGGGCAATATTATGGTGGCGCGGTGGCTGCGCCGGTGTTTTCGCGCGTCATGCAGGGTAGTCTGCGCACGCTGCAGATACCACCGCAGGCGCCGTTCGATTCCCCCCTGACCACTGCTGGCCAGCACGGGCGGGAGTCGCGTTCATGAATTATCGTGAGCCGCTTCCTGCAGAGACCAGCATGATGGCGCTGCTGCAGGGTATGACGGAAGCTGCAGTGCCGGACATCAAGGTGCACGGTCTGGCCATGGATAGCCGTCAGGTGGTGGAGGGTGGTCTGTTCCTGGCCTGCCGGGGCGGACAGGGTCATGGACTGGACCATTGGCAGCAGGCGGTTGCCCGTGGTGCCTCCGCACTGGTCTGGGAGCCGGCTGAAGGTTATCAGGCCGTCGTATCAGATCTGCCCGTGGTGGCGGTGGAGAATCTGTCTTCACGCGTGCCGGAAATTGCCGCCCGTTTCTATGGGCATCCTTCACGTGATCTTTTTGTGGTGGGGATTACCGGTACGGACGGCAAGACTTCCTGTGCCTGGCTGCTCTCTCAGGCCTGCCAGAAGCTCGGTGAGGAATGCGGTTATCTGGGCACGCTGGGGTACGGCACGCCCGGCTTGTTGGAAGTGGCCAGTCATACCACGCCGGATCCGGTGCGTCTGCAGTACTGGCTGGCCAGGATGCGCGCCAGCGGTGCGGTTGCAGTCGCGATGGAGGTATCTTCGCATGCGCTGGATCAGGGGCGTGCCGATGGTGTCAGTTTCGACGTGGCGGTGTTGACCAATCTCGGTCGCGATCATCTGGATTACCACGGCGACATGCAGCGTTATGCCGCTGCCAAATGGCGCCTCTTCGGCATGCCTGGATTGCCGCACGCGGTTCTGAATGGCGATGACGCCACGGGCCGCGCCTGGCTGGGCGAGTTGCCCCGGGGTGTGGAAGGCGTGGTGTTCGGCTTTGGCGAGGATCTGGCTGATCTGGGTGTGCCTTACGTGCGTGGGCTGAATGTCGAGTGCGGCCCGCAGGGTATCCGTCTGGATATTCAAAGCAGCTGGGGTGACGGCCACATGCAAAGTCCGCTGCTGGGTCGTTTCAATGCGGCCAATTTGCTGGCATGCCTGGCTGTGCTGCTGGTCAGGGGCGAGGTTTTCGAGGAGGCCGTGCAGGCGCTGGCTGCCGCCGCATCCGTGCCGGGGCGCATGGAGATGGTGTCGCTTGATAATGGCCAGCCGCTGGTGGTTGTGGATTATGCGCATACACCACAGGCGCTGACGCAGGCCCTGCAGGCGGCCCGTGCACACGCTGCCGGTGGCCGGGTGATCTGTGTGTTTGGTTGCGGCGGAGAGCGGGATCGCGGCAAGCGCCCGCTGATGGGGGCGGTGGCGGCTGAAGCTGCGGACGAGCTGATTGTCACCGATGACAATCCGCGCAGCGAAGCGCCGGCCGACATTGTGGCTGAAATTATTGCTGGCATCCCGGCGGGCTTTGACTACAGCGTTGAGCACAATCGGGCGCAGGCGATTGCCCAGGCAATCGAGACGGCGCGTCCGGGTGATGTGGTGTTGATCGCCGGCAAGGGCCATGAAGACTATCAGCTGGTTGGGAGCGAGCGATTCTCCTTTGACGACCGGCAGGTCGCCGCGGCAGTGTTATCGCGCGCCCTGGATGTCGGGGGAATGCACTGATGGCCCGGCTATCCGATATCGCCCGTGTTACGGCAGGTCGTCTGGTTGGCGACGATGCCGAATTCTGCGGGGCGGTGATTGACAGCCGCCGCTGCGAACCGGGGCAGTTGTTTGTGGCGCTGCCGGGCAGTCGCGTAGACGGTCATGACTATCTGCAGGCAGCCGCCGACGCCGGTGCGGCCGGCGCACTGGTGGCTCGCCAGCAGGACTGTGACTTGCCCCAGGTGGTGGTCGAGGATGTGCTGGAGTCGTTGCAGCATTATGCAGCGGAGCATCGTCAGCAATTCAAGGGCCCGGTGGTTGCCGTCACCGGCAGTAACGGCAAGACCACGACCAAGGAGATTCTCGCAGCCGTGCTGGGCAGCGCGCTCGGCGCCGAAGTGCTCTATACCCGTGGGAATTTGAACAACCATATCGGTGTGCCGCTGACCCTGCTGGGTATGCGCGAGGGGCAGGGTGCCGCCGTGATTGAAATGGGGGCGAACCATCCCGGTGAAATCGCCATGCTGACGGCGATCGCCAGGCCGGATGTCGGTATCGTCACGCTGGCAGGGGCGGCCCATCTGGAAGGCTTCGGCAGTATTGAAGGTGTGGCCAGGTCAAAAGGTGAGCTGTTCGCCGGTCTGCCCGCGAACGGTATGGCCATTATTAATGCCGATGATGATTATGCCGACCTCTGGCGCGAGCTGGCCGGTGAGCGCCGCCATCTGACCTTCGGCCTCAGTGCCGGCGCGGATGTGACCGCGGACAGTATCCGGCGCGAAAACGGCCATCAGCATTTCCTTTTGCGTACCCCGGTGGGCGCGGCCGAGGTGAGGTTGCCCCTTTCGGGTCAGCACAACGTCATGAATGCCCTGGCGGCAGCCGCCGCGGCGCTTGCGCTGGGCGTGCAGGCTGACAGTATCGCCGGCGGGCTTGCGACTGCCAACGCTGTTGGGGGCCGTTTGCAGATCGTGGCGGGTCCGGGTGGGTCGCGCATCGTTGACGACAGCTATAACGCCAATCCCACTTCCATGCAGGCTGCGCTGAACTGGTTGGCCGAGCAGCCTGGCCGTCGCTGGATGGCGATGGGGGATATGGGCGAGCTGGGTGCGGATGCGACTGCCTGGCATGCCAGTGTGGGCGCCTGGGCCCGGAAAGCGGGGGTGCAACTGCTGCTGGCTGTAGGCGAGTTGAGCGCCGAAACCGTGGACGCATTCGGTCGCGGGGCAGTGCTGTGCTCTGGTCATGACGAGGCAGTCAGCCGCCTGTTGCAGGCGCTGGATGAAGAGCCCGCCTCGGATGTGACCTTGCTGGTTAAGGGGTCACGCAGCATGCAGATGGAGCGTGTGGTGCAGGCGTTGGTGAAGCGGTCCCAGGGGCTGCCCACCGGGCAAGTGGTGAACGGAGGGTAGGCTATGTTGCTCTGGCTGGGTGAATACCTGATGCAGTACTACAGCGGCTTCAACGTGCTGCAGTACATCACCGTGCGCGCCATCCTCAGTGTGCTGACTGCGCTTATCTTCTCCTTCGTATTCGGTCCCGGGATGATCCGCCGGCTGAGCATTCATCAGATCGGTCAGCAAATCCGCGATGACGGTCCGCAAAGCCATCTCGCCAAGGCGGGAACGCCGACCATGGGTGGCACGTTGATCATCGTGGCTGTGGCTGTGGCGACTTTGCTCTGCGCTGATCTGCGCAATGAATATGTATGGGTAGCGTTGCTGACCACTCTGGCTTTCGGAGTGATCGGGTTCGTCGATGATTACAAGAAGCTCAAGTACGGCAATTCCAAGGGCCTGTCCGCCCGGCAGAAATATTTATGGCAGACAGTCTGCGGGTTGGCAGCAGCGGGTTTTCTGTATGCCACGGCCGCCGGGGATGCCAACACCACGCTTTATTTTCCCTTCTTCAAGGACTGGGCCATTCCACTGGGAGCCCTGTTCATCGTCTGGGGATATCTGGTGATTGTGGGCGCCAGTAACGCCGTAAATCTTACCGACGGGCTTGACGGGCTGGCTATCGGTCCCTGCGTCATGGTGGCCTGTGCCCTGGGTGTGTTCGCCTATGTGGCCGGGCACGTCGAATTTGCCCAATACCTGGCCATTCCCTACGTGGCTGGCGTCGGCGAGGTGGCCATCTTCTGCGTCGCCATCGGCGGCGCCGGGCTGGGCTTCCTGTGGTTCAACACCTATCCCGCCCAGGTCTTCATGGGTGATGTCGGTGCACTGGCTCTGGGTGCGGCGCTGGGCGTTATCGCGCTGCTGGTAAGGCAGGAACTGGTGCTGCTGATCATGGGCGGAATCTTTGTGGCGGAAACGGTGTCGGTGATGCTGCAGGTCGCTTCATTCAAGCTGACCCAACGGCGCATTTTCCGCATGGCGCCGTTGCATCACCACTACGAACTCAAGGGCTGGCCGGAGCCCAAGATCATTGTGCGGTTCTGGATCATCACCCTGATTCTGGTGTTGATCGGTCTGGCGACGTTGAAACTTCGGTAATGGCGGGAGAGCGATGAGCGACTACAGCGGGCAGCACATTCTGATCCTCGGTCTGGGACAGACCGGGTGGTCCTGTGTGCGCTACCTGCAGGCGCAGGGCGCTGAGCTGCGCGTGGCTGACAGCCGCGAAAACCCGCCGATGCTGGCTGAACTGCAGCGCGATTTTCCGCGCATCCCCCTTGATCGCCTGAACGATGACCCGGGGCTGCTGGAAGGTATCGACATGCTGGTTGTGTCGCCGGGTCTGGATCTGCGGTTACCGTTGTTGGTTGAGGCGCGTCAGCGGCGTTTGCCGATCATTGGAGATATCGAGCTGTTTGCGCGTGCAGCGTCGGCGCCCGTGGTGGCGATTACCGGTTCCAACGGCAAGACGACGGTGACATCACTGGTCGGCGAGATGGCGCGGGCGGCAGGCCGCGAAGTCCGGGTGGGCGGCAATATAGGTACGCCGGCGCTGGACTTGCTGCCGGATGACAATGCTCCGCAACCGGATCTTTATGTTCTTGAGCTGTCGAGCTTCCAGCTGGAACTGACGGAAAGTCTGAAGCCGGCCGGCGCAGTGGTGTTGAATATCAGTGCCGACCATATTGACCGGCACGGCAGCCTGGAACATTACGCCGCCATCAAGACCTCGATCTACCGGGGTGAGGGTGTGGCGGTCGTAAACAAGGACGACCCTCTGGCCGCGCCATTGCTGGATGCCGGGCGCAAGGTCAGTTATTTCGGCCTTGGCAAACCGCAGGGTGAAACCGAATACGGCTTGCTGGGCCAGGGTAATGGTCTTTCACTGGCCAGGGGTGACAACGAACTGCTGGCGCTCAGCGACCTGCGTATTCACGGTTTGCATAATGCCGCCAATGCATTGGCGGCGCTGGCTCTGGGTGAGGCCGCGGGCTTGCCGATGGATGCCATGTTAAGGGCGCTGCGTAATTTCGCCGGTCTGCCGCATCGTTGCCAGTGGGTCGCCGAATGCGGTGGCGTGAATTGGTACAACGACTCCAAAGGCACCAATGTGGGAGCGACGCTGGCGGCCCTGCGCGGCTTGCCCGGCCCGGTGGTTTTGCTGGCCGGCGGCCAGGCCAAGGGTGGGGATTTCAGCCCCTGGCGGGAAGTGCTGGCCGAGAAGGGGCGTGCCTTGCTGTTGTTCGGTGAGGATGCCGCAAAGATCGAGGCCGCAGCCGGTGCGACCGTAACTACGGAAATCCTGCCGACGCTGGAAGCGGCTGTCGAGCGGGCAGCCAAGCTGGCGCGGGCCGGCGATTCGGTGTTGCTGTCGCCCGGTTGCGCCAGCTTCGACATGTTCAGTGGCTATGTGGAGCGTGGCGAGCGCTTTACCCGGGCCGTAAAGGAGTTGCGCGCATGTTCGGCCTGATCAAGCTGCGCGAATGGCGTGAGCGGCTCATTCTGCCGACGCCGGATCGGGTCGATCCGATGCTGCTGACGGTGGCTGCGCTGATCCTGTTCTGGGGGCTGATCATGGTGGCCTCGGCGTCGGTCGCGGTAGCCGAGCGGCATACCGGCATGCCTTTCCATTATTTCTACCGGCAGCTGGTGTTCGCCCTGTTCGGTCTGGGCGTGGCCTTCGTGGTATTCCAGGTGCCGATCAAGACCTGGGAAGACAGTGGTTTCAGCCTGCTGGTGTTTGCCATGCTGATGCTGCTGATCGTATTCATCCCCGGCATCGGCCGTGAAGTGAATGGCGCCCAGCGCTGGATTGATCTGGGGCCGGTGAATCTGCAGGCTTCCGAGCCCGCGCGTTTCTGCCTGGTGATGTATCTGGCCAGTTATGTGGTGCGCCGCCGGGTAGAACTGAGTCTGGACTTCAAGGGCATGGTCAAACCCATGATCCCCCTGTCGCTGGCCTGCGCGCTGATGCTGCTGGAGCCGGATTATGGCGCGGTCGTGATTCTGATGGCGGTCAGTCTGATGATCCTGTTCCTGGCCGGCGCAAGAATTCTGCATCTGAGCGTACTGTTCGGGGTGGCCTGCAGCGGGCTGGTCTATCTGGCGCTGTCATCACCCTATCGCCTGCGTCGTCTGGTCAGCTTTACCAATCCCTGGGAAGACCCTTACGACAGTGGCTTCCAGCTGTCACAGGCGCTGATCGCCATTGGCCGCGGCGAGTGGTTTGGCGTCGGCCTGGGTAACAGCGTGCAGAAACTGCTTTATCTGCCGGAAACCCATACCGACTTCGTATATGCAGTGCTGGCTGAGGAAACCGGGCTGTTTGGCAGTCTGTTGTTGATTGGCCTGTTTGTGCTGTTGATGTGGCGCGGTTTTGATATCGCCGGCCGGGCCCTGGTCCGGGAACAGTACTTCGGCGCCTACGTCTGTTACGGCTTTACCGCCTGGATCGGTTTGCAGGCCTTCGTGAACCTGGCGGTGAATATGGGTTTGCTGCCGACCAAGGGTCTGACCCTGCCGCTGATGAGTTACGGCGGCAGCTCGCTCGTGGTGATGTTCATGGTGCTGGCGGTGATGCTGCGCATCGATGCGGAAAGCCGCGGTGCGGTCGCTGACAGCAAGCCTGTTGAGCGACCCCATTTACCGCAGGGAGCCCGGGCATGAATGTCACAGGCGCCAAGGTGGTGGTGATGGCCGGTGGTACCGGCGGCCATGTCTTCCCGGCCCTGGCCGTGGCGGATGCGCTGCGGGACATGGGGGCGGAAATCGTCTGGATGGGTTCCAAGGCCGGGCTGGAAGGGCGGCTGGTGCCCCAGGCTGGATACGTGGCTGAGTGGATTACAGTCCAGGGCCTGCGCGGCAAGGGCCTGCTGTCCTGGTTGACTGCACCCTTCAAGCTTGTGCGGGCCATCTGGCAGGCGCTGCGCGCCCTGCGCCGGCAACGCCCGGTACTGGTGGTTGGCATGGGCGGATTTGCGGCAGGTCCGGGTGGGCTTGCAGCCTGGCTCATGAGAATCCCGTTGCTGATTCACGAACAAAATGCCGTTGCCGGCATGACCAACCGCTGGCTGGCGAAGCTGGCTGATCGTGTGCTGGAGGCATTCCCGGATACCTTCCCTGTGGAGACCCATGCAGTGAGTGTGGGTAATCCCGTGCGTGAAGAGATTCTGCGTCTGCCGCCGCCGGGGGAGCGCTGGCAGGGGCGCGACGGCGCCGTACGCATCCTGATCATCGGTGGCAGCCTTGGCGCCCTGTCATTGAACCGGATCGTGCCGGCAGCATTGGCGCGGGTGCAACCGGAATACCGGCCACAAATCTGGCACCAGGCCGGCCGTACTCTGGATCAGGCCGAACAGGCCTATGGCAGTCTGCGCGAAGAGATGGGCAGCAAGCTGCAGTTGGTCGATTTTATCGAGGATATGGCGGCTGCCTATGCCTGGGCGGATCTGGTGGTATGCCGTGCCGGTGCTCTGACGGTGGCTGAAATTGCCGCTGCCGGGTTGCCTTCCTTGCTGGTGCCTTTCCCTTACGCGGTGGATGATCATCAGACCGTGAATGGCCGTTATCTGGTCGAGGCCGGCGCTGCATTGCTGGTGCAGGAGGCGCAGTTGACGCCCGAGTTGCTGGTGGCAACGCTGACACCATTGCTGCGTGACCGTCAGCGCCTGCTGGCCATGGCCGAAGCGGCTTATGGCCGTGCCTGGCGCCATGCCACGCGCGATATCGTTGAACATTGCCTGGCGACGGCGGATCTGCCGGCCGAAGCCTACAACGGGGGTGAGTCGTGAGCGCCGCCGTGCCGGGCATCATGGAAATCCCCATGCGCCGTGTGCGCCGTATCCACTTTGTGGGTATCGGCGGGGTCGGTATGGCCGGAATTGCCGAAGTGCTGATTAACCTGGGTTACGAGGTTTCCGGCTCGGATCTCAAGGAGGGCGCTTCCACCAGGCGTCTGGTGTCGCTGGGTGCGCGGGTACACATCGGCCATGCAGCCGAAAATGTGGCCAAGGTTGATGTGGTGGTAACGTCCACCGCGGTTTCGGCGGACAACCCGGAAGTCGTTGCGGCACACGAAAACCGGGTGCCGGTCGTGCGCCGGGCCGAGATGCTGGCCGAGTTGATGCGTTTTCGTTACGGCGTGGCGGTGGCTGGCACGCATGGCAAGACCACCACCACCAGTCTGGTGGCTGCGGTGCTGGCCGAAGGTGGTCTGGATCCGACCTTTGTGGTGGGTGGCAAGGTTACCAGCACCGGCACCAACGCCAAATTGGGCGATGGGCCCTATCTGGTGGCCGAGGCAGACGAGAGCGATGCCTCATTCCTGCTGCTCAATCCCATGATCGCCATCGTGACTAATATCGATGCCGACCATATGGAAACCTATGGTGGCGATTTCGAACGCCTGCGTAGCGCCTTTGTCGAGTTTCTGCATCACCTGCCCTTTTACGGTCTTGCTGTGATGTGTGTGGATGACCCACAGGTGCGTGATCTGCTCAATAACGTGGGGCGTCCGGTCATGACCTACGGCATTGAATGCGACGCAGATTGCTGGGCGGAAAATCTGGAAGCGGATGGCCGCGGGACACGTTTCCGCCTGCGCTTTGCCGACAGCCAGCAGGGCTGGAACGTGCATCTCAATCTGCCGGGCCGGCATAACGTGCTCAACGCCCTGGCGGCGGCCTGTGTGGGCCGGGAACTTGGCGTTGATATCAGCGCTGTACAGGTGGCGCTGTCGGGATTCCAGGGCATTGGCCGACGCTGTGAGGTCATTGGTGACGTTGAGGTTAATGGCGCCCACGTCACGATCGTGGATGACTACGGTCATCATCCCAAGGAAGTAGCTGCCACGCTGGAGGCCATGCGTTCCGCCTGGCCGGATCGCCGTCTGGTTGTCGCCTTCCAGCCGCATCGCTACAGCCGCACCCGTGACTTGTTCGACGATTTCTGCCAGGTGTTGTCCGGTCTCGAGGTGCTGCTGCTGACCGAGGTCTATGCCGCCGGCGAGGCGCCGATCGCCAATGCCGACGGTCGCGCCCTCTCGCGCGGTATCCGGGCGCGCGGTAGCACTGAGCCGGTCTTCGTGGAGAACGTACGCGACCTGCCGGGCATTCTGCCGGGCATTCTGCAGGACGGGGATGTCCTGCTGACGCTGGGCGCCGGGGATATTGGCCAGGTGGCGGCAAGCCTGCCGGCTGCATTGGGCGCTGGTTCAGGGTCTTCTGCCGGAGGAGTCGGAACATGAGTGCTGCACCCAGCCTGCGCGGCGAATTGCGAACCAATGAACCGATGTCGCGGCATACGAGCTGGCGCGCAGGCGGTCTGGCAACGCGTTATTACCGTCCTGCAGATTTGCCCGATCTGGCCGAATTCCTGCGTCGCCTCGATGCCGATGAACAAATTCTCTGGCTGGGCCTGGGCAGCAATTTGCTGGTTCGCGACGGCGGCTTTCACGGCACGGTTATCGCCCTGCATGGTGTTATGGATCACATACAGCCGCTCGAGCAAGCAGGCATGCTGAGAGTGGAATGCGGTGTGCACTGTGCACGCCTTTCCAAGTACTGCGCCCAGCAGGGGCTGCAGGGCGGCGCGTTCTTCAGCGGCATCCCGGGTACCGTGGGTGGGGCTCTGGCCATGAACGCCGGCGCCTTCGGCGGGGAAACCTGGGAGCGTGTGCGTTCGGTAGAAGTGGTGGACCGGGCCGGCAATATCGAACATCTCGATGCATCCGAGTTCCGGGTCGGTTATCGCAGTGTCATCATGCCAAGTCATGGGCTCTGCTTCCTGTCGGCAGATATGCAATTTGAAGTGGATGCGGGCGGTGAAGGGCGCGCCGAAATCCGCGACCTGCTGGCTGCGCGCAAGGAATCGCAACCCGTTGGCCAGCCTTCTTGTGGTTCGGTGTTCCGTAATCCACCCGGCGATCATGCAGCGCGACTGATCGAGGCCGCAGGCCTGAAGGGCTACCGCATTGGTGGCGCCATCGTGTCTGAAAAGCACGCCAATTTCATTCTCAATCTGGGCGATGCGCGGGCTGACGATATCGAGTCCCTGGTCTGGCATGTTCAGGACAGCGTGGAAAAACGTTTCGGTGTTCGTCTGGAACCTGAGGTGCGTATTGTCGGAGTGCCGGGAGGCCGTCATGGTGGCTAGGGTCACAAATCCGGCGGACTTCGGGCGCGTGGCCGTGCTTTACGGCGGCTGGGCGGCCGAACGCGAAGTGTCACTGAATTCCGGCGCCCAGGTGCTGGCCGCGCTGCAGCGGCAGGGCGTGGATGCCGTGGGCGTCGACCTGGACCGGGACCGTCTGCTGAGTCTGAAGTCCGAAGGCTTCGACCGCGTATTCAATATCCTGCACGGGCCCGGCGGTGAGGACGGTACGGTGCAGGCCGTGCTCAATATCATGGGTTTGCCGTATACCGGCTGCGGTGTGCTGGCTTCAGCGTTGACGATGGATAAGTGGCGTACCAAGCAGATCTGGAGCGCTTCGGATATTCCAACGCCGCCTTACAGGCTGTTAACCGCCGATACCGATTTTGCCGCCGTGGCTGAAGAACTCGGGCTGCCGATCTTCGTCAAGCCGGCGACTGAGGGCTCAAGCATTGGCATGAGCCGGGTCGACAATGCTGCCGATCTGCAAGGCGCATGGCGCAAGGCCGCGGAATTTTGCCCGGTTGTGCTGGCGGAACGTTTCGTGGAGGGCGGTGAATACACCGCCGCTATTGTGGACAGCCCGCAAGGTTTGCAGAGTCTGCCGCTGCTGCGTATCGAGGCCGACGGCACGTTCTACGACTACAACGCCAAGTATGTTTCCGACAACACGCGTTATCACTGCCCCTGCGGTTTGCCCGCCGATCAGGAAGCCGATCTGGCGGCCCTGGCGCGCCGTGCATTCGACGTAGTGGGCGCTGCCGGCTGGGGCCGGGTGGACTTTCTGCTGGATGCCGAAGGCCGGCCCTGGTTCCTGGAACTGAACACGGTGCCCGGCATGACATCCCATAGCCTGGTGCCCATGGCTGCGAAGCAGGCGGGTATGGATTTCGATGCCCTGACCTGGCGCATCCTGGAAACGAGCATGGGAGGGCAGGGCTGATGGCCATGGCCCGTCGTGACCGCAGTCACGATCACCAGCGCGAGCAGCGGCGCCATGGCGCGAATCAGTTGCGCCGCATTCTGCTCATGGCGTCCGTGCTGGTGATTGCCATCGGCCTGACGCGACTGCCGTATGCCGAGTGGGCGCGTCAATGGCTGCCTGATACCTACCGCGTGGAATTGCAGGGCCGCTTGCAGCATGTCAGCGATGTCGAGGTGCTTGAGGCGGTGCGGCCCTATACCGGTGTGGCGCTCTGGGAGGTCAACGAGGCCCAGGTGCGTGAAGCGGTGGTCGGTCTGCCATGGTTGCGGGACGTGAAGGTCACCAAGCGCTGGCCGGACGTGATTATCGTCAAGCTGACGGAATACCGCCCCATGGCTCAGTGGGGCGACGAGGCCCTGCTGGATGCCAGCGGCGTGGTGTTCACGAAACCGGTAGATGCCGAAGTCTCCGAAATGCCATGGCTGTACAGCCCGGACAGCAATGCCGGTCGCGACCTGTGGCGTGCTTACGCCTGGGTCAACGAGCAACTGGCAGGCCTGAATATGCCGGTGCGCCAGTTGTGGGTGGATGAGCGCGGTGCCTGGCACCTGCGCTTCGCCAACGAACTTGAGTTGCGGTTGGGGCGTCATGAGCGCGACCAGCGCCTGGCCCGTTTTGTACGTCTGGTGCCGCGTGCGCTGGGTCAGCGCCTCGAAGAGGCCGCTTATGTGGATTTGAGATATGGCAACGGGTTTGCAGTGGGCTGGGATTCGCAGGATGAGTCCGGGCAGGAAGCGAATGCCGCGCAAACCAGGGAGAGCTAGAGAGATGTCAAAGAAGCCGGAAAAGAATCTGAATGTCGCGCTGGATGTAGGGACCTCCAAGGTCGCCTGCATCGTGGCCGAAATGGGTAGCGACGGCGACCTTGAAATCGTCGGGCTCGGCAGTCACCCGTCCAAGGGCATGAAAAAAGGCATCGTGGTGAATATCGATGCCATGACCCAGTCCATCCGGCGTGCGGTCGAAGAGGCCGAGTTGATGGCCGGCTGCCGTATTCAGGCGGTGCATGTGGGTATTTCGGGTTCGCACGTCAAGAGCATCAACTCACATGGCATTGTTGCCGTGCGTAACAAGGAAGTGACCGAGTCGGATGTGGAGCGGGTGATTGATGCGGCCTGTGCAGTGGCCATTCCGGCCGACCAGAAAATACTGCATGTGCTGCCGCAGGAATTTGCGGTAGACGACCACGAGGGCATCCAGGAACCCATCGGTATGTCCGGCGTGCGTCTGGAAGCCAAGGTGCACATTGTCACCGGTGCGGTGACTTCGGCGCAGAACATCAAGAAATGCGTCAACCGCTGTGGTCTGGAAGTGAGCAAGCTCACGCTGGAACAGCTGGCTTCGAGCTACGCCACCCTGACCGACGATGAGCGGGATCTGGGTATTTGCCTGGTGGATATCGGCGGCGGCACTTCCGATATCGCTGTCTTTGTTAACGGAGCGATCCGGCATACAGCAGTGATTCCGATAGCCGGTGACCAGGTGACCAATGACATAGCGGTAGCGCTGCGTACGCCTACCCAGCATGCCGAAGAAATAAAAACCAAGTACGGCTGTGCACTGCCGGAACTGATTGAGGAGGACGACGCTATTGAGGTGCCGAGCGTGGGTGAGCGTCCGGCGCGGCGTCTGAGCCGTCACACGCTGGCCGAAGTCATCAAGCCGCGTTACGAGGAGTTGTTCCTGCTGATCCAGAAAGAGCTGATTCGCAGCGGTTTCGAGGATCTCATCGCCGGCGGCATCGTGCTGACCGGAGGCAGCTCCAAGATGGAGGGTGTTATTGAACTGGCGGAAGAAGTCTTCCACATGCCGGTTCGTCAGGGCATTCCGCAGAACATCACGGGCCTGAGTGACGTGGTCAGGAATCCGGTGCATGCCACCGGGGTCGGGCTGCTGATTTTCAGTCAGAGAAATCAGCCACGCTTTGGCGAAAGTTCGGAAGGAAATCCCTTCATGCAGACCTGGGAGCGCATGAAGGCCTGGTTCCAGGGGAATTTTTAATCATTGTTTTTCACTTTATGTGGAGAGAGGAGAAGTCGACATGGCCGAAATATTTGAGTTGACAGATACGCAAACGGACCGCGCGGTGATTAAAGTCATCGGCGTGGGTGGCGGCGGTAGCAATACCGTCAATCAGATGGTGGATGCCGGCATCGAAGGTGTGGATTTCATCTGCGCCAATACCGATGCGCAGCATCTGGAACGCTGCAATGCGGACACGCTGATCCAACTGGGTGCCAATGTGACCCGGGGCCTGGGTGCGGGTGCCGATCCTGCAGTGGGCCGTCAGGCGGCCGAAGAGGATCGCGACCGCATCCGCGAAGTGCTGGAAGGTACGGACATGTTGTTCGTCACTGCCGGCATGGGTGGTGGTACGGGTACTGGCGCCGCACCGGTGGTGGCTGAAGTGGCCCGCGAACTGGGGATTCTGACCCTGGCCGTGGTCACCAAGCCGTTCCCCTTCGAGCGTGCCAAGCGCATGAAAGTGGCGCAGAACGGTATCGAGGAGCTGCATCAGTTTGTGGATTCACTGATCGTGATCCCCAACGAGAAGCTGCTTACTGTGCTGGGCAAGGGCACTTCGCTCAAGGATGCCTTCATGGCGGCCAACAATGTGCTGCAGAACGCGGTGCAGGGTATTTCCGACCTGATCACCCGTCCGGGTGAGCTGAACGTGGACTTCGCCGACGTGCGTCGCGTGATGTCGGTGCAGGGCATGGCCATGATGGGTCTGGGAACCGCCATCGGCGAGCATCGCGCCCGCGAGGCGGCCGAGGCGGCACTTTCCAGCCCGTTGCTGGATGACCTGAATCTGACCGGTGCCGAGGGCATTCTGATCAACGTGACGGCCGACGAAAGTCTGGGTATCGCGGAATTCCAGACGGTGAGCGAAATCGCCGTGGAAATGGCTTCCGAAGATGCCGAGATTATCGTAGGTACGGCGGTGGATCCGACCCTGGGTGATGAGCTGCGGGTGACCGTGGTGGCCACGGGTCTGGGCAAGAGTGTCATGCATAGCGAGAAGGTCAGCCCGATCAAGCGCAGCAACGGTGAAACGAATTACGACGAGCTGGAAAAACCCGCCGTGATTCGCAATCGTCCCGAGCCGCGCCGTCGCCTGGATGACCTGCCGGATCTCAACGATGAGTATCTGGATGTGCCGGCCTTCCTGCGGCACCAGGCGGACTAAGTGGACTAGGTAGATATTACTAGTTCTTTACAGTCGGGAATGTGGTAGAGTGCTGCGGTGCAACATAAGTTGCCCGACGCTGGGCCGGGCTTTCTATTCCGTTTGCAAGCGGTTGATTTGCGTGAATTTGTGGATGGTTTTCTTGCTATACAGGGAAGGCTGTCGCAAAATGCAGGGTCAAATCGCCGTCAGAGCGGATAAGGGATCCCCGGGAACGCCACTTCACGGTGGTTGGTTGATGGTGGGGCCAGATGCTTAAGCAACGTACGCTCAAAAATCAGATCCGTGCCACAGGTATTGGCTTGCATACCGGTCACAAGGTCTATATGACCCTGAAACCGGCGCCGGCTGATCATGGCATCGTGTTTTGCCGTACCGATATGGACGGTGAGCCGGCTGTGCGTGCGCGTGCGGAACTGGTAGGCGATACCACCCTCAATACCAGCCTCATCGAAAACCAGGTCCGCGTATCGACGGTTGAGCACCTGATGTCGGCGATGGCCGGCCTGGGCATAGATAATGCCCTGGTCGAATTGTCGGCGGATGAAGTGCCGATCATGGATGGCAGTTCGGGGCCCTTCGTTTTCCTGATCCAATCGGCCGGAATTCAGGAACTGGAGGCACCCAAGCGTTTTATCCAGATCAAGAAGTCGATCCAGGTCACCGACGGTGATAAATGGGCCCGCTTCGATCCCTATGACGGCTTTCGCGTCAGTTTCGGGATTGAATTCGATCATCCGCTGTTCCACGAAGGTACGCAAACGGCTTCTGTCGACTTCTCCACGACTTCCTTTGTCAAGGAAATAAGCCGTGCACGTACCTTCGGGTTCATGCGGGATATCGAATACCTGCGGGCCAATGACCTGGCTCTGGGCGGCAGTATGGATAACGTGGTGGTACTGGATGACTACCGCGTGCTGAATTCCGATGGCCTGCGTTACGAAGATGAACTGGTGCGCCACAAGATCCTGGATGCCATTGGCGATCTGTATCTGCTGGGGCACAGCCTGATCGGCAGTTATACCGGCTATAAGTCGGGCCACGCGCTGAATAACCAGCTGTTACGCACGCTGCTTGCAGACGAGGCGGCCTGGGAAGTCGTGACCTATGATGATCAGGAAGAGGCGCCGATATCCTATATGAGCGCCTACGTCAGTACTGCCGCGGCAGTGTAGGAAAGAATTAACGGAATCGGGAACTAAGTATTACCGGTTCGTGTCAGTTTCTGCCTTGGCAGAAGCATGACGAGAAAGGCGGCGAAGCGCCGCAGACAGTTCGGGATCGTCTACGGTACGGGCTGTCATTTCGAGGTGCTGTCCGGCCTGGGCCGGAAGTTGCCGATTAAGCGTGCGAATGAGAGGAGGTGCATACAACGGACTGATTTTGACCTCCAGTCGCTGCAGGGCAGGCTGACCCGGTTGTGTCATATGACGCAGGATCATGCTTCGCCGGTGGCGTAACTGTGAGGCCCAGACGGCACTGTCGGCTGCGAGAACCAGCTGGTCATGACGGATGTGAATGACCTGCACATGCGAAATAAGAGGTTCTGGCAGAATTTTTGCTAGCTGTTTCTGCAGCAGAAGCAGGGCCTGGGACTGTTCGAGAATGCCTCTGACCGGTCCTTTGCAGTGTCGTAGCCATTCGCCGGCGTTACGGGGAGATTTTTTTCGTATACGCGGCTTTTGCCAATTGGGAGACATAAGTCAGCTGTGTGTAAAGTAAGCCTATGAGCCTGGATATCATACTCGTCGATCATCGTCGTGGGCAGACCCGCCGTTTCCGGGTGGCATCTGTTCGCTTGCTCGTATGGCTGCCACTGGCCTTCATGCTGGTGGGTACTCTGGGTGGAGGTTACTGGCTGGGTCGCCAGACTGCGCCGACCACCAGTGCCGTGATTGATGAGAGCCTTGCCGAGCAATGGCTGCAGGAGATGTCCGTGTCGCGTACCGCCCTGGACGGTTCGCGTGAAGTGATCGAACGTAACATGCTGGCCCTGTCCCAGCGTCTGGGCCGCCTGCAGGCGCATGTAAGCCGCCTCAACGCCGTGGGTCGCCGTATGACCGAAATGGCAAGTATCTCCCCCGAAGAATTCGATTTCGATGCCGAACCGCCCCTGGGTGGTCCGCAAGCCGAAGCTTTCGTGCTCGATAACAGCACCACCGAGTCCCTGGCGGAACTGGCAGCCAACCTCGACGCTTTCGAGGCCCAGCTCAATCGGCGCGAGCGCGAAATGAATGTGTTGCAGGATCTGCTCGTTGCCAGCCGTTTGCGTGAAAAGATCTATCCCTCCGGCCAGCCGGTGAAACGTGGTTGGGTCTCTTCAGGTTACGGACGCCGTACCGATCCCTTCAGCGGCCGTCGTACCATGCACAAGGGTGTTGATTTCGCTGCGCCCCACGGCACCGATGTGATTTCCGTGGCGGCCGGCGTAGTGACTCTGGCCGCAGATCAGCGCGGTTACGGCAAGCTGGTCGAAATTAATCATGGCAATGGTTATGTCACGCGTTACGGCCATAATTCCCGGGTAACGGTCAAGGTCGGTCAGCGTATCGAGAAAGGCCAGGTGATCGCCAAGGTTGGATCAACCGGCCGCTCCACCGGGCCGCATGTGCACTTTGAAGTGCGCCGTAACGGCATGGTGGTCAATCCGGCCGAGTACATCTACGCCTCCCGTTAAAAAGATACTCCGGTCAATCTGCGCCTTGTCCGCCGGTATTGCGGCAGGGACACGTATTTGCAACCCGGTGTGCGCAGAATACTTGCTTGAATTTCCCGCTGGGTATTTACGGCGCAAGGCGGTCGCCTGCGTTATCATTACCCGCTTTCTTGCCCCTTTGGCGCGAAATTCTGCCGAAGCCGGGCGATCTGACAAAGTGGAATATGTTTAATCGATTAGTTACGCGTGTCATCGGCAGCCGTAATCAGCGTGTGCTGAACAAGTGCGAGCAGAAGGTGGCGCAAATCAATGCCCTGGAAGAGGAAATCTCGCGCCTGTCGGACGAGGCGCTGAAAGGCAAAACCGGGGAATTCCGGCGGCGCCTGCAGGATGGCGCCTCACTGGATGATCTTCTGCCGGAAGCTTTCGCCGTGGCGCGAGAGGCGGGCAAGCGTGCACTGGGGATGCGCCATTTCGATGTACAGCTCGTCGGTGGCATGGTGCTGCACGATGGCAAGATCGCCGAAATGCGCACCGGTGAAGGTAAAACGCTGGTGGCTACGCTGGCTGTCTACCTCAACGCACTGGCAGGCGAGGGTGTTCACGTGGTCACCGTGAATGATTATCTGGCCAAACGTGACGCCGCCTGGATGGGGCGGCTGTACAACTTCCTGGGTCTGAGTGTGGGTGTGGTCTATTCCGGCCAAAGCAAGGAAGACAAGCGCGCCGCCTATGCGGCCGATATCACCTACGGCACCAACAACGAGTACGGCTTCGATTACCTGCGCGACAACATGGCCTTCGCCCTGGAAGACCGTGTGCAGCGCGCGCGATTCTTTGCCGTGGTGGACGAAGTTGACTCGATCCTGATTGACGAAGCACGTACACCGCTGATTATTTCCGGCCCCACCGATGATGATCCCGCGCTCTATCAGAAAATCAATCTGCTGATTCCGCGTCTTGCCAGGCAGGAAGAAGAGGATGGGCCCGGCGATTTCAATGTTGATGAAAAGTCACGCCAGGTTTACATCAGTGAGGAAGGGCATCAGCACGCCGAGGAACTGCTCAGGGAAGGCGGGTTGCTCAAAGACGGCGAAAGTCTCTACGACGCCCACAACCTGGTCCTGATGCATCATTTGAATGCCGCCCTGCGGGCGCATTGCCTGTATCAGAAAGATGTGGATTACATCGTCCAGAATCGCCAGGTGATCATCGTCGACGAGTTTACCGGGCGCACCATGCCCGGCCGGCGCTGGTCCGATGGCCTGCATCAGGCAGTGGAAGCCAAGGAAGGACTGCCCATCCAGCGTGAAAACCAGACGCTGGCATCCATTACCTTCCAGAACTATTTCCGCCTCTACGACAAGCTTTCCGGTATGACGGGTACGGCGGATACCGAGGCTTTCGAATTCCAGCAGATCTACAACCTTGAAGTGGTGGTGATCCCGACCAACAAACCCATGGTACGTATTGACCAGCCTGATCTGGTTTATATGAGCGCCAGGGAGAAGTACGAGGCGATCGTCAGCGAGATCGAGGAAAGCCGGGCCAAGGGGCAACCGGTACTGGTAGGTACCGCTTCCATCGAATCCTCGGAGCTTCTGTTTGAGTTGCTCAAGAAACGCAAGATCAGCTGTGAAGTGCTGAACGCGAAGCAGCATGAACGCGAAGCACAGATCATTGCCGATGCCGGCAAACCCGGGGCCGTCACCATCGCCACCAACATGGCCGGTCGTGGTACCGATATCGTGCTGGGCGGCAGTCTGGAGGCGACACTGGAAACGATTGCCGAGGATGACCAGGCTGCGCGTGAGCGTGCGCGCTCTGAATGGCAAAGAGATCATCAGCGTGTGCTGGAAGCGGGTGGTCTGAAGGTGATCGGCTCCGAGCGCCACGAATCGCGGCGTATTGATAATCAGTTGCGTGGCCGTTCAGGCCGCCAGGGTGATCCGGGCGAAACCCGCTTCTATCTCTGTCTTGAAGACAATCTGATGCGTATTTTCACGCCTCCACGGCTGCGCGCCATGCTGGAGCGCCTGGGTATGCAGGAGGGTGAGGCGATTGAGCACCGCTGGGTGACCCGCGCCATCGAGTCGGCGCAGCGCAAGGTCGAATCGCATAATTTCGATATCCGCAAGAATCTGCTGCAGTACGACAATGTGGCTAACGACCAGCGTACGGTGATCTATGAGCAGCGTAACGAGCTGCTCGAAAATGATTCTGTTTCGGATGTTATCGACAATATCTGGTCAGACGTTGTAAGCGCCCGCATTGATGCCCATATTCCCGCCCAGAGCGTGGAAGAGCAGTGGGACATCAAGGGGTTGACGGAATCCGTGCGCCAGGAGTTCGGTGAAGATTTGCCGATTCAGCGCTGGCTGGATGATGAGAAGGAACTGGATGAGCAGGGGCTGCGCCAGAGAATCCTGGACACCTTGCGCGGCGGTTATCAGGAAAAGCGGGACGAAATCGGCGCCGAGGTGATGAATCGCATCGAGAAGGCGGTCATGCTGCAGGTGCTGGATACCGTCTGGCGCGAGCATCTGGCGGCCATGGATTACCTGCGGCAGGGCATTCATCTGCGCGGGTTTGCGCAGAAGGACCCCAAGCAAGAATACAAGCGCGAAGGCTTCCAGCTGTTCATGGATATGTTGGACAAGCTCAAGCACGAAACGGTGACCATCCTGGCGCGTGGACAATTGCGTGTGCAGACCCAGGAGGCCGAACTGGAACAACAGCGCCAGGCCCGTGCGCAACTGATGGATTTCAAGCATGAGGATGCGCCGGATGCCATGTCCGAGCCGGCAATCGTGCAGCCGGGCTCATCCAGCCAGACGCAAGGGGCGCCTGTTCCGGGGATGCCCGCGCAGCGTCCGGCACAATCTGCCCCCAAAGTGGAAACTTTTGTACGTGACGGGGAAAAGGTTGGCAGAAACGATCCCTGCCCTTGTGGCTCAGGCAAGAAATACAAGCAGTGTCACGGCAAGTTGTCCTGAGAAATTCCCGGGAGTTGTGATTGCTTGTCGCATAGCGATGCGCTGATTTCCAACGTAATGAGACTGCGTCGTTTTGTCGGCAGAGATCGTCATTCCCGCGCAGGCAGGAATCCAGTAACCTTGCCGTTTATCAAGCCGATTTTGGGTAGGTAGAACAAAAAATGGCGGTGAATCTCGAGCCTCCAAAAAATCTTTTACCGGTCTCCGGGGTGCGGTTGGGCACTGCCATGGCCGGGATTCGAAAATTCGGACGGCGTGACCTCTGTCTCATTGAATTGGCCGAGGGCAGCCGGGCGGCAGGGGTATTTACCCGCAATGCATTCTGCGCAGCACCCGTGACGGTGGCGCGCCGTCACCTGCAATCGGGTACTGGTCCCCGCGCCTTGCTGATCAACACGGGTTCAGCCAATGCCGGAACCGGGCAGGAGGGCATTCGTAATGCCCAGAGCTGCTGTCAGTACCTGGCTACGGCATTGCAGTGCTCTCCAGAAGCCGTGCTGCCGTTTTCTACGGGTGTGATTGCCGAGCATCTGAAAGTTGCAAGGGTGGAAACGGCTGCTCCCCTGCTTGTGGAAGCATTGGAGGAAGATGGCTGGGCGCTGGCCGCCGAAGCCATCATGACCACCGACACCGTGCCCAAGGCCGTTTCGCGTCAATGCGAGCTTAACGGCAAAACGGTAACTGTAACGGGTATTGCCAAGGGAGCGGGCATGATCCGCCCGGACATGGCGACCATGCTCGCATTCATCGCCACGGATGCCGGCCTGTCTCAGGCTGACTTGCAGACGTGCCTGAATGATGCCGTGAACAGCAGCTTCAACTGCATCACGGTGGACGGTGATACCTCTACCAACGACGCCTGCATACTGATCGCCACTGGCCAGGCGGGTACCGGAGAAATCGACTCATCGCACCCTGATTATGTTTCACTGAAGTCAGCTGTACACGAGGTCTGTACCTTGCTCGCCCAGGCCATTATTCGGGACGGTGAAGGCGCCACCCGCTTTGTAACCATAGAAGTTCTCGATGCCTCTACGGATCGGGAAGCCAGGGCGGTAGCGGACACCATTGCCCACTCGCCTTTGGTGAAAACTGCCCTGTTTGCCGGCGACCCGAATTGGGGGCGTATTCTTGCCGCTGTAGGCCGCAGCCCGGTTGAGAAGCTGGATCTGAGCCGGGTCGGCATGTGGCTGGATGACGTGCGTCTGGTACAGGGCGGAGAGATTGATCCTGACTACCGTGAAGAAGAGGCCGCAGCGGTCGTGGCCCGGCCGGAATTCTGCATTCGCGTGTCTCTGGGGCGGGGGCAGGGGGCTGCGAAGCTATGGACCTGCGATTTCAGCTACGACTATGTGCGGATCAATGCCGAGTACAGAAGCTGATCGCATTGCTGTAGAAAATCGCAGTTATCTCCACATTGCCGTTGGCGTCGTTGCCGACGGGCAGAACAGAATACTTATCAGTGAACGCAAGGCCGACTGCGCCTATGCCGGCCAATGGGAATTTCCTGGCGGCAAGGTAGAGGTGGGTGAAGACGTAGCGCAGGCGCTGGCGCGTGAGCTTAACGAAGAACTGGGTCTGAGTGTTCAGCAAGCCCACCCCCTGATCCGTATTCGTCATGAATATCCCGACCGGCGTGTGCTATTGGATACCTGGCGCGTGAGCGGCTGGCATGGCCAGCCTGAAAGTCGTGAGGGCCAGCGCTTCGCCTGGGTACCTGCGCAGGAACTGGACGCTTACCCCATGCTGGCTGCCAATCGTCCCATTGTTCGGGCCGCGCAGCTGCCGGATAGCTACCTGATCACACCTGAATGCGAAGGCGACGGGCAGCTTTTCCTGCGCACGCTGGAAGCGCGCCTGGCGCAGGGTGTCCGGCTTGTGCGTCTTCGCCAGACGGAGAAAACGGCTGAACAGTATCGCGTGCTGGCCCGAGCGGCTGCTTCCCTCTGCGATCAGGCCGGTGCACGCCTGATGCTTGATGATCCTGAAAGCGCAGATAATCTGCAGGCGGGTTTACACCTGAATAGCCGGCAACTGATGGCATGTGCGCAACGCCCAAAGGCGGGTTGCGGCTGGGTGGCCGCGTCCTGCCATAACCAGCAGGAATTACAGCAGGCAGAAAAGCTCGGCTGTGATTTTGCGGTTCTTGGCGCCGTAGCGACTACCCCCTCTCACCCTGGTATCCAGCCGCTGGGCTGGGAGACATTTGGCCGCCTGGTAGATGCAGTGGGGTTGCCGGTCTATGCCCTGGGCGGTATGGCGGTGGCTGATCTTGAGCAGGCCTGGCGATCCGGTGCCCAGGGTGTGGCAGCTATTCGCGGTTTGTGGACAGGTAATTAGCCATCATTCCGGAATTGCGCAGCACTTATCCGGAATCCATTTGTGCCAGACTTTAACGAAACATCATCGCCTGTGGATTTCCGCCCCCGGATCGTGGTCCGGGGCAGGCTTCGCGGGAATGACAGGCAGAAGAGAGCAGGAATAACGTCGAGTCACTCCCGGTCTTCGCCTTCTCCCTGCGGCGCTTCCTGATTCTCTGCCGGCACGCGGTAGCGTTCATCCAGCCAGTCACCCAGGTCAATCATCTTGCATCGTTCCGAGCAAAAGGGCCGCCAGGGGTTTTCCGAACTGATACGGCAGGACTTGCCGCACTGCGGACAACGGGCGATACGGGCAGCAGGCATGCCGGGTCTAGAGATGGCAGCAGGCCATGCGGAAGCTGACATTGCGTTGAGTCTGGGAGGCGCTCAGTTTCTTCGTGTCCTGCTCCATGAAGCGAATGGTGCAGCGATGACGCCCTGCGCTGATTTCGGGGTAAAGCGGCACCTGGTTATCCAGCAGCACGCGGACCATCTGACAGGGTTGCGTCAGGTTATGTACGTAGACACCTCCCTCAGCCTCGAAGCTTTCCGGATCCGCGCTGGTTCTGAACAGGCGCAGAATCAGATTCACTGCATGTTCAAAGTGTTCAAGGTTCTGGGACCAGCGGCCGATCTGTTGCTCCCTGGCTTCTTTGCTGCTGTGTAGCCACAGATGATAGCCGGGGAGGTCAAAGGAGCAGCTGCCACCGGGAATAGCAGTGCGGTTGGCAATGGCGTTCAGGAAGTCGTTGTCGCGCACCAATGTGCCGTTGAACTGGGTTTGCATGGACTGCATTCTTTGATGCAGTTGCTCAAGTTCCCTGAGGACGTTTTCCAGGCGGCCATTATCCACGCCAGGACGATTCTGCAGGCGCTGAAGCTTGAGTACCTGCTCACCCAGTTCCTTGGTGATCTCAGTGCGAATATCGTTGCGGCTCAGGATCGTAAGAATATCCAGCAGGCATAACAGATAAGCACGTGTGCCCCACTCACTGTCATCGGCGTGATGGTGAGCGGCTTGCTGGAACAGGTGTTCCAGGCGCAGGAACGTGCGCGCACGTTCATTCAGGGGTTGCTCAAAGATGAGCTGTTTTGATTCGGACACGACTCGTGGTTATCCAGGCAACTGGCGCCCATTGTACTCGTGACGCCCCTTGCATCCAACGCATTGAGCTTTCAGAGTTTTTGTTGGGGCAGTTCAGGAATATCGCCACAGGCATACTGGCGGTAAAATGCATGCAGTTTTTGAACCGGGGCTCTGAGCGCATCCGGTTCACCTTCGTTGAGAATAATGTCATCCGCAGCCTGCAGCCTTGCGTTGCGGCTATCCTGGCTTTTGAGCATGTTGTTGGCCAGTTCAGTGTCAATCTCGTCCCTGGCCATGAGGCGCTGGCGCTGGGTTTCCTCACTGCAATCCACGACCAGCAGGCGATCTACCAGATCAGTCCAGCCGAATTTGACCAGCAGGGGAATCATCAGAACGCAATAATAGTGTCGCTCGATGGCTTCGTCGCGCAGCTCCAGCAGGCGTTGGCGGATAAGCGGATGCAGGATCGCCTCAAGTTCCAGGCGCGCTGCGGGGTTGGCAAAGACGCGTTCCCGCATGCGCCGGCGGTCCATCTGGCCGGTTTCATCCAGAATGTCAGCGCCAAAATGGGCGACCAGTGCGTTAAGTCCTGCGGCACCGGGTTGAACGATATCGCGGGATACCTGGTCAGCATCAATAACGGGAACTCCAAGCTCCGCGAAAAACGCACCCACCAGGGATTTCCCACTGGCGATGCCTCCAGTCAATCCAACCGTGAATGACATGCTTCAGGCGATGCCGGAAACGGACCAGTACCAGGCGACCAGCCGGTCGCCAGCCACCAGCGCCAGCCAGCCCGCTGCCGCCAGAAAAGGGCCGAACGGAATCGCACGGTCTTCCGGCAGCTTGCGCAAAAGCAGCAGCACGGTGGCGGTTGCCGCGCCTGTTACGGAAGAAAGCAAAACGATCAGGGGCAGTGATTGCCAACCCAGCCAGGCACCGAAAAGGGCAAAAAGCTTGAAGTCTCCGAAGCCCATGCCTTCCTTGCCTGTGAGAAGGCGGAAAGCCTGATAAACGAGCCACAGGCTCATATAGCCGATGACCGCGCCAAGAATGCTGTCTACGGTATTGGTAAACAGGCCGGTCACGCTTAAAAGCAGCCCCAGCCATAGAAAGGGCAGTGTAATGTCGTCGGGCAGTAACTGATGATGCAGGTCGATAACTGCCAGGGCGATTAGCGCCCAGGTCAGGAACAGAGCCGCCAGTGCCTGCCAGGACCAGCCGAAGTTCCAGACGATGACGACAGACAGAATCCCCGTGAGCAATTCCACCAGTGGATATTGCAGCGAGATACGTGTCTTGCATTGTTTGCACCGGCCACCCAGCAGCAAGTAGCTGATCACGGGAATGTTCTGCCAAGGTTTGATGGCTGCCTTGCAGTGTGGGCAACAGGAGTTCGGCTTGATCAGGGAGACAGGTTCAGTCGGCTTGAGGCTCTCGTCTTCCAGCAGTTCTGCACATTCCATGCGCCAGGTCTGCTCCATCATTCTTGGCAAACGTGCAATTACAACGTTGAGGAAACTGCCGATGCACAGGCCCAGCAGAAAGGTACAGGCAGCCAGAAACTCAGGCGAAGCCTGAAGATGTGAAAGCAGGGACATGGTGTTTATACGACGGCGCCGAGCTTGAATATAGGCAGATACATGGAGATCACCAGGCCACCGACCATGACGCCGATAATGGCCATGATTATGGGCTCGAGCAGACTGCTTAGCGCATCGACCAGGTTGTCGACCTCGGCCTCGTAGAAGTCGGCGACTTTAGCGCACATGGCATCCAGCGCACCGGATTCTTCACCGATGGCAACCATTTGTACGGCCATATTGGGGAACAATTGCGTCTGGTTCATGGCAAGCTGCAGCTGCAGGCCGGTAGCAACCTGTTCGCGTATTTCATATATGGCCTCTTCGAAAATGATGTTGCCAGAGGCCTTTGCCACGGACTCCAGTGCTTCAACCAGGGGTACGCCGGCAGCGAACATTGTGGAAAGGGTGCGGGCAAAGCGTGCGACGGCCGCCTTATAGAAAATATCACCAACGATGGGCAGCTTGAGTTGCAGGCGGTGTAGCGTGGTCCTGAATTTTCGTGATCGTTTATGGCCCTCAACAGCGACAAATATGGTGCCGCCAATAATCAGCAAGATCATCCACCACCAGGCTTGTAAAAATTCCGATAAGCCGATGACAAAGAGGGTGAATGCAGGAAGGTCAGCGCCGAAGCCCTGGAACAGTTCCTGGAACGTGGGCACCACAAAATAGAGCAGGATAGCGGTCACGATAAAGGCCACGACAATCACTGCCGTCGGGTAAAACATCGCTTTCTTGACCTTGGCCTTGAGCGCTTCCGTTTTTTCCTTGTAAACGGCGATCTTGTCCAGAAGTGCTTCGAGCGTACCGGATTTTTCACCGGCTTCCACCAGATTCACAAACAGGTCGTCAAAATATACGGGGTGTTTGCCGAGTGCTTCGGCGAGCGTTCCGCCCGCTTCGATGTCGTTCTTGATTTTTCCGACCAGTTCTCTCACGGAAGGGTTTTCATGTCCCTGAGCCACTAGTTGCAGGGCTTGTACCAATGGCACGCCAGCTTTCATCATCGTGGCCAACTGTCTGGCGAAGATGGCGATGTCACCGGACTTGATCTTTTTCTTGCGGGGCGCAAATAACGCAGATTGCTGGTTGACCTTGCTGGGGTTAATCCCCTGCTTGCGCAACATCGCACGAACAAGCGCATCGTTGGAGGCAACGGTTTGCCCCTTGATGCGTTTGCCCTTTCTGTCGGTGCCCTCCCACAGATAGGTCTTTTCCTTGGTGACCTTGGCCGTCGCCTTTGCTGTCGTTGCCATAGTGCTCGCCGTTACTCAACCGTTACACGATTTACTTCTGTCAGGCTGGTGATGCCCGCCCTGATTTTGTTCAGCCCTGCTTCCCTGAGGTTGATGACGCCGTCAGCCTGGGCCTGATCCTCGATCTGCATGGCGTTACCACCCTCCATGATGATGCGCCCGATTTTTTCAGTGACCGGCATCACCTGATAGATGCCGACGCGGCCTTTATAGCCTTCATTGCATTGGTCGCAGCCTACCGGACCCTGGATGGTCAGTTCATCCAGTTCGTCTTCCCTGAAACCTTCTTTTAATAGTTCTTCCCGGGGTATTTCTACCGGCTGTTTGCAGTTCTCACAGAGTCGCCGGAGCAGGCGCTGGGCAATGATGAGGTTGACCGAAGAGGCGATGTTATAGGCCGGAACACCCATGTTGACCAGGCGCGTTAAAGTCTGCGGAGCGTCATTGGTATGCAGGGTAGAGAGTACAAGGTGACCTGTCTGTGCGGCCTTGATGGCGATTTCTGCGGTTTCCAGGTCACGAATCTCACCCACCATGATGACATCCGGATCCTGACGCAAAAAGGCACGTAGTGCCGAGGCAAATGTCAGGCCGACTTTGGGGTTTACATGCACCTGGTTGATGCCTTCAACATTGATTTCCACCGGATCTTCGGCCGTGGAAATGTTTCTATCCGTTGTATTCAGTATATTCAGGCCTGTGTACAGCGATACCGATTTACCACTGCCTGTGGGGCCGGTGACCAGAATCATGCCGTAGGCTTTTTCCAGATTGTTCAGGTAGAGCTGTTTCTGCTCGGCTTCATAACCCAGAACGTCAATGCCCAGGCGGGCCACGGATGAATCCAGAATACGCATCACCACTTTTTCGCCCCACAGGGTGGGGCAGGTGCTGACACGAAAATCGATAGATTTGGTTTTCGACAAGTTAAGCTTGATACGGCCGTCCTGGGGGACACGGCGTTCTGCAAGGTCCAGACGGGACAGGACCTTTAATCTGGCAGATAGGCGATTGCCCAATGCTGCGGGTGGGTTGGCGACTTCCTGAAGTACACCATCAAGACGGAGACGCACGCGGTATTTCTTTTCATAGGGTTCGAAATGAATGTCCGAAGCCCCTTTGTTAATGGCGTCCAGCAGGATCTTGTTAACGAACCTGACAACCGGGGCATCTTCGGTTTCACCTACAGTGACTTCCTTAGTTTCTTCTTCTTCACCCGAAGAGAGATCGATATTTTCGAGATCGGTGTCTTCCAGATCCGACAGGGTAGTGTCATTCGCACTGATCGCTTCGTCGATGGCCACCTGAAGCTTGTCGACTTCTACCAGAATCGGCTCTACCACCATGCCCGTCGAGAACTTGATTTCGTCCAGGGCGGGCAGGTTAGTGGGATCGGCGATGGCGACATACAATTTCTTGTTCCGCCTGACCAGGGGTAGCGCATTGTGCTTGCGTATCAGTTTTTCACTGACTTTTTCGGCCTCAGACTGAGACAGGTCAAAAGCTTTCAAATCGATGATTGGCAAACCGAATTCCCGGCCCGCTATTTCGGCCAGGCGTGCGGCAGAAATTTTTTTGTTATCAACGAGATAGCTGAACAGGGAAAGGCGTTTTTTTCTTGCTTCGGTTTGTGCGGCCTGGATCTGGTCAGTGTCCAGCACACGCTCAGACACAAGCCTCTGGGCGAGGCCAGTCAAATTCGCGGTGGCTGCGTCTCCTACAGTGGCCATCTGCAAACCCTGGTTGCTACGGTTAACCTCTGATACTAGAGCAGTAATGTGCTGAAGCCAAGAAGCAAAAATTTTTAAGCTATCAAAGTCTTAGAGTCTAGTATGATTTGGCTGTGTCATATTTTTCACGTCACAACCGAAGAGAATAGGGATGTAGGTGTCTGCCGGCTTAATCCACAAAAATTGAGTAGCGTTCGGCAGGGGTAGTATTTTGAGGCTCGGGTATGTTGGCTTACCTTTGATTCTCAGATTCTTGTTCGATTGGTATTAATAAAGAGAGAAGTTGCTGATGCTTAATGGAAAATCCGTTTTGATAACCGGGGGGACAGGCTCTTTTGGCAACATGTTCGTCAAGACGGTTTTAGATCTTTTTCCTGATATACAGAGGTTGATCATCTTTTCCCGTGATGAATTAAAGCAATATGAAATGCAGCAAATATATAGTCAGAGCTGCATGCGTTACTTTCTAGGAGATGTGCGTGATAGAACCAGGCTATTCGAGGCTATGCGCGGAGTGGATTATGTAATTCACGCAGCCGCACTTAAGCAAGTTCCGGCGGCTGAATATAATCCGATGGAATGCGTAAAAACCAATGTGCACGGCGCAGAGAACGTAATTGCCGCCGCACTTGAGAATAACGTGGAAAAAGTCATGGCTTTGTCAACCGATAAGGCGGCTAATCCGATTAACCTTTATGGCGCTACCAAGTTGGCGTCAGACAAGTTATTCGTTGCGGCAAATAATATTGCCGGTTCAAGACGCACACGATTTTCCGTGGTTCGTTACGGTAACGTTGTAGGCTCTCGTGGTTCAGTAGTTCCGTTTTTCAGGAAGCTGATTTCAGAAGGTACAGACACGCTTCCGATCACGGATAAAAACATGACGCGTTTTTGGATCACCCTTCAGCAAGGCGTTGATTTCGTTCTTAAAAACTTTAATCGTATGTGCGGAGGGGAAATTTTTGTGCCGAAGATCCCCTCTATCCGCATTGTGGATTTGGCAAGTGCGATGGCGCCAGGTTTATCTCACGAGTTTGTGGGTGTGCGTCCAGGCGAGAAGCTTCATGAAGTTATGTGTCCGGCAGATGATTCGCATTTGACGTTGGAATTTAATGATCATTACGTCATAAAGCCGACGATTAAATTTTTTGATTCAAAAGTCGATTATTCAGTAAATCTTCTCGGAGAGCGGGGTGTACAGGTACCTCAAGGGTTTGAGTATCAGTCTGGCACGAATCCTCAATTTCTGACTGTGGAAGAAATACTGCGGTTTAATCAACTGGCGGGCATATGATCCCATATGGGAAGCAGGATATTACGGACGAAGACATCGCTGCTGTTACTGATGTGCTTCGATCTGACTTTCTCACTCAGGGACCTATATTACCCCAGTTCGAGGATCAGCTAGCTGATTATCTGAGTGTGTCACATGTGGTTGCCGCGAATAGCGCAACGTCTTCATTGCATTTGGCGTGTCTAGCTCTGGGCCTTCGGTCTGGTGGATTACTTTGGACTTCGACTAACACCTTTGTTGCTTCTGCAAATGCCGCCTTATTTTGCGGAGCGGATGTGGATTTCGTGGACATCTGTCCTGACACGTTGAATATCGATATCCAAGCGTTAGAGGAAAAACTCCGATTAGCTGAAAACCTGGGCAGGTTACCCGACATTGTGATGCCCGTTCACTTCGGAGGGCTATCCTGTGATATGCGAAGAATCGCCGAATTAGCGAGCCGATATCACTTCAAAATCATCGAAGACGCATCGCATGCTGTCGGTGGCCGCTACGAGGGCAAACCTGTGGGTGCATGCACCTATTCTGATATATCAGTTTTCAGTTTTCACCCTGTAAAAATTATAACAACTGGTGAGGGGGGCGCTGCAGCTACGGCTAATGAAGAGCTCGCACACCGTATGCGTTTATTACGTGAACATGGTGTAACGCGTGACCCCACATTGATGCCTTCATTGCCGGATGGGCCATGGGGATATGAGCAGATAGCACTCGGCTACAATTACAGAATGAATGAGCTGCAGGCCGCATTGGGTTGCAGCCAACTCAAGCGGTTGGAAGATTATGTGCAGAGACGTAATTTGTTAGCAGATCATTACGACCAAAGAATTAAAGAACTTCCTATAAGTAGTCAAAAACGCCCTGAGGAGGGCGATATTTCGTCTTGTCACTTGTATGTTGTCTTATTGAACAAGGAGTTGTCTTCCAAACGCCGGGAAATATTTGAATCAATGCGAGCACTAGGGGTGGGTGTGAACGTGCATTATCGACCGGTGCATACACAGACTTTCTACCGGGAACTGGGTTTCAAATATGGGGATTACCCGTGTGCCGAAGACTATTACTCACGGGCGCTTACTTTGCCTTTGCATCCAAGTATGACTGAGTCGGATGTAGACTTTGTCATCGATATGCTTGGGAGATCGCTAGGATGATATTGGCTGTAATACCAGCCCGTGGCGGCAGTAAAAGAATTCCCCGCAAGAATATAAAGGATTTTTGTGGGAGGCCAATAATCACTTATTCCATAGAGGCGGCTTTGCTGTCTGGTTGTTTTGACCGTGTGATTGTCTCAACAGATGATGAGGAAATTGCTTCAGTAGCAATAGAATCTGGAGCTGAAGTTCCTTTTGTTCGTCCTGATCACTTATCCGATGATTATACCGGAACCATTCCTGTCATTAAGCATGCGATTCAAGAAATCTCGCTTGGGAGTGTTAAGCCTGAGTTTGTATGCTGTATATATCCAACAGCACCGCTATTGAGCGTGAGATATGTCCATGATGCGTTGAAGGCTGTACGGGAAACGAATGCTGATTACGCTATTTCGGTTACGAGTTATCCATTTCCGATTCAGCGTTCCGTACGTGTTTCTTCGAACGGAAGACTTGAAATGTTGTGTCCGGAGTACTTTCCGAGCCGTTCTCAGGACTTAGAAGAGTTTTTTCATGATGCCGGACAGTTCTATGCGGGGAGGGCTTGCGCCTGGCTGAACGAAAAAAAGTTTTTTGATTCTGGATCGATACCGATCAGAATTCCACGCCACCGAGTACAGGATATTGATACTGTAGAAGATTGGGTGAGGGCAGAAATGCTTTTTAAACTCCTGGCCGAGTCAGATGCCGCGATATGAATTTTGCTTTTCGGGTTGATGCCTCAATAGAAATAGGAACCGGACACTTGTTTCGGTGCTTGACTCTGGCTTCATTATTGAGAGACGGTGGACATTTATGCATATTCATTATTCGTAGGCGTAATGGAAATTTAGCTGATTTTGTCAGATCAAAAGATTTCATGGTCCATGAGTTGTGTGAGAAACCAGAGGTAACAGATGAGGGGGGGCATGAAGGTTGGTTAGGTTGCGACTGGTATACCGATGCTCATGAGACGTGTGAAGTTCTTAAAAACGTAGAGACCGATTGGTTAATCGTCGATCACTATGCAATTGATGCAAAGTGGGAGGAGTACTCATACAAATTTTGTGGAAAATTAATGGTAATCGATGATCTGGCTGATCGGAAACATCATTGTGATTTGCTCTTGGATCAAAACCTTGGAAGAGTAGCCGCAGACTACGCTCATTTGATTTCTCGTGATGCGGTGCAACTTCTTGGACCGAAGTATGCTTTGCTCAGAGAAGAATTTCTGAAATGTCGTAAGGCACAGGGTCAAAACTTGACCAGGACACGACTCCACAGAATATTAATCGCTATGGGTGGAACGGACCCTCACAATATAACCTGCCAGATACTCAAGGATATTTCGGAGTCTGATTTTCTGGATGATGTGACCTTGACTGTCGTCTTGGGGCTGTCCGCGCCTCACAAATCTGCCGTAAAAGATAAAACAAAAAAAATGAAACAACCAATTCGTTTATTAGTTGGCATCTCTAATATAGCGGATGAGATGCAGCGAGCTGATTTAGCTATTGGAGCTCCTGGCTCAAGTTCTTGGGAGCGTTGCTGCGTAGGGCTACCTACTATCTTGGCGGCTTTTGCAAATAATCAGCTGTCAATTCAGAAACATCTGGTTGCAGGTGGTGCCGCCCTTGAAGCAAAAAAGAAATCGGGCGGTGAATTTGATTTCAAAGGCGCGATTCATCAGTTTGTTCAAAAGCCAGGTTTACTTGCTCAGATGTCAGCGGCTAGTGCCACTATCTGTGATGGAGAGGGTGGAAATCGGGTTTTGGCAGCTATGGTTTAGCTAATCATGCTATCTATTCTTGTTGATAACGATTCCTGGATTCTACCCTACGCTATTGATCTGGAGGATTGGCTGAGGCGTCGAGGGGAGCAGGTGAAGTTGGTTAGGGCAGCTAGCGATATACCTGATGGCGAAGTGTGTTTTTTGTTGGGCTGTACGCAAGTGGTTGCGTCGGAGTTTTTGTCTAGAAACAAGCACAATTTGGTAGTGCACGAAAGCGATTTGCCGAGAGGGCGGGGTTTTGCGCCCATGGCTTGGCAGATTCTAGAAGGAAAAAATGACATACCTGTATGTTTGGTTGAGGCAAGTCGGGGTGAGCCCGATGCCGGGCCAGTATGGCTGCGTGATGTTATTCACTTACAAGGTCAAGAGTTGAATAAAGAATGGCGCCATATTCAGGGGTTGAAAACCCTTGAATTGTGTCAGCGCTTTTTAATCGAATATGAAGATTTGAAACCGGTGCCACAAGTAGGTAAACCAAGTTGGTATCCGCGTAGAACACCGAAAGACAGTCAGTTGGATCCGGATAAATCTTTGTGCGAACAGATTAATTTATTGAGAATTGTCGATAATGAGCGATATCCAGCTTATTTCATGTTTGGAAAAAGAAAAATTCTTATTCGTGCCGAGTGAGAGTGGAAAGTTGTTTCTATGGATAAGAAAAAAACCTATGTAGTGGCTAGTTCCAGAGCATGGAATAAACCGGGCTTTCTCAAAATACAGTTGGAAGTAGAGGGGGAGTGGTTATGGGTTACAACGCAGGAAGAATTAGAACAGGCACTGTTGGCAGTATCTCCCAGATACATTTTTTTCCTTCATTGGAATTGGTTGGTGCCTAAAAAAATATGGGAAGACTACGAATGTGTCTGTTTCCATATGACTGATTTACCCTATGGAAGGGGCGGGAGTCCTCTACAGAATTTGATATTGCGAGGGCATACAGAAACGAAATTAACGGCCTTCAGAATGATTGAAGAGTTTGATGCCGGGCCAATCTACATGAAGGAAGGTTTGGCGCTTAATGGAGTCGCGCAAGAAATTTACATGCGTGCCGGTGAACTATCATACGACATGATACGTTCAATCATAATGCGAGAACCTGCTCCAGTTCCCCAGTTGGGTGCTGCTACCTATTTTCATCGCAGGAAACCATGCGAAAGTGAAATCCCCCAAGATCTGACTGCAGAAGAAATTTTTGATTTCGTCAGAATGTTGGATGCGGAGGAGTATCCGCGAGCCTTTCTTAAGTGTGGAAGTTACCGCTTGGAGCTATCAGGTGCAAAACTAGAAGACGGTATCTTAAACGCTGTGGTTTCTTTAAAGCCATTAGATACTAAGGTATAGGCATTTGGGATGACTTTTAGAATTGAAAACCGGAATGTTGGTCCTGGGTATCCGCCTTTCGTCATAGCTGAACTGTCGGCAAATCATAATGGTTCTCTGGGTCGGGCGCTTAGAACTATCGAGATGGCGAAAAAGGCGGGTGCGGGCGCGGTCAAACTACAGACGTATACCGCGGATACGATGACCATTGACTCAAAAAGACCTGATTTCTTAATCACTCAGGGACCCTGGAAAGGTAGAACCTTATACGAACTGTACCGGTGGGCTCAGACACCTTTTGAGTGGCATCAAGAGATATTTGAATATGCGCGTGGAATTGGCATGCCAGTGTTTAGTACGCCATTTGATGAAAGTGCTGTTGATTTGTTAGAAGAGCTTAATACCCCAGCTTATAAGGTTGCTTCATTTGAGGCGACGGACCTCCCCCTAATCCGTTATATAGCGGCTACGCGAAAGCCAATGATTATTTCTACCGGAATGGCCAATGAGCGAGAAATTAGGGAAGCGGTAGATGCGGCCCGGTCCGGAGGGTGCGAGGATTTGCTGCTGATGCACTGTGTTAGTGGTTACCCAACGCCTGTCGACCAGGCAAATTTGGCAACGATACCCGATATGGAACGGCGTTTTGGTTGTCCGATTGGTTTATCCGACCATACCTTGGGGACATTAGTTGCTAGCGCAGCAGTTGCATTGGGTGTGAATGTAATTGAAAAACATGTAACTTTAAGCCGTAAGGATAAGGGGCCAGATTCGGAATTTTCTCTCGAGCCGGATGAACTGGAAAGGCTTTGTTGCGACGCTCATTCGGTGTGGATGGCAATGGGGCAGGTCGGCTATGAAAGAAAGCCGATTGAGGAGGATAGTCTGATATTTCGCAGGTCGGTGTATTTTGTTGCTGATGTAAGGGCCGGTGAAAGAATAACTGCCAAGCACATCAGGAGGATAAGGCCGGGATTTGGACTGCCCCCAAAAGACTATGACGCTATCCTTGGAAAAACGGCAAGTAAGGACATTCCCAGAGGAACTCCTGCATCATGGGAGTTGGTTGAATAGATGAGCCGAGGCGAGCGAATTTTGGTGGTGGCTGCGCATCCTGATGATGATGTATTGGGATGTGGGGGCACCATGGCAAGGCATGTTGATGCAGGCGCTGAAGTAGGCGTCATCTATTGCACGAATGGGGAGGGATCGCGCGAAGACTCAAATCAGACGAGAGAAAAGGAAAGAAATGATGCTGCCAGAGAGGCGGCCCAGTCACTCGGTATAGAAGTGCAGGCTGCACTCGCATTGCCTGACAATAGTCTGGACACGATACCCTTTCTTGAATTGGTGAAGCTAATAGAGAATGAGGTGCGGTGTTACAATCCATCTACTATTTACACTCATTTCTCTGGCGATCTGAATATTGACCATAGATTGGTTGCTCAAGCAGTTATGACTGCCGCTAGGCCCCAACCAGGATGCAATGTCAAGAATATATATTCGTACGAGGTGCCAAGTTCTACCGGGTGGGCATGGGTTTCACCAAGCACTCACTTTGTGCCAACTAAATTTATCGAAATAACAAACTTTTGGCATAAAAAGAAAGCGGCTCTCGAGAAGTACGTAGATGAGCTGCGACCTTACCCTCACGCCCGATCTTTGGAGGCCATCGAAGCGTTGGCACGTTGGAGGGGGGCGAGTATGGGGTTGGCAATGGCTGAAGCCTTTATTGTAGAAAGAGAAATCGTGTAAATCTGATTAGAATATTGATATAAGACTTAATCGCCTAAACTAGGGCCTGTCCTAGATTTTGTGTAATCGGTTCTTTTAGCGACACTGTCGCATTGAACCGGAGACACAATGTCCAAAC